>NZ_PHQX01000001.1:1398506-2797013 GCF_002803515.1 Stenotrophomonas lactitubi | reverse complement strand
GTGTAGCTGCCCGAATTGAACAGCACCAGCAGCAGGAACAGCTGGATCAGTCCGTTGCTCAGCCACAGCGCATTGGCAGGTACGCCGCGCGCGTTCTCGCGGCCGAGAAATGCCGGCATCGTGCCATCGCCAGCGGCGGCAAACAGCACTTCGGCGCACAGCAGCACCCATGCCAGCAGTGCACCCAGCACCGAGATGATCGAGCCGATGATGATCACCGTTGCGCCCCATTCGCCCACGATCGCACGCAGCACATAGGCCATCGAGGGATTGGGCAGGCCCGCCAGCTCGGCCTGCGACAGCACGCCCATCGACAGCAGGCTGACCAGCACCAGCAGCAGCCACACGCCGAGGAAGCCGATCACGGTGGCGCGGCCGACATCGGCGCGTCGTGTGGCCCGGCGCGAGTAGATGCTGGCGCCTTCGATACCGATGAACACCCACACGGTGACCAGCATCATTCCGCGCAGCTGTTGACCCATGTCCCCCAGCGCGGGAGCGCCGAAGAAGTCGGCGCGGAACACGTCCATGCGGAATGCACCGGCCGCCAGAACCAGGAACAGCGCGATCGGCACCAGCTTGGCCACGGTGACCAGGCCATTGATGATCGCGGCGGTACGCAGGCCGCGCAGCACCAGCAGGTGCACGGTCCACAGCAACACGGACGATGCGGCGATGGCGGCCGGTGTATTGCCTTCACCGAACACCGGCGCGAAGTGGCCGATGCCGCTGAAGATCAGCACGAAGAAGCTGGCGTTGCCGAGCACCGAAGCGACCCAGTAGCCCCAGGCCGCAGAGAAGCCGATGTAGTTGCCGAAGCCTGCGCGCGCATACGCATAGATGCCGGTGTCCAGGTCGGGGCGACGATTGGCCAGGGCCTGGAACACGAAGGCGAGCATCAGCATGCCGGCACCGCTCACTGCCCAGCCGATCAGTGCGGCGGCCGGGCCGGCGCTGCGCGCCACGTTCTGCGGCAGCGAGAAGATGCCGGCGCCGACCATCGAACCGACCACCAGTGCGGTCAGTGCGGCCAGGCCAAGGCGTTGGTTGGAAGAGGGCATCACGTGCGCTGCAGCTGTCCGGGGTGCCCATGATGGACGCTGTCGCGTGCGGAAAAAAGCAAAGGCCCGGGCGAGAGCCCGGGCCTTTGCGGGTGACGCTGCAGCAGGATTACTTGAACGTGTACTTGGCACCGACGGTGAAGTAACGGCCCAGCGCACCGGAGAAGTGCATCGGGTTGTAGTTCACGCCGCCGTAGGTGGTCGGATCGAGCGGGGCGATACGGTCGAACACGTTGGCCACCGAGGCATTGAGCTCGAAGGCTTCGGTGATGTTCCAGCGACCGGACAGATCGAAGGTGGTGAACGAAGAGATCTTCTTCACCGGCGTTCCATCTTCATAGAACGCCTGATACGTGCCGCCGCGCTTGTCGGTGTTGTCCATCTTGCCGATGTAGTTGGCAATGCCGCTGACGCTCCAAGGTCCCTGTCGCCAGGTGGTACCGAAGTTGATCTTGTCCTTCGGGGTGCCGATGCAGTTGGTGACGTCGCAATTGCCGTGGGTGCCGGCATAGTCGACAGTCTCATCGCCTTCGGTACGCTCGAACTTCAGGACGTGGCTCCACTGCAGGTCCATTTCCAGCTGGCCCGGACCGATGTCGAAGGTCTGGCGGATATCGGTATCGATGCCGCGAACACGTGAAGAGTTGGCATTCACGTAGGCCGTGTTGACCGCGAGGATGTTGCCGCTGTTGGGAACGCCGCCGATGTTGTTGATGTCACGCACCACATTGCCGGCCCGGATCGCTGCCGTCGTGCTGCCCTGGGCGATTTCGTTGGTGCGCTTGATCTGCCACGCATCGACGGTCAACGAGGTCGAGGACGTCGGCTGCAGCACGATGCCCACCGAGTAACTCTTGGATTCCTCCGGCTTCAGATCCTTGTTCGGGCGGGTGATGATCGCTACCGTACGGGCGGTACATTCGCCGGCGTCGATGGCGCAACGAACCGGGTCGGATGCGTTCGAGAATGCAGCCAGGCCACCGTCACCATTTTCGGCAGGGTTCGGTGCGCGGAAGCCTTCAGCATAGCTGGCACGCAGTGCGATCCAGTCGGCAGGAGTCCACTTCACGCCGAGCTTCGGCGTGGCCTTGCCTTCACCGCTTTCGTACTTGTCGTATCGCAGGGCACCAGACAGTTCCAGCTGTTCCAGCACCGGTGCGGACAGTTCGACGTAACCGGCATACACGTTCTGGGTGCCGTCGTAGGCCGAGTAACCCAGACCGATGATGTCACCCGTGTCGGTGTAGGTCTGCGGGGTCAGGCTGTTGCTGGTCTTGCGCCATTCCGTGCCGATTGCCAGGCCCAGTGGACCACCCTTCAGGTCCATCAGGCTGCGCGACACGGTGAAGTCGAACATGTCCAGGCCGGATTTCGCACGGGCGCTGATGGTTGGTGAGATGTAGTCGTACAACGCCTGCGAATTCAGATTGGCATTGTCGCCGATGCGCCACACGCCACCTGCGCAGTTCGGATTGCCCAGCGCGCACTGCACGGCGCTGTAGCGCAGGAAACCAGTGCGCTTGTTGACCAGGTCGGTCGCCGAATGCAGGTAGGCGGTGTCGTAGCTCCAGTCACCCCAGTTGCCCTTGACGCCCACCAGGAAGCGGTTGAACTCGTTGGTGTTGTTGGTCACGCGCGGACCGACATCCCACGCCGAATAGCGCAGCCTGGAGGCCTGGCCGGGAATCGGGTTGTCAGGATGGTTCGGGCCGAGCACGGTGGCTTTGGAGCCACTGTTCGCGGTGACGACGCCGCCTGGATAGCCCCAGGTACCCGCAGCGCCTGACGGGGTGTTGCTGAAGATCGTTTCCTTCTTCGAGTAGCCGATCTCCGTGTAGATCTCGCCGCCTTCGCCGAAAGCGAAGCTGGCACGGCCGAACACGTTGATGTACTTCTCTTCAGGAGTCAGGTCGCGATACTGCTGCGCCGGATCCCACAGGCAGCCTTGCGCCTGCGCGCTTGCATCCGTCTGGCCCGGAATGGTGGTGAGGTTCGCGCAGCCCGGCAGCGCAACCAGGAAGGCAGGATTGTCCTTGGTTACATTGCGGTCGTCGAAGACCGAACCATTGGGGCCGACGCCGCCTGCCGTGCCCTTGGATAGATACGCGCCGCCCAGGAACTGCGAGTCGGCTGCGTCGTAGCCCCACGGGCGGGTATCGCCGGTACCGATCCACTTGCGGTTCTTGCGGTCGCTGATCTTGATGGCGTCGGTCTTGCCGACATCCAGGCTGAAGAAAGCGTTCCAGCCGTCGGTAGCCAGATCGCCGGTACCGGCGGTCAGGGTGGCCTTCTTGGCATCGCCGTCGCCATCACCGGAGGTGCCGTAGGAGGCACGCAGGATCGCGCCCTGGAAGTCGCTGCGCAGGATGATGTTGACCACGCCTGCGATGGCATCGGAACCATAGATCGCCGAGGCGCCGTCCTTCAGTACTTCCACGCGCTCGACGGCATCGAGGGGGATGGTGCTGAGGTCGGTGAACACCTTCTGGCCGTCATCGGCCAGGCCGTAGGTGGCCATGCGGCGGCCGTTCAACAGCACCAGTGTCGAGCCGGCGCCCAGGCCGCGCAGCGAAATGCCGGCGCCGCCACCGGCGAAGCCGTTGCCGAAGGTCTTGGGGATGGAGCCGGCGCCATCGGCGGTGATGGTCTGCAGGTACTCGGCAAGTGTGGTCTTGCCGGTGCGATCGATCTCCTGGCGGGTCACCACCTGCACCGGTGACGGTGTCTCGGTGTTTGTGCGCGGGATGTTCGAACCGGTGACGGTGATCCGGTCAAGGTTGGTGGCCTGTTCCTGTGCGAATGCAGAGGAGGAGGCCACGGCGCCGGCGAGCAGCAGGGCGCCGCCGGTGAGGATATGGGTGATGGATGTTGCCAGGTGGTTGCGGCGGCGGCTGGCGGGCCGTTGGATCGGGTGTTTCACAGCTTCTCTCCTGACTGGAAAACTCGAGCATTGAGGGCTGTCTCCGGTGTGTCCCGGGACGCGTCAATCTAGGTTTCCGGCAGGTGACGGAGGTGTGAAGTTTTACTAAATTCGTAACGGTTTTCCAACGAAGTTCAAATAACCGGGCAGATTGGCCCTGTTCCGGCCCATTCACCGTTGTGGCCGGCCCGGCGCGCTGCCGGGCCGGCCTCTGACTCAGTCGGGCAGGGAGAACTGCACCGGCACCATGCCGATCGCCGGAACGGCCATGCCATCACGCTCGGCCGGCACGAAACGCCAGTGGCGCAGCACCTGCTGGCGCGCGGCCTGGTCCAGGCTGCGGGAACCGCTGCTGCGTTCGATGCTGACATTCACCGGCTGGCCACTGGGGTCCACTTCCACCCGCAGCAGCACCGTGCCCTGCTCGTGGTTGCGCAGGGCCTGGATCGGGTAGCTGGGCGGCGGGTTGCTGCGGTACTGCAGCTGGGCACCGGCCAACGGCGTGGACGGGGCGATCGTCGGCGCCGTCTGCACCACTGTCGGCTCGGCGGCCGGCAGGATGATGCCCTGGGCCTCCTCGACGGTGGCGGTAGGCGTCGGCAGCGGTGCGGGCACCGGCGTGGCCTGCCGCTTGTGCACCACCTCCACCTTTTCGGGTTCGGTCGGCAGCGGTACCGGCGGCTTCGGGTCTTCCTTCGGAATGAACCGGATCGTGGTCTGGTCGCGGGGAAGTGCGGTGACGGCCTGGTAGGTCGCCGGAATCAGCAACATCAGGAACGCAAGCAGATGCAGGGCGATGGCCGCACTCCAGGCGGCAACGCGGGCAGGATCGAAGTGCAGGGGTACTACGGGATACGTACGAACCATGGTCCACCTCCATGCCAGTGTCGAAGTCCTCAACGCACCAGGGCCGCCATCGGGGTTGCCGCACGCGGCTGGCAGTCAATCATTAGCGCGCCGCCTCTACCACTGCCTAGAGGCAGGGGCGGCAGCGTTGAGCTGGCCTTCATCTAGCGGGGCGGGCACGGCGACGACGGAAACGAAAACGGCACCCCGCAGGGCGCCGTTGCAGGAAGCGGGCAGGGGCTTCAGCGGCCCAGTTCGAACACCACGTCCAGGTTGACCGAGACGGTCGACTCACCCGGGGCGACCGGGGTGGCCTTGTCCATCGCCGCGCCCGCTGCCATCGATCGCATCATCATCGGCGGGCGGAAACCGCCACCAGCGTTCTCGGAGATGCTGACAATACGGCGCACCTGCAGGCCAAGCGACTTCGCATAGGTCTGGGCGCGGGCCTGGGCCTTCTTCAGTGCCGCCAGGCGGGCTTCGTCATAGACCGGTTCGGGCTGGTCGATCTCGAACTGCGGGCCGTTGATCTGGTTGGCGCCCTGCGCGGCCAGCGCGTCCAGCACCTTGCCGAGCTTGGCGATGTCGCGGACCTTCAGGCTGACGGTGTTGCTGGCCTGGTAGCCGGTGATCTTCGGTGCTTCGTTGTCGGCATAGCGGTACTGCGGGTTGAGGCTGACGCCGCTGGTCTGCACGTCGCGCTCGGCGATGCCGGCGGCCTTGATCGCGGCCAGTACCTTGTCCATCTGCTGGGCGTTCTGGCGCATCGCGCTGTTGCCGTCGGCGGCCTGGGTGACCACGCCGGCCGACAGGGTGGCGACGTCCGGCACGCGGGTGGCTTCGGCGTTGGCCGAGATGTTCAGCAGCGTGCCTTCGGCCGCAGCGGCGATCGACGGCGACGACGGGTCGGCATGGGCGGTCATCGAAGCTCCAAGAGCGAGGGACAGGGCAAGCAGCAGCGGGGTGGCGGTGCGGCGCATGGGATCTCCTTGTTGTGGCGGTGAGGGTGGTGTCGTAGCGATGAACGCGCTGTGAGTCCGTTCGGGGTTGCAGGCGCCGGGGAAGGATTGTCCGACGATTCAGGTACCGGCGTCAGGTTATGCTGTGTCGATGCTCTATCTTGCTTCCCGCTCCCCCCGACGCAACCAGCTGCTGGCCCGACTCGGACGCCCTTTCCAGGCCTTGGACCTGGAGGTCGTCGAGCAGCGCGCGGCCTCTGAAAGTGCCCAGGACTATGTGTGCCGGGTCGCCGCCGACAAGGCGCGCGCCGGCCTGGCGCGGGTGCTGGCCGAGGACCCGCAGGCGCGGGTGCTGGGCTCGGATACCGAAGTGGTGCTCGATGGCGACGTATTCGGCAAGCCGGCCGATGCCGCCGACGCGCGGGCGATGCTGGCGCGGCTGGCCGGGCGCACCCATCAGGTGATGACCGCCGTGGTGGTGGTGGACGCGCAGGGGCTGGACAGCGAACTGGTCGTTTCCGAAGTCACTTTCGCCCCGATCAGTGCCGCCGACATCGCCGCCTACGTCGCCACCGGCGAGCCGCTGGACAAGGCGGGCGCCTATGCCATCCAGGGCGGCGCCGAGCGCTGGATCGAACACCTTTCCGGCAGCTACTCCGGTGTCATGGGGCTGCCGTTGCTGCATACCGATCGTCTGCTGGCCCGCTGCGGCGTGCTGGCCCCAACTGCTGATGCCGCCAGGGAGGCTGCCGATGTCTGAGGAAATCCTGGTCAATGTGACCCCGCGCGAAACCCGGGTCGCGGTGATCGAGAACGGCATGCTGCAGGAACTGCACATCGAGCGCGGTTGGCGCCGGGGTGTGGTCGGCAACATCTACAAGGGCAAGGTGCAGCGGGTCATGCCGGGCATGCAGGCGGCCTTCGTCGAAGTGGGGCTGGACCGCGCCGCGTTCCTGCACGCCAACGACGTGGTGCGGCCGGCGCCGGTGGCCAGTGCCGATACCGAGAACACGACCCTGCCGCCGCCGTCCAGCGTGCCGATCGTGGAACTGCTGCGCGACGGCCAGGACATCGTGGTGCAGGTGGTGAAGGATCCGATCGGGACCAAGGGCGCACGCCTGACCACCCAGATCAGCATTCCCTCGCGCTACATGGTGCTGCTGCCGCAATCGAAGGTGGTGGGCGTGTCGGCGCGTATCGAGGACGAAGGCGAGCGCGCACGGCTGAAGACGCTGGTGACCGAACTGTCGGCCCAGCACGGCGGCTACGGCTACATCGTGCGCACCAATGCCGAGGGCCAGCCGGCCGAGGCCATCGCCGAAGACATCGCCTACCTGTCACGGGTGTGGAACGTGGTCGAGCGTCGCGGCCGCGAGGCGGCGTCGTGCAGCAACATCTATGAAGACCTGAGCCTGCCGCTGCGCTCGGTGCGCGACCTGATCCGCAAGGACGTGGACAAGGTGAAGGTGGACTCGAAGGAGACTTTCGCCCAGCTGCAGGCCTTCGTGGCCAAGTACATGCCGGTGCTGGCCGAGAAGATCGAGCTGTACAGCGGCGATCGTCCGATCTTCGACATGTTCGGGGTCGAGGACGAGATCGGCCGTGCGCTGGACAAGCAGGTGCCGCTGAAGTCGGGTGGCTATCTGGTGATCGACCAGACCGAGGCGATGACCACCATCGACGTCAATACCGGCTCGTTCCTCGGCCAGCGCAACCTGGAAGAGACGGTGTTCCGCACCAACCTGGAGGCCGCGCAGGCGGTGGCCAGGCAGCTGCGCCTGCGCAACCTGGGCGGCATCATCATCATCGACTTCATCGACATGGATGATGCCGAGCATCGCCGCCAGGTGCTGCGCACGCTGGAAAAGGCGTTGGCCCGCGACCATGCCAAGACCACGGTGTACGACTTCTCGCCGCTGGGGCTGGTGGAGATGACCCGCAAGCGCACGGTGGAAAGCCTGGAGCGCCAGCTGTCGGAGACCTGCCCGCAGTGCAGTGGCCGCGGCACCATCAAGACCACCGAAACGGTGACCTATGAAATCTTCCGCGAGATCACCCGTGCGGTGCGCCAGTTCGATGCCGCGCGCCTGCTGGTGATCGCCTCCAGCAAGGTGGTGGCGCGGATCACCGATGAGGAATCCACGGCGGTGGCCGAGCTGGAGGAGTTCCTCGGCAAGAGCATCCGCTTCCAGGCGGATGAGCAGTACCTGCAGGAGCAGTTCGATGTTGTTCTGCTCTGATCCAGGCCGACTGTCTGCTTTCGGTGGCCGATGAGCGCGCCGCCGCGCCTGCGACTGCGAAGGATCCGCCGTCATTTCATCGCCGCATGCGCGGTCGGCCTGGTCGGGCTTGCCCTGCTGGTCGGTACCCTCAGCCAGCTGCTGCCGCTGGCTGAGCGCCATCCGGACAGGATCGCGGCCTGGCTGAGCGCGCGCGCCGGACAACCGGTGCGCTTTGAACGCCTGGACACTACCTGGACCCGACGCGGTCCATTGCTGCAGTTGAAGGGCCTGCGCATCGGCGCGGGCCAGGGCCTGGCCATCGGCGAAGCCGAGGTGCTGGTGTCGATGTACAGCGGCCTGCTGCCGGGCCGCTCGCTGACCGAACTGCGCCTGCGCGGCCTGGCACTGGATCTGCAGCAGGCTGCCGATGGCCGCTGGTCGGTGCGTGGCCTGCCGCAGTCCAGTGCTGGCGGCGATCCACTGGACGCGTTGCGCCGGCTGGGCGAACTGCAGGTGATAGGCGGCCGCCTGGGCGTGCATGCACCTGCGCTGGGCGTCGACGCCAACCTGCCACGCATCGATCTGCGCCTGCGCGTGGATGGCGACCGCCTGCGGGTGGGCGTGCGTGCCTGGGCACAGATCGACGCCTTGCCGCTGACGGCGGTGCTGGACCTGGATCGCCAGCGCGGCAACGGCCAGGCCTGGCTCGGTGCCGACCCGGTTGATTTCCGCGCCTGGTCGCCGTTGCTGGCGGCCGGTGGGATGCGCCTGCGCGAGGGCAAGGGCGAACTCAACCTGTGGCTGACCCTGCGTGATTTCGCGCCGGTGGCGCTGACCACCGATTCGGACCTGCGCGATCTGCGTATCGAAGGCGCACCGATGCCCGGCATCGCGGGTCCGCAGATGCAGCTGCAACGGCTGCAGGCGCGCCTGCGCTGGCAGCGGACCGCAGACGGGTGGGCGCTGCAGGTGCCGCGCCTGCGCCTGCAGGCCGAGGGCAGCCAGCAGCAGCTGGACGGCCTGCAAGTGCGGATGGGCAAGCAGATGCAGGTGCAGGCCGGGGCGGCGCAGGCGGGTCTCGCGCTGCGCGCGCTGGCACTCAGCGACCGGCTGGATGCGGGCCTGCGCCATTGGCTGTACCTGGCCAAGCCGCAGCTGGACGTGGCGCAGCTGCAGGTGCGCGGCCAGCAGGATGGCCCGTTGTGGGTACAGGGCGAACTGCAGTCGCTGGGCTTTGCCAGCGTTGGCAACTCGCCGGGCCTGCGCGGCCTGGGCGGCCGCTTCGAGGGCGATGCCGATGGCTTCAGCCTGCAGCTGCAACCGCAACGTCAGCTGCAGTTCGATTGGCCGACCGGTTTCGGCGTGCGCCATGACCTGCACCTGGCCGGGCAGATCGTCGGTTGGCGCGACGAGGCCGGTGGCTGGCGCATCGGCACCCCGGCGATGCGCGTGGAAGGCACCGACTACGCCGCCGACGTGCGCGGTGGCCTCTGGTTCCAGGGCGATGGCACCCGGCCGTGGATGCAGCTGGCGGCCAAGCTGGACGACGTGCCGATGACCGCCGCCAAACGTTTCTGGATCCATTCCAAAATGAGCAAGGGCGCCACCGACTGGCTGGACATGGCCTTGGCCGGTGGCCAGGTGCGCAACGGCATCGGCCTGGTCAGCGGTGATCTGGACGACTGGCCGTTCGACAACAACGACGGCCGCTTCGAGGCCACCGGCCACATCACCAACGGTGACATCCGCTTCCAGCATGATTGGCCGTTGATGAGCCAGGTGGACGCCGATGTCGCCTTCATCGGCCCAGGCTTCCACATGCAGGGCCGCGGCGATCTGGCCGGCGTAGCGGTACAGAAGTTCGAAGCCGGCATCCAGGACTTCGGCCAGCAGCCGCTGTACGTGCGCGCCGACAGCCAGGGCGATGCCGGCAAGCTGCTGGCAATGCTGCGGCAGAGCCCGCTGCACAAGGAATACGGCGACACCCTGGACAACCTCGCGGCAAGCGGCCCGGCCAACGTGCATTTCGATCTGCTGCAACCGCTGCACCATGACCAGGGCGGCGGCCACCTGCAGGGCACGGTGGACCTGGCTGGGCTGAAGCTGGTCGACAAGCGCTTCCAGCTGGAATTCGACAACATGCGCGGGCAGGCCCGCTACAGCAACGCCGGCTTCGCCGCCGAGGAACTGGCGGTGCGCCACCTCGGCCAGGACGGACGGCTGAGCCTGCGCGCCGGTGGTTTCGTGCGTGACCCCAAGCTGGCCTTCGAATCGGAACTGGCCGCCACGCTCGACGCGGGCGTGCTGATCGACCGCGCACCGGAAATGGCGTGGCTGAAGCCCTACATCAATGGCACCTCGCCGTGGACCATCGCGGTGAACCTGCCGAAGGTCGCACCGGGTGCGCCCGCGCCGCCGAGTGAGCTGCGCCTGCGCTCGGACCTGGTGGGCACCCGCCTGGACCTGCCGGCACCGCTGCAGAAGCCGGCCAGCGAGCCGCTGCCGACCACCGTGGCCGCGCAGTTGCCGATGGGCGCTGGCCGCATCGACGTGGCATTCGGCCAGCGTCTGGCGCTGGCCGCGCGCAGCCACAACAACCAGACCGGCGTGCAGGTCACCCTGGGCAGCGACCGTGTTGACCGCGAACCGCCGCCCAGCGGGCTGACCATCAATGGCCGCAGCCCGACGCTGGATGCGCTGGAATGGATCGGCCTGGCCCGTGGCGCCGGCGGCGATGGCGATCCGATGCCGCTGCGCGCAGTGGACGTGCAGGTCGGCCAGCTGATGCTGATCGGCGGCGTGTTCGAGCAGACCCGCCTGCAGCTGCATCCCGGCCCGCAGGCGCTGGACGTGCGCCTGGATGGCCCCTCGCTGGCTGGCAAGTTGACCGTACCCAACGCCGATGGCGGCACCATCAGCGGCCAGCTTGAGCGGGTGTACTGGCAATCGTTGCCGACCCTTCCCGGAGCGACCGCGGCACCGGCACGGGTGCAGGCCGGCGCCGACGACATGGACCCGGCCAAACTGCCGCCGTTCGCGTTGGACATCGCCGATCTGAAGTTCGGCAAGGTCGTGCTGGGCCAGGCAGTGCTGCGCACGCGGCCGGTTGCCAATGGCCTGAGCGTGGAAGAACTGCGCTTCCGTGCCCCCAGCCAGGAGATCGACATCCGTGGTCGTTGGCTCGGCAAGGGCGGCGGCTCGCGCACCGCGCTTGATGCGCAGGTGCGCAGTGAAGACCTGGGCGGGTTGCTGCAGAACCTCGACTACGGCGGCCAGCTGCGCGGCGGCTCCGGCCACGCCCAGCTGCAGGCGTCGTGGCCCGGTGGTCCTTCCGATTTCCAGCTGGGCAACCTGCAGGGCCAGCTCGATGTGAACGCCCGCAATGGCCAGCTGCTGGAGCTGGAACCGGGTGCCGGCCGCGTGCTGGGCCTGCTCAGCGTCGCCCAGCTGCCGCGACGGCTGATGTTCGACTTCCGCGATTTCTTCTCCAAGGGCTTCGCGTTCAACCAGGTCGAGGGCAGCGTGCAGTTCGGCGAGGGCATGGCGCGTACCGACAAGGTGCTGATCGAAGGGCCGGCAGCGAACATCACCATCCGTGGCGAGGCCGACCTGCGCAAGCAGCAGTTCGACCAGACCATCGACGTCAACCCGCGCGCGGGCAACCTGCTGACCGTGGTCGGCGCGGTGGCCGGCGGCCCGGTCGGTGCGGCGCTGGGCGCCGCCACCAATGCGGTATTGTCCAAGCCACTGGGCGAGATCGGCGCCCGCACCTACAAGGTGACCGGCCCGTGGAAGGAGCCCAAGGTGGAAGTGATCGAGCGCAGCCGCGAACGAGAGCCAGCGCCGGCACCGCCGCCGCGCATACAACCATTGCCGGCCGTGCCGCCGACCGTCACCGAACCACCGCCGCCGCGTTGAGCCCGGCGTCCCCGTTTCCCCCGGCGGACTTGCCTGGCCGCCTTCACACCCCCAGATCGAGACCATGACTGACAACGCCCTGACGCTTGCCCAAGATCGCCTGTTGCGCCCCGGTGGCCTGGATACCGCCGGCCTGGAGCGCACCTTCGGCCAACTGCTCGGCCCCGGTGTGGACTTTGGCGACCTGTACTTCCAGCACGCCCGGCGCGAAAGCTGGAGCGTGGAAGACGGCATCGTCAAGGACGGCGCCCATTCCATCGAGCAGGGCGTGGGCGTGCGCGCGATTTCCGGCGAGAAGACCGGCTTTGCCTATTCCGATGACATCCACGCCGGTGCACTGCTGGCGGCGGCGCAGTCGGCACGTGCGATCTCGCGCGAAGGTGGCGCACAGACCGGACGCTCGCTGCTGCGCGGCGATGCGCGCGTGCTGTATCCGGCACTGGACCCGATCGACGGCCTCGGCAACGAAGCCAAGGTCGAGGTGCTCAAGCGCCTGGACGGTTACCTGCGCGCGGCCGACCCGCGCGTGAAGCAGGTGATGGTCAGCCTGTCCGGTGGCGTCGATACCGTGCTGGTTGCCCGCACCGATGGTGTGCTGGGCGCCGACGTGCGCCCGCTGGTGCGCTTGAACGTGCAGGTGATCGTTGAACAGAACGGTCGCCGCGAGTCGGGTTATTCCGGCGGCGGTGGTCGCTACGGCTATGAAGTGCTGTTTGCCGATGGCCGCCCGGAAGCCTTCGCGCGCGAGGCGCTGCGGCAGGCATTGGTGAACCTGGAGGCGGTGCCGGCACCGGCCGGAGTGATGCCGGTAGTGCTGGGGCCGGGCTGGCCGGGCGTGCTGCTGCACGAGGCGGTCGGCCATGGCCTGGAAGGTGACTTCAACCGCAAGGGCACCAGTGTCTACGCCGGCAGGATCGGCGAGCGTGTGGCTGCCGCGGGCGTGACCATCGTCGACGACGGCACCCTGGATGGGCGCCGTGGTTCACTCAACATCGATGACGAAGGCCATCCGACCCAGTGCACCACGCTGATCGAGGACGGCATCCTGGTCGGCTACATGCAGGACAGCCTCAACGCGCGGCTGATGGGCGTGGCGCCGACCGGCAACGGCCGTCGCGAATCGTTCGCGCACATGACCATGCCGCGCATGACCAACACCTACATGCGCGCCGGTCAGCACGATCCGCAGGAAATGATCCGTTCGGTGAAGAAGGGCCTGTACGCAGTCAATTTCGGCGGCGGCCAGGTCGACATCACCAGCGGCAAGTACGTGTTCTCGGCCACCGAGGCCTACCTGATCGAGGATGGCCGGATCACCGCTCCGGTGAAGGGCGCGACCCTGATCGGCAACGGCCCGGAAACCATGCAGAAGGTGCGCATGGTCGGCAACGACCTGGCCCTGGACGAGGGCGTGGGCATCTGCGGCAAGGACGGGCAGAGCGTGCCGGTCGGTGTCGGCCAGCCTTCGCTGCTGATCGAGGGCATCACCGTCGGCGGTACCCAGGCCTGAGCACGGCGATGGCCACAGCCACCGCCATGCCGGACGGGGACTCAGTCCTCGTCGGTGTCGTCGACCGGCGCGTCCGCCTCGACATCCTCACCGGATGCCTTCAGGCCCAGCGCGGCCGGCAGCATCAGCGCGCGCAGCACCTGGAAGATTTCGCGGTAGGCGCGCGGCGGCTTGTTCTTGGCCTTTTCGGCCTGGGCGTTGCGCACCAACGTGCGCAGCTGCTGGCGGTCGGCCTGCGGGTAATCGTTGAGCAGTGCGGCCAGCGCGGTGTCGCCCTCGTTCATCAGGCGTTCGCGCCAGTCTTCGGCACGGTGCATCATCGCCACTTCGCGGCGGCCGGTGTCACTGTTGGCGTCCAGCGCATCGCGGATCGCGTCCAGCGCGGCATCGTCCTCGCGGCGCATGTGCTTGGCCAGGAACGCCAGCTGCCGCTTGTGCGCGATATGGGCGGTGATCCGCTTGCACTCGGCGATGTGCGGCAGCAGGTCCTCCGGGATCGGCAGGCGCGCCAGCTGGGCCGGGGTCAGCGACACCAGCTTCTCGCCCAGGGCCAGGACGTCGAGCGCATCGCGCCGGTTCTGGCTGCGGCTCTTGTCGTGGAATTCACCGGTTTCTTCGTCGCGTCCGCGCATCGTCCATACCTGATTTCAAAAAAAGTCGCCCGGCGTGATGCCGGGCCCAACCCGCACAGGATAAAGCATTGAACGTGATCGCCCCTGAAGTTGCCGTCGGCGACGACAGCCCGGCCCGGCTGGAACGGCTGGCCGACATCTCCCAGCAGCTGCTGCAGCGTGCCCGCGCGCTGGGCGCCAGCCAGGCCGAGGTCAGCTGCAGCGAGGACCGCGGGCTGGAGGTCAATGTCCGTCTCGGCGAGGTCGAGACCGTGCAGTCCACCCGTGACCGCGGCATTGCCGTGACCGTCTACTTCGGCCAGCGCAAGGGCAGTGCCAGCACCGCCGACCTGCATGAGGCCAGCCTGCTGGCCACCGTCGAGCAGGCCTGCGCGATCGCCCGCCATACCGAGGACGACCCGGCCGCCGGCCTGGCCGAGGCGGGGTTGATGGCCCGCGACTTCCCCGAACTGGACGGCTGGCACCCCTGGGAGCTGCAGGCCGACGAGGCGGTGGACCTGGCACTGGCCTGCGAGGCAGCGGGCCGCGAAGCCGATGCGCAGATCCGCAATTCCGATGGCGCCTCGGTGTCGAGCATGCAGAGCGTGTCGGTCTACGCCAATTCGCATGGGTTCATCGGCCGCGAGCGCGGTACCCATCATTCGATCGGCTGTGCGCTGATTGCCGGCACCGGCGATGGCATGCAGCGCGACGGCTGGTACACCGGCGCACTGGCCCGCGAGGACCTGGAAGATCCGGCCAGCGTCGGTCGCCGCGCCGCCGAGCGCACGGTCGCCCGCCTGCAGCCGCGCTCGTTGCCGACCGGCAGCATGCCGGTGCTGTACGCGCCGGAAGTAGCGCGCAGCCTGGTGGGCCATCTGCTGTCGGCGGTGTCCGGCGGCGCACTGTACCGCCAGGCGAGCTTCCTGCTGGACAGCGTCGACCAGCAGCTGTTCCCCGACTGGATGCAGATCGAGGAGCTGCCGCACCTGCGCCGTGGCCTGCGCTCGGCCGCCTTCGATGGCGACGGCGTGGCCACGCGTGCGTCGGCCCTGGTCCGCGACGGCGTGCTGCAGCGTTACGTGCTGGGCAGCTATTCGGCACGCAAGCTGGGCCTGCAGACCACCGCCAATGCCGGCGGCGTGCACAACCTGCAGCTGGCGGCCAATGCCGGTTCGCTGCAGGAGATCGCCGCGCAGATGGGCAACGGCCTGCTGGTGACCGAGCTGATGGGGCAGGGGGTGAACGGGGTGACCGGCGACTACTCGCGCGGCGCCGGCGGCTTCCGCGTGGAGGACGGCCAGATCCAGTATCCGGTGGACGGCATCACCATCGCCGGCAACCTCCGCGACATGTTCATGGCCATCGAGGCGGTCGGCAGCGACGTCGATCCGCGCTCGCATATCCGCACCGGCTCGATCCTGGTGGGACGGATGACGATCGCCGGCAATGATTGATGCCATTGATGGCGTAAGCTAGGCCCGCCTGACGCGACCGGCTTGCCGCCGGTCGGTCAAGACCACCCAATAAAAAGGAGTTTTGTCGTGAGCGAATTCGAGAACGTCCCGGCGGCGAGCAGCGTGCCTGCCGACCAGCGCACCATGGCCCTGGCAGCGCACCTGCTGGGCATCTTCACCGGTTTCATCGGCGCGCTGATCATCTGGCTGATCAACAAGGATGACGCCAGCAAGGCCTTCGTCACTGACCAGTCGAAGGAAGCGCTGAACTTCCAGATCACCGTGGCCATCGCAATGGTGGTGTGCATCATCCTGACCATCGTGGTCATCGGCGCGATCCTGATGCCGATCGTCGGCCTGATCAGCCTGGTCTTCAGCATCATCGCTGCGGTCAAGGCCAACAACGGCGAAGCTTACCGTTACCCGTTCGCGCTGCGCCTGATCAAGTAAGCGGTAACGATCAACGACGCAAAAAGAAACGCCCGGCAATGCCGGGCGTTTCCGTATGCGGCGCGTATGGTAGCGCCGGGCCAGGCCCGGCGAGCGCGCAGCGCGGCAGCTCCATTGCTGTGATCAGTGGTCGCGTTCCACCGCCAGCGTGGCCAGCGCGCGCAGCGCATCGGCTTCTTCGTGATAGCCCGCCAGCGCCTGCTGCATGTGCGCGGACAGTTCGCGCAGCTGCGCCTTGGCGCCGTCCATGCCGAGCAGGGCAGGGAAGGTGCTCTTGTCCTGGGCCTGGTCCTTGCCGGCGGTCTTGCCCAGCTGCTCGGAACTGGCTTCGACATCGAGGATGTCATCGCGGACCTGGAAGGCCAGGCCGAGCGCATCGGCGAAGCCGTCGAGCTGGGCCAGCACGGGTTCGGGCGCTTCACCGCACAGCGCGCCCATGCGCACGGCAGCGCGGATCAGCGCACCGGTCTTCAGCGCATGCATGCGGGTGAGCGCTGCCAGCGACTGCTGCTGGCCGGTGGCATCGATGTCCAGCGCCTGGCCGCCGCACATGCCGGCCGCGCCGGAGGCGTGGGCCAGGGTCTGCAGGCATGCCACGCGCAATGCCGCCGGCAGCGGCGCATCGGCCAGCAGGCCGAACGCACGGGTCTGCAGTGCGTCACCGGCGAGGATGGCGGTGGCTTCATCGAAGGCGATGTGGGTGGTGGGCTTGCCACGGCGCAGGGCGTCGTCGTCCATGGCCGGCAGGTCGTCGTGCACCAGCGAGTAGGCGTGGATCAGCTCCACCGCCATCGCTGCAGCATCGAGCTTGTCCAACGGGGCGCCGAACACCTGGCCGGCGGCATAGACCAGCAAGGGACGCATGCGCTTGCCGCCACCGAGTACGGAATAGCGCATTGCCTGGTGCAGGCGTTGCGGGGCTTCGGCCGGTGAGGGCAGGGCGGCGTCGAGCTGGCTTTCGATACGGTCGCGCCAGCGCGCGAACAACGCCTCAGCCGTCATGGCTGGGCGGATCGAAGGGTTCGGCGGTTTCGGGCTGGGCCGGATCGCTGAGCAGGCGCACGCGCAGTTCGGCCTGCTCCAGCGCCTGCTGGCACTGGCGGTACAGACCGACACCACGTTCGTAAGCACTGAGCGACGCTTCCAGGCTCAGCTCGCCGGTTTCCATCTGCTCCACCAGTTGTTCCAGCGATTCGAGCGACTGCTCGAACTGGGCGACCGGGGAGGCGTTTTCGGGGGACTTCTTGGCCATGCGACAAGTGTGGACGGCGCGCGCGCGAGGGTCAATTCACCAGCCGCCCGGATGCCACTGCAACTGTGCATTGCGGGCCTGCAGCCAGGCCTGCGCCGGTGCGGAAACAACCACGTCGGCGGCCGCCAGCAGCTGACCACCGTCGAACAGCAGGGGCAACTGCGCGCGTCGCCAGGGCGCCAGGTGTTCGCGTTGCAGGCAGTCCTTCAGCGCGGATGAATGCGTACGCCCGGGCAGCACGATGCGTTCGCCCCCTTGGCGGGCGCGCAGTTGCAGCGGGTGTTCGAAGCCGTCCGCGCCGAGCAGGCGCAGCTGGCCGCCGTCGGGCAGCTGCAGCGGCGCGCGGCCGTCCCACGCCGCCTGCCAGTCCTTCGGCAGTGACGGCAGCTCTGCCGGCAGCAGGTAGGCGTGCTGGCGCCACTGGCGGATGACGTGCTGTTGCCAACGCACCTGCGATTGCCGATCGGCGCCGGCGACCATCAATTCGTTCTGTGCCTGCCGCAGTACATGCGCCGGCAGCGGCGCTGCGTTGTGCTGGCGTACCCACGCACGCAGCACGCGCGCAGCACGTTCCGGTGCGACCTGGCGCAGCAGCTCCAACGACAGCACCCGTGGTGCTACTTCCAGGTGAGCGAGCAGCTCGGCATCTTCTTCGTCGAGCAGCGCGCGCGTCTGCGCGCTATGCGCGGCGCTGCCCGCCAATGCGGCGGTGGCGTGTGGCCAGCGCTGGCGCAGCAGTGGCAACACCCGCAGACGCAGGAAATTGCGGTCAGCGTGGTCTTCGCCGTTGCTGGGGTCTTCGATCCACTGCAGGCCGTGAGTCGTGGCGTAGGTCTGCAGGCTGCTGCGAGGCACATCGAGCAATGGCCGCCACAGCCGATGGCCGTCGAGGTGGCTGTCAGCGGTCATCGCCGCCAGCCCATCAATGCCCGAGCCGCGCAACGCGCGCAGCAGGAAGGTTTCGGCCTGGTCATCCTGGTGCTGGGCCAGCGCCAGAGTTTCCGCAGCCTGCAACTCGGCGGTGAATGCAGCGCGGCGTGCCAGCCGGGCGGCACCTTCGAGGCCATGGCCGCCCTCACGCGTGACCTGCACGCGGTGCACGGCCAGCTCGATGCCCAGCGCAGCACATTGCTGCTGGCAGTGGCGCACCCAATCATCGGCAGCCGGTTGCAGGCCGTGGTGGACATGGATGGCACGCAGCGGCGTGCCGGCGGCCTGCGCCGATTGCCACAGCCAGTGCAGCAGCACGGTCGAATCCAGCCCACCGCTGTAGCCGACCAGCAGCGGTGCATCCAGCGTAGCGGGGGGCGGGAAGGCAGTCACGGCGGCAAGTATAGGGTGGGTCGGCAGGGCGGCGCCCTGCACCCGCCGAAGCGGTAGTGCCGGCCGCTGGCCGGCAACCTGAGCAGCAACAGCAACAGCCGAAGCAAAAGCCGGCATTCCGTGGGATGGCGGGGTGGGTCCGGTTGCGGGGGACGCTGCAAGTACGTCCATGTAAGCTCGGTCGCCGCATCCATGCGGCTCACACCCCCGCAACCGGACCCACCCCGCCTTCGACAGTTTCCCGCGATCTGTCGGAATTGCTCTTGGGGTCAGATCCGTTTTCCGTAGGAAAACGGATCTGACCCCAGATTGATTTCGATATCTGAAAGAGATTCATCCACGCATGGCGTGGACCTACTGGCCACCGGGAAACTGTCAGAGGTGGGACGGTGTCGGATTGCGGGGTGTCAGCCGCATGGATGCGGCTGCCAAGCCCCCATGGACGGGTTCACGGCGTCCCCGCAATCCGACACCGCCCCGCCATCCCACAGAATGCCGCTGTTGCTGTTGCTCGGCTGTTGCCGTTGTTTCGGCAGGTGCAGGGCGCAGCCCTGCCGATAAACCCCTTACTTCAGCCGGCGACCGGAACGATCGATGCGGAACCACTCGCCGCCTTCCATCGGCGTATGCCCGTCGCCATCGGGCGTGCCTCGGCGGCAGCCGTTGCAGACCTCGGCCACGCCGTCCTGGAATGGCCAGGCAAAATCGAACGTGGCCGCAATCACCTGCTCGAAGGCAGCGTTGAAGTAGCCCACGCGATCGCCGACGCGGCCGCGGAACAGGCCTTCCTGCAGGGAGTCTGCGCCGTTGTCCCAGGTGATCACCGCCTGGCTGCGGCCGCGACGGTCGACGTAGTGGAAGCCGTCGGCGGTCTGTACCAACGCCAGGCCGTCGCCGTCGTAGGGAAGATCCTGCAGGGTGTCCGCGCTGATCTGCGGCTTGCCATCGACGACCTCGCAGCCGGGCAGCATCCACAACCCGTGTTCTTCGGTCATGACCTTGCAGGCCGGCCCCTGCGCTGACGCGCAGGTACTGGCCAGCACGCCCAGCAGGGCCAGCCAGCGCACATGGCGCAGGCTGGCCAGGGCAGGGCGTGCCGGCCGAGCCATCACTTGCTGTCAGCCTTGCGCTCGAAGGTGGCCGGTGCCGGCAGTTCCACCGGTACGCCCTTGTCGTCGCAGGTGCCGGCCTTGCACAGGCGGTCGCGCAGGGCAGGGGTGGCCTGCACGATCATGTGGTAGATCGCGTTCTGTTCCAGGGTGCCGCGGATCGCCTTGCTGCCCGGGCCGCGTGCCCAGATGCCGACGTCCTCGCCACCATGCGATTCGGACTTCATCGGTACCAACGCTTCCTGCATGTAGTCCGGATGCTCGGTATCGACATCGTGCAGGTTCGGGCGGCCGTTGGCCGGCTCGAAGCTGCTGGGGTTGTGCGGGTAGCGCTTCGGGCCCGCCGGCTGCTGGTTGCTGGTGCCGGTGTGGCCGGGGCCGTTGGCATAGCTCAGGGTGGTGTAGGGCTGGCCGTTGCCATCCAGTGCCAGGTCGAGCTTGCCCGCACCGTCTTCGCCGCCCTTGTCCTTCACCTTGCCCAGGATCGGGTTGCCACGGGCCGGGTAGCCGACGAAGTTCAGGGTGTGCGAATGGTCGGCGGTGACGATGATCAGCGTGTCGTCGGCCGAGGTCAGCTCGTTGGCCACGCGCACGGCATCGGACAGGGCCACGGTCTCGGTCAGCGCACGGTAGGCGTTGCCGCTGTGGTTGGCGTGGTCGATGCGCGCGCCTTCGATCATCAGCACGTAGCCTTCCTGATGGCGCGACAGGTTCTTGATCGCTGCAGCGGTCAACTCGGCCAGGCTCGGCTCACCGGCCGGGTCCTGCGGACGTTCGTACTCGTAGCGCATGTGGTCCGGCTCGAACAGGCCAAGAATCGCCGGTGCGTTGGCGGCGGCCTGCAGCTGCTTGCTGTTCCACACGTAGGCGCCCTGTGGGTGCGCCTGCTGCCATTCCTGCACCAGGCTGCGGCCGTCCAGGCGCTGGCCGACCTTGTCGTCGTACTCGGGGTCGCGCTCTTCCACGGTGGTGAACTCACCGCGACCACCGCCCAGGGCGACCAGTGGGCCGCGGCCGTAGCGCGAGGTCGACAGCAGCTGCTGGGCGATGTCCTTGCAGCCGGCGGCCTTGGCCGCTTCGGTCAGGTCGGTGTCGTTTTCCCAGTTGCGCTCGGGCGAGTGCGCGTAGGTCGCGGCCGGCGTGGCATGGGTCAGGCGTGCGGTGGAGACCACGCCGGTGGCCAGGCCGGCGCTGTCGGCCAGCTGCAGCCAGGTCAGCAGGCCCTTGGACAGGCTGTCGGCGCAGTCGGTGCGGCTGCCGGCACTGACGCCGATCGCACCCATGTGGGTCTTCACGCCGGTGGTGATGGCGGTCATGGTGCCGGCCGAATCCGGCGTCTGCGAATCGGTGTTGTAGGTCTTGCTGAACGCGGTGGCCGGGAAGCGCTCCCACGACAACAGGTTCTCTTCGCCCGAGCCGCCCTTCTGCTGGCCTTCGTAGATGCGCGAGGCGGCCACGGTGGTCAGGCTCATGCCATCACCCAGGAACAGGATGACGTTTTTGGCCTTGCCGGCCATCGCGCCATTGGCGGCTGCCTGGGCGGCACCGCTGCGGTACCACCACTGCGGGGTTTCACCGGCAGGGTGGGCAACGGGGGCGACGCTGACCTTCAGGCCGGCCGGAGCGGACGCGGGGGCGGTGCTGGCGCAGGCGCCGAGCAGCAGGGTCGTGGCGCAGGCGGCCAACAGGGAGACGGAACGACGCATGGACGCTGGGATCTCACAAAGTGAAACGGGACGTTCATTATGCCCGGCCTCGCAAGGCACGCCGATGACACACTGATTTGCCACGTGGGCGGTCGTTCTGCAGCCCGCCTTGGGCTATCGTGCCAGCATCCCTTCCTACCCCCTTGGATTGCCTATGAAGCTGGTCTCTGCCTGGCTGCGGATTCCATTCTGGCAGCGCGTGGTCGGTGGCTTCGTGCTCGGTGCGCTGGCCGGCTGGGCGCTTGGCCCGGCGGCTGAAACCTGGTTCGGCCCGCTCGGCGAGCTGTACGTCACCCTGATCAAGATGATCGCGGTGCCGCTGGTGTTCTTCGCGGTCATCAACGCGATCTCTTCGCTGCACGGCCAGAAATCGGTCGCCGCGCTCAGCGGGCGCACGTTCCTGTGGTTCGTGATCACCGCCGCGCTCGCGGTATGCGTGGGCCTGGGCGTGGGTACGGTACTGCAGCCCGGCGCCGGTGGCCTGCAGCTGTCGATGGCCAGCAACTATGTGCCGCGCGAAGTGCCCAGCGTGGTGCAGGTGCTGCTGGATGTGGTGCCGTCCAACGTGTTCTACGCGCTGTCGGGTATCGGCACCAAGGTCAACGCCGCCGGTGAGACCGTGCTGGCGGCGGGCCGTGGTTCGATCCTGCCGGTGATCTTCTTCGCAGGCCTGGTCGGCTTTGCCATCGTCAAGCTCGGCGAGAAGGTGACCGAAGCGCGCAAGCTGGTCGGGCAGATGAGCGACATCATGATCCAGGTGACCCGCTTCGTGCTGGAAGTCACTCCGATCGGCACCTTCGGCCTGATCGCCGGCCTGGTCGGCAGCTATGGCTTCGAGAAGCTGCTGCCGCTGGGCCACTTCGTGCTGGCGCTGTACGTGGCCTGCGCGCTGCACATCGTGGTGGTGTACAGCGCGCTGCTGCTGGCGCACGGGTTGAATCCGCTGAAGTTCTTCCGCGGTGCGGCGCCGGGCATGCAGGTGGCCTTCGTCAGCTCCTCCAGCTTCGCGGCGATGCCGGTTGCGCTGCGTTCGATCACCCACAACCTGGGCGTGAACAAGGATTACGGTTCGTTCGCGGTGCCGCTGGGCGCGAGCATCAAGATGGACGGCTGCGGCGCGATCTATCCGGCGCTGTGCGCGGTGTTCATCGCCCAGTACAGCGGTGTGCCGCTGACGCCCGAGCAGTACGTGGTGGTGCTGATCGCTTCGGTGCTGGGCAGCTTCGGTACCGCCGGCGTGCCGGGTACGGCGGTGATCATGGCGACGGTGGTGCTGAGCGCGGCCAACCTGCCGCTGGAAACCATCGGCTATCTGTACGCGATCGATCGCATCCTGGACATGATGCGCACGATGACGAATGTGACCGGTCAGATGCTGGTGCCGGTGCTGGTGGCCAAGGAAACGGGCCTGCTCGACCAGACGGTGTACGACAACCCGTCCACCAACGTCGGCATCGATGATCCCGACCCGAGCCCGCCGCGCGCCTGAAGCGGCACTGCAACGGGCTGTATCAGTACCTGTAACACTGCTGATACAGCCCCGGTGGCGCCTTGCGCAGTGGTGTTTCCTGCGCGTTAAGGCGAACGGAATCCGAACGAAGTTGTAACACTGCGGCGTCATGCCGCCGCGGTGTTACCCGTCAAACCCCCGCTGCGACGGCCTCCCGGTGTTGGCACGAAAGCTGCTCATTCCCCTCGCATATGCAACGGGAGAGCGGCATGGACGGCAGCACCACCCTTATCACTGTTTCTGGCCGGCAGCTTGCGCTGCTGCTGGTGCTGGCCGTTCCGCTGGCGGCCGCTGCTTCGGGCGCCCGCCAAGGGGTGAAGGCGCAGCCTGGCGAAATCGTCCTGTTGCGCGACGTGGCCACGCGCCCGGCCTACCGCATGGCGCCGCCCGGCGTGGCGTTGATCGCCGATCCGAAACCGCAACAGGAGATCGCTGCCGCACTCGGCAGCAGCGGCGCCGCCAGCGGCATGGATGAACTCAGTGACGACGACTACGCCGGTCTCGGCGCCGGTCAGTCCGGCAGCGTGCACGCGCACGGTGTCACCACCGTCGAGCGGGTGACCCAGCAGGCATTGGGCGGAACCCTTGGCCGCTCGGGCGAGGGGATGATCAGTGGCAGCAGCCTCAGCGGTGCGATGAGCGGCCCGCTGGGTGCGGTCGGCAATACCACACGCGGCATCGGCGATACCGTGCGCGGCGCACTGTCGCAGTTCCCGCTGGGCGCACCGGCGCAGGCGGGTGGCAAGTGAAGCGCGCAGTGCTGCTGGCGGCCTGGCTGGCAGTACCGGCCGTAGCCTTGGCCGACGACTACAGCGGGATGCTGGCCTACCTCGATGTGACCCGCATCGACGGCCGCGCGCTGGCCGGTGCCAGTGGTGCCATCGCCATCAACCAGGCCGCGGGCGATCTCAACATCCAGGCCAACCTGCATGGCATGGTCAGCGGCGACCGCGCCGACGTGGCCATCGCCGCACGGCAGCAGCACAGCAACGATGTCGTGCTGTCGGCACCACTGGAAGCCAGCGCGCACATCGCCGGACAGGCGCTGGCAGGGGCCAGCGGCATTGCATCGATCAACCAGGCCAGCGGCATCGCCAACACGACGCTCAATGTCGTCAGCGCGACGCTGGCCCGGCAAGGAATACGCGAGTCCGATGACACGGCGTTGGCCGCCTCGGACATCGCGTCAGCAGGGGGGCAGGGCGATACCGGTGACGGTGTTGCGGCGGGTATCCGCAGTGTCGGCGTTTCCTCGACGGCACTGCGGGGCTTCGACGGTGTCCTGCAACTCAATCAGATCGCGGGAGCGCGAAACGATACGGCCAATGTTCTGGGCCTGGTCGTGCAGGGCAACCCGTGAGTACCACCCACCCGATGTATCACTGATGAGAGAGAGGGCACCATGAAAGCGACTGTCAAAAAGACCGTACTCGCCATGGCAATTGCCACTGCCTCGACCGCTGCTGCGGCCAATGGCTGGGACAACCAGAACGCCAACGCGAACATCAACCACAACCACGTCGTGACCGAAACCCGCAACGACACGCACAACCACACCGACAACGAAGTCCGCAACTGGACCCGCAGCAACACCACGGTACGCAACAACACCGACACCTCGAACGTGACCCGCAATCGCACGGTGAACGTCAACGAGCAGGTGCAGAAGAACAGCAACATCCAGGCCGACGAGCGCAAGGAAAAGAACAACCACGGCGTCGACGTGAACCTGGAGAAGGACCTGCGGCTGAGTTCGGACATCAACTTCTCCGGCGATCCGACCATCACCGGTGACATCGATCTGGATTCGGCCGCCATCGCCGTGATCGACAACCGCCAGTCGATCAGCAACAACCTCACCGGCAACAGCCTGGTCACCAACAGCGCTTCGATCGCCGATGATGTCGGCGCCGGTGCCTCCGGCAACCTCGGCTTCAACGTGGTGGCCGGCGACAACAACGCGCAGGACAACGCTGCGTCGCTGTCGGCTGCGGATGCCTCCTTCAGCTTCGGCATGGCCGACGCCGAGGTGTTCGTCAACCAGGCCGGCTTCGGCAACACCACCATGAACTCCGGCGTCACCAACGCCGCAGGCCTCGGTGGCAATGCCTTCGGCGGTGCATCGGGCAACATCGGTGTGAACATCGCCTCGGGCAACAACAACGAGCAGAAGAACGCACTTGCTGCATCGGTAGCCACCAGTGCGATGGCGCAGTCGAGCATCAGCTCCAACCAGGTGTCCACCGGCAACACCGTGTCCAACGCCGGTTTCGTGCAGTCCTACACCGATACGGTGCAGGTCGGCCTGAGCGGCCGCGTCGCTGGCGGTACCCTGGCCGTGGGTGCCGGTACCTATCGCGGCACCGGCAATGCCTACCAGATGGCCAACTACTACCTCGATACGTGGAGTGGCGATCTGCCGCATCCGGGTGGCAATGCGACCGGGCACATCGATCTGGACAACGAGATCCAGAACGCAACGATGAACCCGAACCGGCCGGGAGTGGGTGGCCTGGGCTTCGATACGCGTGAAAGCGGCACCAGCCAGTTCGTCGAGCTGGGCGTGGCCGACCTGTATGCCAGCCTCAGTGGCACGGTCAGCACCACTCGCTGGGTGAACGTCAATGCGACCAACACCTCGGCACTTTCCGGCAGCGCGTTCTCCGGCGCGTCCGGCAACATCGGCGTGAACGTGGCATCGGGTACCGGCAACCTGCAGGCCAACAGCCTGGCATTGGCCGTGGCGCAGCCGAGCACCGGCGGTGGGACCGGCGGCGGCGAGTGATCCACGGTGTGACCGCTTTCGCAGCGAACCTGCGTTGAGCGCAACAAGCCCGGCCATCCGCCAATGGCCGGGTTCCCCCGGGAGCCCCTGTCCCTCCTCCCCCTTGGGGCAGGGGCTCCTTCCTTCTCGTGGAGAACAGCATGGCCGGTCATCGCTGGTGGTTGCGTTTGCTGCCCTGCCTGCTGCTGTTGACCAGCGCATCCGGCTGGGCAGGCGAGGTGGTGTTCAGCGGGGTGCTGCCCAATGGCGCGCTGCTGCAGCAGAAGGTGGAAAGCATGCAGGAGCGGCGTTATCGCAACCTGGTGCGGCAGCACACCGACTACAGCTGCGGGGCGGCCGCTCTGGCCACCATCCTGCGTTATGCCTACCACCTGGACACCACCGAGGCGACGGTGATCGAGGGAATGATGGGGGTATCCGATCCACAGCTGGTCAAGGAACGCGGTTTCTCGTTGTTGGACATCAAACGCTATGTCGAATCGCTGGGCATGCGTGGACGCGGCTATCGCATCGATGAATCGCGGCTGCGCACGTTGCGGGTTCCTGGACTGGTGCTGATGGATGTACGCGGCTTCCGGCATTTCGTCGTGCTCAAGCAGGTGCGCGACGGCGTGGTGGAAGTGGCCGATCCGATTCTGGGCAACCGCAGCCTGTCATTGGAAGAGTTCAGCGCCGCCTGGCCGTCACGTGCTGTTTTCGTCGTGATCGGCAGCGACTTCGATCGCAATACGGCGCTGCTGCAACCCAGCGAACGGCCCAGTGCCCGCGCGTTGTATGCGCGGCAGGGACCGATCACCGATGCCGAACTGGTCGACTTCGGCTTCAGCCACGCCGACCTGTTCTGAAGGAGGCACGATCATGCAATGCCAACGTGTAGTACTCGCCCTGCTGCTGATGCTGTCGGTGTCGCCGTTGATGGCGGCAGACGGTGCACCGGGGCGTGGCCTGAAGGAAATACCCGATCCCGAACTGAACCTGATGCGTGGCCGCTACACCGTTGGTGGCAACAACGTGGCCTGGTTCGGGGTGACGATGATTTCGCAGTGGCAGGGGCCCAACGGTGCAGTGGTGCAGGGAGCGCTGACCCTGGGCATGGATTTCCGCAATGGCGGGACACCGAAACTGAGCTTCCAGCCCAGCGTCCACGTCACCGCCGCTGACGCTCCGTTGCCGACCACGGCAGGGCGCAGCATCGACAGTACCGGCCTGGCCAATGCCAGTGGACTGGTGCAGAGCGTGCAGGTGGCCGGCGATGGCAACACCGCGCGCAACGTGACCACGCTGACCGTGCGTGATGGCGCGGTGCCGACAGCGATGACCGACGACGGCAGCCGCATGGCGCAGGCACAGCAGGGTGGCGCTACCGCCACAGCCATGCTCGATGGCAACCAGGCGCGCCTGCTGCTGCAGGTCGACGGGCAGAGCCTGGTACAGCAGTGGATCCGCAACGGCAGCGTGGGGCAGGGCATTGCCTTGGCCGGCGATGGACAGACCGCCAGCAACCGGCTGCAACTGGAACTGGTACGCAACACCGCGGCCAACAACCTGCCCTTGAGCCAGAACGTGGCCCAGGCGATCGGGATGAACCGCGGCATGGGCCCGGGCCAGTAACACGGCCTGGTCAGGGGGAATCGACGTACAACGCAGGTCACCGACATGCACACTCTCTTCCGGCTTACTCCGTTGGCGCTGGCGGCGCTGGCGGCCACCGCCTTCGCCCAGCAGCCTGCGCCCAATGAGGGCGCCGACATGCAGGCACTGATCGCGCAACTGGAACAGCTCAAGGCCAATTACGCCCAAGAGGTACGACGCCTGCGCGAACTGGACATGCAGGTGCAGGCGATGCAGGCGCGGCTGAGCGGTCGCGCAGGCCCCGGTACGACGCCCGCAGCGCCGTTGGCGCCCGCTGCAGCATCCGCCGTTCCGCCCAGCAGCGAAGGCTATGCCAGCAGCGCGGCCGAGGCACAGCAGGCCAAGCAGGAGGCACGGCGCAGCGTGGACGACGTCAAGCAGCAGCAGGCGGCGTTGTTCTCGCGCCGGTTCACCATCGAAAACGGCCTCACCTATGCGCGCTATGACCGCAAGCAACTCACCCTCAACGGCTTCCTCGCCCTGGATGCGATCTTCCTCGGCAACATCGCGATCGAGAATGTCGAATCCGATTCGTTGACCTACAACCTGGCCGCGCGCTGGGGCGTCAGCCCCAACCTCACCTTGAACCTGGACGTGCCATACCTGGCCCGGCGCACGGTCTACCAGAAGGGCGGTGCCGGCGGTGCAGCAGCGGCGATCGCGCAGGAAGAAACCAACGGCAACGGCATCGGCGATGTCAGCCTGAGTGCCAATTACCGGCTGTTCGCCGAACGCGGCTGGCGTCCGGAGACGGTACTGACCGGTGGCGTGACTGCTCCTACAGGTCGCGCACCCTATGGCCTGGACTGGAAAGTGATCGAGCGCGATGACGATGACTACATCCGCTTCGCGGTGCCGCAGGAGCAGCCGACCGGCAACGGCGTATGGCAGGCCAACCTGGGCGTGTCGATGGTGAAGACCGCCGATCCGGCCATCCTGTTCGCCAATGCCGGCTACATCCATTCGTTCCCGCGCGGCTTCAGCGATATCGACAGCAACCCGGATACGGTCAACCCCGGTGACGTTAAGCTGGGTGGTTCGGTGTACTTCGGTGCCGGTGTGGCATTCGCGTTCAACGAGCGCACCAGCCTGAGCATTTCCTTCAGCGACAAGATCAGCACGCGCGCCTCGACGCGGTTCAAGGGCGGTGAATGGGTGAAGGTGATCGGCAGCGATGCCAATGCAGCGTCGCTCAATCTCGGCGTGACCTACGCGTTGAACCAGCACACCACGTTGGTGACGATGCTGGGCATCGGCCTGACCCCGGATGCGCCGGACTTCACGCTGGCCTTCAAGGTGCCGTACATGTTGTAGGCGGGGCGGCCGGGCCATGCCCGGCTGCTTCATGCTGCCAGCGGTCAGCGCTGCGCCGGCAGCTCAAGATGATGTTTGCGGCACAACCGATAGACCGTCACCCGCGAGATCTGCATGTGCCGCGCGCACGCCGACACGTTGTAGCCATGCTGGCGCAGGGCCTGCAGCAGTACATCGCGCTCCACCTGGCCACGCGCATCCTGCAGCAGCGCACGCCGTGCGGGCGCATCGGGTTCGGCCAGATCCAGGTCGGCCGCGCTGATCAGTTCTCCCTCCGCCACGATCGCCGCCCGCTGTACGCGGTTCAACAGTTCGCGCACGTTGCCCGGCCAGTCGAACCCGCGCATCGCCTGGTGCGCGCCAGGATCGAAGCCACGTGCACGGCCGGCATGACGTTGGCGGAATGCGCGCAGGAAGTGTTCGGCCAGCAACAGGACATCGGCGCCACGTTCGCGCAGCGATGGCATCGGCAGGCGCAGCACATTGAGGCGGTAGTAGAGATCGCGCCGGAAGCGGCCCTGGGCGACCGCGTGTTCCAGCTCGACATGGGTGGCCGCCAGCACGCGCACATCCACCCGCAGTGGCTGGTTGCTGCCCACCCGTTCCAGCGTGCCCTCCTGCAGCACCCGCAGCAGACTGGTCTGTGCATCCGCAGGCAGGTCGCCGACCTCATCGAGGAATACGGTGCCGCCATGGGCTGTTTCGAACAGGCCGATGCGACGTTGGGAAGCGCCGGTGAAAGCGCCACGCTCGTGGCCGAACAGTTCGGACTGCACAAGGTTGGCGGGAATGGCACCGCAGTTCACTGCCAGGAAGGGCTTCCCAGCACGCCCGGACAGCGCATGCAGCGCCTGCGCGGCCAGCTCCTTGCCGGTGCCGGTTTCTCCCGTTACCAGCACCGGCAGCTCGACCGGGGCGAATTTGTGCAGGGCAGTGCGGACGGCCAGCAGGGGGGCGCTGTTGCCGATCAGTGCAGGAAGACCGCCACCGTTGTGGGGCGCGGCGAGTGGCAGGTCATCGCCGTCGCACTGGCGCTGCATCGCCGACAGCAGGTCGGGAAGCTCCAGCGGCAGCGAGAACTGATCCTGGCAGGCCCGCAGCAACGCCCCCCAGGCGGGAGGAGGGCTGCCCAGCCCGGCGGGCAGCACGGCCAACCACGGCAGGTGATGGTGCTGCTCGACCCACGGCAGCAACAACTGCGCCGCCTCTGCGTCCAGATGGCGAAGATCTACGACGGCGACCAGATGATCGCGGCCGCGCAGGCCAATGGCCATGGCAGGTGCAGGGCTGACACAGCGCAGTTGCCATCCGGCGGCCGCCAGCGCGCCGCGCTCGGCGGCCGGTGGCTGGCCGAACCAGATCACGCAGCGCGATGGAATCTCCAGGCTTGCCGCCATGCCTTCCCCCAGCATCCGGGCAACGCGGGCGGCTGACAGGTCATCATCGGTGTGCCGCCCCACGCCGGGATGCTGCGGCCACGCGTGGGTGGCCGGTTGCGGCCCAAACGGACCGTGACATCAATGACCAACGCAGCATGCGTCGAGCAGCGGCCATCGCCGGCCCAATGAACCAACAAAAAAGCCGCTGCAGGGCAGCGGCTTGTCAGGTCACGTGCGGACGGCCTCGAATCAGAGGTCGACCCGGCGGGCCTGCATGAACTTGTTGCCCCAGTAGCCACTGAGCAGGGTGTCGACGCGGACGTCCTTGCCGGTGCTCGGGGCATGCAGGAAGCGACCATCGCCCACATAGATGCCGACGTGGTCGACCCGGCCCTTGCGGCCGAAGAACACCAGATCGCCTGCGGCCAGGGCGGCGCGGTCGTTGATCAGTTCGGCATTGGCGTCATGCGCCATTTCACGCGAGACGCGCGGCAGCTCGATGCCCAGGGCCGAGCGGAACACATAACCGACCAGGCCGCTGCAGTCGAAGCCGCTGTCCGGATTGCTGCCACCCCAACGGTACGGGGTGCCGAGCAGGGTCATGGCCCGGCGCAGCAGCGACTGCACCTTGCCGTTGTCGGCAGCGGTACCGACCACGACGCTGCCATTGGCGGCGCTGCTGGTGTCGTAATTGGCGAGGAGGCGGCTGAGGTCACCGGCCACCATGGCCGAGCGGTCCATCAGCGGAATGGTGTCATTGGCGGCCAGGTGCGGCAGCAGGGCGGCCAGGGTGGCGCTGGCGGCGGCATCGGCGCGGCTGCGCTGCGGAGCGGTGGCGTCGGCCTTGGCGGCTGCGCGGGGAGCGGTCTCGGCGGTGGCAGCCGGGGTCGCATCGGTACGGGTGGGAGCGGACTGCGACCAGGCGGGAAGGCTGGTCAGACACAATGCCAAGCCCAGCAGAAGCGGGCGGACACTACGCGAAGAAGCGGCGGTCTGGCCTTGGCACGTCGGGTCGTTTGTCGTCACGCGTCGGTCACAAGGAAAAAAACGATGGGGCATCATGCCCTGTAAAAGCGGTAATAAGTTAAAAATTCCGTTAGTAAATCGTTAGTTGCGTAGTGACTCCTGTCACAATTTTGAACATATCGCCTGTTCATTTTAGCGAAGGACGCGTTTCGCCCCTGTGTAGTGGTCCTTCCAGTAGGGTCCGCTGAGCGAATCCAGGCGCACCGTTCCGCCGGTGCTCGGGGCGTGCACGAATCGACCTTCGCCCACGTAGATCCCCACGTGACTGACATTGCCGCGGCTGCCAAAAAAGACCAGGTCGCCGGTCGCCAGGCGCTTCGGATCGATCTTCGGGCCCTGTACCGCCGCCAGGTCGCGTGAGGTCCGCGGCAGCTTCAGATCCAGCATTTCACGGTAGACGTAGGCGACCAGGCCACTGCAGTCGAAGCCGGATTCAGGCGTGTTGCCGCCATAGCGGTAGGGCGTGCCGACCAGGCTGATGGCGCGCATCAGCACCGAATTGGCGGCCTCTGGGTTGTCCGGTGTGGTGCTGGGCCAGCTTGCCGCAGGCGGTGGCGGTGCGGAACGGACGGCCTTGCCGCCGCCACAGGCGGTCAGCAGAAGGGGCAGGGCCAGCAGCAGGGCGGGCGCGAGGAGCCGGCGCGTGCCGGACGAAACTGGCGTGATGTGCATGTTCTCCGGATAATGCGCGACCTTGGATTGGCCGTCATGATGGCGGCGTCCCCGCCGGGCGACAACCCGCCCCAACCCGCCTGCCTCCGGCAGATCCAGACAGAGTTGCGCATGAAGATCGAAAAAGACCGCGTTGTCCGCTTCCACTACACCGTCTCCGAGGCCGGCCAGGAGCCGATCGAATCGTCCAAGGACCGCGGCGAGCCGCTGGCGATCCTGATCGGCCACGGCAACATCATCCCGGGCCTGGAAAACGCCATGATGGACAAGGAAGCCGGCGCGACCTTCGACGTCGACGTCAAGGCGGCCGATGCTTACGGCGAGCGCCGTGATGGCCTGTCCCAGCGCGTGCCGAAGAAGCACTTCGGTACCGCCAAGCTGGTCCCGGGCCAGCAGGTCGTGCTGCAGACCAACTTCGGCCCGCGTGCCGTGACCGTGCAGAAGGTCGGCATGAGCGTGGTCGACGTCGACCTGAACCATCCGATGGCCGGCAAGGACCTGCATTTCGACGTCGAGATCGTCGACGTGCGCGAAGCCGGCAAGGAAGAGCTCGAACACGGCCACGTCCACGGCGACGGCGGTCACCAGCACTGATCGCGCTGCGATCGTGATGGCAGCAACGGCCCGCTTCGGCGGGCCGTTGCGTATGTGGAACAGGGCGGAGCCATCCACGGTCCGCAGGCCGGCGGCATAATGACGGACCTGCACGCCGGATGCCCCGTGAACACCGCTTCCCCTTCCCTGCAACCGGTGGCTTCCGGCGAACGCATCGCCCTGCTGGACATACTGCGCGGGTTTGCCCTGCTGGGCATCCTGCTGATGAACATCGAGGCCCTCAGCGGGCCGCTGGACCTGGCCTTTACCGGCATCGACGCGCATTGGCAGGGCATCGACTACTGGGCCGATGCATTCGTCTATGTGTTCGTGCAGGGAAAATTCTTCACCCTGTTCTCGCTGTTGTTCGGTGCGGGCTTTGCGGTGATGGCCCAGCGTGCTGAAACGGCGGGTCGCCCGTTCACTCCGTTCTACCTGCGCCGCAGCGCCGGGCTGCTGCTGATCGGCCTGTGCCACGCATTGCTGGTCTGGTCGGGCGACATCCTGGTGCTGTATGCACTGGCCTCGCTGCCGTTGCTGGCCTGTCGCGAAGCACCGCGCAGCTGGCTGCCGTGGATGGGTCTTCTGGTGTATGCACTGGGTGTTGCGCTGATGCTGCTGGTCGGCGCAATGGTGTCGATGGCCACCCCGCAGGACCTGCAGAAGATGCTGGTCGACGCGCAGCAGGGCATCGACCAGCAACGTCTGGTGTATGGCCAGGGCGACTGGATGCAGGCCAACGTGCAGCGCCTGCATGAGTTCGGCGCGTCGCTGGGTGGCATGTTCATTTCCGGACCCGAAGTGCTGGGTATGTTCCTGCTGGGTGCCTGGTTCGCTGGCAGCGGCGCATTGACCGCGCCCGAGCGTTTCCCCCGGTTATATGCCGGCCTGCGCTGGGTCGCGCTGCCTCTGGGCCTGCTGGTCACCCTGGCGGGTGTGTTGTGGAAGCCCTATCTGGCCCCGGGTGTCTATGACCTGCCGACCACCTCGGCAATGGCGCTGGTGGCCGTGGGCGGCGTGCCGATGTGCCTGGGCTACCTGGCCTGGATCGTGCACTGGCGTGCGCGCATGGGCTGGCTGGCGCCGGTCGGCCGGATGGCGCTGACCCACTACCTGGGTCAATCGCTGGTCTGTACGTTGCTGTTCTATCACTACGGGCTGGGGTGGTTCGATGCAGTGCCGCGTGCCTGGCAGCTGCTGTTGGCATTGCTGCTGTTCGCTGCGCAGGTAATCCTCAGCCATCTGTGGCTGCGCCGTTTCCGCTTCGGTCCGATGGAATGGCTGTGGCGTGCGATGACGTACCAGCAGTGGCCAGCGATGCGCCGTGGGGCCGGGCAGGGGTGATCGATGCAGGCCACGCACATCTCTTCCTGCGTGGCTGCGTGCATCGCCACGCGTGTCGCTGTACACCCTCACGTCTGGCCTGCAGCGGGCCATGGCATGCTCGCAGCAGCATGAGCGCCTGCGTCAGCCAGCTGCCCGCCGATCTTCTCTGCGGGCGCACGCCCGCCATCGATCCTGTTCCCTGTCGACCCGAGCGATTCCGATGAACACTCCTTCTTATGACTACGATCTGATCGTCCTTGGCGGCGGTTCCGCTGGCCTGGCCGGCGCCATCCGCGCTGCGCAGCATGGCAAGCGTGTTGCCCTGCTGGAGCCGGGTGAACTGGGCGGCACCTGCGTGAATGTAGGTTGCGTGCCGAAGAAGGCGATGTGGCTGGCGGCCGATCTGGCCGAGCGCATAAGCCTGGCCAGCGCGATGGGCTTCGACGTGGACGCGCGTCCGGCACTGTCGTGGAAGGAGCTGGTGATCCATCGCCAGGCCTACATCAGCAACATCCACACCAGCTACCACAAGCGCCTGGATGAAACCGGCGTGGTGCGTATTCCGGCCCGTGGCCATCTGCTGGATGCGCACACCGTGGCGTGCAGTGATGGCGTGCAGTACAGCGCTGCACAGATCCTCATCGCTACCGGCGCCCATCCGCAGCGGCCCGACATTCCCGGCGCCGAACTGGGCCTGGTGTCCGACGATTTCTTCGACCTGCGTGCGGCACCGGCCGAGGTCGCCATCATCGGCGGCGGCTACATCGCGGTGGAACTTGCCGGGCTGTTGCAGGCGCTGGGCAGCAAGGTGAGTCTGCTGGTACGTGGCAGTCGCCTGCTGGAGCGCTTCGACTACGAGCTGACCGCGCAACTGGCCGAGAACCTGCGCCAGCAGGGTGTTCGCATCCACTTCGATTACCGTCTGCGTGAGTTGAAGCGCGACGGCGAGCGCGTGCGCGCTTTCGGCCATGACGGCCCGATCGACAGCGTGTTCGACGCCGTGTTCTTCGCGACCGGCCGGCGCGGCAACAGCAGGGATCTGGGCTTGGAGGCGCTGGGTATCGGCATCGGCGAACACCAGCAGGTGGAGGTGGACGAGTGGCAGACCACGGCGGTGGCGAGCGTGCATGCGGTCGGTGACATCGCCGGCAAGGTCGGCCTGACGCCGGTTGCCGTGGCTGCATCGCGTCGTCTGATGGATCGTCTGTTTGGTGGCCGCCCGGACGCGAAGATGGACTATGACAACGTGGCCAGCGTGGTGTTCTCGCACCCGCCGCTGGGCGCAGTGGGCATGAGCGAGGAAGACGCACGTGCGCGCTTCGAGCAGGTGACGGTGTACCACAGCCGGTTCCGGCCGATGCTGCAGGCACTGGCCAACGGCACCCAGCGCAGCCTGTTCAAGATGGTCTGTGCCGGGCCGGAAGAGCGTGTGGTGGGTGTACACCTGCTGGGTGAAGCGGCCGACGAGATCCTGCAGGGTTTCGCGGTGGCGGTGAAGATGGGTGCGACCAAGGCCCAGTTCGACGACACGGTGGCGATTCACCCGACGTCTGCTGAAGAAGTGGTGTTGATGCGCTGAGCCGACACTCACGGTAGTGCCGGCCGCTGGCCGGCAACCTCAACGGCAACAGCCGAAGCAACAGCGGGCATTCCGTGGGATGGCGGGGTGGGTCCGGTTGCGGGGGACGCCGTAAATACGTCCCTGTAGGCTCGGTCGCGCCATTCATGGCGCTCACGCCCCCGCAACCGGACCCACCCCGCCTTCGACAGATTGCTGCGATCTGTCGGACCGGCGTTCTGTGTTGCTGTTGGTAGGTGTCGACCTTGGTCGACACGTAGATCCACGCCATGCGTGGATCAGGAATTGCAGTGGGCATGAACGGGAATCGGATCGTTCGCCCGGAAGTGCCATGAGACAATTGGAAGCTATCCGGCTCCTTCCAGCCGCCCGTGCGGCCCGTCTTCTTCCTGATGTCTACCTCTTCCACCCGCATTGCCACCACGTCCCCGCGTATCGCCCTGGGCGGCATCGGCCTGGCTGCGATCGGCGCCGTTGCCGCATCGGGCAAGGCCATCATCGTCAAGCTGGGGCTGCGCCATGGCGTGGACGCGACCACGCTGCTGGCGCTGCGCATGCTGATGGCGCTGCCCCTGTTCGCGCTGATGGCGGTGTGGGCGTCGCGGCGTGCGGAGCGATTGTCCTGGGCTGACCGGGCGCGCGTGCTGTGGCTCGGCTTCACCGGTTACTACCTGTCCAGCCTGCTGGATTTCCAGGGCCTGCAGTACATCAGTGTGACCCTGGAACGGTTGATCCTGTACTTGAACCCGACCCTGGTGCTGCTGATCAACGTGCTGCTGGCGCGGCAGCGGCCGGGTCGCTGGCAGATCGGTGCGCTGGTGCTCAGCTATCTCGGCGTGCTGATCGCGTTCGGCCATGACCTGCAGCGCGAAGGTGGGCAGATCATTCTCGGCAGCCTGCTGGTGCTTGGCAGTGCGCTCAGCTATGCGCTCTATCTGTTCGGCAGCGGTCAGGTGGTCGCCCGTATCGGCGCGGTGCGTCTGACCGCCTATGCCAGCTGCGTGGCCAGTGTGCTGGTGCTGCTGCATTTCACCATCACCCATCCACTGCCGTTGCTGTGGCAGGCCCCCGCTGCGGTGCAGTGGCTGTCGCTGATCAATGCGACGGTCTGCACCGTGCTGCCGGTGCTGGCGATCATGCTGGCGGTGCAGCGCGTCGGCTCGTCGCTGGCCGCGCAGGTGGGTATGCTGGGCCCGGTTTCCACCATCGTGATGAGCCTATGGCTGCTCGACGAACCGATGGGGCCGGCGCAGATCGCCGGCACCGTGCTGGTCCTGCTCGGCGTACTGCTGGTGACGCGGCTGCGCCGCTGACACCGGAGCAGGCGCGTGCGCGCATCCTGGCGGTGATCCATGCGATTCCGCCGGGACAGGTGATGGGCTACGGCCAGGTCGCAATGCGCGCGGGCCTGCCCGGACGCGCCCGGCTGACCGCGCGCATCCTCGGCCAGAATGAGGATCCCACACTGCCCTGGCACCGGGTGCTGCGCTCGGATGGGCGCATCGCCATGGCCGAAGGTTCGGCCGGCTGGCGCGAACAATCGCAGCGGCTGCGTGCGGAGGGTGTCGTCGTGGAAAACGGCCGGGTGCGGATGCCCGCGACCGACCCGGCGGCGGCGCTGGATGCGGCCGTATGGGGACCGGGTTGATCGCTGCCTGCGACTGAACGGGCGACCGTCCGCTCGGGTCAAAAAGGGCCGGTGCTGCGGCTATGATGGAGGCCGTTCCATGCCGGTGTCCCCATGTTCCCGCGACTGCCAACCGTTACCAAGGCCCTGTTGATCGCCAACGCGATCCTGTTCCTGCTGCAGCAGCCGTTCCTGCTCGGCATGCAGACCTTCGAACCGTTCATGCTGCAGCCGCTGCAGCAGGGCTTCGATGCGTTCTCGCCGGGTGGCAACTTCCAGCCGTGGCAGCTGCTGACCTACGGCTTCCTGCATGGCAGCTTCGGGCATCTGTTCTTCAACATGCTGGCTGTCTTCATGTTCGGCGCGCCGCTGGAACAGACCTGGCGCGAGAAGCGCTTCCTGATCTACTACCTGGTGTGCGTTGTCGGCGCCGGCCTGTGCCAGTTGCTGGTCGGCACGATGCTGGAGAACCCGGCCACGGTGCTGGGTGCTTCCGGTGGTGTGTTCGGCCTGCTGCTGGCCTACGGCATGCTGTTCCCCAACCAGCGGGTGATGCTGCTGTTCCCGCCGATTCCGATGAAGGCGCGTACGTTCGTGATCCTGTTCGGCGTGGGCGAGCTGGTGCTGGGCATGACCGGTTGGCAGCCAGGCGTGGCCCATTTCGCGCACCTGGGCGGCATGCTGTTCGGCTGGCTGCTGATCCGCTACTGGCGTGGCCAACCGCCGTTCAACAAGCGTCGTCCCCCCGGCCCGCCGAAGCGCCCGAATCATCTGCGCAGCGTCAAATGAGCCGCAGGCTCATTTGACGCCGGTAGATGCCAACCTTGGTTGGCACGCTTTGACGCCGGTAGATGCCAACCTCGGTTGGCAATCATCTCTGCCACGTTGTGCCAACCAAGGTTGGCGCCTACCAACAGCGCGCAATGCAGGCGGCGGGTTGTACCCACATCCACGCATGGCGTGGATCTACTGGTCCTGCAGCACCACCTGCGCCGCATTGTGCCCGGGCGCACCGGTCACCCCGCCGCCCGGATGCGTGCCCGCGCCGCACAGGTAAAGGCCGGGCAGGGCGCCGCGATAGCCGGCCTGGCCGACCATCGGCCGTGCCGAAAACAGCTGGTTGGCGCTGAGCGCACCGTGGAAGATGTCACCGCCGATCAGCCCGAACGTCCGTTCCAGGTCCAACGGTGAAAGCGCCTGCCGACCGAGCACGCTGTCGGCGAAGCCGGGGGCGTAGTGATCGACGGTAGCGATCATCAGGTCGGCGACGGTATCCCGGTGGTCATCCCAGTGACGGCCATCGGGCAGCTCCGGCGCCACGTGCTGGCAGAACAGGCTCGCCACATGCTGCCCGGGGGGCGCCAGCGAGTCGTCCAGCGTGCTCGGAATCAGCATCTCCACGATCGGCTCGCGCGACCAGCCATCGCGGCGTGCATCCAGCCAGGCACGGTCCATGTAATCCAGGCTGGGCGCCATGATGATGCCGGCACTGAGGTGGTCGCCGGGGCCGGGCAGGGCGCGGAAATCCGGCAGCCGCGACAGCGCCACGTTCATCCGGAACGTGCCCGAGCCGCAGCGCCAGTTCGCCATGCGTTCGCGGGTGGTGGCGGGAACCTGCGCAGGCTGCAGCAGCTGTTCGTACAGCAGCTTCGGATTGACGTTGGCCACCACCGCACGTGCGCGCAGGCTCTCACCGCCGGCCAACGCGACGCCGACCACGCGTTCGTCTTCAACCAACAGGCGCTGCACGCCGGCATCGACACGCAGCTCAGCACCTGCCGCACGCGCGGATGCGGCGATGGCCTGGCTGATCGCACCCATGCCACCGATGGCGTGGCCCCAGGCACCCTTGACCCCGTTGCACTGGCCGAACACGTGATGCAGCAGCACGTAGGCGCTGCCGGGCGTGTAGGGGCTGGCGTAGTTGCCAACAATGCCATCGAAGCCGAACAGGGCCTTGATCGGCTCGCTCTCGAACCAGCGGTCCAGGTATTCGGCGGCCGACAGCGTGAACAGATCCAGCAGTTCCTGCCGCAATGCAGGATCGAGCGCGGCCAGCTCGCGCCCCAGCCGGCCCATCTGCCACAGCGCGGGCAGCGCGCGCCAGCCAGCTGTCACCCCGAGGTCGGGCGGCGGACGCAGCGCCCAGTCGCGCAGCACGTCGGCAAATACTTCCAGGCGCGCTTCATAGGCGGGCAGCGCCTGCGCATCGCGCTCGGAAAATTTCGCCACTTCCGCCTGGGTGCGGCCCGGTGCAGACAGCAGGTAGCGACCATCGGGCAATGGCAGGAAGTTGTTGGCCGGCCGCGCGACGATGCGCAGCCCGTGCGCATGCAGCTGCAGTTCCTCGATCACCTTCGGCTGCAGCAGCGACACCGTGTACGAGGCCACCGAGTTGCGGAAGCCGGGATGGAACTCTTCGGTGACCGCCGCACCGCCGAGTACACCGCGGCGCTCCAGCACCAGCACCCGTTGCCCCGCGCGCACCAGGTACGCCGCACACACCAGCCCGTTGTGGCCGCCGCCAACGATGATCGTGTCCCACGTCGTCATGCGTTACGGATCGCTGCTTCAATGGTGGCGATGTCGATCTTCTTCATCGGCATCATCGCGTTGAAGGCGCGCTTGGCCAGGGCCTTGTCCTTGCTGGTCACCGCTTCGATCAGCATGCGTGGGCTGATCTGCCAGGAGATGCCCCAGCGATCCTTGCACCAGCCGCATTGGCTCTCCTGGCCACCATTGCCGACGATGGCATTCCACAAACGATCGGTCTCGGCCTGGTCCTCGGTGGAAATCTGGAACGAGAACGCTTCGCTGTGCTTGAAGGTCGGGCCGCCATTGAGGCCGACACAGGGGACACCGCAGACCGTGAACTCGACGGTGAGGACGTCACCCTGCTTGCCGTCGGGGAAGTCGCCTGGCGCGTGATGCACGGCGGTTACTTGACTGTCGGGAAAGGTCTTTGCGTAGAACGAGGCAGCCTCGAGCGCACCGCTGTCGTACCAGACGCAGATCGTGTTCTTGTGAGCCATGGCGGGGCTCCGCAGTGGACGAAGGCGCAGCGATAGCATGGGTCGTGTTAATGCCGGATCGTGCTGCACTGCGGGAGCTGGCGGCGTCGCGCTACCATGGGCAGACGACACGACAGGGACGATGCGTGAAGATCCTGATTCTGGGTGGATATGGGGTGTTCGGGGGGCGTCTGGTCCGCTTGCTGGCGGACCTGCCGATGCTGGAACTGCTGATCGGTGGCCGCAACCTGGCGGCGGCGCAGGTCTTCTGTGCAAGCTACGTGGGGCAATCGACACTGCGCCCGCTGCAGGTCGACCGGCAACAGTTGGCCACGGCCCTGCAGGCCGAGCGGCCGGACCTGGTGGTGGATGCCTCCGGTCCTTTCCAGGACTACGGCGAACATCGCTACACGGCGATCGAAGCCTGCATCGCTGCCGGCATTGATTATCTGGACTTCGCCGACGCGGCGGACTTCGTATTCGGCGTTTCGCAGTACGACGAGCAGGCCAGGGCGGCCGGCATCTACGTGCTGTCCGGCGTCAGCAGCTTCCCGGTACTGACCGCCGCGGTGCTGCGCGAGATGGCCACGCACATGGATATCGTCAGCGTGGAAGGTGGCATCGCGCCATCGCCGTATGCCGGCATTGGTCTGAATGTGATGCGTGCGGTCGTCGGCTATGCCGGTGCACCGGTGAAGCTGCGCCGCAACGGTCGCGATGGGCACGGCATCGGCCTCGCCGAGAGTCGCCGCTTCACCGTCGCGGTGCCGGGGCGGCTGCCGCTGCGCAACCTGCATTTCTCGCTGGTGGATGTGCCCGATCTGCAGGTGCTGCCACCCGAACATCCGACGATGACCGACATCTGGATGGGGGCTGGCCCGGTGCCGGAAATCCTGCATCGCGTGCTGAACCTGCTGGCCAAGGCGCGTCTGCACCTGAAACTGCCGTCGCTGGAGCCGTGCTCGCGGTTGTTCTACACCGTACTGAACCTGATGAAGTTCGGTGAACATCGCGGCGGCATGATCGTACGCGCGGTGGGCACCCGCGATGGTGCGCGCGTCGAACAGAGCTGGCACCTGCTGGCCGAGGCCGATGACGGTCCGTACATTCCGTCGATGGCGATCGAGGCGGTGATCCGCAAGCAGCTGGCCGGTGATCGGCCGACGCCCGGGGCGCGCGCGGCCACGCATGCGCTGGAGTTGAGCGACTACGACCGCCTGTTTGAAGGCCGCACCATCCACACCGGTTTCCGCCGGGACATGCCGGGTGCCAGCCTGTACCAGCGCGTGCTTGGCAGCGCATACGCGCAACTGCCGGCCAGCGTGCAGGCGCTGCATGCGCCGTCTGCAGCCAAGCGCTGGAGCGGCACGGCATCGGTCGAGCGTGGTCGCGGGCTGCTGTCGCGGTTGCTGGGGAAGGTGTTCGGCTTTCCCGCGGCGGGCGCGCGTGTGCCGGTCAGTGTGGAGTTCACCCCGGAGGCCGGCGGTGAGCGCTGGACGCGGACCTTTGCCGGCCGTCGTTTCTCTTCGTTGCAGACGCAGGGGCAGGGGCGCAACGAAGCGCTGCTGGTCGAGCGCTTCGGCGTGATCTCGGTAGCGTTGGCGCTGCTGGTCGACAACGGGCGGCTGCAACTGGTGCCACGACGCTGGTCGCTGTTGGGCATGCCGTTGCCGCAATGGCTGCTGCCGGGGGAAAACAGTTTCGAGAGTGATGAGGACGGATGCTTTGTCTTCGACGTGGAGATCGGCGCGCCAGTGGTGGGGCGGATCGTGCATTACCGCGGAACGTTGAGGCCGGGTTGATGCCCATCCACGCCTGGCGTGGATCCACCCCAGGCAACGGCAGTAGATCCACGCCATGCGTGGATGGCCAGAACCACGAAAAAGGGCGCCCGAAGGCGCCCTTTCCGTTACGGCTATCGCATCAACCTCAGCGCCAGACCTTGATCTGCTCGGCGTCGGTACGCTGCATCGGCTGGCCCGGCTTGCAGCTGAAGCTGGCGCCGAACGCCGGCAGGTTCGACAGCGGGCCGTTGGCGCGCCAGCGGCCCGGTGCACGGATGTCGGCGGTCAGGCGGCGTGCGGCCTCGTTCGGCGACAGCTGCTGCGGCCACAGCGCGGCCCAGGCGCGGAAGAAGCCCTGCTGCTGTGCCGGCTTGGCCTTCGGCTCCTGCGCGGTGTAGGCGGCCCAGGCCAGTTCCAGACCGGCGATGTCGGCCAGGTTCTCTTCCTGGGTCAGCGTGCCGTTGACCTTGGCCCCCTTCACGCCGGGGAACTCGTAGGCGCCGTACTGCGTGGCGACACGGCTGCCGAGCAGGGTCCAGGCGGTCTTGTCGGCCGGCGTCCACCAGCTGCGCAGTTCGCCCTTGGCATCAACCAGTGCACCCTTGGCGTCGATCGCGCGGGTCAGCTCGTGGCCGACCAGGCCGCCGAAGCTGCCGAACTTGTCGGCGGCATCGGCCTTGGCGTTGAACACCGGGCCCTGCAGGATCGCGGCGGTGACGATCAGCCGGTTCTGCGCAAGGTCATAGGCCAGCGACGGCTGCTGCGGCAGCACGTCCCAGCGGCGGTCGGCGTTGCCCTTGCCGATGCGCTTCATTTCCTCGCGGTGGCGCCAGGTGGAAGCGATCAGCATGTTGCCGCCGAACGAACCACGGCCCATCGGCTGCACGCTGTAGTCCAGGTCACGCAGCGGGGTGCCGATCTCGATCTTCAGCGCGGCCAGCTTGGCCTGCGCTTCGGTCTTGGCCTCGGCGCTCATCCAGCTGTTGTTCTTGACCGCCTCGATCTGCACTTCGCGCACCTTGTCGACGATCCACGCCGCCTGGCGACGGTCTTCGGCAGACAGGTAACGCGCGGCGTATTCGCGGCCGACCATCGGGCCAGCGGCCACGTTGATCGCGTCCAGCACGCTTTCCCAGCGCTGCGGCGGCAGGGTCTCGCCACGCAGCACGCGGCCACGGAACTCGAACTCCGCATCGCGGTACGCCTTGGACAGGTACGGCGCCATCGAGTCGCCCACGCGCCAGCGCAGGTAGGCCTTCCACTGGTCCGGCTTGAGCTTGGTGACCATGCCGTCGAGCTGCTTGAACAGCGCCGGATCGGCCAGCGAGACCAGGTCATCGTTGACGCCCTGCGCCTTCAGGAACGCATCCAGCTGCAGGTTGCGATAGCGGCTGTTGAGGTCCTTGGTGGAGATCGGTGCGTAGTTGTTGAACGGGTTGTTGATGCCCGCCAGCGACTGCGCGTTGCGGGCCAGTTCGGTTTCCAGCGCGATCACCGCCTGCGACTCGGCGTCCAGCTTGGCCGCCGGGGTGCCGGTCAGTGCCAGGATCTGCTTGACGTAGTTGCGGTAGCGGCCCATCAACGCAACGGTGTCGGCGTCGGTGCGGGTATAGAAGGCCGGATCAGGCAGGCCCATGCCGCCCTGCATGAAATAACCGATGTGGCGGTCCAGTGCCTTCAGGTCCACGTCCGGACCGAAGTTGAAGGCCACCGGGATGCCGACCTGGTGCAGTGCGGCGATCGAGGCGGGAATGTCCTTGGCCTTCTTGATCGCGTTGATGCGGGTCAGCAGCGGCGCGATCGGGTTGGAACCGTCGGCCTCCACTGCCGCTTCGTCCAGGCCGCTGGCCCAGAAGTCGCCCAGCAGCTTCTGCACGTTGCCCTGCGGCGCCTTCATCGAGGCGTCCAGCAGTTCACGCTGTTGCTGCCGGCTGCGGTCGACCAGCTGGCCCAATGCGGTGGCGGCACCGGTCTGCGGCACCGGGTTGGCCTTCAGCCAGCCCGCGTTGGTGGCGTCGTAGAAGTCGCTGCACTGTGCACTGACGGCCGGGGCGCGTGCGGCCTTCTTCTTGGCGGCGAACGCATCGTGGGTCGGAACCAGGGTCGCCAGGCTGATGCCCAGGGCGATGGCAAGCGGACGGAAGTTGGGCATGTAGAACGAATCCGTGATGGATTGAGGGCGGGCGAACTATAGCAAGCCGGGCATGGGCGCGGCATGCACGCATCACGGTGCATCCGCCGGGCATGGCCCGGCGCTACCGGGTGGGTGGCATGGGCACGGGATGCACGCGTCACGGTGGCTACTTTGTGCCATGCGCCGACCAAGGTCGGCCTCTACCCGCGCGAAAAAACAAAGGCCCGGGAAATCCCGGGCCTTTGTAGGCAAACCGTGGCCTCAGCCGTGGCTTACCAGATCACCACCTGCGAGTCGCCGGTGCGCGACATCGGCGTACCCGGCTTGCACTGGAAGGCCGCGGTGAAGGTCGGCAGGTTCGACGGCGCACCGATGGCACGGAACTGCGCCGGCGCGTGCGGGTCGGTTGCCAGGCGGACCTTGGCGTTCTCCGGGGTGTACTTGGTGCGCCACACGGTAGCCCAGTTGAAGAAGAAGCGCTGATCGCGGGTGAAGCCATCGATCTTCGCGTCTTCCTTGCCGGCCGACGCCTTCTGCAGTGCGTCGTAGGCGGTGGCCAGGCCACCCAGGTCGGCGATGTTCTCGCCCAGGGTCAGATGGCCGTTCACGGCCTGGCCGTCAACCTTGTACTGGTCGAACTGCTTGACCAGCTTGCCGGTCAGGCCAGCGAAGTTCTTCGAATCGGCTTCGGTCCACCAGTTCTCGAAGTTGCCGGTCGGCCCGAAGCGGCTGCCCTGGTCGTCGTAACCGTGGGTCATTTCGTGGCCGATGACCGCACCGATACCGCCGTAGTTCAGCGCGTCGTCGGCCTTCGGGTCGAAGAACGGCGGCTGCAGGATGGCGGCCGGGAACACGATCTCGTTCTGCAGCGGGTTGTAGTAGGCGTTGACCGTCTGCGGGGTCATGCCCCACTCGGTCTTGTCCACCGGCTTGCCGATCTTGGCCAGGTTGTACTGGTAGTTGAACGCGGTGGCCGCGCGTACGTTGCCCAGGTAGCTGTCACGGTTGGTCTGCAGGCCCGACCAGTCACGCCACTTGTCCGGGTAACCGATCTTCGGAGTGAAGGTTTCCCACTTGGCGATGGCCTTGGCCTTGGTCTCTTCGCTCATCCAGGACAGGCCCTGGATGCGTTCCTTCAGCGAGGCGGCCAGGTTCTTCACCAGCTCTTCCATCTTCGCCTTGGCTTCCGGCGAGAAGGCAACCTTCACGTACAGCTGGCCGAAGGCTTCGCCGGCGTCGCTCTCGATGGTGCCCAGCACGCGCTTCCAGCGCGGCTTCTGTTCCTTCTGGCCATTGAGGGTCTTGCCGTAGAACTCGTAGTTTTCCTGCACGAAGGCATCAGCCAGGTACGGCGAAGCGCTGTCCACGGTGTGGAAGCGCAGGTAGGCGCGCCACACCGACGGATCGGTGTCGCCCAGCGCCTTGCTCACTTCCTGGTGGAAGGCCGGGATGGCCAGCGAGAACTTCTCCGGCGCGGCCACGTTCTGCGACTTGAAGAACTCGGTCCAGCTGAAGTTCGGGGTCAGCGCATCGGCCTCGGCCAGGCTGACCGGGTGGTAGTACAGCGAGACATCGCGCGACAGCTCGACGCTGGACTTGGATGCCTTGGCCAGGCGGGTCTCGAACTTGACGACTTCTTCAGCCTGCTTGGCAGCATCGGCAGCGGCGACGCCGGACAGTTCCAGCACCTTGGCCACGTGGGCCTGGTAGGCCTTCAGCTTGTCTGCCTTGGACGCGTCGGTATAGAAGGTCTTGTCCGGCAGGCCCAGGCCGCCCTGGCTGGCGTAGGCCATGTTCACGGCCGAGTTCTTGAAGTCGGCTTCGGCGCCGAAGCCGAACAGCACGTTCTCGCCCTTGGCGGCGCTGGTGCGCAGGTAGTTGGCGATGGCGGCCTTGTCCTGCAGGCCATCGATCGCAGCCAGGTCGGCCTTCAGCGGCTCGATGCCCTGGGCGTTGACCTTGGCTTCGTCCATGCCGGTGGCCCACAGGTCGCCGACGATCTTCTCGATGCCGGCCGGGTTCTTGACCTGCGCGACCTGCTCGGCCAGCTGGTGCTGCACGGCCACCGAACGCTCGTCGAGGATGGTGAAGGCGCCCCAGCTGGTGCGGTCGCCCGGAATCTCGTTGGCGGCCAGCCACTTGCCGTTGACGTAGTCGCCGAAGGCGGTGCAGGCGTCAAGGTTGCTGTCCAGATCGCTGGCCTGGAAGGCGTTGTAGGCCGGCAGCTTGCTCTCGTCGAGCTTGTAGGTGGTGGCGGCGTCGGCCGCGGCCGGCGTGGAGGCGGTGGCATCCTTTGCCGGGGTTTCGTTCTTGCCGCAGCCGACCAGCGCGGCCGAAACGGCCAGGGTCAGCAGCACGATCTTGGGAGTACGGGTCACTTGAATGGCCTCCAGGCCGAGTGAGTCAGGGAAGGGCCGTGGTGACGGCCGTGGGCCGAACGATACGCCGCCGGCCCGCACTGCAAGGGTGTCGAAGGTCATGGCCGGGCGCAAGGGCCTTGCCGGCACCGGAAAAAGACAGACCCGGCAAAAGCCGGGTCTGTCGGGGGTACTGCATTTGTTGCTGGATCAGAACTTGTACTTCAGACGCACGAACGGGGTGCGGCCGTAGTAGTCGTACTGGGTGGCGAACGGGTGGGTGTTGCCGTAGCGCGAGGAGTACACGCTGCTGGAGATCAGCGGCGGCTTGGCATCGAACACGTTCGAGACGCCCACCAGGATCTGCCAATCGGCCTGCTCGTAGCTCACCGAGGCGGTGTGGTACCAGCGGCTGCCAGCGGTGATGTCACGGTACGAATTCGGACGACCCTGATAGGTGAAGGTCTCCGACAGGTCCGGGTCCTGGGTCGACGCGATGTACTGGGTCATCCAGTTGTAGGTCCAGTCGCCGCGCTCCAGGCTCAGGCCCAGGTTGCCGACCAGGTCCGGGCGACCGAAATCACCCAGCTGATCGGACGAGGACAGGCCGCTGGCAGCTGCGCTGTCGAACAGCTCGGCGGTGTCTTCAACGGTATAGGTGACCTGCGAATCCAGCGAGAACTTGCCGAAGCTGAACTCGTGTTCCCAGTTCAGGGTCAGATCCCAACCGCGGGTACGCTGGCGGTTGATGTTCAAGTACTGCGCGTACACCTCGGTGACCATGTTCGCGTTGGCACCCGAATTCGGGTTACGACGCATCAGGTCGCAGTACCGGTTCGGATAGGTGTTCGACTCGTAGCAGCCTTCCAGGATGGAGGCTGCACTCAGCGCGGTGATCTGGTCGCTGACTTCGTAGTCGAAGTAGTCGATCGCAATGCTCAGGTCAGCAAATTCCGGGGTGAACACCAGGCCGAGGCTGCGTGCACGCGAGGTTTCCGGCTTCAGGTCGCCGCCAGCGCCGCCGCGGGTGAAGACGGTGGCGCTGCTGTTGCCCGCAGCGGTGTAGTCGCCCGGAATACCGGCAGCGGCGCAGTTGGCAGCTGCGTTGCTGTTGTTGCCTTCGGCCCAGCGGATGCAGGGATCGATGGCGGTCTGCGCCTGGAAGCCGGTCTGGTTGCCCAGATACAGCTCGTACAGGCCCGGTGCACGGTAGGAGGTGCCGATGGTGCCGCGCAGACGCAGCGACGGGATGATCTGCCAGTTGACGCCGAACTTCCACACCTTGTCCGAGCCGGACACGGTGTCGTACTTGAAGACACGGCCCGAGCCATTCAGCGACAGCGACTCGATGCCCGGAACACCCTTGATGACCGGCACGTCCAGTTCGACGAAGGCTTCCTTCACCTTCTCATCGCCCTTGGTGCGACCCGCGGTGGTCGAACCCCAGATGTCGGCGAAATCGGCGCCCGGCTGGTCGTCGATCTTGTAGTTGCGGTACTCGACACCGACGGCGGTGGCCACGGCACCGGCCGGCAGATCGAACAGCTCACCACTGAACACGGCGTTGACCGTGGTCTGATCGTAGGTGGTCTTGCCCTTGGCCCAGACGCCGAGGATCGAGACCAGCTCGTCGACCTTCGAGCCATTCAGATAGCCAGGATCGAAGTAGTTCGCCGCTGCAGTGCCGGAACCCGGACGGCCGATGTCGCCGCTGATCGAGTTGCGGATGCCGAGGTTGCTGTACTTGCCACTGGAGTGGCTGTAGTTGGCGTTGACTTCCCAGCCCCAGGTGCTGCTGCCGAAGCCGCCATCGAACTTGTTGGCGAAGTAGTAGTAGTCAACTTCGGTCTCCGAAGCGGACTTGAACGGCAGCACCGGCTGGGCGCGGGTGGTGGTGCCCGGGATCAGCACGGTCGGGAAGAACTGGCGCCAGGCGAAGTTGTCCGTGGTGCGGTTGTTGTACAGGAACTGGGTCTTCCAGTTGAACGAGTCAAAGCCGAAGTCAGTGGCAAAGTAGACCGTCTTGCGCTCTTGGCGGTTGATGATCTGGCTCTGACCATAGGCCGGGAAGTTGTACGGCTCCTGATAGGTCGCCAGCGGATTGCCGTTGGCATAGGTCTGGTTGGCGCGCGGACGATAGCCCGGGAACGGACCGACCGTGCTGCCATCAGTGCTGGGCACGTAGCGGGTAGTGCCGACGTCGATGACGTTGTGCAGCATGTTCTGGCAGTTGGCCAGATTGGTGCCGGCCAGGATCGAACGGTCAACGCGGTCGATGCGGTTGCCCTTGTCGTCCCATACGATGTCTTCAGAGCACTTGAAGAAATCGCGGTCGCCGCGGGTCAGTTCGTTCTGGCGATACCATTCCACGGCGGCAACGATGCTGCCGTTGTCGAAGTTCCAGCCGTTGGCCAGCGATGCGGAGAACACTTCGCCGCCGCCCTCGGTCGGAACGCGACCGCTGATGGTCAGTTCTGGACGTTCGAAATTCTTCTTGGTGATCAGGTTGACCACGCCGGCCACGGCGTCGGAGCCATAGATCGAGGACGAACCGTCCTTCACGATCTCGGCGCGCTGCAGGACAGCGGTGGGCAGCACGTTCAGGTCGAATGCGCCGACCGCGCCGCGGGTGCCGGCCGGGCCGGGACGCTGGCCGTCCAGCAGGATCAGCGTGCGGTTCGCGCCCAGGCCACGCAGCGAGAAGGTCTGTACGCCGGTACCACCGTTGGTGGTGAAACCGCCGAACTGATTGGTGATCTGCGTTTCGGCGGCGCCGATCGCCGACTTCTGCAGGAATTCACTGACGCTGGTCTGGCCCTGGGCGGCATTGCGCTCGGTGTCGATGGTGAACACCGGCGAGGTGGTCTCGTAGTCCGCCCGACGGATCAGGGAGCCGGTGACCGTGACCTTGTCAAGGTCAGTTGCCTTCTTGTCAGACTTCGAAGCACTTGACGCCGCTGCTTCCTCGCGGGTGGATTCCTGGGCCAGCACCGGAGCTGCCTGCAGGCAGGCAAGCACTGCCAGGGCGAGCGGCAGGCGGCTGGGCGTAATAAGGCGGTTGGTCTTGCGCATTGTGTCGGATCCCCACTTGTTATGCTTCGGTTAACGGAGTGTATGCACAGCGTAAATTAAATGCAACATGAATACCCTCGTTGTGTAACTCACTGTTGCTAAGGGGAAATTCAGGGGTTCGGGCGTGAAAAACCCCACTGGCCTGACCAGCGGGGTGGCGGTTTCCACCCGGGTGGCTTACAGGCCGCCGGGGCCGCAGTCCTTGGCCAGGAAGTCGGCCATCAGCGGCAACGTGGCCCGGTAGTGGCTCGGGTACCACGGCATGCTGTGCGGCATGTCGGCAATCAGTTCGAACTTCGCCGGAACCTTGCCCTGGACGGCGTTGTAGAAGGATCGGGCATGGAACGCCGGAGTGCGTACGTCACGATCTCCGACGTACAGCAGTACCGGAATGTTCGCCTTGGCCGTGTTCTGTATCGGATCCATGCCTTTGACGGTCTGCCCCTGCAGGATGCGCTGCAGGCGGTTCTCGCTCCAGGACATGCCGACTCTGCCGAGATCGGTGACAGGTGCGCCGGCAATGGCGCACTGGAAAGGAGAGGGGCTGCGGACAGTGGCTGCAGCTGCAGCGAAGCCGCCGTAGGAGTATCCGAAGATCGCCAAGCGGTCTTTTGCGGCGATCCCTTGCTGCACCAGCCACGCCGCCGCATCGTCATTGTCGTCCTGCATCGTCAGGCCCCACTGCTTGTCACCTGCGATCCAGTGGTCGCGACCGAAGCCGGTCGAACCGCGATACTGGGGGCGGATGACGGCGTAGCCACGCGAAGTGAAGTACGGCACCCAGCCGGAGACATCCCAACCGGCATAGTCACGCGCCCACGGGCCGCCGTGCGGGTGCACGAGCGCGGGCAGTGGTTCTCCACCTTCTTTCCAGCCAGCAGGCAGATCCAGGATGGCAGGAATCTTTCGTCCGTCGCGAGCGGTGTAGGTCACCCAGCGTTGCTCACCGATCTGCTTGCCATCGATCCACGGGCGTTCACTGCCCAGGGTCGTCACCTGCTTGCGGTCGCTGAGTACGTGATAGGTGGTGGGAGTGTTGGCGCCGTTGGTGGTAAAGAGCACGCGGGAGAGGTCGTCGTTGTAACCGGTGATGGCGACGTACTTTCCCGGATAGGCCTGCTTCAGGCCGTCATACAGGGCCTTCATCTGCGGGTCGACATAGATCGCCTCGCGCCGCGGCCCGTCCACATAGAAGCCCAGAACCTGGTTGAAGTTGCTGGGTTTGCTGCCCAGGATGAGGCCGCTGATCGGGTACTGCGGGTGTGCGGCCAACGGCTCCTTGTCGAAGCTCCGGGTTGCCGGGTCGTACAGGCGGGCCTGCACCTGCTCGGAGTATCTGTCGGTGAGGATGTAGAGCTTGCCGGTCTGGTCGTCGATGCCGGCCACGTCCATCGTGTAGCGCTCACTGAGCTTGGTCGTCAGCGCATCGTGCTTCTCGAACTTGCCGCTTGTCTTGTCCTTGATCAGGATCTGCTGTTCGTACTCGTTCGACCCGGCCGGTTCGATCTGGGTCCTGGTCAGGAGCTCGCCGCTGCGGGGGTGGAACAGCCCCGGAGTCGAGCGCGCATCACCACGGAAGAGAAGTTCGGTCTGGCCGCTCTTGAGGTTGAACAGGTAGTAGCTTGCAGAGAACGTTGACTGGTTGATCTGCGAAATGATGACTTTGTCAGGGTCCAGCGGCAGCGAATGCACCAGCGACGCGGTACCTGCCAGCTCCAGGCAGCGTTGTGTCTGTTCGCTGATGCCGAGCTTGCGCGAATTGTCGGCAAAGGCCTCGTCGAACTTGGCCTGGCTGGTGTCGGTCAGGTAAGCCTTCGACAGAAAGGTCTTGGTGGTTCCCACCGAGTTGCCTTCTCCGCAACCGGCCAGCTGCGCGGTCAGTTCCTGGCGACCGATGACAAGGCTGCGGCCGGCCTTCAGGGCGCTGGCGGCGATGAACTTCATGCGATCGCCGGAAGGCGTGATGGCCACCGGGCCGGCGCCCAGATTGTCCAGGTTCCAGTTGGCCAGTGCGGTGTCACCGTTGTCGCTGCCTGGGGCAGCGATGATCGCAACCAGCTGCTTGCCATCTGGGCTCATGGTCACGGATTGGATGGCCGGGATCTTGGCGAAATCGTCGACAGGCAGAGGGGTGGCCAGTACCTGGCCCACGGCCAGGCCGAGCAGGGTGGCAGCGATGCCCAGGCGGGCGGCGAGGCGGGCGTCTTTCATGTACAGGGCATCCTTGGCAACGTGACTGGAAGATGACCTGAAGATGAACGAACAGCCTTCGTCCGTCAACTTGGCGTGAAATCCCCCCGCCGGACAGGCTGGGCGGGCCTCAACGCAGAAGACCCCGCCGGGGCGGGGTCTTCTGCTGTACGCGAACGTGTCGACGGATCAGTGGTTGCCGAACTCGTACTTGGCCTGCACGTAGATGGCACGGCCGTAGGCGTTGTACAGGTAGTTGTTGTATGGCTGGCCGCTGGTGCCGGCGAAGCTGTACCGCTGGTTGTCCGGCAGCTTGTTGAACACGTTGTTGACCATCAGTGACAGCGTCAGGTTGTCCATCGCCCGATAATTCACGCTGAGGTTGTAGGTGGTGTACGAGCCCCACTTGCCGGCCTTGTAGCCGGAGGTGTGGACGTAGTCGTAGCCGTTGCCCAGGTAGGCCATGTAGTTCGGCGTCTTGCCGATGTAGTTGGCATACAGGGTGGTGGTCCACTTGTCCTTGGCCCAGCCGATCGAACCGTCGGCGCGCACCTTGGCGTACGAGTCGTACACCCACATCGCATACGGGTCGCGCAGCAGGTCCAGGTACTCATCGCCCGGCTGCGGCTGCAGTTCGCGCTTGAGCATGTCGGTGTAGTTGCCGGAGAACTGCAGCGAACCGAAGCGGCCGAGGTCCTGCACGTACTTGAAGCTGGCCGTCAGCGCCTGCAGGTTCTGGCTGGCCACGTTCATCTTCGGCGTATAGATCTCATCGAGTACGCCGGAGGCATCACGGGTGATCCAGTCGCTCACGTTCTGGCAGCTGGCCGAGGTGTTGTTGGTCTGGCCGTTGCGGCAGTAGTACTCGGCCAGCAGCAGCTGATCGGAGCTGAGCGTGTTGACCTCGTTCTTGATCTTCCAGTTGTAGTAGTCCACCGACACCGACAGGTTGTTGATCGGAGCCCACACGATGCCGGCGTTCCATACATCTGCGGTGATCGGTTCCAGGTCGGGGTTGCCGGACTGCGTTCCAAACACTGACACGCTGTCATACGGGCAGCCCGTCGTGTTGGCCGGGTCGTAGCCAAGCTGGCCGCAACGGTAGTAGTCGGTGGAGCCGTTGGCGTAATAGCCGCTGACACCCTGGAAAGCGTCGGACAAGGTGGGCGCACGGAATGCGGTGCCGTACTTGCCACGGAACAGCAGGCTGTCGATCGGACGGAATTCCAGTCCGACGCTGTAGGTTGCCTTGTCGACGGTGCTGCTGCCGATCTTGAAGGCGTCGTAGCGACCGGAGCCGGTTACCGTCAGCGATTCCAGCAACGGCATGCGCAGTTCAGTGGTCACTGCATAGTTGCTGCGATGGCCTGCGCCGGACACCGCAGTGGTGCCCCAGACGCTGCCATCGACCAGGCGTGCATCCGGCGTATAGTCCCAGCCTTCGCTGCCACCTTCGACCACCACTGCGAAGCCGGCATCGCCGCCGGGCAGCTTGAACAACGAACCGTTGGTGACCTGCGCACGCAACAGGTTCTGCCAGGTCCGGCTCTGGCTGTAGGTGTAGCCGGTGAAGCTCTGGAAATCTCCGCTCGGCAGCGGCGAGTAGAACGCTTCCCAGTCCGGGCTGTAGATGTCGTAGCCGGTACTGGTGGTACCCAGGACCGGCCCCAGCACACGCTGCTCGAAGTAATCGTTGATCGGATCGTTCCAGCGCACGAAGTTGCGCTCGGTCAGCTTGTACTCGCCGCGGGTGAAGCTTGCGCTGTAATCCCAGTTGCCGACCGTGCCGCGACCGCCGAGCGTGACCTGGTAGGCCTTGTTGCGATCGGTGTTCATGATGTCGCGGTAGCCGCCGCCGCCGATGTCCTCCGGCGCGAACACGCGCTGCAGGTTCATGTACTGGCCGCTGTCCTGATCATAGAAGCGGCCCCAGCCGGAGGAGGTGCCCCACCAGGTGTAGCCGGAGCCGGTGGCGTACTTCACTTCTTCCAGGCTGTAGAGCGCGTCGCCGAACAGCTGGAAGTTGTCATTCACATCGAAGGTCATCGAGCTGTAGATCTGCCCGCTTTCCTTGCCGTTCTTGATGGTCTTGTAGCCGGTGCCATACACCGAACCACAGGCCTGGCCGGTCGGCCGGGTACCGAGCACGGTGGTGCCGTCGAACTGGCCCGCCACGTTGGCGCACAGGTTCGGGTCCATCATCGCGTAGCGGTTGCTGTTGGCCGGCAGCAATACCAGGAAGTCGTTGGAGACGTACTGTGGGCTGTAGCCGTCGGGATTGTTGACCTTGGTCAGGTCGCGCTGGTAGCCCCAGATCGGGCTGGTCTTTTCGTACTGCACGTTGACCAGCGCATGGAATCGATCATCGACACCATTGAAGCCGCGCGCCGCACTCACGCGCACACTGTTGCCGCCGCCCTCGGAGTAGGCGCCGCCGCGGACGTTGAGCACGCCGCCGTCCATGCGCTCCTTGAGGATGATGTTGACCACGCCGGCGATCGCATCCGAACCGTACAGCGACGACTGGCCACCGGGCAGGATCTCGATGCGCTCGACGATGTCGATCGGAATGCCGCTGATGTTGTTGAAACTGTCGCTGCCGTTGTACAGCGCCGGATACGAGAGCATCGGGCGGCCGTTGATCAGGTACTTGGTGTAGCCGGGGCTGAGCCCGAACATGCCGGCTGCCTCGGCACCCTGGGTGAACGAAGCAGAGGTCTGTCCGCCCTGCAGGCCGCCGGTCGACAGCGAGGACTGCTGCAGGACGTCGGCGACACTGGTGAAACCGCGGGTCTGGATGTCCTCGGCGGTAACGGTCAGGACCGGCGTGTGGTTCTCGATCTGCGTCTGCGGGATCAGTGACCCGGTGACGGTGACGCGGTCGAGCTGGGTCGGCGCGTTGTCCTGCGCGTGGGCTGCGCCGGAGGCGAGCAGGGTGCCGATCAGGGCGAGGGTCAGGGGGTGACGCGAAGGCGTGGAGCGATGGCGAGACATGATGGATCCCCGTGTGAGCGATGTCGTCTGGCTGATGTCCTCCGTGACATCTTCATGATTTGTTCAGTTGCAATCCATTCAGCAGGACCGTAACACGGCGTTCACGTTGTCAAAATGCTGCGGTCATACGGATGTGCCACGTGCTCCCGGGAAATTCCTTTGTAATCAATGGATAAACGGGTTTGTCTGGGAATGTTTCAAAATGTTGCGATGCAGAACAATATGCTTCGATAGCAATATTTGTCTTCAGGATCAAAGGCTTGGGGTCGCCTTCAAATTCTTTCTGATTATTTAATTTATGGGACTTATTACTTTGATTCGTCTCAATTGGCGGGCATGAAAAAGGCCCCGCCGAAGCGGGGCCCTTGGGTTGCTGCGAGAGCGGCGCTTATTTCTTGCCGAACTCGTACTTGGCCTGCACGTAGACCGCACGGCCGTAGGGGTTGTAGATGCTGCTGTTGTACGGCGCGTCGATGTTGCCGGCGTAGCTGTGGGCCTGGCCGTCGGGCATCTTGTTGAACACGTTGTTGACCATCATCGACAGCGTCAGGTTGTCCATCGCCTGGTAGTTCACGCTGAGGTTGTAGGTGGTGTACGAGCCCCACTTGCCGGCTTCGTAACCAGACGGATGCACGTAGTCATAGCCCTTGCCCAGGTATGCCATGCGGTTGGGCGTCTTGCCGATGTAGTTGAAGTACAGCGTGGTGGTCCACTTGTCCTTCGCCCAGCCCACCGCACCATCTGCACGCACCTTGGCGTACTGGTCGTAGTTCCACATCGCGTACGGGTCGCGCAGCAGGTCCAGGTAGTCGTCGCCCGGCTGCGGCTGCAGTTCGCGCTTGATCATGTTGGTGTAGTTGCTGGAGAACTGCAGCGCACCGAAGCGGCCGATGTCCTGCACGTACTTGAAGCTGGCCGTCACCGCCTGCAGGTTCTGGCTGGCGATGTTCATCTTCGGCGTGTAGATCTTCTCCAGCTTGCCGGTGCCGTCACGGGTGATCCAGTCGCTCACGTTCTGGCAGCTGGCCGAGGTGTTGTTGGTCTGGCCGTTGCGGCAGTAGTACTCGGCCAGCAGCAGCTGATCGGAGCTGAGGGTATTGACCTCGTTCTTGATCTTCCAGTTGTAGTAGTCCACCGACACCGACAGGTTGTTGATGGGGGCCCACACGATGCCCGCGTTCCAGACGTCGGCGGTGATCGCTTCCAGCTCGGCATTGCCGGACTGTTCGCCGAACACCGATTCGTTGGCATACGCACAGCCCACCGTGTCGCTCGGGTTGAAGCCGAGCTGTCCACAGCGGTAGTAGTCGACCGAGTCGTTGGCGTAGTAACCGCTGCGGCCCTGGAAGGCATCGGACAGGCTGGGCGCGCGGAAGGCGGTGCCGTACTTGCCGCGGAACAGCAGGCTTTCGATCGGGCGGAATTCCACGCCGATGCTGTAGGTCGATTTGTCGACGGTCTTGTCGGCGATCTTGAACGCGTCGTAGCGGCCGGAGGCGGTCACGGTCAGCGACTCCAGCAGCGGCATGCGCAATTCGCTGGTCAGCGCGTAGTTGCTGCGATGGCCGGCGCCGGCCACCGAGGTGGTGCCCCAGACGCTGCCATCGAGCAGGCGCTGGTCGGGTGCATACGACCAGCCTTCGCTGCCGGCTTCGGCCACCACTGCCAGGCCCGCATCGCCACCGGGCAGCTTGAACAGCGAACCATTGGTGATCTGCGCACGGCCCAGGTTCTGCCAGGTGCGGCTCTTGTTGTAGGTGAAGCCGGTGAAGGTCTGGAAATCACCCGCCGGCAGCGGCGAGTAGAACGCGCCCCAGTTCGGGTTGTAGATGTTGTAGCCGTCGTCGCTGACGCCCAGCACCGGACCCAGCACACGATCTTCGAAATAGCTGTCGATCTCGTTGGCCCAGCGCGCGAAACTGCGCTCGGTCAGCTTGTACTCGCCGCGGCTGAAGCTGGCGCTGTAGTCCCAGTTGCCGACGTTGCCACGACCGCCCAGAGTGACCTGGTAGGCCTTGTTGCGATCGGTGCTCATGATGTCGCGGTAGCCGGCGGCGCTGATGTCCTCAGGCGCGAACGCGCGCTGCAGGTTCATGTACTCGCCGCTGGCCTGGTCGACGAAGGCACCGAAGCCGACATTGCTGCCCCAGAAGGCGTAGCCCGAACCAGCGGTGTACTGCACTTCTTCCAGGCTGTAGAGCGCATCTGCGAACAGCTGGAAGTTGTCGTTGACGTCGAAGGACATCGACGAATAGATCTGGCTGCTTTCCTTGCCGTTCTTCAGCGTCTTGTAGCCGGCACTGAAGGGCGAGCCACACGATTCACCGGCCGCACGCGTGCCCAGTACGGTGGTACCGCCGAACTGGCCGGCCACGTTGGCGCAGCGGGTCGGGTCCATCATCACGTAAGCGTTCTGCTGGCCCGGCAGGTAGACCAGGAAGTCGTTGGTCGGCACCTGCGGCGTATAGCCCTTGGTGTTGTTCTGCTTGGTCAGGTCACGCTGGTAGCCCCAGATCGGGCTGCTCTTCTCGTACTGCACGTTGACCAGCGCGTGGAAGCGGTCATCGAAGGCGTTGAAACCATGCGCGCCGCTGACGCGGAAATCGTTGCCGCCACCCTCGGTGTAACCGCCGCCGCGCACGTTCAGCACGCCGCCGTCCATGCGGTCCTTGAGGATGATGTTGACCACACCGGCGATCGCGTCCGAGCCGTACAGCGACGACTGGCCACCCGGCAGGATCTCGATGCGCTCGACGATGTCGATCGGGATGCCGCTGAGGTTGTTGAAGGTGTCACTGCCGTTGTAGAGGGCAGGGTAGGACAGCATCGGCCGTCCGTTGATCAGGTACTTGGTGTAGCTCGGGCTGAGGCCGAACATGCCCGAGGCTTCAGCGCCCTGGGTGAACGAGGCGGAAGTCTGGCCGCCCTGCAGGCCGCCGGTGGTCAGCGAGTTCTGCTGCAGCACCTCGGCCACGCTGGTGAAACCGCGGGTCTGGATGTCCTCGGCGGTGACGGTCAGGACCGGCGTGTGGTTCTCGATCTGCGTCTGCGGGATCAGTGAGCCGGTGACGGTCACGCGTCCGAGATCGGTGGGAGTGTTCTCCTGGGCGAGCGCGATCGCGCTGCTGCTCGCCAGGATCAGGCCGCTGAGGACGGCGCGGGTGAGCGGGTGACGCGGGAAGCCATTGCGAGACATGCGGTACTCCGTGTGGTCGTGAGAGACGCGTTTCCCTTTCCTGGGAACTCATGGATTGTTCAGCAGCCTGCAGACGCAGAAAGGCGGCGTTTTTCGAACGTAACACACGCTTAACTTGATTTGCGCGGCTTTGTAACGCTCCAATGGCTCGGCATTTGAGGTTAATCAAATTTCCTTTAAAAACAAGATCTTGCGAGATCTTCGATGCTTTGCCGAGTTTGGCGGAATGAATGTTGTGTAAATATTTCTTGATTAACAATTGAGGCATTGCTGCATTTGGCGCGGCGTGTCCAGCCCAAAAAAAAAGGCCCCGCCGAAGCGGGGCCTGGTCCGGAATCAGACCCGGAAAACGACGGGATTACTTGCCGAAGTCGTACTTCACCTGGGCGGAGATCTGACGGCCGTAGACGCTGTAGAAGCCGCCATTGAACGGGGTCGATTCATTGCCCGGGTAGTTGTAGCGCTGGCCTTCCGGCAGCTTGTTGAACACGTTGTTGACCATCAGCGACAGGGTCAGATCGTCCTGCGCCTGGTAGTTCAGGCTCATGTTGTACGTGGTGTACGAGCCCCACTTGCCGGCCTTGGCGCCGGAGGAGTGGACGTAGTCATAGCTGCGGCCGGTGTAGGCCAGGTAGTTCGGGGTGCTGCCGACGTAGTTGGCATACACGGTGGTGGTGAACTTGCCGATGTTCCAGCCTACCGACAGATCGCCACGGACCTTGGCGAAGTTGTCGTAGTACCACATGTTGTACGGATCGCTCAGCAGATCCAGCTTCTGTGCACCCGGCAGCGGGGTCACTTCACGCTTCAGCATGTTGGTGTAGTTGCCCGAGAACTGCAGCGAACCGAAGCGGCCCATGTCCTGCAGGTACTTGGCGCTGACCGTCACCGCTTCCAGGTTCTGGCTGGCAACGTTGAGCTTGGGCGTGTACACGCGGGTCAGGTTGCCGCCGGCATCGCGGGTCACCCAGTCGGTCACGTTCTGGCAGCTGGCCGAGGTGTTGTTCGGCAGACCGTTGTGGCACTGGTACTCGGCCAGCAGCAGCTGGTCGGTGCTGAGGGTCTTGACCTCGTTCTTGATCTTCCAGTTGTAGTAGTCGGCCGACAGCGAGAAGTTGCTGATCGGAGCCCACACCACGCCTGCGCTCCACACGTCGGCGGTGATCGGCTTCAGTTCCGGGTTGCCGGACTTTTCGCTGTACACCGAGGTGGTCTTGTAGAACGAGCAGGCTTCGTCGCGCAGGGCGTAGCCCAGCTGGCTGCAACGGTAGTAGTCGTTCTGGCTCGAGGCGTAGGAGCCGCTCATGCCCTGGTAAGCATCGGACAGCGTCGGCGCGCGGAAGGCGGTGCCGTACTTGCCGCGGAACAGCAGGCTTTCGATCGGACGGAATTCCAGACCGATGCTGTAGGTGGCCTTGTCGACGGTGCCGTCGCCGATCTTGAACGCGTCATAGCGGCCCGAGGCGCTGACGGTCAGGGTCTCCAGTACCGGCATGCGCAGTTCGCTGGTCACCGCGTAGTTGCTGCGATGGCCGGCGCCGGCCACGGCGGTGGTGCCCCACACGTTGCCATCGACGAACGCCTGGTCCGGCGAGTAATCCCAACCTTCACTGCCGCCCTCGAGGACGATCGCCAGGCCGGCGTCGCCGCCCGGCAGCTGGAACAGCGAGCCGTTGGTCACCTGTGCACGGGCCAGGTTCTGCCAGGTCTTGCTGCGGTGGGTGCCGTAGCCGGTGAAGCTGGCGAACTGGTCCGGGGTGATCGGCGAGTAGAACGCGGCGTAGTTCGGGTTGTAGATGCCGAAGCCATCAGCGGTGGTGCCCAGGCGCGGGCCCAGCACGGTCTGGCCGAAGAAGTCCTCGATCTTGTCCTTCCAGCGCACGAAGCGGTTCTGGTCCAGACGGTACTCACCGCGGGTGAAGCTGGCGCTGTAGTCCCAGTCGCCGACCATGCCCTTGCCGCCCAGGGTGACCTGGTAGGAACGGCTCTCATCCGAGTTCAGGATGTTGTCGTAGTGGCCGGGGCCGATTTCTTCCGGCGCGAAAGCGCGCTGCAGATTGACGACCTTGCCCAGGCCCTGGTCGTAGAAGCCGCCCATGACCGACTTGGTGCCCCACCACAGGGCGCTGGAGCCGGAGGTGAACTCGGTCTTTTCCTTGCTGTACAGCACGTCGGCGAACAGCTGGAAGTTGTCGTTCACGTCGAAGGTCATCGACGAGTAGAACTGACCGCTGTCCTTGCCGTTCTTCAGGGTCTTGTAGCCGGCGCTGTACACCGAGCCGCAGGACTCGCCGGAGGTGCGCTTGCCGACGGTGGTGGTGCCGTCATACAGGCCAGCCACGTTGCCGCAGCGGGTCGGGTCCATCATGTACAGCTTGTTGTCCGAGTTGCCGATCACGGCAAAGTCGTTGGACGGCAGCTGCGCGGTGTAACCGACCGGGTTGTTCTGCTTGGTGATGTCGCGCTGGAAGCCCCAGATCGGGCTGCTGTTTTCCAGCTGCACGTTGACCAGGGCATGGAAGCGGTCATCGAAGGCGTTGAAGCCCTTGGCCGCGCTGAAGCGGATGTTGTTGCCACCACCCTCGGTGTAGGTGCCGCCGCGGACGGTCACGGTGCCGCCGTCCATGCGCTCCTTCAGGATGATGTTGACCACGCCGGCGATCGCGTCCGAGCCGTACAGCGACGACTGGCCGCCCGGCAGCACTTCGATGCGCTCGACGATGTCGATCGGAATGCCGCTGATGTTGTTGAAGGTTTCGCTACCGTTGTACAGCGCCGGATACGAAAGCATCGGGCGGCCGTTGATCAGGTACTTGGTGTAGCCCGGGTTCAGGCCGAACATGCCGGCCGCTTCGGCGCCCTGGGTGAAGGCGCCCGAGGTCTGGCCGCCCTGCAGGCCGCCGGTGGTCAGCGAGGACTGCTGCAGCACTTCAGCAACGCTGCTGAAGCCGCGGGTCTGGATGTCCTCGGCGGAGATCGACATCACCGGGGTCTGGGTTTCAACCTGGGTCTGCGGGATCAGCGAACCGGTGACGGTGACCTTGTCCAGGTTGGTGGCCTTGTCCTGGGCCATTGCCGGCGAGGCGGCAACCAGGGCGGAGATCAAGGCGACAGCGAGGGTGTTGCGACGTGCGGAATTGCGAAGGTCTTTCATGTAGTTCCGTTCAAAGAGCAAATACGAGTACGGCACTGCGCATGCGCCATCGTGCGTGCTGCAACAACCAGCCGCGGAGCCCAAAACCAGTGCTCAGCGAACGTAACATGAACTTAACAATCTGTGCACGAATCTGTAGCAATCCTGAATTTCAGTCAGCGTACGTCCAGCTAGTATGATGTTCGGCTCTTCTTATCGATTCACCCCGGAGTCCGCAGTGAACAGTTCTTCCCGTCGTCCGCATGCCAGCCAGGTGCAGAAGGGACTGGCGCCGCATGTGCGCATCCGCAACGTGATCGCGGTGGGCTCGGGAAAGGGTGGGGTGGGCAAGTCGACCACGGCGGTCAACCTTGCCGTTGCCCTGCAGCAGCTTGGCGCGCGCGTCGGCGTGCTTGACGCGGATATCTACGGCCCCAGCGTGCCGGCGATGCTCGGCCTGTCCGGCCGCCCGGAAAGCCCGGACAACAAGAGCATCGAGCCGATGCGTGCCTTCGGCGTGGACACCATGTCGATCGGCTATCTGGTCGAGGACGAGACACCGCTGATCATGCGCGCACCGCGCGCGACGGCGGCGCTGACCCAGCTGTTCGAAGACACGTTGTGGGACGACCTGGACTATCTGCTGATCGACCTGCCGCCGGGTACCGGCGACATCCAGCTGACGCTGGTGCAGAAGATCCCGCTGGCCGGCGCGGTGATCGTCACCACGCCGCAGGACATCGCCACGCTGGATGCGAAGAAGGCGCTGAAGATGTTCGAGAAGGTCGAGGTGCCGGTGCTGGGCGTGGTCGAGAACATGGCCGTGCATACCTGCAGCAACTGCGGGCACGTGGAGCACCTGTTCGGCGAGGGTGGTGGCGAGCGCATGGCCGCGCAGTACGGCGTGCCGCTGCTGGGGTCGTTGCCGCTGCAGATCGGCATCCGCGAGCAGGGTGATGCCGGCACCCCGATCACCGCCGCGCAGCCGGATTCGGCGGCGGCCCAGGCCTACCATCGCGCTGCCCAGCGTCTGGTCGAGGAGGTGGGCAAGCGCCCGCGCGCCTCGATCCCGATCCTGTCCTCGCTGCTGTAAGGGCCCGCTGGCGGGGCTGCGGCGGCGACGCCCGGCCCCCTGTTAGAATCCTCGCGCCCCCTTGCACCCAGGACAGAGCATGAGCATCAAGAGTGACCGTTGGATCCGCCAGATGTCCGAACAGCACGGCATGATCGAGCCGTACGAGGCCGGGCAGGTCAAGCAGGTCAACGGCGAGCGCATCGTCAGCTACGGCACTTCCAGCTACGGCTACGACGTGCGCTGCTCGCGCGAGTTCAAGGTGTTCACCAACATCAACTCGACGATCGTGGACCCCAAGCATTTCGATCCGGGCAGCTTCGTCGACATCGTCGGTGATGAGTGCATCATTCCGCCGAACAGCTTCGCGCTGGCGCGCACGGTCGAGTATTTCCGCATCCCGCGCGACACCCTGGTGGTGTGCCTGGGCAAGAGCACCTATGCGCGCTGCGGCATCATCGTCAACGTGACCCCGCTGGAGCCGGAGTGGGAAGGCCACGTGACCCTGGAATTCAGCAATACCACGCCGCTGCCGGCACGCATCTACGCCAACGAAGGCGTGGCGCAGATGCTGTTCTTCCAGTCCGATGAAGTGTGCGAGACCTCGTACAAGGACCGCGGCGGCAAGTACCAGGGCCAGACCGGCGTGACCCTGCCGCGCACCTGAAGGTGGCGCCGGGCGATGCCCGGCGTTCTGCGTGATCACGAAGGCGGCGCATGCGCCGCCTTTGCTTATTTGCCGCGACCGAACAGGATCGCGATGCCTACGGCCACCAGGCCGAGCGGCCACCAGGTGAGCAGCAGGCGCGACAGGTTCAGGTTGGTCCAGCCCAGGTTGCTGGCCAGCATGAACAGGCCAATCAGGATCAGCAGGATGGCGGCGACGATATTGAATCGCATCGGGTCGGCACTGGCTCAGGAATGGGCCGGATATCCTAGCCGTTCCTTCCAGTAGGCGACATGCTGGTCCAGCGCGGCCGGCTCATAGCGGTGCGCCGGGCCGCTGCCCCAGACCGGTCCCGGCCATGCCGGATCGCCGTCGTGGCGGCCGATCACGTGGAAATGCAGCTGGCGCACGATGTTGCCCAGCGCGCCGATGTTGATCTTCTCAACCCCGTCGGAACCGTGCAGCGCCTTGCAGGCGCGGTTGAGCTCGGTGCGCAGCTTGTCCTGCTGATCGCCGTCCAGCTCGATCCACTCGGTCACCCCGGCCAGGCGCGGCACCAGGACCAGCCAGGGGAATCGTTCGTCGTTCATCAGTCGCACTTGCGACAACGGGCCTTCGGCCACCAGCACGCTATCGGTGGCCAGGCGTGAATCGAGTTCGAAATCGCTCATCCAAGATGCTCCGAGAAGAAGTCCAGGGTGCGTTGCAGCGCCAGGGCGGCGCTGTCTGGATCATACGCATGTCCGACCTCGCGGTTGAAGGCATGATCGGCCGGATAGACGTAGGTCGCCATCTGCGGCAGCTTCTCGCGGTGGGCCTGGATCGCCGCCGGCGGGATGCTCTTGTCCTGCGCGCCGAAGTGGAACATCACCGGGGCCTTCGGCGTTTCATCCAGGAACTGCACGTTGCGCGCCCCGTAGTAGCTCACCGAGGGCAGGCCCAGGCGCAGCGCGGACAGCAGCGCGACGCTGCCGCCCCAGCAGTAGCCGACCGTGCCCACTTTGCCGTGCGGCGCCAGCCGGGTGGCTGCGGCGCGGACCACTTCCAGCGCCTTTTCCATGCCCAGGGCGGTGACCCGTTCCAGGCCATCCTTCACGCCTTCGGGGGTATAGGGCAGGGCATCCGGATCGGCCTCGGGGCCGTCCACCAGGTCGAAGAATGACGGTGCCAGCACCGCGTAGCCCTCGGCCGCGAAACGTTCGGCCACGCTGCGGATGTGCGGGTTGGCGCCGAAGATTTCCTGCACCACCACCAGGCTGCCACGCGGAGGGCCTTCGGGCAGGACCTGCCAGGCACGGACCGGACCGTAATGCGTATCCAGGGTGATCCATTCGGACATCGGGGGGTACCTCGTTGCAGGGAACAGAACGGCATTGTCGACGCTGTGAGGGTTAGCGCGATGTCAGCGGCTGTGCCGCATCGGGCGGCTACGGGGAAATGGCGGTGGTTTCCCAAGGCGGTGCAGATGGTGGTTTTCGCATTGACCGGTGCACACCCGGCGCCTAAGCTTTCAGCCAGGATGACATACAAGCCTCCGGCGCAAGCCGGGGGCTTTTTTGTTGTCCGCGCGTTGCCCGAGGGCGGCGTGGAAACAGGCGGCTGTGCCGGGCCAACCGCGACGAAGACATCCAGGCCGACCCGAGCCTGATAACCCCGAAACCCAGCCGCCGCAAGGCGGCTTTTTCATTTCCAGGAGAATCAACACCATGTCCATCAATCAAGCCATTTCCGCCCAGGACTCCGCGCTGTATGTGAAGGCCGGCACCGCGCCGACCGCGCCGAACAATCCGGCTGGCTACACCGAGATCGACGGTCTCACCGCCTTCCCGTTCGGCCGTGGTCAGGCCAACACCCTGGATGCAACCAACCTGCGTTCGAAGCAGATGGAAAACATCGCAGGCCTGTCCGGCGGCCAGGCCGTACAGGTGTCCGGCCATCGTTGGCCGGTGGGCAGCTCGGCGGGTCAGGAAATCCTGCGTGACGCCGATCCGGATGCCGACCTGCACTTCCTGATGGTGCTGCCCACCGGCGATGCAGCCACCTTCGTGGCCAAGGTCGCAGCCTTCAACGTCGCCCCGGGTACCAACCAGGTGCTGACCTTCACCGCCGATCTGTTGCCGCGTGATTTCGCCATCGTCACCGCTGCTGCTGGCGGCACTCCGTGATGTTGCTGGGCAAGCAGCAGATCCTGGATGCACATGATCGCCGCCATGAGGACATCGCCGTGCCCGAATGGGGCGGCAATGTGCGTGTGGCGATGATGTCGGCCAGCGACCGTGACCGCTGGGAGCAGGAGACCTACGGCGGTGATACGCCCAAGGTGGATGACTTCCGTGCGCGCTTCGTCGGCCTGTGTCTGGTCGACGAAATGGGGGGGCGCCTGTTCTCCGACCATGAGGTGGCCCAGCTGGGCGCGAAATCGGCGGCGGCGCTGGATCGCGTGTTCCGTGTCGCGCAGACGCTCAATGCGCTCGGCGATGCGGCCGTGGGAGAGCTGGAAAAAAACTGATCCGCCGGCCTGAGCGCCGGCTTCAGTTCCGGATCGCGTGGAGGCTGGGCCTCCCGCATCCGGACCAGATGCTGGCGGGGCTGACATCCCGCCAGCTTTCCGAGATCTATGCATTTGCCCGCGTCGAGCCGATGGATCAACCATTGCAGGACATGCTCGCGCAATTGACCAGTGTACTCGCTCAGGTGCATGGCAATTCGACTACGGCCGAAGACTTCCTGCTGGTGCAGCAGCGTCGTTTGCCGGAGGTCGAGGCAAAGCTGCGGACACAACAGCTGCTGGAGGTTTTCCAGGTCGCATCGGAGCGCAATGCAAGCCAATAGCGCGATCCGGCTGGCCCGAACAAGCCGGTGAATTCGTTCCGGCTGCGGCGGCATCGACAGCCGGACCGGCAGCGGTGACCGGACCAACGAACCAAGGGCTTCCCATGGGGCCCTTCATCAAACAGGAGAAATGTGTGGCCACTACAGTCCACAACTTGGACATCACACCGCGCATCAACACACCGCAATTCCGCACTGCGATGAATGAGCTCAATCGAATCGCCGCGCAGAATTTCGCGGCCATTCGGGCCCAGGCGGCCCAGGCGACGGCATCCATCGGGAGCGTTGGCAAGGCAGCGGCACATCTGGCCAGCTCCCCTGGCCGTGCTGGCGGCAACGGATCACCGCAGGATGACGGACCGGCCCGCCTGCCGGAACTGGTGGCGGACATGCAGCCCGAGCGCGAGCGGATTTCCTACGATTCGAGTCTGTTCGCCATCGAGGCACCGGAGATGGACAAGGTCGAGGCGATGTCCTTCGACAAGGATCGAAAGCCCTGGCAGCAGGCCGAAAAGTTCAGGGAAGGATTCCACTCCGCATACGCCGACTACGCCAAGGCCGCAACCGATACCGCAGCACAGAGCAAGGCAGAGTTCGCCAAAACGTTCCAGGGAATCGAGGATGCGCTCTACACATTCGTGGACAAGGGCAAGTTGTCCTTCAGGTCACTGGCCGATTCGATCATCGCCGACTTGACACGTATTGCAATCAAGCGGGCGATGGTGGGGATTTTCAATACCGTCTACAACGCCGTCGTCGGGGCCACCATCGGTCCCCCGGTGAAGGAGGCCATTTCCACCTCCTTTTCCATCGGCGGTTACACAGGCCCGGGCGGCAAGCACGAGCCGGCGGGCATCGTCCACAAGGGCGAGGGCGTGCTCAGCCAGGAAGACATGGCCGCTCTCGGCGGCCCCTCGGCGTTCTTCGCCCTGCGCACGTCGCTGCGGACCGGCAATGGCCTGTCCGGTGGCGACAGCGGTGGCTATGTGCAGGTGCCGATCGCCCGTGCCGGCGAGGGTGGGATGAACGTGGAAATCAACAACTACGGCGAAAGCCGGGTCAATACCCGGGAAGAGCGACAACGCATGCCGGATGGCAGCGAAGTGCGGCGACTGGTGATCGACATCGTGGGCGACAGCCTCAACGGTGGCGAGCTGGGCGCCATTGGACGGGCCCGATATGGATGGACGGAGGCAGTGGGATGAGCAGTTGGCCAGAGTATGCAGAGATTCGTTTCGCCGACTATGGCGAGGAGATCGTCGCGTCCGAAGAGCGGACCGACATGGAGCGCGGGCCGAGCAAGATGCGCACGCTCAACAGCCGGGTGATGAAGAATGTGTACGCCTCGGTGCAGTTCCGCAGTGCGGCCGACGCCGAAGCGTTCGAGGAGTGGTACCTGCGCGATGTCGGTCGTGTCGGCTGGTTCACGATGGAGCACCCGCGGACCGGGCAGCCGATCAGCGCCCGCTTTCCGCAGGGGATCGGCCGCCTGGTGCCGCTCAACACCCAGTTCCGTTTCTCCAAGCGTGATCTGGTGCTGGAGTACATGCGATGAGCTCGTTCCATGAACGTCGCCAGCGCCTGGCCGATACCCAGGGGCCGCTGATGCTGCTGGAAGTGTCGGCGCCATCGATGCCGGAAGTACTGCGGATCGTCAACGACAACGTGAACTGGACCAGCAATGGCAGCGAGTTCATCGCCGCACCATTCGGCTTTCAGCTTCCCGACGACGTCAGCGGGCAGGCTCCGCGTGCGCAGCTGGTGATCGACAATATCGGCCGCGCACTCACCGAAGACCTGGAAGCACTGGCCCCGGGCGAGATGGTGACCGCCCGGTTGATGCTGACCGACCGTGCCAACCCGGATGCCATCGAGGCCGAGTACGACCTGCCGATGACCCAGGTATCGGTCAACACGCGCACGGTCAGCGCCCAGTGCGGCGTCGACTTCCTGATGCGCCAGCAGGCCGTGCTGCTGCACGCCAATCCTTTCACGTTGCCGGGGATCTTCTGATGCGCCTGGTCGACGTCGAGCGATGGGTGGGAATTCCCTATGACGAAGCCGCGTGCGACTGCGCCGATCTGGTGGTGCAGGTGCAGCGGGCGCTGTTCGCCCGTGAAGTGGAGCTGCCCGGGCGGCGACCGCGCGGGCGGCGCGGCTCGGCCGAACTGGGCACGCTGTCGCGCGCGCAGGCGGTAGCCCGCGAGGGCCCTCCGCAGGACGGCGACCTGGTACTGATGATCGAACGCGGACAACACAACCCCGGCCATGCCGGGGTTTTCTTTTTCCTGGCCCACGAGGGCTGGGTTCTGCACAGCAATGAAACGAACGGCTGCAGCGTGCTGCACCGCGTTCGTGACCTGCCCGGATATGGGCTGAGGATCGAGGGATACTACGCATGGAACTGACCCCACAACCGGCGACCGACGGTCGCCTCATCATCACCCCGCATCCGGTGCTGCTGGATGGCCAGCGCAACGTACCGGTCGACCTGCGCCCGGGCGAAAGCCTGTACGCCTTCCTCATGCGCCATATCGATGGCCTCGATGGGCAGGCCTGGCAGGTCTGCGTGGATGGTATCGATGTCCCGCGTGAGCAGTGGATGCAGGTGCGCCCGCGGCATGGGCAGCTGATCGAAGTGCGCAGCGTGGTTGGCAAAGCGGTGATCCCGCTGGTGGCGATGATCGCGCTGACCTACTTCACCTTCGGCATCGGCGCGCTGGCGGCAGGCTCCGCCTGGGGTGCGGGAGCGATCGCGGGCACTTATGGCACTTTGGCCGCTTCGGCGGTCTACGTGGCCGGCAGTGTGCTGATCAACAAGGTTCTCACTCCGAAGCCTCCCCGGCCCGGTGGTGGTGGTGTTGCCGATACCGCCTATTCGCTGGCTGCGCCTCGCAACCGCGTGCGCGCCTATGAGCCGCTGGGTCTGCTGTTCGGCTCCACGCGCGTGGCGCCCGATCTGATCAGCCGTCCCTATACCTGGTTCGAAGGCGATGAGCAGTTCGTCGGCATGACCCTGAGCCCAGGCATCAATGTCGGCCGTGTCGAGGCGCTGCAGAACGGTGAGTCACCGCTGTCCAGCTATGAGGGGGTGCGCACCTGGTTCCGCGGTTTCCCGCAGATGCCGGACGAAGCGATTCCGCTCTACAGCAACGCGGATGTGATCGAAGGCGCTCTGTTGCTGGATACCGGCAGCGACGCCAAGCATGTGGCCAGCCCGTGGGTGGAGCGCACCAGTTCGGCCGAGACGCTTCGCCTGCAGGTGAACGTGGAATTCCGTCTGTGGGACACGACCTCCAAGGGCAAGGACAAGGACAACCGCGAGCAGCTCCAGATCCAGTACCGCCCGGTAGGCACCACCAACTGGCAGTTGTTCGGCAACTACAACCTTGTGGGGCGCACGCAGAAAGCCCGTCGGGTGAGCTACGGTCGCGATGTGGAGCTTGGCCAGTACGACGTGCGTGTGCGCGTGGCTGGACAGAACACCGATGGCAGCGGTGCGCAGGCGAACTTCACCTGGACCACGCTGGTCAGCGTGCAGCGTGACGATGCCAGCCATGCCGGCATTCCCGCGATCGGCCTGCAGATGAAGGCCTCCGGCCAGCTCAACGGCACCCCGGATGAAATCCGCTGCGTGGCCCATTCGCGGCCGATCCCGGTGTGGAAGGGCGATGCGGTTGGCTGGGTGACCGAGGAGACCAGCAACCCGGGCGCGCAGATTCTGGCCTACGTGCGAGGCATCAACGACGAGAATGGCAAGCGCATCGCCGGCCTGGGCATGGCGGATCGACGCATCGACATTGAAAGCCTGAAAGCCTTCATGTTGCATTGCGCAGACAATGCGCTTGGCTATGACTACTGGCTGACCGAAGTGCGCAGCCACCAGGCGGTACTGGATGCCATCGCCCTGGCCGGCTTCGGCCAGGTGACCTGGGCAAAGGGTCGCCTGGGCGTGGCATGGGCCGCCGACGAGCAGCCGCTCTCCGGCGTAGTCAACATGGCGACGATCAAGAAGGGCCAGTTCCAGGTCGACTACACCCTGGCCAATGCCGCCGACGGCATCGAGTACAGCTATCTGGACCGCCGCACTTGGAAGGCGGCGACGCTGCGCGTGCCGGCACCGGGTGTGGAAGTGATGCTCAACCCGGCCAAGATCACCGGCGAGGGCGTCAGCACCGAAGCCCACGCCGCGATGCTGGCGCGTTGGCATCTGGCGCAGAGCGTCTATCAGTACAAGTCGATCAGCTACAGCACCGACATCGAGCACCTGGCCTACTCGCGGTTGTCGGTGCTGGCGTTGCAGCACGACCTGACCCAGTGGGGCTTCGGTGGCCGCCTGATCGGCGCGACGGTCGATGCCGAAGGTGTGACCACGCTGCAGCTGGACGAGCCGGTGCCGCCGCCGGCGGTGGGCAGTGCGTTCATTGGCCTGCGCATCCCGGGCGAGCGTGTCTACCGCGTACTGCGCGTGGTGCCTGGCAGTGAGCCGAGCCACACCCTGGTGTTGGCGGATCCCTGGCCGGCCGACGCGTCGCTGCCTGGCAGCAGCGAGAACAATCCTGCCCACGACACGATCTGGATCTACGATTTCAAGCAGACGCCGGGTACCCGCGTGCGCGTGACCGGCATCCGTCCGGAAGGCGACCTCAAGGGTGCATCGGTGGACGTGGTGCAGGAAGGGCCCGCGTTCTGGCACTACGTGCGCACCGGCCAGTACGTGCCGCCGGCGAACGAATCGTCGCTGCAGACCCGGCCGATCGCCAGCAACCTGAAAGTGATCGAACGGCAGGTCAGTCAGGGCGGCAGCGTCCATACCGAACTGCAGGCGAGCTTCGACATCAGCGGGCCGGTGGGTGACACGCTGGTGCTGTCCGATCCAGACGGCAATGCCGCGTTGGAGGAAGTCGCACGCACCACGACGCGCTCGGCAAGCTGGTCGATCCCCGGTGCGGGCACCTATCCCGTCGTCGTGCGTCCGTACAGTCCGGAGGGACGCGCCGGCGTCGCGGTGTCCACCCAGTACACCACGATGGGCGCCGATGCCCCGCCTGTCCTGGTCGACCTGTTCGACATCGAAGAGCTCAGTGGCGGTGTGCGCCGCTACGTATGGGGCTTCTTCAGCGATACGGTGCAATCGACCGACTTCGCCGGTGTGGAAATCCGCTACACCGTGGGCAGCATCGACAACCCGCTGTGGGAGCAGATGACACCGCTCGGCGATGCGGGTGGCTTCTTCACTGCCGCGATCGAAGCGGTGCTGCCGGCGTCGGGCAGCTGGACCTTTGCCTGCCGCAGTCGCAACACCTCGGGCGTACTGTCGACGGCCGCCCGCTACGTGCGACGTGCGCTTGGCCGCAACGTCGGGCAGACGCTGGAGGGAATCGGTGGCGTGGTGGAGTCGGTCAAGCAGGATCTGGGCAAGGAAATCACTGCCCGCATCGACAACGACCTGGCCAACGCCACCCAGGCGGCCGAAGCACTGCGCAGTGAATCGCTGCGCTTGCAGGGACAGATCACCGAGAGTGCCACGCACCTTGCCCAGCAGGCCGGGCAGCTGGACCAGCAGGCGCTGGCGATCAAGGCAAGCACCGATGGCCTGGCACGCGAAGTGCTGGACCGCGCTGCAGGCGATCTGAATACCCGCACCGAGCTGACCACGGCGGTGACCCGCGAAACCAGCGAACGCCGGTCGGATGTCGAGAATCTCACGCGGATGGTGAGCCAGCTGTCGGCCGGCAGTGGCGTGCAGTTTGACAGCAAGCGCATCTGGTACTTCGACAGCAGCGTGGAAGGATGGGGCGCGAACGGTGGCAGTCCCACGCTGGTGGATGGCTGGCTGCGCCCGGCCAACCATGCCAGCGATGCCTTCGTGACCAGCCCGCGTGGCCAGGACGTCCAGGGCGCGGCGCACCGCTTCGTCAAGCTGCGCATCCGCAAGGTGGGTAGTCCTGCCTGGGACGGGCGACTGCTGTGGAACGGCCCCGGCCAGTCGTGGGACGACGCGCGCACGGTGCAGTTCGCAGAGCCGGGCTATGACAGCAATGGCATCGCCACGCTGGATGTGGACAACATTCCGTGGAACGGAACCGTGGTCGACCAGATCCGCCTGGATCTGTCCAAGGCGCAGACCGATGCCCACTACTTCCTGCTGGACTGGGTGGCGATCGGCCGACCGACACCGGGCGCATCGGTGGCGATGCTGCAGGACGAAGCCAGTGCACGCATCGCAGCCGATTCCAGCGAGGCCAGTCGTCGAGAGACGCTCGGCGTGCAGCTGCGAGGCAGTTACGAAGGAGGCGATCTGGCGGGCGTCAGCCAGGGCCTGATCGCGGCGGAGAAGTCCGCGCGGCTCAGCGGCGACCAGGTCAACGCACAATCGATCCAGGCACTGCAGGCACGCATGCCCGCAGGTACCGGCGCGGTGGCTACCAATGCCAGCGTCAGCAGCCTGCAACAGGCAATGGTCACTGCCGATACCGCGCTGGGACGTCGTGTGGACAGCCTGGACGCCACGATGGGTGACAAGGTCGGCTCCAGTGCCTTCAATGCGCTGAAGTCGGAAGTGGGGCAACTTGACGGCAAAGTCACCACCAGCAGCCAGGACCTGGTGCAGCTGAAGAGCCGGATGGAGGCGGTGATGGGGGCGGGCAGCAACCTCGCGCTCAATGGTGACTTCAACCTGGGCCCCGAAGGTTGGACCTTCTCCAATACAACGGCTGCATCGGTGGTGCGGGAGGGGCGTGGCAACAGCCTGTGCTGGAAGGCCGGCCCCTATGCCGGTGGCGTCAACACGGTGGTCAGCGCGGCCGTCAATGAAGGGCGGTTCATTGCCTTGACGGCCGGGCGCCGCTATCGCGTTTCCTGCTGGACGCGGACCAGCGAGGACTTCGATGGCACGGCCGACAATACCAAGCTTCGTATCGGCGACCAGAATGGCAATCTGATGGTGGCTGCGACAGCCTCGTTCCCCAGGTCCGTGGATTGGGTGAAAACCGAGACCTTGGTGAACCTGCCGGCCTCCGGCACGGTGCAGGGCATCAAGGTCACGATCAATCGCAACGGCACGGCCGGCACGCTGTGGCTGGATGACCTGTGGGTGGAGGAAGTGACCGACGCCGATGCGAATGCTTCGGCGATCACGGGTCTGTCGACCAAGGTGGAGCAGATCGATGGCAAGCTGACGACCGCCGCCGAGGATGTGACACGCCTGGCGTCCGGTATCGGCAACATGGTGGCCTACAACATCATTGCCAATGCGCACATCAACGCCTGGCCCACAGGTGGACCGCGTGCATCGGGTGTTTACCGCGCCAACGGCAGCATCGTGGCCGGCATGGGGGCCAACCGCGGCCTGCGGGTAGGGGTGATCAATGCGGACAACAGCATCAGCAGTACCGCCGTGTTCGACACGTACGGCAATCTGCAGGCTGAATCGGCCCGTTTCAACGCCTGGTACGACGAGACCCTGAAGGACAATCAGTACTTCATCGCCTATACGTCTGACGCGGTGGGGGCGATCAGCAGTGGCACCAACGCCGACACCGTCGGCCTGCGCACGCGCCTGCTTGATGCCGGTCTGTCGCAGGAGAATCTTGTGGCGCTTTCCGGCGGACGGATGCTGGTGATGGTCGGGCGCAGGAAGAGTGGCGCCGGTGGCGGCAGGCAGATCCTGTCTCCGCCCGCGCTGGATGCCAGCCGCGTTGGCATGTGGGTGGAAATGACCATCACCCTGCTCAATGGTGTACCGACCGGATCGCAGGACTCGTCGGCGCTCGACCGTGCCTCGCGGGCCAATGCCGAAGCACTGACCGGGCTGCGCACCGATGTGGGCAAGCTCGGTACCGATCTGGCATCTGCGGCGGACAGCATCACCAGTCTGGGTGCACGAATCGATACGTCCGTGGTGAGCAATGACAACCTGCTGCGCAACAGCAACTTCGCCGGCAGTGCCGCGTGGTGGACGTTGACCCGCACGCTGCCGGCCAACACCGTGGAGTGGGTGAAGGCCTCTGGCCAGGGCGGCGATGCGTTGTTGATGACGCACGGGCCGCAGGCCGGCCAGAACCCGGCAATCACAGCCAATGATGCGCGCTGGTTGCCGGTGGCTGCCGGCAAGTCACGCCGGTACCGGATGGTGATGATCGCCCGTGCCTTCGATGGCGCGACGGCGACGCTGGTATGTCGCCTGAGGGTGCGCACCACGGGCGTTGGCGAAAGCCATGCGGACGTGACATTGAACCTGGCCGACGGTGCCTGGAAAACGTACACGGCGGAGTGGTCGACGGGGCTTGACCGCAATGAAGTGATGCCACAGGTGCATCTGACCAATGCGAATGGCAAGGTGTTGTTCGACCGCGTCGAGTTCTACGACATCACCGATGCACAGGACATCGCCGGCAATGCCACGGCGATCTCCAACCTGCGCACCGACGTGGTGCAGCTTGGCGACCGCATCACCAGCAGCGCGGCCAATGTGGTCAAGCTGCAGTCGGATGTGCAGTCGATTCTCAACGGAAGCGACAGCCTGTTCCCGCTGGGATCGTTCGAAACCTTCCAGGACGGCCAACTGCTGGCGAGTGCGGCGGGCACGATCTACACCGCCCGCGCCGATGCGCGCCGGACCGGTGAGCGGGGCCTGGACGTGAATGTCGCAGCCAACACCAGCCAGAGCACGAACGCGGACATGTACGTCGGCCAGTGGACCCCCATCACCGGCAATCGTCGCATCTACGTGGAGTACTACGCGCGCCTGCATCCGGACAGCATCCAGCCGACCGGAGGTTCCATCCGGGTGGGCTGGCAGACTACCAACGAAGCCAACGCGGAAAGCTTGTGGCCATTGCAGGCCTATGCACTGGCCTCCCTGCGCAAGGATGCATGGACCAAGGTCAGCGGCTACATGGATACTGCGGCCTCTGCCGCGAAGTGGCGGATGCTCGTCAGTATCCCGGGCGGAAATGGCGCACGGGAAGTGGGGGTCCGCGTACAGGTTGATGATATCCGCATGATCGATGTCACCGATGCCTACGCCGCCCAGCAGAGCGCCGCCGCCACGGCAACGGCGGTCACTGCGCTGACCACGAAGGTGGATCAGCAGGGGGCGAGGGTCGATGCGCAGGCGCAGCAGGTCACTGATCTTTCCAGCAGCCTGAAGGGAGTGCTCAATACCGGCAGCGGCCTGCTGCCCAATCCCGATTTCGCAGAGGGCCTGGGAGGCTGGACCGCATCGGCAGCCGCCAACGGTGCAGTGTGGAGCACGGTCAACGGCGACGGCCGTCCGGGCGTGCTGCTCAATCGATATACCAGTGTGAATCCCACGCTGCAGCCTAATGGTGGCAAGTGGGTGCCAATCAATGGTATGCGTCGATTGCGCGTGGTCGTACGTGCCTGTGGCGCAGGTGGGGCGAACAACCTGATGGTGCGGATGTATCGCAGAAGCGTCGCCGGACAGCAGTCCAACCAGGACCTGCGTGCCGTGTTCGCTGTGGAGGCATTCGAGACCCGCACGTTCGATTTCGATGCGTTCAACAGCGGTATCGACGCGTGGCGGCTGAATGTGTATGCCTATCCGGACAATGGCCAGGTGCGCGTGGACAGTGTGCAGGTGTACGACATCACCGATCAGTTGGCCAATGATGCCAACGCCTCGGCGATCAGCGGGCTCAGCACGTCCGTTGCGCAGCAGGGCAGCAAGCTGGACACCACCGCGCGTGACCTGACCCAGCTCAAGACGCAGGTGGGCGATGTGTCGGCCAGCGGCTTCTCGCAGCTGAAAAGCCAAGTGAGCCAGCAGGGAACACAGCTGACGGCACTGTCCGGGCGCGTGGATGGCGTGCAGGCATCGTTGGGCGGCAAGGCGGACGCTGCCGTGGTCACCAGCATGCAGGCGCAGGTCAAGAACCTCGGTTCGGGCGGCAACCTGCTGATGAACACCACCTTCCCGTTCTGGCAGCGCTCGGGCTGGGGATGGGGGGGGAACACCAATGGGCGCTGGATCGAGCTGGGTGATCCAACTGGCGATGGCAACTGGAGTCCGCGGGGAGTGTTCGGCCTGGGGTCGCGGACTGGCGGGGTGGTGTCACCCAGCGAAGTGTCCTGGTGTGGCACCGAGTACGACATCGCCGTCGAGGCGGGTAAAACTTATTGCGCCTCGAGCTGGATGAACACGCATCGCGTCGAAGGCAAGGTTGAACTGACGTTTTTCGATGCCTCCGGCAATCACCTTGGTCTGGTGCACAGTCCGGGCGTGCGCAATTACGTAGGGGGCCCCGTCACTCTGGACAAGCTGTCGCGCCCGTTCCTGATCACCAAAGCGCCAGCGAATGCGGCCTTTGCGCGCTTCCGCATCATCCTCCTCGGCACGGGGGAGGAGAACCCGTACTTCTGGATCTTCCGCCCGATGCTCAGCCAGGTGGATGCGGCAGCAACTACGCCACCGACCTGGTCAGCAGGTGGCACCGAGTCATCCGCACAGTGGTCGGTCAACGTCCGCGCCGACGGCAGGGTAGGGGGCGTGCAGCTGGCTTCCAATGGTCTGGTCTCGCGCTTCGACGTGGTGGCCGATGCATTCAGCGTCAGCGCACCGGGCGGCGGCCGGCGTACCGAGTACAGCGACGGCAACTGGCGTGTCTTCGACGAAGCCGGACGTCTGCGCGTGCGCATGGGAGTGTGGTGACAGGGCGTCTGCCGGCGACGGCAGACGCCCAGCTTGTCAACCGTATCGGCCGCCGGTGAAAGCGGCCTCTTTTTTTCCTGGAGTTCTCATGAAATTCAATGCTCGACTTGTCCTGCTTACCCGCGCCGTGGAGCAACCCGGCGTGGTCAACCTGCACTTCCGCGCGGAGGGGGAGGCGGTCCCGCCGCAGATGGTGATTCCGGTGGCACCGGCCGATGCCTACGCCCTGAAGTTCGGGGGGCTGTATCGGTTCGAGCCGGTGGAAGTGGACGAATTGCCCTCCGCCCTGTCCTGAAAGGTCGGGATGGGGCGGACAAGGGGCTGTCGCGGCAGTTCAGGGACCATGGCCCAACCCCGGTATACTGGCGCCCTTTCAGGCCCCGGCCCCCAGGTCCCCCTGCCATGCCGGCAGGGGCCCAGGCCCCCAGAGTCCCGCGATTCCATGTCCCAGCTGAACCCCAAAGTCGGCTTCGTCAGCCTTGGCTGCCCGAAGGCCCTCGTCGATTCCGAGCGCATCCTTACCCAGCTGCGGTCGGAAGGCTACGACATCGTCCCGTCCTACGATTCGGCCGATGTGGTGGTGGTCAACACCTGCGGCTTCATCGATTCGGCGGTGACCGAATCGCTGGATGCGATCGGCGAGGCGATGAACCAGAACGGCAAGGTCATCGTCACCGGCTGCCTGGGCAAGCGCCCGGAGCAGATCCGTGAGGCATACCCGAACGTGCTGGCGGTGTCCGGGCCGCAGGACTACCAGAGCGTGATGGAGGCCGTGCACGCGGCGCTGCCGCCCAAGCACGACCCGTTCGTGGATCTGGTGCCGGACTACGGCATCAAGCTGACCCCGCGCCACTACGCCTACCTGAAGATTTCCGAGGGCTGCAACCACCATTGCAGTTTCTGCATCATTCCGTCGATGCGCGGCAAGCTGGTCTCGCGCCCGGTGGATGACGTGCTGCGAGAAGCCGAGCGCCTGGTGCGTGGCGGTGTGCGTGAGCTGCTGGTGGTTTCGCAGGACACCTCTGCCTACGGCGTGGATGTGAAGTACGCCGAGAAGATGTGGCGCGACAAGGCTTACCAGACCCGGCTGAAGGCACTGTGCGAAGGCTTGTCCGAGCTGGATGCGTGGGTGCGCATGCACTACGTCTATCCGTATCCGCACGTCGATGACGTGGTGCCGCTGATGGCCGAGAACCGCATCCTGCCGTACCTGGACATCCCGTTCCAGCACGCCAGCCCGCGCATCCTGCGCCTGATGAAGCGCCCCGGCGCGGTCGAAAAGACCCTGGAGCGCGTGCAGAACTGGCGCCGCATCGCGCCGGACATCACCGTGCGTTCGACCTTCATCGTCGGTTTCCCGGGCGAGACCGAGGCCGAGTTCGAAGAGCTGCTGTCCTTCCTGGACGAAGCGCAGCTGGACCGCGTCGGTGCGTTCGCCTACTCGCCCGTCGAGGGTGCCACGGCCAACAACCTGCCGGACCCGGTGCCGGAAGAAGTGAAGCAGGAACGACTGGCGCGCTTCATGGAAAAGCAGGCGCAGATTTCGGCCTCGCGTCTGGAAGCCAAGATCGGCACGGTGCAGCAATGCCTGGTCGATGCCATCGAAGGCGATATCGCCGTGGCCCGTTCCAAGGCCGATGCGCCGGAAATCGACGGTCTGGTGCATATCCAGAACGCCGACCAGGTGGCGCTGCGCGTGGGTGAGTTCGTCGACGTGGAAATCACCGAGAGCGACGAGCACGACCTCTACGGCGATGCACTGCCGCCGACCACGCGCCCGGCCTTCGACCTCAAGGTGCTGTGACCGGGGCGGAGGCTGCTGATGGCGGCCCCCGCCGCTTCGTGGCACCGCTGCGCGCGGCGGTGGATCGGTCTGCGTTCGATCATCCGGTGTTTGCCGGTATCGCCGAATTCGTTGATCTGCTGACCACAGCGGACTGGCCGCGCGTGTCCGACCTGGACGCGCGCCTGGCGCTGCCGGGCAAGCGCATTGTTGAACAGGATGCGGCGCTGCTGGCCGATGGCCTGCACTATGAAACGCGCATCGCCGAAGGGCGCATCGCCACCCGTGCCGACAACTGGCACGACCTGTTCAATGCCCTGGCCTGGGCACGCTACCTGCCGATCAAGCGCGCACTCAACGCGCAGCAATGCCGGCACATCGAGCGCATGGCCGCCGGACAGCGCAACCGCGCGCAGGCTGCGCTGACCCAGTTCGATGAAACCGGCGTGGTGGTGCATGTGCGCGACCGGGCATCACTGGCAGCCTGGGATGCTCACGATTGGCGCGCGTTGTTCGAACCGAGCCATTGGCAGTCAGGGCGGATCGCCATTGCCGCTGTATTTGGTCATGCCTTGATGGAACAGGCGCTGCTGCCGGGCCGGCTGCTGGTGGGTAAATGCATCGTGCTGCAGGGCGATGACGATGCCGGCTGCATCGATGTGGTCGCGCAGGCCATCGACGAGGGCAGAGTGCTGCTCGACCCTCTGGAGCTGCGCCCGCTGCCATTGGCAGGCATTCCGGGCTGGCACGCCGATCAGGCACCAGCCTTCTACGCGAACGACGATTATTTCCGCCCACTGCGCGAAGGGCGTCGTTATCCGCCGCCGCTGCCGCTCCAGTAGAGCCGAGCCCGTGCTCGTTGAGCGCTGCTGCCCGGCAGAGGCTCAGCCCTTGGCCGCAGTCTCGTACTCGACATCGATCACCGCAAAGGTGTGATGACCACTGGGCAGTTCCACCGAAAACTCATCATCCAGGCGCTTCTTCAACAAGGCCCGCGCCAACGGCGAATCGATGCTGATCCAGCCCAGTCCTGCATCGGTCTCATCCGGCCCGACGATGCGGTAGCGGCTGGTCTGCCCGCTGTCCACGTTCTCCAGCTCCACCCAGGCACCGAAGAACACCGCTTGCGGATCGGTCGGCGTGGTGTCGACCACGCGCAGCGATTCCAGGCGCTTGGTCAGGTAGCGCACGCGACGATCGATCTCGCCCAGCTGCTTCTTGCGGTAGGTGTATTCGGCATTCTCCGAGCGATCACCTTCGGCTGCGGCCGCAGCCAGCGCCTTGACCACCTCGGGTCGACGTACCCGCCACAGCTCATCCAGCTCGGCTTTCAAGCGTGCATGGCCGGCTGCGGTGATCAGCGCGGTGCTCTTTTCTGCGGGGGGACGCCAACGCGACATGTAATGCGGCTTCTCGTACGGAATGAAACAAATACGGCGCGCCGCTGCCGGCGCGCCGCGAAGGTGCTGCCGGAGTTCTCAGCGCTTGCCGCCGAAGATGCCACCGAGGATGCCGCGCACGATCTGGTTGCCCAGCTTGGTACCGACCGTACGCGTGGTCTGCTTGGCCATCGTCTCGATCATGCCCTGGCGGCGCTTGGTGCCAAAGATCGCGTCCTTGATCGATTGTCCGAAGCCGCCTTCCTGCGCCTCGTCCTGCTCACGGCTGCGTGCGGCCGGCGCATCGGTTTTCTCAACCGCCTTCTGCGCGCGCTGGGCCAGCAGTTCGGCGGCTGATTCGCGGTTGATGGCGGTGTCGTAGCGGGTGCCGACCGGGCTGCCGGCCCGCACCTGCGTACGTTCGGCCTCGGTGACCGGTCCCATGCGGCAGCGCGGCGGGGCGATCATCGTCTGCTGCACCGGCATCGGCACGCCCTTGTCCTGCAGCGTGGACACCAGCGCCTCGCCGGTACCGAGCTGGCTGAGCACCTTCACCACATCCAGCTTGGGATTCGGCACGAAGGTCTCGGCGGCGGTCTTCACCGCCTTCTGGTCGCGCGGCGTGAATGCGCGCAACGCGTGCTGCACGCGGTTGCCGAGCTGGCCGAGGATGTTGGCCGGTACGTCGTCCGGGAACTGCGAGCAGAAGTACACGCCCACGCCCTTGGAACGGATCAGCCGCACCACTTGTTCGATGCGCTGTACCAGTGCAGGCGGTGCATCGTCGAACAGCAGATGCGCTTCGTCGAAAATGAAGACCAGCTTCGGCTTGTCGAGGTCGCCGACTTCGGGCAGCTGCTCGAACAGCTCCGACAGCAGCCACAGCAGGAAGGTGGAGTACAGCTTGGGCTTGAGCACCAGCTGGTCGGCGGCAAGGATGCCGATGACACCGCGGCCATCATGGTTGACCCGCATGATGTCGGCCAGTTCCAGCGCCGGTTCGCCGAAGAAGTGCTCGCCGCCGTCCTGCGCCAGGCGCAGCAGGGCGCGCTGGATGGCGGCCACCGACTGCGCGCTGACCAGGCCGTACTCGGTGGAGATGTCCTTGCGCTCCTCGGCCACCAGGCCGAGCAGGGCGCGCAGGTCGTCCATATCCAGCAGCAGCAGGCCGCGGTCATCGGCCAGCTTGAACACGATGTCGAGCACGCCGGCCTGGGTGTCGTTCAATTCCAGGATGCGTGCCAGCAGGGTCGGGCCCATCTCGCTCACGGTGGTGCGCACCGGGTGGCCGAGCTTGCCGTACAGATCCCAGAACACGGTGGGGCTGGCCGCCGGGGCGTAGTCGCCCACACCGATCTCGGCCGCGCGCTTGAGCAGGTTCTCGGCGCCGGTACCCGGCACCGCCAGCCCCGACACATCGCCCTTCACATCGGCCAGGAACACCGGTACCCCAATCCGCGAGAAACCCTCGGCCAGGGTCATCAGGGTCACGGTCTTGCCGGTGCCGGTGGCGCCGGCCACCAGCCCATGGCGGTTGCCGAGTTTCGGCAGCAGGGTGACAGCCACATCGTCGGTGATGCCTTTGCCGAGCAGAATCGGATCCATGGTCCAGCCCTTGTGATGAATGTGCCAATGTTAACCGCCGACAGTGACGGGCCGAAGGTCGGCTTGCCCCGACCTTGGCAGCGCCGCTACTCTGCCTGCCTGTTTCATACACAGTGCCACCAATGCCCGTTCCTGTCCTGATTTCCCGTACCTGGCCGCTGCTGGCCCTGGCTGGCCTGGTTTCCCTGGCGCCGGAGGCCCACGCACAGCGGGTTTCGGCCCGGGACAAGGTGAAGGTGGATACACTGCAGCAGCGCATGACGGCTGCCGAGAAGCGCTACAGCGATGCCGTGCTGCTGGTGGCCAACGCCGATCCGAAGGGGCGCAACGAGGCTGATGCCGCGCTGGAGGACATGGAAGATGTCATCAGCGAGTGCGTGAAGCAGAAGGGGTGCCAGATGAGCAACATGCTGGCGACCTACAAGCGGCTGCTCAAGCATGACGCCGATGCCGCCGCCGATGATGACGTGGCCGATGAAGCCGGCGACCGCCTGGAAGCCGACCCGGACCATGTCGGCCCGCTGGCTGCCGACGTGCCCGAGGCCGCCCGCGCAGCGGCGCTGCTCAACGACAAGCGCCATGCCTTCGACAACATGGTCGAATACAACCCGGCCGTGCAGGCCGGCATCCGCCGCTGGCTGACCGACATGCGCCCGGCGCTGATGACCACCTACGAGAACTACCAGAACCTGCGCGCGGTGATGTGGCCGGAATGGGAGAAGCGCGGCCTGCCCGAGGCGCTGCTGTTCGGCATCATGGCCAAGGAGTCCAATGGCCGCGTGCATGCGTCCTCACGTGCCGGCGCCGCAGGCCTGATGCAGTTCATGCCGGCCACCGGCCGCCGCTTCGGCCTGGGCCCGGACGGTACCGGTTTCGATACCCGCTTCGATGCGCGCAGCGCCGCCGAAGCCAGCGCGACGTACCTCAACGAGCGCATGCGTGAGCTCAACAACAACGTCGAACTGTCGTTGGCCGGTTACAACGGCGGTGAGGGCCGCGCGGCGCGCGTCTACAAGCAGTACCCGGGCCAGAGCTTCTGGGTGGACAGCGTCTACAACCAGTTCCCCGGCGAGACCAAGGACTACGTGCCGATGGTGATCGCCGCGTCCTGGATCTTCCTGCACCCGCAGCAGTACGGCGTGGAGTTCCCGAAGATCAATGCACAGCCGGCCACCATCCGCCTGGCCCGCTCGACCACGATCTACGAGCTGACCATCTGCCTGGGCAGCCATGGCACCCGCGATGGCTACATGCGCGCATTGCGCAACCTCAACCCGCGCTATGAGGCCGACGGCTGGATTCCGGCCGGCACCCTCATCAACGCCACCAACCGCATTGCCGGCCTGTACGCGCGCAACTGCGTCAGCGGCCCGCGTGCGGATCTGGCACGCACCCTGATCACCGCCGACCTCAATGCCGCGATCGTGCGCCCCAGCGCCGCCAGCTACACCGGTAGCGTGGCCGTGGGCGGAGTGGTGCCGGTGGTCGATCCCAATGCCGCCAGCAGCGTGCCGACCACGCCCGCAGCGCCCGTGGCTGCGCCGCGCCCGGCGCCGGCCCCGCGTGCCAAGCCGGCCCGCAGCTACAAGGTCGGCAAGGGTGAGACCCTGGGCCGGATCGCCGCGAAGTTCCAGTGCGATGTGCCGGTGCTGGCCCGCGCCAATGGCCTCAAGGCCCCCGGCTACAGCCTGCGCCACGGCCAGGTGCTGAAGCTGCAGGGCTGCGACAAATAATTTTTCTGCAATCTGGATATCGCATGGACATCGAAGACACCCGCAACCTGTTCACCAACCTCCGCGAGAACACCGACTGGGACCTGGACGCTCCGCTGCTGTGGGGGTACTTCTTCGTGCACTCCACCGCCGAGCCGCTGCAGGCACTGGGCACCCACCTGCAGGCGCAGGGCTATGTGCTGGTGGAACTGTTCGAGCAGGAGCCGGAGGACGGTGACGCTGCATTCCACGTGCTGCACGTGGAGCGCGTGGAAGTCCACGACGAAACCTCGCTGGACAAGCGCAACCAGGAACTGAGCGCGCTGGCCACGCAGATGGGCGTGGAAGACTACGACGGCATGGACGTCGGCCCGGCGCCGACCCTGCAGTAACGCCCGCATCCGGTAGTGCCGGCCGCTGGCCGGCATTCCGTTGAAGCCATCCACGCATGGCGTGGATCTACTGGCCAAGCGTGAGCCCAGCACGGCTCGGCTCTACATGAACCTCAGCGCAGCTTCGCCAGTGCCTGGCCCAGCTGCACCGGATGCTCTGCATCCAGATGCGGGGCGAATTCGGCCACGCCCGGCGGCAGCAGCACGATCACGGTCGAGCCGTAATTGAAGCGCGCCATCTCTTCGAAGCGCTGCAGCGTGATGCCGCGGCCACGATAGTCCTTGCGGGTGATGCGGTCGCCGTAATGCGGAATTTCTTCGCCGCTCCACACCGTTTCCACGCCCGATACCAGCAGCGCGCCGACCATCACGCTGACCATCGGGCCGAAACTGGTGTCGAAGTGGCAGACCAGGCGTTCGTTGCGTGCGAACAGGCCGGGCACGTTGTTCACCGCGGCCGGGCCAACGCTGAACAGGCGGCCGGGCACATGCACGGTTTCGCGCAGGGTGCCGGTCCACGGCATGTGCACGCGGTGGTAGTCGCGCGGCGACAGGTACACCGTGGCATACAGCCCATCGTTGAACGGCTTGGCATCCTCGGCGCTGCCCAGCAGCTCGGCGGCGGTGAAGGACTGGCCCTTGGCCTGGAAGATGCGGCCGGCGTCGATCTTTCCGAGCTGGCTGATGCGGCCATCGGCCGGCATCACCAGGCTGCGCGGATCCGCATCGGCCACGCGCGCGCCGGGTTTCAGCGCGCGGGTGAAGAACTGGTTGAAGGTCGGGTAGCTGCGCGGGTCAGGGTTGGCCGCTTCATCCAGGTTGACGTTGAACTTGCGGGTGACCGTGTCGATCAGCCAGCGCGATACGCGCGGGTTGTCCGAGTACGCCAGCGAACGCGCCATCGAGGACAGCAGGCGGTGGGGCAGGACGTACGTCAGGGCGGTGGTCAGACTCATGGGGCGGATTTCTCGGTCAGCTTCTGCAGGTCGCGGGCGATCGCCGGCGCGTTGAACGGGGGCCGCACCAGGCCGGCAAGCCGGCCCTGCGGGTCGAGCACGGCCAGGCTGGCGGAGTGCTCGAGGGTGTAATCCTCGGGATTCTCGTCGAAGTGCTTGCCCGGCACCTTCTGGAACACGAAGCCCAGCGAGGTGGCAAAGCGCTCCAGCGAGGGGATGTCAGCGGTCGCCGCCAGGGTGTCCTTGTGGAAGCCATGGGCGTACTCGCCCAGGCGCGTGGCGGTGTCGCGCTCCGGGTCGACCGAGACGAACAGCACGCGCGGGCGCAGGCTGTCGGGCAGGGCTTCCCACTGGTTCTGCGCACCGGCCAGCTCGGCCAGGGTGGTCGGGCACACGTCCGGGCAGAAGGTGAAGCCGAGGAACACCAGGGTCCAGTGGCCCTTCAGCTCGCCGGGAATCAGGCGCGTGCCGTCGGACTGGGCCAGGTTGTAGTCGGGCAGGGCGCGCGGCTGCGGGTACAGGGTGATCGCTTCGGTGGCCGGCTGCCCGGCCGGCGGCTTCGGCGCGAACACCTGCTGGGCGGCGAGCAGGCCAAGGCCCGCCGCCAGAGCGATCAGCAGGATGATGCCGGCGTTGCGATTGAACATGGGATTCCGCCGCAGGAAGTGGCCACCATCATACCGGCTGCGACTGGATCGTTTCTGCCGCAACGGATGCCGGCGCAGGCGGCAACCCCTATAATCGGGGGCCACTTTGCCCGCAGTACCGCCATGACCGCTGAAACGGCCGCCGAACTCCATACGATCATCGATCTGATCCGCTACGGCACCAGCCGTTTCAACGCTGCGGGCCTGACCTTCGGGCACAGCTACGACAATGCCCTGGACGAGGCCACCCAGCTGGTGCTGCACGGCCTGCACCTGCCGCACGACCTCGGCCCGGCCTACGGCCAGGCGCGCCTGCTGCGGGAAGAGAAGCTGGCGGTGCTGGAGCTGTTCCAGCGCCGCATCGACGAGCGCATCCCGGCCGCCTACCTGACCGGTGAAGCCTGGTTCGCCGGCCTCAGCTTCAAGAGCGACACGCGCGCCCTGGTGCCGCGCTCGCCGATCGCCGAACTGATCGAGTGCGGCTTCGAGCCGTGGCTGGCCGGCCGCGACGTCAGCCGCGCGCTGGACCTGTGCACCGGTTCGGGCTGCATCGCCATCGCCATGGGCCACTACTACCCGAACTGGGAAGTGGACGGCGTGGACCTCAGCGATGAGGCGCTGTCGCTGGCCGAAGAAAACAAGGAACGCCTGCAGGCGCACAACGTGACCCTGCTGAAGTCGGACCTGTTCAACGGCCTGACCGGCCGCCACTACGACCTGATCGTCACCAACCCGCCGTACGTCACCAACGACGAGACCGATGCCCTGCCGCAGGAATACTCCTACGAGCCGGACATGGGCCTGCGTGCCGGCGACGATGGCCTGGACCTGGTGCTGAAGATCCTGCGCGACGCGCCGCTGCACCTGAGCGAGGACGGCCTGCTGATCTGTGAAGTGGGCGAATCCGAACAGCACCTGATCAAGCTGCTGCCGGAGGTCGATTTCGCCTGGGTCGAGTTCAAGGTCGGCCAGATGGGCATCTTCGCGGTCGAGTGCCGCGAGCTGATCGCCCACAGCGCACGCATCACCGAACTGGCGGCACAGCGCCCGTGAGCTCCAATTCGTTCGGCAAGCTGTTCACCGTCACCACGTTCGGCGAATCGCACGGGCCGGCCATCGGCTGCGTGATCGATGGCTGCCCGCCGGGGCTGGCGCTGGACGCGGCCGAATTCAGCCACGACCTGCAGCGTCGCGCCACCGGCAAGAGCCGGCATACCTCGGCGCGGCGTGAGGCCGACGAAATCGAGATCCTGTCCGGGGTGTACGAGGGCCTGACCACCGGCACCCCGATCGCGCTGCTGATCCGCAACACCGACCAGCGCAGCAAGGACTACAGCAACATCGGCCAGCAGTTCCGTCCGGGGCATGCCGATTACAGCTACTGGCACAAGTACGGCATCCGCGACCCGCGTGGCGGCGGCCGTTCTTCGGCGCGCGAGACCACCATGCGCGTAGCCGCTGGCGTGATCGCCAAGAAATGGCTGGCCGAACGCTTCGGCATCACCGTGCGCGGCTACCTGTCGCAGCTGGGCGAGATCACCCCGGCCGGTTTCGACTGGTCGGTGGTCGAGGACAACCCGTTCTTCTGGCCGCACGCCGCACAGGTGCCCGAGCTGGAGGCGTACATGGATGCACTGCGCAAGTCCGGTGATTCGGTCGGTGCCTGCGTGGACGTGGTCGCCGACAATGTGCCGCCGGGCTGGGGCGAGCCGATCTACGGCAAGCTCGATGGGGAACTGGCTGCCGCACTGATGAGCATCAACGCGGTGAAGGGCGTGGAGATCGGCGACGGTTTCGCCAGCGCCATGCAGAAGGGCACCGAACACCGTGACCTGCTGACCCCGCAGGGTTTCGCCAGCAACCACGCCGGCGGCATTCTCGGTGGCATCTCCACCGGCCAGCCGGTGGTCGCCTCGATGGTGCTCAAGCCGACCTCCAGCCTGCGCCTGCCGGGTGAGTCGCTGGATACGGCCGGCAACGTGGTGGAGGTGGTCACCACCGGCCGCCATGATCCCTGCGTCGGCATCCGCGCCACCCCCATCGCTGAGGCGATGATGGCACTGGTGCTGATGGACCAGGCGCTGCGCCACCGCGCGCAGTGCGGTGACGTCGGCACCATCACCCCGCGCATTCCCGGCCAGCTTGATGGCTGATGCGCGGCCGACGGTGTGGGTGAGCCAGCCGCTGATCGACGCGGCCATCGCGCCGCTGCGCGATCGCGTGCAGCTGCGCACCACCGATGCCGTCACCGCCTGGTCGCCGCAGCAGATCGCCGCGCAGCTGGCTGACGTTGACGGGGCGGTCATCACCCTCAACGAGCGCATCGGTGCGGCCCAGGTCGCCGATGCCGCGCAGCTGCAGGTGATCGCCAATGTCGGCGTGGGCTACAACAATCTGGACGTCGACGCGCTCAGCGCCGCCGGCATCCTCGCCAGCAACACCCCGGACGTCCTCACCGAGACCACCGCCGATCTCGGTTTCGCCCTGCTGATGGCCACCGCACGCCGGATCACCGAATCCGAGCGCTGGCTGCGCGAGGGGCAATGGGGGCAGTGGTCGTTCCAGACCATGCTCGGTGCCGACATCCATGGCAGCACGCTCGGCATCCTCGGCATGGGCCGCATCGGCCAGGGCATCGCCCGTCGCGGTGCGCACGGCTTCGGCATGAAGGTGCTGTACCACAACCGTTCGCGGCTGCCGGCCGACGCCGAAGCCGCGCTCGGCGCGACCTACGTGGATCTGGACACGCTGCTGGCGCAGTCCGACCATCTGCTGACCGTACTGCCGTACACCGCTGCTTCGCACCACATCATCAACGCCACCGCGCTGGCGAAGATGAAGCCGTCTGCCACGCTGGTGAACATCGCCCGCGGCGGCATCGTCGACGAACTTGCGCTGGCCGATGCACTGGCCAACGGTCGTCTGGCGGCCGCTGGCCTGGATGTCTACGAAGGCGAGCCGAACGTGCGGCCGGAACTGCTGGCGCTGCGCAACATCGTGCTGACCCCGCACATCGGCAGCGCCTCGCTGGCCACGCGCACGGCCATGGTGCAGATGGCCGTGGACAATCTGCTGGCCGGGCTTGGCCTGGACGGCAGTCCGGCGCGCATGCCGAGCGCGATCAACGCCGACGCGGCCCTTGCCGCGCGCGCCTCGATGGATGAAAAAAGCGGGAAACGATAGGGAACCTCCGCGCATCCATCCGAGGAGGCTCCCCGAACCCAGCTGTCGTGCGTGAGTTTTCCCCCTTCCCGTTTTCGTGAGAGTTCCCCCATGAGCAATGCACAACGCAGCTTCCACGTCGCCATCGTCGGCGCCACCGGTGCGGTCGGCGAGACCATGCTGGCCATCCTGGCCGAGCGTGATTTCCCGGTCGCCACCCTGAGCCTGCTCGCTTCCGAGCGATCGGCCGGCGGCGAAGTCGAGTTCAACGGCAGCAAGGTGAAGATCCAGGACCTGGCCACCTTCGACCCGAGTGGCGTGGACATCGCCCTGTTCTCGGCCGGTGGCAGCGTGTCCAAGGAATACGCCCCGAAATTCGCCGCCGCTGGCGCGGTGGTGATCGACAACTCCTCGGCCTTCCGTTACGACGACGACGTGCCGCTGGTGGTGTCGGAGGTCAACCCGGACCAGGTCGGCAACCGTCCGCGCGGCATCATCGCCAACCCGAACTGCTCGACCATGCAGATGCTGGTCGCGCTGGCACCGCTGCATCGCAAGTACGGCATCGAGCGCATCAACGTGTCCACCTACCAGTCGGTGTCCGGTGGTGGCCGTTCGGCGCTGGAAGAACTGGGCAAGCAGACCGGCCAGCTGTTGAGCTTCCAGGAAATCGATCCGCAGCGTTTCCCGGTGCAGATTGCCTTCAACCTGATCCCGCACATCGACGACTTCCTGGACAACGGCTTCACCAAGGAAGAGATGAAGCTGGTCTGGGAGACCCGCAAGATCCTGGGCGACGACAGCATCCTGGTGAACCCGACCGCGGTGCGTGTGCCGGTGTTCTACGGCCACTCCGAATCGGTGGCGATCGAGACCCGTGACAAGGTGACCGTGGCCGAAGCGCGCGCGCTGCTGGAACAGTCGCCGGGCATCGAGGTGGTGGATCGTCATGAAGCCGGTGGCTACCCGACGCCGGTTACCCATGCCTCGGGCACGGACGCGGTGTACGTCGGACGCATCCGCGAGGACCTGTCGCATCCGCGCGGCCTGAACCTGTGGATCGTGTCGGACAACGTGCGCAAGGGGGCTGCCCTGAACGCGGTGCAGCTGGCCGAGCTGGTCGCCGCCGAGACGCGCTGATGGAGAGGCCGGGCAACGCCCGGCCTTTTCTGTAGAGCCGAGCCCATGCTCGGCTCTCCCCAAGCAGCCGAGCATGGGCTCGGCTCTACATGGGTGCGGACCGTGGTCCGCACGCTTTATAGTGTCGCCCATGAATAAACGAGCCAAGGGCGCACGGCGTCCGCTCACCTGTCTCTCCGCCGCGCTGCTGGCCCTGGTCAGCAGTTCGGCCATGGCCCTGGGGCTGGGCGACATCCGGGTCCTGTCCAAGCCGGGACAGCCGTTGCTGGCCGAGATCCCGGTGATCTCGGCCGATCCATCCGAACTTGAGAACCTGCGCGTCGCGCTCGCCTCGCCGGTCACCTTCGAGCGCGTTGGCCTGCAGCGTCCGGCTGGCCTGGTCAGCGAACTGCAGTTCGAGTTGACCCGCAACGCACAGGGCAGGGCGGTGGTGCGGGTGACCTCGCAGACGCCTGTGGAAACACCGTCGCTGAGCTTCCTGGTCGAGGCCGACTGGGGCCAGGGTCGGCTGGTGCGTGAGTACTCGGCTCTGGTTGATGCACCGGCCAGTGCACTGGCCGTGGCCGAACCGGAGATCGTCGCGCCGGCCGGCGTGCTGTCGGACACCATCGTCCGCGATGTGCCTGTCGCCGCTGCAACCGTACCCGAGCCGGCACCTGCCAAGGCGGCAGCCGCACCGGCTGCACCGCGTCCGCGCGCTGCGGCACCTGCGCCAACACCAGCAGCACCGGCAGCACCGGCACTGGCCGCAGACGGCAGCGTGACCGTGCAGCGCGGGCAGACCCTTTCGCAGATTGCCGGTTCACTGGCCCGTGGCAATCAGATCAGTCGCGACCGGGCGATGATCGCGCTGTTGCGTGCCAACCCCGAAGCCTTCATCCGAGGCAACGTCAACCTGCTCAAGCAGGGCGCGGTGCTGCGCATGCCGGGCGATAGCGCACTGGCCGCGGTGGATGCGGCCGAGGCCGCCGCGCTGGTTCGCGAACATGCCGCGCAGTGGCGACAGGCACGCACCGTGCCGCAGCCGGCTGGCGCCCCGATGCCGGTGGCCAAGGCCGATGGCAGCGTTTCTTCCCCGGCTGCGGCCACAGGGGCACGACTTGAAATCGCTCCGGCGCTGGCGTCCGACGCCGCGCACGCGGGCACAACCACCGGCACCACTGCCGGCAGCGAGGGTGACATGCTGGGCAACGAACAACTGCGCCAGGCCAAGGAGGACATCGCCACCCGCGATGCCGAGATCGGCGATCTGAAGCAGCGCGTGGCGGAGCTCGAAAAGCTCAAGGAGCAGCAGCAGTCACTGATCGCGATGAAGGACAATGACCTGGCCGCCGCGCAGCAGCGCTTGGCACAGGCGCCGGGTGCGCCGGGCGCCGGCACGCCGTGGTACTGGCTGGGCCTGCCGCTGCTGGTGCTGGTTGCCCTGGGCGCCTGGTTGCTGCGTCGTCGCAAGCCCTCGCCGCTGCCGCCGCTGCGCGAGGAGCACGATGCTGCCGGCCTGGCCGCAGCGCTGCCGGCAGGTGCCGCGCTCGATACCCTGGCCGAGCAGGACGCCGGGGTGGGTTTCGCGGCCGAAGGCGGACGCCAGGAACCGGCGATGCCGGCCTGGGCCAGCACTGCCGGCCATGATGCGCCGGATGCCGAAATCCGTGAGGATGCCTCGCCGGCCGAGTGGCGGGCGGGTGAGCTTGATGAGGACGCGCTGGCTGAACTGCCTGCTGCGGTGAACGATCTGCCGCGCTGGGACGATGCCGCTGCCGCTGCCCCGGTCGCGCCGACCGAACCGGCCGAGGTGGCCGTACCCGACTACGCGCTGCAGGCCGAACAGGAGCCGCAGTTCCGCGGTGTGTTCGATCTGCCGGCCGAACCGCATGAGCACGGGACGGCTGCACCGGTCGACCTGCACGACGACCATGCTGCCGACGAGGACGCCGTCGGGTCTTCGGCAGGCAGTGGCCATGACTGGACCCCGCGTGTCGGCCAGGAACGGCTGGAACTGGCCATCGCTTATCTGGACCTGGGCGACGCGCAGACCGCGCGCACCCTGCTGCACGAGGTGGCCGAAGGCGGCGATCTGCATTGCCAGGCGCAGGCCCGCGAACTTTTGGCCCGTCTGCCATGACCCGCGAACGCCGTCTCGACTACGTTGAATTCGCCTCGAGCGACCCGGCTGCGAGTCGCGTCTTCTTCGAAGACGTGTTCGGCTGGTCGTTTGTCGATTACGGCAGCGACTACACCGCCTTCGATGACGGCCGTCTGCAGGGAGGCTTCTTCCGCGGCCAACCGCAGCGTGCCAGCGAAGGCGCGCCACTGCTGGTGCTGTATGCCGACCAGCTGGCGCCGATGGAAGCGGCGGTGCGCGCGGCCGGTGGCGAGATCGTGCGAACCGTGTTCTCTTTTCCCGGCGGCAGCCGTTTCCAGTTCGTCGAGCCCGGTGGCAATGAACTGGCGGTCTGGTCCGAGCGCGACCCGGCCTGAGCGCCGCCCCACCCGCAACATCGAGGTAGCACATGCGTTACGCGCTCGGCGTCGAGTACGACGGCAGCGATTTCAGGGGTTGGCAGAACCTGGGCGAGGGCGGACCCAGTGTCCAGGCCAGCCTGGAACAGGCCCTGTCATCGGTGGCCGATACCCCCTTGCAGGTGGTCTGCGCCGGCCGCACCGATGCCGGCGTGCATGGCCAGTGCCAGGTCGTGCACTTCGAGACCGACGTGGTGCGTGATCCGCGCGCCTGGATGCTCGGCACTACCACCCGCTTGCCGCGTTCGATCGCGGTGCGCTGGTGCGTGCCGGTGGCCGATGACTTCCATGCCCGATTCTCCGCGCGGGCACGACGCTATCGCTACCGCCTGCTCAACCGCGAAGTACGCCCGGCGCTGGGTCGGCAGACCCTCAGCTGGGAGCGCCGCCCGCTCGACGCCGAGCGCATGCACCTGGCCGGGCAGGCCCTGCTGGGCGAGAACGACTTCAGCGCCTTCCGCTCCGTCCAGTGCCAGGCCCTGCATGCGCGGCGTGAGCTGCAGTCACTGCAGGTCAGCCGCCACGACGACGTCATCGAGGTGGCGGTGCGTGGCAATGCATTCCTTCATCACATGGTCCGCAATATTGTCGGCTCGTTGATTCTGGTTGGCAGTGGGGAGAAACCGGTGGAGTGGATCGCCGAACTGCTGGCCGGGCGCGACCGAACCGTAGCCGGTCCCACCGCTCCTCCGCAGGGACTGGTGTTCCTGGGGCCGCTGTACCCCGACAACTGGCATCTGCCCGCCGAGGTAACGCTATGAGCCGCTCCTACTACCGTACCCGCATCAAGTTCTGTGGCATGACCCGCGCCGGCGACGTGCGCCTGGCCGGTGAGCTGGGCGTGGATGCGGTGGGCTTCATTTTCGCCCGCGAGAGCAGCCGCCGGGTCGCACCGGCCGAAGCGCGCGCGATGCGCCAGGCGATCGCACCGATGGTCGACGTGGTGGCGCTGTTCCGCAACAACAGCAAGGAAGAAGTGCGCGAGGTGCTGCGCACCGTGCGGCCGACCCTGCTGCAGTTCCATGGCGAGGAAGACGAAAGCTTCTGCCGCAGCTTCAACATGCCGTACCTGAAGGCGATCGCCATGGGCGGGCGTGAGGAGATCAATGCGCGCACCCTGCAGCTGCGCTACCCCAGCGCCGCCGGTTTCCTGTTCGACAGCCATGCCCCGGGCGGCGGCGGCGGTACCGGCGTGGCCTTCGACTGGTCGCGCGTGCCGACCGGACTGCATCGTCCGTTCCTGCTGGCCGGTGGCCTGACCCCCGAAAACGTGTACGACGCCGTGCTGGCGACCCTGCCGTGGGGCGTGGATGTGTCCAGTGGCATCGAACTGGAGCCGGGCATCAAGGACGGCTACAAGATGCGCACGTTCGTGGAAGAAGTCCGCCGCTCCGATTGCGCCGTGCTGGATTGAGTCGTGGTCCATTCTGGCGTGTCCGGCCTTCACATTTGAGCCTGCACACCTTCTTCACATAGGATGATCCCAAGCGTGCTGGCCATGAGGGCTGGCACGAGGATCGACGGAGCCGCTGTCGGCGTGCTCCGAACGGGCGCCTGGCGCCCCCGCCCAGGAAGGCAAACGATGCAGGAATTCCTCACCGTCGTGCTCGGTTATCCGACCCTCCCGTACAGCGTCGCGCTGGCGGTGGCGGTTCTGTATTGGGGGATTGCCGCCTTCGGCCTGGTCGATGACGGTTTCGGCGAGGCCGGTGCCGACGGCGCCCTCGAAGGCGACGCCCATCTCAGCGGTCTGTCCGCCCTGCTGGCGCGCTGGGGGCTGGGCGGTGTGCCGCTCATGGTGGTGATGACGCTGCTGAGCCTGTTCGCCTGGACCCTCACCTACTTCATCCACCTGTACCTGCTGCTGCCGTTGCCCGACCTGCTGCGCTGGTCATTGGGCACCGTGGTGGCGGTGCTCGCACCACTGCCGGCCGTGCCGGTCACCGCGCTGCTGCTGCGTCCCATCCGCCGCTTCCTGCTGCGCCTGCGCCCGGTGCCGCAGGCCTCGCTGCTGGGCCGCGTTGGCGTGGTCGCTTCGCCGAAGGTCGACGCACGCAGTGGCCATGCCACCGTCGATGACGGCGGTGCCGGCCTGGTCCTGCAGATCCGCAGCGACATCGAACTGCAGCGTGGCGAGCGCATCGTGCTGGTCGAGCACGTGGCTGCACAACACCATTACCGGGTGGTCCGCGCCGACGCGGTCGCCCTCGACTTCCAGGACAACCTGCTTCCGGGCAACAAGGAGAATCATCAATGACGTTGGCTTCCGTGCTCCCCTTCCTCTTCATCGTGGGCTGCGTGCTTGCCCTCCTGCTCGGCGTGGCCGGCCTGTTCAAGGCGTTCTACCGCAAGGTCGACCAGGGCGTGGCGTTGATCGTCAACGACATGAGTGCGACCCCGAAAGTGCATTTCACCGGCGCGCTGATCATTCCCGTGCTGTACCGCGCCGAGCTGATGCGCATCAGCCTGATCACCCTGCAGATCGACCGTCGCGGCAAGGAAGGCCTGATCTGCCGCGACAACATGCGCGCCGACATCGCCGTTGCGTTCTACCTGCGCGTCAACGAGACCCAGGCCGACGTGCTGCGCGTGGCCAAGGCCATCGGCGCTGATCGCGCCTCGGATAAACACGCGGTCGATGAGCTGTTCAACGCCAAGTTCTCCGAAGCACTGAAGACGGTCGGCAAGAAGTTCGACTTCACCGAACTGTTCGAGAAGCGCCAGGAATTCCGCGACGAGATCATCGCGGTGATCGGCAATGACCTCAATGGTTATGTGCTGGAAGACGTGGCCATCGACTACCTCGAGCAGACGCCGAAATCGCTGCTGGACCAGTTCAACATCCTCGACGCGCAGGGCATCCGCAAGATCACCGAGCTGACCGCTGCGCAGAACGTGGTGACCAACGAGCTGGAGCAGAACGAGAAGCTGGCCATCACCAAGAAGAACGTCGAAGCGCGCGAAGCGTTGCTGGCGCTTGAACGCCAGCAGGCCGAGGCCGAGGCACGGCAGAAGCGCGAGATCGAAACCATCCGTGCGCGCGAGCAAGCCGAGACCGCCAAGGTGCAGGAAGAGCAGCGCCAGCTGTCCGAGAACGCCCGCATCGAAGCGCAGCAGGTGATCGACATCCGCGAGCAGAACCGCATGCGCGAAGTCGAAGTAGCCGAACAGAACCGCCAGCGCGCCGTGGCCATCGAAGCCGAGCGCGTCGAACGTGCACGCCAGCTGGAGCAGGTCACCACCGATCGCGAAGTGCAGCTGCAGGGCGTGGAGCGCGACAAGGTGGTCGAGCAGGGCAAGATGGACGTGGCCAACATCACCCGCGAACGCATCTCCATCGACAAGACCGTGGCGCAGGAAGAAGAGCGCATCAAGGAAGTGCGTGAAGTCTCCGAGGCCGACCGCCAGAAGCAGGTGCTGATCCTGGAAGCCGAAGCCAAGGCGCAGGAATCGCTGGTGCGCGAAGTGAAGGAAGCGCAGGCCCGCGAGACCGCCTCCAAGCATCGTGCAGTGGAGCTGACCACCCTAGCGCAGGCCGAGCACGAAGCGGCCGGCAAGCAGGCCGAAGCCAAGCGTCTGCTGGCCGACGCGTTCCGCGCCGAGCAGGCCGCACCCGGCCTGGCCGAAGCGCAGGTGCGCGAAGCATCGGCGTTGGCCATCGAGAAGGTCGGTATCGCCGAGGCACGCGTGATCGAAGCCAAGGCCGAAGCGAACCTGAAGCAGGGCAGCAACGAGGCGCGCGTGCTGGCCGAGACGCTGCAGGCACAGGCACAGGGCGAGGAGAAGATGGGCCTGGCCCGTGCTACCGCCACCGAATCGCTGGGCAATGCCGAAGCCGGCGTGGTGCAGAAGAAGCTGCTGGCCGAAGCCGAAGGCCTGGTCCGCAAGTTCGAAGCGATCGCCTCGCTGAGCGACCAGGCACGTGGCCACGAAGAGTTCCGCATGATGCTCGACAACAGCCTCAAGCAGGCCCTGGCTTCGATCGAAGCCGGCAAGGAAGTCTCGCGCGAGAACGCGGGCGTGATCGCCAGCGCACTGCGCAATGCCGACATCGACCTGATCGGTGGAGACGGCGGCATGTTCGAAAACCTGATCAAGGCGGTGTCGCTGGGCAAGTCGATCGAAGGCTTCGCCGGCAAGAGTCCGATCGTGCAGGACCTGATGCAGCGCTACCTGGGCGTCAACGTGGCCGACAGCGCGCCGCGACAGATCGCCGAGGACGCGGAGACCGTGCCCGTCGCGGCGACCGTTGTGGTCGACAGCGCGCGCTGATCCACCCGGCGATGGCCATCGCCATCGCCCACCCGTGCCGGCCGCATCGACGGCCGGCCGTCCGTGAGCCGGAAACCTGCTGATGTCCGAAACCAAACCGTCCACCGAGTCCGTCGTGCCAGAGGCTGCCGGCGATACCGTCGACCAGGCCGTTGCCCAGGGCGGCGCCTATGAAGTCCTGCGGCGCCGTCTTGGCGAACAGGGCCAGCGCCTGCAGGCCGTTGCCGAGCAGCTGAACCGCCAGCGCCTGGCCGAGTTCGGCGACAGCCGCCTGGAGGTGGTCGGCCGCTTCCGCATCCGTAGCGAGAACAACTGCGTCGGCCGCGACATCGTCCAGGTCGGCCCGGACCGCCTGCTGTTCGGCTACAACGTGTTCATCGGGCTGAAGACCCAGACCCGCATCGAAGATGTGTTCGGCCTGTACCGGCTGGTACAGGGCACTGAGGGCTACGACGTCGCCGCGCTGGAGCTGAAGGGCAGTTTCCTCGACCAGCCCGGCTTCGTGCATGACTTCAACGAGCTGTACGCCTACTACAAGCATGCGCGCCTGCTGCAGCTGATCGTGGTGGGCGACAAGCTGCTGGCCTCGTTCCAGATCGGCGAGCGCAGCAGCGACGTGCGCGTGTTCCGCTGGGCGCTGGCACGCGATGGTGAATTGACCTACCTCGACGCCCGTGGCGAGCGCGACATAGCGCTGCCACCGCCGTTCGATTTCGAATGGACCCGCGCCACCCGCGACCTCGCTGTCAACGGCCGCCATTCGCATCTGAACATCCTCGACACCCTGTTCGTGGAGACCACCGGTGGTGATCTGACCATCAAGGTGGAGAACAACACCGAAACCGGGCAGGGCATCTACAGCGAACCGGTGGAAGACAGCACGCAGTCGCTGGACGACGCGCAGTTCGAGTTTGCCCGGGTCGGCTCGCTGGTGCTGCTGAAAGTGCTGCCGTATCGCGAAACCGAATGGCGCGGGCTGATCTACAACACGCTCACCGGCGACATCGTGCGCAACGATGCCATCGTCCAGGCGTGCGTGCAGCTGCCCGAAGACCACGGCATCATCTTCCCCGGTGGCTATTACCTGCAGGGTGGCGAGCACAAGGCGTTCGACGCCTCGATGGATGGCATGCAGTTCAAGCGCAGCATCCGTTCGCCCAACGGCGAGGACGTGCTGTACATCTTCTACGAACGCGAGGGTGGGCGTTCGGCGCTGTTCGTCTACAACACCATCCAGCGCGTGCTGCAGAACCCGGTGTTCGGCCACGGCTATGCCTTCATGCAGGATGGGCGCATGGTGCTGTTCCATGCCGAAGGCACCGAGCCGACCCGCATCCATCCGATGCAGGTCTGGCAGACGCCTTTCAGCAGCGATGAGTTCGCCGCCAGCCGTCCGCCCGGCAATACCTTCATGGGCCGCATCGGCAACGCCGAGCTGGTGCGTGGCATCTCCAACCTGTTCAACCTGGCGCGCGAAATCGACGGCCAGGATGTATCGGTGCAGCGCTACCAGCGCCTGGTGGCCGACACCCGGCGGCTTTTCGATGCGCATCATTGGCTGGGCGACGAGGCCTGCGATGGCGCCGAAGCGTTGCTGCGGCAGATCAGCGCCACCGGCGAATCGGTGCTGGACGAATACGAGAAAGTGCAGTCGATCCGCCAGCAGTCGGCGCAGGCGATGGCCGAGGCCGAGACCACGCACAAGGCGTTGCTGGGTCGGCTGCAGCCGGAAAACTGGAACGAGGTGCAGGCCTTCGTCGAGGCGCTCAATGCGATCACCGCGCTGCGTGGTCGACTGCTGACGATCCGCGAACTGCGCTACATCGATACCGCGCGCATCGAGGCGATGGCCGCCGAGCTGGTGCAGGCGCACGACCGTGTCGGCCTCGCCACCGGTGCCTTCCTTGCCGGCGATGCGGCCCTGGCTCCCTTGACCGCCCGCATGCAGGCGCTGGACGAGGCCGCACAGCAGGCCGCCAGTGCACGCCAGCTGGATGAACAGCTGGACGGCCTGCGCGGCATGGCCGGTGATCTGGACATGCTGTCCGAGCTGATGGCCGGGCTGAAGGTCGACGATGCGACCGCGCGTACCCGCGTGGTCGAATCCATCTCGCTGCTGTACGGGCGCTTGAACCAGGCGCGCGCGCGCGCCGAACAGCGCCGAAGGTCGCTGGGCTCGGCCGAAGCCGTGGCCCAGTTCGCCGCCCAGTTCGCCCTGTTCTCGCAATCGATCACCAGCGCGCTGGCGATGGCCAGCGACCCTGAGCGTGCCGACGAACAGCTGTCGCGCCTGCTGGTACAGCTGGAAGAACTGGAGAGCCAGTTCGGCGAGCATGAGCAGTTCCTAGGCGACATCCTGAGCAAACGCGAAGAGCTGGTCGAGGCCTTTGACACCCACAAGCAGGCCCTGCTGGATGATCGCCAGCGCAAGGCGCACTCGGTGCTTGATGCCGCCAATCGCATCCTCGACGGCCTGGGCAAGCGTACCGAGCGGTTCGGCACGGCCGACGAACTCAATGCGTTCTTCGCCGGCGATCCGCTGATCCTCAAGCTGCGTGAACTGGCCGAGCGCCTGCGTGCGCTGCGCGACAACGTCAAGGCCGACGATGTCGAGGCGCGCCTGAAGGGCGTGCGCGACCAGGCTGTGCGCCAGCTGCGTGACCGCAGCGACCTGTACGAGGCCGGCGGCAACGTGGTCCGCCTTGGTCCGCGCCATCGATTCAGCGTGAACACCCAGGCGCTGGACCTGACCCTGCTGCCGCGTGGCGAAACCCTTGCCATCCATCTCACCGGCACCGACTTCCTGGAGACCCTGCACGATCCCGAGCTGGATGCGCTGAAGCCGTTCTGGCAGGTCACCCTGGATTCGGAATCGGCAGCGATCTACCGCGGCGAATACCTGGCCGGGTGCCTGTTGCTGGCTGCGGAGGAGGGCCGGGATGGCCTGGACCTGGCCCAGCTGCAGCACGATGCGGCCGAACCCGAAGCGCTGGACCAGCGGGTCCGCGCGTTTGCCGCGCCCCGTTACCGCGAGGGGTACGAGCGCGGTATCCATGACCATGACGCCGCCCTGATCCTGCGCGCGCTGTTGCCGTTGCAGCAGGCCGCCGGCCCGCTGCGGCATTCGCCCCACGTGCGTGCGTTGGCGCTGCTGTTCTGGGCAGCGCGGCAACGCGATGAATCCGTGGCGCAGTGGCCCGGCCGGCAGGCCGGCGCGGAGGCCATCGCGCGCCTGTTCGGTTCCGATGAGGGACGTCAGGCGCTGCGCGCGGAAATGGCGAAGGCGCTGCATGACTATGCACAGACCCATGCATTGCCGTTCGACGCCGCCGCCGCCGATGCTGCAGCGGCGTATCTGGGCGAAGAACTGGTCGCCGGCGAGCCGGTGTTCAGCAGCAGCCGCCACGCGCAGGCACTGCTGGACGCGCTGTCGCAGCAGCTGGAGCAGGCCGGCCAACGGGATGCGCTTGAGCGTGCGCTGCAGCGCTCGCAGGATCCGCTTGCCACGCGCTGGGCGTTGGCCGGGCAATGGCTGCGGGCGCTCGCCGGGCTGCCGGCACAGTCGGCGCACGCCGGTTATGTCGAAGAAGCAGCGGCACTGCTGCTGGTGCAGCGACAGCTGCGCACGCGTGCCACCGATGTACCGCTGCAGGCGGAGGTCAGTGGCCTGCTGGGCGAGCATGCCCGCATCCACAACGGCAGCCTGACCGTGTCGCTGGACGATTTCCTGGCACGAATGCAGCACCACCTGCAGTCCTTCGTTCCAGCATTCCATGCCTATCAGGCGGTGCGCCAGGGCATCATCGGCCGCGAGCGCGAAACCCTGCGGTTGTCGGAGTTCAAGGCGCGGCCGTTGTCGTCCTTCGTGCGCAACAAGCTGATCAACGACGTGTATCTCGGCGTGATCGGCGACAACCTGGCCAAGCAGATGGGCACCGTTGGCGAGAACAAGCGCAGCGACCTGATGGGCCTGCTGATGATGATCTCGCCGCCCGGCTACGGCAAAACCACGTTGATGGAGTACGTGGCGCATCGCCTCGGCCTGGTCTTCATGAAGATCAATGGACCGGCGCTGGGCCACGAAGTGCGGTCGCTGGATCCGCAGCAGGCGCCGGACGCGACCTCGCGGCAGGAACTGGAGAAGCTCAACCTGGCGCTGGAGATGGGCAACAACACCATGCTGTATGTCGATGACATCCAGCACACCCACCCGGAGTTCCTGCAGAAGTTCATCTCGCTGTGCGATGGCACGCGTCGCATCGAAGGCGTGTGGCGCGGCCGTACGCGCACCTACGACATGCGTGGCAAGAAGTTCTGCGTGGTCATGGCCGGCAACCCGTACACCGAGTCCGGCGAAGTGTTCAAGATCCCGGACATGCTGGCCAACCGTGCCGACATCTACAACCTCGGCGACGTGCTCGGCGGCATGGAAGCGGCCTTCACCCTCAGCTACATCGAGAACAGCCTGACCTCCAATCCGGTACTGGCGCCGCTGGCCACGCGTGAGATGGCCGACCTGTACCTGCTGGTCGATCGCGCGATGGGCAAGGATGTCTCCAGCAATGGTTTGAGCCATGCCTACAGTGGCGCCGAGGTCAACGAAATCACCGCCACCCTGCAGCGCATGCTGCGCGTGCGCGACGTGGTCTACAGGGTCAACCAGCAGTACATCGCCAGCGCCGCACAGGACGACCGCTATCGCACCGAGCCGCCGTTCCGCCTGCAGGGCAGCTACCGCAACATGAACAAGCTGGCGGAGAAGATTTCGCCGGTGATGAATGACGACGAGCTGCAGCAGTTGATCTCCGATCACTACCTGGGCGAAGCGCAGCTGCTGACCACCGGTGCCGAAGAAAATCTGCTGAAGCTGGCCGAGCTGCGTGGCGTACTGGATGACGAGCGCGCGCAACGCTGGGCGCAGATCAAGCGCGATTTCCTGCGCAACAAGGCGATGGGCGCCGGTGACAGCGATGTTGGTGGGCGCGTGGTCGCGCAGCTGGCCGACATCGCCAGCGCGTTGCAGCTGCCGCCAGCGCCGGCGGAGGTAGCCGCCGCACCCGAGCCTGCACCATGGCCGGCCCTGCTGGCGGCACTGCAGCGCCTGGCGGATGCACGGCCGGCCAGCGCGCCGGCGGCTGCCGCACCGCAGCCCGCAGCCACGCCATTGGCCGAAGACCTGCAGGCCGGTCTGGCACCGCTGCTGCAGCTGCTGGTCGCCTCGCAGGAACAGCAGGTGCAGCTCTCGCAGACGTTGGCGGCGTTTGCCGGGTGGGCACGGCAGCAGGTAACGACCGATGTGGCCACGACCGACACGCGTCGTCGCCCGCGCGTGCGTCGTGCAGCGACTCCGGAAGAACGTGCGCTGGACGAAGCGCTGATGCGCCACTTCTACGGTGAGTCATTGCCGCCGGAAACGATGGCTGATGACGGCCCACGGCCGCCGCCACTGCCGTGACCTGCGTGCGCTCCCTGCCCGAACCCACGCTTCCTGCGCGCGTCGATGTGGCCGCGCTGGCCGTGTACGGCAGCCCCTTGCTGCAGGTACTGGCCGAGCCGGCACCGTTGCAGGCCGACGCGGGCGGCGAAGGACTGGTGGCTGCGCTGGCGCGGATCGCCTTGGCCCTGCAGGCCAGTGATCCTGCGCGCCTGCGGCGGCAGGAGAGCTGGTGGGGGCGCCTGCTCGGCCGCGACGTTGCACGCCAAGCGCAGGCGCAGGAGCTGCAGGCGCAGCTGGGCGTGCTGGTGCTGCAGGCACGCGAGCAGGCACAGGGTCTCGCCCAGCGTGTGCAGCAGCGTGCCCAGACCATCATCGACAACGACGCGGCTGCCGCCGCGTTGGAGGCCTGGGCCACGTTCGGCGCCGCGCAGTTGGCGAGCCTGGAAGGCGCTGCGCAGGCCGCGCTGGCGCCGCGTGTGGACCACCTGCAGCGGCTGGCCACGCTGCGGCGCATCGAAAGCGGGCAATGGCAGCTGCTGCAGGAGCAGGACGAAGCCCTGCTGCAGCGCTTCGTCCGCATCCACGATGTCCTGCTGCCGGCCTGGCGCCAAGCCGCGCTGGCTGGCCAGGCACAGGCCCAGGCTGCGCAGGCCGCGCAGGCAGCCACGCTGCAGGCCCAGATCGACGACGAAGTGGCCGCTGCTCAGGCTAGACTGCCCTGAGCCGGCCGCCGCTGCCGCATATCCACCGCAAGGACACTGCCCGATGACCCAGGACAGCCAGAACTCCGGCACGCTCGTGCCCGCCACCACGCCTGCTCCGGAACTTGATGACAGCACGTTGAAGGCCCTCGGCCTGGTCCGCGACGACCTGCCGCGCATCGCCGAAATCGGCCGCGAGCTGGAAGATCTGCGCCCAGGCAACCTGCAGGTGTTCGGCCGTGAAGCCGCCGCACGGACGACGGCCTTCTCCAGCCAGTTGCTGGACCAGGTGCGCAATCGTGACCTCGACGCCAACGGCGAGAAGCTCGGCGAAGTGGTACGCATCGCGCGCGAGCTCAAGCTGGATGGTTTTTCCCAACGCTCGAAGGTGCCGCTGATCGGTGGCCTGATCGATCGCCTGCGCTCCTCCAAGGGCGAACTGGTGCAGAAGTTCAGCGATACCAATTCGCAGATCGAACAGCTGCTCGGCGACGTCGGCGCGCAGCAGGCACTGATGGGCAAGCGGGTGACCGATTTCGACCGCATGCATGACATCGTCCGCGAGGAACGTCACGCCCTGGGCCTGTATGCCGCCGCCGGCAAGCAACGCCTGACCCAGCTGCAGTCCGAGCAATTGCTGGGGCAGGGCAGTGAAGACCCGCAGCAGCGCATCCGTCAGAGCGAGATCGACAATGCGATCCGCCTGATCGAGAAGCGCGTCTCCGACCTGCAGCTGATGCAGCACGCGGCTGACCAGTCGTTGCCGATGATCCGCCTGATCCAGGCCAATGCGCTGCAGCTGATCGAGAAGTTCAACACCGTCCGCGACATCACCATCCCATCGTGGAAGCGCCAGTTCGCGATCCAGTTGTCGCTGGGCGAGCAGAAGAACGCGGCCGAACTGGCCAATGCGATCGATGATGCGACCAACGAGCTGATGCGACGCAATGCAGACCTGATGCGCCAGGCTTCGGTGGACACTGCACGCAGCAACCAGCGCGGCGTGATCGACGTGGCCACGTTGCGGCATGTGCACGATCAGCTGATCGCCACGGTCGAAGAGGTGCGCAGCATCCATCGCGAGGGCATGCAGCAGCGTCAGCAGGCCGAAGTCGAGTTGTCGCGCCTGCGCGAGGATCTGCAGCAACGCCTGGCGGCGCCGACGGCACCTTGATAGCGCTTGGCAGCATCGAGCGTGCTCGATCGCTGCCGGTTGGTCCTTCTGTAGAGCCGAGCCCGCGCTCGGCCTTCGCACTCAACGCAACTGCCCAACCACCCAGTCCGCCAGCGCGTCCACGCGCGCATCGACAGGACCGTCCGGCCGCGCCAGCACCCAGAATCCGCCGGTCGCGGCAAACCCCCACGGTGCCAGCAGCCGCCCCGCGGCCAGATCCTCTGCCACCAGCGGCTCGGGCGCGATCGCCGGGCCCAGTCCCGCCACCGCCGCTTCCAGCAGGTAGTACAGGTGTTCGAAGCCGGTGCCCAGTTGCAGCTGGCCTGGATCCAGATCATGTGCCTGCGCCCACGCCGGCCACGCCTGCGGCCGCGAACTGGTATGCAACAGCGTTTCCTGCAGCAGGGCCGACGGCGGTACATGGCGCAGCCGATGCGCCGCCGGGTGCGAGGGCGCCACCACCACGCCCACCCGTTCCGGTGCCAATTCGCGTACCTGCCAGCCGCGCGGCCACGGCCCCTGCGCCAGCAGCAGCACCGCATCCAGAGTGGCCTGCGTCTCGGTGAAGCTGCCATCCAGGGCCGACCACTGCAGGTGCACGCCGGGCAGGGCCGCCTGCAGGGCCGGCAGCCGCGGAATCATCCAGCGCGCCAGCACGCTGCCGCTGCACCCCAGCACCAGCGCCGGCGAAGCCGCTGGCCGCTGCAATGCGCGCACGCAGTCCTCGATCCCGCTGAAGGCATCGCTGCAGGCTTCCTGCAGGCGGGTGCCGGCGGCGGTGAGGCGCAGGCCGCGGCCTGCACGCTGGAACAGGGCCAGGCCCAGATGGTCTTCCAGCAGCTTCAGCTGGCGGCTGATCGCGCCATGGGTCACATGCAGGGCCTGTGCAGCGCGGCCAACGCCGCCCAGGCGTGCGGTGGCCTCGAATGCCCGCAGGGCATTCAGCGGCGGCAGCAGTGACGTGCTCATGTGAGATTTCCTGACGGGATATGCCAGATAATATCCATTTTCCGGACACAATCCGTGCGCTAGAGTATCCACCTGTCTGAACGACCGGTCGTCTCCATGCCTGCCTCTCCCATTGCCGATTTCCACGCATTCCCTGACGCCCAGGGCCACTTCGGCCGTTACGGTGGCAGCTTCGTCGCCGAAACCCTGGTCGGCCCGCTGCAGGAACTGGCCCAGGCCTATGACCAGGCCCGTCAGGACCCGGCGTTCCAGCTGGCCTATGACCGCGATCTGGCCCATTACGTGGGCCGGCCAAGCCCGATCTACCATGCTGAACGCCTCAGCGACCACGTCGGCGGCGCGCAGATCCTGCTCAAGCGTGAGGACCTGAACCACACCGGCGCGCACAAGATCAACAACACCATCGGCCAGGCGCTGCTGGCTGCACGGATGGGCAAGAAGCGCATCATCGCCGAGACCGGCGCCGGCCAGCATGGCGTGGCCAGTGCCACCGTCGCCGCGCGGCTGGGCCTGGAGTGCGTGGTGTACATGGGCGCCACCGACATCGAGCGGCAGAAGATCAACGTCTACCGCATGAAGCTGCTCGGTGCGACGGTGGTGCCGGTGACCTCCGGCTCGGCCACCCTGAAGGACGCCCTCAACGAGGCAATGCGCGACTGGGTCACCAACGTGCAGGACACCTTCTACATCATCGGTACGGTTGCCGGTCCGGACCCGTACCCGCGCATGGTGCGCGACTTCAACGCCATCGTCGGCCGTGAGGCGCGCGAGCAGATGCTGGCCGAGTACGGTCGCCTGCCCGATGCGATCACCGCCTGCGTCGGCGGCGGCAGCAATGCGATCGGCTTGTTCCATGCCTTCCTCAACGACCGCGAGGTCGAGATTGTCGGCGCTGAAGCCGCCGGCGATGGCATCCACACCGGACGCCACGCAGCCTCCATCGCCGCCGGCCGTCCGGGCGTGCTGCACGGCAACCGCACCTATGTGCTGTGCGACGACGACGGCCAGATCATCGAGACCCATTCGGTATCGGCCGGCCTGGACTACCCGGGCGTCGGCCCTGAGCACGCGTTCCTGGCCGACAGCGGCCGCGCGCGTTACCTCGGCATCACCGACGAAGAGGCGTTGCAGGCCTTCCACCTGCTGGCCCACACCGAAGGCATCCTGCCGGCGCTGGAGTCCAGCCACGCGCTGGCACAGGCGATGAAACTTGCGCGCGGGCGTCCGCGCGACCAGATCGTGCTGTGCAACCTCTCCGGCCGCGGCGACAAGGACGTGCATACCATCGCTGCGCGCGAAGGCCTGGTGCTGTGAGCGCGCTGCTTCGCAGGAGCAGCGCACTGCTGCTGGCGTTCGGTTTGGCCGCGTGTCAGCCACCGGAACCACCGGTGCTTGCGCCGGCTGCCAAAGCCACTACGCAGCCTGTGCAGCAGCCGGCCGCCAACGATGATCTTGACCCGATGGCGCGCACGCCCATCGTCGATCCGCCGTCCGCGGAAGGCACGAGCAACGGTGACGCACCGGCAGTGGCTTCGGTGGCGCTGGACCACGCCGGCGACGTGCTGGTTGGCCAGCACATGAGCGACGTCAAGCACCTCGGCTCGTGGGAGTCGCAGGGCGCGATCGAGACCTGCGAGTACTTCACCGGCAAAGGGCTGCCGCCGGGCGTTTCGATGATGGTCGACGATGGACGCATCGTCCGCTTCGACCTGGATCAGGATGAGGATGCCGAAACACCAGTCGCCCAGCCTGGCCCGTACGGCCTGCGCATCGGCATGACCCGCGCACAGGCGCTGGCGCAGTTCCCCGGCGCGCCGGTTTCCGAGCCGCATGCCTATCTGGACGACCAGGGGGAATACCTCACCTGGCAGGACCCGGGTTCCGACCTGGGCATCCGCCTGGAACTGTTTGAAGGGAAGGTTACCCAGATGTACTGGGGAACCAGTGAAGCGATTGAACTGATTGAAGGGTGTGCCTGAAATGTCCGTATCCCGACTCGATGCCTGTTTCCTGCGCCTGCGCCAGCAGCAGCGCAAGGCCCTGATCCCCTTCATCACCGCCGGTGATCCGTCCCTGGAAGCCACGGTGCCGGTCATGCACGCGCTGGTCGGGGCCGGTGCCGATGTGATCGAACTGGGCGTGCCGTTCTCCGATCCGATGGCCGATGGCCCGACCATCCAGCGCAGCTCCGAGCGCGCGCTGGGCCGCGGCGCAGGCACCCGCTATGTGCTGCAGGCGGTGGCGCAGTTCCGTGAGCAGGATGTGCAGACGCCAGTAGTGCTGATGGGCTATCTCAACCCGGTGGAGATCCACGGTTACGTGGCGTTCGCCAACGCGGCGGTGGCCGCTGGCGTGGACGGCGTGCTGCTGGTCGACCTGCCACCGGAAGAAGCCGGCGAAGCCCAGCAGGCCTTCGACGCTGCGGGTCTGGCGCTGGTTCTGCTCGCATCGCCGACCACCAGCGAGGCGCGCGCCGACAAGCTGCTGGCGCTGGCCCGCGGCTATCTCTACTACGTCAGCTTTGCCGGTGTCACCGGCGCCTCCGAACGACTGGACAGCGACGCGGCCAGTGCACGTCTGCAGGCGCTGCGGGCCAAGGCCAGCGTGCCGGTGGTGGCTGGGTTCGGCATCAAGGACGCAGCCAGTGCGGCGGCCATGGCCCGCCAGGCCGATGGCGTGGTTGTCGGCAGCGCGCTGGTGGCGGTGCTGGCCGAAGCGGCTACTGCCGAGGATGCAGCGCAGCGCGCCGCTGCGTTCCTGGCCCCGCTGCGGCAGGCGCTCGACGCGTAACGGTAGTGCCGGCCGCTGGCCGGCACCCTCCGTACCCGCCCGCGTGCAAGCGCTGCCGGCCAGCGGCCGGCACTACCCAACACCTAAACGTACGTCCCAGCATGGTTTTTTCCATCGGGGCCAAGGCCGGGCAGGGGGTGCACGGGCAGGGAAAGCGGAGCTAGACTGTCCGCCTTTGCGGCCCCCGGGCCGCCCTGAACGGAAGTGTCCTCCCGCATGAGTTGGCTCAGCAAGTTGATGCCGTCTGGCATCCGCACCGACAACACCCCCAGCAAGAAGCGCAGCGTCCCCGAGGGCCTGTGGGAAAAGTGCAGCAACTGCGGCAGTGCGTTGTACCGTCCGGAGCTGGAAGAGAATCTGGAGGTCTGCCCGAAGTGCGGCCACCATATGGCCATCCGTGCGCGTGCGCGCCTGGCCGCGCTGTTCGACGCCGACAGCACCACCGAGATCGCTGCCCGCCTGGGGCCGACCGACCTGCTGAAGTTCAAGGACCAGAAAAAGTACGGCGAGCGCATCAAGATCGCGCAGAAGAACACCGGTGAATACGACGCGCTGATTGCCATGCGCGGCCTGCTCAAGGGCCGTCCCCTGGTGGCCTCGTCCTTCGATTTCGCCTTCATGGGTGGCTCGATGGGTTCGGTGGTCGGCGAGCGTTTCGCCCTCGCCGCCGAGACCGCCGCCGAGATCGGCGCACCGTACGTGTGCTTCTCCGCCAGCGGTGGCGCGCGCATGCAGGAAGGCCTGTTCTCGCTGATGCAGATGGCCAAGACCTCGGCCGCGCTGGGCAAACTGCGTGAAGCCGGACAGCCGTACATTTCGGTGCTGACCCACCCGACCACCGGTGGTGTGTCGGCGTCGTTCGCGATGCTGGGCGACATCAACATCGCCGAACCGCGCGCACTGATCGGCTTCGCCGGCCCGCGCGTGATCGAGCAGACCGTGCGCGAGAAGCTGCCGGAAGGGTTCCAGCGTTCGGAGTTCCTGCTCGAACACGGTGCCATCGACCAGATCTGCGACCGCCGTGAACTGCGCGACCGCCTGGCCGACCTGCTGGCGATGCTGCGCCGCGAGCCGGCACCGGAGGAGGTTTGATGGGGAGCCGCAAGTACTTCGGTACCGACGGCATCCGTGGTCGGGTCGGCCAAGGCGCGATCTCGGCTGATTTCGTGCTGCGCCTGGGCAACGCCCTGGGCCGCGTGCTGGTCGCCCAGCGTGGCCAGGATGGGCGCCGTCCGATCGTGGTGATCGGCAAGGACACGCGGATCTCCGGCTACATGTTCGAAGCCGCGCTGGAAGCCGGGCTGGTCGCTGCGGGTGCTGACGTGCAGCTGCTCGGCCCGATGCCGACCCCGGCCGTTGCCTTCCTCACCCGCACCCTCGGCGTGGATGCGGGCATCGTCATCAGCGCGTCGCACAATCCGCACTACGACAACGGCATCAAGTTCTTCTCCGCCCAGGGCGAGAAGCTCGACGATGCCACCGAGCTGGCGCTGGAAGCTGCACTGGACGTGCCGTTCACCACGGCCGTTTCGGAGAAGCTCGGCAAGGCCTCGCGTGCACGCGAGGCCGTCGGCCGTTACATCGAGTTCTGCAAGTCCAGCGTGCCGCGCTCGTTCGATCTTCGCGGCGTGCGCCTGGTACTCGACTGCGCGCATGGCGCCACCTACCAGATCGCGCCGCTGCTGTTCCGCGAACTGGGGGCGGAGGTCATCGGCATCGGTGCCGAACCCAATGGCGTCAACATCAACGACGGCGTCGGTTCGACCCACATCGACAACCTCGCTGCCAAGGTGCGTGAGACCCGCGCCGACCTGGGCATCGCCTTCGACGGTGATGGTGACCGGGTGTTGATGGCCGATGACCGCGGCAACCCGGTCGACGGCGATGACCTGGTGTACATCCTGGCGCGCGCGTGGCAGGCCGAAGGTCGTCTGCGCGGGCCGGTGGTCGGCACCTTGATGAGCAACTTCGGTCTGGAAAAGGCCTTGGCCGAACTGCAGATTCCGTTCCAGCGCAGCAACGTCGGCGACCGCTACGTGCATCAGGCGCTGGTGGAGGGGGGCGGCGTGCTCGGCGGCGAAGCGTCCGGCCATCTGCTGTGCCTGGACCGGGCCACCACCGGTGACGGCATCGTCAGTGCCCTGCAGGTGCTGGTGGCGCTGAAGCAGCAGGGAAAGAACCTGCGCGAAGCGCTGCAGCCGTTGTCCAAGGTGCCGCAGAAGACGGTCAACGTGCGCCTCGGCGATGTCTCGGCCAAGGCCACCGTGCAGGCCGAGAGCGTGCAGGCTGCGCTGACCGAAGCGCAGCAGGCGGTATCCGGTCGCGGGCGTGCCTTCCTGCGTCCCTCCGGCACCGAGCCGGTGGTGCGGGTCACGGTCGAGGCCGATGACGCGACGTTGATGCAGGACACCCTGGATCGGCTTTCGGCGGCGGTCAGGACAGCGGCTGCGACCTGAGCCCTGTCGCTGGATCGAACCGACAACATGGCCGCCTGTGCGGCCATGTTGCTGTCTGGCGCAAGCAAGGTATCAGGCGCTGCGCGGCATCGCCGTCTGCCATTTCCAGGTGTCGCGGCACATGTCCGCCAGGCCATGGCGCGCGGTCCAGCCCAGCTCGCGCAGGGCAAGGGACGGGTCGGCAAAGCTCACCGCGATGTCGCCGGTGCGGCGACCGGTGATCCGGAACGGAATCGGCCGGCCGATGGTCTGCTCGAAGGCCTTGATCAGTTCCAGCACGCTGTGGCCCTGCCCGGTGCCCAGGTTCAGGGTGATGCTGCGGCGCTTGTCGCGCAGGTACTGCAGCGCCAGCACGTGGGCCCGCGCCACGTCTTCCACATGGATGTAGTCGCGTACGCCGGTCCCGTCGCAGGTCGGGTAGTCATCGCCGAATACCTGCACTTCGGGCAGCAGGCCGGCAGCGACCTGGGCGATGTAGGGCATCAGGTTGCTGGGGGTTCCGTGCGGCAGCTCGCCGATCAGAGCGCTTGAATGCGCACCCACCGGGTTGAAGTAGCGCAGCGTTGCCGCATGCAGCGTTGCATCGGCACTGACCAGGTCGGACAGCAGCTGCTCCACCACCAGCTTTGAACGGCCATAGGGTGTCATGGCGCAGGTCGAGGCCGTCTCGGCCACCGGGCAATGGTCTTGGTCGCCGTACACGGTTGCAGACGAGCTGAACACGAACGTGCCCACGCCGGCATCGCGCATGGCGCCGAGCAGGGCAAGGGTGCCGCTGATGTTGTTGTCGAAGTAGTCCAGCGGCATCTGCCGCGATTCGCCAACCGACTTCAGCGCAGCAAAATGCAGCACCGCATCGATCGAATGCTCGCGCAGCACCGCGGTGATCCGCGCACGGTCGCGCACGTCGGCCTGTACGAACAACGGTGTGGTGCCGGTGATGCTGCCGATCCGATCGATCACCCCGGCGTCGCTGTTGCAGAGCGAGTCGACGATGACCACCGTATGGCCCTGCTGCTGCAGTTCCACGCACGTATGGGAGCCGATGAATCCCGCACCGCCGGTAACCAGAACGTTCATTTCCTGTAGTCCTTCCACTCTGTTGGAGCTTCCTTGCCGAAGCCGTGTCAACCCAGTGCTGGCAGCGCCGTCACGGTCCCGGCACCATCTTCTTCTGCCGCGCCTTGAAGCCATTGAACAGCGGTGCGATCAGCGGGTTGTAGCTCCACGCGATGCGCTTGCGCAGCCAGCTTGCCGGCCGGTTGCGGATGGCGAAGCGGTAGATGCGCTCGGGATCGCCGCCGATCACGTTGCGTCCGAACGGATGGGTGGTATGCAGGTAGCGGAACCCCTGCTCACGCGCCACTTCGATGTAGTCCTGGTCGAAATCACCGTACGGCCAGCACAGCGTGTCCGATACCTCGCCCAGCTTCTCCAGCAGCACTTCCCTGGCCTTCGACAGGTCGCCACTGATACCGGCACGGCGCTGGGCGCGGTCCAGGTCCTGGCGGCGCAGCCAGCGCGTGTGGGTGTGGGTATGGCAATGGATCTCGAAGGTGCCGGCCTCGATGGCCGCACGTGCTTCGCTCCAACGCATCATCACTTCGTCGCTGCGGCCCTGCTTGTAGATCAGGTCTTCGCAGGCGCGATGCTCGGGCGTTTCCGGCAGCGTGGCACCGGTGATGCCGGCATGCGGGCGCATCGGGCCCTCGTGCATCCAGCCGGTCACCACGAACACCACCGCGTGCATGCCGTACTTCTGCAGGATCGGGTGGGCGTAGACCCAGTTGTCCAGGTAGCCATCATCGAAGGTGATCACGATCGACTTGCGCGGCACCGGCTTGCCGGCCAGGAAGCCGGCGTACTGGTCCAGCGTCAACGAAGTCCAGCCGGTGCGCGCCAGCCAGGCGATCTGGCTTTCGAAATTTTCCGGCGACACCGTGATCATGCCGGGCGAGTTGCTGACGTGATGATGCATCAGCACCGGTACGGTTCTGGCATTAGCCATGACCCAGCTCCTTCATCCATTGGTGGTAGTAGTGTTCGGTGGCTTCAGCGTGGCCTTCGGGGCTGAAACGCTTTGCGCTGCGGATCCAGTCCCAGCCGGAACGTCCCATCTGCCGGCGACGCTCGGGATCGTCCACCAGCAGCCGCAGCGCGCCCGTGAGGGCGGCGCTGTCACCCAGCCGGGTGAGGATGGCATTGCTGCCTTCCACCAGCATTTCGGGCACGCCACCGACCCGGTGCGACACGATCGGCAGGCCCGCCTGTGCCGCTTCCAGGAACACCGTGCCCGATGCTTCCTTGTGTGTGGCCAGCGCGAAGATGTCGAAGCCGGGCATCAACTGGCTGGCATCGCTGCGAAAGCCCAGCAGATGGACCTGGCGCTGCAGCTCGTGTTCGGCGCAGGTGGCCTGCAGGCGCTGCATCACGGCCTGGCCATCGCCGACCACCACCAGATGCAGGCGGGGGTTGGCCTTGCACAGCGGCACCATGGCCTGCAGCAGTTCGGCGTGGCCCTTGGGTTCGCGCAGCACGGCAACGCAGCCCACCACGATGTCCTGTTCGTCGAATCCGAGCTCGGCGCGCACGCGTGAACGCGTCTCCTGCAGCGCCTGCCAGGACGGCTCCTGCGCGGCGTCGATGCCGGTTGGAGAAACCGCCATCGGCGGCACGATGCCGATGTGGTCGGCGGGAATTCCGCGGTCCGCCAGCAGTTGCTTGACGAAGTTGCTTACCGTGATGACCCGGTGCGGCAGGCCGGTGTAGGTCAGCAGCGAATTCACCGGGCTCATCAGGTGGCGCGAGCGCACCACCAGCGGTGTGCCGCCGAGGCGTGCACCCGCGGCGGCAATCAATGCATCGCGACGGCTGGTGGTGTTGACCACGTCGTAGCGCTCGCGGCGCACCAGCCGTGACACCGACCAGATGCCGCGCAGCAGCCGGCCCATGCCGCCCATGCGCAGCGTATGCACGGTGAAGCCATCATCGCGCGCGCGGGTGGCCAGGCGCGCGTCCGGCTGGCACAGCAGGGCGACGTCATGACCGCGCGCGCGCATCACCTGCATGTGGCGGAAAATGTAGATCTCCTGCCCACCCATGCCTTTGGCGGCTTCGGTATGCAGGATGCGCAGCGGACGGTTCATGGTGGATCGGTCCTTGGATTCAGCGGTTGCGGAAGCGCGTCAGCGCTTCCCATGCCGCGCGGAGGCTGGCGGCGTCGGGGGTCTGTTGCGGCAGGGGGCGGTAGCGCGCATCGAGCGCGGTGGCATTGCCGAATTTGTCGAACACGTAGATCGCCTCGCCATTGCGCACCGCGCGCTGCGACCAGCTTTCCACCACCAGCGCGCGCTTGCCGGTCGGTGCAGCCAGCAGGTCATGGCCGGTGCTGTAGTCGGTCAATGCGTTCTCGCAGCCCAGGCCGTGGCGCATCAGCGTCGGCACCCAGTCTTCATGCGAACTGACCCGCGCGTCGCGGCCGCCACCCTGGCCGGGCCAATGCAGCACGAAGGGCACCTGCAACTGGTAGTTGGAGAAGTTGCCGTTGTGGCCCCAGTAGTTGAGCTTGAGGTCGTTGAATTCCTCGGCGTGGTCACCGGTCACCAGCACGATCGTGTCCTGGTCCAGGCCCTGTGCGCGCAGATCATCCAGCAGTGATCCGATCAGGCTGTCGGCGTAATGCACCGCGGTGTGATAACGGTTCAATTCCGGCGTTGGATCGTGCTCGGGGCCGAACTTGAGAAAATCGATGGCATCGGCCATCGGCGTGGCGAGCGGCGGATAGCCGGCCGGCATGTGGTAAGGCGCGTGGGTGGAATCGAGGAACACGAAACCGAACCATGGGCGCTGCGCAGCCTGGCTGGCGCGGATGTCCTTCTGCAGTCCAGCGACGATGGCGGCATCGCGGCCGTCGGACGTCAGTTCGGACGGTCCCTGGTGCAGCTGGTCGCGGACATCGGCGAACGCAGTGCGATCGAACTCCGGGCTGTACAGCGGCGCGCTGCCATACAGATGCAGGTCATAGCCCTGCTGTCCCAGCACCTTGAACAGCTGCGAGCCACGCTGTTCGTCGAGCATGCTGGGCCAGTAGCCGCCCGGCAGGCCATACAGCAGGCCGAACAGGCCATAGCGGGTGGCGTTGCCGGTGCTGAAATGATGTTCGTACACCCGCGAGGAGCGGGCCAGTGCCGATGCGTTGGGCATGAACTGCGGGGTGAGCACGTCATGGCGCAACGACTCCAGCACCACCATCAGGATGTTCGGCCGCTGGTGGCTCTGGCAGCGCAGCGGCTGCAATGGATAGTTGAGCTGGGCATGGCGCGGGTCGGGCAGGCCGACCTGTTGCTGGCTGACCACGCCGAAGCGGCGCATCGCGCTCTTGGCGGTGATCGGTTGCGCCCATGGCAGGTAATTCCACTGGCTGATCACTGCGCGTTCGCCAAGCGCATCGTAGTAGGCAGTGGCGACCTGGCCGCCGCCCATCAGCAGGGCAATCACCGCCCAGGCCTGCAGTACCCGCCGCCGCCGCGGCGCTGCGGGCAGCAGCTTCCAGCAGGCCCAGGCCAGCAGGCCCTGCGCGGCGAAGATCGCCGATACCATGGCAGCCGCTTGCAGCCAGGTCTTCCAGGACAGACTCACCTGATCCTGCAGGGCACCGCCGAACACCATGTTGGCGACCATCGCGTTGAGGTGGAAGCGATACAGCGCGAACACCTTGGCATCCACCAGCAGCAGGCACAGCCACAGACCCTGGCATATCACCGCCGACACGCTGAGCGCGCGCGCGCTGCGCGGCCACAGGCCGATGGCCAGCGGCAGCAGGCCGGCCAGTGCGCCGAACGCGAGCAGATGGCCGGGCAGGGCAATCGCCAGATAGGCAAGGCCGAGTGTCCCGCCGGGGTTGTCGCGCAGCGGAACGTTGCCCAGCGCGATGAGCGCGGCCAGCACCGCGTTGGCCGCGATGAACAGGGACCACCAGGCCAGCCTGCGCCAGCGTCGGGCGGGGCCGGGAAGAGCGGCGGCGGTGGCGTCGGGCAGGGCGGCGTCCATGGAGAAGGCGGGTTGGGATGGGGTAACGGGTGGCGTTTCCCGGCGTGACGAAGTCGTTAAACCGCGCGCGGGTGGCGCATTGTATCGGTTTGTTTCAGTGTGTCGGTGGCGTGCCCCGATCTATCTGTCACAATGTTCAGATCGGTCGCCATGACATGGCGGGCCCGTACCGACTCAACGACAAGCCAGGAACCGCTGTGAGCCAGATCCCCACCCTCGACATCACCCGTTTCGACAGTGACCGCGACGCCTTCGTGGCCGAGCTGGGGGCGGCATATCGCCAATGGGGGTTTGCCGGCATCCGCAACCACGGCATCCCGCAGGCCGACATCGATGCGGCCTACGACGTCTTCAAGGCCTTCTTCGCACTGCCGGATGAGACCAAGCGCAAGTACCACGTGGCTGGCAGCGGCGGCGCCCGTGGCTATACCCCGTTCGGTGTGGAGACCGCAAAGGGCTCCAAGCACTTCGACCTGAAGGAGTTCTGGCACATCGGCCGCGAGATCGCCGACGACTCCAAGTACCGGGACGTGATGGCGCCGAACCTGTGGCCGTCCGAGGTCGAGGGCTTCCGTGAGCGTGGTTACGGCCTGTACCAGGCGTTGGACAACCTGGGTTCGCGCGTGCTGTCGGCCCTGGCCCTGCACATCGGCCTGCCGGAGCACTTCTTCGCCGACAAGACCAACTTCGGCAATTCGATCCTGCGCCCGATCCATTACCCGCCGATCACCACCGACGACATCCCGAACGTGCGTGCCGGTGCACATGGCGACATCAATTTCATCACGCTGCTGGTCGGTGCCAGCGCGGCAGGCCTGGAAGTGCAGTCGCATGATGGGGACTGGGTGCCGTTCACCTCGGACGCGGACACCATCGTGGTCAACATCGGCGACATGCTGCAGCGCCTGACCAACCATGTGTATCCGTCGACCATCCACCGTGTGGTCAATCCTCCGGGCGAGCTGGCCCGCCAGCCGCGCTATTCGGTGCCGTTCTTCCTGCACCCGAACCCGGATTTCCTGATCGACGTGCTGCCCTCGTGCATCAGCGAGGAGAATCCGAGCCGGTACCCGGAGCCGATCACCGCGCACGGCTTCCTCGAAGAGCGCTTGCGCGAGATCAAGCTGAAGTAATGAAGAAGCCGCCGAAAGGCGGCTTTTTCATTACGGGTAGCGCCGGGCCATGCCCGGCCAGCGCAGCGGAGGGTGTTCGGCAGGGTTGCACCCTGCACCCGCAGAGGCCAAAGCCAAAGCCAAAGCGGCTTCGGGTTTCTGCGGGTTGGGCGGGCCGGTGTGGGCTGGCAGGACACGCCGTAAACCCATCCCTGGGGGCTCGATGGCGCCATCCATGGCGCCAACGGTCCTGCCAGCCCACGCCGCCCCACCCCCGACAATTTCCCGCGGCTGTTGGTAGGTGTCGACCTTGGTCGACACGATCCATCCACGTCATGCGTGGATGAGATCTGTCAGGCCTCGAAGCGGGGCAGGGAGCTCGGTTTCTGCTCTTGATCTTCTTTTTTCTTTCCGTGGCGGGCGGAACCGCCGGAATGTGTCAGGGGCCGGGCGGGTGGGGCTGGCGAGGGTGTCCGCGGCATGGATGCCGCGGCCAAGCCCCCAGGGATGGGTTCACGGCGTCCCTCGCCAGTCCCACCCGCCCGGCCAACCCCCAGATCCCACCGGGCTTTCCGCGACCAACCCAGCCCAAACCCCGCCACGAGGGGCTGCGCCGTTGGCTGAAAATCCATGTAACCGCTTACAAAGAAACGGTTTTTTGCCGTAGCGGGTATCATGGGCGGCTGAGTTCATACAGGAGCCACCCGCTCATGCGCCGCAAGATCGTCGCTGGAAACTGGAAGCTGCACGGCAGCCGTCAATTCGCCACCGAACTGCTGGGGCAGGTCGCCGCCGGGCTGCCGAAGCGCGGGGTGGAGGTGGTGATCCTGCCGCCGATGCCCTACCTGGGTGAGCTGGTCGAAGACTTCGGCGACACCGGCCTGGCCTTTGGTGCACAGGACGTCAGCAGCAACGAGAAGGGCGCCTACACCGGTGAGGTATGCGCAGCCATGCTGCACGAGGTGGGTGCCCGCTATGGCCTGGTCGGCCACTCCGAGCGCCGCCAGTACCACAACGAGAGCAGTGAGCTGGTCGCGCGCAAGTTCGCTGCTGCCCTGCACGCCGGCCTGGTGCCGGTGCTGTGCGTCGGTGAAACCCTTGAGCAGCGCGAGGCCGGGCAGACCGAGTCGGTCATCGCCAGCCAGCTGGCCCCGGTGCTGGAGCTTGTCGGGGCGGAAGGCTTCGCCAATGCCGTGGTCGCCTACGAGCCGGTCTGGGCGATCGGAACCGGCCGTACCGCGACCAAGGAGCAGGCGCAGCAGGTGCACGCGTTCATTCGTGGCGAAGTCGCGCGCATCGATGCTAGAATTGCTGATTCACTGCCCATTGTTTACGGCGGTAGCGTGAAGCCCGACAATGCCGGGGAACTGTTCGCGCAGCCGGATGTCGATGGTGGGCTGGTTGGTGGTGCCTCCCTGGTGGCCGCCGACTTCCTGGCCATCGCAGAGGCGGCGGCAAACAATTAGTTACGGTTGCCGGCTAGCCGCCGGCACTCTAGTCCGAGGGCGGATTTCCAATGCTGATGTTGATCCTCAATGTCGTCTACGTGCTGGTTGCCGTAGCCATGGTCGCGCTGATCCTGATGCAGCGTGGCTCGGGTGCGGCGGCAGGTTCGGGCTTTGGCGCTGGCGCCTCGGGGACCGTGTTCGGTGCGCGTGGCGCGTCCAACTTCCTGTCCAAGTCGACCAAGTGGCTGGCCGTGGTGTTCTTCGGCATCAGCCTCTTCATGGCCTGGTACGCCGGCCATGGCAACCGCCCGGCCGCCGAACAGGATCTGGGTCTGATGTCTGCCCCGGCGGCCAGTGCTCCGGCCGCTCCGGCGGGCGAATTGCCGGCCGTTCCGAAGGCTGATGCGGTCCCGGCCGCCCCGGTTCCGGCCGCAACTGTGCCGGCTCAGGCGGAATCTTCGGTTTCTGGTGAAGAAAAGCCTTCGGAAGGCTCCCAGAAAGACTGAAGCCGGTTACAATACGCGGCGCATCGGGAAGATAGTCTGATGTGATCGTTTGCCCAGGTGGCGGAATTGGTAGACGCACTACCTTGAGGTGGTAGCGACTTAGGTCGTAGGGGTTCGAGTCCCCTCTTGGGCACCATTTAGTAAGTAAAGCGGGTTCGTCTGGCGCGCAAGGCGCCAGGCAGATTCCCGTCCACTCCCCCATGCCAAAGCGCCTGCAGGCGCAGCGGCAGAGGCAAGAGAGAATCGCTGTGCTGGCCGAATATTTGCCGTCTCTGCTGTTTCTGATCGTTGCCACCGGTATCGGCATTACGCTGATGCTGGTTGGTCGATTCCTCGGTCCCCGCCGCCCCGATCTGGAAAAGCTGTCGCCGTACGAGTGCGGCTTCGAAGCCTTCGAAGACGCACGCATGAAGTTCGACGTGCGCTACTACCTGATCGCGATCCAGTTCATCGTCTTCGACCTGGAAATCATCTTCATCGTGCCGTGGACGCAGGTCTTCATGGAGCTTGGCGCGCGTTCGCTCGTCACCATGGGCCTGTTCGTCGGCATGCTGTTCCTCGGTTTCATTTATGTCTGGAAGAAGGGAGCGCTGGAATGGGAGTGATTCAGACTCTCGATGGCCTGATGACCAATCCTGTCCCGGAAGGGCGGGTTGATGACATCCTGCGGCCGGAAGGCGACAACCCGCTGCTGGAAAAGGGCTTTGTCACCACCAGCGTCGATGCCCTGCTGAATTGGGCACGTACCGGTTCGATGTGGCCCATGACCTTCGGTCTGGCCTGCTGTGCGGTCGAAATGATGCACGCAGGTGCGGCGCGCCTGGACCTTGACCGCTACGGTGTGGTGTTCCGCCCGTCGCCGCGTCAGTCCGACGTGATGATCGTCGCCGGCACCCTGGTCAACAAGATGGCCCCGGCGCTGCGCAAGGTCTATGACCAGATGCCCGACCCCAAGTGGGTGATCTCCATGGGCAGCTGCGCCAACGGCGGTGGTTACTACCACTACTCCTATTCTGTGGTGCGCGGCTGTGATCGCGTGGTGCCGGTGGACATCTATGTCCCGGGCTGCCCGCCGACCGCCGAGGCGCTGGTGTACGGGATCCTGCAGCTGCAGAAGAAGATCTGGCGTACACAGACCATCGCCCGCTGACCCCTTCACCTGACAAGAGCGCGCCAAGCCCCCATGGCAGAGCAAGCATCCTTCATCGACCGACTCTCCGCACGTTTCGCAGGTGCGAAGGTCATCGTGGTCGAACCCCGCGGCGAAGTGACGCTGGAAGTGCCTGCCGCTGAGTGGCACGCCACCGCCCTCGCGCTGCGTGACGAGTTTGGTTTCGAGCAGGCCGTGGACCTCTGCGGCGTCGATTACCTCGGTTACGGCTCCGATGAGTGGGACACCGCCGACGTGTCCTCGCAGGGCTTCAGCCGCGGTGTCGAAGGCAAGGCCCAGGGCCGCTTCGCCTGGGGCGAGTTCCCCAGCGAAGAGAGCGCCGACGGTGCCCGCCCGCAGCACATGCCGACCCAGCGCTTTGCCGTGGTCGCACAGCTGCGTTCGTACCAGCACAACCTGATGATGCACCTGCGCTGCTTCGCGCCTGACGAAGCGCTGGCGGTGGTGTCCTCGCTGACCGGCATCTGGCCGGGCCTGAACTGGTTCGAGCGCGAAGCGTTCGACCTGTATGGCGTGATCTTCGAAGGTCACCCGGACCTGCGCCGGATCCTGACCGACTACGGTTTCGTCGGTCATCCGTTCCGCAAGGACTTCCCGCTGATCGGCAACGTCGAAGTCCGCTACGACGAAGAAAAGAAGCGTGTCATCTACGAACCGGTCACCTCGGTGGAGCCGCGTGTCGGCGTGCCGCGCGTGATCCGCGACGACGCCCGCCTGCAGACCGCTGCCGGCGAGCGCTCGCAGGAGGCAGTGAAGTGAGTCACGTACACCAGGCCGGCGAAGCATTCGCCAGCAATGCTGCCGAAAGCCGGCAGGAAATCCGCAACTACACCATGAACTTCGGCCCGCAGCATCCGGCCGCGCACGGTGTGCTGCGCCTGATCCTGGAGATGGACGGCGAGACCATCATGCGTGCCGACCCGCACGTGGGTCTGCTGCACCGGGGCACCGAGAAGCTGGCCGAGTCCAAGCCGTTCAACCAGTCGATCGGCTACATGGATCGCCTGGATTACGTGTCGATGATGTGCAACGAGCACGCCTACGTGCGCTCGATCGAGACCCTGATGGGCATCGAGGCGCCGGAGCGCGCGCAGTACATCCGCACGATGTTCGACGAGATCACCCGCATCCTGAACCACCTGATGTGGCTGGGCTCCAACGCACTCGACCTGGGTGCTATGGCGGTGATGCTGTACGCCTTCCGCGAGCGCGAAGAGCTGATGGACTGCTACGAAGCGGTCTCCGGCGCGCGCATGCACGCGGCGTACTACCGTCCGGGCGGCGTTTACCGCGACCTGCCGGACCATATGCCGAAGTACAAGGAATCGCGCTGGCACAAGGGCAAGGCCCTGAAGAACCTCAACGCCTCGCGCGAAGGTTCGCTGCTGGACTTCCTGGAAAACTTCACCAATGAATTCCCGGGCCGTGTCGACGAATACGAGACCCTGCTGACCGACAACCGTATCTGGAAGCAGCGTACCGTTGGCATCGGCGTGGTCACGCCGGAACTGGCCCACCAGTGGGGCATGACCGGTGTGATGCTGCGTGGTTCGGGCATCGCCTGGGATCTGCGCAAGAAGCGTCCGTACGCGAAGTACGATGCTGTCGATTTCGACATCCCGCTGGGCAAGGAAGGCGATTGCTACGATCGCTACCTGTGCCGCGTGGCCGAAATGCGCGAGTCCAACCGCATCATCAAGCAGTGCGTGGCGTGGCTGAAGGCCAACCCAGGCCCGGTCATGGTCAAGAACTTCAAGGTCGCTCCGCCCAAGCGCGAGGACATGAAGGACGACATGGAAGCGCTGATCCACCACTTCAAGCTGTTCAGTGAAGGCTATTGCGTGCCGGCCGGCGAGACCTACGCCGCGGTTGAAGCGCCCAAGGGCGAGTTCGGCTGCTACCTGGTTTCCGACGGCGCCAACAAGCCGTTCCGCGTACACCTCCGTGCGCCGGGCTTCGCCCACCTGTCCTCGATCGATTCGATCGTGCGCGGCCACATGCTGGCCGACGTGGTGGCGATGATCGGTACCTACGATCTGGTGTTCGGCGAGGTTGACCGGTAATGCCGTCCGCCACGCCAACGCCCGCTGCAGGCAGCCGGCGCAAGCCGGCGCCGCAGTTTCTGCAATTTCACGTTATGCATTTCGCTGAGGTCGGCCGATGAAGGCGACAGGTAATTTCGAGGCGGCGCGCGACGTCGACCCGATGGTGGTGTTGAGCGACAAAACCCGCGCTCACATCGATCACTGGCTGTCCAAGTTCCCGCCGGACCGCAAGCGCTCTGCCGTGCTGCAGGGTCTGCATGCTGCCCAAGAGCAGAACCAGGGCTGGCTGACCGACGAGCTGATCGCCGGCGTGGCCAAGTACCTGGACCTGCCGCCGGTGTGGGCCTACGAGGTTGCCAGCTTCTACTCGATGTTCGAGACCGAGAAGGTGGGTCGCAACAACGTGGCCATCTGCACGAACATCAGCTGCTGGCTCAATGGCGCCGAAGACATCGTGCGCCATTGCGAGAAGAAGCTGGGCATCAAGAACGGTCAGTCGACCGCTGACGGCCGCGTCTACCTCAAGCGTGAGGAAGAGTGCCTGGCCGGCTGCGCGGGTGCACCGATGATGGTCATCAATGGTCACTACCATGAGCGTCTGACCCTGGAAAAGGTCGACGAGCTTCTGGACGGGCTGGAGTAAGGGCATGGCACATCACCACGAATCCAAGGGTCCGGTCGGCCCCGCGCCGCTGCCGCACCAGGTGGTCTACACCACCCTGCATTACGACACCCCGTGGTCGTACGAAAGCTATCTGAAGACCGGTGGCTACGCCGCCCTGCGCAAGATCCTCGAAGAGAAGATCCCGCCGGAGCAGGTCATCGAGATGGTCAAGGCCTCGGGCCTGCGCGGCCGTGGCGGCGCTGGTTTCCCGACCGGCCTGAAGTGGTCCTTCATGCCCAAGGGCAACGTGCAGAAGTACATCCTCTGCAACTCGGATGAATCCGAGCCGGGCACCTGCAAGGATCGCGACATCCTGCGTTACAACCCGCATTCGGTGGTGGAAGGCATGGCGATCGCCTGCTACGCCACCGGTTCCACCGTGGGCTACAACTACCTGCGCGGTGAGTTCCACCACGAGCCGTTCGAGCACTTCGAGCAGGCCCTGGCCGATGCCTATGCAAACGGCTGGCTGGGCAAGAACGTGCTGGGCTCGGGCGTGGATATCGACATCTACGGCGCCCTCGGTGCCGGCGCCTACATCTGCGGTGAAGAAACCGCACTGATGGAATCGCTGGAAGGCAAGAAGGGCCAGCCGCGCTACAAGCCGCCGTTCCCGGCCAACTTCGGCCTGTATGGCAAGCCGTCGACGATCAACAACACCGAAACCTATGGTTCGGTGCCGGCGATCATCCGCAATGGTCCCGAGTGGTTCAAGGGCCTGAGCCTGACCGCCAATGGCGGCCCGAAGTGCTTCTCGGTGTCCGGCTGCGTGCAGAAGGGCGGCAACTTCGAAGTGCCGCTCGGTACCACCTTCGACGACCTGCTGGAGATGGCTGGCGGCCTCAAGCCGGGCCGCAAGCTCAAGGGCGCGATCCCGGGCGGCGTGTCCATGCCGGTGCTGACCGCGGCCGAGCTGAAGGGCCTGCCGATGGACTACGACACCATCCGTGCGCTGGGCTCCGGCCTGGGTTCCGGTGCGGTCGTGGTGCTGGATGACAGCGTCTGCTGCGTCAAGTTCGCTTGCCGCATCAGCCAGTTCTTCCACAAGGAATCCTGTGGCCAGTGCACCCCGTGCCGCGAAGGTACCGGCTGGATGCACCGCGTGCTGGAGCGCATCGTCGCCGGCAAGGCCACGATGGAAGACCTGCACCAGTTGAAGACCGTGGCCGGTCAGATCGAAGGTCACACCATCTGTGCGTTCGGCGAAGCGGCGGCGTGGCCCATCCAGGGCTTCCTGCGCCAGTTCTGGGACGAATTCGAGTACTACATCGTCAACGGTCATTCGATGGTTGACGGCAAGAAGGTGGAGGCAGCCGCTGCATGAGCGCGCAACCCATAAATCCCAGCGTGCCACCGGACCACGTCACCATCGAGATCGATGGCAAGTCGCTGGTCGTGCCCAAGGGTTCGATGATCATCCAGGCCGCCGACAAGGCGGGCATTTCGATTCCGCGCTTCTGCTACCACGAGAAGCTGCCGATCGCTGCCAACTGCCGCATGTGCCTGGTCGACGTGGAAAAGTCGCCGAAGCCGGCGCCGGCCTGTGCCACGCCGGTGATGGACGGCATGAAGGTCGCCACCCGCAGTGAGAAGGCGCTGAAGTTCCAGCGCTCGGTGATGGAGTTCCTGCTGATCAACCACCCGCTGGATTGCCCGATCTGCGATCAGGGCGGCGAGTGCGAACTGCAGGATGTGTCGCTGGGTTATGGCCGTTCGGTCAGCCGCTTCAACGAGCGCAAGCGCGTGGTGGCCGACGAGGACATGGGGCCGCTGGTCGCCACCGAGATGACCCGCTGCATCCAGTGCACCCGCTGCGTCCGCTTCACCGCCGACGTCGCCGGTACCTACGAACTGGGTGGCATGTACCGCGGTGAAAACCTGCAGATCGGCACCTACGACGGCAAGCCGCTGACCACCGAGCTTTCGGGCAATGTGGTCGACGTGTGCCCGGTCGGCGCGCTGACCAACAAGGTGTTCCAGTTCCGCGCCCGTCCGTGGGAACTGACCGCGCGCGAATCGCTGGGCTACCACGACGCGATGGGCTCGAACCTGTTCCTGCACGTGCGTCGCGGCGAAGTGCTGCGTACCGTGCCGCGCGACAACGAGTCGGTCAACGAGTGCTGGCTGTCCGATCGTGACCGTTATTCGCACCAGGGCCTGTACAGCGAAGACCGTGCGGTCAAGCCGCTGCGCAAGGTCAATGGCGAGTGGAAGGAAGTGAGCTGGGCCGAAGGCCTGGCCGCGGCCGCCGAGATCCTCAAGGCCAACCAGGGCGACAACCTGGGCGTGCTGGTGCACCCGTCGACCTCGAACGAAGAGGGCGCACTGCTGGCCCGCCTGGCTACTGGCCTGGGTTCGAGCAACATCGACCACCGCATCAACAACCGCGACTTCTCCGACGCCGCCACCGCCGAAGTGTTCGGCCTGCCGCTGGCCGAGATCGAAGGCGCCGACCGCATCGTCGTTCTGGGCAGCAACATCCGCCACGAACTGCCGCTGCTGCACGCCCGCCTGCGCAAGGCGCAGACGACCAACGGCGCGAAGATCCACGTCGTCAACCCGGTCGACTTCGACTTCGCGTTCAGCATTGCCGGCAAGCAGATCGTGGCCCCGTCAAAGTTCGCCGATGCACTGGCCAACGCCGAGCTGCGTTCGGCGGTGCAGGGCGGTACCAACACCGTGCTGATCGTCGGTGGCATCGCCGAGAACCATCCGCAGGCTGCCGCGATCCGTGCCGCTGCGCGTGACTTCGCCGCCGCCACCGGTGCCAAGCTGTGCCGTATCCCGCAGGGCGCCAACGCGATCGGCCTGACCCGCGCCGGAGTGCTGCCGGCCGGCAAGGACGTCGCCGCGATGCTGGCCGATCCGCGCAAGGCCTACGTGGTCTACGGCCTGGAACCGGGCCTGGACTTCGCCGATGCTCCGGCCGCGCGCAAGGCGCTGGTCGGCGCACAGGTGGTGGCCTTCAGCCAGTTCGCCTGCGCCTCGACCCGCGACGTCGCCGACGTGATCCTGCCGATCGGTGCACTGCCGGAAATCGATGCCACCCTGACCAACCTCGACGGTCGCGAGCAGTCGGCCCGTGCCGGCGGCAAGCTGCCGGGCGAGGCCCGCGAGGGCTGGCGAGTGCTGCGTGCGCTTGGCGCTGAGCTGGCCGTCGCCGGCTTCGAGTTCATCGACCTGGCCGGCCTGCGCGCCAGCCTGGCCCCGGTGACTGTTGCCGTCGCTGCCTCGGCCCAGCCGGCCCTTGCCGGCGAAGGCCTGGAAGTGGCCTCGACCGCTGCGATCTACCGCACCGATGCGGTGGTCCGTCGCGCCCCGGCGCTGCAGTCGCATCCGCTCAACAACGCCCCGCGCATCGTGCTCAACGCTGACGATGCCGCCCGCCTGCAGCTGCAGGAAGGGCAGATGGCCAAGGTCGGCACCGATGCCGGCAAGGCCACCCTGCCGGTGGTGGTCGACGCCCGCGTCGCTGCGGGTTCGGTCTGGATTGAATCGGGCCACGGCGCAACCGCGCCGCTGGGTGCCGCTCGTGTTTCGGTGGTGGCTGCATGAACGAATTGCTGATTAACGCGGTCGATCCGCTGCACCAGTGGCTGCTTGGCCTCGGTGACATCGGCGCGCTGATCTGGATCATCCTGAAGATCCTGGTGATCACCGTTCCGGTGATCGTCTCGGTGGCCTTCTACGTGGTCTGGGAACGCAAGCTGATCGGCTGGATGCACGTCCGCCACGGCCCGATGTACGTGGGCATGGGCATCTTCCAGGCCTTCGCCGACGTCTTCAAGCTGCTGTTCAAGGAAGTCCTGCAGCCGAGCAGCGCCAACAAGGCGATCTTCCTGCTGGCGCCGCTGATCACCCTGGCTCCGGCCTTCGCGGCCTGGTCGGTGGTGCCCTTCGATTCGCAGATCGTGCTGTCCAACGCCAACGCCGGCCTGCTGTATCTGTTGGCGATGACCTCGCTCGGCATCTACGGCATCATCCTGGCCGGTTGGGCATCCAACTCGAAGTATGCGTTCCTGGGTGCGATGCGCGCCTCGGCGCAGATGATCAGCTACGAAATCGCCATGGGCTTCGCCCTGGTCGGCGTGATGATCGCTGCGGGCAGCCTGAATCTGAGCAACATCGTGATGGCGCAGGCCGGCAATTCCGGTTTCTTCGACTGGTTCCTGCTGCCGCTGTTCCCGCTGTTCGTCATCTACTGGGTGTCGGGCGTTGCCGAAACCAACCGCGCGCCGTTCGACGTGGTGGAAGGTGAGTCGGAAATCGTCGCCGGTCACATGGTCGAGTACTCGGGCGGTGCGTTCGCGCTGTTCTTCCTGGCCGAATACGCGAACATGATCCTGATCAGCTTCCTGATCTCGATCTTCTTCCTCGGCGGCTGGCTGAGCCCGATCCAGGGCTGGGTCAACCCGGGCGATATCTCGCCGCTGGTCGACTGGATCTGGAAGGGCGGTGCACCGTGGCTGTTCGTCAAGGTGTTCTTCTTCGCCAGTGCCTACATCTGGTTCCGTGCCAGCTTCCCGCGCTTCCGCTATGACCAGATCATGCGCCTGGGCTGGAAGGTCTTCATCCCGCTGGCCATTCTGTGGATTGCGGTTACCGCCGTCATGGTGTTCTTCGGCGTGATTCAAAAGGGCGTCTAAGTGATGAACAGGATTACCCATTACTTCAAGAGCCTGTTGCTGCTCGAACTGCTGGCCGGTCTCTGGCTGACGCTGAAGTACAGCTTCAAGCCGAAGTACACGATGATGTACCCGATGGAGAAGTTCCCGCAGTCGCCGCGCTTCCGTGGCCTGCACGCCCTGCGCCGTTATCCCAACGGTGAAGAGCGCTGCATCGCCTGCAAGCTGTGCGAAGCGGTGTGCCCGGCGTTGGCCATCACCATCGATTCGGCCAAGCGCGAGGACGGCACCCGCCGTACCACGCGCTACGACATCGATCTGTTCAAGTGCATCTTCTGCGGCTTCTGTGAGGAAAGCTGCCCGGTGGACTCGATCGTCGAGACCCACATCCTCGAGTACCACTTCGAGAATCGTGGCGAAAACATCGTTACCAAGCCGCAGCTGCTGGCCCTGGGCGACCGTCTCGAATCCGAGATCGCCGAGCGTCGTGCCGCCGATGCCGCTTACCGCTGAGGTCGAGAGATGGATTGGGTAAATATCGCTTTCTGGGTCTTCGCCATCGCGGCAACGGTTTCGGCCGCTGCAGTGATCAGCGTGCGCAACCCCGTGCATGCTGTCCTGTGCCTGGTGCTGACCTTCTTCTCCATCGCCTGCGTGTGGCTGCTGGTCGGCGCCGAGTTCCTCGGTGTTGCGCTGGTGCTGGTCTACGTCGGCGCGGTGATGGTGCTGTTCCTGTTTGTGGTGATGATGCTCGACATCGATCCTACGAAGATGCGTGAAGGCTGGGTGCGCTACCTGCCGGTCGGCCTCATCGTTGCCGTGGCGATGCTGGTGCAGATGCTGACCCTGATCGGCGTGAAGGGCAGGGCGGTCACTCCGTTCCCGGCCGACAACGCCGCCGCGGTTGCTGCAGACAGCTCCAACGTCACCTGGCTGGCCCGCACGCTGTTCACTGAGTACCTGCTGCCGTTCGAGTTCGCTGCCGTCATCCTGACTGTGGCTGTTGTGGCCGCGGTAATGCTGACCCTGCGTCGCCGTACCGGTGTGAAGAGCCAGAACCCGGGTGAACAGACCATGGTCAAGGCGGGCGACCGCCTGCGCATGGTCAAGATGGGCGCCGAAGTGCCGGTCGTGCACAGCAACAGCAAGCCGGTTGCCGGCGAGGAGACCCAGCCGTGATTACCCTTGGCCACATGCTTGCGCTCGGCGCGGTGCTGTTCGCCATCAGCCTGGCCGGCATCTTCCTCAACCGGAAGAACGTCATCGTCCTGCTGATGTCGATCGAACTGATGCTGCTGTCGGTGAACGTCAATTTCGTCGCGTTCTCGCGTCAGTTGGGTGATCCGTCCGGTCAGCTGTTCGTGTTCTTCATCCTGACCGTCGCCGCAGCCGAGGCCGCCATCGGCCTGGCGATCCTGGTGACCCTGTTCCGTACACGCCGAACGATCAATGTCGGCGAAGTCGATTCGTTGAAGGGCTGATCCACAGATGGAAATCACTCTCTCCAAGAGTCTGTTGATCGCAGTGGTGCTTGCACCGCTGTTCGGCAGCATCATCGCCGGCCTGTTCGGTCGCCAGGTCAAGCGCTTCGGCGCGCAGACCATCACCATCCTCGGTGTCGCCGTTGCCTGCGGCCTGTCGATGCACACGCTCTACCAGCTGCTGTGGGGCGGGGCGCAGCCGTTCAACGAGAACCTGTACACATTCTTCGAAGTCGGCCAGTACTCGGCCCACGTCGGTTTCATGGTCGACAAGCTGACCGCGATGATGATGGTGGTGGTGACCTTCGTGTCGCTGCTGGTCCACATCTACACGATCGGCTACATGCAGGACGATCCGGGTTACCAGCGGTTCTTCAGCTACATCTCGCTGTTCACCTTCTCGATGCTCACCCTGGTGATGAGCAACAACTTCCTGCAGCTGTTCTTCGGCTGGGAAGCAGTGGGCCTGGTGTCGTACCTGCTGATCGGTTTCTGGTTCAAGCGTCCGACCGCGATCTTCGCCAACATGAAGGCGTTCCTGGTCAACCGCGTCGGTGACTTCGGCTTCCTGCTGGGCATCGCCGGTGTGTTGTGGGTGTTCGGTACCCTGGATTACTCGCAGGTGTTCTCGCAGGCCGGCATGCTCGCCGACCCGCGCGCCCAGCTGCAGATCTGGGACGGCACCATGTTCGGCATGCAGCTGCTCAACGAGCCGGTGATCTGGTCGATCGCCACCGTCATCTGCATCGGCCTGTTCATCGGCGCCATGGGCAAGTCGGCGCAGGTTCCGCTGCACGTGTGGCTGCCGGATTCGATGGAAGGCCCGACCCCGATCTCGGCGCTGATCCACGCCGCGACGATGGTGACCGCCGGTATCTTCATGGTCACCCGCATGTCGCCGCTGTTCGAGCTGTCGCAGACCGCGCTGAACTTCATCCTGTTCATCGGTGCCACCACCGCGTTCTTCACCGGCCTGATCGGCATCGTGCAGAACGACATCAAGCGCGTCGTCGCATACTCCACGCTGTCCCAGCTGGGTTACATGACCGTGGCGCTGGGCGTGTCGGCGTATTCCGCTGCCGTGTTCCACCTGATGACCCACGCCTTCTTCAAGGCGCTGCTGTTCCTGGGTGCCGGCTCGGTCATCATCGCGATGCACCACGAGCAGGACATGCGCAAGATGGGCGGCCTGCGCAAGTACATGCCGATCACCTTCATCACCATGTGGATCGGTACCCTGGCCCTGGTCGGTACGCCGTTCTTCTCCGGCTTCTACTCGAAGGACACCATCATCGAGGCCGCCGAGATCCATGCCCACATGCAGAACAGCTGGGTGGCCACCTATGGCTACTGGGCAGTGCTGGGTGGCGTGCTGGTGACCAGCTTCTACAGCTTCCGCCTGCTGTTCTTGACCTTCCACGGCAAGGAACGCTTCCGCGACGCACATGACGCTCATGGCGACGGCCATGCAGATGGGCACGCCGGTCATGGTCATGACGACCACCATGCTGCCGACGCACACCATGCCGACGCGCATGACGACCACGGCCATGGCCACGGTCCGCATGAGCCGCATGAAACGCCGTGGGTGGTGACGCTGCCGCTGATCCTGCTGGCCATCCCGTCGATCGCCATCGGTTTCTTCAGCATCGGTCCGATGCTGCACGGCACCGACTGGGCGGGTCACCACGCCCATGCGGCGATCAAGGGCCAGGTCAACACGTTCTTCACCGGCATCGTCGATTTCTACGATCCGGCCAAGAACACCGTGGCCTTCCTGGGCGAGGAGTTCCATGGTCCGGTGGCGTTCGCGCTGCACGGCATGATGCTGCCGCCGTTCTGGCTGACCCTGGCAGGCTTCCTGCTGGCTGCGTTGTTCTACCTGTGGAAGCCGGACCTGTCGGGCAAGGCGCGCAAGACCTTCGCCCCGGTGGTGTCCGTGCTGGAAAACAAGTACGGCTTCGACAAGCTGTGGATCGATGGCCTCGCCGGTGGCAGCGTCAAGCTGGGCAAGGTCTCGCGCTGGATCGACAGCAACATCGTCGACGGCGTGGTCAATCTCTCGGCACGTGTTGTGGACGTCGCAGCCAGCGTGCTGCGCCGTACCCAATCCGGTTTCCTCTATCACTACGCCTTCGCGATGATCATCGGCCTGATTGCCCTCCTGGGCGTGCTGATGCATTACCTGCGTTGATGACCTGTACGGAATAAGAAGACGTGTCGAACTGGCCTCTACTCAGTGTCCTCATCTGGCTGCCGATCCTCGGCGGTGCCCTGATCCTTGCGATCCGTGATGCGCAGACCGCCCGCTGGGCGTCGCTGGGCGTCGCGGTGCTGACCTTCGTGGCGAGTCTCTCGCTGCTGGGCGGCTACAACCCGGGCATCGACGCGCTGCAGTTCGTCGAGACCCACGCCTGGATCCCGACCTACAACATCGGCTACAACCTGGGCGTGGACGGCATCGCCGTAGCGCTGATCCTGCTGACCACGCTGGTCAGCGTGCTCGCCCTGATCGGTGCCTGGAGCGCGATCGACAAGCGCGTGAACCAGTACGTGGCGGCCTTCCTGATCCTGGAAGGTGTCACCGTCGGTATCTTCTCGGCCACGGACGCGATGCTGTTCTACGTGTTCTTCGAGGCGATGCTGATCCCGATGTTCCTGATCATCGGTGTCTGGGGCGGCCCGCGCCGCATCTACGCCGCGCTGAAGTTCTTCCTGTACACCTTCCTCGGCTCGGTGCTGATGCTGGTGGCGCTGATCTACCTGTACATGAAGGGTGGCAGCTTCCAGCTGGCCGACCTCTATGCACTGCAGCTGTCGGGCAAGGAACAGACCTGGATCTTCTTCGCCTTCCTGATCGCGTTCGCGGTCAAGGTGCCGATGTTCCCGGTGCACACCTGGCTGCCGGACGCGCACGTGGAAGCGCCGACCGCCGGTTCGGTGATCCTGGCCGCCATCGCACTGAAGATCGGTGGCTACGGCTTCCTGCGCTTCAACCTGCCGATCGTCCCCGATGCGTCGCAGGAGTGGGCATGGCTGGTCATCGCACTGTCGCTGATCGCGGTGATCTACGTCGGCCTGGTCGCCCTGGTGCAGGACGACATGAAGAAGCTGATCGCCTATTCGTCGATCGCGCACATGGGCTTCGTCACCCTGGGCACCTTCATTGCCCTGTGGCTGGTGCGTGAAGCCGGCAACGTCGATGCGGCCCGCCTGGGCCTGCAGGGCGCCATGGTGCAGATGATCTCGCACGGCTTCGTGTCCGGCGCGATGTTCTCCTGCGTCGGCGTGCTGTACGACCGCATGCACAGCCGCCGCATCGCCGATTACGGCGGCGTGGTCAACGTGATGCCCTGGTTCGCCACCTTCGCCATGCTGTTCTTCATGGCCAATGCGGGCCTGCCGGGTACCAGCGGTTTCGTCGGCGAGTTCATGGTCATCCTCGCGGCGTTCCAGCGGAACCCGTGGATCGCCCTGGGCGCAGCCACCACCCTGATCATCGGCGCGGCCTACACCCTGTGGCTGTACAAGCGCGTCTTCTTCGGCGAGGTGGCCAACAGCCACGTCGCCGAACTGAAGGACATCAACGGCCGCGAATGGCTGGTGCTGGGCGTGTTCGCCATTGGCGTGCTGGCCCTGGGCATCTACCCCAAGCCGCTGACCGACCTGATGGAGCCCTCGATCGCAAAGCTGGCGATGCAGATCGCATCCAGCAAGCTGCTGTAATTCCAGGATTTGATGATGACCACCTCGCCGCTGCTGCCACTGACCGCCGCTGACCTGCCACCGCTCGCTCCCGAGCTGGTGCTGATCGGCAGTGCCTTCGCCCTGATGATCCTCGACCTGTTCGTCAGCGAACGGAACAAGATCGTCACCCACCTGTTCTCGGTCGCCGCACTGGCCGTGGTGCTGTTCATGCTGGCCACCGGCGTGGGCGGGCAGGGGGAGGTCTTCCATGGCATGTTCGTGCGCGATACCGCCGCGGACGTGATGAAGACCGGGATCGTGCTGCTCAGCGGCCTGACCCTGATCTACGGCTGGGGCTACCTGCGCGAGCGCAAGCTGTTCCAGGGTGAGATTCCGGTGCTGATCCTGTTCGGTACCGCCGGCATGATGATCCTGGTCTCCGCCGGCAGCCTGCTGATGGTGTACCTGGGCCTGGAACTGCTGGCCCTGTGCTCCTACGCGCTGGTCGCCAGCAACCGCGAAAGCGGGCTGGCCTCGGAAGCGGCGATGAAATACATCGTCCTCGGCTCGCTGGCTTCGGGCCTGCTGCTGTACGGCATGTCGCTGATCTATGGCGCCACCGGCAGCCTGCACCTGGATGCCATCCAGGCCGCCATCCCGCACTCGGAAGAGCGCGTGCTGCTGATCACCGGCGCGGTATTCATGATTGCCGGTGTTGCCTTCAAGCTGGGTGCCGCACCGTTCCACATGTGGCTGCCGGACGTGTACCAGGGTGCTCCGGCACCGATCGCGCTGTTCATCAGTTCGGCGCCGAAGCTGGCCGCCTTCGGCATGGCCTATCGCCTGCTGGAAATGGGCGTGGGCCCGCTGTCGACCGAACTGCAGCTGATGATTGCCGGCCTGGCCGCGTTGTCGCTGGTGATCGGCAACCTGATGGCCATCGCGCAGAGCAACCTCAAGCGCATGCTGGCGTTCTCCACCGTGTCGCACATCGGCTTCCTGCTGATGGGCATCGCCGGCGGTGGTTCGCAGGGCTATGCGGCGGCGCTGTTCTACGCCCTGGCCTACGCGATCATGTCGACCGCGGCCTTCGGCGCGATCATCGCGCTGTCGCGTGCCGGCTTCGAGGCGGAGAACATCGAGGACTTCAAGGGCCTGAACGCCCGCAACCCGTGGATGGCCGGCCTGGTGCTGTGCATCATGGCGTCGCTGGCGGGCATCCCGCCGTTCCTCGGCTTCTGGACCAAGCTGGCCGTGCTGGGCGCAGCCGTCAACGGTGGCCTGCTGTGGCTGGCGATCCTGGGCGTGCTGTGTGCCGTGGTCGGCTGCTTCTACTACCTGCGCGTCATCAAGGTCATGTACTTCGATGAGCCGGTGGGCGAGGCCATGCCGCGCAGCAAGGACCGCGTGCTGGGCGTGGTGCTGGGCGTGAACGCACTGGCATTGCTGGCGCTGGGCCTTGCCTGGAACCCGATCATGGTCTGGTGCCAGCAGGCATTTGCGCATCTTGCATAAAAGTTGACACAAAGCTGCGCGATTCGTGTAATATACGCAGCTTGAGTTGTCACTGCAGCGGTTCAGCCAGAACATCGTTGCGGAGCGCCCCCTCGCCAGAGTGGGGCAGCAGTTCAAGCACTTCCGGTGCGGGGTGGAGCAGTCTGGCAGCTCGTCGGGCTCATAACCCGAAGGTCGCAGGTTCAAATCCTGCCCCCGCTACCAACACATCGAATCGGCTCCAACCAATTCGATGAATGAGGAAAAGCTTGCAGGTTTTGAAGTTATCCCTCATAATTCCGCTTCTGATGCGGGGTGGAGCAGTCTGGCAGCTCGTCGGGCTCATAACCCGAAGGTCGCAGGTTCAAATCCTGCCCCCGCTACCAAGTAAAGAATGCGCCTTCGAAGCTCTGCTTCGAGGGCGTTTTTCTTTGCGGCTTCCGTCGATCCGCCGGGCGTGGCCCGGCGCTGCCATCGCGCGGTCACCCGGTAGCGCCGGGCCATGCCCGGCGAGCGCAGCGAAGGGTTTCAGGACGGCCGCAGCCTTGCACCAGAGCGGTGCAGGGGCTATCATCAGCGGCCTAGAAGTACCCCTGACGGCGGCGCTCCCCATCGGAGATCCACCCGGAAGGAGGGCCGCAGCACGCTTGTTCAGCGCGTTGCAACCGGAATCCAGTCACCGGAGTCTTTCCGGAAAAGGGGCCCAGCGGGCCCTTCGTCGTTTTCGGGGCGTCATGTTTCCATGCTGGCCAAGGCCGGCACCCAACCAAGAGATCAAGGCAGGCTGTGAGCGACAAGGCAACCGACATCGCGAATCTGCTCGCCCCGACCGTTGTGTCGCTGGGCCTGGAGCTGCTGGGCGTTGAGTATCTGCCGGCCCCCGGCGGTGCGACCCTTCGCCTTTACATCGACGTGCCGCTGGCGGAACAGCCCGAGCGCATCATCAATGTGGACGACTGTGAGCGGGTAAGCCGCGAAGTCTCTGCACAGATGGACGTCGAGGACCCGATCAGCGGCAATTACACGCTGGAAGTGTCCTCGCCGGGCGTGGATCGCCCGCTGTTCAACCTGGAGCAGTTCGGTCGTCACCTCGGCGAATCGGCCAAGGTCACCCTGAAGCTGCCGCAGGAAAACCGCCGTCGCCTGCAGGGTCGCATCGACGCGATCGACGAGGCGCAGGGCAGCATCACCTTCATTGTCGACAACACCGCACTGGTGGTGTCGGCCGACAACATCGACAAGGCGCGGATCATGCCTGACTGGGTGGCGCTGGGGCTGGCCCCGAGCAAGCCGACCGGTCCGGCACCGAAGCGTCCGAAGCCGAACAAGAATTCTTCTTCCAACGAGCCGGCGGCAAAGAAGCCGCGCGCGGAGTGAGCCAATGAGCAAGGAACTGTTGCTGGTAGTGGACGCGGTCGCCAACGAGAAGGGCGTGCCGCGTGAAGTAATCTTCGATGCCATCGAGGCCGCCCTGGCCTCGGCAGCGAAGAAGCGCTATCCCGACGAGGAAGTGCTGACCCGCGTGGTCATCGACCACAAGGATGGCAACTACGAAACCTACCGCCGCTGGGAAGTGGTGGCCGATGACGTAGTGATGGAATCGCCGGATCGCCAGATCCGCCTGATGGACGCGATCGACGAAGCCGAAGGCGTGGACGTCGGCGATTACATCGAAGAGCAGATCGAGAACCCCGACTTCGGTCGCATCGCCGCCCAGGCCGCCAAGCAGGTGATCGTGCAGCGCGTGCGCGAAGCCGAGCGCCAGCAGGTTGTCGATGCATGGGCCGACCGTGTGGGCGAGCTCATCACCGGTGTGGTCAAGCGCGCCGAGCGCGGCAACATCTATGTCGACCTTGGCGGCAACGCTGAAGGTTTCATTCCGAAGGACAAGGGCATTCCGCGTGATGTCCTGCGTGCCGGCGACCGCGTCCGCGGTTACCTGGCCGAAGTGCGTTCGGAGCCGCGTGGCCCGCAGCTGTTCATCAGCCGCGCCGCACCGGAATTCATGATCGAGCTGTTCAAGCTGGAAGTGCCGGAAGTCGGCCAGGGCCTGGTGGAAATCAAGGCCTGTGCCCGCGATCCGGGCGACCGCGCCAAGATTGCCGTGCTCGCCCACGACCAGCGCACCGATCCGATCGGCGCCTGCATCGGCATGCGTGGTTCGCGCGTGCAGGCCGTGTCCAACGAGCTCAATGGCGAGCGCGTGGACATCGTCCTGTGGAACGAGAACCCGGCCAACTTCGTCATCAATGCGATGGCGCCGGCCGAAGTGCAGTCGATCATCGTCGATGAAGACAAGCATTCGATGGACCTGGCCGTTGCTGAAGACCGCCTGGCCCAGGCGATCGGCAAGGGCGGCCAGAACGTGCGCCTGGCCAGCCGCCTGACCGGCTGGCAGCTCAACGTGATGACCCAGGACCAGGTGACCGCCAAGTCGGAAGCCGAGCAGGCTTCGGCCCGCCAGCTGTTCATGGACAAGCTGGAAGTGGACGAGGAAATCGCTGGCATCCTGGTCAGCGAAGGCTTCGGCACGGTCGAGGAAATTGCATACGTACCGGTCGGCGAACTGCTGGCCGTGGAAGGTTTCGACGAAGACATCGTCGAAGAGCTGCGCGCACGTGCCCGCGATGCGCTGCTCAATGAGGCCCTGGCAGTCGAGGAAGGCCTGGAGGACGGCCAGCCGGCACAGGACCTGCTGTCCCTGAAGGGCATGGACGAAGCCACCGCATACGCGTTGGCCGGCCACGGCGTGCGTACCAGCGAGGACTTGTCCGACCTGGCCGCCGACGAGGTCATGGACTTCGGCATTGAAGGGCTGGACCAGGAGCGCGCCGCGGCGCTGATCCTGGCCGCGCGTGCCGAGGAAATCGCCCGACTGGAACGCGGCGAATGAGCCGGCAATGAACAGGGCCCTGAGCCGATCAGGGCGTAGAATCCGCGCCACCTCCAGATGCGGGGGGGCGCCCACAAGATCATAGGATCCGAATGTCGCAGCAAACCACCATCCGCAAGCTTGCTGAACTGGTCAATACACCGGTCGAAAAACTGCTGGAACAGCTGGCTGGTGCCGGCATGAAGTTCAGCGGTCCCGACCAGGTCGTGACCAGCTCCGAGAAAGTGAAGCTCCTGGGCTTCCTTCGTCGCTCGCACGGCAAGCCCGAGCAGGCCCCGGAAGAGACTGATCAATCTGCCAAGAAGATCACCCTCAACCGTCGCAAGCAACAGGAAGTGACGGTCAGTTCCGGTCGCAGCAAGACAACCGTGAACGTGGAAGTGCGCCAGAAGCGCACCTACGTCAAGGATGGTGCGCGTGCGATGACCCCGGACGAAGAGCGTGCCGACATCCTGCGCAAGCTGGAAGAGTCGCGCGCACGCAACCTTGCCGAGCAGCAGGCCCTGGCCGAGAAGGACCGCCTGCGTGACGAGGCCATCGTCCGTGCACGCGAGGAAGAGGTCGCTGCCAAGGAGCGTGCCGAGGCCGAGAAGAAGGCGGCCGAGGAAGCTGCGGTTGCCGCCAAGGCTGCCGAGGCCCTGGCTGCCAGCAAGCCCAAGGTGCGTGCTCCGATCGACGAAACCGCGCCGCGCCCGCCGCGCGCTCCGGCCGCAGCCCCGGCTGCTCCGCGTAGTGCAGCGCCGCCGCGCAGCGACGACCGCAACAACCGCAACGCGCCGCGCAACGAGCGTGGACCGGGTGACCGCTTTGCCGGTCAGATGCACCTGTCCGCTGCCGATCGTGCGCGCCGTGGCAACAGCAACAACAGCAACAACCGTGGTCGCCCGGGCAGCCGTCCGACGTCCGGCCGTCGCGACATGTCGCGCGGCGGTGGCAACTCCGGCCCGCATGCCTTCGAGCGTCCGACCGCACCGGTCGTGCGTGAAGTGGCGATCGGCGACACCATCACCGTGGCCGACCTGGCGCAGAAGCTCGCGCTGAAGGGCGGCGAGGTGGTGAAGGCGCTGTTCAAGATGGGCGTGATGGCCACCATCACCCAGTCCATCGACCACGACACCGCGGCACTGGTCACCGAAGAGCTGGGCCACAAGGCGATCCGCGCCAGCGACAACGACGCCGAAGACGCGCTGTTGGCATCGGCGGGTGAGAACAAGGGCGAGGCCGTGCAGCGTCCGCCGGTGGTCACCATCATGGGCCACGTCGACCACGGCAAGACCTCGCTGCTGGATTACATCCGTCGCACCAAGGTCGCCACCGGCGAAGCCGGCGGCATCACCCAGCACATCGGTGCGTACCACGTTGAAACGCCGAAGGGCGTCATCAGCTTCCTGGATACCCCGGGCCACGCCGCGTTCACCTCGATGCGTGCCCGCGGTGCCAAGCTGACCGACATCGTGGTGCTGGTCGTGGCTGCCGATGACGGCGTCATGCCGCAGACCAAGGAGGCGATCCAGCACGCCCGTTCGGCGGGTGTGCCGCTGATCGTGGCGATCAACAAGATCGACAAGTCCGGCGCCGACCCGATGCGGGTCAAGAACGAGCTGCTCTCCGAGCAGGTCGTGGCCGAAGACTTCGGTGGCGACACCCAGATGGTGGAGATCTCGGCCAAGACCGGCCTGGGCATCGACGATCTGCTGGAAGCTGTTTCGGTCCAGGCTGAGCTGCTGGAACTGAAGGCGGTCGACGAGGGTCGTGCCAACGGCGTGGTCATCGAATCGTCGCTGGACAAGGGCCGTGGCCCGATCGCGACGGTGCTGGTGCAGCAGGGCCGCCTGAAGAAGGGCGATTACCTGGTGTGCGGTATCCAGTACGGCCGCGTGCGTGCGCTGTTCGACGAAACCGGCAAGCAGCCGGAGTTCGCTGGCCCGTCCATCCCGGTGCAGGTCCTGGGCCTGTCCGGCGTGCCGGAAGCCGGTGACGACTTCGTCGTCGTCGACGACGAGCGTCTGGCCAAGGACGTTGCCCAGCAGCGTGAGACCAAGCGCCGTGAATCGCGCCTGGTCGCCACCGCTGGCAGCCGCATGGAAGACATCATGGCGACCCTGGGCAAGGGCGAGGGCCAGCAGGTCCTCAACCTGGTCATCAAGGCCGACGTGCAGGGTTCGGTGCAGGCGTTGAGCCAGGCCCTGGTGGCGCTGTCCAACGACGACATCCGCATCAACGTGATCCACTCCGGCGTGGGCGGCATCACCGAGTCGGACGCCAATTCGGCCGCCGCTTCGAAGGCCACCGTCATCGGCTTCAACGTGCGTGCGGATGCTTCGGCCCGTCGCATCATCGAATCCAACGGCGTGGACCTGCGTTACTTCTCGATCATCTATGACGTGATCGATCAGGTGAAGCAGGTGGCCTCCGGTCTGCTGGGCGTGGAGATCCGCGAAGAGATCATCGGTATCGCCGAGGTCCGCGACGTCTTCCGCAGCTCCAAGCTGGGTGCCGTCGCCGGCAGCATGGTCATCGAGGGTGTGGTCAAGCGCAACAAGCCGATCCGCGTCCTGCGCGACAGCGTGGTGATCTTCGAAGGCGAACTGGAATCGCTGCGCCGCTTCAAGGAAAACGTCGAGGAAGTCCGCAACGGTACCGAGTGTGGTATCGCGGTGAAGGCCTACAACGACGTCAAGCCGGGTGACCAGATCGAGTGCTTCGAGCGTATCGAAGTGCCGCGCACCCTGTAATGCTGCAACGGACCGGCCCTCACGGGCCGGTCTCGTTTCATCCCGTAAACTGTAGTGCCTGACCTCGGTCGGGCCACAATCGAATCAAGAGCCTGCCGCGTGCCCAAGACTTTCCACCGAACCGACCGTGTATCCGCCCAGCTGCGCCGTGAACTCGGCACCCTGGTGCACAACGCCGTGCGCGAGCACGGGTTGCCCTCGGTGAGCGTGTCCGACGTGGAAATCACCCGCGACATGGCCCACGCCAAGGTGTTCGTCACCGCACTGATGCCGGAACGTTCGGTGGAAGCAGTGAAGGGCCTGAAGGAACTGGCCTGGGGCCTGCGCATGGAGCTGGCGCGCGCGATGAAGCTGCGGCATGTGCCGGAGCTGCATTTCCATTACGACGACTCGGTCGATCGTGGCGAGCGCATCGACAACCTGCTGCGCGACCTGCCCGATACCGTGGCCGCCGAAAAGCGTCGCGAAGGCGACGAAGAATAACCGCGCGACGCCGGGCATGCCCGGCGTTGTTGCATTCCGGCTGCGCGATGTCTGATGCAGACCGCGCTGCGCGCTCGCTGGGCATGGCCCGGCGCTACCCGTACCTGTCATGACCCGAATTCAGTTCCGCCGCCTGGATGGCATCCTGCTGCTCGACAAGCCGACCGGCATGAGCTCCAACGCCGCGCTGCAGGTCGCTCGTCGCCTGTTCCGTGCGGAAAAGGGCGGCCACACCGGCAGCCTTGACCCGCTGGCCACCGGCCTGTTGCCGCTGTGCTTCGGCGAGGCCACCAAGATCGCCGGCCTGCTGCTGGGCTCGGCCAAGGCCTACGACGCCGAGATCGTGCTGGGCCAGACCACCGATACCGATGACTCGGAGGGCCAGGTGCTGCTCGAGCGGCCGGTGCCTGCGATCAGTCCCGAGACCCTGCAGGCGGCGATCGCGCCGCTGCTGGGCGACATCCTGCAGCGTGCGCCGATCTATTCCGCGCTCAAGCAGGGCGGGGAACCGCTTTATGTGAAGGCCCGCCGAGGCGACGCCATCGAGGCGCCCGAGCGCCAGGTCAAGGTCCATGCCATCGAGATACTGGAGCAGCAGCCCGAGCGGCTGCGGCTGCGGGTCACCTGCGGCTCGGGCACCTATATCCGCAGTCTGGCCCGTGACCTGGGTGAAACGCTGGGCTGCGGGGCGCACATCAGTGCCCTGCGTCGCTTGTGGGTGGAGCCGTTCCACGAACCGGCGATGGTCACCCTGGAGCAGCTGAGGGCCCTGGTGGAAGCGCAGGACGAGACCGCCATGGACGCGCTGCTGCTACCGCTTGCAGCCGGTCTGTCCGAGTATCCCCGGGTCGACCTGGACGCCGAGCAGACCCAGCGTTTCTGCGTGGGCCAGCGCCAGCGCGACCCTTCCTGGCCGCGCGGCCTGGTGGCCGTGTTCGGTCCCGGATCGGCGGCGCAGGGCCTGGGCCAGGTCGACGATAGCGGTCTGCTGGCCCCGCAGCGCCGCTTCAACCTCTGAACGGGGAAGTCCGGTTCAGCCCCGGACCTTGTTCCAAAGCCCCCTGGCCGTTACAATTTCGCGGCCGTTTTACGGCAGCCTGCCGAAGGCGGGTTTCATCCATTTGTTGGTTCACGGCGAGCCAGGCGGTGCGCGAAAGCGCGTTCCTGCCGGCCACGCATCACAGAGAAAAAAAAGACATGTCGATCGACACCCAGAAGGTCATTGAAGACAACAAGCGCAGCTCGGCTGACACCGGCTCCCCGGAAGTCCAGGTTGCACTGCTGACCGCCCGCATCGAACTGCTGACCGGCCACTTCAAGACCCACAAGAAAGATCACCACAGCCGCCGCGGTCTGCTGCAGATGGTCAACCGCCGCCGCAGCCTGCTCGACTACCTGAAGAAGAAGGACGTCGAGCGTTACAAGGCCCTGATCGAGAAGCTTGGCCTGCGTCGCTAAGCAACGAATCCCCCGCGGCGCAGCGATGCGCCGCGGTTTTGTTTTGTAGCACCGCAATACCTTTTTCAGACCGGAACGACCGGTCATCCGTTGGCGGCAAGGGTCGCCCCCGGTCCATTCGCAGACAGCATCCCCAAGGACACCCCCGTGGCAAAAATCACCAAAACCTTCCAGTACGGCAAGCACACCGTCACGCTTGAGACCGGCGAAATCGCCCGCCAGGCCGGTGGCGCCGTCATCGTCAAGTTCGACGACACCGTGCTGCTGGTCTCCGCCGTTGCCGCCAAGAGCGCGCGTGAGGGCCAGGACTTCTTCCCCCTGACCTGTGACTATCAGGAGAAGTTCTACGCCGGTGGCCGTATCCCGGGTGGCTTCTTCAAGCGCGAAGGCCGCGCGACCGAGAAGGAAACCCTGATCTCGCGTCTGATCGATCGTCCGATCCGTCCGCTGTTCCCGGAAGACTACAAGAACGAAGTCCAGATCATCGCCACGGTGATGTCGCTGAACCCGGACATCGATGGTGACATCGCTGCCCTGATCGGTGCCTCGGCTGCGCTGTCGCTGGCCGGCACCCCGTTCAAGGGTCCGATCGCCGCCGCCAAGGTGGGTTACAAGAACGGTGAGTACATCCTCAACCCGACCGTGACCGAACTGAAGGATTCGGAGCTGGAGCTGGTCGTTGCCGGTACCGCCAACGCTGTGCTGATGGTGGAATCCGAAGCCGCGCTGCTGTCCGAAGACGTGATGCTGGGCGCCGTGACCTTCGGTCACCGCGAAATGCAGAAGGTCATCAACGCGATCAACGAACTGACCGTGGAAGCCGGCACCAAGCCGTCGACCTGGGTCGCCCCGGCCAAGAACGACGTGCTGATCAGCGCCCTGCAGGAATCCATCGGCCCGCGTCTGGGCGAAGCCTTCCAGGTGCGCGACAAGCTGCAGCGCCGCGACGCCATCTCGGCGATCAAGAAGGACGTGGTCGAGTCGCTGGCTGGTCGCGTGGCCGCTGAAGGCTGGAACCCGGCCGAGCTGTCGAAGGAATTCGGCGAGCTGGAATACAGCACCATGCGCAACTCGGTGCTGGACACCAAGGTCCGCATCGACGGCCGTGCGCTGGACACCGTCCGCCCGATCGCAGTGAAGACCGGCATCCTGCCGCGTACCCACGGTTCCTCGCTGTTCACCCGCGGCGAAACGCAGGCCATCGTGACCATCACCCTGGGCACCGCCCGTGATGGCCAGGTCATCGATGCCGTCTCCGGTGAGTACAAAGAGAACTTCCTGTTCCATTACAACTTCCCCCCCTACTCGGTGGGTGAGACCGGCCGCATGATGGGCCCGAAGCGTCGCGAGATCGGCCACGGCCGTCTGGCCAAGCGCGGCGTGCTGGCAGTGATGCCGTCGCTGGAATCCTTCCCGTACACCATCCGTGTCGTGTCGGAAATCACCGAATCCAACGGCTCCTCGTCGATGGCATCGGTCTGCGGCTCGTCGCTGGCCCTGATGGACGCCGGCGTGCCGGTGAAGGCACCGGTTGCCGGTATCGCCATGGGTCTGGTCAAGGAAGGCGATCGCTTCGTCGTCCTGTCCGACATCCTGGGTGACGAAGATCACCTGGGTGACATGGACTTCAAGGTTGCCGGTACCGCTGAGGGCATCTCCGCCCTGCAGATGGACATCAAGATCGAAGGCATCACCGAAGAGATCATGAAGCAGGCTCTGCAGCAGGCCAAGGCTGGCCGTCTGCACATCCTGGGCGAAATGGCCCACGGCCTGACCGCTCCGCGCGAAGAGCTGTCGGACTACGCGCCGCGTCTGCTGACCATCAAGATCCACCCGGACAAGATCCGCGAAGTGATCGGCAAGGGTGGTTCGACCATCCAGGCCATCACCAAGGAAACCGGCACCCAGATCGACATCCAGGATGACGGCACCATCGTCATCGCTTCGGTCAATGCCATCGCTGCGCAGGCTGCCAAGGCCCGCATCGAGCAGATCACCTCGGACGTCGAGCCGGGCCGCATCTACGAAGGCAAGGTCGCCAAGATCATGGACTTCGGTGCATTCGTCACCATCCTGCCGGGCAAGGACGGCCTGGTGCACGTGTCGCAGATCTCCAGCGACCGCGTCGAGAAGGTCGGCGACGTGCTGAAGGAAGGCGACGTGGTCAAGGTCAAGGTGCTGGAAGTCGACAAGCAGGGCCGTATCCGCCTGTCGATGAAGGCCGTCGAGGAAGGCGAAGGCGCCACCGCCGAGTAATCGACGGTGGGTGTCAACCTTGGTTGGCACGCCTCGATTCCGGTAGGTGTCAACCTTGGTTGACACGCCGAAATGAAAAAGCGGGCTTCGGCCCGCTTTTTCTTTGCCTGTCGTCCCGCAGGCCGCACCGGCCGCTATGCTTCGCGCATGGACAGCCTGCGTCTGCTCGACCTTGAAATAGATTTCCCTGCACAGCGGGTCACCCGCGCAGGTGTCGCGTTGCCGCTCCATGGCCTGAGCTGGCGCCTGTTCGAAGTGCTGCTGGAGCGTGGTACCGACATCGTCGATTTCGACACCTTGGCCGAACAGGTCTGGGCACCAGCGGTCGTGGGCGAAGATGCGATCAGCCAGCGGGTGAAGCTGCTGCGCAAGGCGCTGGGCGACGACAGCCGCCGCCCGCGGTATATCCGCTCGGTACGTGGGCGTGGCTACCAGCTGTGCGCTGCGCCGGTCGCGCTGGAGCGGACCTCGCCGCCAGCTGCACGCCGCAAGTGGCCTTGGCTGGCCGGCGGTGCCGCCGCCGTTGTCGTACTGGCCACTGTTCTACTGTGGCCCGCTACGCCATCGCCGCCGGCCGCGCAGGCCTTGCTGCAGCGCGCCGAGTACTACGCCAGCATCGGCCAGGCCGGCAACAACGAGCGTGCCATTGCCCTGTACCGGCAGGCACTGCAGGTGGATCCCGAATCCAGCAGCGCACGACGCGGGCTGTCACGTGCCTTGTCCGCGCAGGGGTGCCTGTTCAATGGCTCGGCTGCGCAGATGGACGAAGCCCTTGCCCTGGCGGACGCCGAACTCCGTCGCGCTTTCGATGACGGTGCGGCGCACGCATTGCGCGGCTATGCCTACGACTGCCTGGGGCGGATGGGCGATGCCATTGCCGATTACCAGCGCGCCATCCAGCTGGATCCCGCTGATGAGCGCACGCGCGCATCGCTGGCCTATCTGCACCAGGAGCAGGGCCATCTTGTTCTTGCGCTGCGCGACAATCTCGCATTGAAGGCGCCCGAGCGCCTGCGTTTCCGCGACGTGCAGGTGGCACGTGAACTGGAGCTGCTGGGCTTCACCCAAGCGGCGGCACAACGTCACGCGCGGAACTTCCAGCTGTACCCCGACAACGTCTTTGCCAACATCGCCTGGCCGCGCAGCCTGTTTGCAGCCGGTGCATCCGGGCCAGCCAGACAGGCGCTGTCCGAAGCGCTGTCGCGCGGCACTCCGCATCCACAACTGCTGCGGCTGCAGGGCGAATTGGCGCTGCAGGCCGGGGATCGCGCCGCCGTCGCCGCTGCCTTCGAGCAGGGGCGCCAACTGCGTCCGCAGCAGTCGTTCGGGCAGACCCTGGCCATGCTGTACGCAGCGCCGGGCCCATCACCGGAATGGATTGGCGACCGCCTCGCATCGCTGCAGGCACAGGCCGGTGATGGCTGGTCCGACGCCGCTCTGGAGCGGGCCCTGCTGTTGCAGGCGTCAGGCAACACCGCTGCCGCGATGGGGGCGTTGCAGCAGGCGGTCAACGACGGCTTCCGCGATGCGGCGTGGCTGCGCGCCACGCCGCTGTTCGCGCCCTTGCACAACACTTCGGGATGGGCGGCTCTGCTGGCGCGCATCGATACCGATATCGCACGCCAACGCAGCCGGGTACTGGCTGCCGACTGGCGTCCCGCCGATCTCTCGGGCCTCAGCGCAGCGCCGGCAACAGGAACTCGGTGAGAATCCGTCGCGACTGTGGGTGGGCCAGGCTGCGGTTGTAGGCCTGGCTGGTAACCACGGCCACGGCGCGATGCTGCGGCAGCACGAAGACATAGTTGCCACCATTGCCGGACATTGCCCACACCGTCTGTGGTTTGCCGTCGACCGCCAGTTTCAATCCCCACCATTGATAACCGTAGTCACTGCCATCGCCGGCCTGTGCCTGCGGTTGGATCATGGCGGCGATGTAGTCGCGCGGCAGAAGTTGTCGGCCCTGCCAGCGGCCGCCATCGAGTACCAGTTGGCCCAGCCTGGCCAGATCGCGGCTGCGGTAGCGCGTCCCGCCACCGCCCATGCCGATGCCCTCGGGCGACCGGTTCCAGTGGCTTGCCGTGATTCCCAGTGGTCGCTCCAGCACGCGTGCGGCGTAGTCTGCCAACGGCTGGCCGGTCGCCTGTTCCAGCACCGCGCCGAGTACGAAGGAATTGGCGGTGCAGTAGGCGAAGGCGCGCCCGTGCGGGCTGTCCGCCGGACGCTGCATCCATGGTGCAAATCCTTTGACCGGCAACCCCAGGGTGAAATCGAGCCAGCGTTCGGTCACGTACATGCGCTCTTCGTTGCCTGCCGAGAACGCATTCTCGTCATCACACTCCCACAGGGAACTCATGGTCAGCAGGTCTTCCACCGTGGTTTGGCGCAGGCGCGGATCCACCGCATGGAGCGCGGTGTAAGCCGGGAAGTAGTCATAGACGCGCGCGTGTACGCCCGGCAGCTTGCCCTCGCCGATGGCGGCCCCCACCAGCAGGGCGGTCACGCTCTTGCTGGCCGAACGCACGTCGTGCAGGGTCTGCGCATCGGCGCCGTTGAAGTAGCCCTCGTAGACGACCCTGCCGTCCACCTGCAGCAGCACGCTGCGGATCTGCTTCAGTTCATCGCTGGCAATGGCGTGTTCCAGCGCCTGCAGACGCGCAGGGTCGGGTGGGGCGGCGGTGCAGGGCAGGCTGAGAAGAGATGCCAGCAGGCCGGAAATGGCCAGGAGTGAACGCATGATCGGGCTCCATCGAAAGGAGCCCGATTGGGCCAGAGCACCGGCTGAAGTGCTGGAAATTCCCCTGAAGAATTCTGAAAGCCTTGCGTTGCAAGGCTCGGCGCTACACGGGCTGTTCTTCTTCGTGCCCCAGCCACCACACCTGACCGGGCTCCGGATCCGGAAGCGGATGCTCGCGCTGTTCAATCGCCTCCAGCACGCGCCCCCTGCCGGCTGCCGTCCATACCGCCATCAGCTTCTCCACCGCGGTCCGGCCCTGTGCGGCGATACCGAGGTTGCGTTCGCTTTCCCAGCGATCGTCATCATCACGGGTCTCGTCATCGCCACGGTCGTCATCGTGCTGGTGCGGCGTGCCATAGCTGCAGCGCAGGCACAGGTGACGCACCGACTCGGTCCAGTCCTCGACCAGGCCGATGCCCGGCAAAGTCAGCGCGCGCAGCGCGGCAATGTCCTCCGGTCCATCGCACTGCACGAACACGGCATGGGTTGCCATGTCCGACGGCTGCAGACGCTGCATGGCGTTGAACACCGGTACCTGACGCTCACCATGGCTGCGATGCCCGGTGGATGCGCCGTCATGCAGCACGATGTCGCCGAAGCGGAACCCGCTCTCAGGCAGCGGTACGTTCTCCACCCGTGCACGCACCGGATCCAATCGGCGCATGTACACGGTCTCGCCGCTGGACCACGGATTCAAGCGGACACAGGCAACGCCGAAATTGCCGTCGATCGGGCCTTCGCCCTCTGGCAGTGTGATGCCGCAACGGGTCCATTGCCGGCGCGCCTCGGCCCAGTCACCGGCGCCGGTGGCGGCAATGCCGGCGTTCCATGCGGTGGCCTCGTCGAATGCATCGCGCAGCTGTTCCGAGCGCAGGTTGTCCTGCAGCGATGCCGGCCAGTCGCGCAGGTACTTGTGCGCCAACCCGCGCATGTAGTGCAGATTGGGCAGTTCGGGTGTGAGTTCGATCAGCTCGCCGAACAGGGCAGTGGCTTCCGCCAGGTCGCCAGCATCGAACGCCGCATAGGCACGCGCTTCCATTGCCTGCAGCTTTTCGAGGGTTTCGTCGTCCAGCAGTTCGTCGTCTGCGTCGTGGTCTGCGGTCATGTCCGTGTGCCATTGAAGATCCAGCGCCACCTTAGCTCAGGCAGGTCGTGTGTTGTCCTGCAGCGAAGTGCTTTCGACGTTGCGCAGCCACGACCGTGTCAGCTTCCAGTGACCGGCCACTGTCCAGCGGACGACTTGCACGGACATCCGCACCCTGGGCCGATCTGTTTGCTAACGTGGCTGCGCCTTCGACCCGGGAGTTTCCATGTTCCGCCAGACCTTGGCCGTACTTGCAGTGCTGATCGCCGGTACCCTGCCCATTGCCGCGCAGGCGCAACCCGCGCAAACGCCGATCTTCGGTGCGTACTACCCTGGCGGTTCGGCCGAGCGCTATCCGGTATCGAGCGTCCCGGCCGAACGACTCACCCATCTGTTCTATGCGTTCTCCACCATCGAGGACGGGCGCTGTGCGATCGGAGCCGAGGCGCCGGCCAACTTCGCCGCATTGGCCGAGCTCAAGCGCCATCATCCGCATCTGCGCACGTTGATTTCGATCGGTGGCTGGGGCGCGGGCGGATTCTCCGACGCTGCGCTGACCGAGGCCAGCCGCAGGCGCCTGGTCGACTCGTGCATGGCGTTGTTCTTCGAGCGTCATGCCGGCAGCTTCGATGGCGTGGACATCGACTGGGAGTTCCCGGTCAGCGGTGGCCCGAAGGAACTGGCGCACCGTCCGCAGGACCGTGCCAACCTGACCAAGCTTGCGCAGGCTTTCCGCGTGGCGCTGGATGCTCGCGGCAGAAAAGCGGGGCAGCCGATGCTGCTGACTGCGGCGCTGGCGGCAGGTCGCCTGCAGACCGACGGTCCGTACGATCCCGTCGCCAGCTACGATCTGCCGGCGCTGGCCAAGGTGTTCGATTTCATCAACCTGATGAGCTACGACATGGGCACCGGCTTCTCGGCGGTGTCGACCTTCAATGCCCCCCTGCATGAAGTGCCTGCCGATCCGCTGGCGCCGGAACTGCGGCGCTGGAACAACGTCGCCGGTGCCGTGCAGTACTACCGCGAGCATGGCGTACCCGCGAGCAAGCTGGTGCTGGGCGTGCCGTTCTATGGGCGCGGTTTCAAGGTCACCGGCGAGTCGGCAGATGGCTTGTACCAGGCCTACAGCGCTCCGGCCGATGCCGGTGACTGGCGGGTGATCAAGGCACGCTATCTCGACCAGCCGGGCTGGAACAAGCACTGGCAGCCGCAGGCGCAGAGCCCGTGGTTGTACAACCCGACCGAGAAGATTTTCATCAGCTATGAAGACCCGCGTTCGATCGGGCTGCGGGCGCAGTTCGCGCGCGAGCAGGGCCTGGCCGGTGTCTTCATGTGGGAGCTGACCGGTGACGACGAGCAGGCCAGCCTGCTCAACGCCATGCTGGCTCCGTGGCAGAAGGCCCGCGTCGGCGACTGAGCGTGCTGTCAGCGCCGGGCAAGGGCCGGCGCTGCAATCCGATCATCGATGGCGGGTGGTCAGTTCGCCCACACGCTGTTGGGGTCACCGTTGCGGGCCCGCCGCTGGCTCGCATACGCCAGGCGGGCAAAGCCAAAGGCCATCGCCAGTGCCATCGCATCGATCCAGAACAACGGCCAGTGGCCGCGTGCGGCGGCCAACCACAGCCAGTCACCGTTGAGGGCGCCGTGTGCCACCGGCACCAGCGCGGTGCTGATCGCTGCGGCCCACAGCAGCTCGCGCGCCGCCTGCGCCGGGCGGCGCAGGGCTGCCCACAGCGCACACGCCGCCCAGGTCAGGAAGCAGGCCCAGCGGATGCCGTGGTCGACCTGTGCAGGGGCGACCCGCTCCAGCACCAGTGCGGCGACGAAGGCCACCGAGATCGCCACGCACAGGCCGATGCAGAAACCCACCGTGGCCCGCGCCATGTTGACGGCCGCGCGTGACTGCTGCGGCTGACGGCGCTTGCGGCGCGACTCGATCCACAGCAGGTTGCCCGAATAGAACAGGAAGGCGCCGCCGAGGCCGAGCAGGAAGTACAGCCAGACCACCACGCCATTGCCGAATTCGCCGAAGTGCAGGGCATAGGCGGCACTGAGCGTGGCGTGGTTGGCATCGCGTTGGCCAGGCAGCTGGCTGGCCAGCACGCGGCCGCTTTCGACATCCAGCGCGACAGCGCCGAGCGGGCCGAGCGTGCCGCTGGCCTCGCCGGTGATCTCGATGGTCGCGTTGGCATCACCGCCATTGGCCAGTTTCAGGTAGGCCGGTTCAAAGTTGGCCACACCTTGCGCGCGCGCCACTTCCAGCGCCCGTGCATGAAGTTCGCGCAGACTGCCCGGTGCAGCCGGGATGCCACTGGCTTCGCGCAGCGGCGCGGTATCCATCGCCGTCGGTACCGCCTGCAGTGCCTTGCCGTCGTAGATCAGGGGATTGAGTACGGCCATCTGCATGAACACCAGGCAGAGCAGGGCGCCAGTCACCGCGAACATCAGATGGAACGGCAGGCTGAGCACGCCGATCACGTTGTGCGCGTCCTGCCATTGCTGCTTCAGATTGCGGCCCGGGCGCAGCGCGAACAGATCGCCCAGCAGCTTGGGCAGGTGGATCACCAGTCCGCTGAGCAGGGCCATGCCGTACAGCAGGCTGACGATGCCCATCACGTAGATGCCGGCCACCGGCAGGCCCAGGCTGTAATGCAGTTCGTTGACCAGTTCGGCCAGCCCGGTCTGCGGTGGCGTCGGACTGCCGCCGGTCTGTCCCGGCCATGCATAGCGCCAGCTGCCGTCTTCGGCCTGCCAGTAGGCCAGCGGCTGCGGATGATCGGCGCCGGGGAAGGTCATGCCAACGTGGCGACGCGCTTCGGCGTGGGTGGCCAGTACATCGTCGAGCAGGTACTGGGCGTCATCCAGGCCGGCCGGCAACGCGGTTGCTGCGCCAGGCGTCTGCCACAGCGGGAGATCGTGGTGGAACAGAGTCAGCGCGCCGGCATAGAACGCCACGAACAGCCCGAAGCCGGCGACCAGGCCAACCCAGGTGTGCAGGGTGGTGAACGTGCGCAGGGTCTGTGAACTGAATTTCATGCGGTCGATCTCATTGCACCGCGCCGGTCAGGCGCAGCAGGCCGAGTACGGCGAAGCCAAGGGCCGCGCAACCGGCCAGGGTCAGCCAGGCGCGCAGCGGGCTGCGGAAACTGAAGGCCCACAGCGCGGCCAGCATCCACAACGGGACGAATGCGATCAGGCTCGGCACCAGGGCCTTCTGCCAGGGGCCCGGCGGCAGCCATGCGACCAGGCCGGTCGCCGCAGCGGCAAGGAAGAAGCCGGCGAAGATGCCGGCCAGTGCGCGCGACCACATCAGCGCGGCTCCACATCGGGGCGGTGCCATGCCGCCAGTGCCGGCAGCAGCATGGCGGCCAGCATCCAGGTGCACAGCATCGCCACCAGGCCGGCGGCAAAGCCCAGTTCGGCCATCCACAGCCACAGCGCGGCCACGGCAGCGACCAGGCCGATCTGCCGACCCAGGCGCCCGGCACGGCGCAGGCGTGGCCAACGGCAGTGCGGGGAGGCGGCATAGAAGGCCAGCGCGGAGAACATCGCCGACAGCATGCCGAGGCTGCAGAAGCCAAGGGTCGACAGGCCAACGGTGATCATTGCGGGCTCCGAGCCCGGCATACGGCCGGTGAACGCGGGGCACGGGCGGGACCGGCAGGCGCCGGTCGGGGCGGGTGGCGCATTGCAGGGTCCTGGGGGAAGCGGGCAGGCCGGCACGGAGGCTGGCTGCGCGCACATGGTAATCATTGCGTTTTCACGCCGCCAGCGAGCGCCATTCAGGCGCCGCTTGGGCTTTGTCGGCCACTGGTTTAAGATCATCGGCAACCACATCCTGGAACCAAGGTGGCCCGCGCACTGCGCCGGCCGAGCGTGCGACATGAGCACTACCACCGCCCACTGTTGACCTGCCCCGAAGGCCCTGCATTCCAGGCGCCCTCGTGGCGCTTTTTTATTGCCCGGGCGTTGGCCCGGGAGCGCTTTCCAGCCCGCCCGGCGGGCCCCGCATGAAGCCATTGCAATGATCACGATTACCCTTCCCGACGGCAGCCGCCGCGAATTCGAACATCCCGTCAGCGTCATGGACGTCGCCCAGTCGATCGGCGCCGGCCTGGCCAAGGCCACCATCGCCGGTTCGGTGGATGGCGTGCTGGTCGATGCCAGTGACGTCATCGACCACGACGCCTCCCTGCGCATCATCACCGCCAAGGACGAGGAGGGCGTGGAAATCATCCGCCACTCCAGCGCCCACCTGGTCGGCCACGCGGTCAAGCAGCTCTATCCGGACGTGAAGATGGTCATCGGCCCGGTGATCGCCGAGGGCTTCTACTACGACATCTATTCCGAGCGCCCGTTCACCCCCGAAGACATGGCGGCGATCGAAAAGCGCATGGGCGAGCTGATCGCGCAGGATTACGACGTCATCAAGAAGGTGACCCCGCGTGCGGAAGTCATCGAGATCTTCAAGGCCCGTGGCGAGGACTACAAGCTGCGCCTGATCGAAGACATGTCGCCGGAGATCCAGGCGATGGGCATGTACTACCACCAGGAATACGTGGACATGTGCCGTGGCCCGCACGTGCCCAACACGCGTTTCCTGAAGGCCTTCAAGCTGACCCGCATTTCCGGCGCCTATTGGCGCGGCGACGCGCAGAACGAGCAGCTGCAGCGCGTCTACGGCACCGCCTGGGCCGACAAGAAGCAGCTCGATGCGTACATCAAGCGCATCGAAGAAGCGGAGATGCGCGACCACCGTCGCATCGGCAAGCAGCAGGACCTGTTCCACCTGCAGGAAGAGGCCCCGGGCCTGGTGTTCTGGCACCCGAAGGGCTGGGCGCTGTGGCAGGTGGTCGAGCAGTACATGCGCAAGGTGTACCGCAGCACCGGCTACGGCGAAGTGCGCTGCCCGCAGATCCTGGACGTGTCGCTGTGGCAGAAGTCGGGCCACTGGGACAACTACCAGGACGCGATGTTCTTCACCGAGTCGGAGAAGCGTACCTACGCGCTCAAGCCGATGAACTGCCCGGGCCACGTGCAGGTGTTCAACCAGGGGCTGCACAGCTACCGCGATCTGCCGATCCGCTACGGTGAGTTTGGCGCCTGCCACCGCAACGAGCCCTCCGGCGCGCTGCACGGCATCCTGCGCGTGCGTGGCTTCACCCAGGACGACGGTCACGTGTTCTGCACCGAAGACCAGGTCGAGGCGGAAGTGACCGCGTTCCACCAGCAGGCGCTGGCGGTGTACCAGCACTTCGGCTTCGAGGAGATCCAGGTCAAGATCGCGCTGCGCCCCGAATCGCGCCTGGGCGATGACGCCACCTGGGACAAGGCGGAGGGCGCGCTGCGCTCGGCACTGTCCAGCTGCGGGGTGGAATGGCAGGAACTGCCGGGCGAGGGCGCCTTCTACGGCCCGAAGATCGAGTACCACCTGAAGGACGCCATCGGCCGCACCTGGCAGCTGGGCACCATGCAGGTCGATTTCATGATGCCTGGCCGTCTGGGCGCTGAATACGTGGACGAAAACAGCCAGAAGAAGCATCCGGTGATGCTGCACCGGGCCATCGTCGGCTCGATGGAGCGTTTCCTGGGCATCCTGATCGAGCACCATGCCGGCCAGTTCCCGGCCTGGCTGGCGCCGACCCAGGTGGTGGTGGCCAATATCACCGATGCGCAGGCTGAATACGTGTCTGCCGTGACCAAAAGCCTTGCGGATCAAGGCTTCCGCGTCAGCGCCGATTTGCGTAACGAGAAGATCGGCTATAAGATTCGCGAGCACACGCTGCAGCGCGTGCCGTACCTGCTGGTCATTGGTGACCGCGAGAAGGAAAACGGCGCTGTGGCGGTGCGTACGCGTTCTGGCGAAGATCTCGGCAGCATGAGCCTCCAGGCTTTCACCGAGCGGCTCCAGGCCGAGGGCGCGTAAATAAAGGTCCGGCCCGTGCGCATTGGCGCCCGGGCCGGGTTCGACACCCTTGGGAGATCGCAATATCAGTACCCCTGACAACAAACAGAACCGCAAGAATCAGGAAATCCGTGTGCCGCGCGTCCGCGTGATCGGCAGTGACGGAGAAATGATCGGCGTGTTGACGCGAGACGAAGCGTTGTCCATGGCCGAAGATGAAGGCCTGGACCTGGTCGAGATCCAGCCGCAGGCAGACCCGCCGGTGTGCAAGATCATGGACTTCGGCAAGTTCAAGTTCGAAGCCCAGAAGAAGGCCAGCGAGGCCAAGAAGAAGACCAAGCAGGTCGAGATCAAGGAAGTGAAGTTCCGTCCGGTCACGGACGAGGGCGACTACCAGATCAAGCTGCGCAAGATGCGCGGTTTCCTTGAAGAAGGCGACAAGATCAAGGTCAACATCCGTTTCCGTGGCCGTGAAATGAGCCACCAGGAACTGGGTCGCGAGATGGCCAGCCGGATCGAGGGTGATCTGGGCGAGGACATCGTCATCGAATCCCGTCCGCGCCTGGAAGGGCGTCAGATGGTGATGATGATCGCGCCGAAGAAGAAGACCTGAGGCCTGACGGGCTGCCTCGCGGGGCGCCTGGCGGCTGAATGGATGAAGGTGAAGGGGCGCCGCTGGCGTCCTTTTGCTTTTCCGGGACCGGCGCAGCCGGGTTGCGGATGAAAAGCTGTATGGGGGCTGGTTACAGGGCGGTTTTGCCTGTATCATGCCCGGCTCGACCCACCCAGGACGGGTCGTACGCCGATCATGGCAGGACGGAAAGAGCGGCCCAGGCCGCCGCCAGATCAGTCAGAAACCAGGGTCATATCCCATCAAGGACATTGCAATGCCCAAGATCAAGACCAACCGGGCGGCGGCCAAGCGTTTCCGCAAGACCGCCTCGGGCAAGTACAAGTGCGGCCACGCCAACCGTAGCCACATCCTCACGAAGAAAGCGACCAAGCGTAAGCGTAACCTGCGTCAGACGAATCACGTCCGCGCAGAAGACGCAGGCCGTCTGGACCGCATGCTCCCTTACCTCTGAGGAACTGAAAAATGGCACGAGTTAAGCGTGGCGTACAGGCGCGTCGCCGCCACAAGAAAATCCTTGATCTGGCGAAGGGCTACTACAATGCCCGTCGCAAGGTCTTCCGCGTCGCCAAGCAGGCGGTCATCAAGGCACAGCAGTACGCCTACATCGGCCGTAAGCAGAAGAAGCGCAACTTCCGTTCGCTGTGGATCACCCGCATCAACGCGGCTGCCCGCATCAACGGCCTGAGCTACAGCCGTTTCATGAACGGCCTGCTGAAGGCTGGCATCACCCTGGACCGTAAGGTTCTGGCTGACATCGCCGTGCACGACGCAGCTGGCTTTGCTGCACTGGCCGAAAAGGCCAAGGGCGCACTGGCGGCATAAGTCCTTCCCGATGCCGTTGCCGTTCACGGAGAACGGTGTCAGGTAGAGGCAATGCATGGGGAAGGGCGCAAGTCCTTCCCCATTCTTTTTTGTGCCGGGCGCAGCCGTGCAGAAGGCGGGCGACCGGCAAGCGGTTGCGACGGCGCGGCCCTTCGTGCATCGCGATGGCAGACCGACTGGAGTTCCGGCTACCCATGAGCGACATCCAATCCCTCACTTCCCAGGCGCTGGCCGACGTGGCCGCCGCGCAGAGCCCGGACGCGCTGGAACAGCTGCGCGTGGCCCTGCTTGGCAAGAGCGGCAGCATCACCTCGCAGCTCAAGCAGCTCGGTGCGCTGCCGGCCGACGAACGCAAGGCGGCCGGTGAGGCCATCAACCAGGCCCGCGATGCGCTGAGCAGCGCGCTGGGCGAGCGCAAGGCAGTGCTGGAAGATGCCGCACTCGATGCGCGCCTGGCCGCCGAGGCGATCGACATCACGTTGCCCGGCCGCAGCGGCGAACGCGCCGGCCTGCACCCGATCACCCGCACCCTCGAGCGCATCACCGGCATCTTCGGCCGGCTGGGCTATGAGTTGTCCGAAGGGCCGGAGATCGAGGACGACTGGCACAACTTCGAGGCGCTGAACTTCCCGCCGCACCATCCGGCGCGCGCCATGCATGACACGTTCTACTTCGGTGACGGCCGCCTGCTGCGCACGCATACCTCCGGTGTGCAGGTGCGCTACATGGGCGAACACCAGCCGCCGCTGCGCATGATCGCCGCCGGCAAGGTCTATCGCAGCGACAGCGACCAGACCCATTCGCCGATGTTCCACCAGGTCGAAGGCCTGCTGGTCGACGAGCACTCGACCTTCGCCGATCTGAAGGGCACGTTGTCCGAGTTCGTGCGCGCGTTCTTCGAGCGTGATTTCGAGATGCGCTTCCGCCCGAGCTACTTCCCGTTCGTCGAACCCGGCGCGGAAGTGGACATCGCCTGGCAGCAGCCCGATGGCAGCACCCGCTGGCTGGAAGTGCTGGGCTGCGGCATGGTTCACCCGAACGTGCTGCGCAACGTCGGCATCGATCCGGAGCGCTACACCGGCTTTGCCTTCGGCCTGGGCGTGGAGCGTTTTGCGATGCTGCGTTACGGCGTCAACGACCTGCGCGCGTTCTTCGAGAACGATGTGCGGTTCCTGAAGCAGTTCGCGTAAGCCACAACCATGTCGTGCCGGGCCATGCCCGGCTGCACTTGAATCCGAAGCCCAGGCGCATGCGCCGGGCCCACCAGGGTGACCCCATGAAATTCTCCGAAAACTGGCTGCGCAGCCACGTCCCGACCACTGCCTCGCGCGATGAGCTGAGCGCGGTGCTGACCGCCATCGGCCTGGAAGTGGAAGACGTGACCGCGCTTGGCGATGGCCTGCAGCACGTGGTCGTCGCGCGTATCGTCGAAGCCGAACGCCATCCCGAAGCCGATCGCCTGCAGGTGTGCAAGGTTGATGCGGGGCAGGCTGAGCTGCTGCAGATCGTCTGTGGTGCGCCGAACGCGCGCCCGGGCCTGGTCGCGCCGCTGGCGATGGTCGGTGCGCAGATCGGCGAATTGAAGATCAAGCCGGCCAAGCTGCGCGGCGTCGAATCCAACGGCATGCTGTGCTCGGCCAAGGAGCTGGGCCTGGACAACGACGCTTCCGGCCTGCTGGAACTGCCGGATGACGCGCCGGTTGGCCAGACCCTGGTGGAGTACCTCGGCCTGCCGGACGCCAGCATCGAGATCAAGCTGACCCCCAACCGCGCCGACTGCTTCAGCATCCGCGGCATCGCCTATGACGTTGCTGCAGCCACGCGCAGCGAAGTACTGGATTTCATCGCAGAGCCGATCGCCGCCCACGGCAGTCGCGAGCTGGCGATCCAGCTCGATGCAGGTGCCGAAGCGCCGCGCTATCTCGGTCGTGTCATCGAAGGTGTCAACGCTGCGGCGAAGACTCCGTTGTGGATGGCCGAGCGCCTGCGCCGCAGTGGCGTGCGCCCGGTGTCGCTGCTGGTCGACATCACCCAGTACGTAATGCTCGAGCTGGGCCAGCCGATGCACGCCTACGATCTGGGCACCCTGCAGGGCACGATCGGTGTGCGTCGTTCGCGCGCCGGCGAAAACCTGAAGCTGCTGGACGGCCGTGATGCTGCGCTGGACGACAGCTTCCTGGTGGTTACCGACGCCGACCGCGCGGTCGGCCTGGCCGGCCTGATGGGCGGCTTCGATACGCGCGTTACCGATGCCACCACCGCCGTATTCCTGGAAGCGGCGCACTTCGCGCCCGCCGCGATCATGGGCCGTGGCCGCAAGCTGGGCCTGCATACCGATGCCGGCCACCGCTTCGAGCGTGGCGTCGACCCGGCGCTGCCGCGTACCGCCATCGAATATGCCACCCGCCTAGTGCTGGACCTGGCCGGCGGTACCCCGGCGCCGGTGACCGAGGCGGTGAACGCGGCCGATCTGCCGCAGCCGGCCACGATCCTGCTGCGCCGCGCACGCATCACCCGCGTGCTGGGCATCACCATTGAAGACGCCGAAGTCGAGCGCATCCTGCGCGCGCTGGGCATGCAGGTGGTGGTCGCTGGCGAAGGCTGGCAGGTCACTGCACCGAGCCGCCGCTTCGACATCGCCATCGAAGAAGACCTGATCGAGGAGCTGGCCCGGATCCACGGTTACGAGCAGATCCCGACCACGCTGCCGGGTGGTGCATCGCGTGTTGCGATGCCGACCGAGACCCAGCTGGACACGCTCAGCGTGCGCCGCCAGCTGGTTGCCCGCGACCTGCAGGAAACCGTCAATTTCGCCTTCGTCGACGACGCACTGCTGAGCCAGTGGCAGCTGCGCGACAACCTGGTGCCGTTGGCCAACCCGCTGTCGGCCGAGCTGGCAGTGATGCGTCCGGCGCTGCTGCCGGGCCTGGTCGCCACCCTTGGCCGCAACGCCGCCCGCCAGCTGGGCCGCGTGCGCCTGTTCGAGATCGGCCGGGTGTTCGCCCAGCAGGCCGGCGACGCGTCGCTCGGCGAAAGCCGGCCGGCACCGCTGGAAACCTCGCGCGTGGCCGCTGCGGTCTGCGGTGAAGCGCAGGCAGTGCAGTGGGGCCTGCCAACCCGCAAGGTCGATTTCCATGACCTGAAGGGCGACCTGGAATCGCTGGCCGCTGCCAGTGGCGCGGTGCTGGAGTTCCGCCCGTCCAGCCGTGCCTACGGCCATCCGGTGCGTTCGGCCGAAGTCTTCCGCGACGGCTTGGCGATCGGCTGGATCGGTCAGATCCACCCGCGCCTGGCCAAGGCGATGGACATCGACGTGGATGTGTACGCCTTCGAGCTGGATCTGGAGGCGCTGTCCGCCCGTGCGCTGCCGCGCGCCGGTGAACTGTCGCGATACCCGGCGGTGCGCCGCGACCTGGCCTTCCTGGTGCCTGAACAGGTGGCCTGGAGTGACCTGGCCGCGACCATCCGCCAGGCTGCCGGCCCGTTGCTGCGCGAGCTGAACCTGTTCGACCGCTACGTCGGCCAGGGCGTCGAGCCGGGATTCAAGAGTCTCGCTATGGGCTTGATTTTGCAGGACAAGTCGCGCACTCTGACGGACCGCGACGTGGAAGCGGTAGTGGCCGAGGCGGTCACTGCCATCGAGCGTGAACACCACGCCCGGATCCGCGGCTGAGCGGGCAGCACTCGGGGGTAGCAGGCAATGGCATTGACCAAGGCGGAGATGGCGGAAAAGCTGTTCGACGAAGTCGGTCTGAACAAGCGGGAAGCCAAGGAATTCGTCGACGCGTTCTTCGATGTGCTGCGTGAAGCATTGGAACAGGGACGTCAGGTGAAGCTGTCGGGCTTTGGCAATTTCGACCTGCGGCGCAAGAACCAGCGCCCGGGTCGCAACCCCAAGACCGGCGAGGAAATTCCGATTTCCGCCCGTACGGTGGTTACTTTCCGTCCGGGCCAGAAGCTCAAGGAGAGGGTGGAAGCTTATGCTGGATCCGGGCAGTAACCGCGAACTTCCGCCGATTCCGGCCAAGCGCTACTTCACCATCGGTGAAGTCAGCGAACTGTGCGACGTCAAGCCGCACGTGCTGCGCTACTGGGAAACCGAGTTTCCCAGTCTCGAGCCGGCCAAGCGCCGTGGCAACCGTCGTTACTACCAGCGCCACGACGTGCTGATGGTGCGGCAGATCCGCAGCCTGTTGTACGAACAGGGCTACACCATCGGCGGCGCGCGCCTGCGCCTGGATGGTCCGGATGCACGCGAGGAATCGGCCTTGAGCAACCAGATCATCAAGCAGGTGCGGATGGAACTGGAAGAAGTGCTGCAACTGCTGCGTCGCTGACCCATTTCCGCCGTAATCCGCTATACTTCACGGCCCGCCGCACTGGCGGGTACATCGCAGCATCAGTCGGGGCGTAGCGCAGCCTGGTAGCGCATCTGCCTGGGGGGCAGAGGGTCGTCGGTTCGAATCCGGCCGTCCCGACCACTGTGATGAAACAGACAAGCCTGCGCAGCGATGCGTGGGCTTTTTTGTTGCGGCGTTGTATCCTGCGCGCACTCGTACTACCGCGGCTGCTGAACCCGGTACTCACGAGAATACGATCATGGAAACGCAAAGGAACCGCGCCTGGAGGCGCTCGCAGTCGCGCCACCACGGCGGCGACCACACGGCACCACTGCCGATCTTCAAGCCGGAAAAGAACTGGAAGCTGATGTATACGCGTGGCGACAAGCTGCTGCGGGCGCGCCAGCTGGGTTTCACCTATCCGGTCCTCAGCCCGAGACAACTACTGGATCAGGAATGTTGAACCTGCTGTTTGTCTGCAGCCGCAACCAGCTGCGCAGCCCCACCGCCGAAGCGATGTGGCAGCGCCGGCCGGGTATCAGTGCGCGCTCGGCCGGCACCAGCCCGCACGCGCGCCGGCCCATCAGCCCAGCGGATATCCGCTGGGCTGATGTCATCTTCGTCATGGAGCCCAAGCACCAGCATCGGCTGCAGGCGAATTTCGCGCGCCTGCTTGAGCACACGCCGCTGCACTGCCTGGACATCCCCGACGACTATCGCTGCATGGATCCGGCGTTGATGGCGCTGCTGGAAGCGAAGGTTGCGCCTTACCTCACATCGTCAGTGGCGAAGCGGTAGATCAGCTCCGGATCGCCTTCGTCGAGGCCGTGCACGATCCCGCACTGCACGAAACCTGCGGCTGCCAGCAGCCGCTGCATGCTGGCATTGGACTGGTTGGTCGAGCTGAAAAGTCGGGTGCCCGCGCTGATCGACGTGGCATGCAGAAGCAACGCACGGCCGATGCCGTGTCTGCGCAGCGGCGCGGCCACCATCAGCATCTCGATGAAGGCCTCGCCGAAGAAGTGCCGATGCTGGACCCGGTAGCCAGCCAGCGTGCCATCGAGCTCGACAACGTGCATGTGGCCGTCCGCCAGCCACTGGCCGATCTGCGCGGCACGGCGTGGGTCATCGGCCGCAACGCTGTCCAGGGCGATCAGTGCCGGAAGATCCGTGCACTCGGCCGCGCGCACCCGAAGTGCTGGAGCCTGCGGGGTCATCGCCGACGGCTGCGCAGCAGCAAGCCGCTGCCGCTGACCAGGCAGGCCAGAAGCGTGAGCAGCGACAGCGGCAGGTGGAATTCATCGCGACCGGCCGCAGCGAAGCCGGCATGGATGAGGGCGGTGCCGATACCCAGCACGCCGCACAACAGCGCGTAGCGGCGCGCAGAACCCAGGCCGAGCACCACCTGGCGATAACCGTGCAGCAGTACGCCGATGGCAAGCAGATTGAACAGCAGGAATCCCTGGATGCCGCCGGGCACCTGGAACATCTGCCACTCCTGCCAGAACGCGGCATCGATCTGATGCAGCAGCAAGGACATCATCGTTGCCAGATACCAGCGTTCCATGCGGTGTTTCCTGCTGTGAGAGCCTCATTCTAGCGAGGATGGGTGCGCAGCCATCGCACTCAGTAGACGCGGAATTCGGCGCGGCAGCCGTCGCTGACCCATACGCCGCGTCGGTCCCAGCCCCAGTTGCGGTCCTCGGTGCAGGTGGTGACCGACTTCTGCTTGACCAGCCGCACGTCATGACGGACGCGGATGCGGCACTGTTTCTCCTTGTTTTCGTAGGATTCGCAGACCAGGCGCTCGCCATCGCGATCACGGTCACGGTCACGTCCGGGCCAACGACCTCGCCCACGCTCTTCGGCGACGAATTCGGCGCGACAGCCATCGGTAACCCACAGCATGCCGCGGCGCTGTCCCCAGTTGTCGTCTTCCACGCATCGCGTCACCGACAGCTGCCGCGCCAGTCGCGCACGTCCTTCGAACGGGCACTGCTGGGTCTTGTTGAAGTGTGATTCGCAGGTCGTGCGCGGCGATGACTCGCTGTCGTAATCCTGGGCCGAGACCGTGGTTGCGGCCAGCAGCAGGGCAAGCGCAGAACCGCCCAGGGGCAGTAGCAGGCGAAGGCTCATTGAAACCTCGGGTTGGGAATGGGACGCAAGAATGGCGCACGTGCGGCGCTCTGCGACGACCGGGGCCCGCGCTGGCTCAGGACGGATTTATAAGTGTCCGGCAGCGCATGCAGGGCGTTACATCCCGTATCATCCCCGGCACATCCGATTGCATCGGTTTACAGTTTTTTACACGTTCCAGCGCTTTCGAACGCGACCTCCGGGCCTCGCCCGTGGCTGCTGGCGCGGGTGCGGACAAGGATGTGCGGACCACGACGACCACAGGGGGTTGCGTTGATCAGCAGTATCGTCATTCATCGGTCGGCCGGCACAGGCGCGGTCGAAGTGCAGGTCCTGGACACGACGTTCAAGGGCAAGCGTGTTTTTGTTGCCTGGGGCCTGCGTGGCCTGGAATTGACCCGCCAAGCCGAGCCGGAAGATACGGTAGCGGCCCGGCGTGCCTTGCGGCTGGTTTCCCGCCAGGCCGACGGGCCGCGCAGCAGTGAGATTTTCATCGCCAACCAATCGGGCGTGGCGATCAGCGTCTACCGGATGCTGACCGAAGCCCGCAGCGGCGACGCCGTGTTCTTCCTGTGCGATTCGCCACCGGTGGTGGAATGGCTGGTCACTTCGCTGGAAGTGCAGCCCGAACCGACCGCGTGACCGGGTGCACGGCGATGTGCGTCATGCCAACGCCGCGTCCACCGCCGCGCGCGCATGCAGGGTCGTGGTGTCGAACAGCGGCACCGGGCTGTCTTCGGTACGTACCAGCAGCATGATCTCGGTACAGCCCAGGATGATCGCTTCGGCACCGCGGGCAACCAGGCGTTCGATCACCTCGACGTACACCTGCCGTGATCGCTCGCTGACCACGCCGGCGATCAACTCCTGGTAGATGATCGCGTGCACATCGCGACGGTCGTCGGCCTCCGGAACCAGGACGTCCAGGCCGAAGCGCTCGCTCAGCCGCCCACGGTAGAAGTCCTCTTCCATGGTGAACGCCGTGCCGAGCAGGCCGACACGCTGCAGACCGGCCTGCACGATCGCCGTGGCGGTCGGGTCGGCGATGTGCAGCAGGGGCAGCGGGCAGGCCGCCTCGATCTCACCAACAAGCTTGTGCATGGTGTTGGTGCAGATCAGCAGCAGTTCGGCGCCACCGGCCTGCAGCCGCTGGGCCGCATCGACCATCTCGTTGCCCAGTGCGTCCCAGTCGCCGTCATGCTGCAGCTGCTTGATGCGGGCGAAATCCAGCGACCACATCAGCAACTGCGCCGAGTGCGCGCCGCCCAACCGCGCGCGTACCTCTTCGTTGATGAGGCGGTAGTACTGCGCCGAACTTTCCCAGCTCATGCCACCGATCAGGCCAAGCGTCTTCATGCGTGTCTCCATGCCGGGGAGTGCCATTGCAGCACAACCGAGGTCGGGATGCTGCGTGCCGGCTTGGCCGGACGCGCAATTACGGGCGGATCCGTCGCAGCAGCTGCCGACACGCCTGATCGGCGTGATAATGGGGTACGACAGGCAGAGGGCAGGGCGATGGGCGAATGCTGTGGCTGCGGCAAGACGCTGGATGTGGCGGCCATGCAGGCGCGCCACCGGCGTGTGCTGTGGATCGTGCTGCTGATCAACCTGGCAACCTTCCTGATGATGGTCGGCGCGTCGTGGTACAGCCACTCGTCCGCGCTGCTGTCCGGTGCGCTGGACAACCTGGGTGACGCCGCCACCTACCTGCTGAGCCTGCTGGTGGTGGGTGCCGGCGTGGCGGCCAAGGCGCGGGTTGCGCTGTTCAAGGGCGTGCTGATCCTGGCGGCGGCGGTGGCAGTGGCGGTACAGATCGGATGGCGGCTGGCGCATCCGCAGGTTCCCCTGTTCGAAAGCATGGGCCTGGCCGCGCTGCTGAATCTTGCCGCGAATGGCTTCTGCCTGTGGCTGCTGACGCCGTATCGCAATGACGACGTGAACCTGGCATCGGCCTGGGAATGCGCGCGCAACGATATCTTCGAGGGCATTTCGGTGGTGCTGGCGGCGGCGCTGGTGGCGCTGTTTGGTGCCGGTTGGCCGGACCTGCTGGTCGCCGTCGCACTGCTGGTCGTGTTCCTGCGCTCGGCGCTGCGGGTGCTTCGCATCGCGATGGCCGAACTGCGTGCGTCGCGCGTTGCCAGCGGCTGAGCCGCAGCAGCTGTAACCGTCGAATCGACCTTGGACTGTGCATGGTGGTGACAGCCGCTGCGCACTATCCTTGCAGGGATTATTCCGGTGGACGAAGTGATGGCCCTGCATACCTGGTGGTGGTTCCTGGCGACAGTGTTCGTGCTGTGCGGCACGCCGGGTCCGAACATGCTGCACATCCTGGGGCGCAGTGTCGGCCTGGGCTTCCGTCGCAGCGTGCCCGCCATGGCCGGTTGCCTGCTGGCGATGCTGCTGGTGCTTGCGGCGTCCGCGGCCGGCCTGAGCGCGGTGCTGCGCTCGTCGCCGATGCTGTTCGATGTGCTGCGCTATCTGGGTGTGGCCTACCTGGCCTGGTTGGGCATCAAGGCCTGGCGGGACAGCTGCCGGCAGGCGCCGGTGGCGACAGACGTCGATGCAGCCCTGGCGCCGGTGCATGGTGCCTGGGCGGTGTTCCGTGGTGGTCTGCTGGTGGGGCTGAGCAATCCCAAGCTGCTGCTGTTCGCCGCGGCGTTCCTGCCGCAGTTCGTCGACCCCGCGCGTGGCCAGGCCGTGCAGTACACGGTTCTGGTGGCCACCTTCGCTACCTGCGAACTGTTCTGGTACGTGATGTACGCGGCGGGTGGACATGGGCTGCGCCGTTGGCTGGCAAAGCCCTTTGCGCAACGCTGGTTCGAACGCCTGGTCGGCAGCGTGTTTCTCGCCTTCGCAGTGGCGCTGCTGCGCTTCCGGCCGCGCTGAGCCGGATCGTTTCACGCCGCGCCTGCGACCTGTTCACGCGTGTGGCATCGCGGCCTGCCTAACCTGATCGCACCTTCAGTATTCCCGTCAGGGAGAGGATCGACATGATCAAGTGGGCCATCATTTTCGCCATCATCGGCCTGATCGCCGGCGCGCTGGGTTTCGGCGGTATTGCCGGCGCCGCGGTAGGGATCGCCAAGTTCCTGTTCTGGGCTGGCATCATCATTGCGGTTGTACTTTTCGTGCTTGGCATGACCGTCGCGAAGAAGGTCGCCTAGCCCGGCAGTTCGTGCAGCGGCGCGCTCAATGCGCGCTGCTGTGCGAGAACAGATTGATGACCAGTACGCCGGCACAGATCAGGCCGATGCCGATCAGTGCCGGCGCATCCAGGCGCTGCTTGAACACCAGCAGGCCGATCAGCGAGATCAGCACGATGCCGACGCCGGACCAGATGGCATAGGCAATGCCGGTGGGGATCGACTTCATCGTCAGCGACAGCAGGTAGAAGCACACACCGTAACCGGCGAGCGCGCCCAGCGTGGGGCCGAGGCGGGTCATGCCTTCCGATGCCTTGAGCAGGGAGGTGGCGATCACTTCCAGCACGATCGCGCCGGCCAGGTAGAAATAGGGGTTCATCGCAGTCTCCCGCTCATGCCGGTTCGCACAGCTTCAGTGCCTCCAGGGCCATGGCCTGGGCGTTCTGGCGTTCGTTTTCATCCAAGGGCCGCCCATAGGCGGTGGCCCAGTACCCATCGGCAACGCAACGCGCGGCATACAGCCGCGGATCGCAGGCTTCATCCGGAAACTCGGCCAGCATGCCGCGCAGCCACGTTCGCCAGTACACCAGCAGCGCCGGCTCCAGCATGTTGCCCATGGTGAGCCCGATGTCGTTGATCTGCTCCTGCTGCAGCAGATGTTCGAAATTGACCTGCACATAGGCACGGCTGAAGCCGCCATGGCGCGGCGGGGACTGCCGCAGCACCTCGCGCACTCTGTCCTCGAAGTCGGCGATGAGCGAAGTCAGCGTCGCCTCGATCAGGTCCTGCTTGCTGCCGAAATGATGGAACAGCGCGCCCTTGCTGACACCGGCCGCGTCGGCGACGTCCTGCACGGTGAGGGCCGCCAGTCCATTCTGGCCGATGGTATGGGCGGTCGCGTGCAGCAGCGCCTGGCGCACGCTGTCGGGCGCCTTGCGGCGGGAGCGGGGAGGGGATTCTGGCATGGGGGACGAAACCGACTGGACGGTATGATTGTAGCGCGGGGGCGATGCGCCCGACGCGCACGATCAGTTCAGCAGGTCACTGCAGATAGAACGCGATGCCGGTGCCGAGCTGCAGGTCGGGGCTGTTGCGATTGAGGCCGAGATCGAAAGAGGCGTCCAGCTGCACGTTCGGCCGCAGCATCCAGGTCAGGCCTGCGCCGGCGATGGCCTGGTCGGGTTGCTGCCTGGCGTGGGTAAAGCCGGCTTCGAGATAGGTGCCCAGCCGCTCGGTCACGTTCAGCGCGAGAGTCGGCGACCAGGTCGTGCTGCGCTCGCCTGCGCCGCGCTGATGGCTGCCATACAGCGCACCGCTCCAGCGGTCGTTGAAGGTGTGTTCGACGCTGGCGGCCAGCGCGTACTGGCGGCCATCGCTGAAGGCGGCATCGCCACGTGCGATCACACCGCTTGCCAGCAGCGCCCAGGCCGTGCGCTCGGTACTGCCAGGACCTGCCCATTTCACTCCGACGGTGCTGTCGCCGGCGCCGCGCTGCTGCGTGCGTGGCATGTCAGGGCCACGTTCGCGCTGGCGCTGCCACGGTGTGGACGCCAACTGCAGTTCCCAGCCCGGCGCCAACCCGGTGCGCAGCAACAGGTCGCTCGACAGCGAGGTCGTACGCAGGCCGTCGCGATCACGATCGCGTTGATAGCTGGGCAGGCCCACTTCGACGGCAAGGCCGCCACGCGGCACCGTGTCAGTGCCGAAGCCGATGCCGGGACGGTCGAAGCTGGGAGGTTCTGCGGCCAGCACCGAGGTGCTGGCCAGCGACAGGACGATCAACAGGGTGTGGCGCATGCGGGTTCCGTCTCGCAGGAATGCTTCAGCATGCCCGGCGATGCCGTGCGCGCGGCGTGAGCCGCGGCGCTCAGTCGCTGATGCGGGCGAAGCGTGCCTGCGGGCCGTGCTCGCCGGGCACCTGTTCAATGAACATCGGATAGGGACGCACCCACAGTCCGCCTTCGCCGTACAGGGCGCGATAGAGCACCATCGGCTGCAGCGTTTCACTGCTGCGGACGATGTCGATCACCTCGTACTCGCCACCTTTGAAGTGGCGGTAGCGGCCAGGTGTCAGCGCGGGCAGTGGGGCCAGGTCGGTCATCGGCAGCACCCGTTACCTGCGCGCCGGCGTTGCCGGGGTGGCGCAGTAGGCGTCGATGGCTTCGGCAGTGTTGGCCAGGCCCTGCGCTTGCGCCAGTTCCCATGGGCGCTCGCAGCGCTGGCTGTGCTCGCACCACTGATAGCCGGCCGAACCGATGCATCCGTGTGCATCGCGATCACCACCAACCACGGGCGTGGCGGTGTCATGGGTGACCGGTTTTTCCGGGCTGGCGCACGCGGCCAGGGCCAGCAGCGGGATCAGGAACAGGACTTTCATGGGTGCGGCTCCGTGCCGTAAACCGACAGTTTGTTCGGTCCCCGCAGCAGCGGCAAGCATCGCTGGCCAATCCTCAACTCAGCGATGCGCGGACCAGTTCCTCGATCAATACCACGTAGCTGGCGGCAAAATAGAACTTCAGCAGCGTCGAACGCTGCAGTGGAAGCGAGGTGCGCATGTGGAAGGGGCCCCTGTTGATGACGATAGTGTGAAGCGCGGCTGACTTCGTGACAAGGGTCACGGAATGGATTTCCTAAATGGCCTCAGGGATGTGATGGGCGGCGCTTTCTGAGGTGCCGGTAGGGAGTTTTCGGATAAATCCGATAGGTCTTCCCCGGGGCGCTGGCTAGGCTGGTCGGGCATCGGAGATCGGCCTTGCGCCGGTCCCGGATTTCCCAGAAACGCAGGAGCCCACCATGGTCATCACTGTCCAATGCACCGCCCAGCGCTGGTCCGTCCTGGATCCGCAGACACGCGCGACCGAAGAGTTCAGCACTGGTGCGGCAGCCTTCGACGCCGCTGCCTCGCGGGCCAGCGAACATCACTGCCGTACCGGCCAGCACAGCACCGTGCGCGTGGAAGCACTGGGCACCGCGGTCGACGCGCTGCACTTCGGCCGCTGAGCCGCCGCAGCCGCAGTCAGTTGCGGTTGGGTTGGTTGAATGGGGGAAAAACCGCCGTCGCAGCTCCCTCTGTGCGCCACGCCCGGAATCCCCGATGCTTGCCTCCACCGTATTCACCTGGAGACGAGGGATGGGCAAGGGACTCACTTGGCGCACCGTGGCGTGCACCCTGTTGCCGATGATGGCTGCCGCTGGCGGCGTGCAGGCGCAGAACTATGGCTACGACGATCGCTACGATGATCGTGGTGGCAATGGCATCGTGCGCTGCGAATCGATCAAGAACCGCAGCAACGAGTGCCGGCTGGAAGGGCGCGCGCGCATGATCCGCCAGTTGTCCGGCTCCCCCTGTGTGGAAGGTGAGACCTGGGGCCAGTCCCGTTACGGTGTCTGGGTTACCCAAGGCTGCCGTGCCGAATTCGTCGGTGAATACCGGCGACCGGGCGGTGGCGGCGGTGGTTGGGGCGGCGGTGGTGGCAACGGCTGGGGCGGAAGCCAGTGGGGTGGTGGCGGCCAGGTGATTGCCTGCCATTCCAATGACCGGCGCCAGCAGTACTGCGATGCACAGGTTCGTCGCGGTGTGCGTCTGGTCCGGCAGGAATCGCGCAGTGCCTGCATCGAAGGCCAGAGCTGGGGCTGGGACCGCCGTGGTATCTGGGTCAGCAACGGCTGCAGGGCCCAGTTCCAGGTGAATTGAGCGGCCGACGCAATCGGCTCAAGATCAGAGAAATCTGATAGCGATCACACTTCTTTCCTCGTATTGTCGACTCCCGGGACGCCTTGCGCGTCCAGGTTCGCACTGGCCATCCCTGTCGCGCCTGGTGCGGTCATTCTCTCGTCGTCGATACGCTGTTCAAGGAGTGAGCAACGCATGTTGATCCGACTGCAATGTGAGCAGCGCCAATGGCGCGTGCTGCACCCGGACAAGCCGGAACCGATCGAGTTCCGCGATGGCGTCCGTGCCTTCGATTTCGCCGAAACCCTGGCCCGCCTGCATTTCACCGATACCGGCCAGCGCGCCTCGGTGCGGGTGGAGTCCAGCGGTGCTTTTGTCGAGGCGATCAGCTACGGCTGACAGCGCCGTTCGCCGGCAGGGTTTGCGGCATCCACGCATGGCGTGGATCTACTTTTGCGCCGGCACCCTGGCAGATCCACGCCATGCGTGGATGTATTTCTGCGCCACCAGCGCCCGGTAGATCCACGCCATGTGTGGATGTATTTCTGCGCCACCAGTACCTATCCACGCCATGCGTGGATGAGGGGCTTGGGGAGCCACGCATGACGTGGCCCCGTAACCCTGGCGGCGCTCAGCCCGCCGCGCTCAGTGGCGGATTGCCGGCTGCCAGTTGCGGCCAGCGCTTGAGCAGGGCCGCACGGATGCCGGCGGCATCGATGCCGGCCTCGGCCAGCAGGTCCTCGCGGCTGGCGTGATGCTGGAAGGCATCGGGCAGGCCCAGGTGCAGGATCGGGCGCAGCACGTCCTCGGCATTGAGCAGTTCGGCCACGGCCGAACCGGCGCCGCCCGCCACCACGTTGTCTTCGATCGTCACCAGTGCGTCGTGCTGGTTGGCCATGGCCAGCACCAGTTCGCGATCCAGTGGCTTGACGAAACGCATGTTGACCACGCTCAAACCCAGTTCGCGACCGACCTGTTCGGCGGCGGCGACGGTGCTGCCGAAGGCGAGCAGGGCGACGCGGTTGCCCTGCAGGCGCAGCTCGCCCTTGCCGATCGGCAGGGTCGACAGATCGCTGCCGGCATCCACGCCAGTACCGCTGCCGCGCGGATAGCGCACTGCAGCCGGGCCGGGGTGCTGCAGGCCGGTGCTGAGCATCTGCCGGCACTCGGCTTCGTTGGACGGAGCCATCACCACCATATTCGGCACGCAGCGCAGGAAGCTGAGGTCGAGGTTGCCGGCGTGGGTTGCACCATCGGGGCCGACGACGCCGGCGCGGTCGATCGCGAACAGCACATCCAGATCCTGGATGGCCACGTCGTGCACCAGCTGGTCGTACGCGCGCTGCAGGAAGGTGGAATAGATCGCGACCACCGGCTTGCCACCCTGGGTGGCCATGCCTGCAGCCAGGGTCACCGCGTGCTGCTCTGCGATGGCCACATCGAAGTAGCGCTGCGGATACTCCTTGCTGAAGCGCACCAGGCCCGAGCCTTCGCGCATCGCCGGGGTGATGCCATACAGGCGGGGCTCTGCCGCGGCGGCGTCACACAGCCAGTCGCCAAACACATCGGTATAGGTGGGCTTCTTGGCGCCGGTCTTGGCCACCAGACCCTTGTCCGGATCGAACGGGCCCACCGCGTGGTAACCGATCTGGTCGCCTTCGGCCGGCTCGTAGCCCTTGCCCTTGGTGGTCATCACATGCAGCAGCTTCGGGCCCTTGGAGGCACGCAGCGTCTTCAGCGCAGACAGCAGCGCCGGCAGGTCATGGCCGTCGATCGGGCCGGTGTAATGGAAGCCCATTTCCTCGAACATCGTGGACGGCACGAACATGCCCTTCCAGTGTTCTTCCCAGCGCTTCACGAAACGGGCGGGGTTGTTCTTCTTGTCGCCGAGGATCTTCTTGCCGCCTTCGCGCAGCGCATTGAGCGTGCGGCTGCCGGTGGCGCGGCCGAGCATCTTGGTCAGCCCACCCACTGCCTCGGAGATCGACATGTTGTTGTCGTTGAGGATCACCAGCAGGTTTGGTTCCGGCTCCATGCCACCGGCGTGCATGAGCGCTTCGAACGCCATGCCGGCGGTCATCGCGCCGTCGCCGATCACAGCCACGACCTTGCGGTCGTCACCTTCGGTCTGGCGCGCGATGGCCATGCCCAGCGCTGCAGAGATCGAGGTCGAGGAGTGGCCAACACCGAAGGTGTCGTATTCGCTCTCTTCGCGCTTCGGGAACGGCGCGACGCCATCCTTCTGCTTGACGGTGTGGATCTCGTCGCGGCGGCCGGTCAGGATCTTGTGCGGGTACGTCTGGTGGCCGACGTCCCAGACCAGCTGGTCGACCGGGGTCTGGTACAGGTAGTGCAGGGCCACGGTGAGCTCGATCACGCCCAGGCCAGCGGCGAAATGGCCGCCGCTTTTGCCAACCGATTCGATCAGGTAGGCACGCAGTTCATCGGCAACCGCCGTCAGTTCGGATTCGTCGAACGTGCGCAGGTCATCCGGTGTCTGGATGCGCGCGAGGCGGGGATAGCGGGCAGAGTCGATCATCATGTTCGCACTTGTTCTGAACGCCCATTTTCGCCCTCAAACGGGGGTGGGGCAAGCAAACGCCGCCGTCCGTGACAGGACGGTGAGGGTTGCATTCCCGGCAGTTCAGGTGCAGAGCTTGGAACGCTTGGGCAGCTGGGCCCTCAGGAACGCCATCTGGTCGGCCAGGATGTTGCGGTTGGACAGGATCAGGTGCTCGATCCAGCTCGGCCGGTAAGGCACTGCCAGCAGCGGCATGCCGGCCTGTTGCGGGGTGCGGTCGCTCTTGCGCGAATTGCAGTGGAAGCAGGCGGTAACTACGTTTTCCCAGGTATCCAGGCCGCCTTTGGACAAGGGCATGACGTGGTCGCGGGTGAGGGTAGGGCGTCCGAACTGCTGGCCACAGTAAAGACAGAGATGGGCGTCGCGGGCGAACAGGGCCGGGTTGGTCAGGTTCGGCGTCGGGTCCAGCGCGCGTGAGCGGGCGTGGCCGCGCGCGGCGATGATCGGGTGCAGGTCCATCCCGCTCTGCATGCCACTGCGACGATTTGTCCCACCGTGGATGTGCAGGCAGGGGTCGCCGAGGGTCCAGGCGACGGCATCGCGGGCGTAGAGGCAGGCTGCGTCCTGCCAGGTGATCCAATCCAGGACCCGCCCGTGATCATCAAGTGAGAGCAACCGGACCGTGCCGGGGCGATGCAGCGTCGTGGCGTTGGGCGATGCTTCGGCGCCCGGAGCAGAAAACGGAGCTCCGGCTTCGATCAGACCCAAGCGTGTAGTGTCTGTCTCCATCGGGAAAACAGCTTATACCTGAATCATTGCGATTTGGGTATCGCCCGGAGGGCGAAACCCAAATCGCAATGATTCAGGTCCGCGCATTCCACCTAATCCCCGCACCTGTCGGTGCGCCCCCTTTAACAAAAGGGGGCTTTTCTCCAGATGGATTTCGGGGGTTTCCATCCACGCGTGGCGTGGATCTACGTGTCGACCAAGGTCGACACCTACCAACAGCCGCGGGGAGTTGTCGAAGGCGGGGTGGGTCCGGTTGCGGGGGCGTGAGCGCCATGGATGGCGCGACCGAGGCTACAGGGACGTACTTGCGCCGTCCCCCGCAATTGGACCCACCCCGCCATCCCGCAGGAAACCAGCTGTTGCTGTTGCTCCAGCTGTTGCAGTTGCCGGCCAGCGGCCGGCACTACCGCAGGTGCCGGGCGCGGCCCGGCTCAGGCGCCGAAGCGTTCGTCGTCCATTGCCATCAGCGGTGCGGCACCCGCCTGGATGGCGGCCGCATGGCCGAGGGTGCGCGGCAGCACGCGGGCGAAGTAGAAGCGCGCGGTCTCGCGCTTGCCCTGCGCGAATGCCGCGCCGTGCGCGCTGGCATCGGCGGCGGCAACGCTGCGCGCCCACCAGTAGGCCAGCACCACATACCCCGAATAGAACAGGTAGTCGTAGCTGGCTGCGCCCAGTTCGTCCGGGTTGGCGGCCGAACGCTGCAGCACGTCCATCGTCAGCTTGCCCCACTCAGCGGCCTTGGCGCGCAGCGGGCCGATGAACTCGGCCAGGCTTTCGTTGCCCTCGTTGGCCTTGGCGAACGTTTCGATCTCGGCCAGCATCAGCTTCAGGCCAGCGCCCTGGCTGGACGCGGTCTTGCGGCCGATCAGGTCCAGCGCCTGGATGCCGGTGGTGCCTTCATACAGCGTGGTGATGCGGGCATCGCGGGCCAGCTGTTCCATGCCGTGCTCGCGGATGTAGCCGTGGCCACCGAAGCACTGCAGGGCGTTGTAGGTGTTCTCGATGCCCCATTCGGTCTGGCAGGCCTTCGAGATCGGGGTCAGGAAGCTCACCAGGGTGTCAGCGCGCTCACGTTCGCCGGCATCTTCTGCATGGTGGGCGACGTCGATCAGGGTGGCGGCGTGCAGCGCCAGCAGGCGGCTGCCCTCCACCAGCGACTTGATGGTCAGCAGCATGCGGCGCACGTCCGGATGCACCAGAATCGGGTCGGCCGGCTTGTCCGGGAACTTGGCGCCGCTGAGTGAACGCGACTGCAGGCGCTCGCGGCTGTACTTCAGCGCGTTCTGGTAGGCGCGCTCGGACAGACCGATGCCCTGCAGGCCGACGCCCAGGCGAGCAGTGTTCATCATGGTGAACATCGCCTGCAGGCCCTTGTGCGGCTGGCCGACCAGGTAGCCCTGGGCGCCATCGAAATTCATCACGCAGGTGACCGAGCCCTTGATGCCCATCTTGTGCTCGATGGAGCCGCAGCGCAGCGCGTTGCGTTCGCCGACGTTGCCGTCGCGGTCGACCTTGAACTTCGGGGTGACGAACAGCGAGATGCCCTTGGCGCCCGGCGGCGCGTCGGGCAGCTTGGCCAGCACCAGATGCACGATGTTGCCGGTCAGATCGTGCTCGCCGGCGGTGATGAAGATCTTGGTGCCGGTGATCGAATAGCTGCCATCGGCGTTCGGCTCGGCCTTGGTCTTGAGCAGGCCCAGGTCGGTGCCGCAATGCGGCTCGGTCAGACACATGGTGCCGGTCCAGCGGCCTTCGATCAGCGGCTTCAGGAATGCCTCGTGCTGCCAGGCTTCGCCGTGCTGCTTCAGCGCTTCGATGGCGCCGTGCGACAGCAGCGGGAAGTTGCCCCAGGCGAGGTTGGCGGCGTTGATCATTTCATTGAGCGGCACGCCCAGCGTGTGCGGCAGGCCCTGGCCGCCCAGTTCCGGCGATGCGGTCAGGCCGGTCCAGCCGCCGTCGACGAACTGATCGTAGGCCTGCTTGAAGCCGGGCGGGGTGGTCACTTCGCCGCTGGCCTGGTCGAGCACGCAGCCGATCTCGTCGCCCACGCTGTTGAGCGGGGCCAGTACGCTGGCGCTGAAGCGGCCGGCTTCTTCCAGCACGGCATCGACAACATCGGCGGTGGCGTCGGTGAAGCCAAGACGGGCGAACAGCGGCTCGACCTTCAGCACATCGTGCAGGCCGAAACGAAGGTCGGAAAGCGGGGCGGTGTAGCTGCTCATCGGTGCGTCTCGATTTGATCAGTAACAGGGGGAGCGGCGCGATGCGTCGCGGCGGAAAGCGGAGATCAGCGCAGTACGCCGGGCAGGCCCGGGGCCTGGTTCAGCGTGCTGCGGCTGTTGATGTCGAAGGTGCGCTGCTTCTTTTCCTGCGGCGTGGCCGACACCGTGCCCTTCAGGTTGTAGGCAAGGGTGCGGTTGCTGGCCAGGGCGTCGGCGATCACCAAGCGTGCGGCCGGGCTGGGCTTGAAGTTCACGTTGATGACATCGGCGGAAACGCCGCCGATGGAGATGCCCGGCTTGGCGGACAGGGGGCCGGCATCGGTGTCGCCGATGGTCAAGACCAGCGCGACATCGTCGAAGCTCATCGGCATCGAACTGTAGTTCTGCAGACGCAGGGCGACGGTCCAGTCGCCATTGGCCTGCACGGTCAGCTGCTGCAGGCTCGCGGCCGGTTCCGAAACACGCTTGACGATGCCATCGCCGCAAGCGACCAGGGCCAGGGTGCACAGGACGATCAAGACGGTACGGAAGCGGTGGAGCATGGGCGCAGGTCCTCTGAAGGCGGTGCGTGGAATAAGCATACTACGGCGTATGGTGGAAAGGGCGCCTGCGGCGACCGGCCACAGAGGGTAGCGCGTGAAGATGCACGCGAGGCGTGCGCGATGCCGGATTGCGGACGTAGCGTGCGCCGGTTGGGCGGCGCCTCAATCGGCGGGCGCGTCGCGCAGGGGCGCCATCATGCGCAGCGGTGCGAGGTCGTAGCCCATCGCTTCGGCCTTTGCCTTGAGCCGGTCGAACAGGGCGCGGTCCATCTCCGGCAGGCGCGCGAGGATCCACAGATACTTGTGGCCGGGTTCACCGACCATCGCCCACTGGTAGTCCGGGTCCAGCGCGATCACCCAGTAGTCGGCCCAGACCAGCGGCACCCAGCTCAGCCAGTCGGGAACGAAGCGCACCTGCAGTTGGCCAGGCTGTCCCGCAACGGGCCGCGCCACGCCTTCGGCGACAACCCGCTCGCCATCCGCCTTGCGGCAGGCATTGGTGACGCTGATGCGGCCATCGCGGCGCAGCCCGTAGTTGGCGGTGATCTCGCCCACGCACTGCTTCTGGAACGACACCGGCAGATGTGCGATCTCGTGCCACTGCCCGGCGTAGCGATCGATGTTCAGTTCACTGACGGCGCGCACGGGCTCGGCAGCGAGTGCCGGTGCGGCGAAAAGCAGCAGGCAGGCGAGCAGGGCAGGGCGCAGGTGCATTGATCGGCTCCGGGCAGGAGTCTGGAGCGTAGGGTGCACGGCACGCGGAGGTGTGAATGTTTCGTCAACCGGTGTGGCCGCGTCCGCGCAGGATCGATGCGGCGCGATCCACGTGCCGCATGGTCGGAAAGTCACAGACAAAAAAAAGACCTGCATTTCTGCAGGTCTTCGAACATGGTGGCCGAGGACGGAATCGAACCGCCGACACGGGGATTTTCAATCCCCTGCTCTACCAACTGAGCTACTCGGCCATGTAGAAAAAAAGACCTGCATTTCTGCAGGTCTTCGAAAGTGGTGGCCGAGGACGGAATCGAACCGCCGACACGGGGATTTTCAATCCCCTGCTCTACCAACTGAGCTACTCGGCCACTTGTTTCGTTGCAGCGATGTCGCTGCCGAGGACGCGCATATTACGGACGTAGGACAGGTTCGGCAAGCGTTTTGGAAAAAAACCTTCACATTGGTGTCTGCGGCCGGCGGAAGGCGCTGCAAGTGGTTGATCCTGCGTTGAGCCGGCCTGATGGGAATGCCGGACGCGGAAAACAGCGGCCCGCCGCTGACGCCAAAGCTGACGGGGCAAGCAATGCAGCGGCGGAGTGGGGACGGTGCCGATGGAACGCTGTTTTCATGGCACCCACGAGGGCAGGGCACGGCGTACTGTCGCGGTTCCCTCCCCGACGCTGCCCGCAGCAGAGCCATTGGACATGTCCGATTCAACCACCCGCATCGTGCTCGCCTCGCGTCCGCAAGGTGCGCCGGTCGCCGCCAATTTCCGCCTCGAACAGGCGCCCCTTCCGGCGCTGGGCCCCGGCCAGGTGCTGTTGCGCAACCGCTACCTGTCGCTGGATCCGTACATGCGCGGACGCATGGATGATGGCCCGTCGTACGCACCGCCCGTGGCAGTGGATGCGGTGATGGAGGGCCAGACCGTGGCCGAAGTGCTGCAGTCGCAGGCGCCTGGCCTGGCGGTGGGCGACCTGGTGCTGGCCCCTGGCGGCTGGCAGACCCATGCCGTGGTGGCGGGTGATGCGATCAGCCGGCGCCTGGATCCGGCCGGGCTGCCGCTCAGCACGGCGCTGGGCGTGTACGGCATGCCGGGGTTCACCGCGTACTCCAGCCTGATCGAAATCGGCAAGCTGCAAGCCGGTGAGACCCTGGTGGTGGCTGCTGCCAGCGGACCGGTCGGTGCCACCGTGGCGCAGCTGGCCAAGCTGCAGGGTGCGCGCGTGGTCGCCATCGCCGGTGGCGAGGCCAAGCGTGCGTACCTGGAAACACTGGGCGTGGATGTGGCGCTGGACCACCGCGCCTCCGATTTTGCCGGGCAGCTGCGTGCTGCTGTACCGGATGGCATCGACGTGTATTTCGAGAACGTGGGCGGGCATGTGCTCGACGCCGTGCTGCCGCTGCTTAATGATTTCGCGCGCATTCCGGTGTGCGGCACCATCGCCACCTACAATGCCCGCGGCGTCGCGCAGCCTGGGCCGGATCGGCTGCCGGCGCTGTTCAGCCAGATCCTGCGCCAGCGGCTGACCGTGCGTGGCTTCATCGTCCACGACTTCAAGCATCTGTGGCCGGATTTCGAGCGCGACATGCCGCAGTGGCTGCGCGATGGGCGTATCCAGTACCGCGAAGACGTCGTGCAGGGGCTTGAGAGTGCACCGGAAGCCTTCTTTGGCCTGCTGCAGGGGCGCAACTTCGGCAAGCTGGTGGTGAAGCTGGATTGAGCGATTGCTTCATTGAGGGCACCGGAACGGAACCGGTGCCCTCAATCTTCGACGCGCGCCGTTCGTGGGCTTACGGGGCGAAACGCAGCTGTTTGGCGTCGCGGATCTGGATCTGGGTCTGGTAGTAGTACTTGTCGCTTTGCTGGCCGTTCGAATCGATGAAGGCGATGCGTACCCGACCCGCGGTACCGCGCACCAGCAGGCGCCGGTTCTGCAGCTGTTCGAGCTTCATGCCGAACGCTTTTTCCAGTTCCGGGCGCAGCGCGGCATCGATGTTGAGCGTGATGTTGAGTGGATGGCGGTAATCGCGCTCGCTGTTGAGGTAGATGCGCTCGCCTTCGGTACCGGTGGCCTGCACGGTCAGCACGAAAACGCCGGAGATGCCGCGAGAGGGATCATCCTGCGCCGCACGCACCGCTTCGTAATTGCCGATATAGCCCGGTGGCGGCATCGGTTGCCGGTCAAGGCGATGCGCGCAGCCAGTGGCGAGCAGCAGTGGAATCAACAGGGCAGGGCGATACATGGCGCGTCCTTGTGCGAGGTGATCCGCCGATTGTGACCACGCGACGATGACGATCACAAGCACTGCAGGAGCGTGATGGCTGCACGCGTTGTTCGCGGGCAGCCGACCACCGCATCACGCAGGCGCGGATAGCGTTGTCTGCGTCACGCCGGCCTGTTGCCGGCGCCATGGGAGCGATTCATGACCGAACACGACAAGAAGACCTCGAATGCACACGAAGGCGTGCAGGAGAGTCGCCAGGACCGGCAGCAGGATGAAGTGGCCAAACAGCGTCCCGGCCAGCACGACCAGAAGGTGCACGATGCACATTCGCGTGCACCCGTGCGCAAGGACGGCGGGCAGGACCCGGCCTGAGCGGAAGGCCAAAACAGAAAGCCCCGGCAGTGCCGGGGCTTTCTGTTTTTCATATGGTGGAGCCAAGGAGGATCGAACTCCTGACCTCGTCATTGCGAACGACGCGCTCTCCCAGCTGAGCTATGGCCCCAAGGGGATGTTGCATCCCGTGGGCAGCGGAGCTGGCGCCACGTGACGGACCTAGCATAGCGCTGCCAGGTGCCGGATGCCAAGGGGCACGCAGGGACGTAGCGGAATCGCCGCTGCGTCCCTCTGCGGCCCGTCGTTTCAGGGCAGCAGGGCCGCCGCGCGCTGGATCGCGATGTCGGTCGCAGCCGATACACCATGCAGGTGGATGCAGGCGTGGATCATCCCCGGCAGGCGCTCCAGCGTGCAGTCCACGCCCGCCTCCCGCAGGTGCGCGGCGTACTGTTCAGCTTCGTCGCGCAGCGGGTCGAACTCACAGCTCAGTACCGTGGCCGCTGGCAGCCCGCGCAGATCGCGGGCATGCAGGGGCGAAGCAAGCGCCTGTCGGCGGTCACCGTCGCCCAGATAGGCCTGCCAGCAGCGCTGCATCAGTTCGGCGCTGAGGTAGTAGCCGTCGGCGAACTCGCCGTAGGTGCTGCTGGCCATGGTGGCGTCCAGTGCCGGGTACAGCAGCAGTTGATGCGATGGCAGCGGCAGTTCCTGATCGCGCAGCAGCAGGCAGCACGCCGCAGCGAGATTGCCGCCCGCGCTGTCGCCGCCGATGACCAGGCGTGCTGGATCAAGACCCAGGTCTGCGGCATTGGCCTGCAGCCACAGCCAGGCGTCGGCGACGTCGTGCAGCGGCGTCGGGAACGGATGCTCCGGAGCCAGGCGATAGCCGACGGCAGCGATGACATGGCCGCTGGCATTGGCCAAGGCCCGGCAGGGGCCGTCATAGACCGCAAGCGAGCACTGGAACCAGCCACCGCCGTGGGCGAACAACAGGGCAGGGCGCGGGTCCGTGCTGATGGCTGCGGGCGTGTACAGGCGCACGACCAGCGCATGGCCGTCGCGCGCGCTGATGACGTGCTCCACGACATGCGATACCGCCTCGGCGGCACCCTGCAGCGTGGGCAGCGCCTGCTCGCTCAATGCGCGCAGTTCCAGCAGATCGTCTGGCAGCGGTTGCGCCGCCACCGCATCCACGAACGCCTGCAACGCGGGTTCAAGCGGCATGGTCAGCCTCCTGCAGGAACGGCAGCAGCTGGGCGAGGAAGGCCTGCGGTGCTTCTTCCATGATGAAGTGGCCACAGCCCGGCACGACGCTGCCGCGCAGGTCATCGGCGTGCGGCTGCAGGGTCAGCATCGGGGCGTTGCCAGTGGCATGCTCGGCGCCGATGGCCAGCACCGGCATGGTCAAGCGACGTTGTGCGCGGACCTGGTTCTGGCGGATGGTTTCCGGGATCGCGCGGTACCAGGCAAACCCTGCACGCAACGCGCCGGGCCGGCTGTAGGCAGCGATATAGGTTTCGCTGGCTACCGCATCGCGCCGGTACGACCAGCGGTCGAACATGAAGTCCAGGTAGGCGCGTTCGCGACCGCTGATGAGTGCCTCGGGCAGATCGGCCACCTGATTGAACATGAAGTGCCACAGGAAGATGTTGTCGGCTGGCGCGGCGAAGATGCCCGGCTCAGGCGCCAGCCCGGGAATCACCGCTTCGGTCACGGCCAGGCGCTGTACCGCCTGCGGCTGGTCGCTGGCCAGCGCATAGGCGATCCACATGCCGATGTCATGGCCGACCACCTGGTAGCGCTCGTGGCCGAGGGCCTGCATGGTCTGATGCAGTACCGCGGCGGCACTGCCGGTGTCGTAACCGTGCGCGGGACGATCGGATTCGCCGATGCCGGGCGGGTCGACCGCGATCGCTTCGAAACCGGCCTCGGCCAGCGCATGCAGCACGTGGCGCCAGGCGAACCAGGTCTGCGGCCAGCCGGGGATCAACAGCACCGGTTGTCCGCTGCCGGCGGAGACGCAATGCACACGCTGGCCGTCGATGCGCAGGTAGTGGTGGCGCAGGGTGTCGTCGCCGGAGGTGCCAGCGGTGGGGATGTTCGTCATGGGAATGTTCCTGTGGGGGCTCAGGCGATGCCGAGCATGTGCTGCATCTGGGCGCTGCTGATCGGCGCGCCGGCGAAGTCGTCGAAGATCTTGTCGGTGACCGGAATGATGTGGTCGCGGATGAAGGCGGCACCTTCGCGCGCACCGGCCTCCTGGTCCTTCAGGCAGCACTCCCATTCCAGCGTTGCCCAGCCGGCGTAGTCGTACTGCGCCAGCTTGGAGAAGATCGACTTGAAATCGACCTGGCCATCGCCCAGCGAGCGGAAGCGGCCGGCGCGTTCGGTCCAGTCGGCGTAACCACCGTAGATGCCCTGGCGGCCATTGGGGCGGAACTCCGCGTCCTTGACATGGAACATGCGGACAAGCGGATGGTAGATGTCCAGGAACTGCAGGTAATCCAGCTGCTGCAGCACGAAGTGGCTGGGATCGAACAGGATGCGGCAGCGCTCATGCTGGCCCACACGCTCGAAGAAGCGTTCGAAGCTGGTGCCATCGTGCAGGTCTTCGCTGGGATGGATTTCGTAGCAGAGGTTGATGCCGTTGTCCTCGCAGGTATCGAGGATCGGCCGCCAGCGTCGTGCCAGCTCATCGAATGCGGCGTCGATCAGGCCCGGCGGACGCTGCGGGAACGGGAACAGGTAGGGCCAGGCGAACGAGCCGGAGAAGGTGCCCATGTCCTGCAGGCCGAGCCGGCGCGAGGCGCGGGCGGCCAGATGCAACTGCTGCTGTGCCCATTCGCTGCGTGCCTGCGGATTGCCGCGCAGCGCCTCCGGGGCGAAGCCATCGCACAGTTCATCGTAGGCCGGATGCACGGCCACCAGCTGGCCCAGGATGTGGGTGGTCAGCTCGCTGACCTGCAGGCCGTGTTCGGCCAGGGTGCCACGGATGTCGTCGCAGTAGTCCTGGCTGTCGGCGGCGGTGGCCAGGTCGAACAGGCGCGCGTCCCAGGCCGGAATCTGCAGGGCCTTGAAGCCGTGGCCGGCGGCCCACTCGGCGATGCCGGCGAGGCTGTCGAACGGCGCCTGGTCGCCAGCGAACTGCGCCAGATGCAGGCTGGGGCCTTTGAGGGTTTGCATGTGTTGCTCCAATTGTTTGTCGGTCGACAAAGAATAGGCGCGTGCATCGGGATGGTCAACACCCGCGTTACACTGCGCGCCTCAGAACGGCAGGCAGGCAGATGGCAGGGCGACCGCGCGAATTCGACAGGGACCAGGCATTGCGCAAGGCGATGCTGCTGTTCTGGCAGCACGGCTATGAGGGCACCTCGATGTCGGCCCTGGTCGAAGCGCTTGGCATTGCCTCGGCGCGCATCTACGCCGCGTTCGGCAGCAAGGAGCAGTTGTTCCGCGAAGCGGTGGCGCTGTACGAGGAAGGCGAGGGCGGCTTCGCGCCGCGCGCGCTCGAGCAGGCGTCACTGCGCGATGCGATCGGCAGCATGCTGCGTGATGCCGTGTTGACCTACACCCGTCGCGGTCGTCCGCATGGCTGCCTGGTGGTGTCCTCGGCAAGCAGCGTGTCACCGGATGGCGAGGGCGTACGTGACTGGCTGGCCAGCCATCGTCGCCAGCGCACGGCGGCGATCATCGCGCGGCTGCAGCAGGCGCAGGCGGACGGCCAGCTGGCGGCCGATCTGTCCGTGCAGGCCCTGGGCGATCATTTCGCCACGGTGCTGCATGGCATCTCGGTACAGGCGCGTGACGGCGTCAGCCGCGAACGTCTGCTGGCGATGGTCGAGGTTGCGCTGGCGCCGTTGCCGTGAGATCCGGGGTCAGATCCGTTTCCCCTTGGGAAACGGATCTGACCCCAGGCGGTGCTGGCTGACTGTGCCGAAACCGCTTGTTTCACCGGGTTCGGGTGCCGCGCAACGAAATTGTAACAATTTGGAGGATAATGGCCGCTTGCGCAGTTTTCCTCCTATTTGCCGCCCGGTCAGCGCAGGCCGCACGGACGCCTCCTCAGAGCTTTCGATGCCTTCCCATTCCGATTCCCGCCGTTCGTCGGGCATGTCGTCCTCCCTCGTTTCCTTCCGTCGCCATCCGCTGGCCCTGGCCTGTGCAGGCTTGGCCCTGGCTGCCAGCTTCGGTGCTGCCGCGCAGGACAGTGCGCCGACCCCGACCGGGCTGGACACCATCACCGTGACCGCCGAGCACCGCGAGCAGAACCTGCAGGAAGTGCCGGTGTCGGTAGGCGTGGTGCAGGGCGAGCGCATGCGCGACTTCACCGCCGGCGGCGACGACACCCTGCTGGCGCTGTCCGGCCGCGTGCCGAGCCTGTATGCAGAAACCACCACCGGCCGCATCTTCCCGCGCTTCTACATCCGCGGCCTGGGCAACATCGATTTCTACCTGGGTGCGTCGCAGCCGGTGTCGATCATCCAGGACGACGTCGTGCTGGAACACGTGGTGCTGAAGTCCAACCCGGTCTATGACGTGGACCAGGTGGAAGTGCTGCGCGGTCCGCAGGGCTCGCTGTTCGGCCGCAACACCACCGCCGGCATCGTCAAGTTCGACACCCTCAAGCCGACCCAGGACTACAGCGGCCGCGTCAGCGCCAGCTACGCCTCCTACAACAGCGTGTCGATCGACGGTGGCTTCGGTGGCCCGATCAACGACATCGCTTCGTTCCGCGTGTCGGCCCTGTACCAGCACCGCGACGACTACGTCGACAACACCTACACCGGCCCCAGCGCCGACGGCACGGTCAGCCCGAAGAAGAACGCCATGGGCGGCTTCGACGACCGCAACGTGCGTGCGCAGCTGCTGCTGACCCCGAGCGACCAGTTCTCGATCCTCGCTTCGGCCCACGCCCGCGATTACGAAGGCACCTCGACCCTGTTCCTGCGCAACGCGCTGACCAAAGGCTCGAACAAGACCGACGTGCCGCGTGACCAGGTGGCCTACGACGAGGCCGACAACAACCCGCAGGCGTACAAGACCTACGGCGGTTCGGTGAAGGCGCGTTATGACTTCGGCGCGATCGACTTCACCTCGATCACCGCTTACGAAACCACCTCCGGCTACAGCCGCGGTGACACCGACGGCGGCGCCGCGGTCAACTTCCCGGTCAATGACGTGCCGAACGGCTATGGCCAATCGATGGGCCAGATCCGTGACCTGGACCAGTGGACCCAGGAATTCCGCCTGGCCAGCCACGATGACAGCGCCCTGCAGTGGCAGGCCGGCGCGTTCTACTTCAACGGCAGCGATACCACCGACTTCTACCAGCGCGCCTGGTTCCTGAAGGGCGCGGCGCGCAATCCGAACAACTGGGTGCGCCTGCGCAACAAGAACACCTCGTGGGCCGGCTTCGGTCAGCTCAGCTACGCCTTCACCGACAAGTTCACCGTCACCGCCGGTCTGCGCCAGACCCGTGATGAGAAGCACACCCGTCTGTTGAAGACCGCCGACACCGCCGCGGGTGCAGTCACCTACAAGGGCCGCACCGACGTCAAGATGACCGACACGACCCCGAGCTGGGATCTGAGCGCGATGTATCAGATCACCCCGGACGTGAGCGTCTATGCGAAGGTCGCGCGCGGCTTCCGCGGCCCGACCATCCAGGGCCGTTCGGCCGTGTTCAACGCTGACTTCACCACCGCCGATTCGGAGACGATCCTGTCCTGGGAAGCGGGCGTGAAGAGCAGCCTGTGGGACAACCGCCTGCGCTTGAATGCCACCGCGTTCACCTACACCGTCAACGACATCCAGCTCAACGGCAACGATTCGGACGGCAACGGCGTGCTGTTCAACGCCGACAAGGCCAAGGCCTACGGCTTCGAAGCGGACATGGAACTGCGCCCGATCCCGAACCTGACCCTGAGCGCCGGTCTGAGCCTGCTGCACAGCGAGATCAAGGACAAGCGCGTGTATGCGCAGGTCTGCGCACTGAACGGCAAGGTGGTGTGCACCGTCGATGACCCGACGATCAAGGTCGGTGCCAACACCTTCGCCCAGATCGATGGCAATCCGCTGCCGAACGCGCCGAAGTACAACGTCAACCTGGCCGCGCGTTACGACTTCCCGCTCAGCGATGCGGGCACGATGTTCGTGTCCACCGACTGGAACAAGCAGGGCTACACCAGCTTCGTGCTGTACGACAGCCAGGAGTTCAATTCGAAGGGTGACTTCGAAGGCGGCCTGAAGATCGGCTACTCGGGCAACTACGGCGCGTATGAAGTGTCGCTGTTCGCGCGCAACATCACCAACGAGAAGAACCTCAAGGGTGTCATCGAGAACTACATGGCGGCGGTCTACAACGAACCGCGCACCGTGGGTGTGTCGCTGAACATGAACTGGTAAGACGCATCGGTCGGTACCGCACGCGGTACCGACACCTTTGCACTACCCTCCAGACGCCCTGCCTGTGCAGGGCGTTTGCCGTTGTGGGAACTGACACGCGGAATCGACGCCCCGCAGGTGCAGGGCGTCGTGACGGGTCTACTTGGCGGCAGGCGTGACAGCAGGGGCCAGTTCGGCGAACAGGCCGCCGAGCACACCCATGGTGGCCGTGTCGGCGCCCATGTCTTCGGCGGCGTTGGCAATGGCGATCACGCCACTGTTCTGTGCGGGGAACAGCACCACCCAGGCCAGCCAGTTGCCATCGGAGCCACCGTGCACCAGCACCGGGCCCTGGCGGCCGGCGATCGACGGCTGTACGCCCCAGTCCAGACCCGAGGGGCTGACCGGTTGCGCGCTCTGCATCAGCGTGTAGGACGCCGGCGTCAACAGCGTGCCCTTGCCGTGGCTGCCGGCGAGTTGGTCGATGGCGAACAATGCCAGGTCCTGCAGGCGCATGTGCAGGTTGCCGGCGGCGGTGTAGATCGGCGGTACGCCATCATCGGCTTTCTGCGGCGCGCGGGTGACGGGCTTGCCGCCGCGGTGGCCCAACGGCTGCCCTGCCGTGGTCGGCCCGAAGCCGGCACCGGTCATCTTCAGTGGCTGGAACACCTCGCGTTGGATCAGCGTCTCCACGTCCTTGCCTGTGGCGCGCTCGGCGATCACGGCTGCGATCAGGAAGCCGCTGTTGCTGTAAGCGAATTCCGTTCCCGGCGGGTGGACCGGTGCCTCTGACAGCGCGGCCTTGATGTAGGCCTCGCGCTGCACCGGCAGGGCACGCGTGTCGGTGAAGAACGCATCCAGAGCGGCGCCATCGGTGAGGTTTTCCGGCAGGCCCGCGCGGTGCGACAGCAGCTGCACCAGCGTGACGTTGCGGTAGGCCGGCTGCATCTGTGCCGTGAGGTCGGGCAGCATCGTCGACAGCGGCGCATCCCACTTCAGCACGCCCTGTTCGACCAGGCGCGCGATCATCGCCACGGTGATCGGTTTACCGGTCGAGCCGATCATCCAGGCATCGCCCGTGCTGACGGCCACCTTTTCATCATTGCGGCGTACGCCGCTGACGGCCTGCTCGGCGATCTTGCCGTCGCGGATCACCAGTACTCCCATGGCCGGCGTCGTCGTGCCCTGTAACGCCTGAGCGATGCGTGCCTGCAGGTCATCGGCGGCGCTTGCACTGGCAGCGACGCACAGGAGTGAAACGCCCAGCCATCGGCGCAGGTGGCGCATGGGGCGGGAGGGGAAAGCTGCGGTCCGTTCGGAGATGATCGTGTGCATGGGAGTCCTTTGCGCAGCAGCGTGGGCAGGACCTGCGCCGACGGCACCGGTCCTGCGGGGTGCGTCGTCCACTCGTGCCTTGAACAGGCGTACAAGGTGACGTGCGATTCACTCTTGCATGCCGTCGACGCAGGCGTATGTGTCTGCAGTCATGTACATGAACCGCGCGGCGCGATCCTGTTGGCGGGCGTACAGGATTATCGGACCGCCGCATGCGGCAATCTGCGTCAGATGGGCTTCGAAGAGCGATAGCGCGACGTGTCGCACGCTGCAGGCACGTGCCCCGCGATCTCATGGCCATGCCCGGGCGTGCCGTCGCCGCGCTGCATGCGCGACGACGGCTGGATGCTCAGGCGGCGGGCAACAGCGGTGCCAGCACCGGCTCCAGTTCCTGCTGGCGCCATCCGGCCAATGCGGCAGGCCACTGCCGATGCTCCAGATAGCTTTCCAGATGCTTGCGCGAGGCCAGTACGCCGTCGGCCAGGCCGAGCTCGCGGCTGCGTTCGGCTACGGCATCCTGCAGCTTCTTCAGCAGCTGCTTGCTGGCATCGCTGGCCTGCATCGCCAATGGTGCATCGGCTTCGTCGGCCAACGGCGTATCCAGCGCCTCCCATACCGCGGCGGCAAGCTTGCGCGGCGCCTTCGGGAACTGTTCGAACAGCTTGCTCAATGCAGCCGCGTCGGCTGGCGGCGTGCGTGCCAGGGTCGCGGCCAGCTCGTTGTCCAGGATCCAGCTGCGCGGACGGTCGCTGGCGCGCGCCTGCACGTCGCGCCAGCGCAGCAGGCGCAGCAGGCGGCGCTGCGCGGGCGCGTCCAGGAACTGCGCCGAGCGCATGCCCAAGTGTGGCCAGCGGTCCTCGTCATTGGCGACGCTGGCCAGCAGGCGCTCGCCGTCGTCGTGCAGCCACTGCTGGCGCCCCAGCGATTCCAGCTTGGCGGAAATCGCGTCATGCATCGCGAACAGATGCTCGACGTCGTCGGCGGCGTACTTCAGCTGTGAGTCCGACAGCGGCCTGCGCATCCAGTCCGAGCGGGTTTCGCCCTTTTCCAGTGCCACGCCGGTGATCTCCTGCACCAGCTTCTGGTAGCCCATGCCAGCACCGATGCCGGCCAGGGCGGCGCCGATCTGGGTGTCGAACAACGGGCGCGGCAGCACGCCGCAGGTCCACTTGAACGCCACCAGGTCTTCGCTGGCGCTGTGCATCACCTTGGTGATGGATTCATCGGCCAGCCACGGCGCCAGCGCCTCGGGCATGCCGGGAATCAACGGGTCGATCAGCAGGATGTCCTCGCCGACGGCCATCTGCACCAGCGCCAGCTGCGGCCAGAAGGTGCGTTCACGGATGAATTCGGTATCCAGGCCGATGCGGGTCGGCCGCTGCTGGCGGTATGTGTCCAGCTCGGCGGGGGTGGTGATCCAGGTTGCCACAGGTCAGGGCCTACTACTCGTGTTTGCTCAGGCAGGGGAGAATAGCCTAACGTCGGTCCGCATCCGTGCCGAAGGAGGCTCTGCTTGCGTTTTCTGCTGTCGCCCGTGCTGTGTACCGCCTTGGCCGTGGGCCTGGCCGGTTGCACGCCGTCGCCCCCTGCGCAGACCTCCGATGGCACCGCAGGCCAGCCGGCCGATCCCGCGCCAGAGGCCGGTCCGGCGCCTGGTAGCGGGCAGGGCACGGTGACCATTGCCGGTGACGATGCGGCCGAGGACATCCAGCAGTGGACGCCGCCGCGGGTCGATCGCCAGGGACGTACGCTGGCACAGCTGCGCCGGGCGGCCGATCAGGCATTCGCGCGGGGGCATCTGTACGAAGATGGCGATGCGGCAGTGCCGCTGTGGCTGGCGGTGCAGGAAGAGGAACCCGACGACCGCCAGGCGCGCCTGGGCCTGCAACGTGCGAAGCAGCGCCTGCTGCAACAGGCCGATGCGTTGCTGCAGCAGCCATTGCGGCAGCGTGAAGCGCTGGCCGAAGCCGGGCGGCAGGCGCTGGTACTGCTGACCCTGGCGCCGAAGGACGAGAAGGTGCGCGCGCTGCAGGGCAGGGTGGAGACGGCGCAGCGCGTGGTCGCCTACAACCGCGCGGGCGAAGACGATCTGCGTGCCGACCGGATAGGTGAAGAGGGTGATGGCGCCATCGGCAACTTCCGCGAGGCACTGGCGCTGGACCCGAACAACCGCCGCGCGCGGCAGGGCCTGGCAGCGGCGGAAAGCGGGCTGATCCGGCGTGCCGAGGACGCCGCGCGCATCCGTGATTTCGCCAGTGCCGGCGCCTGGTTGGCAGAAGCCAGCAAGGTGCGGGACTCGTCACCCACCATCGCTGATGCGTTCGAGCGCATCGAGCAGATCCGCGCAGCAGCGCTGGTCCAGCTGCGCGATGGCGGCCTGCATGATCTGACCACCCCGCAGGGATTGAAGCCTGCGCGCGAGAAGCTGGCCGAAGCGCTGCGCATCGCCCTGCCGGGCGACGCGGTGGTGGCGCAGCTGCGCGAGCGCATCGAGCTGGCCACCCATTACGGCAGTTTCCGGCCGGGGCAGGTGTTCAGCGATGCACTGCGTGATGGCGGCCGTGGACCGCAGATGATCGTGGTACCGCACGGTGGATTCCAGATGGGTGCCAGTGATACCGAGCCGGGCGCAACCGATGCGGAGCGACCGTCGCACTATGTGCGCTTCGAGCGCGGTTACGCGATGGCGATCACCGAGATCACCGTGGGTGATTTCGAGCGTTATGTGAAGGCGACCAACGCCCGCCCACGCGCGACCCGGCGTGGACATTCGGTGGTCTATGACGAGCGCAGCGGCAATTTCATCCGTCGCAGCGGCGTGGACTGGCGATCCGACTATGACGGTGGGCGCGCGCTGGGCAATTCGCCGGTGATGCACGTCAGCGTGCGTGATGCGGAGAACTACGCGACCTGGCTCTCCGAGCAGACCGGCCGCAGCTACCGCCTGCCCAGCGAGGCCGAGTTCGAGTACGCAATGCGTGCCGGCAGCAGTGGCCGTTACCCGTGGGGCGATGCCGGGCTGCCGCCGGAAGGCAGTGGCAATTACACCGGCAGCAAGGACGTTTCACCGTCCGGCAGGCATTGGCACAACGCCTTCGTCGGCTATGGCGATGGTTGGTGGGGGCCGGCACCGGTCGCCAGTTTCCAGGCCAACGGCTTCGGGCTGCATGACATGGGCGGCAATCTGAGCGAGTGGGTGGCCGACTGCTGGCATGCCAGCTATCGGCGCGCGCCGGCTGATGGTGTGGCCTGGTTCAACCCGGGCTGTCGTTCACGGGTGATCCGGGGGGGCAACTGGGCCAATGCCCCGGAGCAGACCCGGGCGGCGTGGCGGCAATCGCAGGATTCGGATACCACCAACGCGCGCATCGGCTTCCGACTGGTGCGAGGGATCTGACCGGCACGCCTGGATCGGCGCCGGTTTCACCCGCCGCAGGCAGCGCCGCACTAAGATTGCGCCGTGCCCGCCGGCCGGCGGGGTCAGCCGGAAGACCTGCCGATGCGCAACGATCCTTTTTCCCGCTCGCCGCAGCAGCGGCGTGGCCTGTTCGGCAACATCCGCTGGTGGGTGCTGCTGCTGGCCGCCGGCTATGCGGCGTTCTACTGGTTCTCCAACCGTGCGGTCGACCCCTATACCGGCGAGAAGGTGCTGATCGACAGCAGCCTGGACGCCAGCCAGGAGAAGGCACTGGGCCTGCAGGCCTACCAGCAGATCCTGTCGCAGGAGCGCCCGCTGGGCCCGAACGAACAGGTCTCGCGGGATGTCCGGGCGATTGCCGAGCGACTGATCGCCAAGGTGGACGTGGTGGAGACCGCGCTGGCGCAGGAACACGGGCTGCAACCGGCACACTTCGCGCGCGACTTCGAGTGGGAAGTGAATGTGATTCCGTCCGAACAGGCCAATGCGTTCTGCCTGCCCGGCGGCAAGATGGCCGTGTACACGGGGCTGATTCCGGTCGCGCGCACCCGCGATGCGATGGCGGTGGTGATGGGCCATGAAATCGCCCATGCGTTGCTGCGCCACGGTGCACAGCGCATGGCCCAGCAGAAGCTGACCCAGATCGGCCAGATGGCCGGCGCCGCCAGTGGCATGGATGCACAGCAGCAGCAGATGATGATGTCGGCGATGGGCTACGGCTATCTGTTGCCGTATGCGCGCAGCCACGAGACGCAGGCTGATGAAGTAGGCCTGATGCTGGCGGCGGCGGCGTGTTTCGATCCGCGCGAGGCGGTGCCGCTGTGGCAGCGCATGGGTCAGGCGGGTGGCGGCCAGTCGCCGCCGGAATTCTCTTCGACCCACCCCAATCCGGGTACCCGTATCCAGAACCTGCAGGCGTTGATGCCGAAGGCACTGGAGTACCGGCAGAAGTTCTGCGAGCAGGCCAGGTAAAGGGTGGTTCGGCAGGGCTGCGCCCTGCACCTGCCGAGGCTGGAGCAACAGCTGAAGCAACAGCAACAGCGGGCTATCCGTGGGATGGCGGGGTGGGTCCGATTGCGGGAGACGCCGTAAACCCATCCATGGGGGCTTGGCCGCGGCATCCATGCCGCGGACACTCCCGCAACCGGACCCACCCCGCCTTCGACAGCTTCCCGCTGCTGTTGGTAGGTGTCGACCTTGGTCGACACGTAGAGCCACGCCATGCGTGGATGCTTTTCGATTTCAATTCGAAATATTCGATCTCGATGGAGATTCATCCACGCATGTCGTGGATGTGCCAACCGTCACCGGGAAACTGTCGGAGGTGGGGCGGTGTCGGATTGCGGGGTGTCAGCCGCATGGATGCGGCTGCCAAGCCCCCATGGATGGGTTCACGGCGTCCCCGCAATCCGACACCGCCCCGCCATCCCACGGAATGCCAGCTGTTGCTGCTGAGGTTGCCGGCCAGCGGCCGGCACTACCGCCTCTGCACGTGCAGGGCGCAGCCCTGCCGAACCCCCCTTATTTGACCGCCGTCACCTGGACGTCGATCACGCCGTCTCCGACGCGGGCCTGCAGTGCGTCACCCGGTTGCACCTGCTCGACCCGACGCACCAGCGCGCCATCGTCTGCACGGGTCACGATGCTGTAGCCACGCGCGACGGTCGCCAGCGGACTGACCGCTTCCAGCGAACGTGCAAGGCCACGCAGGCGCAGCGCATCACGTTGCAGGAGGCGCTGCAGCGCCGCCTGTGGGCGCCCGCCCAGCGCGGCCAGGCGGCGTCGCAGTGCCTCCATCTGCCGTTGCGGATGATGACCACGCAACACTGCAGCGGCGTGGCGCAGGCGGGCCGCGCGACGCTCCTGCTGCTGGTTGTGCGCCGCATGCAGTCGACGCCCGAGGTCCAGCTGGCGTCGGCGCAGCAGATCCAGCCGTGCCTGCGGGCTTTGTGCATTCAAACGCAGCAGGGCACGATCGGCGCGCTGCATGGCCTGCTGCAGGGTGTGGCGTTGCAGTTGCACCATGCGAGCCGCGTTGCGGCGCAGGCGCAGGGCCAGGTCGCGCTGATCGGGCACCAGTAGTTCTGCGGCCACCGATGGCGTCGGCGCGCGCAGGTCAGCGGCAAAATCGCTGAGACTGAAGTCGGTTTCGTGACCCACGGCCGAAACTACCGGCGTGCGGCTGGCGGCGATTGCACGGGCCAGGGCTTCATCGTTGAACGCCCACAGGTCTTCCAGCGAGCCACCGCCGCGGGTCAGCAGGATCACGTCGTAGCGGCCGCTGGCATCGGCGGCCTGCAGCAGGCGGGTGATCTGCGCGGCGGCGGTCGCGCCCTGCACAAGGGTCGGCAGCAGATCCAATTCCAGCAACGGGAAGCGGCGGCCGAGCACGCTCAGCACATCGCGCACGGCGGCACCGGTAGGCGAGGTGATCACCGCCAGACGCTGTACATGGGCCGGCATCGGCCGCTTGCGCGCCGGGTCGAACAGCCCCTCGGCCTCCAGCCGCGCCTTCAGTTCCTCGAACGCGCGACGCAGTGCGCCTTCGCCGGCTTCCTCCATGTGGTCCAGCACCATCTGGTACTCGCCACGGGCGTCGTACAGGGTCACCTTGCCGCGCACCAGCACGCGCATTCCCTCGCGCGGCACGAACTTCAGGTACTGCGCCTTCATCCTGAACATCGCAGCGCGCAACTGTGCACGCGCGTCCTTCAGGGTGAAGTACAGATGGCCGGATGCCGGGCGCGCCACGCTGCCCAGTTCGGCTTCCACCCAGATCGCAGGAAAGCTGCCTTCCAGCAGGTCGCGGGCGAGGGTATTGAGCTGGCTGGGGGTGAAGACGTCGTTGTTGCGTGGCTGCATGGTTACGGCGTGGGGCAGATGGAGCAGGGGCCTCAGGATCGCACGTCAGCGCAGGCCGTGCTGGCCCATCGCCCATTGCACGTGTTCGCGGACCACGGGTGAAGCATCTTCGGCGCGTGTCTGCAGTGCCGACAGCGTCTCTGCCGTGGTCGACGCATTGCCCAGTGCCACGGCAATGTTGCGCAGCCAGCGCTCGTGGCCACTGCGGCGGATCGGGCTGCCTTCGGTACGGCGCAGGAATTCAGCTTCGTCCCACGCGAACAACTGGTCCAGGCGCGCGGTATCCAGGTTGTTGCGGGCGCGGAAGTCGGCCTCGTCGGTGCGCTTGGCGAACTTGTTCCAGGGGCATACCAGCTGGCAGTCGTCGCAGCCATAGATGCGGTTGCCGATCAGTGGTCGCATCTCCACGGGGATCGCGCCGTCATGCTCGATGGTCAGGTAGGAAATGCAGCGGCGTGCATCCAGCCGCTGCGGGCCGGTGATGGCCTGGGTCGGGCAGACGTCGATGCAGCGGGTGCAGGTGCCACAGTGGGCGCTGGCCGGCGTATCAATCGGCAGCGGGATATCGATGTAGATCTCGCCGATGAAAAACCATGAGCCGCCGTGGCGGTCAATCAGGCAGGTGTGCTTGCCGATCCAGCCCAGCCCCGCGTTGCGCGCCAGTGCGCGCTCCAGCACCGGCGCAGAGTCGACGAACACGCGGTAGCCCAGCGGCGCCACCTCATCGTTGATCTGCGTGGCCAGCTTCTGCAGGCGGTTGCGCATCAGCTTGTGATAGTCGCGGCCGAGCGCGTAGCGCGCCACATAGGCGCGGCCCGGATCGGCCAGCGTGGCCCAGGCCTCGGTGTCATCCTTGTGGCTGTAGTCCATGCCCACCGAGATCACCCGCACGGTGCCGGGCAGCAGTTCTGCCGGGCGCGCGCGCAGGGTGCCGTGGCGGGCCATCCAGTCCATCGTGCCGTACAGGCCCTGGCCCAGCCAGTCGGCCAGGTGCGCCTCATCCTCGCCCAGTTCGATGCCGGCTATACCACAGCGCTGGAAGCCATGCGCACGCGCGAGGTCGCGGATGCGCTGTACGGCCAGGGCCGGATCGAGGGGGGCAGGAACGGGGGACATGTGCACCAGTATAAAATCCCCGCATGGCCAACCTCGCCGATCTGTTCGATTCCCGTGCCGCACGCACACTCGATGCCCAGGCCTCCGCGCTGGCGGGCGAGGGTGGCTGGGGCCTGATGGCCCAAGCGGGGCAGGCAGCCTGGCAATGCCTGCTGCAACACTGGCCACAGGCGTGCCGGCTCGGCGTGGTCGTTGGCAGCGGCAACAATGGCGGTGATGGTTACGTGCTCGCCCGCCATGCGCTGCAGGCGGGGCTGCAGGTTCAGGTGGTCGCGCTGCCGGGCGCGCCGTCTTCCACGCCATTGGCACAGCGCGCCGCGACGGATTTCAGGTCCGCCGGGGGAGCCGTTGCCGAGTTCAACGGCGAACTGGTCCAGGCCGATGTATGGGTCGATGCCCTGTTCGGTCTCGGCTTCGCCCGCGCACCGGGCGGTGCAGCACAGGCCTTGATCGAGGCGTTGAACGCGCAGCCGGCGCCGGTGTTGGCGCTGGATGTGCCCAGCGGCGTCGATGCCGACCGTGGCTGCGTGCCGGGCGTAGCCGTGCGCGCAGCCCTGACCTTGCAGTTCATCGTCGCCCATCGTGGCCTGTACACCGGCGACGCGCTGGAATACACCGGGCGCAGACAACTGGCCGCGCTGACGCTGGCCGACGAGGCCTGGCAGGGAGTCGTTGCCGCTGCAGAGTGCTGGACGCAGTCGCGCCTGCCGGATCTGCTGCCGCCGCGCCGCGCCAACAGCCACAAGGGTGAATCCGGCCATGTGCTGTGCGTGGGCGGCAACCATGGCAGCGGCGGTGCCATCGCGATGGCCGCCGAAGCCGCGCTGCGCGCTGGTGCAGGTCTGCTGAGCATCGGTACGCGTCAGGATCATGTCGGCCCGCTGCTGGCGAGGTTGCCTGAGGCGATGACGCATGCGCTGGAAGATGGCGCTGCGCTGCCCGCGTTGCTGGCAAAAGCCAAGGTCGTAGCGATCGGCCCGGGTCTGGGCCAGGACGAATGGGCGCGCGCGCTGTATGCGCGTGTGCTGCAGTCGGGCCTGCCGCTGGTGATCGACGCCGATGCGCTGAACCTGCTGGCGCAGGACGCGCATGCGATGACCGATGCGATCCTGACCCCGCACCCCGGCGAAGCCGCGCGCTTGCTGGAAACCACCACGGCGGCAATCCAGGCCGATCGCTACGGCAGCGCGCAGGCGCTGGCCGAGCGCTATCACGCGGTGGTGGTGCTGAAGGGCGCTGGCAGCATCGTCGCCGCGCCCGGCCGCACACTTCGACTGATTGCTGCCGGCAACCCGGGAATGGCGGTAGGTGGCATGGGTGACCTGTTGACCGGCATCATCGCCAGCCTGCGCGCGCAGGGCCTGTCTGCATTCGATGCGGCGGCAGGCGGTGCGCTGCTGCATGCCCTGGCCGGTGACGTCGCCGCTGCCGACGGTGCGCGCGGGCTGCTTCCCACTGATCTGCTGGCGCCCCTGCGGCGGCTGGCCAACCCGGAATGTTCCCGATGACCGAATTCTTCCTTGCCGACAGCGATGCCACCGAATTGCTGGGGCAGTGGCTGGCAGCCACACGTCCGCCACAGGCGCTGGTCGAACTGCGCGGCGATCTTGGCGCCGGCAAATCGACCACGGCGCGCGCGCTGCTGCGTGCGCTGGGCGTGCAGGGTGCGATCCGCAGCCCCACCTATACCCTGGTCGAGCGCTATCCGTTGTCCAGCGGCGGCGAAGCCTGGCACCTGGACCTGTATCGCATCGGCCAGGCCGGCGAGCTGGATTTCCTTGGGCTGGACGAGGGCAGTGCCGTGCTGTGGCTGGTCGAATGGCCCGAGCGCGGTGCCGGCGCACTTCCGCCCACCGATCTGGTCGTGGCACTGGAAATTGAAGGGCAGGGGCGTCGCGTGCGTCTCACTGGCGTCAGCGACGCGGGACGTGAATGGCTGTTGCGGCTTCCCGAAGGTGGCGACTTGCAGGCCCTTTCTGTCGGCTGACGAGAACAAACACCGGCAGGTTACGGATTATTAAGGAAAAAGGTGTTGCATTCCGTTCAGTGCGGTGATTGAATCCTGAGTCATGCGCCCGGGGAATCGACTCATTGCCATCTGTGCCGCCGTCGGACTTGGTCTGGCGAGCGTCAGTGCGTGGGCCGGTGAGGTCCGTCAGGTCCTGCTGAATACCGGTTCTACCGGAACCCGTGCGGAAATCGCGCTGGTCGGCAGTGGCGGCTACAAGACCCTGTCGTTGGCCGGTCCGAACCGGCTGGTGGTCGATTTCCCCGATTCCAGCGCGGTGCGCAACCTGAAGATGCCTTCGCCGCAGGGCGTGGTCACGGCGGTGCGCACCGGGCAGCCGGTACCGGGCACCTTCCGTGTCGTATTCGACCTGGCCGAGACGGTCGCGCCCTTCCGCCCGCAGATGCAGCGCGAAGGCAATGAATCCAAGCTGGTGATCGAGTGGCCGGGCGATGGTCCGGCCGTGGCCGCCAGCCGACCCGCGGTGACCCCTGTGCCGACGCAGCCGCCCGCAGCATCTTCGGTGAGCACGGCTTCGACCCCGAACCCGACCCCAGCACAGACCGCACAGTCCCGTGGTGATGCCGCGCGCGCCACCGCGCTGTTGACCGCGCAGGTCCAGCAGCAGGCCAGTGCCAGCGCTGCGGCACCCGCCGCGCCGACGCCTGCGCCGAGCACCGCGCCGGTGCAGATGGCGGCAGCGGGCACCACCGCCAGCAGCACGCCGACGTCATCGCCGGCCGCGATCCTGGCCGGTCAGGCCACCGCTGCGGTGGTGGCCACCCAGCCGAAGCCGGTGCCGACGCCCGTTGCGCCGACCGAGTCGCCGCGTCCGACCATGCCCAGCGATGCCTCGCGCATCCGCATGCAGCCGGGCATGCGTCATCTGGTGGTTGCGATCGACCCCGGCCATGGCGGCCAGGACCCCGGTGCCATCGGCCCGACCGGCAAGCGTGAGAAGGACGTCACCCTGGCGGTGGCGCGTGAATTGGCCCGACAGGTCAATGCCACGCCTGGCCTGAAAGCGTTCCTGACCCGTGACAGCGATGTGTTCATCCCGCTGCCGATGCGTGCGCAGAAGGCACGCGCGAACAAGGCCGACATCTTCATTTCGATCCACGCCGATGCCGCCGAGAACCGCTCGGCCACCGGTTCGTCGGTGTACGTGCTGTCGACCAAGGGCGCCTCTTCGCAGCGTGCGCGCTGGTTGGCGGACAAGGAAAACGCGGCCGATCTGGTCGGTGGCGTGCGCCTGCAGCAGACCGAAGGCACGTTGGCCAACGTCCTGCTGGATCTGGCCCAGAGCGGGTACATGAAATCCTCCGAGGATGCTGCCGGGCACGTGCTGGGCGGGCTGAAGCGGATCGGCAACAACCACAAGCCGAATATCGAGCGCGCCAACTTCGCCGTGCTGCGCACCTCGGACATGCCGGCGATGCTGGTGGAAACCGCGTTCATCTCCAACCCGGATGAAGAGCGCCGCCTGATCGACCCCGCCTACCAGCGCAAGGTCGCCGGTGCAGTGCTGGACGGCGTGCACACGTTCTTCAGCCGCCAACCGCCGCCGGGGACCTTGTACGCCGCACGCGCGCAGGCCGAGATCGACGCCGCAAGCACCGTGGCTGGCGGCAGCAAGTAACCCGCTGGATCGCCCGCTTCTGCTAGACCCGGGCCCTGCCTGGCTGGCGCTGCACACGGTGGATCTCGACTCTACCTGTCGCCGCTCCGCTATCATCGTGGCATGACGTCTGCCTGCCCCATCTGCCCATGAACGCGCCCGATCCGCGTCCGATCCGGCCGTTGCCGGAAATCCTGATCAACCAGATTGCCGCCGGTGAGGTGGTCGAACGGCCCGCATCGGTGGTCAAGGAACTGGTTGAGAACGCGATCGATGCCGGCGCCAGCCGCGTCGATATCGAACTGGAAGAAGGCGGTGTGCGCCTGATCCGCATCCGCGACAACGGCAGCGGCATTGCCGCAGAACAGTTGCCGCTGGCGGTCTCGCGGCACGCCACCAGCAAGATCGCCAACCTGGACGAGCTGGAAGCCGTGGCCACACTGGGTTTCCGTGGCGAAGCGCTGCCGTCGATCGCCTCGGTCAGCCGTTTCACCCTGTCCTCGCGCCGTGCCCATGATGAGCACGGTTCGGCACTGCAGATCGAAGGTGGAAAGATCGGCGAGGTGACCCCGCGCGCGCATGCGCCGGGCACCACGGTGGAAGTGCGCGAGTTGTTCTACAACGTGCCGGCGCGGCGCAAGTTCCTGCGTGCCGAGCGTACCGAACTTGGGCATATCGAAGAGTGGCTGCGCTCGCTGGCGCTGGCCCGTCCCGATGTCGAGCTGCGTGTCTCGCACAACGGCAAGGCCTCGCGTCGCTACAAGCCGGGCGACCTGTATTCGGACGTGCGCCTGGCCGAGACCCTGGGCGAAGACTTCGCCAGCCAGGCCGTGCGCGTGGACCACAGCAGTGCCGGCCTGCGCTTGCATGGCTGGATCGCGCAGCCGCATTATTCGCGCGCCAGCACCGATCAGCAGTACCTGTATGTCAACGGTCGTTCGGTACGTGACCGCAGTGTTGCCCACGCGGTGAAGATGGCCTACGGCGACGTGCTGTATCACGGTCGGCAGCCAGCCTATGTGCTGTTCCTGGAACTGGACCCGACGCGCGTCGATGTGAACGTGCACCCGGCCAAGCATGAGGTGCGCTTCCGTGACTCGCGGCTGGTGCATGACTTCGTCTACCGCACCTTGAAGGATGCGCTGGCCGACACCCGCGCCGGCATGAGCGCGCAGGAGATCGGTGCGGGCGCCGTGCATCCGGTCGAGGGCGGCAGCGCGTCTGCGATGCCGGGGGCCACGGCCTCCAGCTTCGGCTACGTGCGCGGTCCGGCACCCGGTGCGGGACAGGGCGGAAGTGGTGGCTTTTCCGGATGGCGACCCCAGCAGCCGCTGGGTCTGCAGGTTGCCGATGCACCCGCGGCCTATGCTGCGCTGTATGCATCGCCCGCCGGTGCCGAGCGCGGTGCGGCACTGCCGCCGATGCCGATGGAGAACGGACTGCCGGTCACCAGTGCCGACGCCGGAGTGCCGCCGCTGGGTTACGCCGTTGCCCAGCTGCATGGCATCTACATCCTGGCCGAGAACGCCGAAGGCCTGATCGTGGTCGACATGCATGCGGCGCACGAACGCATCGGCTACGAGCGGTTGAAGAATGCGCATGACGGCATCGGCCTGCAGTCGCAGCCGTTGCTGGTGCCGATCACCCTGGCGGTGGGCGAGCGCGAAGCCGACACCGCTGAAGCGGAGGCCGATACGCTGGCCGCCCTCGGGTTCGAGATCACCCGCGCCGGACCGGGCGCACTGCACGTGCGCAGCATCCCGGCGCTGCTGGCCCATGCCGAGCCCGAAGGCCTGCTGCGCGATGTACTGACCGACCTGCGCGAGCATGGCCAGAGCCGTCGCATCGCCACTGCCCGCGACGAGCTGCTGTCGACCATGGCCTGCCATGGCGCCGTGCGTGCCAACCGGCGCCTGACCGTGCCGGAAATGAACGCGCTGCTGCGCGACATGGAAATCACCGAACGATCCGGCCAGTGCAACCACGGCCGGCCGACCTGGGCCCGTTTTTCGCTGGCGGAGATCGACCGCTGGTTCCTGCGCGGACGTTGAGGGGAGCACCGATGCGACTTTGGGGAATGGGCGGCCTGCTGGCGGCCCTGTTGCTGGCGGCCTGCAGCCCGGCATCGACGCCGGCGCCAGCCGTCGTTGAGGATCCGGCATTCGCCGCGCAGCAACAGCAATGGCGGGTGCTGCGTTACCAGGACCTGACCCGGCCCGATGGGTGGACCGCGCTGGTCGGCCTGCACTGGTTGCAGAACCGGTCGCACTTCGTCGGCAGTGGTGCCACCAGCGGCATCCGCCTGGCGGTGGGGCCGGCCAAGCTGGGGCTGTTGCGCCGTGAAGGCGACCAGTGGTGGTTCACGCCGGAGTCCGGCACGGATGTCACCCTCGACGGACAGCCTGTGCGCGGGCGTGTGCGCATGGATACCGACAAGGATCCGCAGCCGACCCTGCTGGCCTTCGATGGTGGCAAGGGCCAGCTCAGCCTGATCCGTCGCGGCGCGCGCGATGCGCTGCGGGTCAAGCATGCCGATGCACCCGCGCGCCGCGATTTCGCCGGCCTGCAGTACTGGCCCGGTGGACCGCAATGGCAGGTGCAGGCGCGTTTCATCGCGCATCCACCAGGCAAGACCCTGCCGATCGTGGACATCACCGGACTGACCACCGAGATGCCCAACGCCGGTGCGGTGGAATTCGATCGTGACGGCCGCAGCTGGCGGCTGGAAGCGATCGGCGAGCCGGGGCAGCCGCTGTTCCTGATCTTCGCCGACCGTACCAGTGGCCACGGCAGCTATCCTGCTGGCCGCTATCTGGATACCGATGCGCCCACCGCCGACGGTCACGTGACGATCGACTTCAACCACGCCCACAACCCACCGTGCGCGTTCACCGCTTATGCGACCTGCCCGTTGGCGCCGCCGGAAAACCGCTTGGATCTGCGCGTGGAAGCGGGTGAGAAGGCGTATCACCTGCCTGAAGGAGAGGGCTGAACATGTTGATGAAACTGTTGTTGCGCAGTGCCGTTTTTCTCGTTGCCTGCGCCGCCGGCCCGTTGGCCATCGCGCGCGATGCGCCAGCCGACACATCGGCTGGCAAGCCGCCGGTGCCGCTGCTGTGGAAGGTCACCGGGCAGGGAGATGCACGCCTGTACCTGCTGGGCTCCTTCCATCTGTTGAAGCCACAGGACTATCCGCTGTCGACCGATGTCGAGCAGGCATTTGAAGCCTCGCAGCGCGTGCTGTTCGAAGTGACGCCAGAGGAACTGCAGTCGCCGCAGATGGCCAGCCAGATGGTGCAGGTCGCTACCCGCAAGGATGGCAGCGAGCTCAAGCGCGACCTGGATGCGCCGACCTGGCAGAAGCTGCAGGCCTATGCGACGCAGAACAAACTGCCGTTGGCGCAGCTGCAGGGCATGAAAGCGTGGTTCGTCGGCCTGACCATCACCGTGGCGCAGATGCAGAAGCTGGGCCTGGACCCGGAGCTGGGGCTGGACCGCCACTTCATGCAGCGGGCACAGAAGGCGGGCAAGAAGACCGCAGGCCTGGAAGACATGTCCAGCCAGATCAACCTGCTCGATGGCATGAGCGTGCAGGAGCAGCGGCAGATGCTGTCCGAGGCGCTGGACGAAGCAGGCAAGGGCGATGCCCAGGCGCAGATGCTGCATGAGGCCTGGCGTCGCGGCGATGATCGCCTGTTGTGGAACCGGATGGGCGTGGAGATGCGCCAGAAGTATCCGCAGCTCTATCAGCGCATCAATACCGACCGCAACGATGCATGGGTGCCGAAGCTGCTGCCGTACCTGCAGGCCGGGCAGAGCGGTACGCTGGTGGTGGTGGGCGGCCTGCACCTGCTGGGCAACGATGGCGTGGTGGAGAAGCTGCGCGCGAAGGGCTACAAGGTCGAGCGGGTGTGCTCGGCATGCAAGGCCAAACGTCCGTAGATCCACGCCACGCGTGGTGGCGTTGAAAACAGAACGGCGCGCCCATGGCGCGCCGTTTTCGTATCAGCCGGGGCGGTTGCCTCAGCGGCGGGTCTTGCCGCCGGTACCGGTGCCGCCGGTCGGCTCGCTCGGCTTGCCGGCCGTGCCGGTGCCGGTGCCCGTTCCCGTTCCCGTGCCACCGGGACGCGGACCACCGAAACCGCTGCCCATGTTGCGCTGGAATTCCTGCCACAGCTCCAGGTTGCGCTCGGTCAGCTGGTTCATCATCGCCCACGGCGTCTGCCCCAGCAGGTTGCCCATCTGCTGGCGGAACTGCTGCTGCTGGTCGAGGAAGACCTGCATGCTGCGCTCCAGGTAGTTGCCCATGAAGCCCTGCAGGGAATCGCCGTAGAAGCGGATCAGCTGGCTCAGCAGCTGGGTGGAGAGCATCGGTTCACCGTCCTGCTCCTGGTCGGCGATGATCTGCAGCAGGACCGAGCGGGTCAGGTCGTCGCCGCTCTTGGCGTCGCGGACTTCGAAGTCTTCGCCGTCGAGGATCAGCTGGCGCACGTCTTCGATGGTGATGTAGCTGGAGATCTCGGTGTCGTACAGACGGCGGTTCGGATACTTCTTGATGATGCGGGTCGCAGCCATGAAGCGGTACTCGTCACAGTAGACGCGCAGCATGGCGCAGTGCAGCAGCGGTTGCAACCGCCCCAGCCCCCGCCAGGCTTGGTTTTCCGTCGCCGGAATGTTGCGCAACAAGGCTTTGCGTGCTGCGCAGCATGACCAACGGCAGGGTGCAGCACAGGATCCTTCGATCTTGGCGCCGTTTACCAGCCCATGTGGTGGCCGCCGTTGATGTCCAGGTTGCTGCCGGTGATCCACGAGGCCTCTTCGGCTACCAGGAAGGACACGCCATAGGCGATTTCTTCCGGTTTGCCCAGGCGCCCCGTCGGGATGTCGGCGATGATCTTGGCGCGCACTTCCTCGGGCACCGCCATCACCATATCGGTGGCCACATAGCCGGGCGAGATGGTGTTCACGGTGATGCCGAAGCCTGCATTCTCGCGCGCCAGCGAGATGGTGAAGCCGTGCATTCCGGCCTTGGCGGCGGCGTAGTTGGCCTGGCCGTACTGGCCCTTCAGGCCGTTGATCGAGCTGATCTGGATGACCCGGCCCCAGCCGCGTCGACGCATGCCTTCGATGACCGGGCGGGTGACGTTGAACACCGAATTGAGGTTGGTGTTGATCACATCGTGCCACTGCTCCGCGCGCATGCGGTGGAAGGTGGTGTCGCGGGTGATGCCGGCGTTGTTGACCAGGATCTCGACCGGGCCCAGTTCGGCTTCGACCGCACGGATCAGGGCTTCGGCGCTGGCCGAGTCGGAGACATCGCCCGGGAAGATCGACACCTGGTAGCCACGTTCGGTCATCGACTGCTGCCAGGCGCGGGCCTTGGCCTCGTCGCGGTAGTTGGTGGCGACGCGGTGGCCCTGGTCGGCCAGGCGTTGGCAGATGGCGGTACCGATGCCGCCGGTTCCGCCGGTGACCAGTGCGACGCGAGATGTCATGGAAAGCTGTCCGGATATCAGGTGGGGGAAGGGGGATTCTGCAACATCGGCGCGGAAAGTGCGCCCGCCGGCAGCAGGATGTCCGCGCGCCGCAGCAGGTCGGGGTCGAAGCTGCGCTGCGCGGCGGCCAACAGCGCATCGCGGTCGTCGATGCCTTCCAGTGCGGTGTTCGGCTGGCCCAGCAGTTCCCACAACCGGCGCAGCACCGGTACCGGCTCGCGGGCTTCCACCGGCAGCGCGGCCAGTGACTTGGACAGTTTGTGGCCCGGTGCATCCAGCAGCAGCGGCAGGTGCCAGTAGCGCGGCGTCGGCAGGTCCAGCGCCTGCTGCAGCAGGATCTGCCGGGCGGTGGAATCGAGCAGGTCGGCGCCGCGCACGACCTCGTTCACGCCCTGCGCGGCATCGTCGACGACCACCGCCAACTGGTAGGCCCAGCAGCCATCGGCGCGGCGCAGTACGAAGTCGCCCACCTCGGCATGGACATCCTGGTGTTGCCGGCCGCGCAGGCCATCCTCGAAATGCACCACCCTGCCCGCAGGTACCCGGAAGCGGACGGCGGGGTCCGGTCTTGTCTGCCGCGCGACGCAGTGGTGGTGCAGGCCACCGTTGGCGGCCAGATCGCTGCGGCTGCAGTGGCAGACAAACGCGTGGCCATCGGCCAGCAGGCGGTCCAGCGCAGTCTGATAGGCATCGCCGCGCGCGCTTTGCCAGATCACCGGCCCGTCATGGACCAGACCGAACGCGGCCAGGGTCTGCAGTTGCGCCTGTGCCGCACCGGCAACCGTGCGGGGTGGATCGACGTCCTCGATGCGCAACCGCCACAGGCCGCCATGGTGTCGCGCGAGCAGCCAGCTGCCGAAGGCGGCGAGCAGGGAGCCGGGATGCAGCAGGCCGGTGGGCGAGGGCGCGAAACGGCCGCAGGGAAGGGAGAAAGTCATGCAGGCTGAATCGTCGGTCAGGTTGGCGCTTGAATTCAAGCTGACCGCACCGCAAATTGACGGATATCGACCCCTTCCAAGCCGGAATTTCCCATGTTTACCCGCATTGCCCTGTTCCTGGCGACCAATCTCGCGGTCCTGATCCTCGCCAGCATCGTGATGTCGTTGCTGGGGGTCAATTCGAACCAGATGAGCGGCCTGCTGGTCATGGCCGCGATCTTCGGTTTCGGTGGCTCCCTCATCTCGCTGCTGCTGTCCAAGTGGATGGCCAAGCGCTCCACCGGCGCGGTGGTGATCACCGAACCGCGCAACCAGACCGAGCGCTGGCTGCTGGCCACCGTCGAGCGCCAAGCCAAGGCGGCCGGTATCGGCATGCCGGAAGTCGCGGTGTATGACGGCCCGGAGATCAACGCGTTCGCCACCGGTGCGAACCGCAACAACGCGCTGGTGGCGGTGTCCACCGGCCTGCTGCAGAACATGAGCGAGGACGAAGCCGAAGCCGTGCTCGGCCACGAGATCGCCCACGTCGCCAACGGTGACATGATCACCATGGCACTGCTGCAGGGCGTGCTGAACACCTTCGTGATCGTGCTGGCCCGCGTGGTCGGCGGCGTGATCGACAGCGCGTTGTCCGGCAACCGCGAAGGCGGCGGCCGTGGCTTTGCCTACTACATCATCGTATTCGTGCTGGAGATGGTGTTCGGCCTGTTCGCCACGATGATCTCGATGTGGTTCTCGCGCCACCGCGAGTTCCGTGCCGACGCGGGCGGTGCTTCGCTGGCGGGCCGTCAGAAGATGATCTCGGCGCTGGAGCGACTGCAGCTCAACCACGGCCAGAGCACCTTGCCGACGCAGATCGCCGCGTTCGGTATTGCCGGTTCGACGGCGAAGAAGCTGTTCATGAGCCATCCGCCGCTGGAAGAGCGCATTGCCGCGCTGCGGGCGTCGACTGCGGCGTAAGCTTCGGCCCCCGATGGAGATGCAGGAACGCCTGGCCTCGCGCCGGGCGTTTTTGTTGTTGCGATCCGATAAGTTCATGGGCGTCACTTTTCTTTTCGCGCGAAAAGAAAAGTAACCAAAAGAAACGCGCCGCCAGTCGCGAGCCGTCGTGCTTCGGATGTCGGTTCCTTGCGCTCCTCGGTCCGTCGAGGGGCGATGCGGGAAGCCAGCCGACTAGCAGTCGGCTCTACAGGACAGCGGCACCTCTTCGCCCTCGCCGGACCTGCGGTGCTCGGCTCGCTATAAGGCGGACTGGAAGATCAAGATCAACGGCAAGAGCATCCACGCATGGCGTGGATCTACTGGGTGCAGCTGTAGCCTTTGACGTTGGGTCCGCCTTGTAGCGAGCCGAGCATCGCAGGGGAATCAGGGGCGCAGAGGCGCCGATGTCTGAGCGCAGCGAGTTCGGCGCCGTCCCCTGATTCCCCGAGAAGCACCGGCTCGCGGATGGCGGCGTGTTTCTTTGGTTACTTTCTTTGCACGAGCAAAGAAAGTAACAAGCACGATCACCGCGCAAACGAAAACGGCACCTTCGCAGGTGCCGTCTCCATGAACCGCTTTACGCGGAAACTCAGAACTTCGCGTCGAACTCGGCAGCGTAGCCGGTATTGACCAGCACCTTCTGCAGCGACTCGGCCACCTTCAGGTTGCCGGCCACGATCTGCTGGGTGTCCGGGCCGCGGTTGTCCATGCGTGCCGGGGTCGCGCCCTTGAAGTCGCAGACCTTCCCACCGGCTTCGCGCACCAGCAGCACGCCGGCGGCGATGTCCCAGGCCTTCACGCCAGCCTCGAAGTAGGCATCGGCGCGGCCACAGGCCACGTAGGCCAGGTCCAGCGCGGCCGAACCCGAGCGGCGGATGTCCTCGGCGTGCACCAGCAGGGCGTCCACCGACTTCAGCTGCGCACTGGCGCGTGCGCGCTCGCGCGGGGCGAAACCGGTGTGGATCATGGTGCCTTCCAGATCCTTGCGGTCGGCCACGCGGATGCGGCGGTCGTTGAGCACGGCGCCGGCGCCGCGGCTGGCAGTGAACAGTTCGTTGCGCAGCGGGTCGAAGATCACCGCGTCGGTCGGCTCGCCGTTCTCGACCAGGGCGATCGACACGCAGTAGTGCGGTACGCCGCGCAGGTAGTTGCTGGTGCCGTCCAGCGGGTCGATGACCCACATGTGGCGACGCTCGCTCTGCACGCCACCTTCTTCACCGAAGATGCCGTACTCGGGGTAAGCGCGCTTGAGTTCCTTGACGATCACCTTTTCCGCGTCCGCATCGACTTCGCTGGCGTAGTCCATGCGGCCCTTCTGGACTACATTCAGTGCCTCGAGCTTGTTGATGTTGCGCAAGAGGACGTTGCCGGCGAGGCGGGCGGCCTTGACCATGACGGTTACGGCGGGTTTCTGCATGGCATGGGCTCCCGGAAGGGCAGAAGAGAAGGGCTGGCGGGGGAAAAGAGCGGGTCCGGCGCAGTGGCCGGCCGCACAGTTTACCATTGGTCTTCGTCCAGCTCGACATTTTCCCTGTTCATGTCCCAGTTTCCTGTCGCTACCCGCCTCCGATTCGTCCTGGTCGGGACCCAACACCCCGGCAACATGGGCGCCGCCGCCCGTGCCCTGAAGACCATGGGCCTGGCCCGCCTGGTGCTGGTAGCACCGGAGAAACCGCTTGATGAAGAGGCCTTCCGGCGCTCGGCCGGTGCCGAGGACGTGCTCGGCGACGCACCTGTGGTGGCCACCCTGGCCGAAGCCGTGGCCGACTGCCGGTTCGTGCTGGGGTGCACCGCACGTGCGCGCCGGGTCCAGCTGGAGGAGTTCCTGCCGGCCGATGCCGCCGTCCGCGCAGTGGCCAAGGCCGGCGAAGGCGCCGAGGTGGCGCTGGTGTTCGGCCGTGAGCGTACCGGCCTGACCAACGAGGAGCTGCAGCTGTGCCATGCAGCAGTACACATTCCGTCCGACCCTGAGTTCAGCTCGCTCAACCTGGCCGCCGCGGTGCAGGTGCTGGCCTATGAAGTGCGCATGCAGCTGCTGGGCGCACAGCCCGTGGCCGCGACCGGGCCGGACAGCCGCGAGCAGGCTGCCAGCCACGATCAGATGGAGAGCTTCTTCGCCCAGCTCGGCGAGACGCTGGACGAGATCGATTTCCACAAGGGGCGCGCGCCCGAGTCGGCGATGCGCAAGCTGCGCCGTCTGTTCCTGCGCAGCGAGCCAAGCGAGCAGGAAGTGCGCCTGCTGCGCGGGATCCTGGCCGATACCCAGCGCATGGCGCGCCTGGCCCAGAAGAACGACAAGGACAGCTGACGACGGCCCCATTTTTTCGGGTAGTCTGTCTGGATACCCTTGGGGGATGAAGCTTGTGTCGGGTCTGCGTAGGGCAATGCAGGGGGAACTGCTGAGCCTGGCCTTGGCCCTGCTGGCCGGGACGGCGATGGGGGCGTTGGGCAGCGGAGAGGGGCGACTCGCGATGACGCAGGATCATGCGCTCGGCAGTGTGGACCGTGCGGTTGCCGGACCGGCGCCGCCGGCGTTCGGCCGCGCGTCCGGCGCGCTGCCGCGTGTCGTCTGTTATCGGCGGGTGCAGAGTGCGTTTGAGAAGGTGTTGGGGGCTTCCGGTTTCCGCCGCGTCGATGCGCATGCGCAGCCGTGGCTGGATGGATTGAAACAAGGGTTGACGCGCGTGCGGATGGAAGTGGAATGAAGTTGCTCGGCTCGGGGATGCAGGCCCGGTTCCTGCTTGCGATGGGCGGGGCGATGCTGGTGGTGGTGGCGATCCTGGCCGTGCTGCTGGGGCGGCAGGCGGCGATGCAGGGCGAGGTGAGGTCGCTCAGCAACGGTGTCATCCACGAACTGTTCGACCGCAGCGTGCGCAGCCGTGGCGAGGCCATGGTGCGCGAGCTGTCCGATGCACTTGCCAGTCCGCTCCGCAACAACGACCTGGACCAGGTCGGGGCGCTGGTGCGCAGCATTTCGCGGCAGCCGGTGGTGCGCTACGTACTGGTGTTCGACGACCGCGGGCGGCTGGTCCACGACGGCTCGGCCGGGGTGCCCGGATCCGGACAGCCGATGACCGATCCGCTGGCTGCCGGGGCGGTTGCCGCCCAGTCGCTGGTGGTGCAGCAATCGCCCACGGTGCTCGACAACGCGATGCCGATCAGGATGGGCAATCAGCGCATCGGTGGTGTCCGCGTCGGCATGGCGCTGGATGAAGTGCTGCAGCGAGAGCAGGCGGCCAATGCGACCCTCGGCGAGCGGCTGCAGCAGATGGGAAGCCGGCATCTGGGCTGGCTGCTGCTGATGCTGGGCCTGCTGGTGGTGATCGGCGTGGTGGTGATCCTTTACGTGCAGCGCACGCTGGTGGCGCCGATCCGCGATCTGGCCGCGGCTGCCCGGCGCATCGAAGCCGGCGACTACCAGGCGCCGCTGCGGGAAAACACCCGCGATGACGAGGTGGGTGAACTGGTGCGCGGCTTTGCCCGCATGCGTGATGCGATTGCCCGCCACGACCGCGAAGTGCGGCGCATGGCCTACACCGACGCGTTGACCGGCCTCACCAACCGGTTGGCGTTCCGCGAGGCGCTGGACCACCGGTTGATGGCCGCTCGTGCATCCAATCACCGGTTGGGCCTGCTGTTCGCCGATATCGATGATTTCAAGCGGGTCAACGACACGCTGGGCCATGAGGCTGGTGACGAGGCGCTGCTGCAGTTCGCCCAGCGCATCGGTCGTGCAGTGACCGAGGCCGGCGGCGATGACGCATTGCTGGCGCGGTTCGGCGGCGACGAATTCGTGATCCTGGTCGGCGATGGCGATGTCGCGGCCAATGCGCGGTTGCTGGCCGAAGTGCTGGTACGCGAGCTGGGCAAGCCGCTGGTGGTGCAGGGCAGGGAACTGTTCCTGGGCACCTCGATCGGCGTGACCCTGTTCCCCGACGACGCTGCGGATGCGACAACGCTGCTGAAGAACGGCGACATCGCGATGTACCAGGCAAAGATGGCGGGAAAGAACTGCTACCGCTACTACAGCCGGGCCATGGATCACGCTGTCGAACGCCGCGTGCACATGGATCACGCTGTCGAACGCCGCGTGCACATGGAGCAGGAGCTGCGCGGCGCCTGGGAGCGCGGCGAGCTGCGGCTGGCCTACCAGCCGATCTTCCGCATGCGCGACCGCCGCATGGTCGGTGTGGAGGTGCTGCTGCGCTGGCAGCACCCGACGCTGGGCACGATCCCGCCATCAGTGTTCATCGAGGTGGCCGAGCAGAGCGGCTTGATCGAGATCATCGGCCCGAAGGTGCTGCGTGCCGCCTGCATGGAAGCCGTGCAGTGGCCCAGCGGCGTGGCCGGCGACGAGCTGTTCATCTCGGTCAATGTGTCGCCACGGCAGTTGCGCGGTGGCGAGCTGCCGGCGTTGGTCGCGCAGTGCCTGCAGGAGTCGGGCCTGCCGGCCTCGCGCCTGCACCTGGAGCTGACCGAGACGGCGGTGATCGGCGATGAGATGCTGGCCGCGCAGCTGCTGGACCGCCTGCACCGGGCAGGGGTGAAGGTGTGGCTGGACGACTTCGGTACCGGCTTCTCCGGTCTCAGCCACCTGCGGCAGGTGCCGGTGGACGGGGTCAAGATCGACAAGAGCTTCGTCGCCGACATGCAGCGCGATCCGGACGATCTGGCCCTGACCACGGCGATCATCGCCATGGCCCACGCACTGGGCATCACGGTGGTGGCCGAAGGTATCGAGCAGGAGGCGCAGTTCGAGCTGCTGGCCCAGCGTGGCTGCGATCTGGGCCAGGGCTATCGATTGAGCCACCCGGTCACTGCCACCGAGGTGGTGCGGATGATCGAGGCGGGCGTGTGACAGTAGATCCACGCCATGCGTGGATGTTTCTGCCAGAAAAGCCCATCCACGCATGGCGTGGATCTACTGTTACACCGGGCGCTTGCTCGGGTCGCCGGGCAGTTCGCGGACCAGCTTGGGTACCAGATAGCCGGACAGCCGGGCAGTGAGGCCGGCAATCAGGGCCTTGGCCTGGACGTCGTCCACTTCGAAGTGGGCCACGCCCTCGACCCGATCCAACTGGTGCAGGTAATAGGGCAGCACGCCGGCGGCGAAGCTGCGCTCGCTCAGGTCCTGCAGCGCCTGCACGCTGTCGTTGACCCCACGCAGCAGCACCGCCTGGTTCAGCAGCTGGGCGCCGACGCCGCGCAGGCGGGCCATCGCGGTATCGACGCTGGCGTCGAATTCATTGGCGTGGTTGGCGTGGACCACGATCGCCAGCGGCCATGGCAGGTCGCCCAGCCAGGCCAGCAGCTCATCATCCACCCGCTCGGGCAGCACGATCGGCAGGCGGGTATGGATGCGCAGCCGGCGGATATGCGCGATGCCGCGCAGTGCATCGGTCAGCTCGGCCAGCTTGTGGGTGGCCAGCGACAGCGGGTCGCCGCCGGACAGGATCACCTCATCGATGTCCGGGTCTGCGGCGATGGCGTCCACCGCCTCCTGCCATCCCCCCTTGGCGGCGTTTTCGGCGCCATAGTCGAAATGCCGGCGGAAACAGTAGCGGCAGTTGATCGCGCAGCTGCCGGTGGCCACCAGCAGGGCGCGGCCACGGTACTTCTGGATGACCCCGGTGGCCTTCTTTGCTGCGCCGTCGCCCACCGCGTCGAAGCTGAACCCGGGGGCCGGGCGCATCTCCGCGTCGATCGGCAGCACCTGCCGCAGCAGCGGATCGTGGGCATCACCACGGCGCATGCGCGCGACGAAACCCTCCGGCACGCGCAGCGCGAACTGGGCGATGGCGGCCTCTGATACACCCAGCGCCGCGGCATCCAGATCCAGCCGGGCCAGCAGCGTCTGCGGGTCGCGCAGGGCCTGCCGCCACAGCTGCTGCCAGCGCGCGGGCGCGCCTGGCGACTGGGTCCGGGGGAAGGCGGAAAGCTGCATGGAGAGGGGGCCTGCGGTTATCATGGACACATAAACAGTTGCCCGCCGGGGTTCCGGTGGGCTTTCCATTCTATCCGGCTCGCCGCACGCGCGGCGGTTTCGCCATTTGAGGAGCTTGAGCATGGCCACTGCGGGCATGAACGATGTCAAGAACGGGATGAAGATCCTGGTCAACAATGAACCGGCCGTCATCTCCGAGACCGAGTTCATCAAGCCGGGCAAGGGCCAGGCCTTCACCCGCGTGCGCTATCGCTTCATCAAGTCGGGCCGCACGGTCGAAATGACCATGAAGGCGACCGACGACGTGGAAGTGGCCGATGTGGTCGATACCAATATGGACTACATGTACAGCGACGGCGAGTACTGGCACTTCATGGACCCGGAAACCTTCGAGCAGGTGCAGGCCGACAAGGCCGGCATGGGCGGCGCCGAGAAGTGGCTGAAGGGCGAGGAGTCCTGCATCGTGACCCTGTTCAACGGTTCGCCGATCTTCGTGCAGCCGCCGAACTTCGTCGAACTGAAGATCACCGAGACCGACCCGGGCGTCCGTGGCGATACCTCGGGCGGTGGCGGCAAGCCGGCCACCCTGGAAACCGGTGCCGTGGTGCGCGTGCCGCTGTTCGTCAACCAGGATGAAATCATCAAGGTCGACACCCGTTCGGGCGAGTACTCCTCGCGCGTAAAGTAATCCGGGTACGCGCCGGCGCATTCGCGCTGGCGCTCCCACGATCCGCCATGCGGATCGTGGGCCCCCGCTCACCAGCACCCACACCCCGCCGCTTCGCGGCCGCCCCTGACTCAGGGGCTTGCCTTCAAGAAGCTCAGCGGTAGCCGTTTGACCGGTGATCAGTCGCCAGGTCGGAGCCAAGGCTACGTACGGTCCTTCCCCCATAGCCAGTGAGCCCGCATGAGCGATAGCCCGCACCTCCCCGAAGCCTGCGATCTGCTGATCGAAGCCGGTTACGTGGTCCCGATCGAGCCGCATGCGGTGGTGCTGGAAGACCATGCCGTCGCCGTGCGTGGCAGTGAGATCGTGGCCATCCTGCCGCGTGCCGAAGCGCGTGCGCGTTTCCGCGCCACCCAGGTGGTCAGCCGCCCCGAGGCCGCGCTGATGCCGGGCCTGGTCAACGCACATACGCACAACCCGATGACCCTGCTGCGCGGCGTCGCCGACGACCTGCCGCTGATGACTTGGCTGCAGCAGCACATCTGGCCGGTGGAAGCGGCGGTGATCGGCCCCGAATTCGTGGCCGACGGCACCACCCTTGCCATTGCCGAGATGCTGCGTGGCGGCACCACCTGCGCCAACGAAAACTATTTCTTCGGTGACGTGCAGGCCGCTGTCTACAAGAAGCACGGCTTCCGCGCGCTGGTCGGCGCGGTGATCATCGATTTCCCTACCGCCTGGGCCAAGACCGACGACGAGTACTTCGCCAAGGCCGGTGAACTGCACGACCAGTGGCGCACCGATCCGCTGATCGGCACCGCGTTCGCGCCGCATGCGCCGTACACGGTGAACGATGCCAATTTCGAGCGGGTGCGGATGCTGTCCGACCAGCTGGACATGCAGGTGCATCTGCATACCCATGAAACCGCGCAGGAAATCACCGATTCGATCAAGCTGCACGGCCAGCGTCCGCTGGCGCGGCTGGATCGTCTCGGCCTGGTCAACGACCGCCTGATCGCGGTGCACATGACCCAGCTGACCGAAGCCGAGATCCACCTGTGCGCCGAGCGTGGCGTCAGCGTGGTGCATTGCCCGGAATCGAACCTGAAACTGGCCTCCGGTTTCTGCCCGGCCTGCGCCCTGCAGCGCGCCGGCGTGAACCTGGCCATCGGTACCGACGGCTGCGCCAGCAACAACGACCTGGACATGTTCAGCGAGAACCGCACCGCGGCGATCCTGGCCAAGGCCGTGGCCGACGATGCCACCGCGCTGGACGCGGCGACCACGTTGCGCGCGTCCACGCTGGGTGGCGCCCGCGCGCTGGGCTTCGGCGAGCGCATCGGCTCGATCGAGGTCGGCAAACAGGCCGATCTGGTCTGCGTCGACCTGTCCGCGCTGGAAACCCAGCCGCTGCACAACGTGCTGTCGCAGCTGGTGTATGCCACCGGGCGCCAACAGGTCAGCGACGTCTGGATCGCCGGCAAGCCCAAGCTGGTGCAGCGTGAGCTGGTCGGCATGGACCTGCCGGGCATCATCGCCAACGCGCGCCAGTGGCGCGAGCGCATCCGTCATATCCGCGCCTGAGCACAGGCGCCGCAAGGACAACCGTCATGACTGCCCCCCACGCTTCTTCCAATTTCGATCAGGCCGAGCTGGACAAGTTCGCTGCGCTGGCCAACCGCTGGTGGGACGCCGATGGCCCGCAGAAGCCGCTGCACGCGCTGAATCCGGTGCGCCTGCAGTACGTTGCCGACCGCGCGCCGCTGCGTGGTGCGCGCGTGCTCGACATCGGTTGCGGTGGCGGCCTGCTGAGTGAAGCGCTGGCCCAGGCCGGTGCCGAGGTGACCGCCATCGACCTGGCGCCGGAGCTGGTCAAGGTCGCGCGCCTGCATGCACTGGAAAGTGGTGTCAGCGTCGACTACCGGGTACAGGCCGCCGAGGACCTGGCCGCCGAACAGCCGGGCAGCTTCGACGTGGTGACCTGCATGGAAATGCTCGAGCACGTGCCAGATCCGGGCGCGATCATCGAGGCCTGCAAGCGCCTGCTGAAGCCGGGCGGCCATCTGTTCCTGTCCACCATCAACCGCACGGCTGCAGCCTTTGCAGTGGCCATTGTCGGTGCCGAGTACGTGGCGCGGCTGCTGCCCAAGGGCACCCACCACTACCAGGAATTCATCAAGCCGGCCGAGCTGGCGCGCTGGCTGCGCGAGGCCGACCTGCAGCTGGCCGATGTCAGCGGCATGGCCTACGAGCCGTGGCGCAACCGCGCCCGCCTGAGCAGCCGCACCGACATCAACTACCTGGCCCACGCGGTCAAGGCGCCGTGACCGCCGCAGCGTTCCCGCGTGCAGTGCTGTTCGACCTGGACGGCACGCTGCTCGACAGCGCACCGGACTTCGTCGCCACCCTCGATGCGATGCTGGCCGAGCGCGGTCGCGCACCGATCGATCCGGCGCAGTTGCGGCCGGTGGTGTCCAAGGGCTCGCGGGCGATGGTGTCGGCCGCGTTTCCAGAACTGGAAGCGGCCGAGCGCGATGCACTGATTCCCGAGTTCCTGCAGCGCTACGAAGCTTCGATCGGCCAGCACGCCGTGTTGTTCGACGGGGTTGTCGGCATGCTCGATGCGCTGGACGCGGCCGGTACGGTGTGGGGCATCGTCACCAACAAGCCGGAATACCTGGCACAGCTGATCGTGCCGCAGCAGCAGTGGCAGCAACGCTGCGCCGTGCTGGTCGGCGGTGACACCCTGGCCGAGCGCAAGCCGCATCCGTTGCCGCTGCTGCACGCCGCGCAGGCCATCGGTATTGCGCCGGAAGACTGCGTGTATGTCGGCGACGATGAGCGCGACATCATCGCCGCGCGTGCCGCCGGCATGCCGTCGGTGGCGGCGCTGTGGGGCTACCGCCTGCACAGCGATGACCCGTTGGCCTGGCACGCCGATGTGCTGGTCGAGCGCGCTGGACTTCTGCAACTGGCCAGTCTCTGGCCGACCCGGCCGGCGACCCCGGCCCAGCCGTAAGGAACAACGTAGTGAGCAGTACCGCGCTGGATAGTTTCCTCGACAAGTGGCGCAGCCGCTGGCCGGAATGGTCGGTGGCCGAGCCGTTCGTGGCCGAACCACAGCGCCCTGTCGCGCTGGCGTGGTTCGCGCTGCTGCAGGAATTCGACGATATGCTCAACACCAGTGGCGACCCGCTGCCGGCCGACGCCAAGCTGGCCTGGTGGGGCGAGGAACTGCGCAGCTGGGCCGCGCAGCGTTCGCGGCATCCGCTGGGCCGTGTGCTGGAGCCGGTGCGCGCACCGTGGGCGCAGCTGGCCGAGGCGCTGCCGGATCTGGTCGAGGCGCGCACCGTGGCGCTGGACGCTGCCGGTGCCGAGCGCGCGCTGGGCAACTATGCCGAAGCGGTGGCGGCGGTCGAGGCGGTGGTGTTTGCCGACACGCCGCGCAAGGGCGCGGGTCGTGCGGTGCTGCAGCAGACACTGGCCCAGCGCCTGCAAGACGCTGGCGTGGCCGGCGTGCCGCGCAGCCTGCTGGACGAAGATGCCGGCAATGCTGCGCAGCGTTGGGCGCAGCAGCTGCTGAAAGGGTGGGGCGCCCGTGTGCCCGGTCCGCGCGCGCGCCGCGTGTGGTCGAGCCTGGCGCGTGCCCGCCTGGCGGCGCAGGCCGCCGGCAAGCCGATTGAAGCGACGCCGGTGCGCACGTTGCTGCGCGTGTGGTGGGCCGCGCGCGGCTGAACGATTGGCCGCTGCGCTCGCCGGGCATGGCCCGGCGCTACCAATTCAGCGCACGGCCCATGTGCGATAAACGATCCGTCCCGCGGTAGCGCCGGGCCATGCCCGGCGGGGAAGCTGCGCGCGTTATCTGCGTTCCAGCACCAGCAGCGGATCGATGCGGGTGTCGAACCAGTTCATGCCCCAGTGCAGATGCGGGCCGGTGGCACGGCCGGTCGCGCCGACGGCGGCGATCACCTGGCCCTGTTCGACGCGATCACCGACCTTCACGTCGATGCGCGACAGGTGCAGGAAGTTCGAACTGACCCCGAAGCCGTGATCGAGCAGCAAGGTGCCGCCGGTCAGGTACAGATCCGGGCCTGCGAACGTCACTACACCAGCGGCCGGTGCTTTCACCGGGGTGCCGGTCGGCACCGCGATGTCCATGCCGGAGTGACCGGCACCCGGCTGGCCGTTGTACACGCGCGCATTGCCGAAGCGGCCGCTGATGCGACCCTGCACCGGCCAGATGAAGGTCTGGGTGAAATCGGTGCGGTTGTCGTCGCGTGCGCGCGCCGCGGTGACCTGCGCCTGCTCGCGCTTGATCCGCTCGGCGATGGCCGGTGGCGGATTGACCGTCTTCGGCGGCACGCCGTTCACCCGCTCGGTCGGCCAGTCGCGCGGCGTCACGGTGACGGTGGCTGTCTCGCTGCCGCCATCCGGTCGGCGGATCTGTACCTGCAGCGGTCCCTTCTCATCGCGACCGATGCCGAACACCACGCTGCCGTAGCTGCTCACGCGCAGCTCGCGGCCTGCAAAGCGCACGCTGCTGCCGGCGGGAACCTTGCCGATCACCAGCGCGCCCTGCGAAGCGCTGGCCGGGAACACCACGCGGCTGTCGATCAGGTCGCCGATGCCGTCCTGCGCCTGTGCCGCCGGTGCGGAGAACAGGGGGGCTGCCAGCAGCAGCGCCCCGCACATGAGTGCCGAACGCATCAGCGGTCGTAGGTCATGCGCTGGCCAGCGGGTTCGCCCACCAGCGAACTGCCGTCCCACACCAGCTGGCCGTTGACCCAGGTGGAGGCGATGCGCGATTGGAACGTGGTGCCCTCGAACGGCGACCAGCCGCACTTGGACAGCACGTCCTCGCGCTTGACCGTGAACGGCACGTCTTCGACCAGCACCAGGTCGGCGAAGTAGCCTTCGCGCAGGAAACCACGCTCTTCCACGTCGAACAGCTGGGCGGGAGCGTGGGCGAATTTCTGCACCACCTGCTCGCGGGTCAGCTTGCCTTCGTGCACGCGTTCCAGCGCGGCGACCAGCGCGTACTGCACCAGCGGCAGGCCGGACGGCGCCTGCGCATAGGGCTTCTGCTTCTCTTCCCAGGTGTGCGGGGCGTGGTCGGTGGCCAGGACATCCAGCACGTCGTCAGCCAATGCGGCGGTGATCGCCTCGCGATCGGCCACGTCCTTGATCGCCGGATTGCACTTGATCAGGTTGCCCTTGGTGGCGTAGTCCGGGCGGGCGAAGTGCAGGAAGTGCACGCAGGTCTCGGCGGTGATCTGCTTGCGGCTGCCGTCGGCGCGGATCAGCGGCCCCTTCTCGAACAGCGCCAGTTCGTCGGCGGTGGAAATGTGCAGCACATGCAGGCGGGTGCCGTGCTTGCGCGCCAGCGACATCGCCAGCCGCGTCGACTTGATGCAGGCTTCGCGCGATCGGATGTCCGGGTGCATCTCCGGGGTCAGCGCGTCGCCGTACTTTTCCTGGAAGGCCTTCAGGTTGGCATCGATCATCGGCGTGTCTTCGCAGTGCGTGATGATCGGGGTCGGGCACTCGCGGAAGATCGCGTCCAGGGTTTCCGGGTTGTCGACCAGCATGTTGCCGGTGGACGCCCCCATGAACACCTTCACGCCCGGCGCCTTCTTCGGGTCGAGCGCGCGGATGGCGTCCAGGTTGTCGTTGCTGGCGCCGTGGTAGAAGCCGTAGTTGGCCCAGGCACGGCCGCGTGCCAGCTCGTACTTGGCTTCGAGGATGGTCGAGTCGAGCGTCGGCGGGTTGGTGTTGGGCATGTCCATGAAGCTGGTCAGGCCACCGGCCACGGCCGCAGCCGACTCACTGGCGATGTCGCCCTTGTGGGTCAGGCCTGGTTCGCGGAAGTGCACCTGGTCGTCGATCATCCCGGGCAGCAGCCAGCGCCCGGCCGCATCCACCACCTGTTCGCCATCACGCGGGGTCAACCCTTTGCCGATCTGCGCGATGCGGTCGTTCTCGATGCGCAGGTCGCCTTTGAAGGTGCGGCCTTCGTTGACCAGGCGGGCGTTGGTGATGAGCGTGGAGGACATGTCAGTGTTTTCCTGTGCAACGGCAAGAAGGGGCGTCGGGAGATTCGGGCACTGGATCGAAGCCGCCGGGATGGAACGGATGGCAGCGGCCCAGCCGTCGCGCGGCCAGCCAGCTGCCGCGCAGCGGGCCGTGCCGGGAGATGGCGTCCATGGCGTATTCAGAGCAGCTCGGCACGAAACGGCAGCGAGGCCCCAGCAGCGGGCTGATGAAGCGCTTGTAGAAGCGCAGCAGGGCGATGAGCAGGCGCGAGATCACTCAGTCATCTTAAGCCAGTTGGCATGAAGGCCGCATTTGTGCAGGATGGGCCGTTGGTCGCATGTCGTAGATGGCCTGCGACCGCTATCGGCACCCCTCCAGGTGCCGGACAGGTTCCGTACCGCGCAAGGCGGTCCGTGTTCGTCGGACCGCGCCTTGGACCCGTTGACTCCTGGACTGAATGGAGCGGGCCCCCGAGGTTGCTGCTGCGGGTCGGGTAGGCTATAAAGGCCCGCTTTCCCGGGCCCCGGGGAATCCAAGGAAGAGCGTTTCGTGGCTGCTAAAAAAACTGCAAAGAAGGCCGTCAAGGCCGCCAAGAAAACCGCCAAGCCTGTTGTGAAGAAGTTGGCGGCCAAGCCCGTTGCCAAGAAGCCGGCCAGCAAGCCGGTGACCAAGGCGGCATCCTCACAACCGGCGGCCAGGAAGGCCACCGCAAAGAAAGCGCCGGCCAAGTCCGGCAAGCCGGCAGTGGCGAAGAAACCCGCTGCGCCGGTCAAGGCCAAACCTGTCGCTGCCAGCAAGAAGGCACCGGCGGTGAAGAAGGTTGCCAGCAAGGCTGCACCGGTGAAGAAGGCCGCTGCCAAGCCGGCACCGAAGAAGGCAGCAGCCAAGCCGGCGCCGAAGGCGGTGGTGAAGAAGGTTGCCGCCGCGCCTGCTGCGAAGCCGGCAGCAAAGAAGGTGGCGCCTGCCAAGCCGGCACCTGCCGCCAAGACTGCCAAGAATGTCGCCCCGCCGGCTGCCAAGCCGACGCCGGCCCCTGTAGTGAAGTCCGCACCGAAGCCAGCTGCGAAGCCGGCCCCGGCCAAGTCTGTCCCGGCCAAGACCGCGGCAGTGGCAGCAGCCAAACCGGCCCCCAAGCCGGCCACCGCCGCCGCTTCTGCAGCATCGACCGCCCCGCAATCCAAGAATCCCGTGCCCGTTTCGAAATCGCCTGCTAAAACCGCCGTGAAATCCGATTCCGCTCCGAAGACCGTGACCCGCCCCGTGGGCAAGGTTGCCGTGGCCGTCGCTGCCCGTTCGGCAGCGCCTGCGCCGCGCAGCAAGTACAAGGTCGTCGAATACAAGACTGATGAGGCCACTGGCCGCCCGATCCTGCCCGCAGGCTACAAGCCGGCCTCGGACGAGGAGTACATGAGCTCGCTGCAGCAGGAGTACTTCCGCCAGCGCCTGCAGAACTGGCGCGCCGACCTGGTGGAAGAGTCCAAGCAGACCATCGAGAACCTGCGTGAGGAAGTGCGTGACATCGGCGATGAAGCCGAGCGCGCGACCCGCGAGACCGAGAACTCGCTGGAACTGCGCACCCGTGACCGTTACCGCAAGCTGATCGGCAAGATCGACAGCACCCTCAAGCGCCTGGAAGCGGGCGATTACGGGTACTGCGTGGATACCGGTGAAGAAATCGGCCTGGAGCGCCTCGAAGCGCGCCTGACCGCCGAGCGCACCATCGACGCCCAGGAACGTTGGGAGCACCTGCAGAAGCAGCAGGGCGACTGATTCCGGTTCGTTGTGATGTCATGCGAAAAGCCCGGCTTCGGCCGGGTTTTTTGTTGGGTTCGAGTTGACTGCGTAGAGCGGCGCCTTGGTTGTTCCGCGAGCGAGCGGGCGGGTCACCCGGGCCAGGACACGCCGTAAACCCATCCCTGGGGGCTCGGTCGCGCCATCCATGGCGCGAACGGTCCTGGCCCGGGTGACCCGCCCGCTCCAGACGGTTCCCGAGTGCGGCCGCTGTAGAGCCGAGCCCATGCTCGGCTCAGGCCGAAGCCGTAGGGCAGGGAAGAGCAAAACAAAAACAAAAACAAAAACAGCCAAGCATGGCTTGGCTCTACCAGGAGCGGTCATGCGTGCGCTCGCGGCTGTTGGGTCCGCCTTGTAGCGAGCCGAGCACCGCATCGAGGGAGAGTGACGGGCCCAGTCAAATGCCCGGCGCCGCCGAACCCGCTCTCCGCGGGATCACTGCAGGTCGCGCAGATTCAATCTCCGCAGCGTCGGGTTCTTCCACGCGGTGATCCCGGCCACGCTGAGCACCGCGAACCCGCCCAGCACCACCGCCGGTACCAGCCCCAGAACCTTGGCCATCGTGCCGGCATAGAACGCGCCCAGTTCGTTGGACGAGCTGATGAAGATGCCGTTGATCGACGATACCCGGCCACGCATCTCTTCCGGCGTGGCCAGCTGCAGGATGGTGGAGCGGATCACCACCGACACGCCGTCGAAGGCGCCGTAGAACAGCAGGATCAACGCCGACAGCCAGAAGTGCTGGGACAGGCCGAAGCCGATCACGCACAGGCCGAAGCCGGCCACGGCGAACAGCAGCACGCGACCGGCGTTGCGGTGCAGGGGGTGGCGCGCCAGCCACAGGCCGACGCACACCGAACCCAGCGCCGGGGCTGCGCGCAGGATGCCCAGGCCCTCCGGGCCGTGGTGCAGGATCTCGTGCAGGAACGCCGGCAGCATCGCCACCACGCCGCCCAGCAGCACCGAGAACATGTCCAGCGCCATGGCGCCGACCATGATCCGGTTGCCAACCACGAAGCGCGCGCCTTCGGCGATGCTCTTGAAGATCGGGGCGGCGGGGCCGGCATGCACCGGTTCTTCCACTTTCAGCGTGGCCAGGCAGCCCATCGCCACCAGCGCGAAGGCCGTGGCCACCGCATAGGACAGACCCTTGCCACCGAAGCCGACCAGCACGCCACCCAGTGCCGGGCCGGCGATCATGCCGGTCTGGAACACCACGGCGCCGAGGCCGGCGCCACGGGCGAAATGTTCACGTGGCAGCACGCGGGCGAACAGCGCGTTGTAGATCGGCGACAGGAAGGCGCGGACCATGCCGGTCAGGGCGATGGCTGCATAGATCGGCCACACACCGTCAACCGGCAGCCAGCCCTTGGCTACGCTGGTCAGCACCAGCGCGGTGGCGATCAGTCCGGAACAGGCGACCATGCCCAGCTTGCGGCGCGGCAGATGATCCACCAGATAACCGGCAAACGGGGCCACACAGAAGAACGGCAGCACCTCGGCCAGGCCGATCAGGCCCAGCGAGAACGGATTGCGGGTGACTTCGTAGATGTGCCAACCGACGGTGACCGCGACCACCTGGTAGGACAGCATCGCGAAGATGCGGTACGCCAGCAGCCGGGCGAAACCGGGCCGGGACAGCAGGCCCAGCGCGGTGTCTTCGGCTGTGGCAGGTTCGCTCACGACGGATCGCGCTGCAGCTGGGCCTGCGCGGTCTCACGGATGAAGGCCAGCATCGCCGCCACGCCGTTGCTGCGGGTCGGCGACAGGTGGCGGGACAGGCCGATATCCTGGATATAGCTGGGTTCGGTGGCCAGGATCTCCTGCGCGGTGCGCCCGGAGTACACCCGCAGCGCCAGGAAGATCAGGCCGGAGACGATGGCCGAATCGCTGATGGCGTGGAAGCGCAGCGACTGCGTATTGCCTTCCGGCACGATCCAGACCATCGACTGGCAACCGAGCAGGCGGTGCTCTTCGGTCTTCCATTCTTCCGGAAAGGCGGGCAGCTTGCGGCCGAGGTCGATCAGGTACTGGTAGCGCTCGGACCAGTCGCCGAAGAAACCGAATTCCTCGGCGATGGCCGTCTGTGCCTCGGCGGCGGTGGATTCAAGCGGGAACGGGGAGTCGATCACAACAGTCTCTACAGTGGGGGCGTGGCCGGTGGGGCCGGCCACGGGGCAGGGCAGGTCAGCCGCGCTTGCGCGACCAGCGCACGCCCTGCGGGGTGTCTTCCAGCACGATGCCTTCGGCGGCCAGCTGGTCGCGGATGGCGTCGGAACGGGCGAAGTCGCGCGCCTGCTTGGCTGCCGCACGTTCGTCGATCAAGCCCTGGATGCGCGCGTCGTCGTCGCTGTCGCCAGCGGCGTTGCCGAACCACTGCGCCGGATCGGCCTGCAGCAGGCCCAGGGCGAGACCCGCGCCGAGCAGTTCGCTCTTCAGGCGTGCGCGTTCGCTGGGATCGGTGGCGCGGCGCGCTTCGCCGGCGATACGGGCCACTTCGGCCAGCGCCTGCGGCGTATTGAGATCATCATCCAATGCCGCTTCGATGTCTGCCGGGATCACTGCCGTGGCGGCCACCTCGGCCAGCTCGCGCAGGGTGCCGTACAGGCGGTCGAGGGTGCGGCCGGACTGTTCGATCAGCGCGTCGGACCAGTCCAGCGGCTGCCGGTAGTGGGCCGACAGCAAGGCCAGGCGCAGTGCCTCGGGGGCGTGTTTACGCACCAGGTCGTGGACGCGCTCGATGTTGCCGATCGACTTGCTCATCTTGGCGCCGCCGAAGTTGAGCATGCCGTTGTGCAGCCAGAAGCGTGCGAACACCTTGCCGCCGTGCGCGCACTCGCTCTGCGCGATCTCGTTTTCGTGGTGCGGGAACTGCAGGTCGACGCCACCGGCATGGATGTCGATGGTCTCGCCCAGGTGTGCGGCGGCCATCGCCGAGCATTCGATATGCCAGCCTGGACGGCCGCGGCCCCACGGCGATTCCCAGCCGGGCAGGTCGTCGCCGGACGGCTTCCACAGTACGAAGTCGCCGGGCGCGCGCTTGTAGGGAGCAACCTCGACACGGGCGCCGGCCAGCATTTCGTCCGGATCGCGGCGCGACAGCTTGCCGTAGCCCTCGAAACTGCCGACGGCGAACAGTACATGGCCCTCGGCGGCGTAGGCATGCCCGCTGCTGACCAGCTGCTCGATCATGGTGATGATCTGCGCCATGTGCGCGGTCACTTCCGGCTCGATGTCCGGCGGCACCACGCCCAGCGCGGCCATGTCTTCACGGTAGGCCGCGGCGAAACGGTCGGTGATGGTGCTGATCGGCACCCCCTGCTCGCGCGCGGCGGTGTTGATCTTGTCGTCCACGTCGGTGATGTTGCGGGCGTAGCGCAGGGCACCGAAGCGCCGCCGCAGCAGGTCGGCCAGCACCCCGAACACCACCGGCCCACGGGCGTTGCCGATGTGCACGTAGTTGTAGACCGTCGGGCCGCACACATACAGGGTCGGACAGGCCGGGTCGAGCGGGGTGAACGGTTCGAGCTGGCGAGTCAGGTTGTTGTGCAGGCGCAGGGTCATGGGTCTGTGACTGGGGGACAAGCCTGTGATTTTAGAACGTGTCGGGCCCCTTTGGGGGGACCATTGCCACCGGTGGACGTCACCGGCGGGTGGGGTGGGGTGGGCAGGAACGGCGCGGACGGGTAATGTTCAGCCCCTTGCGGTCACCACTGCCTACACTATTGCCGTGTCCCTGCTCCCATCGCCAATGAAAACCACCGCGTTGCTGACCCTGGCCTGCCTGTCGGCGCTGCCCGCCGTGGTCCTGGCCCAGGAGGCCGAGCCCCGCAACCGGGTGGTGATCGTGGAGAACGTGAAGTTCGACTACGCCCAGGTGCTCAACGTGGAGCCGGTGTTCCAGACCCTGCGCGCAACCCGTACCGAGGAGCACTGCGAGCCGGTCTCGACCCGCACCCTGGCCCCGGTCAATGTCACCGGCGAGGAGCCGGTCGAGGACAAGGGCCGCATCGGCCGCCTGTGGGATTCGGTGCGCTCGATGTTCAAGCGCAGCGACGAGGAGACGCTGGAGGAGCTTCCGGCGGAAACCCCCGCCCCGGCGCCGGCCAATACCGGTCCGATGCTGACCCGGGACTGTCGCATCGTGCCTGTCGGGCGTGAGTTCCGCCGCCCCATCGCCTACGACGTGGATTACGTCTACAAGGGCACCAAGTACCGTTCACGGCTGCCGGAAGACCCTGGCAACCGGCTGAAGATCCGGGTTTCGATCACCCCGTGGGTAGGCCCCGAGCAGGCTGCCGCTGGTACCCCCTGATTCTGCGACGCCGGCCTCTTGCGCCGGCCCCGGCCGCATGTAAAGATTGCCGACCAATGAAGCTCACCGACTTCCAGCACGACAGCAGCGCCGCCCGCCAGGCCACTGGCATGACGTCGCGTGCCCGTCGACCGGAACCCCACATTCTCGCTGGGTAATCCGGAGCTTTCTGCTGTTCGTCCGAAAAAAACCCAGCCCGCCGGCTGGGTTTTTTCGTTTCCGCGTTCTGAAAGCTTCATCTGCAACCTTTTCGTATCACCTTGGTTCCCGGTTTTCCCTTCCACCTTCCACCGCGTCGGCCACCGGCGCCGCTCATGCAAGGAATGATGATGTCCCCCAAGCACTTCCTGAACACCCAGGACTGGAGCCGCAGCGAACTTGACGCGCTGCTGACCCAGGCTGCGCTGTTCAAGCGCAACAAGCTCGGCGACCAGCTCAAGGGCAAGTCGATCGCGCTGGTGTTCTTCAATCCGTCCATGCGTACCCGCACCAGTTTCGAGCTGGGCGCGTTCCAGCTCGGTGCCCACGCAGTGGTGCTGCAGCCGGGCAAGGATGCATGGCCGATCGAGTTCAACCTCGGCACGGTGATGGATGGCGATACCGAAGAGCACATCGCTGAAGTGGCCAAGGTGCTCGGCCGTTACTGCGACATCATCGCCGTGCGCGCGTTCCCGAAGTTCGTCGACTGGGCCTACGACCGCCAGGACGTCGTGCTCGAGAGTTTCGCCAGGTACTCGCCGGTGCCGGTGATCAACATGGAGACCATCACCCACCCGTGCCAAGAGCTGGCGCACGTGATGGCCCTGCAGGAGCATTTCGGCACCCAGGACCTGCGCGGCAAGAAGTACGTGCTGACCTGGACCTACCACCCCAAGCCGCTGAACACCGCCGTGGCCAACTCGGCGCTGACCATCGCCACCCGCATGGGCATGGACGTGACGCTGCTGTGCCCGACCGCCGACTACATCCTCGACGAGCGCTACATGGGCTGGGCCGAGCAGAACGTGGCCGAGAGCGGCGGTTCGCTGAAGATCAGCCATGACATCGACAGCGCCTATGCCGGTGCCGACGTGGTCTATGCCAAGAGCTGGGGCGCACTGCCGTTCTTCGGCAACTGGGAACCGGAGAAGCCGATCCGCGACCAGTTCAAGCACTTCATCGTCGACGAGCGGAAGATGGCGCTGACCAACAACGGCGTGTTCAGCCACTGCCTGCCACTGCGCCGCAACGTGAAGGCGACTGACGGCGTGATGGATTCGCCGCAGTGCATCGCCATCAACGAGGCCGAGAATCGCCTGCATGTGCAGAAGGCGATCATGGCCGCTGTTGCCGGGCGCTGATTTCTCCATTCGAACATTTCCGCCGGGCATGGCCCGGCGCTACCAGGACATACCCCCATGAGCAACAAAGACGTCGTTCTCGCCTTCTCCGGCGGCCTTGATACCAGCTTCTGCGTGCCGTACCTGCAGGAGCGCGGCTACAACGTGCATACCGTGTTCGCCGATACCGGCGGCGTGGATGACGAAGAGCGCGATTTCATCGAGAAGCGTGCCGCCGAACTGGGTGTCACCAGCCACCAGACCGTCGATGGCGGTCCGGCCATCTGGTCCGGCTTCGTCAAGCCGTTCGTGTGGGCCGGTGAGGGCTACCAGGGCCAGTACCCGTTGCTGGTGTCGGACCGTTACCTGATCGTCGATGCCGCGCTCAAGCGCGCCGCCGAACTGGGCACCAACATCATCGCTCACGGCTGCACCGGCATGGGCAACGACCAGGTGCGTTTCGACCTGGCAGTGAAGGCCCTGGGTGACTACCAGATCATCGCGCCGATCCGCGAGATCCAGAAGGAACACACCCAGACCCGCGCCTACGAGCAGAAGTACCTGGAAGAGCGTGGCTTCGGCGTGCGCGCCAAGCAGCAGGCCTACACCATCAACGAGAACCTGCTGGGCCTGACCATGTCCGGTGGCGAGATCGATCGTTGGGAAGCACCGGGCGAGGGCGCCCGTGGCTGGTGCGCACCGCGCAGCGAATGGCCGGAAGCACCGCTGACCGTCACCCTGAAGTTTGTCGAAGGCGAAGCCGTGGAGCTCAACGGCAAGGCCCTGCCGGGTGAGCAGATCCTGGCCCAGCTCAACAAGCTGTTTGCCCCCTACGGCGTCGGCCGTGGCGTGTACACCGGCGACACCGTGATCGGCCTGAAGGGCCGCATCGTGTTCGAGGCACCGGGCCTGGTCTCGCTGCTGGCCGCGCACCGCGCGCTGGAAGATGCGGTGCTGACCAAGCAGCAGAACCGCTTCAAGCCGGACGTGGCGCGCAAGTGGGTGGAGCTGGTGTACGAAGGCTTCTACCACGACCCGCTGAAGACCGACATCGAAGCCTTCCTGAAGTCCTCGCAGGCCAAGGTCAACGGCGAAGTGGTGCTGGAAACCCGTGGTGGTCGTGTCGACGCCGTTGCGGTGAAGTCGCCGCACCTGCTCAACACCAAGGGCGCCACCTATGCGCAGTCGGCCGACTGGGGCGTGGAAGAAGCCGAAGGCTTCATCAAGCTGTTCGGCATGAGCTCGACGTTGTATGCGCAGGTCAACCGCGGCTGAGCCGCGATCGACCTGCCCGCGCATTCCTCCTTAACCCCGCGCCGTTGGCGCGCCCCCTTCAACAAGAAGGGGGCTCTCCTCCAGACGCGTTCCGGTAGCGCCGGGCCATGCCCGGCGGAAATCCACAGGATTGTTGATTCATGCTTGAACAGACGCTCGATCACCTGCAGGCGCTGGTGTCCTTCGACACCCGCAACCCGCCGCGTGCGATCACCACCGGCGGCATCTTCGATTACCTGCGCGACAACCTGCCCGGGTTCAATGTCGAGGTGATCGACCATGGCGCTGGCGCGGTCAGCCTGTATGCCGTGCGCGGTACGCCGAAGTACCTGTTCAACGTGCATCTGGACACCGTGCCGGACTCGCCGCACTGGAGTGCCGACCCGCACGTGATGCGCCGCCTGGACGACCGTGTGGTCGGCCTCGGTGTGTGTGACATCAAGGGGGCGGCTGCTGCGCTGGTGGCTGCAGCCAATGCCAGTGATGGCGACGCGGCGTTCCTGTTCTCCAGCGATGAAGAAGCCAACGATCCGCGCTGTATTGCCGCGTTCCTGGCCCGGGGCATCAAGTACGAAGCGGTGTTGGTGGCCGAACCGACCATGAGCGAAGCGGTGCTCGCGCATCGTGGCATCAGCTCGGTGCTGATGCAGTTCGCCGGCCGTGCCGGCCACGCGTCGGGCAAGCAGGATGCAGCCGCCAGTGCGCTGCACCAGGCGATGCGCTGGGGCAACCGTGCGCTGGACCACGTCGAATCGCTGGCCTCGGCACGCTTCGGTGGATTGACCGGCCTGCGCTTCAACATCGGGCGGGTTGAAGGTGGCATCAAGGCCAACATGATCGCGCCGGCGGCGGAAGTGCGCTTCGGCTTCCGGCCGCTGCCGTCGATGGATATCGATGCGCTGCTGGCGACCTTTGCCGGTTTCGCCGAACCGGAAGCGGCGGTGTTCACCGAAACCTTCCGTGGCCCCAGCCTGCCGGCGGGCGACATCGCCGAAGCCGAGAACCGCCGCCTGCTGGCGCGCGACGTGGCCGATGCGTTGGATATTCCGATCGGCAACGCGGTGGACTTCTGGACCGAGGCGTCGCTGTTCTCGGCCGCTGGCTATACCACGCTGGTGTTCGGCCCGGGCGACATCGCCCAGGCCCACACCGCCGACGAGTTCGTGACGCTGGAGCAGCTGCAGCGCTACACCGACGCCGTATGCCGGATCATCGCCGCCGGCGCCTGATCGACCTACAACGCCGCTGCGCTTCTGCGCGGCGGAACTGCAACGCGGCGACCGCCGCCTGTGACGAAACCGAAATGTCTCCTGCCCTCCAGCCCCACCGCCAGACCCGCCAGACCATCGTGCGCCTGCTCTCGAGCATGGCCAGCGCGAAGGAGATCAGCCAGTACCTCAAGCGCTTCTCGCAGCTGGACGCCAAGCGCTTCGCCGTGGTCAAGGTCGGCGGCGCAGTGCTGCGCGACGATCTCGACGCGCTGACCTCCTCGCTGTCGTTCCTGCAGGAGGTCGGCCTGACCCCGATCGTGCTGCATGGCGCCGGCCCGCAGCTGGATGCGGAACTGGCGGCCGCCGGCATTGAAAAGCAGACGGTCAACGGCCTGCGGGTGACCTCGCCGGAAGCGCTGGCGATCGTGCGCCGGGTGTTCCAGCAATCCAACCTGCGCCTGGTCGAAGCCCTGCAGCAGAACGGCGCGCGCGCCACGTCCATCACGGGTGGCGTGTTCGAGGCGGAGTACCTGGGCCTGGATACCTACGGTCTGGTCGGCGAGGTGAAGAAGGTCAACCTGGCACCGATCGAAGCCAGCCTGCGTGCCGGCTCGATCCCGGTCATCACCAGCCTCGGTGAGACCGCCGGTGGACAGATCCTCAACGTCAATGCCGACTTCGCCGCCAACGAACTGGTGCAGGAACTGCAGCCGTACAAGATCATCTTCCTGACCGGTACCGGCGGCCTGCTGGACGAAGAGGGCAGCGTGATCGATTCGATCAACCTGTCCACCGAGTACGACCACCTGATCGCGCAACCGTGGATCCACGGTGGCATGAAGGTGAAGATCGAACAGATCAAGTCGCTGCTGGACCGGCTGCCGCTGGAATCGTCGGTGTCGATCACCCGGCCCGCCGACCTGGCCAAGGAACTGTTTACCCACAAGGGCTCGGGTACGCTGGTACGCAAGGGCGAGAAGGTGCTGCGTGCAACCGCTTGGAGCGAGCTGGACCTGCCGCGCCTGAAGGGCCTGATCGAATCCAGTTTCGGCCGCACCCTGGTGCCGGACTATTTCGAGAAGACCACGCTGCTGCGCGCCTATGTCAGCGAGAACTACCGCACGGCGGTGATCCTCACCGATGAGGCCGAGGGCGTGTACCTGGACAAGTTCGCCGTGCTCGACGATGCGCAGGGTGAAGGCCTGGGCCGCGCCGTCTGGAACGTGATGCTGGAAGAAACTCCTCAGCTGTTCTGGCGCTCACGCAACGGCAACCCGATCAACCATTTCTACTACGCCGAATCCGATGGCTGCTACAAGCAGGGCAATTGGAAGGTGTTCTGGTACGGTGCCGATGGCATCGACCGGATCAGGACCTATGTCGACCATTGCGCCGTGCGTGCACCGAGCCTGGAGGGCTGAGCACGATGAATCACGCAGACTGGACCAAGGTACCCACGCTGACCGGCACGCATGCGCGGCTGGAACCGCTGCAGATGAGCCATATCGATGGCCTGCGCGGTGCGTTGGGTGACGGTGCGTTGTCGAAGCTCTGGTACACGCAGGTGCCCGATGCGAAGACCATGACCGGCTATGTGCAGGCCGCGCTGCAGGTGCAGGCCGAGGGCAAGGTGCTGCCGTTCGTGGTGTTCGATGCCAACGACCAGATTGTCGGCACCACCCGCTACTACGATCTGCAGCCTGACGTACCGCGGCTCAGCATCGGCTACACCTGGTATGGCGAGTCGGTGCAGCGCACCGGGGTCAACTCCGAAACCAAGCTGATGCTGCTCAGCCACGCCTTCGAGCGGCTGGAGTGCCTGAGCGTGGTGTTTGAAACCAGCTGGTTCAACTTCACCTCGCGCACCGCGATCGCGCGCCTGGGCGCCAAGCAGGATGGCGTGCTGCGCAATCACCGTCGCCATCCCGACGGCACGCCGCGCGACACCGTCATCTTCTCCATCATCGACGCGGAATGGCAGGGCGTGAAACGCCACCTGCAGCACCGCCTCGACTCGCACGCATGAGCACGCACGCATGAGCACTTCCTCCTCGTTCACCGTCGGCATCGTCGGCGCCCGCGGCCATACCGGCGCCGAGCTGATCCGGCTGGTGGCCGCGCATCCGAACCTGCAGCTGGGCTTCGTCTCTTCGCGCGAACTGGCCGGGCAGCGCGTGTCCGACCACTACCCGCAGTGGCAGGGTGAACTGCAGTTCGAGAATCTCAACGCCGATGCCGTTGCCGCCAAGGGCGTGGATGCGGTGATCCTGGCGCTGCCCAACGGACTGGCTGCTCCGTTCGTGGCGGCGCTGGAAACGGCGAAGCCGGACACGGTGATCGTCGATCTGTCGGCCGACTACCGTTTCGACACTGCCTGGTACTACGGCCTGCCCGAGCTTACCCGCGACCGTTACAACGGGCAGAAGCACATCAGCAATCCCGGCTGCTATGCCACTGCGATGCAGCTGGCGATCCATCCGCTGCGGGAGCTGCTGGCTGGCCCGCCGCAGTGCTTCGGCGTGTCCGGCTACTCCGGTGCCGGCACCTCGCCGTCGGACAAGAACAACGTCGAGCTGCTGGCCGACAACCTGATGCCGTACGCGCTGACCAACCACGTGCACGAGCGTGAGGTGTCCGTGCAGCTGGGCGTGGCGGTCGAATTCATGCCGCACGTCGCGCCGCATTTCCGTGGCATCACCCTCACCGCCAACCTCTGGTTGAACCGTGTGCAGACCCGCGAGCAGATCGTCGAGCGCTTCCAGCAGGCCTATGCCGGTGAAGCGCTCATCGAGGTCGTGGACGAGGCGCCGTGGGTGAGCCGCATCGCCGGCCGCCATGGCGCCCAGGTCGGCGGCTTCACGCTGGCGCCGGGTGGCAAGCGGGTGGTGGTGGTGGCGACCCTGGACAACCTGCTCAAGGGCGCGGCCACCCAGGCCATGCAGAACCTCAATCTCGCGCTGGGCATCGACGAACTGACGTCGATCCCGCACTGAAACCGTACAGGAGCCCCCCATGGCAGACCTTCTTTGGCAGAAGCCAGGCGTCGCTGTCGATGCCCAGATCCAGACCTTCCTCGCCGGCGACGACGTGATCCTCGATCGCGAATTCTTCCTGCATGACATCGCCGCCAGCGCCGCGCACGCGCAGGGCCTGCAGCACATCGGCATCCTCAGCGCCGACGAGCTGGCAGGGTTGTTGCGCGAGCTGGAGGTGCTGGCGCAGGACTTCCGGGAAGGCCGCTTCGTGCTGGATACGCAGTATGAAGATGGCCATTCGGCCATCGAGGCACGGTTGACCGAACGCCTTGGTGATGCCGGCCGCAAGATCCACACCGGCCGCAGCCGCAACGACCAGATCCTGGTCGCCACCCGGTTGTGGTTGAAGGAGAAGTTGCAGCGCGTGGCGCAGGTCAGTGCCGAAGTGGCCAAGGTCGCCCTTGACCGTGCGCAGGCCGAACAGCACCTGCCGATTCCCGGTTACACCCACATCCAGCGTGCGGTGGTGTCCTCGGCCGGCATGTGGTGGGCCGGTTGGGCCGAAGCCTTCATCGACAACGCTGTGCGTGCGCGTGATACCCATGCGCTGATCGATGCCAATCCGCTCGGCACCGCCGCCGGTTACGGCGTGAACCTGCCGCTGGACCGCGAGCACACCACCCGCGCGCTCGGCTTTGCGCGCATGCAGATCTCGCCGATCTACGCGCAGCTGTCGCGTGGCAAGTTCGAACTGGCCGCACTGGAAGCGCTGGGTGGCGCGACCCTGGACCTGCGCCGCATCGCCTGGGACCTGTCGCTGTTCACCAGCGCCGAATTCGGTTTCGTGGCGCTGCCGGCGCAGTACACCACCGGCAGTTCGATCATGCCCAACAAGCGCAATCCGGACGTGATCGAGCTGATGCGGGCGACCCATGCCAGCGTCGCCGCTGCACGTACCGAGATCGAGCAGTTGCTGTCGCTGCCGTCGGGTTACCACCGTGACCTGCAGTCGTCCAAGGGCGCGATCTTCCACGGCTTCGGCCGTGGCCTGGCCGCGCTGGAGCTGCTGCCGGCGCTGCTGGCCAACCTGGAATGGCGCGATGACAAGCTGCGTGCGGCGATCGATTCAGGCATGTACGCCACCGACGTAGCGGTGGAAGCTGCGGTCGCGGGCGTACCCTTCCGCGAGGCCTACAAGGCCGCTGCTGCCGGCGCCGACAGCGCAGGGCAGGGGCGTACGCCGGAAGGCAGCCTGGCGGCGCGTGTATCGCCGGGTTCGGCGTCGGACCTGCGCCTGGATGAACTGCGCGCGCGCTGGCAGGCGCTGTCCTGATGGCCGGCACCGTCTACCTGGTGCTGGCGATGCGCCAGCCCGGCTTCACCGACGCTGTGGTGCAACCGCACCGCGACTTTCTTGATGCGTTGCAGGCCGAGGGCAAGCTGCAGCTGACCGGCGGCTTTGCCGATGGCAGTGGCGGCGCCTATGTGCTGTGCAACGTCGACAGCCTTGCGCAGGCACAGGCCATCGTCGCCACCGATCCGCTGGTGACGATGCAGGCATCCGCGCTGAGCGTCCATGAATGGAATACCCGCTGAGGCGCCCCCGATGACTGTCCACGCCGCCAACGTTGCATCGCCGTTCCCCGAACAAGCGCTGCCGTCGTGGCGGCGTGCTGTACTCAAGGTCGGCAGCAGCCTGCTCGCGGCCGATGGCGGTGGCCTGTCACCGCGTCACGCGCTGGGCCTGGCCCAGTTCGTCTCGGCCAATGTGCTGGCCGGGCGCGAAGTGGTCATCGTCTCCTCCGGCGCGGTGGCTGCCGGCCGCGCGATCCTGCCCAGGGCCGATGAGCCCGGTGCGGCGATGGCTGCGCGACAGGCATTGGCGGCACTTGGCCAGGCGCAGCTGATCGGTCTGTGGCAGCGCTTCTTCGAGCGCCCGGTGGCGCAGGTGCTGCTGACCCATGACGATCTGCGCAACCGCCGTCGCTACCTCAATGCGCGGGCCACCCTCAACGAGCTGTTGCGGCTGGGTGCGTTGCCGGTGGTCAACGAGAACGACACCGTATCGGTGGACGAGCTCAAGCTCGGCGACAACGACAACCTGGCCGCGACCGTGGCGGCGCTGGTCGATGCTGATGCACTGTTCATCGCCACCGACATCGATGGCCTCTACAGTGCCGACCCGCGCACGCATGCCGATGCACGGCCGCTGCACGACGTGCCCGAGTTGAATGATGCCGTGCTGGCGATGGCCGGTGGTGCCGGTTCAGTCGCCGGTACCGGCGGCATGCGCACCAAGCTGGAGGCCGCGGCCAAGGCCGGCCGTGTCGGCATCGAAACCTATCTGTTCAACGGTCGCAGCGGCGAGGTGGTGCGCGCGCTGGCGCAGGATCGCCTGTTCGGTACCCGCATCCACGCGGCGCGCAGCCGCGAGGCCGCCCGCAAGCACTGGCTGCGGCACGCGCCGCTGGCCGAAGGCGCGATCCTGATCGACGCCGGTGCAGCGCAGGCGATGCGCGAGAAGGGCGCCTCACTGCTGCCCGGTGGCATCACCGGTGCCGATGGCGCGTTCCGCCGTGGTGACATGGTGCAGGTGTGCTGGAACACCGAAGCTGGCCGGGTCTGCGTGGCCCGTGGTGTCAGCCAGTACGCCGCCGATGATGTGCGCCGCATTGCCGGCCGCCACACGCGCGACATCCAGACCGTGCTCGGCTACAACTACGGCGGAACCGTCGTCCATCGCGACGATCTGGTGCTGCCATGAACCCATTGCAGGATGTCCCGATGAGTGAGATCGAATCGCAGGCCCGCGCCTGCCGTGACGCAGCCCAGGTGGTCGCTGGCCTCGACAGCGATGCCCGCAGGGCGCTGCTGCTGGCGATGGCGCAGGCGCTGGAGGTCAATGCCGGGCAGATTCTTGCGGGTAATGCGCGCGATCTGGCCGCCGCCCGCGACAAGGGCGTGGGCAGCGCGATGCTCGACCGCCTGGCGCTGGACCCGGCACGCCTGCTGGCAATGGCCGATGCGGTGCGTGAGGTGGCGGGCCTGCCGGACCCGGTCGGGCAGGTGACCCGCGACGACGTGCGTCCGAACGGCATCCGCGTACAGAAGGTGCGCGTGCCGCTGGGGGTGATCGCGATGATCTACGAAGCACGCCCGAACGTAACCGCCGAAGCCGCCGCGCTGTGCCTGAAGGCGGGCAACGGCGTGATTCTGCGTGGAGGTTCGGAGGCCATCCATTCCAACACTGCCATCGCGCAGGCGTTGGCCGGGGCATTGAAGGCCAACGGCGTTCCCCCTGCCGCCGTGACGGTGCTGACCGACCTGCGCCGCGAAGCCATGCTGGAACTTCTGCAGCTGCATGAACTGATCGACCTGGCCATCCCGCGCGGTGGTGAGGGCCTGATCCGCTTCGTTGCAGAACACGCACGGGTACCGGTGATCAAGCACTACAAGGGTGTCTGCCACCTGTTCGTGGATGCCAGTGCCGACCCTGCAAAAGCGCTCGATCTGCTGGTGGATGGCAAGTGCAGTCGCCCGTCCGCGTGCAATTCACTGGAAACCCTGCTGGTGCACCAGGACATTGCCGCAGACTTCCTGCCGCGCGCTGCGCAGGCGCTGGCCGAACGTGGTGTGCAGTTGCGTGCCGACGCGCGCGCGCAGCCGTTGCTGCCGGGAAGCACTGCGGCCAGCGAGGATGACTATGCCGCCGAGTTCCTTGATCTGGTACTGGCGGTCTGCGTGGTCGACGATCTTGACGCAGCGATCGCGCACATCCGCACCTATACCTCCGATCACACCGAAGTGATCGCCACCGAAGACGCGGCCAGTGCCGAGCGTTTCGTCAACGCGTTGCGCTCGGCGGTGGTGATGGTCAACGCGTCTTCACGTTTTTCCGATGGCGGCCAGCTCGGCCTCGGCAGCGAGATCGGGATCTCCACCACGCGCCTGCATGCCTATGGCCCGATGGGACTGGAAGCGCTCACGGTCGAACGTTTCGTGGTGCGCGGCGAAGGCCAGGTCAGAAGGTAGGTTCACGGCCGGGCTGCGCCCGGTACCCGCAGAGGCAACAGCAACGGCCGAAGCAACGGCAACAGCTGGGTTCCTGTGGGATGGCGGGGTGGGTCCGGTTGCGGGGGACGCCGCAAGTACGTCCCTGTAGGCTTGGGCGCGCCATCCATGGCGCTTACACCCCCGCAACCGGACCCACCCCGCCTTCGACAGATTTCCGCGAGCTGTCGGAACGACGTACCGTGCTGCTGTTGGTAGGTGTCGACCTTGGTCGACACGTAGATCCACGCCATGCGTGGATGTTTTTCATTCCGAATTCGAAATATTCGATTCCGATGGAGATTCATCCACGCATGGCGTGGATCTACCAGATTGCGGATATCTGTCAGAGGTGGGGCGGTGTCGGATTGCGGGGTGTCAGCCGCATGGATGCGGCTGACAAGCCTACAGGGACGTACTTGCGGCGTCCCCGCAATCCGACACCGCCCCGCCATCCCACGGAACCCAGCTGTTGCCGTTGCTTCGGCCGTTGCTGTTGCCTCTGCGGGTACCGGGCGCAGCCCGGCCGAACCCCCCTTACCGCAACAGCTGCGCAGTCATGCCCAGCGGCCGCGCATGCTCATCCATGTGCAGGGTGATGGCCTTCGCATTGAACATCTGTTCGGCGAGCTGATCACTGGCACCAAGCGAACGGGCGATCTCCGAACGGCTGGCGTCCTCGCGTGGGTTGCGCCGTTCCCTGCCGGCGAAACGGTAGCGGTTGTATTCGGCCCAGGCGATCAGCAGCAGCGCGCAGCCGGCCAGGATCACCGGCAGGGCGATGATCACGAACGGATCCAGGTGCTGCTTGCGCTCGTACAGCTGCAGCCACGCCTGCTGCCCGCCCAGCAACCAGGACACCAGGGTGACCAGCGGCGCCCATAGATAGAAGTAGAACCCCCAGAACGCCAGGGTCACAAACCCCCAGGCGGTGCGCTGCAGGCGGGGCTGCTGGCGCGGCTTCTGGATCAGGCGCGAGTCGAAGCGGTTGGACGGCTTCCTCGTGGCGGTCTGGCGATGTGCGTTCATCGGATACCCCTGTCTGGGCTGACCCAGGTTGCACGCTTGCCACGCCGCCTGAGCAGGGTCTTGGGCAGCGCCACCAGCGTGGTGAACAGGCTGATCAACCAGTACGCCATCGGGTACCAGATGACCCAGAAATAGTTGCGGCCGATATGCGTTTCGTAACGCCTGTCGATGATCAGGCTGCTGGCGAACTGCAGCAGGCAGACCAGCGCCAGGATCACGCCATGCCATTGCGGCAGCAACGTGTCGATGTACAACTGCGGCGGCACCGGGATGAACTTGCCCAGTGCCCACAGCAGGATGATCGCGAGCATGGTGTAGGCCCACAGCACGCTGAGGATGTATTCCAGCAGCACGCCCCACATGCGCCGCTTGCGCCAGCTGAACAACGAGGAGCCATGGCGCAGCAACACTTCCACGCCACCCTGTGCCCAGCGCAGGCGCTGCCGCCACAGTCCCTTCAGTGTTTCCGGCATCAGGATGAAGCACAACGCGTTGGGCTCGTAACGGATGTCCCAATGATCCAGCTGCAGCCGCCAGCTGATGTCGATGTCCTCGGTGACCATGTCATCGGCCCAGTAGCCGATGCGGTGCAGGGCCGTGCGACGGAATGCGGCGATGACCCCGGACACCGTGAAGATGCGGCCGTAGACACGCTGGGCGCGCTTGATCATGCCGATGATCGAGGAGAACTCCGCCACCTGCAGGCGGCCGAGCAGGGTGGAGCGGTTGCGGATGCGCGGGTTGCCGGTCACCGCGCCCACGCGCGGACCGCTGGTCAGGTGCCAGACCATCCAGTGCATGGCGAACTCTTCCAGCATGGCATCGCCATCGATGCACACCAGATACTCCGAACGCGCAGCCAGGGCACCCATGCGCAGCGCATTCGCCTTGCCCAGGTTGCGGTCCAGATGGACCACCCGCAGGCGTGGGTGCAGGGCCGCAAGCGCGTCCAGGCGGGCGCCGGTGTCGTCGCTGCTGCCATCGTTGATGGCGATCACTTCGAAGTCCGGATAGCGCTGGGCCAATGCCGCACCGAGGGTGTCGTCCAGGTTCGCCGATTCGTTGTGGCACGGAATCAACAGGCTGGCGAACGGATACTCCGCCATCGGGGGTGGGTCGTTGCGCGGCCGCGACTTCCGCTCACGGCGGAAGAAGTAGTACAGGCCACCGGACATCCAGAAGAACGCCATCACCATGGGGTAGAAGAAGGCGAACTGGAACATGGCGTTGAGCCACGGGTTCATGTCCACGTCACTTCTCCGGATACGGGAAGTTGCGCGCGGACATCGCCGCGCGTGCATCCTGGGTCGACGGCTTGTCGGCGATGAAATCGTCCGGGTACCACGCGAAATGACGCACGCCCTGCGCCTGCAGGCGGCGGATCTGCGCGCGCAGCTGTTCGCCGCTGATCGGCGTCTGCGTGCGCCAGTCCACGGTCTGCAGCTCGAACATCGTGTGCTTCAGGTCCGGGTCGTGCTCGCGCACTGCCACGACCAGGCGGTCCATCCAGCGCTGGGGACGGCGGCTGCCTTCCATCCACGGCATCGCCATCAGCGCGGTGCGGTCGTAGGCCTGGTTGAACAGATCCAGGCGCTGGGCGAACCACGCCGCGCTCTGCGGTTCCAGCACCGGCTGCGCGTACAGGTTGCGCACGGTGCCCAGCTTGGGGCGCCAGCGTTGCGCGCTGTCACGCAGTTCCAGGGTGAAATCGATCAGCGCCTGGGTGCGGCCACCGTCGCTGCCTTCCTGTGGCAGCTGCGCCAGCTCGGTATCGCGTACGTAGCCGTCATCATGGAACAGCAGGCCTTCGAAGTACGAATTGATCGCCAGGTCTTCGTAGATGTCCTTGATGATCTGCCGTGCCTGCGGCTCGGTGAAATCCAGGCGGTACATGCCATCGCGTTCCGGGCTCTGGATGCCCAGCGCCGCACGCTGCGCGGCATCGGGCAGTTCATAGCCCAGCACCGGCAGCCACGCGTAGACCTTCACCCCGGCACGGGTTTTCAGCTGCCAGGCGACACGGTTGAACAGGTCCGCGCGCATCGGCAGGTGCCGGTTCGGGAAGTACAGGGCATCGGCGGTGTTGTTGCCGTCCGGGTCGGCGAAGGCCTGCAGGTAGACATGGGTCGGGCCGATCCGCTTCACGCGCTCGATCAGGGCGTCCAGGTTGCGCGCCTGCTGGGCAGGGTCGCTGTCGTAGACCGAATCCAGGTCGATCTGCAGTGCACGGGTACCGTCCAGGTTGACGTTGCGACGCAGCTCGAAGGCCAGCGAGGTGACGTTTGGATTGCTGGTCACCAGCAGGCGTGCAAGGCCATGCAGGTCGGCGGTCACCGGCGTGCTGCGTCCTTCCAGGTCGAAGGACACCGGCATGCCCAGCTGCTCGGCGATGTCGTTGCTCAACTGGTTGTAGGCGGCATACGGCCAGACGATCGCTTTCGGGCGTACGCCCAGTTCCTTTTCGATGCGCTGCACGCTGCGGCCGAGATCGTCGCGCAGGCGCTTCTCGTACTCCTGCGCGCTTTCATAGCGCTGCGCCTTCGGGTCGTAGATGCGGGTGATCACCGCCGGGGTCTGGTTGCCCTGCGGGTTGGACTGCACGCCGTGGTGCAGGTTGTCGGTATGGCTGGCCAGTTCGATCAGGCCGCTGGCCTGCATCTCGCGCAGCTGGTCCCAGGTCAGGAAATCGTCATGGCCGAACGGACGGTAGCCGTAGTCGATGGTGCGGCCCGGTGCCATGTCCACGTAGTCGGTGATCACCGCCACCAGCGCCGGATAGTTGTACGCACGCAGCAGCGGATAGACACGGCTGTACACGCTGCGCAGGCCGTCGTCGAAGGTCAGCAGCACCGGCCGCGGCGGCAGCTTTGCTTCCCCCCGCGAGGCCTTGATCAGCTGCGACAGCGAGACCGGGTGATAGCCATGGGCGGACAGCCAGTCCAGGTGTGCGGCGAAGTTCTGCGTGCTGACCGCGTAGGCGTCGGCATCGGACTTCTCCAGCACATCATCGCGTACGTCGTGATAGCTGAGGACCAGCAGGCCGTTGTCGGCCGCGTCCAGTTCCGCGGCCGAGCGGGCGCGCTGGGCTGCGGCGGGCAGGGCCAGGAACAGCAGCGCCAGCAGCAGTACGGTCGTCAGGTTGCGAAGCATCCGTTCCATCTCATTCTCCCCAGCGCAGCGCGGCATCGAAGCCGATATGTCGTTCACGTTGGCCGTCATAAACCGGCCGCGACCAACTCACGCCGTACTCGAGGATCCGCCCCTGATCGAACTGCCATTCGTGGCGATAGGCCACGGTCGGAATGATTGAACTGCCAAATCCTTCCTGCCAGTAGTTGCCAACGGACACCGTCAGGCGATGGCGGAAGTGGCGCTCGTAATGGCGCCACAACTGCTGGTCGATGCGCAGGCCCACTTCCACCGAGCGGTCCCGCGAGGGATTGAAGTAGGGCGCATCGTCGCGGCTGCCACGGCTGGTGTAGACACTGCCCAGGCCATCGATCAACAGGCGGGGGCGGGTCAACAGCCGTTGTTCGATCGCGCTGTTCAGCGTGTCGCGGCGGTTGCCATCGTCGTAACGGAACTGGCTGCCACCGATGCTCCAGTGCGTGCGTTCGTTGCGCGTGTAATCCACGGCAACGGCGACGCTGTCGGCGGTGATGCCGGCCACGCGTGCCTGCATCGAGGCTTCCGGGTCATTGCGGGCGGCCGTTACGCCAGCGTGCCAGCGGTCGTTGAACTGCCAGCCGAAGCCGCCCCGCAAACCGGTGTCGCCGATGCTGTCGTTGGGGCGCAGCACCGCCGCCTCGGCATCGACGCGGTCGAAGCGGTAGCGCACGCCGGCACCGATCCACAGCGGATCGATATCCTGATCCTGGAAGGTGACCGAACGGCGGTCGGCGAAGGCGAACAGGCGCCAGCGGTCGTTGAGCACCGGCGAGGCGACTTCCATGCCGTAGTGCAGGTCGTCGTTGCCCAGCGGCGAGGTGCCGCCACCGCCGGAACTGCGGCCGCCCTCGACCTTGGCCAACAGCTGCCAGCCGCGATGGGCGCGCCAGTCGCGGTCCATGCGCTGCACCGACGGCTGGCTTGGATAGCGGGCCAGAAGATCGTCATGCAGCGGTCGCGCCAGGTCGTCGCGTTGCAGCTGCACGTAGGATTCGTACATGCCCAGCCGCGGCGCGATGTCACGCGGGTCCAGGGTGTAGGCCATCTGGTGACGTTCCAGTGCGCGCCGTGGCCAGCCGCGCATCTGGTAGACGCTGCCCAGCGAGGTCTGCAGGCTGCCATTGCCCGGGCCGACGTCGACCAGCGCTTCCAGCTCGCGCTGGGCCGTGGGCAGATCGCCGCTGTAGGCCCGCACCATCGCCAGGTTCAGGTCGGCTTCGTAGCGTGCCCAGTTCTGGAAGGGTGTCTTGCCACCGCCCCAGCGCCATGCCGGTTCATCCTTCTGCCACGCCTGAAGGTAGCCCACCGCCTTCTCCGCCTGCTCGGTTTCCAGGTAGGCATAGGCCAGCTCCGAGCGCGACTGGAAGCGCGAGGGATCGTTCTTCGCGGCGGCCTCCAGCAACGGGATGGCTTCTTCCGGATTCTGGGTGGACATCAGCGAGTCGCCCACCGCTGGCAGCACGTAGTCGGGCAGGGCATGGCCCTCGCGCTGCAGCGCCCGGGCTTCGTCGCGCACCTGCGCGTGACGGGCCAGGCGGTTGAGCAGGATCAGCCGGTCCATGCGGATCCGCAGCGGCGCCTGCGCCTGCGCGGTGCCATCGCGCTCGACGTACTGCTCCATTTCCGCCAGCGACGCCTCGGCCTCGTCCAGCCGGGTGTCTTCGGTTTCCCCGTAGGCCAGGCTCCAGTTGACCAGCTTGGCCACGTAGTTGGCTTCCAGCCGCGCCTTCTGGTCCTGGTCGAACAGGTTGGGCCGGGCCTGGTAAAGCCGCCAGGCGCGATGGGCATTGCCGATGTCGCCCAGGGTCAATACCTGCAGCTTGTACAGCAGGTCGTCGTTGGGCTCGCGCAGCTGCGCCCGCTCGATTGCCGCCAGGGCATCGACCCAGCGCGCCTGGTCACGGTAGTGGCCGATTTCGGCGAGCCGTTCGGCGCGCGTGGTCGCGGTGGGCGGCGGCGCTGCATCAGCCCAGGACGCCAGAGTGGCGCAGGCCAGGCCGACGCAGAACGCCAGCGGACGGTAGACAACCATGAGACCCCCTAAGCATCCATACCTGAACGATGTGCTTAAAGTGTGACGCACATCACATGCCAACTGTAGCTGACGCTTTGCCGGTGCAGGCAGTTGCGGTCCTTACCAGATTGACGGAAAGTCCGTGAAGGATCGGCCAACCCTTCTGCAACGCATTGTTGAAAAAGGTATTTTTTGATTGCTCCGGCGGCAAGGGGGCGGCAGCACGGCACGTCCCCGGGCTGTCCGGCACCCCAAGCCGCGCCCGGCTCTGGACGCGAACCGGGTCAGCTTTGGACACGCTACGTCACCCGCTGCGGTGGCGGTGTGTAGGTCGCGGTAGTGGGGTGTGTGGGTCCAGCTTCACGGCGGCGGGCGTCAGGCAGCCGGGGCGGTCACCACAGGTCTTCCAGCTTGCGCGGCTTGCAGGCGACCCACGAGGCGCACAGCATCAGCACCGCGCAGCCGAACAGGAATGCGAAGGGCAGGGTCCAGCCCTCGCTGACGGTATGCAGCCAGCCGACCAGGAACGGGCCCAGGCAGCTGAAGCTGTAGCCCACGCCCTGCATGAAGCCGGACAAGGCGGCCGAGCCGGTGGGGGTGCGCGTACGTAGATTGATCAGGGTCAGCGCCAGCGGGAACGTGGACGGCCCGACGCCCAGCAGGCAGGCCCACAGCAACGGCGCCTTCATCGGCGCGAACAGCAGGCCAGCGAAGGCGATGACGAAAGCGGAAAAGCCGATCAGCACCAGCGGGAACGGGTTCTGCAGGCGGACCGCCAGCGATGGGATCACCAGCGAAGGCAGCAGGCCCAATGCCGAAAACACCGCCACCATCACCCCACCGAAGGCGGGCGTGGCACCGGCTTCGACCACGATGCGCGGCAGCCAGGTGAACATCGAGTAGGTCATCAGCGAAGTCATGCCGAACATCAGCGTCATGCTCCAGCCCAGTGACGTGCGCCAGACCCTGCCGTGCGGCTGCACGGTGGGGTCGTTGCTGTCCAGCACCGGTTTCGGTGCACGGCGCGCCAGCAACAGCCACGGCAGGGTCGCCGCCAGCGCCAGCAGGGCCCACATGCCCAGCGACACCCGCCAGCCTGCGGCGTTGGCCACCGGCACCGCCAGCAGTGCCGGCATCATCGTGCCCAGCTGCAGCACGCTGATGTACAGCGTGCTCATGGTGCCGACCTTGTTGGCGAAGTAGCGCTTCACCAGCGGCGGCACCACCACGTTGCCGATGCCCATGCCGGCCAGTGCGATCACCGAGCCCAGCAGCAGGGTGCCGACATTGCCGGCGCTGGAGCGCAGCAGCAGGCCGGTGGCGGCCATCAGCATGGCCAGCAGGGTGGTGCGCTCAAGGCCCAGGCGTCGTGCCAGTGCAGGGGTGGCGACGCCGAACAGTGCGAACGAGGCGGTCGGCAGCATGCCCAGCACGCCGGTCATGGTGGTGCCGAAGCCGAACTGCTGGCCCAGCACGTCCAGCAGCGGAGTGATCGAGGTGACCGCGGTACGCAGGTTGACCGCTGCCAGCAGGATCGCGGCGAACGCCAGCAGGCGACCGTGCAGCAACGATGGCGAAGGAGAGGTGGGGGACGTCATGCGGTGTTCCTTGCAGGTGGCGCACGCCGCGCAGATGGCGTGCAGCGCCCGCACCGGACGGAGCCGGTGTGGCAGGTGGGGGAGTGGCGGCCATTGTACGTGGCCGGCCGCGTCAGGTCCTCGACCCCGGTGCGGGGCGGCACGTTGCTGACGACGGCGTAGCCGGGTGTCCCGGAGTGCAGGCACAAAAAAACCCGGAGGACACGGATGTCTTCCAGGCTTCTTGGTGACCACCGAAGTGGTCGGGGAGACAGGATTCGAACCTGCGACCTCTACGTCCCGAACGTAGCGCTCTACCAGACTGAGCTACACCCCGAAGGGAGCCGCCTATTCTAGCCATTTCCCCCGATGGCGGCAAGGGGGAAGACCGTTCTGCTTCGCTGCCGTGACAGCGACTCCTGCGGGAACAAAAAAGCCTGGAAGACTTCACCAGGCTTCAATGCGACCACCGAAGTGGTCGGGGAGACAGGATTCGAACCTGCGACCTCTACGTCCCGAACGTAGCGCTCTACCAGACTGAGCTACACCCCGAAGGAGCCGCCAAGAATACGGTGTGAAGGCCGTATCGGCAACCCTTTTTTACAGTTTCAACGCACTTCCTTGTCGGCGCGGGCGCTTTCGCGCGCTTCGAACCACATCCCGTTGAGGATGGCCACGACCGAAGCCAGGCCAGCGCCGAGAATCCAAGCGAAATACCACATGGTCAATCTCCTGTGTGCGAGGGGTGTGCCGACCCTGGGCCGGCACACGGGCAATCAGTACGCGTTGGGGTTGTCGTCCATGTCCTCGACCGTCGTCTTGCCCTTCAGCACGCGGTACACCCAGGTGGTGTAGGCGAGGATGATCGGCAGGAAGATGGCCGTGGCCAGCAGCATGACCCACAGCGTGAGGTGGCTGGACGAACTGTCCCAGACGGTCAGGCTGGAGGTGGGCTGGCTGGAGGACGGCAGCAGGAACGGGAAGATCGCAAAACCGACGGTGAGGATGATGCCGGCAATGGACGCGCCCGAGGCGATGAAGGCCAGGCCGCCACGACGCGCGCGCAGCAGCACCGCACTGGCAAGCGCACCCAGCAGGCCCAGCACCGGGAACACCAGCGTTGCCGGCATGCTGCTGTAGTTGCGCAGCCAGCCACCGGCGGCGGTGCCCAGTTCGGCGGTCTTCAACAGCGGATTGGTCGGTCCGTCGGTCACCACCTGCGAGGTGATCTGGTAGCCCGGCAGGCCGAAGGCCACCCAGGCGCCGGCAGCGGCGAACAACACGAAGCTGATGATGGCGGCGATGCTGCCGTAGCGCGCCGCACGTTCGGCCACCGGGCCGTCGGTCTTGAGCACCAGCATGGCCGCACCGTGCGATACCAGCATGGCCACGCTGATCAGGCCGGCGATGAGCGCGAACGGCGTAAGCAGGCCGAAGAACGAACCGGTGTAGGTCACGCGCAGCGTGTCATCGAAGTGGAACGGCACACCCAGCAGTACGTTGCCCACCGCGACGCCGGCAATCAGGCCCGGCAGCAGGCCACCAACGAACAGCACGCGGTCCCAGTTGTCGCGCCAGCGCTTGGACGGCAGCTTGCTGCGGTACTTGAAGCCGACCGGGCGCAGGATCAGCCCGAACAGCATCGCAAACACCGCCAGGTAGAAGCCGGAGAAGCTGACCGCATACAGCGGCGGCCATGCGGCGAAGATCGCGCCGCCACCCAGCACCAACCAGACCTGGTTGCCTTCCCACACCGGGCCGACGGTGTTGATCACCAGCCGGCGTTCTTCATCGGTCTTTGCCACGAATGGCAGCAGGGTGCCGACGCCCAGGTCGAAACCATCCATGACGGCCCAGCCGACCAGCAGGATGCCGAGCAGCAGCCACCAGATCACGCGGAGCGTGGTGTAATCAAGTGCAATGAATTCCATCTGGATTCTCCTGCCTCAGGCCTGGCCGGGGGCAACGGCATTGGGGGAAACAGGGCGGATGTCGGCCTGCAGCGTCGGCAGGATGTCGTCCGGACCCTTGCGGACCGCCTTCAGCATCAGCTTGATTTCGATGATCAGCAGCACCGTGTACAGGCTGGTGAACACCGCCAGCGTGGTCAGGATTTCATGCAGTGCCAGGCCCGATGCCGCATAGAAGGTGGGCAGCACGCCGTCCACCGCCCACGGCTGGCGACCGTACTCGGCCACGAACCAGCCGCATTCGATCGCGATCCACGGCGCTGGCAGGCTCCACACGGCCAGCTTCAGGAACCAGCGCTTGTCCTGGAAGTTGTTGCGGCACGAGTAGTAGAAGGCCAGCGCGAAGAAGGCGATCAGGTAGAAGCCCAGCCCGGCCATGATGCGGAAGGTCCAGAACAGCGGCGCCACGCGCGGCACGGTATCCATCGCGGCCTTGGAGATTTCCTCCGGCGTCGCGTTGAGGATGTCTTCGCGGTAGCGCTTCAGCAGCAGGCCATGGCCGAGATCCTGCCAATGGCGGTCGAACATTTCCCGGGCTTCGAGGTCGTTCTTGTCCTTCTTCACCCGTTCCAGCGCGCCGTAGGCGATCTGGCCACCACGGATGCGGTGCTCTGCACGGTCGACCAGTTCGAGGATGCCCGGAATCGGCTGGTCCAGCGAACGGGTGGCGATCAGGCCCATCAGGTATGGGATCTTGATCGCGTAATCGTTGGTGTGGGTGTCCTGGTTGGGAATGCCGAAGGCGGTGAAGTCGGCGGGCGCACGCTCGGTCTCCCACATCGCTTCGATCGCGGCCAGCTTCATCTTCTGGTGTTCGCTGGCGGCATAACCACTCTCGTCACCCAGCACCACCACCGACAGCGAGGACAGCAGGCCGAAGGCTGCGGCCACCGCGAACGAACGGCGGGCCATGTCCCTGTGCTTGTTGCGCAGCAGGTACAGGGCGCTGATCGACATCACGAAGATCGCACCGGTCACGTAACCGGCGCTGACGGTGTGCACGAACTTGGCCTGCGCCACCGGGTTCAGCAGCACCGCAGCGAAGTCGACCACTTCCATGCGCATGGTTTCGGGGTTGAACACCGCACCGGTCGGGTTCTGCATCCAGCCGTTGGCGATCAGGATCCACACCGCCGACAGGTTGGTGCCCAGCGCCATCAGCCAGGTCACGGTGAGGTGCTTGACCGGGCTCAGGCGCTTCCAGCCGAAGAAGAACAGGCCGATGAAGGTGGCTTCCAGGAAGAACGCCATCAGGCCTTCGATGGCCAGCGGCGCACCGAAGATGTCACCCACGTAATGGCTGTAGTACGACCAGTTCATGCCGAACTGGAACTCCATCACCAGGCCGGTGGCCACGCCGATGGCGAAGTTGATGCCGAACAGGGTGCCCCAGAACAGGGTCATCTGCCGCCAGACCTGCTTGCGGGTCATGACGTACACGCTTTCCATGATGGCCACCATGAAGGACAGGCCAAGCGTGAGCGGTACGAATAGGAAGTGGTACATCGCGGTCAGAGCGAATTGCAGCCGCGACAGTTCTACGACTGTCTGATCAATCATGGCCTGGCTACCTCGTTGGATAGTGCCGTTGCAGGTGGCGGGAAGGGTGGTCTACGGGGTGAATGATGTGACCGACTACTTCAAACAGCCTTGATCCAGATCAATGTATGAACAGGTATTCAGGAGGATCGTATGCCAACCCGATGAAGACTGCGACCGCCGGCCGCAGGGGAAGGCTGTTGCCTGCGCCTACAATGCCGTCCATCCCCCTGCTGCCTGTGAAGAGCCTTGAGCGCTGCCGAACCGACCGCTGACGCCCCTGATCGGGATGACGAATCGACCCGCTTGCGGCGTGTCCGCACCGCGTGGCTGGCCGATCTGGCCCGCGCCGCGAAGGGACGGCAGCGGCTGGCGTCGCTGTGCATCAGCGTGTCCGGCGCGCTGTTGATCGGTCAGGCCGCCGCCATCGCCTGGCTGGTGCAGCAGGTGCTGGTCGAGCGCGCGCCGTTGGCCCAGGGCCTGCCGGTGCTGGCCGCGCTGGCGGTGATACTTGTCGTGCGCACCCTGCTGGGCGGTGTCACCCAGGCTGCGGCCGGTGACGTTGCCGATGCCGCACGCCTGTCCCTGCGCGAGCGTGTCTTCGCGCGCCTGCTCGGGCATGGCCCGCTGTGGCTGCGGCAGCGCCGCACCGGTGAGCTGGGTGAGCTGATGCTGCATCACGGCGATGCCATCGAGAATTACTACAGTGGTTTTCTGCCGGTACGCACCGAAGTGGTGGTGGTGCCCTTGTTGATCCTGGCCGCTGTGGCCTGGGTCGATTGGGTGGTTGCACTGATCCTGCTGTTCACCGCACCGCTGGTGCCGTTTTTCATGATGCTGGTGGGCTGGGGCGCGGAAGCGGCCGGACGCGCGCAGTTGGGGGAACTGGCGCGGATGAGCGGGCACTTCGCCGATCGCATCAAGGGCCTGGGCCTGCTGCGCCTGTATGGCCGCGGGGAGGCCGAGCTGGCCGGCATCGAGGCTGCGGCCGAGGGCGTTCGCGTGCGCACGATGAAGGTGCTGCGCATCGCCTTCCTGTCGTCCACCGTGCTGGAATTCTTTGCGTCGGTCAGTGTGGCGATGGTCGCGCTGTATCTGGGCCTGAGCTATCTGGGCCTGATGTCGTTGCATGCGACCGTGCCGACGCTGGGGGCTGGCCTGTTCTGCTTGCTGCTGGCACCGGAGTTCTACGCGCCGTTGCGGCGCCTGGCCGCGCACTATCACGACCGTGCCAATGCACTGGCCGCTGCCGCCGAGGTGGAGCGCCTGCTGCAGGTGCTGCCGGAAGACGAGGCCACGATTGCAGAGGATGGCGTGCCGCTGGCACCGGAGCCGGCCGAGGCCGCCTTGCCGCCGCTGCAAGCGCACGGTCTGGTACTGCGTCCGTTGGGCGCTACCCACGACGTGCTGCAGAACCTCGACCTGCAGCTGGAACCGGGCCAGCGTCTGGCCCTGGTCGGCCCCAGTGGCAGCGGCAAGAGCACGTTGCTGGAAGCGCTGGCCGGGTGGCTGCCGCCGCGCGCTGGCCGGGTGCAGCTGCGGCCGGGACTGCAGGTGGCCTATGCCAGCCAGCGTCCCTATCTGTTCCACGGCACTATTGCCGAGAACCTGCGCCTGGCCGATCCCGGTGCCAGTGACGCGCGCCTGCGCGCCGTTGCCGAAGCCGCACAGGTGCTGCAGTTCGCGCAGCGCCTGCCAGAGGGGCTGGATACGCTGATCGGCGAGCGCGGCTTCGGCCTGTCCGGTGGCGAGGCACGTCGCATCGGCCTGGCGCGCCTGCTGCTGCGCGATCCGCAGGTGCTGCTGCTGGATGAGCCGACTGCTTTTCTCGACGCCGAAACCGAAGCGGCGCTGCTGCGCAGCCTGGCTGCGTATGCGCGCGGACGCAGCGTGGTGGTGGCCACCCACAGCCCGGCGGTGATTGCCTGGGCCGACCGCTGCCTGCTGCTGCCAGAAGGACGCCTGGTTGAACCGGCGCAGGCGGTGCGCGCATGAGCCGCTCTTCCGATTCACTGCGCGCGGTGTTCCTGCGCCATCGCCCGCGCCTGCTGCTGGCGGTGCTGCTGCTATGGACCACGATGCTGGCCGGCACCGCGCTGCTGGGCCTGTCCGGCGGCTTCCTGACCGCTGCAGCGCTGGCCGGTGCAGCGGGCCTTGGCCAGGGCTTCAATTTCTTCACTCCATCGGCCGGCATCCGCGGGCTGACCATGGCGCGCATCGCATCGCGCTACTTCGAAAAACTGGTGGGGCATGACGCCACCCTGCGCATCGCCCGCGACCTGCGCGTGTGGTTCTTCCGCCGCGCGCTGCCGCTTGCTCCGGCACGGCTGGGCGCGACCCGCACCGGCGATCTGCTGGCGCGGTTGCTGGGCGACATCGGCGAAATCGACGGCCTGCTGGTGCGTGCCATCGGCCCGTTGCTGGCGCTGGCTGCGTTGACGCTGGTGGGCGTGGGCTCGGCGGCGTTGATCCTGCCATCGGCGGCGCTGCTGCTGGCGGTACTGGGGCTGCTGATCGGTGTCAGCGTGCCGTGGCTGGGCGTGAGGGGACATGACAGCGAAGAGGCCGACCGCGCTGCACATCGAGCGGCGTTGCGCACGGCGGCATTCGAAGGGCTGGAAGGGGCGGCCGATCTGGCCGCGCTGCATGCCGGCAACGCCTGGCAGTTGAAGGTGCGGGTGGCGGCCAAGCAGGTGGCCTCGCGTGATCGTCGTCGACGCCTGCGGCTGATTGCTGCATCAACGCTGCATGGCGTGCTGGCCGGGCTCGGCCTGGTGGCGATGCTGGCGCTGGCGCTGCACGCGGCCGAACAGCAGCGGATCGCACCGGAAATGGCCGCCGGCCTGGTGTTCCTGACGGTGGCGATGATCGAGCTGTGGGCGGGCATGGGCCTGGCCTGGCAGTCGCTGCAATCGGGCCGCATTGCGGCCGCGCGTCTGCAGTCCATCGTCGAGCAACCGCCTTCGGTGGAAGAGCCTGCATCGCCGCAGCCACTGGCGCCGGCCGCGACCGTGCATTGGGACGACGTGCACTTCCAGTGGCCGGGCGCCGCACGGCCGGTCCTGTGTGGCCTGCAGCTGACGCTGGCACCGGGCGAGCGCATCGCCATCCGGGGCGACAGCGGCAGCGGCAAGACCACGTTGTCCAGCCTGCTGCTGCGTCTGTGGGATCCGCAGCGCGGACGGCTGACCTACGGCGGCCAGGACCTGCGCGATGTCGCCCAGGCCGACTGGCACCGGCATCTGGCATGGCTGCCGCAGAACGCACCGGTATTTGCCGGCAGCGTGGCCGAAAACCTGCGACTGGGCGATCCCGAGGCCAGCGACGAAACGTTGTGGTCGGTGCTGCAACGGGTACGGCTGGGCGAATGGGCCGAGCGCAACGGCGGCCTGCAGGCCTGGGTGGGCGAGAACGGCGCAACGATGTCGGCCGGCCAGGCGCGGCGCCTGGCGCTGGCCCGCGCGCTGCTGCGCAATGCGCCGATCCTGCTGGTGGATGAGCCCACCGAAGGCCTGGACGTGGATACCGCGCGCGCACTGCTGCAGGACCTGCCGGCGCTGTTGGAAGGACGCAGCCTGTTGATGATCACCCACGATGACCTGCCCGCAGGTGTGGTGGATGTGCAGTACCGGTTGCGCGATGGGGTATTGGTTCGCGAACCGCTTCGGTAGATGCCGACCTTGGTCGGCATATCCACGCGTGGCGTGGATCTACAGGGCGGCTACCGCGAAAATTCGCGCAGCATCACCGCGATCGAGGCCACGTTGGCCAGCACGCACAGCCAGAACACCCACTGGAACTGCATCTTGCGATGTTTGTGGCGGAACACCGCCTGGCCGAGCAGGGCACCAGGCCAGCCGCCAGCAAATGCCAGCAGCTGCAGCGTGCGTTCCGGCGTCCGCTGCTGTTTTCGCTGCGCTGCCCGCTTGTCGTGTCCATACAAGCCGAACGACACCGCGCTGGTCAGCGCGCACCACGCGCCCAGCCACAGTGGAAACACGTCGGTTGCGGTCAAGCCGATCAACGCACCGCACGCGGCCAGTGCGAGATTGCGCCGCCACACCATTACAGTTCGTCGAGGAAGCCGCGCACGGCCGGGCCGAAACGTTCGAAGTCGACCAGGAACGCGTCATGGCCCTGCGGTGATTCCAGGCCGATGAAACGCGCATCCGCGCCGCCAGCGCGCAGGCCATCGGCGACCTGTTGCTGCTGCTGTACCGGGAACAGGATGTCGGTGTTCGCGCCGATCGCCAGCGCCTTGTCGACGCGGATACTGGCCAGTCCGGCCAGCACATCGCCATCGCCATATTCGGCCAGGTCGAACCAGTCCATCGAGCGGCTCAAGTACAGATAGCAGTTCGGATCGAAGAAGCGCACGAACCGGCGCGCATGTCCTTCCAGATAGCTTTCGACCTGGAATTCCAGACCGAACGGGTCGTCGTCGGCCTGGTCTGAATCCAGCCGTACGCGACCGAAGCGGCCATCCCATTCCAGCGCCGAGCGGTAGGTGATCACGCCCAGCTTGCGTGCCATGCGCATGCCCGATTCCGGGTATGCCTCATTGTCGTAGTGGCCACCGTTCCAGCGCGGATCCAGGCGGATGGCTTCGCGCTGCAGCGAACGGATCGCGATGGAGAAGGGCAATGCCTGCGCGCTGCCGGAAATGTTGATATGGCTGCGGGCGATGCCCGGATGCAGCAGCAACACCGCCAGCGCCGTCATCCCACCCATTGAATTGCCGATCACGCAGGCGAGCTGTTCGATGCCCAATGCGCGCACCACGTCGATCGCCGCGCGTGCGCCGTCCTCGATCGACAGTTCCGGGAAATCCAGGCGATACAGTTCGCCGCTGGCTGGATTGATCGATGCAGGGCCGGTGGAGCCCTTGCAGCTGCCCAGCGAGTTCACGCAGACCACGAACCAGCGGTCTGTATCGATCGGCTTGCCGGGGCCGATCATGGCTTCCCACCAGCCTGGCGCAGGATTGGCTTCGTTGGCCGCCGCATGTGCGTCGGGCGACAGGCCGGTGACGATCAGGATCGCGTTGCCGGCGTCTGCGTCCAGCGCACCCCAGATCTCGTAGGCCACGCGCGCACCGTGCAGGGCGCCACCACGTTTGCACGGAAAGGGCGAGGGCAGGGCATGGAAGCGGGTGCCGGGCGGAATGAATTCGGTCATGTAGGCATTCTAGCGGGGCGGCATGTGCAGCTGGCGACACGCTGGTTTCCATGGGCGGGCTGAGCGTGGATCCGCCGGGCATGGCCCGGCGCTACCCTCGCACACCACCGGTAGCGCCGGGCCATGCCCGGCGAGCGCAGCGGCGCGGGTACATTACGGGAACCGCAGCTCGACCATGCCGTCATGCGGCAGGCTGACCTTGACCGGCGCGGTCTGCAGGTCGTCTTCGCTGCGGTTGGCGCTGCCGCTGCGCGAAATGCGCGCCAGTACTTCCACTTCGCGATGCGCCGACAAGGGTGCGGTCGGCATCGGGCTGTCGCCGTCGCCGAGGCTCACCGTTGCGGGGAAGCCGGCGAGGGGCAGCTTGCGTGCAGCCACCGGCATCGGCGGGCCGCCCACGGCACGCGCCAGCACGAACACCTGGGTGCTGGCCGGCCAGTCACCCGTTTTCAGCGATGCGGGCAGGTGCACCCGCACCTGCAGCAGCGGCGGTGCCGCTGCCGGTGTGTCCGACGGCTGGCCAGCCGCCTCTCGGGCGATGGCGATCTGCGCCTGCAGCGCCTGCGCCGCGCCCGGTTCCAGGCGAGGCAGCAGCGTGCTCCAGAGGTCGGCAGCCTCGGCGTTGCGGCCACGCTGACGCAGCGCGATGCCGAGCAACCAGCTGGCGCGCTCGGCATCGGGCGACAAGGTATGCGCACGCTGCAGCCATGCCAGCGCGGTGTCATCGAACTGCTTGCCCGGATCGGCCTGCGCGCGTGCCTGCGCGGCCTCGACCAGCACGCCCGGTTCGTCCGGTGCCAGTGCTGCGGCGCGGTTGAAGGCATCGGCTGCAGCGGCGGCATTGCCGAGTTCGGCCTGCGAACGGCCCAGCAGTGCCCAGCCATCGGCGCGTTGCGGGTCACGCTGCAACGCCTGCTGCAGTGTCTCTACGCCGTCGCGCAGGGTGGCCACCGAAGGCGCGGGTTGCACCTGTGCAGCGCGTGGATTGCCGACCAGCAGATACAGGCAGGCGCCGGCTACACCGAGCGCCACCACCCCCAGCACGAAGCTGCGGCGGCCTTGCTGGCGCAGCGGCCAGAGCACTACTGCCGCCAACAGCGCAGCGGCCACTGCGGCGACCATCGGCAACCAGTGCGTCACCAGTCCTCTCCCTCGGTTGGGTTCACCGCAGCGGATGCATCCATCTGCCGGCTGCGACGACGGACGATGCCCATCACCACCAGCGCGCCGCCACCCAGTACCAGCAGCGGACCGCCCCACAACAGCCAGGTGCCGGGTTGCAGCGGCGGTTGATACAGCACGAACTCGCCGTAGCGGGCGACCAGGAACTGCTTGATGGCCGCATCGTCGAGGCCCTGCTGCATCAACTGCAGCACTTCACGGCGCAGGTCCTGGGCGATCTGCGCATTGGAATCGGCCAATGACTGGTTCTGGCACTGCACGCAGCGCAGCTGCGCGGCCAGGTCGTGGAAGCGCGCTTCCTCGGCCGCATCGCGGAACACCAGCGGCCGCGCATCATGCACCGGTTGTTGGGCGAGGCCGGCGTTCGGCAGCGCCAGGGTCATCGCCAGCAGCAGCGGCAGCAGCCAGCGCATGTGCTTACGGCGAGGCGTGCAGGGTGTTGCCGGCATCGCCTTGGGCCTTTTCAAGCTTCTCCAGCGCCGGAATCAATTTTTCGTCGACTACCTGCTGGGTCATCGCACCGCTGTACTTCCAGCGCACGATGCCACTGCCATCGACCAGGAAGGTTTCGGGTGCGGCCGTCACGCCCCAGTCGATGGCGGTGCGGCCTTCGATGTCGCTCAGCACGACCATGAACGGGTTGCCCAGCTGTTCCAGCCAGTGCAGCGCGTCGGTGGGTTCATCCTTCCAGTTGTAGCCGATCACGCGTACGCGCTTGCTCTCGGCGAAGCGGGTCAGCACCGGATGTTCTTCCCGGCAGGCCGCACACCAGCTGCCCCAGACGTTGAGCAGGTAGGGCGCGCCACGCAGTTCCTCGCTGCGCACGATCATCTGCGGGTCATGCAGCACCGGCAGCGCGAACGCCGGCGCCGGCTTGTCGATCAGTGCCGAAGGCAGCACATCGCGCTGCGGATCGCCCGATTTCATCACCCCGTAGATCATCAGGCCAAGCAGGCCGAAGAAGAACAGGACGCCAATCACGATGGCTACCGGCGGCAGCGGGCGGGAAGGGCGTGGGGCGGGTGACTCGGACATGGGGAACTCCTACGGACGACGAAAGCGGCGATCGGCGGCGGCGATGAATCCGCCCAGGGCCATCAACAGCGCGCCCAGCCAGATCCAGCGCACGAAGGGCTTGATGTGCACCCGTACCGCCCACGCATTGTTGCCCAGCGGCTCGCCCAATGCCACGTAGACATCACCGCTGAGGCGTGCATCGATGCCGGCTTCGGTCATCACCTGACCGCCGCTGGCGTACTGGCGCTTCTCCGGATGCAGCAGGGCCAGTTCGCGACCATCGCGCAGCACCCGCAGATGGCCGCGATCAGCGATGAAATTGGGGCCTTCGCGGTGGTCCACGCCCTCGAAGCGCACCTCGTGGCCGGCGACCACCACCTGCTGGCCGGGTGACAGCGCCACTTCGCGCTGCACGTTCAGTGCTTCCACCAGCAGCGCGCCGGCCAGGAACACCGCGACACCGGCATGGGCGACGATCATGCCAAGCATCTCGGCAGTGAAGCGGCCATTGCCACGCAGGCGCTGCCAGACGAAACGGGCGGTGCCCAGGCCGACCCAGGCTGCGGCCGCGACGCCGATGCCGGCTTTCCAGCCATTCTGCGGCGCCTGCCACCAGGCCCAGGCGCCGAGCAGCACGGCCAGGCCCGCCCATGGCAGCAGCAATGCCAGTGCGCGCGAGGGTTGGTCGCGCTGCCACTTCACCAGCGGACCGAACGGCAGCAGCATCACCATCGGTGCCATCAACAGCAGGAACAGGCTGCCGAAGTACGGTGGACCCACCGAAATCTTGCCCAGCGACAGCGCATCGGCCAGCAGCGGGTAGAGCGTGCCGAGCAGGACCATCGCGCAGGCGCTGGCCAGCAGCAGGTTGTTGGCCAGCAGCAGGGTTTCGCGCGAGGTCGCGGTGAAGCCGCGGCGCGGATCGCCGGCATCCACGGCCAGCCGTGGCGCACGCAGCGCATACAGCAGCAGGCTGCCACCCACCAGCACCGACAGGAAGATCAGGATGAACAGCCCACGCGAGGGATCGGCGGCGAACGAATGCACGCTGGTCAGCACGCCGGAGCGGACCAGGAAGGTGCCCAGCAGCGACAGCGCGAACGCCGCGATGGCCAGCAGCAGCGTCCAGCTGCCGAAGGTGCCGCGCTTTTCGGTCACCGCCTGCGAATGGATCAGCGCCGCGCCAACCAGCCATGGCATGAAGCTGGCGTTCTCGACCGGATCCCAGAACCACCAGCCGCCCCAGCCCAGCTCGTAGTACGCCCACCAGCTGCCCAGTGCGATGCCCAGCGTCAGGAAGCCCCAGGCCACGTTGGTCCAGGGTCGCGTCCAGCGTTGCCAGCGTGCGTCGACGCGGCCTTCCAGCAACGCCGCCACGGCGAAGGCGAAGGGCACCGCAAAGCCGACGTAGCCCAGGTACAGCATCGGCGGATGGATGATCAGCCCCGGGTCCTGCAGCAGCGGGTTGAGGTCACGGCCTTCCAGTGGCACCGGGTTCAAGCGCAGGAATGGATTGGAGGTGAAGATCAGGAAGGCGAGGAAGCCGACACTGACCACGCCCATCACCGCCAGCACGCGCGCCTGCACCGGTGCCGGCAGATGCCGCGAGAACAGCGCCAGCGCGCCGGTCCACAGCGCCAGCACCAGCGCCCACATCAGCAGCGAGCCTTCGTGCGCCCCCCACACCGCCGAATAGCGGTAGATCAGCGGCAGCAGTGAATTGGAGTTTTCGGCGACGTAGCGCACCGAGAAGTCCTGCTGCACGAAGGCCGCCGTCAGTACGGCGAATGCGCCGGCCAGCAGCACCAGCTGGGCAAAGGCTGCCGGGCGGGCAATGGACATCCATGCGTCGTTGCCGCGCTGCGCACCGACCAGCGGCAGCACTGCCTGCAGCAGCGAGGCCAGCAACGCGCAGAGCAGGAGGATCTGACCGAATTCGGGAAGCACTCAGCGCACCTCGGGCGCCGTGACCGGCACATCATGCTTGCGATGGGCCTGGCCCATCTTGTCGGCCACTTCCTTGGGCACGTACTTTTCATCGTGCTTGGCCAGTACCTCGTCGGCGACGAACGTACCGCCCTGCAGGCGACCACTTGCGACCACGGCAGTGCCTTCGGCGAACATGTCCGGCAGGATCCGCGAGGTGGATACCGGCAACTGCGCATCGCCGTCGGTGACCTTGAAGTGCGCTTCCAACGAGCCGAGCGGGCGGTTGAAGGAACCCTTCACCACCATGCCGCCGAGGCGGAACCGGGTCTGTGCATCGACATCGCCGCGCAGTACTTCCGAGGGTGTGTACAGGTAGGCGATGTTGCGTTCCAGCGCCATCGCCACCAGCGCGGTGGCCAGCCCTGAGGCGAGCAGGGCCAGCAGCACCCAGACCAGACGGCGGCGTTGGACCGGCGTCATCGCTCCAGCTCCGCCGACAGCGCAGGCGCGGCGACCTGCTGTGCGGCCTGACGGGCCTGCTGCCGCTGCTGGCGCGACTGCGCCTGGCGGCGTGCCGCGCGCAGGCGCAGCCACGACCCAAGGGCATCGGCGCCGAGCACCAGCACGAACACGGCGTAGGCGCCGATCACGAAGGGCAGGTGAGTCATGGCCGCGATTCCTCCACCTCGGTTGCCCGGGCATCGACGCGGTCGCCAACCCAGGCCTTGCCGGCTTCGCGGTACAGGTTGTCGGCGCGTGCCTTGGCCAGCAGCGAACCACAGAACCAGAGTTTGGTGGCGATCACCATCCACCACAGCGGAGCAATCAGCTCGGTACGGATGGCCGATTCACCGAACACGCTGATCGACTGGCGCTGGTGCAGGCCACCCCACCAGTCCACCGAGTAACGGATCACCGGCAACAGGCTGACGCCGACGATGGCCAGCAGGCCGGCGGCACGCGCGGCACTGCGGCGGTCTTCGATGGCGTGGTAAAGCCCGATCACGCCCAGATACAGGAACAGCAGCACCAGCTCACTGGTCATGCGCGGGTCCCAGTCCCACCACGTGCCCCAGGTGCCTTTGCCCCAGATGCTGCCGGTCACCAGGGTGATCAGGGTGAAACCGGCGCCCATCGGCGCGCACGCCATGGCCAGGATCTCGCAGATCTTGATCCGCCAGATCAGTGCGATGGCGGCATACAGCGCCATCAGCGCGAACACGAACAGGCTCATCCAGGCGCTGGGCACGTGGATGTAGAGGATGCGGAAGCTGTCCAGCTGGCGGGCTTCCGGCGGCACCACCAGCAGCGCCTGCCACATGCCGACCAGCAGCACCGGTACCGCGGCGATGTAGAACAGTCGCGACCAGCGGGCAGCGAAACGATCGAACGTGGGAGGCGAGCCGAGTTGATGGAACCAGCGGACAATCGGATTCATGCGTGGCGGCTATCCAGCAGGGGTGGATTGGCTCTCAGCTCGGTCAACTCAGAGAAATACGAATCGCAGCAGCGGTCGCCAGCGGTGCCAGCACCAGGGCGATCACCAGTCCAGCGCCCAGCATCAGCAGCGCACCGACCGGATCCTGTCCGCGGCTGGCTGCCGCCAGGCTGCCGGCACCGAAGACAAGCACCGGTACGTACAGCGGCAACGACAGCAACGCCACGAGAATACCAGAGCGCCGGATGCCCACGGTCAGTGCAGCGACCACGCCACCGATCAGGCTCAACAACGGTGTTCCCAACAGCAACGATGCCAGCAACATCGGCAGCTGGTCATGCGGCAGATGCAGCATTTCCGCCAGCAGCGGGCTCAGCAGGATCAACGGCAGGGCGGTGGTCGCCCAATGCAGCAGCACGCGCACCAGCACCAGCCACGCCAGTGGCACCGGCGCCAGCAGCCATTGTTCGAGTGAACCGTCTTCGGCATCGGAGCGGAACAGCGAATCCAGCGCCAGCTGCCCGGCCAGCAGCACCGCCAACCACAGCACCGCACCGGCGGTGGCAGCCAGCGGCTGCGGATCCCGGCCCTGGGCGAGGGCGAACAGCACCACCACCAGCAGGGCGAACAGCAGCGGCTGCAGTGCATCGCCGCGACGGCGCCAGAGCAGGCGCAGGTCGCGCGCCACCAGGGCGCGGGCGGTCTGCCATAGGCCCGGTTCAGTGCCCGGCGCGATCATGCTTCACCGCCCAGATCGAGCTGGCGGGTGCGTACCGGCGGTGCGGCATAGGCGCCATGGGTGGTGACCAGGGCGGCGCCGCCGCTGCGCAGGTGTGCGGAAATCATCCGGTTGACCAGGTTGATGCCTTCCAGGTCGAGGTTGGCATAGGGTTCGTCGAGCAGCCACAGCGGTGCTGGCGACAGCCAGATGCGGGCCAGTGCCAGGCGCCGTTTCTGTCCGGCCGACAGGTGCCGCACCAGGGTGTCCTCGTAGCCGGCCAGGCCGACGATGGCCAGCGCATTGCCCGGCATCTGCCGTGCGCGGCGACCGTGCAGGCCACACAGGAAATGCAGGTTCTCCAGCGTGTCCAGGTCCGGCTTCAGCGCCGGCAGGTGGCTGAGGTAGGCGACATAGCGCGCACGCTCGGCGTTGCTGGCCGGCTTGCCGTCGATCAACACCTGGCCCGCGCCCGGGCGCGCCAGGCCCGACAGCACGCGCAGCAGGGTGGTCTTGCCGGCACCGTTGCCGCCCTGCACCAGCAGCGCTTCGCCGGCATCCACGTGGAAGTCCAGCGGGCCGAACACCGGCTCGTCATTGCGGGAGAAGCTCAGGCCGCTGGCAGCCAGCAATGCAGGGGTGTTCAAGGCGCAGGGGTCTTCATGCAGGAGTGCGGCGGCAATTGTAGCGGTGAAACCGCATCAGGTAGTGCCGGCCGCTGGCCGGCAGCTCTGCCAGGCGCCGGTGTGGCATGTGCAAAGAGCCGCCGGGTATGACCCGGCGCTACCGTCGGCGCCGCAGGCCGGGTCGGGATTTCGTACACTTCCAGCCCTTGTTTCCCCACAGCCCAGGCCGATGCAACCGAACACCAAGCTGCCCAAGGTCGGTACCACGATCTTCACCGTGATGTCCCAGCTCGCCGCCGAACATGGCGCGGTCAACCTCGGCCAGGGGTTCCCGGATTTCTCCGCGCCGCAGCGGCTGATCGACGAAACCAGCAAGGCGATGGCCGCCGGCCTGAACCAGTACCCGCCGATGACCGGCGTGGCGCCGCTGCGCCAGGCCATCGCACAGAAGTCGCTGGACCTGTACGGCGCGCAGATCGATCCGGACACCGAGATCACCGTCACCAGCGGCGCCACCGAGGCGATCTTCAACGCCATCCACGCCGTGGTGCGTGCCGGTGAGGAAGTGATCGTGCTCGACCCGGCCTACGACTGCTACGAACCGGCGATCGAACTGGCCGGTGCTACGGCGGTGCATGTGCCGCTGGACCCGCAGACCTTCGCGGTGGACTGGGACCGCGTGCGTGCGGCGATCACCCCGCGCACCCGCCTGCTGATGGTCAACACCCCGCACAACCCGTCCGGCGCGATGCTGGACGAAGCGGACATGCAGGCCTTGGCCGACGTGCTGCGCGGCACGCAGATCTACCTGATTTCCGATGAGGTGTACGAGCACATCATCTACGACGGCCGCCGTCATGAATCGGCACTGCGCTACCCTGAGCTGCGCGAGCGCACCTTCGTCATCTCCAGCTTCGGCAAGACCTACCACTGCACTGGCTGGAAGATCGGCTACGCGGTGGCGCCGCAGGCGATGACCGCCGAATTCCGCAAGGTGCACCAGTACAACACCTTCACCAGTTTCGGCCCGGCGCAGTACGGTTTTGCCGCGATGATCCGCGACGAACCGCAGCACCATCTGGAACTGGGCGCGTTCTATGAAGCCAAGCGCGACCGCTTCCGCGAGCAGCTGGCCGGTACCCGCCTGAAGGCGCTGCCGGTGCCGGGCGGCTACTTCCAGCTGGTCGATTATTCGGCCATCAGTGACCTGCCGGACCACGAGTTCGTGAAGTGGCTGACCATCGAGAAGGGCGTCACCGCCATCCCGCTGTCGCCGTTCTACGAAACCGCGCCGGCCGGCCAGCGCCTGGTGCGCCTGTGCTTCGCCAAGAACGAGGCCACCCTGGACGCGGCGATCGAACGCCTGCGCCTGCTGTGAGCGGAGTAGACGGCATGCAGGACCTGCGCATTTCCCTCGTGCAAGGCGACACCCGCTGGCACGACCCGGCCGGTAACCGCGCCTACTACGGTGCGCTGCTGGCGCCGCTGGCCGGGACCACCGATCTGGTCATCCTGCCGGAGACCTTCACCAGTGGCTTTTCCAACGAAGCCATCGCCCAGGCCGAAGGCATGGACGGCCCGACCGTGGCCTGGGTGCGCGAACAGGCCAAGGCCTTGAACGCGGCGGTGATCGGCAGCGTGCAGCTGCGCGATGGCGAGGGTGTCTACAACCGCCTGCTGTTCGCCACCCCCGACGGTGGCCTGCAGTACTACGACAAGCGCCATCTGTTCCGTTACGGCGGCGAGCACGAGCGCTATGCCGCCGGCCGCGACCGCCTGTGCGTGGAATGGAAGGGCTGGCGGATCAATCCGCAGGTCTGCTACGACCTGCGTTTCCCGGTGTTCTGCCGCAACCGCTACAACGTCGAGCGTGTTGAACAGCTGGACTTCGATCTGCAGATCTTCGTCGCCAACTGGCCGTCGGCGCGCGCCTATGCGTGGAAGACCCTGTTGCGCGCGCGGGCGATCGAGAACCTGTGCTTCGTCGCTGCGGTCAACCGCGTAGGCGTGGACGGCAACCAGCTGCACTACGCAGGTGACAGCGCAGTCATCGACTTCCTCGGCCAGCCGCAGGTGGAGATCCGCGAACGGGAACAGGTGGTGACTACCACCATCTCGGCCGAAGCGCTGGCCTCGCACCGTGCACGCTTCCCGGCGATGCTCGATGCCGATGCCTTCCATCTGGATGTGCAGGCCTGATACGGCGGCTGAACGCCTGCCGCCTCACCGCGCGCGCCTGCATCCAACGTGCACGCGTGCGCTGCTAGATTCGCCCACATTCCGACCGATGTGGACGTTCTGCCGATGAATACCAAGCCCTTTGCCCTGCTGCTGGCGCTGGCCGCCGCCTCCCTGGCCCCGACCGCGCAGGCCGGTGGCAACCTCGATTGCCAGCTGCGCTACAACCTGTCGGGCTGGTCGCTGATCTACAAGACCGCCTCGGGCAACGGCACCATCCACTGCACCAACGGTTCCAGCATGCCGGTGCGGATCCAGCTGAAGGGCGGCGGCCTGACTGTCGGCAAGTCGAAGATCACCGATGGCCGTGGCAGCTTCACCGGCGCCAGCAGCGTCGGCGAGCTGCTGGGCACCTACGCCTCGGTAGGCGCGCACGCGGGTGCAGTGAAGTCCAGCAACGCGCAGGTGATGACCAAGGGCGATATCTCGCTGGCACTGTCCGGCACCGGCAAGGGCTGGGACCTGGGTGTGGACGGCGCGGCGTTCACCATCAGCCGGCGTTGAGCCGGGCCGGCGCGGCTCCTTCCCAGCTGATGCGGATGTAATGCTGCTCGGCATCGCTGGGCAGTCGTTCGACCTCGAAGCCATTCTTCTGCAACTGCGCGACGACGCCCTCGACGAGCCGCTCGCTGGCCAAAGCCTGGCTGAAGCCGAACACGATGTAGCGGCGGCCATTTTCCGACCCCGCCTGGATCGATGTGTCGAGATCGCGGTAGTACTGGTCGACAGGACGCGTAGCGGCATCTGCGTTGGCGCGGGCCTGTTCGGCGGTGATGGTGATCATGGGCATCTGCCTCGTTGGGGAGAGTGCGCACGATAGCCAGTGCATAGGGGGCGATTCCGGAAGCAGCGCACAGCGCATGGCCTTTGCAATAATTCCTAGGCCACAACGGCGCGCGGCCGCTGCAGCCAAAGTGCAAGCAGCCCGCATGCGATGAGCGTCGGTGCCAGCAGCTGCAGTGCACCGACCACGGCCATCGCCACGCCGATCAACAGGTAATAGAGCAGGCCGAACAGCGCGCCTGCGCTGCCGAGGCAATGCGGATAGCCGCGCAGGGCCTGGCCGAGCACATTGGGAATGGCCAGGCCGAAGCCGGTCACCACCGGCACCATCGCCACGACCAGAGCGGGTCGATCATGCAGCAGTACAGCCAACAGGCCACCGGCCAGCACCAGCCCCGCGGCGAGTTGGATGCGGGTGGTGGCGCACGCGCCTGCGCGTAGCAGGCGGCCATTGCCCCAGGCGCCCAGCGCCGAACCCAGCGCCAGCAGCGCTCCGCTGGCACCGAACCAGGCCAGCGGCCAGTGCAGTCGCTCGAACACGAAGGGCCCCAGGGCGTACCAGCTGTACATGGCCACGTTGAATGCCATCACCAGCAGCGCCTGTGACCAGATCCAGCGGTCGCAGAGCAGTTGCCGCAGCAGTGGCAGCAGAGGGGTGTGCCCGACGTTGGCAGGGCGGCTCTCGTGCAGGCCGGATGTGCATCCAAGCATCAGCAGCAGGGCAATCAGCAGCAGGCCTGCCTGCACGCCGGCATAGCCATGGGTGGCAACCAGCAACGTCCCCAGTGCCAGCCCGATCGCCGGGCTCAATGCCAGCGCCATGCCGATCCACGAGAACGCCTGCGCCAAGGCCGGCCCCTGCAGGTGATCGCGCAGTACTGTCTGCGTCACCACCGAGGCCGTCGCCGCGCCCAGCGCGGCCAGTGCCTGGGCCAGCAGGACCTGGCCGAACGTGCTGGCCAGCAGGCCTCCGCAGGCCGCCAGTGCGAACACGGCCAGGCCGCCGAGCAGGGCTGGGCGGCGGCCGATACGGTCGGCCAGCCATCCCCACAGCGCGACACCGGCGGCGAAACCGAACAGGTAAAGGCTCATCGCCTGGCTGGCGGCGCCCGGGGGCAGCGCGAAGCGCCCGGCGAGATCGGCCAGGGCGGGGCTGTACAGGGTCTGGGCCAGCTGCGGGAACATCAGCAGCGCGATGGTGAGCAGCAACAGGCGACGCGACATGCGGGCGCTCCGGAATCGGGGCCGCGCATTGTGGTGGCCGGCGCATTGGCGCAATCTGTCGGTCCTGACAGAAAGTGTAGGAAATCGGACATGGCCTGGCTGCAGCCGGATGCGCACTTCGATGCCGATGCCTGGGACGCGCCGGTGCTGGGCATTGCCTCGTCGCTGGCTGATCACGATTCGGGCTGGCATCAGCACGCACGTGCGCAGCTGCTGTACACGCGACAGGGCTGCACGCGGCTGACTTTTGGTGACCGCATCAGTCTGCTGCCGCCGTCGCGCGCGGCGTGGATCCCTGGCGGCCTGCGCCATCGGGCGCAGATGCGCCAGGCGGTGGACTACCGCTCGCTGTACTTCGATACCACGCTGTCGACACAGCTGCCGCAGCAGCCGGCAATCATCGGGGTGGGGCCCTTGCTGCAGGCGCTGCTGGAGCCGATCGCGCAGGCACCGTTCGATCACGACTGGCAGGCGCCACGTGCGCACCATCAGCTCGCGCTGTGCTTGCTGGAGATCGCCGCCGCACCGGTAGCGCCGATGGACCTGCCATTGCCGCACGATCCACGCATCGCACGTTGCCTGCCGCTGGCCGAACACCTGCCGCCCGAACTGGGGGAGCTGGCCGCACGCACGGGCTTGAGCGTGCGCACCGTGGGCCGGCTGATGCAGCGCGACACCGGCATGGGCTACCAGGCCTGGCGCCAGCAATGGCGCCTGATGCGGGCGATGGAACTGCTGCTGCTTGGCCATCGCGTCGCACACGTCGCGCAGGACACCGGCTTCTCGGCAGAGAGCCCGTTCATTGCCTTCTTCCGCAGCATGGCTGGCACCACACCCGCCGCCTTCCAGCGCCACGCAAAAGGGGACGGAGGGGATTAAGTCGCTTTCGCCCGTTCGACACACAGTCTGGCAAAAACGACTTGATCCCCTCCGTCCCCTGTTTAAAGAAAAACCCCGGCCGGAGCCGGGGTTTTTCATGTGTCAGCAGTGCGGTCGATCAGCCGCCGCGCGGGCCGCTGCGACGCGGGCCACCCGGGCCACGGTTGCCGCCGGGGCCACCCGGGCCGCGGTTGCCACCCGGGCCGCCGGGACCACGGTTGCCACCGGGGCCACCCGGACCGCGATTGCCGCCCGGACCACCCGGACCACGGTTACCACCCGGACGTGCATTCGCATTGCCGCCCGGACGACCGTTGCCGGCCGGACGCGAGGTGCCGTACGGACTGAAGCCGGGATTGGCGTGGTCGGACGGGAAGCTGGGGGCATTGCCCGGATGGCCGTACGGATGCTTGTTGCCCTGGCCCTGCGAGCGGTTGCCCGCACCGGCCGGACGACCCTGGCCACCGGCGCCACCGGCGCCACCACGTCCTTCACCACCGTAGCCACCGCGACCTTCACCGCCGTAGCCGCCACGACCCTGACCACCACCGGCGCCTGCGCCCGGGCCCTTCGGCTTGCCGTACGGACGGCCCTGGCCGCCTGCACCTGCACCTGCGCCCGGACCACGCGCGCCGGGGCCACGTGCGCCCGGACCGGCATTGCGGTGGCCGCTCGGGCCGGTGCTGACGCCATCAGGCACGTACCAGGTACGGAATGCGGCCGGGTTGCCTTCCGGCAGCGAGCGGTCGTTCTTCGGCGCGCGCTGCTTGAACGGGCGCTGCGCCTGCTTGGCTGCGGCTTCGCCGCTGACCGTCAGGCCGCCCTTGAAACCGCCGCCACCCTTGCCGCCGCGACCGCGGCCGCGGTCTTCGCGGACGTTGTCGAAGCGACGCAGTTCGCGACCTTCATCAGCGGTGTTGTGACCGTTGACGTAGGCGTTGCCGCGGCCACCTTCGCGCACGCGCACGGTGGTCTTGGCGGCACGACGCTGGCCGATCACCGGCTGCAGGGTCAGGGCCGACGGCGCGCCTTCTTCCAGCTTCAGTTCGGCGCGCAGCGCTTCGACCTGGCTGCCCGGCAGTTCGACGGACTGGCCGCGGGCCAGTTCGCGCGGCAGGCTGACCTTGCCGTAGCGGGTGCGCTTGAGGCGGCTGACCTGGCAGCCCTGCGATTCCCACAGGCGGCGCACTTCGCGGTTGCGGCCTTCCTTCACCACGACGCGGAACCAGTCGTGCGAATCGGTACCGCCGATGCGTTCGATCTCATCGAACTTGGCCGGGCCATCTTCCAGCGCGACACCACGGGTGAGGCGGTCGACGACGGCGTCAGGCACCTTGTCCTCGCCTTCCGGGGCACGCACGCGCACCACGTACTCGCGCTCCACCTCGAACGAGGGGTGCATCATGGCGTTGGCCAGCTCACCGTCGGTGGTCGCCAGCAGCAGGCCGGTGGTGTTGATGTCCAGGCGGCCGACGGCGATCCAGCGGGCACCCTTCAGCGCCGGCAGGGATTCGAACACGGTCGGGCGACCTTCGGGGTCTTCGCGGGTGGTCACTTCGCCTTCCGGCTTGTTGTAGACCAGCACGCGCGAGGGCTCGGCCAGCGCGGTGGCGACGAAGCCGCGACCGTCGAGCTCGATCTTGTCGCCGCTCTTGACCGACATGCCGGTCTGCGCGACTTCACCGTTGACCTTGACCAGGCCTTCAGCGATGCGCTGTTCCAGCGCACGACGCGAGCCGAGGCCGGCCTGGGCCAGGACCTTGTGCAGGCGTTCTTCCAGCTTGAACTGTTCGGACGTGGCTTCGCGCTTGAGCGAAAGCTTGTTCAACGAGGGCTTGCGGGGGGTGTCACTCATCAGTTTTGCTCCGGCCGACGGTTTCGAGGTCGGCCTCTGGTTCGGAATCGGCTTGGTCAACAGCCACGGTCGTCTTCGCGACGGCGTTGTCTTCGCGTTCGTTCACTGTCACCGCGCGCTCGCCCGGCGCGGAATCGGGGTGCCCATCATCGGAGGGCGAAGGTGCTTGCTCATCGTCGGCCGCCGCAGGAAGTGCGTCGGCAGAATCGGGGGTGTCGCCAGCGGTGATGCCGGCGTCGTCATTTGCAGCGGTATCCGGGTCGGCGCTCACGTCCGGGCCGTCGGCACTGGCGGCGAGGGGGGCGTCGCGATCCAGCGCCAGTTGCGGTTCCAGGTCGCCCAGGTCCTTCAGCTCGGAAAGGGGCGGCAGTTCGTCCAGGCGTTTCAGCCCGAAGTAGTCCAGGAAGCCCTTGGTGGTGCCGAACAGGGCGGGCTTGCCGGGTACGTCGCGGTGGCCGACCACGCGGATCCACTCGCGCTCTTCCAGTGCCTGGATGATGTTACTGCTGACCGCCACGCCGCGCACCTGCTCGATCTCGCCACGGGTGATCGGTTGCCGGTAGGCGATCAGTGCCAGCGTTTCCAGGGTGGCGCGGGTGTAGCGGGTCTTGCGTTCGGTCCACAGCCGGCTGATCCAGCCATGTACTTCGGCAGTCACCTGGTAGCGGAAGCCGGAGGCGACCTCCACCAGTTCCACGCCACGGTCCTGGCAGCTCTCGCGCAGCCGTTCCAGCGCACGTTCGATGCTGCCCGGCGGCGCCGGCTCATCTTCCGGGAACAGGTCCTTCAGCTGGGCCAGGGTGAGCGGCTGGCTGGAGGCCAGCAGCGCACCTTCGACAATGCGGTTGATCAGCGTTTGATCCATCGGCAGTCAGCGCTCACTCGTTTTCATTGGCGGCGTCGTTGTCGTCGAATTCGCTGCTGAACTGCAGCGGGGCATTGGTATTGCCGGCGGCCAGGGACTTCACGTAGATCGGCGCCAGCGGTTCTTCCTGCACAAGGTCCAGCAGCTGCTCCTTGGCCAGTTCCAGCACGGCCAGGAACGTGACCAGCACGCCCAGCTTGCCTTCTTCGGCGGTGAACAGGTTTTCAAAACGATAGAACCTGCCGTCTTCAAGCCGTCCCAGCACTTCGCCCATGCGCTGCCGGACACTTAGTGCCTCGCGCTTGATCGCGTGGCCGGTGAACAGTTCGGCGCGCTTGAGCACGTCGTGCAGCGCCATCAGCATTTCCTTCAGGTCCACCGGCGGCGGCAGCTTCACTGCGGCGCGCTCGGGCATGAAGGCATGCGCCACGCTGGTGTCACGGTCCTGCCGGGGCAGGGCGTCGATGTCCTCGGCAGCCTGCTTGAAGCGTTCGTACTCCTGCAGCCGTCGCACCAGCTCCGCACGCGGATCGGCTTCCTCGCCCTCCACGCTGGGGGGGCGGGGCAGCAGCATGCGTGACTTCACTTCGGCCAGGATCGCCGCCATCACGAGGTACTCGGCGGCAAGCTCGAAGCGCAGCTCGCGCATCACGGTGATGTATTCCACGTACTGCCGGGTGATCTCGGCCACGGGGATGTCCAGCACGTCCAGGTTCTGCCGGCGGATCAGGTACAGCAGCAGGTCCAGCGGTCCTTCAAAGGCGTCCAGGATGACTTCCAGCGCATCCGGCGGGATGTACAGGTCCTGCGGAATCTGCAGGACCGGTTGCCCATGCACCACGGCCAGCGGCATTTCCTGCTGCTGGGGGGCGGGCGGCCGGGTTGGCGTGTTCGCGTCGAGCGCGAGTTCGGAAGTCATCTAATGGAGATCAGGATTGCAACGGACCAGTCGCGGCAGCTGGCATACCGGGCAACTGCCACGGACCGCCAGGACACCAGGCACGCCTGTCTCGGCGCGGTTCCACACATCAAACAACAGGACGCTCCGCAGGACACGGCAGCGACAGGACTACGGGAGGTCGTCTACGGGGCCCGGTCGTGTGGATCGGTTCGAAGCAGCGGGTCGGTCGTCGGGGGCTGCGTTGGCCGCAAAAACCGACGGGCTGCTGCATCCAGCCACGTGCAATGGTTGCTAGGGTAAGCCTTTGCCGCGCCAGTGTCCAGCCGAGGCCGGGCAGGGGGCGGGATTGGCTAGAATCGCTTCACCAGCAACGCGAGCGAGGAAATGCCGGTGTGGTATGTGATTGAAGGATATGACGGCCAGGATGTACTGGCCCAGCGGCTGCAGGCGCGGCCCGAGCACCTGGCGCGGTTGACCGCACTGCGCGATGAAGGCCGCCTGCTTCTGGCGGGGCCGTGTCCGGCGATCGACAGCGAAGACCCGGGCCCGGCAGGGTTCAGTGGCTCGGTGGTGATTGCCAGCTTCGACTCGCTGCCGCAGGCCCAGGCCTGGGCCGATGCCGACCCCTACGTCGCCGCAGGCGTCTACGTGCGGGTACAGGTGCGTCCGTTCCGCAAGGTGCTGCCGTGAACGCGAAACGGATCGAGCAGATTCGTGATGCGCTGCAACAAGCACTGGCCCCCAGCGTGCTTGAGATCGAAGACGACAGCCATCGCCATGCAGGCCACGCCGGAGCGCGCGATGGTCGTGGCCATTTCAACGTGCACGTGGTCAGCGAGCGCTTCGCGGGAATGGCGCCGCTGGCCCGTCATCGCGCGGTCTACGCGGCGCTGGGCACGCTGATGGAAACCGACATCCACGCGTTGTCCATCCGCGCACACACCCCGTCAGAGCAGGGCTGAAACCCTGTCCCGAGCTGTCCTGGCAGGTCCGTCGAGGGGCCTGCCAAGGACAGATTTCTGTGTCCGTTTAGGGACATTCGCCTAACGGACTGTTTACAAGCGCAGATGGAAACGCTTACATTCCGCGCCATTGCTGGTAGATCCAAGCCGTGGAGGGCGGCTTCGTGAACAAAGCAGCCATAACAATCAAAGACGTCGCCCGTGAAGCCAAGGTCTCTGTGGCCACCGTTTCGCGCGCGCTCAACGGGCATGAAAATGTCGCCGAACCGGTCCGCCAGCTTGTGCTGGAGGTGGCCGCACGGCTGCGTTACACCCCGCACGCCGCCGCCCGCAGCCTGAGCAGCCGCCGCACCAATACGGTGGGCGTAGTGCTTCCAGACCTGTACGGCGAATTCTTCTCCGAGCTGATGCGTGGCATCGACAACGTCGCCCGCAGCCGGCGCCAGCACCTGCTGGTGTCGAGCTATCACGGCGACCAGGAGCAGCAGGGCGCAGCCCTGCGTGCCATGCGCGGCCGGGTCGACGGTCTGCTGGTGCTCTCACCCTATGCCGAGAGCCCGGGGTTCCTGACCGACAACCTGCCGCAGGCATTGCCGACGGTACTCATCAACACCTACCTGCCTGGGCAGGACCATCCGGTGTTGAGCATTGATGACCACGCCGGGGCGATGGCGATGACCCGCCACCTGCTCGACGCCGGCCATCGGCGCATTGCATTCATTTCTGGCCCGGACCTCAACTTCGACGCGCGTGAGCGCCTGCGCGGCTTCCGTGATGCGCTGGCGGCTTTTGGCGGTGGCGCCGAGGGGATCGAGTTGCCCGGTGATTTCGACGAAGCTTCCGGCCATCGCGCCGGTCAGGAGTTGCTGGCAGCCGGCACGCTGCCCGATGCCGTATTCGCCGCCAACGACATGATGGCCCTTGGTTGCCTGTATGCCTTCGCGCAGGCAGGTGTCCATGTGCCGTCCGATGTCGCCCTGGCCGGTTTCGATGACATTCCGCTTGCGCGTTTCGTCCACCCGTCGCTGACCACCATGCAGGTCAGCATCGCCGAACTGGGCGATCGGGCGATGTCGCGCTTGCTGCAGTTGATGGACGGCACCTCCACGGATGGGACAGGGGACAAGCAGACCCTGGTCCCGCGCCTGATTGTTCGCGATTCCACCACTCCGCCATCCGGCCATTGAAGCCAGAGGCGTTCCTTCTTTTTTGATTGATCGCAGGTGCCGCGCAAGCGGTCACCGCCACCCGGAGATTGAGTTGATGATGCATTCCACGATCCGCACGCCGGCGCGCCGGCTGCTGAGCACCGCCCTGGTCAGCTGCCTGATGCTGGCCGCCGCCCCGAACGTCATGGCGCAGTCGGCCAACGCCAGCCTGCGTGGCCAGGTCTCCGGCGCGCAGGCCGGTGCCGAAGTCACCGCTACCAACGTCGCCACCGGTACCGTGCGTCGCGGCACCGTGCGTGCCGACGGCAGCTATTCGCTGATGGGCCTGGACCCGGGCACCTATGACGTTGTGGCGAACGGCCAGACGCAGAAGGTCACCGTCACCGTCGCCTCGACCTCGACGCTCAACTTTGCTGGCGCCGCCGCCGGTGGCACCGGTACGACCGCCGCCACCAATCTGGACACCGTCAACGTCGTCGCGCCGACCCTGCTGCAGGAAGTGCGTACCTCCGAAGTCGGCAAGACCGTCAGCCTGCAGCAGATCCAGACCACCCCGCAGGTGTCGCGCAACTTCCTGGAGTTCGCCGACGCCGTGCCGGGCATGATCTTCACCCGCGATGCCAAGGGCAACACCTCGCTGCGCGGCGGTGCCACCAACTCCGACGGCACCAACGTCTACATCGACGGCGTGGGCCAGAAGAGCTACGTCAAGGGTGGCGGCGTGGCCGGCCAGTCCGGCAGCGCCGGCAACCCGTTCCCGCAGTTGGCCATCGGTGAATACAAGGTCATCACCGGCAACTACAAGGCCGAGTACGGCCAGGTGTCCAGCGCTGCCGTCACCGCTGCGACCAAGTCGGGTACCAACGAGTTCAAGGGTGAAACCTTCTACCGTTACACCAACGACAGCATGCGTGCGATGACCCCGGCCGAGCGTCAGCCGAACAAGGGCAAGGAAGATTCGGCCGAGAAGGAATACGGCTTCGCCCTGGGCGGTCCGATCATCCAGGACAAGGCCCACTTCTTCGTGACCTATGAAGCCAAGCGCTTCGACCTGCCGGTGACCATCGCTCCGCACGGCTCGGTGACCAACAAGGCCGACCGTGTGCCGGCCGATGCGCAGGCGGGCCTGGGCCCGGCCAGCCAGCCGTTCCAGCAGGATCTGATCTTCGCCAAGATCGACTTCGAGCCGACCGACAACGACCGCCTGGAGTTGACCTTCCAGGACCGTGACGAAACCCAGCAGCAGTTCTCGGACCAGACCGCGCCGATGGCCGGCAAGGAAACCAAGAACACCGACCGTCGTTACGCGCTGCGCTGGAACCACAGCGGTGAGCGTTACTACAACGAGCTGATGGTCACCCACGAGGAGTCGTTCAACAATCCCAAGCCGCTGAGCCTGGGCAACGGTTTCAATTACACCGCTCCGGACGGCGCCAACGAAGAGCGCCCGATCGTCTCCATCGGTGGCTCCTCGGCGATGTCGTCGCAGGTGAAGGGCCAGAAGGGCTGGTCGATCGAAGACAACCTGACCCTGGACGGCATCGAGTGGGCCGGTGACCACACCATCAAGATGGGTGCCAAGTACAAGCAGATCGACCTGTACGCCTCCGACGCGGCGCAGATCAATCCGCAGTTCTACTACACCATCGACAACCCGACCTTCCCGGACAGCATCCCGTACAAGGCGCAGTTCGTGAAGCCGGTCACCGGCGTGTCCGGCGTGTCCGGCGAAGTGCGTTCGAAGGTCAAGCAGATCGGCCTGTTCATCCAGGACGACTGGCAGGTCAACGACCACCTGCAGCTGAACCTCGGCCTGCGCTGGGACTACGAAAAGAACCCGTCCTACCTGGACTTCGTGACCCCGCCGGAAGTGGTCAACGCACTGTTCGCGCAGGACCCGCGTGCCGCGGCCGGCCAGAGCTACGCCGATACGCTGGCGCTGAGTGGCCTGAACATCAACGATTACATCAGCAACGGCCACAACCGCAAGGCATTCAAGAATGCCTGGCAGCCGCGCCTGGGCTTCTCGTATGACATCAATGCCGACGAGCAGCACGTGATCCACGGTGGCGCGGGCCGTTCCTACGACCGCGATCTGTTCGACTACCTGCAGCTGGAAACCACCAAGCTGGCCCTGCCGCAACCGACCATCTACTTCCGCAACCCGGCCACCGGCCAGTGCTTCCAGGGCAATGCAGCCTGCTATGACTGGAACCCGAACCTGCTCAACGGCATCGGCAACCTGCAGAGCCTGGTCGGTTCGACCAGCAATGCCGGCCTGGAAGTCGACCTGCTGAACAACAACCTGAAGGTGCCTTACGCTGACCAGTTCAGCCTGGGCATGAGCAACCAGATCGGCGACTGGCTGACCGATGCCACCATCGCGCGCACGCTGACCTACGATGGTTTCGCCTTCACCCTGGGCAACCGTTACCCGACCGGCAACTTCTTCGATGACCCGCGCCTGTGCGGTGGCACCGAACCCGGTCTGGGCCAGGCCTGGAGCTGCAATGTGCCGGGCTTCGGCAGCCTGATCATCGGCCAGCAGGGCATCAAGACCCGCGCCACCCAGATCCTGCTGTCGGCGCAGAAGCCGTTCACCCAGGAAAGTGGCTGGGGTACCTCGATTGCCTATACCTGGACCACTGCCCGCCACAACCGTGACATCAACGAGCACTACGCGTTCGACCGCGGCGTGATCGGTGACTACCCGACCATCCGCTCCAACGGCGCGCCGCGCCACCGCCTGGTGGTGACCGGTTCGTACGCGGGCTTCTGGGGCATTACCTTCGGTGGCAAGATCACCCTGGCCACGCCGACCGCGATCAATGACTGGTACGGTGTGCCGCAGGCCAACGGCTTCGATCTGCCGACCCCGATGGCGGCGGTTCCGGGTGGCAATGGCAAGTTCCTGCTGGGCGGCAAGATCTTCGGCTACCGTTCGGTCGACCTGCAGGCTACCAAGACGTTCAAGATGGCGGGCGATACCGAGCTGTATGCGCGTATCGACATCATCAACGTGTTCAACTTCGACAACTTCTCGAACTACAACTACTACAAGAACGGCAAGTTGACCGCGAGCTACAACGAGACCGGCGACATCGTCGGTACCCCGCGCCAGGTCAAGGCGGAAGTGGGCTTCCGCTTCTAAGCGGAACGCCTGGTGCAGCATCACGGAGCCATCGGTTCGCCGATGGCTCCGGCTTCAACGGCAATGGCCGGCCTCCGGGCTGGTCCATTGTCCACGCCATTGCCAGGCAGGGGGCAATGGCGTGGACAATGACCGCGGTGTCATCGACCACGTTTCCGTGGTTTTTTAAGACCGCACTTTGTAAACGATTTCAGGTCATTGGACGTTATGCTCTTTCATCGATCAGCCCACCGGAGGAACCGCGCCATGCAGGCACGCCACCTGATGACCGCCGCTGCGATGACCCTGGCCATCGCCGCCTGCAAACCGGCCCAGCAGGAGCCTGCCAAGCCGCGCCCGCCGGTGATCCTGATCGAGGCGGACGCACCGCCTCGGCCGATGAAGCCCGAGCTGCCGCCACTGTTCGATGACCTCGAGCGCCGCACCTTCCAGTTCTTCTGGGATACCACCAACGAGATCAACGGCCTCACCCCGGACCGTTATCCGTCGCGGCCGTTCGCCAGCATCGCCTCGGTCGGCTTCGCCCTGACCGCGTATCCGATCGGCATCGAGAACGGCTGGGTCAGCCGCAACCAGGCGATCGACCGCACCCTGACCACCCTGAAGTTCTTCCGCGACGTGCCGATGGGCCCGCAGCGCACCGGCAAGGCCGGCTACAAGGGTTTCTACTACCACTTCCTGGACATGCAGGAAGGGCGCCGCTACGACAGCTGGGTGGAACTGTCCTCGGTGGACACCGCGCTGCTGATGATGGGCGTGCTGTTCGCCCAGTCGTACTACGACGGCGACGATCCGCGCGAGAAGGAAATCCGGCAGATCGCCGACACCCTGTACAAGCAGGTCGACTGGCCGTGGCTGCAGCAGCGTGCGCCGCTGATCTCGATGGGCTGGTTCCCCGAGAACGGCTTCATCGACCATGACTGGATGGGCTACAACGAGGCGATGATGGTCTACATCCTCGCCCTGGGTTCGCCCAGCCATCCGGTCAGTCCGGATGCGTGGACGGTGTGGACGCGGACCTACGACAACGACTGGGGTGTCTACCAGGGCCAGGAATACCTGTCCTTCGGCCCGCTGTTCGGCCACCAGTACAGCCACGTCTGGATTGATTTCCGCGACATCCAGGATGCCTACATGCGCGAGCGTGGCAGCACCTACTTCCTCAACAGCCGTTCGGCCGCGCTGGCCCAGCGTGAGTACGCCATCGCCAATCCGATGAACTGGAAAGAGTACGGCGAGAACGTGTGGGGCCTCACCGCCAGCGATGGTCCGCAGAACACCACCCAGGAATACCGCGGCGAGCAGCGCCAGTTCCGCCATTACTCTTCGCGCGGCGCAGGCCTGCGCGAGAATTTCGATGACGGCACGATCGCGCCAACCGCCGCGATCTCCTCGGTCGTGTTCGCGCCCGAGGAAGTGATCCCGGCCACGCTGGAGATGCACAAACGCTACGGCGACTACATCTACTCCAGCTATGGCTTCCTGGATTCGTTCAATCCCAGTTTCAACTACGACATCCCGATCAAGACCGGGCGCGTGGTGCCTGATCGCGGCTGGGTCGCCAGCGACTACATCGCCATCGACCAGGGCCCGATCCTGACCATGATCGCCAACTACCGCAACGACTTCGTCTGGGATGTGATGAAGAAGAACCCGTACATCCGCAAGGGCCTGGAACGGGCGGGCTTCAGTGGTGGCTGGCTGGCGCCGGAAGGTTCCTTCCAGCCGCTGGAGCTGCAGAAGGATGAGAAGGCCGCGGCGGCACGTGCGGTCGGTATCGCTGAATCACGTGCGGCCGCCGCGCAGGAACAGAAAAACAATGCCAACCGCAACACCGGCCAGGGGAAGTAACAAGGTGCACGACTGGAAACACCGCCTGCGACGCTGGGCATTGCCTGCACTGGCCGCGCTGGTCATGGCCGGCTGTGCCCGCCCCGAGCAGGGCACCACCACCGTGCGCTTCTGGGCGATGGGGCGCGAGGCCGAAGTGGTCAGCGAGCTGATCCACGAATTCGAAGCGGAGAACCCCGGCATCAAGGTCGATGTGCAGAACATCCCGTGGACGGCAGCGCACGAAAAGCTGCTGACCGCGTTCGCCGCCGATGGCCTGCCCGACGTATGCCAGCTCGGCAACACCTGGGTGCCCGAATTCGCCGAACTCAACGCACTGACGCCGTTGCAGCCGTTCGTGCAGCGCTCGACCGTGGTCGATCCGAAGGACTACTTCCAGGGCATCTGGGATACCAACGTGATCCACGACGAGCTGGTCGGCGTGCCGTGGTACGTCGATACCCGCCTGATCTACTACCGCAAGGATCTGTTGGCCAAGGCCGGCTTCGACCACCCGCCGCGTACCTGGGCAGAATGGAACGAGCAGATGGCCGCGATCAAGCGCATGCAGGGCCCGAACCGTTATGCCGTGCTGATGCCGATCAACGAGTTCGAGCAGCAGCTGTCGCTGGCGCTGCAGCAGCCCGATCCGCTGCTGCGCGACGATGACACCCGCGGCAATTTCTCCAGCCCCGGTTTCCGTCGCACGCTCGGTTTCTACGCCAACATGTTCGAGCAGGGCTGGGCGCCGAAGATGTCCGAGACGCAGATCTCCAACGTCTGGGATGAATTTTTCCGCGGCTTCAACGTGTTCTACATCTCAGGCCCCTGGAACATCCGCGAGTTCAAGAAGCTGCAGCCGAAGGAACTGGAAGGGCAGTGGGGCACCGCCGCGCTGCCGGGTCCGGATGGTCCGGGCGCGGGCATCGCCGGCGGCACCAGCCTGGTGATCTTCCGCAAGTCGCAGCAGAAGGAAGCGTCCTGGAAGCTGATCGAGTTCCTGTCGCGGCCGGCAATCCAGGCGCGCTTCCACGCGATCATCGGCGACCTGCCGCCGCGCCGCAGCACGTGGGACGCGCCGTCGCTGGCCAACGATCCGCTTGCCGCCGCGTTCCGCGACCAGCTGGAGCGTGTGAAGCCGACCCCGAAGGTGCTCGAATGGGAGCGTATCGTGCAGGAAATGCGCATCGTCACCGAACAGGTGGTGCGTGGCGGCCTGCCGCAGGACAAGGCCGTGGCCGAACTGGACCAGCGCGTGGACAAGGTGCTGGCCAAGCGTCGCTGGATGCATGAACAACAACGCCTGCAGCGCAGCGCACCCCCCTCGGGTTCGACCAGTGCAGTCGCGGCCGGGAGCCCGCAATGAAACGTTCTTCCCTTGCCGGCTGGATCTTCGCCGGCCCCTCGCTGATCGTGCTCGGTGTGTTCTTCGGCCTGCCGGTAGCCTCGGCGCTGGCGCTGAGCGTGACCGACTTCGACCTGTACGCGCTGGCCGACAGCAGCAACCTGCGCTTCGTGGGCCTCGGCAACTACATCGACCTGCTGCAGACGCCGATGTTCTGGAAGTCGCTGTGGAACACCACGTATTTCGTGGTGATCGGCGTGCCGTTGTCGATCGGCGTATCGCTGGGCGCGGCGATGCTGCTCAATGCCCCGGCGGCACGCTTCAAGGCGCTGTTCCGCACGGCGCTGTTCGCCCCGGTGGTGACCACGCTGGTGGCGGTGGCGGTGATCTGGCGCTACCTGTTCCACACCAGCTACGGTCTGGTGAACTACGGCCTGGGCCACCTGGGCATCAGCCCGATCGACTGGCTGGGCGATCCCAACTGGGCCATGCCGACCATCATGTTATTCGCGGTGTGGAAGAACTTCGGCTACAACATGGTGATCTTCCTGGCCGGCCTGCAGGCCATCCCGCATGATCTGTACGAGGCCGCGCGCATCGACGGCGCTTCGCGCTGGAAGCAGTTCCTGCACATCACCCTGCCGATGCTCGGCCCGGTGCTGCTGGTGGTCGGGGTGATTACCGTTTCCGGTTACTTCCAGCTGTTCGCCGAACCTTATGTGATGACCCGCGGCGACCCACTGCAGAGCACCGTCAGCGTGCTGTATTTCATGTTCGAGGAAGGCTTCAAGTGGTGGAACCTGGGACGCGCCTCGGCCGTGGCGTTCCTGCTGTTCCTGATCATCCTGGCGGTGACCACCGTGATGCTGCGCTTTGGCCGCAAGAGGCAGTTGGTATGAGTCGTGAAATCGGCCAGTCACGCTGGCACCCGTGGATGATCAACGGCGCGCTGCTGGTGCTGGCCCTGGTCAGCCTGGCACCATTGCTGTGGATGCTGTCGGTCTCGTTCATGCCGCAGGGCGAGGCGACTCATTTCCCGCCGCCGCTGCTGCCGTCCAGCATCACCACGCACAACTACACGGAGCTGTTCGCGCGCACCGGCATGGGTGGCAACTTCGCCAACAGCCTGCTGGTATCGTTGGCGATCACCCTCGGTTCGCTGCTGCTCAACACGATGGCCGGCTACGCCTTCGCCAAGCTCAACTTCGTCGGTCGTGAGCGCCTGTTCCAGGTGCTGATGGCGGCGCTGGTGATCCCGGCTCAGGTGGCGATGCTGCCGCTGTTCCTGCTGATGAAGCAGCTGGGCCTGGTCAACAGTTTCGGCGGCGTGATCGTGCCGGCGCTGGCCAGCGTGTTCGGCATCTTCCTGGTGCGCCAGTACGCCCGCTCGATTCCCGATGAGCTGCTGGAAGCGGCGCGCATCGACGGGGCAGGGGAGCTGCGGATCTTCTTCCAGATCGTGCTGCCGATGCTGAAGCCGGTGCTGGTGACGCTGGCGATCTTCACCTTCATGGGCGCATGGAACGATTTCATGTGGCCCCTGATCGTGTTGACCGACCAGGAGCACTACACTTTGCCCGTGGCCCTGGCCACCCTCTCGCGCGAACACATCATGGACGTGGAAATGATGATGGCCGGCGCAGTGGTCACCGTGGTTCCGGTGCTGGCGCTGTTCCTGGTGCTGCAGCGGTACTACATCCAAGGATTGTTGCTGGGGAGCGTGAAGGGATGAAGCGTGCGATCGCCGTTGGACTGGGCCTGTTGTGGTCTTCCCTGGCGATCGCCGCACCACCGGCGCTGCCCGCGCCGAAGGTGCTGGATGATTTCGACGACATCAGCGCATGGAAGCTGGTGCTGTCCGACCAGGTCAGCGGCTCGCTGCGGCCGGTCAGTGGTGCCGGCGGTGGCCGCGCGCTGTGCCTGGATTACGACTTCCATGAGGTCTCCGGCTACGTCGGCATCCGTCGCCCGCTGAACATCGAGTACCCGGCCAACTACCGTTTCGGCTTCCAGCTGCGCGGTGATTCGCCCGCCAACGACCTGCAGTTCAAGCTGATCGACGCCAGCGGCGACAACGTGTGGTGGGTCAACCGTCCCGGCTACGCCTTCCCCAAGGCGTGGACGCCGGTGGAGTACCGCCGCCGGCAGATCGACAAGGCCTGGGGGCCATCGCCAGAGAAGGACATGACGCGCAGCGCGTCGATGGAGTTCACGATCTACAGCAAGGTCGGTGGTCGTGGCACCGTGTGCTTCGACAAGCTGACCCTGCAGGGCCTGCCCGCGCAGGATGATTCGGCGCTGCGGCCCTCGGTGATCGCCGATACCGCAACCGCGCTGCAGGACCGGATGATCGACGGCAAGTCCGATACCTTCTGGATCAGTGGCGGGGTCAAGCAGCAGACCATCAGCCTGGACCTGCACAAGAGCCGCGAGATCGGCGGTGCGGTGATCGACTGGCTGCCCAGCCTGGAAGCGAACCGCTACACCGTGCGCACCTCCGAGGACGGTCGTGACTGGCGTACCGTGCGCGAAGTGACCGCCGGTGCCGGAGGCCGCGACTGGCTGGCACTGCCCGACACCGATGCACGCTACGTGCGTTTCGACCTGCAGGGCGGGCCGAACTGGCGCTACGGCATCCGTGACATCACCCTGAAGCCGCTCGCGTTCGCCGCGACCCCCAATGCCTTCCTGTCCTCGGTGGCGGCCGACCTGCCGCGTGGCAGCTTGCCGCGTGCCTACGTTGGCGAGCAGCCGTACTGGACCCTGCTTGGCCTGGACGGTGGCCAGGAACAGGCGTTGATCAGTGAGGACGGCGCACTGGAGCCGGCCAAGGGCAGCTTCAGCATCGAGCCGTTCATCCGCCTCGACGGCAAGCTGCTGGAATGGGCCGACGTTGCCATCACCCAGTCGCTGCAGGATCGCTACCTGCCGATCGCCACGGTCGACTGGGTGCACGAGAAGGCCGGCCTGTCGGTGACCAGCTTCGTGCAGGGCACGCCCGAGCGCGCGCAGCTGATCGGGCGCTACCGGTTGAGCAATCCGGACAAGGTCGCGCACGAATACACCCTGGCACTGGCGATCCGTCCGTGGCAGGTTAATCCGCCCACCCAGTTCCTCAACACGGTGGGCGGCTTCAGCCGCATCGACAGCCTGGACGTGGGCGAGCAGCTGGTGCGCATCAATGGCGAACCGCGGCTGTATCCCCTGCAGGTGCCGGATGCGCGCTTTGCCAGCAGCTTCGACGGCAAGCTGGATGCGATGCACCTGGCCAGCGGCAAGCTGCCCGGCACCACCGCCGTGAAGGATCCGACCGGCATGGCGTCCGGCGCGCTGCTGTACACGATCAAGCTCGAACCCGGGCAGAGCCGCGAAGTGGCGATCGTGCTGCCACAGACCGGCAGCTGGGCGCCGCAGGCGCTGGACGTGGCCAAGGCGCAGCAGCAGGTCGCGGCAATGTGGCGCGACAAGCTGGGTGCTGTGACCCTGCAGGTGCCGGCTGCCGGCCAGCCGCTGGTGGAAACCCTGCGCACGGCGGTGGCACACATGCTGATCTCACGGGTCGGCCCGCGTCTGCAGCCGGGTACGCGCTCGTACGCACGCAGCTGGATCCGCGACGGCGCGATGATCTCCGAAGGCCTGCTGCGGATGGGCCGCAGCGATGCCGTGCGCGACTACGTGACCTGGTATGCGCCCTATCAGTTTGAGAACGGCAAGGTGCCGTGCTGCGTCGATGCGCGTGGCAGCGATCCGGTGCCGGAGAACGACAGCCACGGTGAGCTGATCTACAACATCGCCGAATACGGCCGTTACACCGGCGACACTGCCTTCCTCGAGCAGATGTGGCCGCACGTGCTGGGCGCCTATAGCTACATGGAACAACTGCGCGGCAGCGAGCGCACCGAGGAGAACCGTGCGCGCAATCCTGCCTTCTACGGGATGATGCCGGCCTCGATCAGCCACGAGGGCTATTCGGCCAAGCCGATGCATTCGTACTGGGACAACTTCTGGGCGCTGCGTGGTTACAAGGACGCCGCGCAACTGGCAGCGCAGCTGGGCAAGGTCGAAGCGATGCAGATCAGTGAATCGCGCGATCAGTTCCGTGATGACCTGCAGGCCTCGCTGCTGGCGGCCATGCAACAGCATCGCATCGACTATCTGCCCGGCTCGGCCGAGCTGGGCGATTTCGATGCCACGTCCACCACGATCGCGCTGGCGCCGGGCGGCGAGCAGGGGCGGTTGCCGCAGGAGGCGCTGGACGCGACCTTCCAGCGCTACTGGAACGAATTCGTCGCGCGCCGCGATGGCAAGCGCGAATGGAAGGACTACACGCCGTACGAATGGCGCAACGTCGCCGCGTTCGTGCGCCTGGGCTGGCGCGATCGCGCCTGGCAGGCCACCGAGTTCTTCTTCAAGGATCGCGCGCCGCAGGCCTGGAACCAGTGGGCCGAGGTGGTCTCGCGTACGCCGCGCAAGCCGTTCTTTGTTGGTGACCTGCCGCATGCATGGGTGGCCTCGGACTTCGTCCGTTCGGCGCTGGATATGTTCGCCTACAACCGCGATGCGGATGAGGCACTGGTACTCGCTGCGGGTATCCCGGTGTCGTGGCTGCAGGGCGAGGGCATCGCCGTGCAGGGCCTGCGCACGCCGCAGGGGCAGCTCAACTATCGCCTGCAGCGCAGCGACAAGCAGCTGGTGCTGGACGTGCAGCCCGGCCTGGTACCGCCGGCCGGTGGTGTGGTGCTGCCATGGCCGTATGCCGGCGAGCCGGGCCAGGCGACGGTCAACGGCGAGGCGGTGGAATGGATCAACAACGAGCTGCATGTGCACCAGTTGCCGGCACGGGTCGAGATCGACGTGCCGAGCGCAGTGCGCCGCGCCGAACGCAAAGGGCAGTAACCATGCGTCAACCGATCGGGATCGGCCGCCGTCTCCGCGTGCTGGGGCTGGCGATCGCGCTGGCCCTGCCGGGGCTGGCCGCAGCCGCTGAGCCGGTCGCCGCGGCGAACGCGGCGGCCGTCAGCGAGCCTGGCATGAGCATGGTGACGTTCAACCTGCACCATGACCGCGAGGATTGGCCCAGCCGCCGTCGCACGATCGTGGCTGAGCTCAAGCGCCTGCAGCCCGATGCCATCGCGCTGCAGGAAGTGATCCAGAAGCGCAACGTGCGCAACCAGGCGCAGTGGCTGGCCAGCCAGCTCGGTTACCGCTACGTATTCGTGTCCACCGATCCGGTGGGAGCGCCCAAGCGGTATGGCAATGCGCTGCTGACCCGGCGCCCGATCCTGGCCCGTGGCGAGCACCTGCTGCTGCCGCTGGATGACTACCGCACCGTGGCCCATCTGCGCATCGACGTGGACGGCAAGCCGGTCAATGTCTATGCCACCCATCTCAACGAGCGCAGTGACGACGCCGGCCAGCGCATCCGCCGCAGCCAGGTCGAGGACCTGCTGCGTTTCATTGCCGGCAGCGCTGCGGGTGCGCCGGTGGTGATTGCCGGCGACTTCAATGCACTGGTCGATGCCGGCGATCTGAGCGAGCTGCGCAGCCACTACGGCGACAGCTACGGCAGCGTGCACGTCAACACCGACCTGGCCGGTGTCAGTACGCTCAACCGTCACTACTACCAGGCGCCGTCGCGGATTGACCACATCTTCTTCCAACAGGACGAGATGGTCGCGCGCGAAGCGAAGATCCTGTTCGACCAGCCGGATGACGGCGGCCGTTGGGCGTCGGATCACTACGGGGTGTGGACCCGGCTGCAGTTCGCGCCGGCAAACTGACGCACGCCTCGGTAGATGCCAACCTTGGTTGGCACAGGCGCTGCCGCGTGCATGAAACCCACGGTGCCAACCAAGGTTGGCCTCTACCAGAGCGCGCCCTATTGATGGCAGGGGACGGTGGGCGCCAGACGCACAAAAAAACGGCGGGGATCATCGATCCCCGCCGTTTCGTTGTTGCCGATCAACGATCGATCAGGCGGCAGGCGGCGTGCGCTTGCCGGCGTCTTCGTCTTCTTCCGAAGCCTGCGCGTCGGCGGCCTGTGCGGCAGCGTCGGCGTGGCCATCGGCGATCGGGTCGACCGCCGCCGGTACGACCGGCTCGGCGACCGGTGCAGCGGTTTCCACCGGTGCGGCTTCGACAGCCACCGGCGTTGCCGGCTGCTCGACGACCGGGGCGACTTCAACCGCGGCCTTCGGTTCGACTGCCGGAGCAGCTTCCACCACCGGCGCGACGTCGGCTACCACCGGCTTCGGCTCGGCCACCGGAGCGGCTTCGACCACCGCGGTCGGTTCAGCGACCGGGGCTGCTTCGATCGCGACAGCGGTCTCGACCACCGGCGGCTTCGCCTCGATCACCGGAGCCGCTTCAGGCGCGGGCTGCACGGGCGTCGCCGCGTCGATGGCATCCAGCATGCTGGTCTGCACCGGCGACGGGGTCGGTTCGACCTTGGCGACGGCTTCCAGCGGAGCCGGGGTCTGCACCGTGGCTGCCACCGGAGCGGCTGCTTCGACCACGGCACTGCTGACGGCAGCGACCGGAGCAACTGCGGCGGCTACCGCAACCGGTGCACGTGCCGGCTTGCCGGCATCAGCGGCGGCCGGCTCGACTTCGTCATCGAAATCGAATTCCGGCTGCGAACGCGACGGCTGCGCGGCGGCAACCGGGGCGTCCACCGAAGCCTGGGCGCTGTGCTCGACGGAATCGCCGTCGTTGTCATCGCCCTCGGCATCATCACCGTCGTCCAGGTCATCACCCAGCACGTCGCCTCCGGCGGCGTTCTCGGCACCACCACGACGACGACGGCGACCACCGCGACGACCACGGCGGCGGCGCGTTGCGCCTTCGCCGGTCTGATCGCCTGCGGCATCGGCTGCAGCCTCTTCGGTAGCGCCGGTCGCAACCACGACCTCGGCGTCGGTCGCGGCGGCGGTGGTATCCACGGCCGCGACAGTGTCGACCACGTTTTCAGTAGCAACGGCCGGTGCCAGTGCCTTCTCTTCCTGCACCGCGACCGTGGCCGCAACCGCGGTCGTGGTGGCCACGGCAGCTGCTGCGGTCACGACGTCGGCCGGGGCTTCGGCAGCGGCACGCTGCGGCTTCTCGGCCGGCTTGTCACCGTCCTGCGGGCGCGGCTGCTTCGGCTGCTTCAGCTTCGGCTGCTGCTGGCTTTGGCCCTGGCCCTGACCCTGGCCCTGTTCGTTACGCGGCTTGTTCTGCTGCGGCTGCTGCTGGGCGTCCTTCGGCTTGCCCTGCTGCTGCGGCTGCTGCTGGCCATTGCCATTGCCATTGGCCTGGTTGCCGCCGTTGCGGCCATCCTTGCGCTGCTCACCGCGGTCCTTGCGGTTGCCGCCGTCCTTCTGCTGCTGCGCATTGCCATTGCCGCCGTTGCCACGGCTGTCCTCGCGACGGTCCTTGCGGTCCTTGTTGCGATCCTTGTTGCGGTCACGGCGGCCGCCATCCTGCTGCTGGCGCGCGGCCGGTGCCGGTGCAGGAGCGGGAGCGGGCTCGCCGCCAAAGATGCGCTTCAGCCAGCCAACCACGCCACCGCTGGCGGCGGCAGCCGGAGCCACTGCGGCCACCGGCGCGGGTGCCGGCGCTGCGGTCGGTTCCACTTCGTCCCGCACCGGGGCGGGGGAGTTGTGCTTGACCTGGGTCACCATCGGCGGCGGGATGTTCAGCTGGCCCTTGGTCAGCGCGTGTACCGGCAGCTTGCGCGGGGTACCGCGCTGGTAGCTCGGCTTGCCGCTTTCCTCGCCCAGTTCGTTGTCGCGCAGACGGGTGACGGTGTAATGCGGGGTGTGCAGCTGCTCGTCGGCAACGATCACGATCGGCGCCTCGTGGCGCTTCTCGATTTCGCCCAGCGCGCCGCGCTTTTCGTTCAGCAGGTAATTGGCGATCTCCACCGGGGCCTGTACCAGCACCTGCCCGGTGTTCTCCTTCATCGCATGCTCCTCAGCGACGCGGATGATCGACAGCGACAGCGACTCGACGCTGCGCATGCGGCCATGGCCGTCGCAACGCGGGCAGACGATCTGACTGGATTCGCCCAGGCTCGGTCGCAGACGCTGGCGGCTCATTTCCAGCAGGCCGAAGCGCGAGATGCGGCCGACCTGCACGCGTGCACGGTCGTACTTGAGCGCATTCGCCAGACGGTTCTCGACTTCGCGCTGGTGCTTGTTGGACGCCATGTCGATGAAATCGATCACCACCAGGCCGCCGAGATCGCGCAGGCGCAGCTGGCGGGCCACTTCTTCGGCCGCTTCCAGGTTGGTCTGGAACGCGGTGTCCTCGATGTCGCTGCCCTTGGTGGCGCGCGAGGAGTTGACGTCGACGGCAGTCAGCGCTTCGGTCTGGTCGACCACGATCGAGCCGCCCGACGGCAGGCGCACGTTGCGCTCGTAGGCGCCTTCGATCTGCGATTCGATCTGGAAGCGGTTGAACAGCGGGATGTCGTCCTTGTAATGCTTGAGCTTGCGCAGGGTCTGCGGCATCACCTGCTGCATGAACTCCTTGGCGTGCTCGTACATCTCCTCGGTGTCCACCAGGATCTCGCCGATGTCGGCGCGCAGGTAGTCACGCAGGGCGCGCACGATCAGGCGCGATTCCTGGTAGATCAGGAACGGGGCCGGCTTGCTCAGGGCAGCTTCGGCGATGGCGCGCCAGACATTCAGCAGGTAATCCAGATCCCACTGCAGCTCTTCCGCATCGCGGCCGACGCCGGCGGTACGGATGATGACGCCCATTTCGTCGGGGATGTTCAGCTTGTCCAGGGCGTCCTTCAGGGCGGCCCGGTCTTCACCCTCGATGCGACGGGAGACACCGCCGGCGCTGGGCGAATTCGGCATCAGCACCATGTAGCGGCCGGCCAGGGAGATGAACGTGGTCAGGGCAGCGCCCTTGTTGCCACGTTCTTCCTTGTCCACCTGGACGACGATTTCCTGGCCTTCCCTCAGCAGCTCGCGGATGCCGGCCTTGTTGTGGTCGACACCGGCCTGGAAGTAATCGCGGGAGATTTCCTTCAGCGGCAGGAAGCCGTGGCGGCCGCCACCGTATTCAACGAAGGCCGCTTCCAGCGAGGGCTCGATGCGGAAGATCCGGCCCTTGTAGATGTTGGACTTCTTCTGTTCCTTGGACGGCTGCTCGATGTCGATGTCATACAACGACTGGCCATCCACGATGGCAACACGCAGCTCTTCAGCCTGCGTGGCGTTGATCAGCATTCGCTTCATTGTTGCGTTCCTCGCAAGCGGCTACCGCGCGGAACGCCATGGAGTTTCGCCTCTGGACACGGCTCGCCGCCCATTCGCGCAAGCGCGGGGAGGGCGGCTTGGGTTTCCAGCGCTACGACACCACGGCAGGCCGCGGGAGCGCTTCAATTTTCTGGTTTTGGGTGTTGCAGGGCCGGAGGCAGCTGTCAGCCAGGCTGGAGCGCCGCACGGGACATGTTCAGCGCGACTGCGTGTCAGGCAATCGGCGATGGCCGGGAACGCCGGTGAGCCGCTAACATGGCCGCCCCGCGGGCGGTGGTCGCGCACTGTGCCGGATTCGTCGGAAGCGGGGCTTCTGGCCCTAAGTAACTTCCAACGAAATCAATCCCTTATCTCGCCCCCCGAGTGTAACAGAATAAACAGGCTGATGACTGCACAAGACCCTACCAAGCCGGCCGGCGACAAGCCTTCCGTGCGCATGATCACCGTTCCGGCCGACCGTGCCGGCCAGCGCCTGGACAATTTCCTGCTCGGCCAGCTCAAGGGTGCCCCGCGCAGCCTTGTCTACAAGCTGGTCCGCAGCGGCCAGGTGCGCGTCAATGGCGGCCGCGCCAAGGCCGAGCGCAAGCTGGAGGCTGGCGACGAAGTGCGGATACCGCCCGTTCGTCTCACTGAAGAGGGAGACAAGGCGGGTCCACCCGAGGCGTTCATGCGTCGGCTGGAGCAGGCCATCGTTTTCGAAGACGCCCGCCTGCTGGCGCTGAACAAGCCGACCGGCGTCGCCAGCCATGGCGGCAGCGGCATCAGCTTCGGCGCCATCGAGACCCTGCGCGCCCTGCGCCCCGGGCAGACCCTGGAGCTGGTCCACCGGCTGGACCGTGACACCTCGGGCCTGTTGATCGTGGCCAAGAAGCGTTCGGCGCTGAGCGAGCTGCAGGCGCTGCTGCGTGAAGACCACGGCTCCGGCATCCGCAAGCGCTACCTGACCCTGCTTGCCGGGCGCATGCCGGATGGTGTGATGACGGTCGATGCGCCATTGCACGTAGGCCTGCGCCAGGGCGGCGAGCGCCATGTGCAGGTCAATGCGATCGGCAAGGAATCCATCAGCCATTTCCGGGTGCTGGAGCGCAAGGGTGGCCATTCCTACTGCGAAGTACGCATCGAAACCGGCCGCACTCACCAGATCCGTGTGCATGCCCAGCATCTGGGACATCCTGTGGCCGGAGACGACAAATACGGCGATCCTGCAGTCAACAAGCGGCTTCGTGAGCAGATCGGGCTGAAGCGCCTGTTCCTGCATGCTGCGTCACTGGAGTTCGCGCTGGACGACGGCAAGAGCCCATATGTGCTGAGTGCGCCGCTGGCGGATGAGCTGGTCGAGGCGCTGGACAGGCTGAAGTAGCCCCTGCGGGGCTGACCGGCCAACGGGCGCAGCCCCCTCGTGGCTGGCACTGTGACGGATTGCCGGGGAGCTCTGGGCGGGGTGGGCCTGCGGGGGACGCCGCAAGTACGTCCCTGTAGGCTTAGCCGCGCCATCCATGGCGCGGATACCCCCGCAAGCCCACCCCACCCAGCGCCAGACAGATCGCGCGCGTGCCAGCCACGGAACATCAAAAGAAAAGCAGACCCGGTCCGCGCGGCGGCCCGGGTAGAGTCGAGCCATGCTCGACTCACGCGCGCAGCGCGGGCTTCGCTTTTCATTCTTTCATTGCGCGGCTGGCACGCACGGAAAAATGACGGGGCGCGGGCGGGGTCGGTTCGCGGGGGTGTCCGCGGCATGGATGCCGCGGCCAAGCCCCCAGGGAAGGGTTTACGGCGTCCCCCGCGAATCGACCCCGCCCGTGACCTCTCGATACTGTGGAATGCGCCAGCCGCGAGGGGGCTCAGCCCGTTGGCCGGACACCCTTCACCACTTGAACAGCACCAGGCTGATCGCCAGCGTACCCATGCCCGCCACCAGCCCGTACACGGTCTCGTGCCCTTTGGCGTAGCGCTTCGCCGCCGGCAGCAGCTCGTCCAGCGCCAGGAACACCATCACCCCCGCGATCAGGCCGAACACCCAGCCGAATGTGGCGTGGGACAGGGAGCCGGACAGCAGTACATAGCCGATCGCTGCGCCGACCGGTTCGGCCAGGCCTGACAACAGGCTGGCGGCGAACGCGTAGAACTTGTTCTGCGTGGCGAAGTACACCGGCACCGCAATGGCGATGCCCTCGGGAATGTTGTGGATGGCAATGGCGAAGGCCAGCGGCATGCCCACCGACGGGCTCTCCAGCGTCGCGAAGAACGTCGCCAGCCCCTCCGGAAAGTTGTGCGCGGTGATCGCCACCGAAGTCAGCAGGGCGACCCGCTTCAGGTATTCGCGGCTGTTCTCGCGGAACGCCGGGTCTTGCTTGTCCAGGCTGTCATGCGGGTTGGGAATGAAGTGGTCGATCAACACGATCACCACTACGCCCAGCAGGAAGGCGAGGGTGCCGTAGGTGAAGCCGGTGCGCTCACCATAGGCCAGCGCGAACGAGGCGATGGATTTGTTGAGGATCTCCGACAGCGAGACATACACCATCGCGCCGCCGGCAAAGGCCAGGCCGAAGGCCAGCAGGCGCGGGTTGGGGCGGCGCGAGAACAGCACCAGCAGGCTGCCGATGGCGGTGGCAAGGCCCGCAGCGAGGGTGACCGCCAGGGCGATCCAGATGTTTTCGGGGGGAATCTGCAGCATGTTCCGACGCGTTCCTTGTCATCAAGCAATCGCCCCGGCAAGGGCCGGGGCGGCAAAGGCGAGGCGGGCGTCGGCTGGCCTCGTCAGCGGCAGGCGATCAGCCGCCGCGGCGCAGGCTTTCTTCGATGGCGAAGCACTGGTCCGGCTTCGGCTGCGGCGGGTTGAAGCTGACCGGCACCTGGATCGTGGCCGGCACGGCCTCGCCATTGCGGGTGGCGGCCTTGAACTGCCAGCCCTGCACGGCGGTCTTGGCCAGATCGTCCAGCTGCGGGTTGCCCGCGCCGGTCAGCAGGGTGACCTCGCTGGGCTTGCCGTCGGTGCCGATCACCACCTTGAAGGTGCTGGTGCCGCCCACGCCGGTGCAGGCCAGTTCAAGCGGGTATTGCGGCGGCGGGGTCTTCACCGCAGCCACTTCGGTGGGGGCCGCAGCCGGCGCTGCCGGCGGCTCGGAGGTGCCGCAGCCGGCCAGGCTGGTCGCGGCAAGCAGGGACAGGCTCAGCAATCGCACGTTCATTTCAGTTGCTCCGTCAGGGCCGAAGTCTTCGCTGCGCAGATGAAGTCGTTCTCGCTCAGGCCGCCCACGTCGTGGGTGGAGTAGCGGACGACGGCACGGTCGTAGTGGACGCCGAGGTCCGGGTGATGGTCCTCGCCGTGGGCGATCCAGGCCAGCGCGTTCACGAAGGCCATGGTGGCGTAGTAATCCTTGAAGCGGAACGTGCGCACCAGCGCCTGGCCGGCCTCGGCCAGCTCCCAGCCGGGAACCTGCGGCAACAGTTCGGCCAGGCGGGCCTCGCCCAGCTTGTGGTCGCTGCCTTTGCGCGGCACGCAATGGGCCTGCGCCAGCGGAATCAGGTCGGCCATGGGTTCCTCCACCTCGTGTTGACTGAACAATGCGCCGGCCGGTGTATAAAACGAATGAGCGGCTGACGCTTACTTGGCTAGAATAGCCTGATGATCCAGATCTCCGACACTGCCCAGACCCATTTCCGCAAGCTGATCGAACGCGAGGGCGTGCCCGGCATGGGCGTGCGCTTGAGTGCGGTCGAACCCGGAACCCCGCGTGCCGACGCCCGGCTGGAGTTCGCCGAGCCGACCGACCTGCTCGGCGACGAGTGGGCGGTGGACTGTGATGGCTTCACGCTCTATGTCGACGCCACCAGCGTTGGCTGGCTCGACGGCGCGGAGATCGACATCGTGCCCGGTACGGCCGGCACCCAGCAGCTGACGATCAAAGCGCCGCGGATCAAGGGCGAAGCGCCCGGCGATGCCGCCTCGCTGGTCGAACGTGTGCATTGGGTGGTGGAGAACGAAGTCAATCCGCAGCTCGCCTCGCATGGCGGCAAGGTGGCCGTGCAGGAAGTCTCGGCCGAAGGCGTGGTGCTGCTGCGCTTCGGCGGTGGCTGCCAGGGTTGCGGCATGGCCGACGTCACCCTCAAGCAGGGCATCGAGAAGACCCTGATGGGCCGTGTGCCTGGAGTGACCGCCGTGCGTGACGCCACCGATCACGACAGCGGCCACGCCCCGTATATTCCGCGCGGCAACGCCGCCTGATCGCCAACGCGTGCCTCTGCCCAGAGCCGAGCAACTCATCGACCTGCTGCTGGCGCGCCAGCAGCGACCGCCCATCCTCGAGAAGAACACCGGCCTGCCGTACGGCTGGGCGATCTGGCTGCGGACGCTGACGCCGCTGCCACGTCCGTTGCACGCGCGCGAAGTGATCGCGGTGCTGCTGCCGCGACCGCTGCCAGGCCCCCCGGGGCAATTGCCGGCGCTGGGACCATGGGCGTCCCTGCGCCGCCTGTTCTGGCAGGACTGGGATCCGGCGCCTCGCGACCAGCGTTGGTTGCGCTGGACCTCGGCGCTGCTCAGCGCGCTGCTGCATCTGTTGTTCTTCCTGTTGCTGCTGTGGGTAGCGGTGATCCGCACGTCTTCGCCGGACGAGCAGGGCAGCGAGGGTGAGCGCGTGCAGATTGAATTCGTCGGCCGTGCTGCGCAGGAAGGCGGCGGCGACCAGGCCGGAGCCGAGGCGGCTGCTGCTGCAGCAGCCGGTGCCGTAGCCGCAGGCCAGGACGCGGGGGGCGCAACTGCACCGCGCCCGCAACCGGCGTCGCCTGCGCCGTCTTCCGCTGCCGCTGCCACGGCACCGACTGCCAGCGTGCCGCCGCCGCCCGAGGTTGAGCCGGCGCCGGTGGCCGCACCACCGCCCTCACCGGTGCAGGCCACCGAAGTGGCGCAGGCCACCAGCGATTTCGTGGTGCCGCCGATGGCGCCGCCGCGAACCGAAGTCAGCATCGTTCCGCGAGACACCGTCCCGACCGTGCGCGAGCGCAGCGTGCAGCCGGTGCAGGCTGCGCCGACACCAACGCCAGTGCGCACGCCCGAGGTGGCAGTGCAGGCGCCGCGGGTGCGCGATGTACAGGTGCAGGAGCGCGAAATCAGCACGGTTGAAGCGCCGGTGGCGCCGCAGCCGATGCGCACCACCGACATCCAGGTGCGCGTGCCGCAGCGTGAGGTGCAGGTGCGCGAACGCGAAGTGCAGGCCATGACCGATCCGCAGGTGCGCATGGCCGCCGTCGCAGGGCGCGAGCCCACCGTGCGTGCGCCTGCCGGGCGCGAAGTGCAGGTGCGCGAACGCGAGGTTGCAGCCGCTCCGCTACCGGCTGCGTCGACCTCGGCCGGCAGTGCGACCACGCCTACGCCGGCACCCGCAGGCAGCGCAGCCCAGAACAGCGCCAGCGCGGCGCGTCCTGCGGCGACCAGTACTGCCCCCGCGCAGGCGGGTGCACGCCCGGCGCCGACCCCGGGCAACTGGGCGACACCTGCACGCGGGGACGACTGGGGCGCTTCCAGCCGCAATCGCGATGGTGCCAATCAGGGCGCCGCGCAGGCCAGCGCCGGCAAGGGGGAAGGTCTGTTCAATGCCGACGGCAGCGTGCGCGTGGCCGGCCAGGACGGCGCTGGCAAGGCCGAGCGTGGCGCACCTGGTGGAGCCAACGACGGCTGGAGCAAGGAACGCATCGCCGAGTCCGGCAAATGGTTGAAGCGGCCGCCGTACGACTACACGCCCACCTCGTTCGATAAGTACTGGGTGCCGCAGGAATCGCTGCTTGCCGAATGGGTGCGCAAGGGCGTCAAGGCGATGGAGATTCCGTTGCCGGGCACCAGCACGAAGATTTCCTGCGTGATCTCGATCCTGCAGGCCGGTGGCGGCTGCGGCCTCACCGATCCGAACATGCAGGACCAGCCGGCGGTGGCGCGTCCGCCGCCGGATATCCCGTTCAAGAAAGAGCTGCAGGAAGATAACGGCAGCCGGTAGGGTGCCGCATCCACGCATGGCGTGGATCTATTGAGCATCCAGCTGCACCGGGTAGATCCACGCCATGCGTGGATGATCCATGCGCTTGCGCGTGCATGCCGACCAAGGTCGGCCTCTACCAGGTCACGCGCTCTGCGACAGGAATACCCAGAACGGGACGTCGCGGCCCACCCAGTCACGGCTGGCTTCATCAAGGATGTCCAGCAGCGTGTCGAACTCCTTGCCTGCACCGGCGCCGGCGCGCAGGGCATCGACATCGGCCAGGAACAGCGCGTACCCGTTGGCCGGTAGCCATTGCAGGTCGCGCAGGTTGTCAGCCAGTGCATCCCAGTTGCCGCCGAAGCCGGCAGGGAAATCAAGCTGGGCGGCCAGCCGTGCCAGCAGGGTGCGCTTGTCGCTCACGCCATCCAGGTCGATCCGGATCACCTTCAGGTCGGCATCGCGCATCGCTGCCGACAGCGCGCTGATATCCGAGGTGTCGATCGCGTAGACGCCGGCATTGTTGATGTCATGCAGGCCGAGGCCGAAATCATCGTGGCTCATGGACGTTCTCCTGAGGCCGGTACGGTGAAGCTGCGGAACGATTCGTAGTGGTCATCGGTGTAGTACCAGGCATCGGGCGGGTTGCCACCGGTGACGATGCGCCGCGCACCGCGGTTGCCCGCGCCAGGCGTGTCGACGGTGTACTCGCGGTAGTAACCGCGCGGACGCTGTGGCAGTTGTTGTTCGCGGTTGCCGAAGGTGCTGCCGTCCTGGCGATGCGGGAACGGGCCGCCGCGCTGGATCAGCGCGATGGTCTGGCGGGCTTCGGCCGGCAGGAAGGCGGGCAGGCCGCTGTCAGTGCCGTTGCTGCGCACCGCGGGTGCACTGGCGGCCGGCGTGCTCTGCAGGTCAGGCGCGAACTGCGGCGGCGGCGGCCGCTGCAGGAAATGATTGACGACCAGGCCGAGCAGCAGCAGGGCGATGGCGGTGATCAACAGCCGGGGGTTGCGCATGGGCAGTGGCGGGCGAGGGTGGTGCGCCCACTGTAGCGCCTGCGCGCTGCACCCTGCATGAGGGCACGCGCTGCGTCACTGCTGCGTAACAATTGCCGGCATGCTCACCTGCAGGACGCAATTTCCTTTACATCCCCCTTGGTAATCTTGCGGTCTGTCCCCATCATTCACCGCGCAACGCCCGACGATGCCGTCGGGTGCCCTCGCTATCAGGAGATGCATCATGGCCTACACCCTGCCCAAGCTGCCCTACGCCTACGACGCGCTGGAACCGCATATCGATGCGGCGACGATGGAAATCCATCACACCAAGCATCACCAGACCTACATCAACAACGTCAACGCTGCGCTGGAAGGCACCGAGTACGCCGACCTGCCGGTCGAAGAACTGGTGAAGAAGCTGAAGTCGCTGCCGGAGAACCTGCAGGGTCCGGTGCGCAACAACGGTGGCGGTCACGCCAACCACTCGCTGTTCTGGACCGTGATGGCCCCGAACGCCGGCGGCAACCCGGTCGGTGATGTGGCCAAGGCGATCGACAAGGACCTGGGCGGTTTCGACAAGTTCAAGGATGCCTTCACCAAGGCCGCGCTGACCCGTTTCGGCAGTGGCTGGGCGTGGCTGAGCGTGACCCCGGACAAGAAGGTCGTGGTCGAAAGCAGCGGCAACCAGGACAGCCCGTTGATGGAAGGCAACACCCCGATCCTCGGTCTGGACGTGTGGGAACACGCGTACTACCTGAAGTATCAGAACCGCCGTCCGGAATACATCGGCGCGTTCTTCAACGTCATCGACTGGAATGAAGTCGAGCGTCGTTACCAGGAAGCGATCGCCTGATCTCAGTGCCTGCGTGAACGCGAAAAGGCCGGGGGAGACCCCGGCCTTTTTGTTTGTCTGTGACCGCACCCGCCGGGCATGGCCCGGCGCTACCGGAAACGGGGGTAGCGCCGGGCCGTGCCCGGCGAGCGCAGCGGCGCGCTCATTCGGTGGTGGCGGGCACGTCCTGCAGCCGCAGCGTCGCCATCACACCCAGGCGCAGCCCGGGCAGGTCGCCATCGGCGGGCAGCAGGATCGCCTGTTGGCGGATGCCGCCGAAGTGCTTGACCTGGAACAGCACATCCAGCCCATGGCCACTGGCACCACCGCCGCTGGCCGTCGGTGCGCCAGGATTGCGCCGAGCCGGCTGGAAGCCGGGCGTGCTGCGCACCAGCTCGACGGTGCTGGCGGAGAAATCTCCGGCGATCAGGCTCGGCATGCCCTCGGCCGTGGCGCCGATCCAGGTCATCAGGTCGCTGGTCTGATGTTGCCGGGCATTGACCTCGTCGGGATCCGGGCGCAGGCGCGCGATGTAGACGTTGACGTCGTTGTCGCCCAGCCGCAGGCGCATCATGCCGGCGGCGCTGAAGGTGCCCGGCGGATGCAGCAGGGTGACCCCGTCCTCGCTGACCGGCAGCCGGCTGAGCATCGCGTTGCCGTGCCGGACCGGCTGGCTCGGCGGGTCAGCGGTGACGAAATCGCAGCTGTAGCGCAACCGGCTGGCCAACCAGCAGGCCGGATTGCGCCCCTGCTGCTGCAGTACCTGCTGCACCGAAATCACATCCGGCTGCAGATCGGTCAGCAGCTGCAGCACCTGTTCGCGGCGCTGCTTCCATTGGCCTTCGTCACGGCTGGGCAGTTCCAGCGCGGCGACAGTCAATTGCCGCACCTCTGTGGCAAGGCCTGTGGCCGGCGGCGCCTGTGGCCGGGCCAGCGCAGGCACGGCCAGCATGAGGGCAAGGCAGCTGGGCAGGATGCGGGCAAAGGGCAGGGGGCGCATAACGATAAGTTTACGCTTTTGCCGTGCAGGTTCCGTGACTTCCGGCAGGGCTGCATGTGCCTGCCATGCTTTGGCGCGGCTGTCATGCAGCCCTGCAGCGTGCTTCGCACGCACAGGTTCCGGTACTCTTGCGCCTTTCGTTTTGCAGGAATGCCTTACAGGATGAGCCACGACGCAGTCGCCCCCATCGCCGGCCAGGGAAAGATGCCGCGCCAGATCCCGTACATCATCGGCAATGAGGCCTGCGAGCGGTTCAGTTTCTACGGGATGCGCAACATCCTGGTGCAGTTCCTGATCACCTCGCTGCTGCTGCAGGAACTCACTGCGGAAGGCCGTGCCGGTGAAGCCAAGGACATCATGCACAGCTTCATGATCGGCGTGTATTTCTTCCCGCTGCTCGGTGGCTGGCTGGCCGACAAGTTCTTCGGCAAGTACCACACCATCCTGTGGTTCAGCCTGGTCTACTGCATGGGCCACCTGTGCCTTGCGTTGTTCGAGGGCAGCCGTGAGGGCTTCTTCCTCGGCCTGGGCCTGATCGCGCTGGGTGCCGGTGGCATCAAGCCGCTGGTGGCCTCGTTCATGGGCGACCAGTTCGACCAGAGCAACAAGCACCTGGCCAAGATCGTCTTCGACGCGTTCTACTGGATCATCAACTTCGGCTCGTTGTTCGCCTCGCTGCTGATCCCGCTGGTGCTGAAGAACTGGGGCCCGCAGTGGGCCTTCGGCATTCCGGGCATCCTGATGTTCATCGCCACCTTCGTGTTCTGGCTGGGCCGCAAGCGCTACGTGCTGGTGCCGCTGCCGCCGAAGGACCCGCATTCGTTCGCCAACGTGGTGCGCACCGCGCTGACCGCGCGCGTCGCCGGCCAGGGCCGTCCGGGCCTGGTCATGGCCGTGGCCGGGCTGGTGCTGGCTGTGGCCTCGTTCGGCCTGGTCGGCTCGCTCGGCATCGTGATCTGCCTGTGCCTGGCGCTGGTGTCGATCCTGGCAGGCATCGGTGGTGGTACCTGGCTGCAGCTGGACCGCGCCCGCGGCCAGCACCCGGCCGAAGCCGTGGAGGGCGTGCGCTCGGTGCTGCGGGTGCTGGTGATCTTCGCGCTGACCACCCCGTTCTTCTCGCTGTTCGACCAGAAGGCCTCGACCTGGGTGCTGCAGGGCCAGCAGATGCAGATGCCGAGCTGGTTCACCGCCTCGCAGATGCAGGCGCTGAATCCGCTGCTGGTGATGATCCTCATCCCGTTCAACAACCTGGTGCTGTACCCGGCGCTGCGCCGCTTCGGCTTCGAGCCGACCGCGCTGCGGCGGATGACCGCCGGCATCGCCTTCAGCGGCCTGGCCTGGATCGTGGTCGGTGGCATCCAGGTGGTGATGGATGGTGGCAACGCGATGTCGATCTTCTGGCAGATGTTGCCGTATGCACTGCTGACCTTCGGCGAAGTGCTGGTCTCGGCCACCGGCCTGGAGTTTGCCTACAGCCAGGCACCGCAGGCCATGAAGGGTGTGGTGATGAGCTTCTGGAACCTGACCACCACCATCGGCAACCTGTGGGTGCTGCTGTCCAATGCCGCCGTGCGCAATGACACGGTCACCCACAAGATCGCCAGTACGGGCCTGAGCGAGGCGGCATTCCTGATGTTCTTCTTCGCCGGTTTTGCTTTCGTCGCGGCGTTGGCCTTCGGTTGGTATGCGAAACGCTATCGTATGGTCGACAACTACCGCACCGCCTGAGCCTGACATGACCCCCGTCAATCTGCTGTTGATCGCCATCACCGCCATCCTGTCGTGGATGGCGTTCAACAACCGCAAGCTGGCCGACCGCCTGATCCTGTGGCCGCCGGCGGTGGATCGCCCCGCCAGTACGACCGCCTGATCACCTACGGCTTCATCCACGCCGACTGGTCGCACCTGATCTTCAACATGATCACCCTGTTCTTCTTCGGGGGATTCATCGAGAGCGTGATGGTGCAGCTGACCGGCAGCTACCTGGTCTATCCGGCGTTCTACGTCGGTGCGCTGCTGGTCTCGATCCTGCCCAGCTACCTGAAGAACCAGAAGAACCCGAACTACCTCAGCCTCGGTGCGTCCGGGGCGGTGTCGGCGGTGCTGTTCGCCTTCATCCTGATCAAGCCGTGGTCGATCATCCTGGTGTTCTTCATCCCGGCGCCGGCGATCGTCTATGCCGCGTTCTACGTCGGCTACAGCATCTGGATGGACAAGCGTGGTGGCGATCGCATCAACCACAGCGCGCACCTGGCCGGTGCGGCGTTCGGCGTGATCTTCATGCTGGCCATGCAGCCGAGCATCTTCAGTCACTTCCTGCGCGAGCTGTCCAACCCGACCTTCCGCCTCGGCGGCGGTTGAGGGTGGTTGGGGTCGGATCCGCTGGATCCGACCCCCGGGGCTGCGGCCCCGCTCCGGGTCAGGCCCGGGTTTCCTGACCGTAGGTATCGAGCAGGCGGGAGAACACTTCCTCGCCGATGCTCTGGAACGCCTGGTCTTCGGTCTGTCCCTCCACGGCCAGTTGCAGCAGGCCCTCCAGCAGGGCGTGATCGGTATCGGAATGGGAATCGCTGGGGTGCATCGCGGGCCTCCACGGCAGATCGCTTGGTCGACTGTCGCAAGGGGTATGCCAGCTTGGCGCACCCCTGCAGAGGGGTTAGCGGCCGGCCAGACCGCAGCTTGAGGGCAACAACTGACGCAGCAGGCACAGACTTGTCCCTGTTCAGGCTTCACGCGATCATGGCGCCCGGCTGCGCACCATCCACGCAGTCGCCGCAGGAGACAGTCCCATGGCTTCGGTCACGCCCCCCGGTCTGGCTTACGAGGTCGAACACGATCAGGTCAACCACCGGTTCACCGCCCGCGTGCGCGGGCAGGTGGCACTGTTGGACTACCAGATCAAGCGCAGGCGGATGGTCATCACCCATACCGAAGTGCCCGAGCCGATCGCTGGCCGTGGCATTGCCGGTGAGCTGACCCGGGTCGCACTGCGTTTCGCCCGGGAGCAGAAGTACAAGGTGGTGCCGGCATGTGCCTATGCCGAGGCCTTCCTGCAGCGGCACGAGGAGTATCACGATCTGCTTGTGGGCTGATTCCAGCGGGCCACGCTTCAGCCAGGGCAGGCGATGATGTATGAACATGAACAGGGGATCCCGATGAAGATTGGAAAGAACCGGCCACTGCACGCCAGCGTGCTGGCCGGCGCTATGGGCGTGCTGTTGCTGGCCGGTTGCCAGCGCGAGAACGAGGCGGCACCTGCCACCGACGCCGCACCTGCGGCAGAAGCCACTGGCACCGCCGAGGCCCCCGCAGCGGAAGCGCCGTTGGATCTGCGCGATGTGATCGAGAACAACGAACGTGAAGTGGTCGGCATCAGTTACCCGGCGGGCATCGATCGTTATCCGGGCCTGGCGCGCGCGCTGCAGGCCTATGCCACCTCCGCCCGCAGCGATCTGCAGCAGGCGCTGGACGGGCTGGGCAACGACAAGCCGACCATGCCCTATGAGCTGTCGCTGAGCTTCGAGAAGCTGCTGGAGACGCCGCAGCTGGTGGTGGTCAGTGCCGACGGCAGCCGCTACACCGGTGGCGCCCATGGCGAACCGCTGGTGGCACGTTTCGTGTGGCTGCCGGCGCAGCAGCAGATGCTGAGCGCCGACAAGCTGGTGACCGACGCCAAGGGTTGGAAAGCGATCAGCGATTTCGTCGCCGACCAGCTGCGTGAGCGCGTGGCCACCCGCCTCAGCGGTGAGGACATGGACCCGTCGCAGCTGCAGGAATCGCTGCGCAATGCCTCGCGGATGATCGCTGACGGCACCGGTCCGCAGGCCGACAATTTCAGCCAGTTCCAGCCGCTGACCGACGACAAGGGTCAGATCACCGCGCTGCGCTTCGTGTTCCCGCCCTACCAGGTGGGTCCATACTCGGATGGCACCCAGACCGCCGATGTACCGGCCTCGGTGTTGCTGCCGCACGTGGCCAAGGACTACGTGGAGCTGTTCGCGCGCGGGTAACCGCAGACGAGGAGGTGTCGTGGATACAGGGTTGCAGGAGCGGGTCACCGGCCTGCTCCACGAGGCCGGGGTCCAGATCGATGGAACCCGGCCGCAGGATATCCAGGTGCATGACCCGCGCTTTTTCGCGCGGGTCATGGCGCACGGCTCACTCGGCCTGGGCGAGAGCTACATGGACGGCTGGTGGGATGGCAACGTTCTTGATGAGTTTCTGTACCACCTGATGCAGGCGCACCTGGACGAACGGGTGCACGGCTGGCGCGAAGTGGCCGACGCTTTGAAGGCGCGTCTGTTCAACCTGCAGGCCGGGCAACGCAGCTATGAAGTCGGCCGTCGCCACTATGACCTCGGCAATGATCTTTACCAGGCGATGCTTGGCCAGCGCCTGGTCTACAGCTGCGGGTATTGGCGCAACGCCAACGATCTGGATGCGGCGCAGGAAGCCAAGCTCGATCTGGTGTGCCGCAAGCTCGGGCTGCGCCCCGGGCAACGCGTGCTGGATATCGGCTGCGGTTGGGGCGAGTCGCTGAAGTTCGCGGCCGAGCGCTATGGCGTCAGTGGCGTGGGCATCACCATTTCGCAGGAGCAGGCCGACTACGCGCGTGAGCTGTGCGCTGGCCTGCCGATCGAGATCCGGCTGCAGGACTATCGCGAACTGGACGAGCCGTTCGATGCGATCTTCTCGATCGGCATGTTCGAGCACGTCGGCGACAAGAACTACCGCAGTTTCTTCGACGTGGCGCGACGCTGCCTGTCGCCGCGTGGCCTGCTGCTGTTGCACACCATTGGCAGCAACATCTCGCGCCATCGCACTGATCCATGGATCGCGCGCTACATCTTCCCCAACTCGATGCTGCCATCGGCGGCGCAGATCAGCCGCGCGTTTGAAGGGCGTTTCGTGCTGGAGGACTGGCACAACTTCGGTACCGACTATGACCTGACGCTGCAGGCGTGGCGACGCAATGTGGAAGCGGCATGGCCGACACTGGATGCGCGACGCTATGACGAGCGGTTCCGTCGCCTGTGGCGGTTCTACCTGGCCGGATCGATGGCGACGTTCCGCAGCCGGCATGCGCAGTTGTGGCAGCTGGTGCTGTCGCCGCAAGGCGTACCCGGGGGATATGTGGCGCCGCGGTGATCTGGAAGAGCATCCACGCATGGCGTGGATCTACTGGGATCACGCAACCCTGCGGTAGATCCACGCCATGCGTGGATGACGCAAAAAAAAACCGCCCGGTCTCCCGGGCGGTTTTCATTTCACGCTACGGTGCCGGCGATCAGTTGCCGGTGCCGGTCAGGCCACGCTTTTCCAGCAGCGGTTCGATCTGCGGCTCGTGGCCGGCGAAATCGCGGAACAGCTGCATCGCGTCCACGCTGCCACCCTTGGACAGCAGGGTCGCGCGGAAGTGGTCGCCGTTCTTGCGGCTCAGACCGCCGTTGTCGCGGAACCACTTCTGGGTGTTGGCGTCCAGCACTTCCGACCAGATGTAGGCGTAGTAGCCGGCCGAGTAGCCGCCCATGATGTGGCTGAAGTACGGGGTCTTGTAGCGCGGCGGAACCGGCGCGTAGTAGATGCCGTCCTTCTCCAGCGCGGCGCGCTCGAAGGCCATCACGTCCTTGGCGGCCGGCACCTGGTCCGGGCCGATCTGGTGCCAGCGCTGGTCGAGCATGGCGGCACCGAGGTACTCGGTGGTGGCAAAGCCCTGGTTGAACTTGGCCGCGGCCAGCACCTTGTCCAGCAGCGCCTGCGGCATCGCCGAACCGTTCTGGTAGTGCTTGGCGTAGTTCTTCAGGATGGCCGGGTTGTCGGCCCACATCTCGTTGACCTGCGAGGGGAACTCGACGAAGTCGCGCGGCACCGCGGTGCCCGAGAAGTACGGATACTTCACGTTCGAGAACATGCCGTGCAGGGCGTGGCCGAATTCGTGGAAGGTGGTGCTCACTTCATCCCAGGTCAGCAGGGTCGGCTGGCCGGCCGGCGGCTTGGGGATGTTCAGGTGGTTGGCCACCACCGGCTTGAAGCCGGTCAGCTTGGACTGCGAGACGTACGAGTTCATCCATGCACCACCGCGCTTGGAGGCGCGTGCGTACGGGTCGAAGATGAAGATCGCCAGCTGGCTGCCGTCGGCATCGAACACGTCATAGACGGTGACGTCATCGTGGTACACCGGCAGGTCGGTGCGCTGCTTGAAGGTCAGGCCGAATTCCTGGTTGGCGGCGTAGAACACGCCGTTTTCCAGCACGTTCTTCATCTCGAAGTACGGCTTCAGCTGCGACTCGTCGAAGTTGTACTTGGCCTGGCGCACCTTCTCGCTGTAGAACGCCCAGTCCCACGGTTCCAGCTTGAAGGTCGGCTTGCCGGCGGCCTTCTGTTCCTGGTCGATCATCGCCTGCAGGTCGGTGGCTTCGCGCTTGGCATTGGCCACCGCGGCCGGGGCCAGCTTGCCCAGCATCGCGTTGACCGCTTCGGGGGTCTTGGCGGTCTGGTTGGTCAGGTTGTAGGCGGCGAAGTTGGCAAAGCCCATCAGCTTGGCCTTGTCGGCGCGCAGCTGCATGATGCGCGCGACCAGCGCGGTGTTGTCGAACTCACCGCCGCGGCTGCCGCGGGTGGTGGAGGCCTCGTAGATCTTCTGGCGCAGGGCGCGGTTGGCCAGGTTGGTCAGCGGCGGCTGGCCGGTGGTGTTGAGCAGGGTGATCACGTACTTGCCGTCCAGGCCGCGGGCCTTGGCGGCTTCGGCGGCGGCGGCGATCTGCTCCTTGGACAGGCCGTCCAGTTCCTTGACGTCGTTGACGGTGATCGCCGAAGCGTTCACTTCCGACTGCACGTTCTGGCTGAACTTGGTGCCCAGGTTGGCCAGCTCGGCGTTCATTTCCTTCAGCTTGGTCTTGTCGGCCTCGGACAGCTTGGCGCCGGCGCGCACGTAGTTGTCGTAGTACTTCTCGACCAGGCGCACGCCTTCAGCGTCCAGGCCCAGGGTGGTGCGGCTGTCATACAGCGCCTGGATGCGCGCGAACAGCTTGCCGTTCAGCGCGATCGCATCGCTGTGCGCGGCGAACTTGGCCGAATAGTCGGCCTGCAGCTTCTTGCGGGTGTCGTTGGTATCGGCGCCGACCAGGCTGAAGAACACGGTGGTCGCGCGATCAAGGGTGTCACCGCTCTTTTCCAGAGCGATGATGGTGTTGTCGAAGGTCGGCTTGGCCTTGGTGTTGGCGATCGCTTCCACTTCCTTCAGCTGCTGCGCCATGCCGGCGTCGAAGGCCGGGGCGAAGTCGCTGTCCTTGATCTTGTCGAACTGCGGGAAATGCAGCGGCAGCGGGCTGTCGGCGAAGAACGGATTGGCCTGCTGGGCGTTGGCAGCGGCCGGGGTGGCGGCGCTGGCCGAATAGGCGGGCAGGGCAAGGCCGAGGGTCATGGCCACGGCAAGGGCAAGGCGGGTGGTCAAGGTCGATACTCCGGTAAGGCAAACAAGGGCCCGAGGGTAACCCGGCCCGGCGCGCCTGCACTTGTGTCAAAAGGCATGTTGGCAACGCAGACCTGCTGCAGAGCCACTCCATGGGTGGCTGCCCGGGTACCATGGAGAACACCGCCTCCCAGGCCCGTTGCCATGACCACCGCCTACGATTTCAGCTTCCGCGACCTCGACGGCCAGCCGCACGCGCTGGCGCAGTACCAGGGCCGTCCGCTGCTGCTGGTCAACGTGGCCAGCCGCTGTGGCTTCACCCCGCAGTACACCGGGCTTGAGCAGCTGTGGCAGGACTACCGTGATCGTGGCCTGGTGGTGATCGGCTTTCCCTGCAACCAGTTCGGCGCGCAGGAACCGGGCGATGCCGCGCAGATCCGCCAGTTCTGTTCGATTGATTACCCGGTCAGCTTCCCGCTGTCGCAGAAGATCGAGGTCAACGGCGAGGGGGCCGACCCGCTGTGGGCGTGGCTGTCGCACGAGAAGCGCGGGCTGCTGGGCATCGCCCGCATCAAGTGGAACTTCAGCAAGTTCCTGGTTGATCGCGAGGGGCAGGTGGTGGATCGCTATGCGCCGACCACCAAGCCGGAGCAGCTGCGCGGCGGCATCGAAGCGCTGCTGTAGCCGCTCTCTGTAGAGCCGAGCCCACGCTGGGCTTGCGCGCGCAGCGTGCGTGCCTGCCATGGTCGGCCGGCAGAGCAGCCGAGCGTGGGCTCGGCTCTACCACAGCCCGGCTTATTTCTCGACGAACGCGCGCTCGAACACGTAGTGGCCGGGCGTACCGATGCGCGGCGAGGTCTGGAAGCCGCGGCTGTCCAGCACGGTGCGCAGGTCGGCCAGCATCTGCGGGCTGCCGCAGATCATCGCGCGGTCGTTTTCCGGGCTCAGCTCCGGCAGGCCGAGGGTGCGCTGCATCTCGCCGCTTTCCATCAGCTGGGTCAGGCGGCCCTGGTTCGGGAACGGTTCGCGGGTCACCGCCGGGTAGTACAGCAGCTTGTCACCGACCATTTCGCCTAGGAACTCATGCTCGCGCAGTTCCTTTTCGAAGTAGTCGCGGTAGGCCAGGTCCTTTTCGTAGCGCACGCCATGGCACAGGATCACCTTGTCGAATCGCTCGTAGGTTTCCGGGTCCTTGATGACCGACAGCCACGGCGCCATGCCGGTGCCGGTACCCAGCAGGTACAGGTTCTTGCCGGGGTGCAGGTCGCTGATCAGCAGGGTGCCGGTGGGCTTCTTGCCGACCAGCACCTTGTCGCCCGGCTTGATGTGCTGCAGGCGCGAGGTCAGCGGGCCGTCCTGCACCTTGATGCTGAAGAACTCCAGGTGCTCTTCCCAGTTGGCGCTGGCGATGGAGTACGCGCGCAGCAGCGGCCGCGCGTCGGTCTCCAGGCCGATCATCACGAACTGGCCGTTCTCGAAGCGGAAACCGCTGTCACGGGTGAGGGTGAAGCTGAAGTAGGCGTCGGTCCAGTGGCGGACCTCAAGCACCGTTTCGGCGCCGAAAGCGGAGGACATGGGCGTATCTATCGGAAGTCGTCGGGACAATTCTATCTCAAATGAGACAGGTTCTCATTAGGCGGAACGAGAGGCGTTCTCAGCGGTAACCTGCCGCCTGCAGTTCGAACAGCTCGGCATAGCGGCCGCCCTGTGCCATCAGCTCCTGGTGGGTGCCGCTGGCCTCGATCCGGCCATCGGCCAGTACCAGGATGCGGTCGGCCATGCGCACGGAGGAGAAACGGTGGGAAATCAGCACTGCGGTGCGATTATCCGCCAACTCCCTGAACCGCTGGAACACCTCGAACTCGGCGCGGGCATCCAGCGCCGCGGTGGGCTCATCCAGGATCATCACCTGTGCATCGCGCATCCACGCGCGGGCGATGGCGATCTTCTGCCACTGGCCACCGGACAGGTCCACGCCCTGCTTGAAGCGGCGGCCGATCTGCTGGTCGTAGCCGCCGGGCAGGGCAGCAATGACTTCCTCGGCCATTCCGCGGCGGGCGGCATCGGTGATCCGCGCACGGTCGTCCATCGCTTCCACCTGGCCGACACCGATGTTCTCGCCGGCACTGAGGTTGTAACGCACGAAGTCCTGGAAGATCACGCCGAGATTGGCGCGCAGGTCGTCCAGGTCGTAGTCGCGCAGGTCGCGGCCATCGAGCAGGATGCGGCCTTCGTCCGGTTCGTACAGGCGTGCCAGCAGCTTGACCAGGGTGGTCTTGCCCGCGCCGTTCTCACCGACCAGTGCCAGCACTTCGCCCGCGTGCAGCTGGAAATCGAGGTGACGCACGGCCCATTGCTCGGCATCGGGATAGCGGAAGCCCACGTCCTCGAACACGAAGCCTTCGCGGATCGGCTGCGGCACGCGCACCGCGTCCTTGCGCGAGTGGATTTCCGGTTCGATCTGGAAGAACGAATACAGGTCGTCGAGATACAACGCCTGGCTGGCCACCTGCGAGAAGCCGATCAGCAGGCCTTCCAGCAACTGGCGCAGGCGCAGGAAGCTGCCGGCGAGGAAGGTCAGATCACCGATCGAAAAATCGCCGCGCACCGTGCGCCAGGCGATATAGGCATACGCGGTGTAGTAGCCCAGCGTGCCCAGCGCGGCCAGCAGCGTGCCCCAGAACGCACGCCGCCGGGCGAGCGCGCGGTTGGCCAGGAACAGCGCCGCCGACAAGCTGCGGTAGCGGTCGACCAGGAACCGGTGCAGGTTGAAGATCTTTACTTCCTTGGCCGTTTCCACGCTGGCGCCGAGCTGGCGCAGGTAGTCCAGCTGGCGGCGTTCCGGCGTCCACAGGAAGTTGAGGCTGTAACCGGCCGCATTGAAGTGCGATTCGCCGATGAAGGCCGGCACCAGTGCCAGCGCCAGCAGCAGGATCAGCCACGGCGCATAGACCAGCAGGCCGACGGCGAGGCTGGCGACGGTGATCGCATCCTGCACCTGGCCGAACAGCTGGCTCATCAGGTTCATCCGACCCATGGTCTGGCGCCGTGCACGGTCCAGCTTGTCCTGCAGGTCCGGGTCCTCGAAGTCCTCCAGGTCGAGGGTGGCCGCGTGTTCCATCAGGCGCACGCTGGTGACGTTGGCGAACAGTTCCGACAGCAGGGCATCGGCGTAGCTGACCAGGCGGCCGAGCAGGTCCGAGGCGATGGCCAGGCCCAGCTCCAGCGCCAGCAGGCCGAGCAGCGGATTGAGCAGCCCACTGGACAGCGCCTCGCCCAGCGGCGGGAAGCCCGCGTCGTGCTGGCTGAGGTGCAGCGCGGTATCGATGATCAGCTTGCCGACGTACAGCATCGCCACCGGCAACAGCGCACGGATCAGGCGCAGGCCAAGGCTGGCCAGGGTCAGGGCGCGGCTGGTCTGCCACACCTGGCGCAGGAACGGCGGCAGGTTGCGCATCGCCTTGAAGCGTTGACGCAGGCTGGGTTTCTCGGCGCCGGCAGCGCCGGCAATGGGGGAAGCAGGCATGCCGCTATTGTGCGCGCCTGATACGTGCAGGTGGGGTCAGCGCAGCCGTGTGGCTGACACCGGGGTCAGATCCCTTTGCGCGGCAAAGGGCTCTGACCCCAGCGACCCACATCGGGTCAGAGCCCTTCGCAGTGCGAAGGGGGCCGACCCACCTCCATCCACGCATGGCGTGGATCTACTGTGTCGACCAAGGTCGACACCTACCAACAGCTGCAGGAACCTGACCCAGCCGGCTGGCCCCCTTTTACGGCAGCGGCGGCAGCAGCCCGGCGCCCAACCGGTTCCAGGCATTGATCACCGCGATACCCATGCTCAGGTCGCTGATGCCCTTCTCATCGAAGTGCGGCGCCAACGCATCGAACGTCGCCTGCGACGGTGCACCGTCGGTCAACCGGGTCAGCGCCTCGGCCCAGCCCAGCGCCGCGCGCTCGCGGTCGTCGAAGAAGCGGCTTTCGTGCCAGGCAGGCAGCGTATCCAGCTTGCGCGGTTCGATGCCGCCCTTGCGCAGCGTGGTGGCATGCATGTCCATGCAGTAGCCGCAGCCGTTGAGCTGCGAGACGCGCAGGAACACCAGTTCCATCAGGGTCGGATCGATCGAACTGTCATGCACCGCCTTGCTGGTGGCCAGCAGACCCTTGAAGGCTTCGGCTGCGAGGCGGGTGTAGGGAACGCGGGGAGAGGCATGGTTGGACATCTTCAGCTCCACGGCGGCCACCATGGCCGCCTTTCAGTACAAGGACGCCGCAGCATCGCTGCGCGTGACAACCGCAGGCAGTTTTTCTGGATTCAGCACGCTGTAGAGATTGGCGATGCGGCCATCGACCACCTCGATGGTGGTGATCGAGTGCAGGTGGTCGCCTTCGAAACGCAGGATCGCCGGCTCGCCGTTGACGTAGCCGAGCTGTGCCGGATGCGCTGCGCCGCGGCGGGCGATCGCCCAGTACAGGCGGCCAATGCGCTCGGCGCCCAGCAGCGGACGCACCGCCGCGGTAACCACGCCACCGCCATCGGAGACCAGCAGCGCATTGGCATGCAGCAGCGCCTGGATCGCTTCGCTGTCACCGCGCTGGGAGGCATCCATGAAGCGCGCCAACAGTTGCCGGTGCTGGCTGGCGTCGGCGTTGAAGCGTGGCCGCCCCGCCTGCAGGCGCTGCCGGGCACGGTGCACCAGCTGCCGGCAGTTGGCCTCGCTGTGGCCGATCAGATCGGCGATTTCGCGGTAGTCATGGTCGAAGGCTTCCTTCAGCAGGAACGCGGCGCGCTCTTCCGGGCCGAGCTGCTCGAGCAGGGTCAGGAAGGCCACCGAGACATCGTCGGCCAGCGCGTGCAGCTGCGCCGGGCCGGGCGCCGGATCAGGTTCGAGGGTGATCGCCAGAGGTTCAGCCAGCCACGGGCCCACGTAGTGCGCGCGTTCGCGCTTGGCCGTGCGCAGCCGGTCCAGGCCCAGGCGGGTGGTGGTGGTCACCAGCCAGGCCTCGGGGTCGACGATGGCCGCCGTATCGGTGCCTGACCAGCGCAGCCAGGCATCCTGGACCACGTCTTCGGCGTCGGTGCGGCTGCCCAGCAGGCGGTAGGCCAGCGCCATCAGGCGCGGGCGGTGGGTATGGAAGGCGGTTTCGGCGTTCATATGGGCAAGGACGCCGGGGCAGGCGCGGGTGTGACAGAGGGCAGGGCTCAGATCTTGCCGGCCGGCGGCCGGCACTGCCACCCCGCGGCCGAGGGAGGGGGTAAAATGGGCGGATTACCCCCGCCAGCCTTCAGCAAGCGAGCAATCCGTGACATCGATCAAGCAGGAAGACCTCATCCAGTCCGTCGCCGACGCGCTGCAGTACATCTCGTACTACCACCCGGTCGACTACATCAAGAACCTTGCCGCCGCCTACGAGCGCGAGGAGTCGCCGGCAGCGAAGGAGGCGATCGCGCAGATCCTGATCAACTCGCGGATGTGCGCCGAAGGCCACCGGCCGATCTGCCAGGACACCGGCATCGTCACTGTGTTCCTGGAAATCGGCATGGACGTGCGCTGGGATGACGCCACCATGGGCGTGGAGGACATGGCCAACGAGGGCATCCGTCGCGCCTACCTGTACCCGGACAACAAGCTGCGCGCTTCGGTGCTGGCCGATCCGGCCGGCAAGCGCATCAACACCAAGGACAACACCCCCGGCGTGGTCAACGTCAAGGTGGTGCCGGGCAACACCGTCGAGGTGATCGTCGCCGCCAAGGGCGGTGGTTCGGAAGCCAAGACCAAGTTCGCCATGCTCAACCCGTCCGACTCGATCGTCGACTGGGTGCTGAAAACCGTGCCGACCATGGGCGCAGGCTGGTGCCCGCCGGGCATGCTCGGCATCGGCATCGGTGGCACCGCCGAGAAGGCGATGCTGCTGGCCAAGGAAGCGCTGATGGAGCCGATCGATATCACCGAGCTGCAGGCCCGCGGTGCGTCCAACCGCATCGAAGAGCTGCGCCTGGAGCTGTACGAGAAGGTCAACGCGCTGGGCATCGGTGCGCAGGGCCTGGGTGGTTTGACCACGGTGCTCGACATCAAGATCAATGACTACCCGACCCACGCGGCCAACCTGCCGGTGGCGTTGATTCCGAACTGCGCCGCCACCCGCCACGCGCACTTCACGCTGGACGGCAGTGGCCCGGTGATGCTGGACCCGCCGTCGCTGGAAGACTGGCCGAAGCTGACCTATGACGCCTCCAAGGGCACCCGCGTGGACCTGGACACGATCACCCCGGAAGACGTGGCCAACTGGAAGCCGGGCCAGACCCTGCTGCTCAACGGCAAGCTGCTGACCGGCCGCGACGCCGCGCACAAGCGCATGGTCGACATGCTCAACAAGGGCGAGCAGCTGCCGGTCGATCTCAAGGGTCGCTTCATCTACTACGTCGGTCCGGTCGATCCGGTGCGCGACGAAGTGGTGGGCCCGGCCGGTCCGACCACCGCCACCCGCATGGACAAGTTCACCGAACAGGTGCTGAGCGAAACCGGCCTGCTGGGCATGGTCGGCAAGGCCGAGCGCGGCCCGGCCGCGATCGAAGCGATCAAGAAGCACAAGTCGGCCTACCTGATGGCCGTCGGTGGTTCGGCCTACCTGGTGTCCAAGGCGATCAAGGCGGCCAAGGTCGTCGGCTTCGCCGACCTGGGCATGGAAGCGATCTACGAGTTCACCGTGGAAGACATGCCGGTGACAGTGGCCGTCGATTCCACCGGCGAGTCGGTGCACAAGACCGGCCCGCGCGAATGGCAGGCCCGCATCGGCAAGATTCCTGTCGTGGTGGAGTGATCGGCGCGGCGTCGTCCACGCCTGTCCGATTGCAGAACGGCGCCCTGGTGGCGCCGTTTTTCGTTTAACGCATGCGCAGGCGCTGCTTTGCTAGGGTGTGCGCGTTGCCATGGAAGGGAAGCTGCTTGTGCGTCAAGGAACAAGTGCAGTTCTTGTTGTAGTTGCCATCCTGTTGCTGGCGGGCTGCGCGCCGCAGTACTACGTGGAGCAACCCACCAGCGAGGCAGGCCGCGTGTGTGCGGCAGGGTGCGCACAGCGGCATCTGCAATGTGCGGGTCAGGCGCGCTCGATGGCCGAAACGGCGCAGCAGAGCTGTCAGGCGGACAAAGCACGTGTCATCGACAAGTGCAGCGATATCGCTGACGAAAAGATGCGGCATCGTTGCGAGGGCGCACGTGGCGCCGGCGCGTACTGCGCCGTTGCAGCCGATACGCGCGCCTGTGATGCGACCCGGGCCCAGTGTGTACTCGATTGCGGCGGATCGGTAAGCGAAACCCGTTCTTCCGGCAGTCTTCCGGTCTATTGAACAAGGAGTGTCCTGTGAACCTGTTGCGCAGCCTTTGCTTTGTCGGCCTGCTGGTTCTTGCCGGATGCAGTACATCGTCTTTGTCGTATGACGGTGGGGGCGGCTTCAGCGCCGGTGCCCAGTGCCAGATGCAATGCCAGGCCAGCTATCGCAGCTGCATGGCCGAGGACCAGGGGATCGGCAGCCGCCAGTCCAGTTGCGAGCAGCAGGTGGCACCAACGCCGGACAAGCGCTGCAAGGACATCGAGCATCCGGAACTGCGACGTTCCTGCGAATTGAAAGCGCACGACTGCACGCTGCGGGCGCCGATGATGGGCTGCGGCGAGCGTCGTGATACCTGCATGAGCAGCTGCGGCTGACCACGCCGGTGACAGCGCGCATAATCAGCCGTTCCCCGCACAGGACCGGTCATATGCGCACCACCTTGTATGGTTCCACCAGCACCGCCTCGCTGGTGGTGCACTGGCTGCTGATCGAGCTGGGTATCGAGCACGAACTGGTGCTGCTCGATTTCGACACGCGCGAGCACAAGTCGGCCGACTACCTGGCCCTGAATCCGGCCGGCAAGGTGCCGACCCTGCTGATCGACGGCCAGGTGCTGACCGAGGCGGCCGCGATCGCGCTGTATCTGGCAGACCGTCATCCGCAGGCGGGGTTGTTGCCTGCCGTCGGCACGCCGGCACGCGGCGAGGCCTATCGTTGGATGTTCTGGTGTGCCAACACCGTGCAGCCGGCGTACCGCGCCTGGTTCTACGCGCATGAAGCGGCGGGTGGCGAGTGCATCGACGGCGTGCGTGCGATGGCGCGGCAGCAGCTGGAAGCGGCGTGGCAGCACGTTGCCACGCACCTGCAGAGCGGCGGCCCCTACCTGCTTGGCGATGCGCCGAGCGTTGTCGATTTCATGCTGGTGATGTTGATGCGCTGGTCGCGCAACATGCCCACGCCCAGCGACCACTGGCCGGTGTTGAAGGCGTATGCGGACCGCCTGAAGGCGCGCCCGGCGTTCGCCGAGGTCTATCGCCGCGAAGGCATCACCGACTGGCGGTAAATCGTTCTGTAGAGCCGAGCCATGCTCGACTGCATTTAGCACGCGGATCGCAGCCGAGCATGGCTCGGCTCTACCAAAGCGGGGCGGGTTACAGGATCTCCAGCACCGTTTCCGGGGGCCGGCACAGGCGGGTGCCCTTGGCGGTGCGTACTACCGGGCGGTTGATCAGCCGTGGGTGGGTGGCCATCGCGGCCAGCAGGGCGTCGTCGTCGCTTCCCTGCAGGCCCAGTGCGGCGAACTCGGGTTCCTTGCTGCGCACCAGTTCGGTCGCTGTCAGGCCGGATTCGGCCAGCACCTGGCGCAGCGTGGCCACGTCGGGTGGGTTGCCCAGATACTCGATCACCACCGGTTCGACACCCGCGTCGCGGATCAGTTTGAGCGCCCCGCGCGAGTTGCTGCACGCGGGGTTATGCCAGATGGTCACCTCCATCAGAACCATTCCAGCAGCGACACGCCCACGCCGACATAGGTCGCCTTGTGGTTGTAGTCGATCAGGCTTTCGCCATAGCCGTCGAAGATCTGCACATGGCCGCGCAGCAGGTTGCTGATCGGGAAGCCGTAGTCCAGCTGCAGGGCGCCGTGCGAGCGGTCACCGGTACGCAACGAGTGACGCGCCATCAACGAGACCTCGTGACCCTTGTGGTTCCAGGTCAGGGTCGCGTCGCCGCGGCCCATGTAGTCCTCGATGTCCGGGTTGTTGTCGTCGCTGCGGGTCTCGGGAATGCGGTACCAGGGACGCAGCACCAGTGCCCAGTTCTCGCGGTCCAGGCCGACATTCAGGATCACCCGGTTCCAGCTGCGCGACAGCGGATCGGCACGGCCGTTGGACTGGTGGTTGAGGCTGATGCCGGTCATCCGCCCACGCCAGCCACCGATCGAGTAGCCGTTGCGGAACACCATCATCACTTCCGGCTCGTAGTTGGTCTCGCGGAACGGGCGCGAGTCCTCGCCGTTGTAGGCCTGCCAGCGCGAACTCTGGGTGTAGCCGGCCCAGATGTCGCCGTTGTCGCCGAACAGGTTCTCGGCGATCTTGGTCTTGAAGCTGATCTGGAATTTCAGCTCGGCACTGTCCAGCACCTGCGGGGTGGTCACGCTGTTGGCCGGGTTCGGCGAGTGCGGCATGGTGTTGCGATCGCTGGTCCAGAAGGCCGGCAGCAGGTACACGGGCTTGTACGCACGCAGCTGGAACGGGCCCAACTTGGAGTCCTCGGCCAGTTCCCAGCGGCTGTCCAGCAGCGAACCACGGCCGGCATTGGCAAGGGCGCTGTCTGGAGCTTCGGAACGGAACAGATCGCTGACACGTTCGCGCAGTTTTTCTTCACCCTGGCTTACCCGCGTGGTGTCGCGCTGCTCGCGGCGTGCCTGTGCTGCGGCTTCGGCGGCCGCATCAGCTTCGGCGGTGGCCTGCGGCGTGCGCCCGAACTGGCGGTCGTAGCAGGCCAGACGTGCCGCATCGGTAGTGATGGCTGCGCAGGCGGCCGGCGACGCCTCGGCACTGGGCGCGAATTCCTGCGCTGCCAGTGGCGCGCTGGCCAGGGCCAACGCCAGCGGTGCAAGGCGGGGGAACAACGGAGAGAGGGTCATTGCAGCAGGCCCTTCGGAATGAATGCGGAAAGAGGGACAGTGTGGCGGCTGCATCCGGTAACGGCCAGCCCCACGGGTTTATGCCCGGCGTGTGCGTGCGCGCTGCGTGAAGGCCGCCTGCCTCACAGGAACCAGGCGAAGGCGAACAGGCCCAGCATCGCGATCACCAGCGCCAGCTTCAGCGCCAGGCCCAGCAGGATGCCGAACCACGTGGCCAGCCCGACCTTGGTCGAGCGGCCGAGCTCGCGGGTATGCCAGTACTCGCCCAGCAGGGCGCCGAGCAAGGGCCCGGCGAACAAGCCGATCGGCATGAAGAACAGGCCCACGATGCTGCCGATGAAGGTGCCCCACAGTGCTTTGCGGCTGGCGCCCACGCGCTTGGCGCCAACCACGGTCGCCAGCACGTCGACCAGCAGCGACAGCGCGGTCAGTACGCCGAGGATCAGCAGGGTCGGCCAGCCGACATGGACGAAGCCATCTGCCCACGCAGCAAGTACCAATCCGACGAAGACCAGCGGGATGCCCGGCAGGGCCGGCAGGACGATGCCTGCGATGCCGATCAGGACAAAAATGACCGCTAGCAGATACAAGATGAATGAGAGGTCCATGCTGTCCAGTATGGTTGTGTTTTTGGGGTTGACAGTGAAAGGTTTTTGCCAGTTGCTTTTTCGTTTTGGTCGGGTTAAGTTGCAGTCGCTGAGCTTGGCAAGGTCACCGTGGATCGTGGCCTGATGAAGCAAGATCGTTCCGATCCGCTGCATCGATGCACCTCGCTTCCCCCTTGCTTGTCAGCCGCCCAACAGGCGTATCCAACAACAAGTAGAGAGTCAAAGGGAGTTAGTGAGATGGCTGATCGTGAGAACGGTACCGTGAAGTGGTTCAATGATGCCAAGGGCTTCGGCTTCATCAGCCGGCAGAATGGCGAGGACGTGTTCGTGCACTTCCGTGCCATCGAGACCCAGGGCTTCAAGAGCCTCAAGGAAGGCCAGGCTGTGAGCTTTGAAGTCGTGCAGGGCCAGAAGGGTCTGCAGGCCGACAAGGTCCAGCCGGCGTAATACCTGCCGCTCGCCGGCATGAAAAAGGCCCGCGCAAGCGGGCCTTTTTTTATTGCTCCGGTTCTGTTCGGCCGGGGCCCGCTTCGGTTCAGCGCAGGATGACCTTGCCGTTGACCACGCGGACATAGGTGTTTTCGCGGATGCCGCCGAGGTCGCGCTGGTTGACCACGATGGTGCGGCCGTCATCCATGCGCACGCTGATGTCATAGGTATCGCTGGTCACGTTCTTCTGGATCTGGTTGCCCGCCAGTGCACCACCCACGGCGCCGGCGGCGGCGGCGATGTTCTTGTTGCCGCGGCTGCCGCCGGTGTGGTCGGAGATCTCATGGCCGGCGACCGCGCCGACGATGCCGCCGAGGATCGCGCCGGTGGCGGAAGGCGCGGTACGGCCAGACTGCACGGCATTGATGCGGGTGACGATGCCGCAGTCGGCGCAACGGCCCTGGTTGTAACCGGAGTTGTTGCCGTAGCCGCCGTTGTTGTAGCCGTTGTTGTTGTAACCACCACCGCCATAGCCCGGCGAGGTGGCACAGCCGGCCAGGCCGACGGTTGCGATGACACTGGCGGCGATGAGCTGGATCTTCATGGGGCGTCTCCTGGCCGTGAAGGCGGGTGCGTTGGGTGGTACTGCGTCATGCAGCAGGGTGAGCGAATCCTCCTCTTTTCAACGTGAACAAGGCGCCAACCACATCGGCCTTCGCCCACTCGAAGATGAATCAGCGGAAATCCTGATGACAGGCCCGGCAATCGTCCTTCAGGGCCTGCACCTGCTGCGCCAACGCAGTGCAGTCGGTGGGAGGGCTGGCCAAAGCCGCATTGAGGTCGGCGCGGTACTTGCTGGCGTGCTGCTGGAACTGCCGGCTGTCCTTCAACCCGGGGAAGGCCAGGTCCAGGTCGTTGGACAGCAGTCGCAGCACCTGCAGGCGCGGGACGCTGTCGCCCAGGCTGCAGCGGTTCTGCTGCTGCGCCTGCAGCAGCAGATCCGCCTGCCGCTGCATCACCTGCATCAGGCTGTCCGGAAACGGATCGCGGCGCGCCTGCAGGGCACGGCCGACCATCACCGTGGCAATCAGGCCGATCATCAGGCCCAGACCGAGTACGAACAGATAGCGGTAGGCGGTGGACGGGCGGCGGGGTGGGCTGGCACTCATGGCGGGCGCTCCGGGCGTGCAACGTTGGGTTCGGTGTCGGCGTGCAGTAGTCAGGGGATCTGCACGCTAAAATAGCCCGATGAACGAACAGGTCAAACAACGCTTCGCCGGCATCGAACGGCTGTATGGCGTCGGCGCGCTCGAGCGCCTGCAGGGCAGCCGTGTCGCCGTGGTCGGCATGGGCGGCGTGGGCTCGTGGGTGGTGGAGGCGCTGGCGCGCTCGGCGGTCGGCCATCTGGCCCTGATCGATGCCGATGACATCTGCGTATCCAATACCAACCGCCAACTGCCGGCGCTGGAGGGCAACTACGGGCGCAACAAGGCCGAGGCCATGGCCGAGCGCTGCCGGGCAATCAATCCGCAGATCGAGGTCGACGCCGTGCAGGCGTTCCTGACCCCGGCCAACATGGCCGAACTGCTGGACCGCGGTTTCGACCTGGTGATCGACGCCTGTGACAGCTTCCGGGTGAAGGTGGAAACCATCGCCTGGTGCCGCCGCCGCAAGCTGCCGTTGCTGACCGTCGGCGCGGCCGGCGGCCGCACCGATCCCACCCTGGTGCGCATCCGCGATGTCTCGCGCACCGAGCATGACGCGATGCTGGCGCTGATCCGCAAGAAGCTGCGCAGCGAATTCAACTTCCCGAAGAATGCCAAGCGCTATTTCGGCGTGCCGGCGGTGTATTCGCTGGAGAACGTGAAGTATCCGCAGGCCGATGGCAGCGTCTGTGGCCTGCGGCCGAACCTGGGCGCGGATGCCGCCCTGAAGCTGGATTGCGGCGCTGGTCTGGGTGCGGCCACCCACATCACCGGCGCGTTCGCGTTCGCGGCGGTGGGCAAGGCGCTGGAGATGCTGCTGGAGCCGAAGAAGGTGAAAGCCGAAGCGGTTGAGGCAGAGGCCGGGGTGTGATCGGGTAGTGCCGGCCGCTGGCCGGCATCTGCGCTGATTCAAGCGTTCCGGGGTTGCCGGCCAGCGGCCGGCACGATCGTTACGGTGCGGGCAGGCTGAACAGCCGCCGCGCGTTGTCCGTGGTGGCCCGCGCCACGTCTTCAATGTCCATTCCGCGCAGCGCGGCGACGTGGCGGGCGATGACCGCCAGCCGCGCCGGCTCGTTGCGCTGGCCACGGATACCCGCGTCGGGCTGGTCCGGCGCATCGGTCTCCAGCAGCAACTGCTGCAGTGGCATCTCGCGGACAAGCCGTTGCAGGCGCTGCGCGCGCTCGTAGGTCAGTGGTCCGCCCAGGCCGAGCAGGAATCCCAGTTTGTGCAACTGCGCGGCCTGTTCCGGGCTGCCGGAAAAGCTGTGGACCACCCCGCGCAGGCCACCGATGCGGCGGATCGCGGCGATCACCGCATCCACTGCACGGCGGGCATGCACGATCACCGGCAGATCGAACTCGCGCGCCAGCTTCAGCTGGCCGAGGAAATAGTCCTGCTGGGCCTCGGCATCCAGGCCCTCGACGAAGAAATCCAGTCCGCATTCGCCGATCGCGCAGGGTCGCTCCTGCTCGATCCATTCACGCAGCTGCGGCAGGTGTTCAGGCCGGTGCTGGTCCAGGAACATCGGGTGCAGGCCATAGGCGGGGTAGAGGCCCGTCGCCTGCTGGCAGACCGCGCGCAGCTTTGGCCAGCTGACCGCAGTGACAGCCGGCACCACCTGCCACTGCACGCCGGCAGCGCGTGCGCGGTCGATGACCGCCTCGCGGTCACCGTCGAATTCGTTGGCGTCCAGATGGCAGTGGCTGTCGACCAGCAGGTTCAACGCTGCTCCAGCGGCGGTGGCGTGGTCGCGCTGCGGCTCTTCCAGTTGGCCAGCAGCAGCGTGCCCAGGCCCAGCATCAGTTCGTCGACGAACGGAATCGGGTCGGGGATGAACAGGGTCAGCGCGAACAGGCCGGCGGTCAGCTTGAACAGGGTGGGGTAGCGCAGCCGGCGCGCCCATTGCAGGACCGGCAGCAGCATCGGGTTGGCCATGACGGGGTCCTCCTGGGGGAATGTGCAAACGCTACCACGGGCCCAGCATTTCCCGATGCTGAATGGGTTACGGCGGTGAGCAGGAAATGTGGAGATTCCGTTCAGGCACCGCATGCTGCAATCTGGCCTGAGAACGTTGCGGACGGTCCGCAAGGAGCAGGTCATGAAAAGCACAACTACAACTGTCCTGGTCGCAGCGGGCGCGCTGCTGGTCGGTGGTATCGCAACCGCCGCCTTCATGAAGAGTGGCGACAAGTCGCCTGAGCAGCTGAGCGCCGGAAACCCGAGTGAATCTCGTCTGGTCGATGGCAATGCCACCGACGATGGCGCGCGTGGCGACGCAGTGGACGCCACTGCGCCGCGGGGTCTGGAATACGCCGATGTGCTGAAGGTCGATCCGATCACCGAGAAGCAGAAGGCCTATGCCACTGTGATCGGCACCGATCCGGTGCGCGAGACGTCCACTACCCAGACCCCGCATGAGGTCTGTCAGGACGTGGTGGTGCAGGAGCGCCTGCCCGAGCGTGATGGCAACGTCGGTGGCACCGTGGTCGGTGCCGTGGTCGGCGGCCTGCTGGGCAACCAGGTGGGCGGCGGCAACGGCAAGAAGGCTGCAACTGCCGCCGGTGCCGTGGCCGGTGGCTTCATCGGCAACCAGGTCGACAAGCGCCACGTGGGTGGCCGCGTGGTCAACCGCACCGAGCGCCAGTGCCACACCGAAACGGCGACCTCCGAGTCGAGCCGTGTCACCGGCTACAACGTGACCTACCGCAATGAAGACGGCACCACCGGCACCATGCGCATGGGCAGCAAGCCGGGCAACCGCATTGCCATGGGCACCAGCGACGTGGTCAAGGGCTACAACGTGACCTACCGCTACGACGGTGCAGAGAAGACCGTGCGCCTGGACAACAAGCCGGCCAGCGATCGCCTGCCGGTGGTGGATGGGCAGCTGGTCACCCAGACCGCCGCCGCCGCGGATTCGACGGCCAACCGCCAGTAATCCCAGGCTACGACGCAGCATCGAACAGGCCGGCTTTTGCCGGCCTGTTTTTTTTTGCAGGGATGGGGTTCATCCACGCGTGGCGTGGATCTACCATGACCCCATGAGCATCTTCGACCTGCGCATCGAAACCGAACGCCTGATCCTGCGCCCGCCGCAGCGGCAGGACTACGCACCCTATCTGGCGTTCTGTGCCGACGAAGAGGTGATGCGCACGCTGGGTGGCGTGCAGTCACCCTCGGTGGCATGGCGCGGCTTCTGCAGCCTGGCCGGCGCGTGGCAGCTGTTCGGCTTCTCGATGTTCAGCGTGATCGAGAAATCGAGCGGCGAATGGATCGGTCGCATGGGACCGTGGCAGCCGCAGGACTGGCCCGGTACCGAGGTCGGTTGGAGCATCCGCCGTGCCAGCTGGGGCAAGGGCTATGCACCGGAGGCGGCGATCGCCGCCATCGACTGGGCGTTCGATACGTTGGGCTGGGACGAGGTGATCCACACCATCGCCGAAGACAACGAGAACTCGAAAGTGGTTGCGCGCAAGCTGGGCAGCACGCTGCTGCGCATGGGGCAGTTGCCACCGCCGTATGAAGGCAAGCCGTTGGAAATCTGGGGGCAATCGCGCGAGCAGTGGCAACAGCGCCGTTCGCCGTTGTAGGGCCGAGCCCATGCTCGGCTGCATTCGGCGAGCAGCAGCCGAGCACGGGCTCGGCTCTACAGGATGCATCGCCCGCCATGCTGCACCCGCGCTTGGCAATCGCCAGGCTGCTTGCCAGACTGCGGGCAGCCGGCTGCAGGCCGGAACCTCACTGGAGCAGGCAATGGTGGAAGAGCGCATTCCGTTGACGGTGCATGGCATGTCGGTCTCGGGCAATTGCCACAAGGTGCGCCTGCTGCTGGAACAGCTGGGAAGCCGCTACCGTTGGGTGGAGGTGGACAGTGCCCACGGCCAGACCCATAGCGCGGAATTTCTCGCTCTCAACCCCAACGCCAAGGTGCCATTGATCGTGCGCGACGACGGCCGCGTGCTGACCGAATCCAATGCGATCCTGTTCTGGCTGGCCGAGGGCACGCCGTACCTTCCGGCCGACGGTTGGCAGCGTGCGCAGGCATTGAGCTGGATGTTCTTCGAACAGTACACGCACGAGCCCTGCGTGGCGGTGGCACGCTTCATCCGCGGTTGGACACCTTCCGACTCACCACGCCGTGCTGAACTGCCGCGCCTGCATGAGCGCGCTGCCAGCGCGCTGGCGGTGATGGAACAGCATCTGCAGCAGGCGCAGTGGTTCACCGGCGCCGACTACGGTATCGCCGATATCGCCCTGTTCGCCTATTCCGATGTCGCCGCCGACGGTGGCATCGCGCTGGATGCATTCCCGCAGGTGCGGGCCTGGTTGCAGCGGGTGCGCGCGCAGCCTCGCTTCGTGGCCATGCCTGCGGTGACCGCCGAGGTGCGCGCGCGGTTCAACGCACCGGATTGATTCCCCTGCAGCGTCGGGCGTGCTCGACCGGTGGAAAGGGTCGAGCAGGCCTGGCGCCACGGTTCGCAACAACGGCACGGAGGGTGTTCGATGTTCGCTGTGGTTCCAGATCCCATTCCCGCACGCATGCGCGGTCTCAACCGCGCCGAAGTCTGTGACGTCAATTTCCTCGAGGCCGTACGCGCCTGGCGCGGTATGCCGCGACCGCGCCCGGCGCCGGATGCGCCGATCCTGCCGGGCAGCACCCTGACGGCCGCCGCCTTCGGCGAACTGTTCGAATCGCAGCTGCTCAGTCGCCAGCTGGACCTGATGGCGCGCGTGCTGCGCGTGCAGAACAAGGTCTTCTACACCATCGGCTCGTCCGGTCACGAAGGCAACGCGCTGCTTGCGCGCGCCTGCCGGCACACCGATCCCGCCTTCCTGCACTACCGTTCCGGCGCCTTCATGGCCGAGCGCGCACGGCTGGTGCCAGGCATGGATCCGGTTCTCGACGCCGCGCTGTCCTTCGCCGCCAGTGCCGACGATCCGGCCAGTGGCGGCCGCCACAAAGTGTGGGGCAGCAAACCGCTGTGGGTGCTGCCGCAGACCTCGACCATCGCATCGCACCTGCCCAAGGCGCTCGGTACCGCGCTGGCGATCGAAAGTGGCAGGCGCCTGAGCCAGCCACTGCCGATTCCAGCCGACAGCATCGTGATGTGCTCCTTCGGCGATGCCTCGGCCAACCATGCCACCGCGCAGACTGCGTTCAATACCGCGATGTGGTCGGCCTACCAGAAGCTGCCGGTGCCGATCCTGTTCGTGTGCGAGGACAATGGCCTTGGCATTTCGGTGAAAACACCTGAAGGATGGATCGCAGAGCGCTTCAGCCGGCAACCGGGCCTGGACTATTTCTTCGCCGATGGCCTGGACCTGGCGGCCGGGCACGCGCAGGTGCAGGCGGCGGTCGAGCATTGCCGGCGCACGCGTCGGCCTACCTTCCTGCACCTGCGGACCACGCGGTTGATGGGCCATGCCGGTACCGACTTCGAGGTGGAATGGCGTGCGCTGGCGGAGCTGTGCACGGCCGAGGCGCAGGACCCGCTGCTGCGCTCGGCGCAGATCGCACTGGAATCGGGCTGGATGGATGCGGCCGGCGTCGAGGCCGCCTATGAAACCCTGCGCGCGCGCTGCATGGCCGCTGCCATTGATGCCGATACGCGTCCGAAGCTGCAGACATTGCAGGAAGTGATCACGCCGTTGGCACCCTATACGCCGGCAGCGGTACAGGCCGAGGCCGAGCGCGTGGCGCCCGTCGAGGCCCGGCAGGCGCTGTACGGCGGTGCCGACGCGCTGCCCGAGCGGCAACCGCCGCGGCACCTGGCGATCCAGATCAACCACGGGCTGCAGGAACTGCTGGGCAAGTATCCGCAGGCGCTGCTGTTTGGCGAGGACGTCGCGCAGAAAGGCGGCGTCTACACGGTGACGCGCGACCTGCTGCGCCGTTTCGGCCCGCGCCGGGTATTCAACACGCTGCTGGACGAGACCCTGATCCTGGGCATGGCCCAGGGGCTGGCCAACATGGGCATGTTGCCGATTCCGGAAATCCAGTACCTGGCCTACCTGCACAACGCCATCGACCAGCTGCGTGGCGAGGCCTGCTCGCTGCAGTTCTTCTCCAATGACCAGTTCCGCAACCCGATGCTGGTACGGGTGGCCGGGCTGGGCTACCAGAAGGGGTTCGGCGGCCATTTCCACAACGACAACTCGATCACGGCGCTGCGTGACATCCCGGGGCTGGTGGTGGGCTGTCCGTCGCGTGGCGATGATGCGGTGATGATGCTGCGCACATTGGCGGCATTGGCCCGCGTGGATGGCCGGGTAGCGGTGTTCCTGGAACCGATTGCCCTTTACATGACCAAGGATCTGCACACGGCCGGCGATGGCCAGTGGTTGTTCGACTACCCCGCACCCGGGCAGGCGCTGGTGCTGGGCGAGGGCAGGGTGTACGCGCCGGATGCCACCGATCTGGTGATCTTCACCTACGGCAACGGTGTGCCGATGGCGCTGCGCGCAGCGACCGCTATCGAGCAGCAGCTGGGCTGGCAGGTGCGGGTGGTCGACCTGCGCTGGCTGGTGCCGTTGAATGCCGCCTTCATCGGCGCCCAGGCCGCCACCGCGCAACGGGTGCTGGTGCTGGACGAGGGGCGGCAGAGCGGGGGCGTCGGCGAGGGCGTGATCACCGCGCTGGTCGAGGCCGGCCATGGCCACCTGCCGGTGCGCCGGGTCTGTGGTGCCGATACCTATACGCCGCTGGCGGGGGCAGCAATGTTCGGGCTTCCAAGCGACAATGCGGTGATTGGCGCCGCCCTCGACCTGGCGCAGGAACCCTGATGCATGTGTGGATTGGCGGGAATGTTGTTGCCGGCGGCTCAGACGCCGGCCGAGGTCCTGCAGGCGCAGGCGCTGGCCATGGGCCAGGCGCTGCACCATCGCGGGCCGGATGACGGCGGTACCTGGGTCGATGCCGCCGCCGGCATCGCCCTGGCCCACCGGCGCCTGAGCATCCTCGATCTTTCACCGCTGGGCCACCAGCCGATGGCCTCGGCCGACGGCCGCTATGTGATGGCCTACAACGGCGAGGTCTACAACTTCGCCGAGCTGCGCGCGGAACTGGAACCCTTGGGCCATGCGTTCCGTGGCCATTCCGATACCGAGGTGCTGCTGGCCGCGATCCTGCAGTGGGGCGTCGAGGACACCCTGCAGCGCGCCAACGGCATGTTCGCCATTGCCTTGTGGGATCGCCAGGAACAGTGCCTGTGGCTGGCCCGCGACCGGGTCGGCAAGAAGCCGCTGTACTACGGCTGGGCCGGTGATGCGCTGGTGTTCGGCTCCGAGCTGAAGGCGCTGTGGCAGCACCCGGATTTCGACAACGATATCGACCGCGATGCGCTGACGCTGCTGCTGCGGCTGGACTACATCCCCGCACCGCACAGCATCCACCAGCGCTGCTACAAGCTGATGCCCGGCCGCGTGCTGCGGCTGGATGCGGCGGCGGTGGCGGCAGGGGCCAGCGCCCATCGCCCAGAGCAGGCACAGCGTCCGTACTGGGACGCGCGTGCGCGCATGCAGGCTGCACTGGCCGCGCCGTTCCAGGACCGCATCGAGGAGGCCGAGGAGCAGCTGGATGGCCTGCTGCGGGATGCGGTGGCGCTGCGCATGGTGGCCGATGTGCCGGTGGGCGTGTTCCTGTCCGGCGGCACCGATTCGTCGCTGGTGGCGGCGCTGATGCAGGCGCAGAGCGGGCAGCCGGTGCACAGCTTCAGCATCGGCTTCAGCGGCTCCCACCACGACGAGGCGCCGTTGGCCAGGGAAGTGGCCACCCATCTTGGCTGCGATCACACCGAACTGTACGTCAGCGGCGCCGATGCGCTGGCGGTGGTGCCGCAGCTGCCGGCAATGTTCGATGAACCCTTTGCCGATGCCTCGCAGGTGCCGACCGCGCTGGTCGCCCGCCTCGCCCGGCAGGGCGTGACCGTCGCGTTGTCCGGTGACGGTGGCGATGAACTGTTTTTCGGCTATACCCGCTATGTACGCGCGCTGCGCAACTGGCAGATGCTGGGACGGGTGCCAGCGCCGCTGCGGCGCTGGATGGGCGCGCGTGCACACCAGCAGGGTGAAGCGTCGCGCACCGGCGGGTTGGCCGCGTTGCTGGCCGAAACCGGCGCGCGCGGCATCGGCGATGTGTATCGCAACCGCATTTCGCGCTGGCGCGATCCGGCGGCGGCGGTGATCGGTGCACGCGAGGCGGGCAGCTTCTACGATCTGGCCGATCCGCTGCATGGTGCCGGTACGCCGGCCGACGCGATGATGCTGGCCGACTTCGTCAGCTATCTGCCCGACGACCTGCTGTGCAAGGTCGACCGTACCTCGATGGCGGTCAGCCTGGAGGCGCGCGCGCCCTTGCTGGACTGGCGCGTGGCCGAATTCGCGTGGTCGCTGCCGCTGGGCTTCAAGCGCAGTGAATCGACCAGCAAGGTGCTGCTCAAGCGCGTGCTGGGGCGGTACGTGCCGCAGTCGATGGTGCACCGGCCCAAGCGGGGATTCGGCGCGCCGGTCAGTGATTGGCTGAAGGGCGATCTGAAGCCCTGGGCGGACGAGCTGCTGCAGCCGGCGCGGCTGGAACGCGAGGGCGTGCTGTCGGCTGCGGCCGTGCAGCCGCTGTGGCAGCAGTTCCTGGGTGGCCAGCGCAAGTGGCACACGCACCTGTGGAACGTGCTGATGTTCCAGGCCTGGCAGGACCATTGGCGGCAGGTGCGCGCAGGCGTACAGCGCGGCTGATCTTCACCGGTGGGGAAGGGCGCGGCCGCTAGGCTGGCTCTTCCGCACCGTGAGGAGTATGTCCTGATGTCCGTCCCCACCATTGCCGTTTTCGTCGGCAGCCTGCGCAAAGAGTCCTGCAACCGCAAGCTGGCGCACGCGCTGGAGAAGCTGGCCGGTGACAAGGCGCGCTTCCAGTACGTGCAGATCGGCGACCTGCCGCTGTACGACCAGGATTTCGACGCCAGCTACCCGGCGCAGGGCACGCGCCTGAAAGACCAGGTGCGTGCCGCCGACGCCGTGCTGTTCGTTACCCCTGAGTACAACCGTTCCGTGCCCGGTGTGTTGAAGAATGCGATCGACATCGGCTCGCGCCCCTACGGCGACAGCGCCTTCGCCGGCAAGCCAGCGGCCGTGATCGGCGCCTCCCTCGGCCAGATCGGCACGGCGGTGGCCCAGCAGCACCTGCGCAACAGCCTGGCCTTCCTGGACATGCACGTGCTTGGCCAGCCCGAGGCGTTCATCCACTTCAAGGATGGCCTGATCGATGCCGACGGCACGATCCACAATGAGGGCACGCAGAAATTCCTGCAGGGCTATGTGGACCGGTTCCTGGCGCTGATCGCGGTACATGCCAAGGGCGATTGACGCCAGCGGCCGCGGTCGCCATCTGCGATAATGCTCCGCTGCGGGCGTCGCAACGACGCCCGTCGCAGGCAATGCGACGCCTCCGTGCCAGTCTGGACAGGCTCAGGCGGATATCCCCCGTTCTTCCACGGCTTATCCACAGATTTGTCCATGGCCGCCGGGGTCGGCGCATGCCTACACTGGTCTGGCCCCTTTCGCAGGAAACACCGCAGCATGTCCGCCCGTTCCGGCTTCCGTTCCAACCGCAGAGAGCGCGGCGAAGGCTTCGATCGCGATCGCGATGAATCGCGTATCGACCAGTTGCGCGTGCCGCCGCACTCGGTGGAGGCCGAACAGGCGGTGCTGGGCGGCCTGATGCTGGCACCGGACGCCTACGACCGGGTCAACGACCAGCTGACCGAGGGTGACTTCTACCGCCGCGACCACCAGATGATCTACCGGGCGATCCGCGAGCTGTCCGAGCGCGAGCGCCCGTTCGATGCGGTGACCCTGGGCGAGTGGTTCGAATCGCAGGGCAAGATGGAGCTGGTGGGCGATGGCGCCTATCTGATCGAACTGGCCAGCACCACGCCGTCGGCGGCCAACATCGTGGCCTATGCGGAGATCGTGCGCGACAAGGCGGTGCTGCGGCAGCTGATCCAGGTCGGCACCGACATCGTCAACGATGGTTTCCAGCCCGAGGGCCGCGACAGCAGCGAGCTGCTGTCCGCTGCGGAAAAGAGCGTGTTCGCCATTGCCGAACAGGGCGCGCGCGGCCGTACCGACTTCGTGGCCATGCCCGGTGCGTTGAAGGACGCGTTCGAAGAGCTGCGCAACCGCTTCGAGAATGGCGGCAACATCACCGGCCTGCCGACCGGCTACACCGATTTCGATGCGATGACCGCCGGCCTGCAGCCGACCGACCTGATCATCCTTGCCGCGCGTCCTGCGATGGGCAAGACCACCTTCGCCCTGAACATCGCCGAGTACGCGGCGATCAAGTCGAAGAAGGGCGTGGCGGTGTTCTCGATGGAAATGTCCGCATCGCAGCTGGCGATGCGCCTGATCTCCTCCAATGGCCGCATCAACGCGCAGCGCCTGCGTACCGGCCAGCTGGAGGACGAGGACTGGAGCCGGGTGACCGGTGCGATCAAGATGCTGAAGGAAACCAAGATCTTCATCGACGATACGCCGGGCGTGTCGCCGGAGATCCTGCGTTCCAAGTGCCGCCGCCTCAAGCGCGAGCACGACCTGGGCCTGATCGTGATCGACTACCTGCAGCTGATGAGCGTGCCGGGCAACAGCGAAAACCGCGCGACCGAAATTTCCGAGATCTCGCGTTCGTTGAAGGGCCTGGCCAAGGAACTGCACGTGCCGGTCATCGCGCTGTCCCAGCTCAACCGCTCGCTGGAAACGCGTACCGACAAGCGCCCGGTGATGGCCGACCTTCGCGAATCGGGCGCAATCGAGCAGGATGCGGACATGATCGTCTTCATCTACCGCGACGATTACTACAACAAGGAAAATTCGCCGGACAAGGGCCTGGCCGAGATCATCATCGGCAAGCACCGTGGTGGCCCCACCGGCTCGTGCAAACTGAAGTTCTTCGGCGAGTACACCCGTTTCGACAACCTGGCCCACGACTCGGTCGGTTCGTTCGAATAACCGATGATTCCGGCGTGCCCTGTAGAGCCAAGCCCATGCTCGGCTCTTTCCGTTCGGGCGCGCGACGTCATGTAATCCATCCGGATCGCCAAAAATCCGTATGTGGCGTGTAAATGACATGTAACGCAACGCTTCTACGATTCCGCCGCTGCTGCTCTTTTGACGCCGCCCTTCGGCGTCCAGCGCGCCCAAGGAATCCCCATGTCTTGCCATGCTCCGCTTCGCCGCAATCTGCTGGCCCTGCTGGTCTGTGCCTCACTGCCTTCGCTGGCCGCCGCTGAAACCGCTCCTGCCGTCGACGCACAGTCGGCCACTACCCTGGATTCGGTCTCGGTGATCGGCCGGGGCGAGGCACGCCAGGTCCAGCGCGTGACCGCCGAGGACATGAAGGTGCTGCCACCCGGCGCCAACCCACTGAAGCTGCTGGCCAGCAAGCCGGGCGTGCATTTCGAATCGGCCGACGCCACCGGTGCCTACGAGTGGTCCACCAGCATCAGCCTGCGCGGCTTCAACCAGAACCGCCTGGGCTACACGCTCGATGGCATCCCGCTGGGCAACATGAGTTATGGCAACAGCAACGGCCTGCACATCAGCCGCGCGGTGATCAGCGAGAACCTGGGCGGTGCCGAGGTCTCCACCGGCATCGGCGCGCTGGGTACGCCGTCGACCAGCAACCTGGGCGGCGTGTTCCAGTTCTATTCCATCGATCCCTCCACCGAGTACGGTGTCGTGCTGGCGCAGAGCCTGGGCAGTGACAGCGCACGCCGCAGCTATGCCCGCCTGGAAACCGGCGAACACCAGGGCTTCGCCGCCTACCTGTCCGGTGCGTATTCGGAGAGCGACAAGTGGAAGGGCAAGGGCTCGCATGAACTCAAGCAGTTCAACGGCAAGGCGACCTACAACTTCGGCGTCGACAGCCGCATCACCGCGCTGTTCAACGCCTCGCGCCGGGTTGAGGCCGATTACCAGGACCTGTCGCTGGAGATGATCGATCGCCTGGGCTGGAACTGGGACAACTATGCGCCGGACTGGAACCGTGCCCTGGCCGCTGCGCGTGGCCAGTACAGCGGCGGCGTCAACAGCCCGTGGGATGCGTACTACTCGGGTCACGGCCTGCGCAACGATGATGTCTCCAGCATCGCCGGTGACTTCGGCCTCAACGAGACGATGCGCCTGAAGGTCAACGTCTACAACCACAGCAACCGCGGTCAGGGCCACTGGTTCAGCCCGTCCAATCCGTCCAACCCGGGCACCAGCCGCGAGATTCCGATCTCGATCCGAACCACCGAATATGCGATCGACCGCACCGGCGTGACCTCGGCGTTCACCTGGAACGTGGGTGGCCATGAGCTGGAAGGGGGCCTGTGGTACGAAGACAACGGCCACAGCGTGCAGCGCAACTTCTACTACATCGATGGGCCGATCACCGACGACTTCTTCCTGCGCAACCCGGACCAGCGCGTGTGGCACCAGCGCTACACCACCATCACCCGTCAGTTCTACGTGCAGGACCGCTTCCGCCTGTTCGATGACCGCCTGACCATCGACGTCGGCGCCAAGTCGCCCAATACCCGCACCAGCGTGCGCACGCCGCTGGGCAGCTACGCCAGCAACAGCAGCCTGACCGCGAAGAAGGGGCTGCTGCCGCAGGCCGGCTTCAACTTCAAGCTGGACGAGCGCAATGAAATCTTCGGTTCCTATGCGAAGAACATCGCGGCCTATGCGCTGGGCGTGGGCAGTCCGTTCAATGTTCCGCAGGTGGCGTTCGATGCCAGTGCCAAGGACCTGAAGCCGGAACAATCGCGCACCATCGAACTGGGCTGGCGCGGCTACGGCCGTGGGTATGAAGCCTCGGTCGCGGTGTACGACGTCAAGTTCGACAACCGCCTGCTGGCCATCGCCCAGTGCGTCGGCATCCTGGGTTGCCCGGCGCTGTACTCCAACGTCGGCTCGGTCACCAGCCGCGGTGCCGAGGCGACCCTGCAGCTGAAGCCGATGCAGGACCTGGTCTGGTCCAATGCGCTGTCGTGGAATGACAGCAGCTACGACAACGACTACGTCAACAACGGTGTGGTGCCGACCCGCGGCAAGAAGACGGTCGACACGCCGGAATGGATGTTCGCCAGTACGCTGGCGTGGACGCCGGGCCCGTGGGACCTGCGCCTGGCGGCCAACCACGTAGGCAAGCGCTACGTGACCTACACCAATGACGTCTCCGTGCCGAGCTACTGGCTGATCAATGCGTCGGTGGCCTATGACGTGGGCAAACTCGGCCCGGCGCAGAACCTGACCCTGGCGCTGAACCTGACCAACCTGGCCGACAAGCAGTATCTGGCGACCATCAACACCAACGGCACCTACGCCGCTGATCCGACCCGCAGCCTGGCGACCATGCAGGTCGGTGCGCCGCGGCAGGTGATGGCCACCGCAACCGTGCGCTTCTGATGAAGCGCATCGCCGATCCGGAAACCCGTCGTCGTCTGCTGCGCCTGGCCTGGCAGGGGACCGGAGCGGCGATCGCACTGGCGGCCATGCCTGGCGTAGCCGCCACCGGTCCGCGGCCACGACTGGGGCGCGATCCGTTCACCCTCGGCATCGCCGCGGGTGATCCGGATCCGCAGGGCGCGGTGCTGTGGACGCGTCTCGCACCGGATCCCCTCAACGGCGGCGGCATGCCGTCGCGCGCGATCCCGGTGCGCTGGTTCATTGCCGAAGATCCGGCGATGCGTCGGCTGGTGCAGCGTGGCGTGGCGGCGGCCGTGCCGGAGCTGGCCCATTCGGTGCACGTGGAAGTGACCGGCCTGCGCCCGGGGTGCGATTACTACTATCGATTCGCCTGCGACGGCGGCGAGGAGAGTCCGGTCGGGCATTTCCGCACCGCGCCGCTGCCGGATGCGCAGTTGCAGCAGCTGCGGCTGGCGCTGTGTACCTGCCAGGCCTGGAACAGCGGCTACTACCCGGTACTGGCGGATATCGCCCGCAGCGATGTCGATCTGGTGCTGCATGCCGGTGACTACCTGTACGAATACAGCCCGTTGCAGAACGCCCGTGGCAGCACCCTGGATGCACAGCGCTTCAGCGGTGAAACGCTCAGCCTGGAGCGTTATCGCGACCAGTACGCGCTGTACAAGCTCGACCCGGACCTGCAGGCTGCGCACGCCGCGCACGCCTTCGCGGTGATCTGGGACGACCACGAAGTGCAGAACGATTATTCCGGGATCCATCCGGAAAAGAGCGACGTGCCGACCGAGGACTTCATCGTTCGTCGTGCCGCTGCGTACCGCGCGTTCTACGAACACCTGCCGATGCGTAGCACGCCGGCCGGCAACGGTGGCCTGCGCGTGCACCGCCGCCTGCGCTACGGCGACCTGGCCCAGCTGACGTTGCTGGATTGCCGTCAGTTCCGTCCGGCCAATCCCTGCGGCGTCGGCGAATCGCCACGCTGTGAAGCGGCGCTGGATCCGCGCATGAGCATGCTCGGCGTGGGGCAGGAGGCCTGGTTCGCGCAGTCGATGGCGGCCGCGGCGGGAACACGCTGGAACGTGGTGGTGCAGCAGCTGCTGATGGCGCAGTTGCGGTTGGAGCAGGGCACGCCGCGCGAACGTTTCTGGAACGACGCCTGGGATGGTTACCCGGCCGCCCGCAAGCGCTTGCTGCAGGCGATGCAGGCCGGGGGGGAGGGCAACGCCATCGTACTGGGCGGCGACTGGCACTCCACGTTCGTCAATGACCTGAAACTGGATTTCGATGCCGCGGACGCGCCGGTGATCGCCACCGAGTTCATCGCCCCGGCGATCAGCAGCGGTGGCGATGACACGCCGTATGGCCCGTACTACGGCCCGTCGATCCCGCAGAATCCGCACATCCGTTATTTCGATGGCGACCGGCGTGGCTGGTGGAAGCTGCAGTTGAACCGGCAGACCGTGGACGCGGAACTGCGCTTCGCCGACAGCGTGCTGCGGCGCGATGCGGAAGTTCGCACGGCCGCCCGGTTCCAGGTGAGCCACGGTCGCCCGGGGGCCGTGCCGGTGTAATGGCGGGTGCGGACCTCCTCGGTGGGTGCGGACCTTGGTCCGCACACTCATGCAACCCGCCGGGCATGGCCCGGCGCTACCGGGCAGAGGCAGGGCGCAGATCGAACGGTTTCATCGCCCCCAGCCGGGTTTCGTCGCAAACCGTTTGCCCGGGCTGGGGCAGGGCGCCAAGGTGACGACAGGCGGCGGGGTGCCGCCGAGGGAGCCTGTGATGAAGACCTTGTTCGCGCTCGGTGTGTGGTGCCTGCTGTTCGTGCTGTGCTGGCCGTTGGCGATCCTGGCGTTGGTGGCCTGGCCGTTCGTGTGGCTGCTGAGCCTGCCGTTCCGCCTGGTCGGCATCACGTTCTCGGCGCTGTTCGCCTTCCTGCGCGCGCTGTTCATGCTGCCGGCACGGTTGCTGGGTGGTGGCCGCGGCGCGGTGACGGCATGAGGCCGCTTGCCATCGCGACGCTGGCGCTGCTGATGGTGGCGCCGGCCTTGGCCAAGGAACCGCCGTCGGCCTACCTTGAGCGTCAGCACGCTGCCGGCAAGGCGGAAGTCAAAACGACCGACAAGGAAGTGGGGAAGGAACGCTGCAGGGTGGTGAAGGAATGGAAGGTGGGTGAGGTGATCGCCCAGCACCGGATCTGTGACGATCCGCCAGAGCTGGACGCCACGGACCGGAAACGGACCCCGCAGCAGCGTTGAAGCAGGAGGCCGATCTTCGGTCAAGCAGCATCAGACGAATCAGCCCGATGGCGGTCGCGCGATGGCCAACGACCGGACCAGCTCTTCGCCGGTAGCGGCGATTTCGAAATCCACGCCGTTGAAGGTTACCGAATTGCCGTTTGCCAGCGCATACGTCGGCAGGCCTTCGACCAGGCTTGTGCCGGGAAGAATCGTTGCGTCGAAGTGCGGCCAGAACTTGAATACCAACACTCTTCGGCCATCTTCGCCGCGGGTCTCGATTCGTTCGTTTTCCATGGAGATCTCCACTGTCTGAGCAGCCCCACGAGCAGGTGCGGGAGCACCACCTGTCGCGCATCCGTGGCTTGGCGATGCAACGCGACCTCAGGGCTGAGCCTACAGCACTGGAGGTCGACGCCCGTGTGAGGGCGAGGGTGACACCGCTTGCCTGCCACGCGCCGAGTGCCAATGGGCTCCGCCCTTGTGCTGCAGTCATCGTGCAACAAAAAACCCCGCCGAGGCGGGGTTTTCAGCATCCGGGGATGCCAGCCAGCGGCCGGCACCATCAGATGGATCAGTTCGCCTTGTGGATCGCGCGCTTGCTCACGGCCATTGCCGCGTCGTGCACCACTTCCGACAGCGACGGGTGGGCGTGGCAGATGCGCGCCAGGTCGTCGGCCGAACCGCTGAACTCCATGGTCAGCACGCCTTCGTGCACCAGCTCGGACACATTGGCGCCGACCAGGTGCATGCCCAGGATGCGATCGGTTTCGGCGTGGGCCAGAACCTTCACGAAGCCTGCCGGCTCGATCATCGCCACGGCACGGCCGTTGGCGGCGAACGGGAAGCTGCCGGCCTTGTACGGAATGCCCTCGGCCTTCAGCTGCTGCTCGGTCTTGCCGACCCAGGCCAGCTCCGGCTCGGTGTAGATGACCCACGGAATGGTGTCGAAGTTGACGTGGCCCGGCAGGCCGGCGATCAGTTCGGCAACCGCGATGCCTTCCTCGAAGCCCTTGTGCGCCAGCATCGGGCCGCGCACGCAGTCACCGACCGCCCAGACGCCGTTGACGCCGGTGTGGCAGTGCGCGTCGACTTCGATCTGGCCACGCTCGTTGATCTTGACGCCGGTACCTTCGGCCAGCAGGCCCTTGGTGGCAGCGCGACGGCCGACGGCTACCAGCAGCTTGTCCACCACCAGCGACTTCTCGCCTTCGGCGTCGGTGTAGGTCAGGGCGACTTCCTTCTTCTTGCCCTTGCCGGTCACTTCGGCCTTGGAGACCTTGGCACCCAGGCGGATGTCCAGGCCCTGCTTCTTGAATTCCTTGGCGGCGGTCTTGGCCACTTCGGTATCAGCCGCTGCCAGGAAGTCCGGCAGCGCTTCCAGGATGGTCACTTCCGAACCCAGGCGCTTCCACACGCTGCCCAGTTCCAGGCCGATCACACCGGCGCCGATCACGGCCAGGCGCGCCGGCACTTCGGTGAAGTCCAGGCCGCCGACGTTGTCGACGATGGTGTCGCCGTCGAACTTGGCGAACGGCAGTTCGATCGAGTCCGAACCGGCGGCGATGATGACGTTGGTGCCCTTCAGCTCGACGACCGAGCCGTCATGCTGGGTGACCTTGACCACGTTGCCCGGCTGCAGTTCGCCGAAGCCGTAATAGGCGGCGACCTTGTTGGCCTTGAACAGCATGGCGATGCCGCCGGTGAACTGCTTGACGATCTTGTCCTTGCGGCCAACCATCGCCTCGACGTCCATCTTGGCATCCTTGAAGCTGATGCCGTGGTCGCCAAAGATGTGGCCCATGTTCCAGAACTGGCGCGAGGAATCCAGCAGCGCCTTGGACGGGATGCAGCCCACGCGCAGGCAGGTGCCACCCAGGGCCGGCTTGCCGTCCTTGCCCAGCGCTGCATCGATGCAGGCGGTCTTCAGGCCAAGCTGGGCCGCGCGGATGGCAGCGTGGTAACCGGCCGGGCCGGCACCGATGACGACGACGTCGAATTGTTCAGCCATTGAAATAGTCCTTGTTGCATTACCAGAACCCCTCCGCGCAGGCGCGGAGGGGCGGGAGGTCTCTTACAGGCCGAACAGCATGCGGCCCGGGTTTTCCAGCTGGTTCTTGATGTCCACCAGGAACTGCACCGAGTCCTTGCCGTCGATGATGCGGTGATCGTAGGACAGCGCCAGGTACATCATCGGCGCGATCACGACCTGGCCGTTCTGGGCGATCGGGCGCTCCTTGATGGCATGCATGCCGAGGATGGCGCTCTGCGGCGGGTTGATGATCGGGGTCGACAGCAGCGAACCGAAGGTGCCGCCGTTGGTCACGGTGAAGGTGCCGCCCTGCAGTTCTTCCAGGCTCAGCTTGCCGTCACGGGCCTTCTTGGCGTAGTCGGCGATGGTCTTTTCGATGTCGGCGAACGACATGCGCTCGACGTTGCGCAGCACCGGCGTGACCAGGCCCTTCTCGGTCGACACGGCGATCGAGATGTCCGAGTAGCCGTGGTAGATGATGTCTTCGCCGTCGATCGAGGCATTGACCAGCGGGAAGCGCTGCAGCGCGTTGGCGGCAGCCTTCACGAAGAAGCTCATGAAGCCGAGCTTGATGCCGTGAGCCTTGACGAATTCGTCCTGCAGTTCCTTGCGCGCCGCCGAGACCTTGGACAGGTCGACTTCGTTGAAGGTGGTCAGCATGGCGGTGGAGTTCTTCGACTCCATCAGGCGCTCGGCGATGCGCTTGCGGATGCGGGTCATCGGCACGCGTTCTTCTGGACGTGCGCCACCGGCCTTGCCGGCGCCGCCGTTGCGGGCGAAGTTGACGATGTCTTCCTTGGTGACGGCGCCACGACGGCCGGTGCCATCGACGTCGGCCGGATTCACGCCTTCGGTGATGGCGCTGAAGCGGGCGCCCGGCGGCAGTGCATCGGCAGCCGACTTGGCAGCCGGGGCCGGAGCAGCGGCGGCGGCCGGAGCAGCAGCGGCCGGAGCGGCCTCGGCCTTCTTCTCTTCGGCAGCCGGAGCCGGGGCAGCGGCCACGGCGCCTTCTTCGATGATCGCCACGACCTGGCTGGAGGTCACGGTCGCGCCTTCGGCGAACTTGATTTCCTTGATCACGCCATCGACCGGCGACGGCACTTCCAGGACGACCTTGTCGGTTTCCAGGTCAAGCAGGTTTTCGTCGCGCTTGACGGCGTCGCCCACCTTCTTGTGCCAGGTGGCGATGGTGCCGTCGGCGACGGATTCGGGCAGTACCGGGGCTTTGACTTCGGTGGCCATGCGGGAGCTTCCTGGTTTGTCTTCTAAATAGGGGGAGAGTTATTCAGCGAACGAGTCGTTGAACGGGTTGACCAGTGCATCGGCGACCAGCTGCTGCTGTTCGCGGACGTGGTCAGCCATGTGACCGGCAGCCGGCGAAGCCGAACGTGCGCGACCGGCGTAGTGCAGGCTCTGGCCATCGGCCAGGCAGAACTGCAGGTGGTGGCGGATCTGGTACCACGCCCCCTGGTTCTGCGGTTCTTCCTGCGTCCACACCACGTCGGTGGCCTTGCCGTACTTCTTCAGTTCGGCAGCCAGCAGCGCACGCGGGAACGGATACAGCTGCTCCACGCGGATGATCGCCACGTCGTCCTGGCCACGCTTGGTCTGGTCTTCCAGCAGGTCGTAGTAGACCTTGCCCGAGCACAGCACCACGCGCTTGACCTTCTTGGCATCTGCATTGGCGTCGCCGATCAGGTGCTGGAACTCGCCATTGGCCAGCTCGTCCAGGGTCGACACGGCCAGCTTGTGGCGCAGCAGCGACTTGGGCGACATCACCACCAGCGGCTTGCGGGTGGTCAGGTGCTGCTGGCGACGCAGCATGTGGAAGGCCTGCGCCGGGGTCGACGGCACCACCACCAGCATGTTCTCCAGCGCGCACAGCTGCAGGAAGCGCTCCAGGCGCGCCGAGCTGTGTTCCGGACCCTGACCTTCATAACCGTGCGGCAGCAGCAGGGTCAGGCCGGAAATACGGCCCCACTTTGCTTCGCCGGCGGCGATGAACTGATCGATCACCACCTGGGCGCCGTTGGCGAAGTCGCCGAACTGGCCTTCCCAGATGCACAGGGTGTTCGGATCGGTGGTCGAGAAACCGTACTCATAGGCCATCACGGCTTCTTCGCTGAGCAGCGAATCGATGATGGTGGCCTTCTCCGGCGAATCCACCAGCTGCCGCAGCGGCAGGTAGTAGTTGTCGGTCTTCTGGTCGTGCAGGATCGCGTGGCGGTGGGTGAACGTACCGCGGCCGACGTCCTGGCCGACCAGGCGCAGGGCACTGCCTTCGTCCAGCAGGGTGGCGTAGGCCAGGTTCTCGGCAAAGCCCCAGTCGCCCGGGATCTCGCCAGCGGCCATCCTGCGACGGTCGTCGTACACCTTGGACACGCGCGAGTGCAGCTGCACTTCTTCGGGCACGGTGTTGATCAGCTTGGCCAGCGCGACCAGCTTGTCCTTGTCGACCTTCGTCGACACCGGGTCGGACAGCTTGCCTTCCAGCAGCTTGGGCCAATCAACGAACAGCGGGCTGGTCGGCGGGGTCTTTTCGACCTTGGCCAGCTCGGTGGTCACTTCACCGGCATCGAGCTTCTCACGGTACGCATCGACCATCGCCTTGCCGGCACCGGCGGCGATCACGCCCGCCTTTTCCAGCTGCTCGGCGTACATCTCGCGGGTGGTGGCGTGCTTGCGGATCACCTGGTACATCAGCGGCTGGGTGATCGCCGGCTCGTCGGCCTCGTTGTGGCCCCAACGGCGGTAGCACATCAGGTCGATGACCACGTCCTTGGCGAACTTCTGGCGGAACTCGAAGGCCAGCTGCGCGGCGAATACCACCGCCTCCGGATCATCGCCGTTCACGTGCAGCACCGGTGCGGCGATCATCTTCGCCACGTCGGTGGCATAGCGCGTGGAGCGCGTATCCAGTGGATTGGAGGTGGTGAAGCCAACCTGGTTGTTGACCACGATGTGCACGGTGCCGCCGACGGCGAAGCCGCGGGCCTGCGACATCTGGAACAGCTCCATGACCACGCCCTGGCCGGAGAAGGCCGCGTCGCCGTGGATCAGGATCGGCATCACCTGCTTGCGCGCGGTGTCCTTGCGGCGTTCCTGGCGCGAACGCACGGAACCGGCAACTACCGGGTCGGCGATTTCCAGGTGCGACGGATTGAACGCCAGCGCCAGGTGGACCGGGCCACCTTCAGTGGCGACGTCGGCGGAGAAGCCCATGTGGTACTTCACGTCGCCGGCCGAGGCGTGCTCGTCGTGCTCGAACTTGCCTTCGAATTCGTCGAACAGCTTGCGCGGGTTCTTGCCGAGGGTGTTGACCAGCACGTTCAGGCGGCCACGGTGGGCCATGCCCACCACCACGTCCTTGACGCCATCCTTGCCGGCGCTGCGGATGATGGTGTCCATCATCGGGATCAGCGAGTCGCCGCCTTCCAGCGAGAAGCGCTTCTGGCCGACGTACTTGGTGTGCAGGTAGCGCTCGAGGCCTTCGGCGGCGGTCAGGCGCTCCAGCGTACGGCGCTGGGTGTCAGCGTCCAGCTGGTAGTTGCCACCGGCCAGTTCCAGCTTCTTGTAGATCCACTGGCGCTGCTCGACCTCGGAGATGTGCATGAACTCCGCACCGATCGAACCGGTGTAGGTCGCCTTCAGGCGCGCCAGCAGGTCACGCAGCTTCATGCGCGGCTGACCGCCCACGCCGCCGGTGCTGAACTCGCTGTTGAGGTCAGCATCGGACAGGTTGTGGAAGGGCAGGCCCAGGTCCGGGGTGTTGACCGGAGCGGCCAGGCCCAGCGGGTCCAGGCGGGCGTCCAGATGACCACGCGAACGGTAGGCGGTGATCAGGCGACCGACATTGCGCTCGCGCTCATCGCCTGCACCGGTGCCGGTGCCTGCTTTCAGCGCATCCTTGGCCGCGTCCGCGATGTGGGAAATGACGGCCGAGTGCGGAATGTCGCCTGCTTCGCGGCCCTTGAAGCCGTCGAAGTAGGTTTTCCATTTGGGATCGACACTATCCGGGGAGACCAGGTACTGCTCGTACAGGTCCTCGACATAGGAGGCGTTGCCGCCGGCGAGTTGCGAAGATTGCGCAAACTGCTTCAGTTGATTGTCCACGATGGAGGGTGCTGATTCGCTTTGTGGGGTATGGCTTCAGAAGGACCCGGCACGAAGATGAATAGCCATGCACGGGCGCGTTCAAACGGCCAAATTGTACCCCCATCCGGACACGAAGGGGCAGCGACGAGGGCATCGGGCGTCCCCCGGTGTCGGTCCCAGACAGGTTGAGCGCACCGGTCGCGGTCAGATGCCGAGTGCGCGCAATTCGCTGCATTCGCGCGAACGGTCCCAGACACGCTGCAATTGCTGCTCGAACGGCTGCGAACGTGCCGGCAGCGCGATTGCGGATTCGCCGTCGAGGCGATGACCGATGAGACGAAAGTAGAAGTCGCCTGCATCGTTGAGCAGACAGGCCGAGGCCAGGGCGCGATCGATCGGATCGGCCACCTCACGGAACTGGATCACACTGGGAAGGCGCTGGAACAGCGCCAGCAGCGGCGCACCGGCGCTGGCGATGGCGGCGGCGTCATGCACGATCACCCGCAGCTGCTTGTCGTGGCGGGCAGTGACGAAGCGGCGCAGGGCCGCCTGCAACGGTGGCGCATCCAGCAGGCCGGGGTCCAGCTGCCGGCTGTGCAGCCACAGCCGGCGGCGTGCGCGGTGGATGATGGCCGTGGTGATCGCCACCGCTTCAGCGCGGCTGTCGATGGCGGAAACGGCTTGCAGCCGGCGGCGCATCTGCTGGTGGCCGATGCCGGCTTCTTCGAATTCCGGGCCTTCCGGCAGGAAGCCCAGGCGGGCGTAGAAGTCGCGCGCCGGCAGCTGTGCATGCAGGTGCAGCTCGGCCAGGCCGAGCTGGTGCCCGGCCTGTACCAACGCCTCAAGCAGGGCCTCGCCGACGCCGAGACCGCGATACGCAGCCAGCACCGCCATGCGGCCGATACGACCATCCGGCGCCAGCCGCCCGGTGCCGACCGGTTGCCCGTGGGCATCCAGCGCCAGCACGTGGGCGCAGACCGGGTCCAGGGCATCGCGCTCCAGGGCGGCATCGATGCCCTGTTCCTGCACGAACACCCGCTGGCGCACGTCGTGGATGGCGACGTGGGCCTCGGCATGGCGTACCTGCTGGACCCGGAGGGCAGTCATGGCTCAGCCGCGGCTGGGGTCGCTGTCGTCTTCGTTGTGGTCGTCGAAGTTGACGATCACTTCAATGCCGTCGTCGTGCACGGTCACCAGATGGACGTCATCGGACATGGCGTCAGCGTCGATGACCTCGACCTGCTCGCGGCCCTCGATCACCTCACCCAGCACCGCTTCCTCCTCGTCGGCATACACCTCGTTCGGATCGATCAGCTGGAACACGCCGCCGACCAGCAGCTGCTGGAGTACTGCGCGGCCCTTGTCGGACAGGCCGCGGTAGGCGGCAGCATCGAGCTGCTCGGCACCTGCCAGGCGTTGTGCGTCCTTGATCGGCAGGGCGAAATCCTGGCCGCTGACATACAGGCTGGCGCCACGCTTGGCCCGGCGCCAGGCCAGTCGCGCCCACGGGTGACGCTGCAGCAGCAGGCCCGACTGCAGGGCCTCGAGCACTTCTTCCTGCGGCGGTGCGGCCTGGTGGGCCATTACCTCGCCGGCGGCGCGGTAGGTGGTGATGAAGCGGCCGAACCAGTCACCCAGCTTGTCGGGGTCGTTCATGCGGATGGCGTTGAGCGCGGTGATTACCCGCGCCATTGCCACGGTGTCGATTTCGTTCGGGTCGGCCGGTGCCTTCAGGTCGGCATCCTGGTAGCGGATGTTTTCGTCGGCATCGGCGATCAACGTGTCCAGATAATCACTGATCAGCTCGGCCGAGGACGGCGCGCGCATGCCGAACGAGAACGTCAGGCAGGGGTCTTCGGCGACGCCGTGATGCGGCACGTTCGGCGGCAGGTACAGCATGTCGCCCGGCGCCAGCACCCAGTCGTGGGTCGGCTTGAACACCTGCAGCAGCTTCAGTTCCACGTCGGGGCGGAAGCCCAGCGGCGGGCGCTTGCCCTTGATCGATTCGCTGGCATCGATCTGCCAGCGGCGGTGGCCATGGGCCTGCAGCAGGAACACGTCGTACTGGTCGACATGGGCGCCGACCGAGCCACCGGTGGCGGCGAAGCTGATCATCACATCGTCCATGCGCCAGCGCGGCAGGAAGCTGAAGTGTTCGATCAGGGCGCGCACGTCCTTGTCCCACTTGTCCACGTCCTGCACCAGCAGGGTCCAGTCGTGGTCGGGCAGGGCCGGGAAGATGTCTTCCTGGAACGGGCCGCTGCGCACGCGCCAGCTGTCCTGGGCCTTGTCGTGCTCGATCAGGCGGGCCAGCACGCCCTCTTCGCAGGCCAGGCCCGCCAGGTCTTCCGGCTGTACGGGGGTCTGGAAGTCGGTGAACGCGTTGCGGATCAACAGCGGGCGTTTCTGCCAGAAGTCGCGCAGGAACACGGCCGGGGACATGCCCAGCGGCTGGCCACGACGGGCGTGGACTTCGATAAGGGGGGAGGTGGACTTGCGGGCGGCCATGGGGGAGTTCCTTGCAGCGGAAAGCGGGAGGGGCGGCGTGGCGGGCCACCAAGGCCTCCATTGTCCGACGTTCGTTGGGATTGCGCACGTGTGGTGGTTTGTCGCGGGGTTCCGGCCAACGGCTGAGCCCCTCGTGGCGGTCGGGTTCAAAGCAAAAGCCGCGCTTGGCCGGGCGGGTGGGCTGCGCGGGGGGCGCTGCAAGTACGTCCTTGTAAGCTTGGCCGCCGCATCCATGCGGCGGACACCCCCGCGCAGCCCACCCGCCAGGCCCCTGACAGTTTCCTACGGGGCCCGCCACGGAATGGAAAGAAGAAAATCAAAGGCAAGAGCGGGTCGCGCGCTGCGCTTGCTCGTGCATCTGTAGAGCCGAGCCCACGCTCGGCCTGCTGTTGGAACAAGCAGCCGAGCATGGGCTCGGCTCTACAAAGACCCCAAAACCAAAGAGGGACGCGGCGAAGCCGCGTCCCTCTTTCAAATTCCGTCCCGACAACCCAATGCTCTTCGATCCGTCACCGGGAATCTGTCAAAGGTGGGGCGGGTTGGGTTCGCGGGGGTGTCCGCGGCATGGATGCCGCGGCCAAGCCCCCAGGGACGGGTTTACGGCGTCCCCCGCGAACCCAACCCGCCCCGCCAAACACGGCAAAAACCCAGAGCCGCTTTTGACGTTGCAGTTGCTGTTGCCGTTGCCTTGGCAGTACAAGCCTGCCGCAGGCAGCGCACGCGGCCGCCGCCGCAAGGAAAACCCTTAAATCTTTTTCGCCAGCGACTCGGCCAGGCCGGTATAGCTGCCCGGGGTCATCTCCAGCAGACGCTGCTTGGCCTCGGCCGGCAGCTCCAGTCCCTGCACGAACGTGCGCATCGACTCGGCCGTGATGCCCTGGCCACGGGTCAGCGCCTTCAGCTGCTCGTACGGATTCGGCAGGCCATGGCGGCGCATCACCGTCTGCACGGCCTCGGCCAGCACTTCCCAGGCCGCATCCAGATCGGCGTCGAGGCGCTGCGGGTTCACTTCCAGCTTGCCCAGGCCCTTGGCCAGCGAATCCAGCGCCACCTGGCTGTGGCCGAATGCGGTGCCCAGCGCGCGCAGCACGGTGGAATCGGTCAGGTCGCGCTGCCAGCGGCTGATCGGCAGCTTCGCGCTGAAATGCTCGAACAGCGCGTTGGCGATGCCGAAGTTGCCTTCGGCGTTCTCGAAATCGATCGGGTTGACCTTGTGCGGCATCGTCGACGAACCGACTTCGCCTTCCTTCAGGCGCTGCTTGAAGTAGCCCAGCGAGACGTAGCCCCAGATGTCGCGGGCCAGGTCGATCAGGATGATGTTGGCGCGACGGGCGGCATCACCGATTTCGGCGATGTTGTCGTGCGGCTCGATCTGCGTGGTGTACGGGTTGAACACCAGGCCCAGGCCGGTGACGAAGCGCTCGGCGAAAGCCGGCCAGTCCACGTCCGGGTAGCTGGCGACGTGTGCGTTGTAGTTGCCGACCGCGCCGTTGATCTTGCCGGTCAGTTCGACTGCGGCAATCTGCCGGCGCTGGCGCTCCAGGCGGGCGACCACGTTGGCCAGCTCCTTGCCCAGGGTGGTCGGCGAGGCGGTCTGGCCGTGGGTGCGCGACAGCATCGGCTGGCCCGCCTGGGCGTGGGCCAGCGTGCGCAGTGCATCGGCGATGCCGTCCAGGGTCGGCAGCAGCACGTCGCGACGGGCCTGTTCCAGCATCAGGCCGTAGCTGAGGTTGTTGATGTCTTCGCTGGTGCAGGCGAAATGCACGAATTCCAGCGCCGGGGCCAGCTCGGCATCGTCCTTCAGCTGTTCCTTGATGAAGTACTCCACCGCCTTGACGTCATGGTTGGTGGTGCGCTCGATTTCCTTCACGCGCGCGGCCTGGGCCGGGCTGAAGCCGCTGGCCAGTGCACGCAGGCGGGCGATGGCAGCATCGGAGAATGCGGCCAGCTCGACGATGCCCGGCTCGGCGGCCAGGGCCAGCAGCCACTCCACTTCGACCGTGACACGGGCCTTGATCAGGCCGTACTCGGAGAAGATCGGGCGCAGGGCGTCGACCTTGCCGGCATAGCGGCCATCGAGCGGGGACAGGGCGAGCAGGGCGGATTCGGACATGTCGGCAGGGCTGGGACGAGCGGCGGGGGCCATATTCTACGACGTGCCGGGCGGGAGCGCCCTGCAGAGCCGAGCCTACGCTCGGCTGCTCCTCAGGCGCCAGACCGCAGATGCAGCCGAGCGTGGGCTCGGCTCTACAACACAATCGGCCCTTCGGATGAAACGATCTGGCCCGTCCTCGCCATCCCACGCTGCGGACAAGGGAGTATCGTTGTCGCAGCCGCCAGCCCGGGAAGCGACACCCTGCCAGCCGCCGCTTCCCTTTCCCCAACCGAAGTAGTGCGGAGTTGATGCAATGAGCAAAGCTGCAAGCAAGAGCGCCCCCAAGGGTTTCCGGATCGAGCACGACAGCATGGGCGAGCTGCAGGTGCCTGCCGACGCCCTGTGGGGCGCGCAGACCCAGCGCGCTGTACAGAATTTCCCGGTGTCGGGCCAGCGCATGCCGCGCGGCTTCATCCGTGCACTGGGTCTGGTCAAGGGAGCCGCCGCCGGCGTCAACGCCGAGCTGGGCCACTTGCCCAAGACCGTAGCCAAAGCCATCCAGTCTGCCGCCGCCGAAGTGGCTGACGGCACGTGGGACGCGCAGTTCCCGATCGATGTTTACCAGACCGGCTCGGGCACTTCCTCGAACATGAATGCCAACGAGGTCATCGCCACGCTGGCCAACCGCGCCGGCAAGGCAGGCAAGACCACCGTGCACCCGAACGATCACGTCAACCAGGGGCAGAGCTCCAACGACGTGATTCCGACGGCGCTGCGCGTGTCGGCCGTGCTGGCCACCCATGAGCAGCTGCTGCCGGCGCTGGTGCACCTGCGCAGGACGCTGGACAAGAAGGGCCGCAGCCTGCGCAAGGTGGTCAAGACCGGCCGCACCCACCTGATGGACGCGATGCCGCTGACCTTCGAACAGGAATTCGGTGCGTGGTCGGCGCAGCTGGCCTCGGCACAGGAGCGCATCGAGGACAGCCTCAAGCGCGTGCGCCGCCTGCCGCTGGGCGGTACCGCCATCGGCACCGGCATCAATGCCGACCCGCACTTTGGCGTGCAGGTGGCCAAGGCACTGAAGCAGCAGACCGGCTTCAAGTTCGACAGCGCCGAGAACAAGTTCGAAGGCCTGGCCGCGCAGGATGATGCGGTGGAACTGTCGGGCCAGCTCAATGCGCTGGCGGTGGCCCTGATCAAGATCGCCAACGACCTGCGCTGGATGAATGCCGGTCCGCTGGCGGGCCTGGGTGAGATCGAACTGCCGGCGCTGCAGCCGGGGTCCTCGATCATGCCGGGCAAGGTCAATCCGGTGATTCCGGAGGCGACGGTGATGGCCTGCGCACAGGTGATCGGCCACCACACGGCGATCACTGTGGCCGGCCAGACCGGCAACTTCCAGCTCAATGTGACGCTGCCCTTGATCGCGGTGAACCTGCTTGATGGCATCGGCCTGTTGGCCAATGTGTCGACCCTGCTGGCCGACAGCGCCATTGCCGGGCTGAAGGTGCGCGAAGACCGTGTGGCCGAAGCGCTGGCACGCAATCCGATCCTGGTGACCGCGCTGAACCCGATCATCGGCTACGAGAAAGCCGCAGCGATCGCCAAGCGTGCCTACAAGGAACAGCGCCCGGTGCTGGACGTGGCGCTGGAAGACAGTGGCCTGGCCGAATCGGAGCTGCGCCGGCTGCTGGATCCGGCCGCGTTGACCGCCGGTGGCATCCAGGCCGGTGGCGGTGGTGCCGGCGGCTGATCTGGAATCTGCACTCTGTAGAGCCGAGCCTATGCTCGGCTCTACAAACGGAAACGCCGCCCGGGAGGGCGGCGTTCTCGTTTCAACGACGGTCGGCGACGATGTTGCCGAAGGTCTCGGTGTAATCCTTGAACTCGGGAATGGTCTGCACCAGGTCCGGCGGAATCACCTGCATGCCTTCCGGTGGCACGATCTTCACCGGCTGCATGTTGGGGTCGGCCGGTGCGGCCACCAGCGTGTTCTGGCGCAGCACCTGCAGCGTGCCGAACATCGTCTGCAGCATCTGCTTCTGCTCGGCGTTGAGCGGGATCAGGATCTCGTCGATCTTCATCTGCCCGTCGGGCAGGATGATGATGTTCGGCGCCGGCTGGCGACGCACGGTCACGATGCTTTCGCTGACCGAGATCTTCGGTTTGCCGCGCTCGGCGCGGTGGTTGCGGTAATCCTGGTCACAGCCGACCAGGCCCAGGCAGAGCAGGGCGGCCAGCAGCAGAAACAGCTTTTTCATGGCGGTTCAATGAGGTGCATCCGGGGCCGCCATTGTAATCCCGCCGGGGCGCAGCGGCCGGCAACGCCTGCGCGCTGCCGGCCGGGTGCGCTGATCTGTCACAGGGTCAGCGGTTGACGACGGTGTCCTTGCCGCAGTCGTCCACATCGCTCTGGTCCATCGTGGCGTAGGGCTTGAACGCCGGCAGCGAGGCCGCCAGGGCCTGCTGGCTGACCAGCATGGCCGGCATGCGGTCGCAGATGCGCTTGGCCTGCGCCTCGATCTTGGCGGCCTCGGCGTTGATCCGCTTCTCGATGCCTTCGCTGTCGCCGCTGAAGATGCCCTTCAGTGCTTCACCGGCAGCGTTGGCGCCGAGCTTGGCGCCGGCCAGACCGATATTCATGCCATCCATCGCCACTGCCACCACGTGGCCGCGGTAATCGAGCAGCTGGCGGCGCTGGCCATCGTCCAGCGTTACCTGCTTGCCGCCGATCAGCAGCTGTCCCTGCGGGGTGATTTCCGCGCGCGGCTGGTTGTCGGCGGAGATCTTGATGTTGCCCTCGGCGATTTCCTTGCGGGCATCGTCCATCGCTTCCTTGACGGTCTGGCCGACGCCACCGGCGGTCTCGGCCACCGCCTTGCCGGCGGTCTTGTCGGGGCTGGAGGTGCCGCCACAGGCGATCAGCGGCAGGCACAGCAGGGCAGCAGGCAGCAGGCGCAGCAGGTTCATGGCATTCCCCTCGAATCGGATGGTTGGGCGTTACTTGCCGCGCGGCAGGGTGACGGTGCCGGCCACACTGCGATGCTGGACGTCGCCGCTGCCGCTGTGCTCGACGGTGAGATTGCCGCGCACGCCATCGACATCGATATCACCCGAGCCGTGGCTGCGTACACGGACATTGCCGCCGACCTGCTCGATCTCGACATTGCCGGAGCCGACCACGCCGATCTCGACGTTGCCCTGCACCTGCTTGAAGCCGATGTCGCCGGAGCCGACGGTGTCCAGCCGCGCGTTGCCACGCACGTCGGTCACCTTCAGGTCACCGGAGCCGACGGTGCCGATGCTGGCATCGCCGCCGATGTTGCGGGCGTTGACGTCGCCAGAACCCAGCGAGAGCAGGTTGAACGATGCGGCGCCATCAACGTCCAGGTCGCCCGAGCCCACGGCGGCATGCACGCTGCCACGGGTGCCGCGGGCGATGCCATCACCGGAGCCCACGTCCATGCTCAGCGACTGCGCGTTCTCGATGCTGCCATCGCCGGAACCGATCTTGAACTGCAGCGGCAGGTTGTCCGGCACGCTGCCACGGATGTCCAGCCAGGCATAGCTGTTGCCCATCGACAGCGAGCCGCGGCTGTCGCGGCGCAGGCTTACCACCAGCTTGTCGCCCACGCGCCGCTGGTCCAGCACCAGTTGGTCCAGCCAGTCCTTGTTGGACGCGCAGGCGCGGCCCTCGAGCTGGCCGCCGCCAGCGCTGGCGACCACCTTCAGGTCATGCTGGTTGATCTCGAACACCACCGCCTTGGCGCCGGCCGTGTCGATCTTCAGCGCGCGTGGCGCGGAGAACTTGCAGTTCGGTGCATCGGCGGCCAGCGCCGACAAGGGCAACAGCAACAGCGCACTACAGGCAATCAAGGAACGCATGGGTGGTGCCTCCAGGTTGAAGATCAGATTTCGCCAGCGCGCTTGCGCAGGCGGATGGCGATGAAGATGAAGACCACGCCGAAGGCCGCGCCGATCCACAGGCCGGGCATTGCCAGCGACTTCAGCTGCGCGGCGGGCGACATCAGGGCAACGATCGAGTTCAGATCCTGCCTGGATTCGCCGCCGGCGCGGTACAGCAGGTCCATCCCCGGCATCGCACCCAACAGCAGGCGGCCGACGATGTGCTGCCAGAACCAGCCGGTGGTCAGGTCGAACAGGTGCATCAGCTTGGTGGTGCTGACGATGATGCCGGCGAACAACGGCAGCATGACCGCCCACAGGAACGGCTTGCTCTTGGCCCAGGCCGAGCACAGCAGCAGCCAGCCGGCGGTAGGCAGCGCCCACAGGGCGTACACCGGGATGGACACGAACATGCCCAGCACCAGGCTCATCGGGTTGGCCGGGCCGACGATCAGCTGCATCGCGTCGCCGCCGTGCGAGACCACTACCAGGCACAGAACCAGCATGAACACGAGCAGGGTCAGGCTGGACGCGATGATGGCGATGAGCGGTGCGACGATCAGTGCACTGAACACCTTGGACAGCACGGTCTGGGTGTCCGACAGCGGCAGCGATTTCCAGAACAGGATGCTGCGGTCGCGGCGGTCGTCATACAGCGCGCCCAGGCAGTAGAAGAACACCACGAATGCGAGCACGATCAGCGGCCAGGACGAGGTCAGTACCATCGCCAGGTCGAGGCCGTTGCCCAGGTCGGCCATGTCCTTGGTGCTGATGTCGCGGGTCAGCACGGCCAGATCCAGACCGTTGATGTTCACGTTCTCGCCGTCGATGTGCAGGCCGCCATCGCGTGCGGCACGATGCAGGGCGAACAGGCCCAGGCCGATGCCGATGCCGCTCATCAGCAGCGAGACGATACCGGCGATCACCGGGGCGTACAGGAAACCACCGCGGTTTTCCCAGTATTCGCGCTTGAGCAGCCAGCGCAGGGTGCCTGCAGGGCTGACAGGATGGTTGACGGCATTCATGCGTAGGTCCCCTTCATGACAGCGACGAACAGATCGGCAAGGCCGGCGTTGCGGGTTTCACCCAGGCTGGCCAGCTGGCTGCGTGGCACGCCGTCGAACAACAGGACCGTCTTGCCGAAGGCCTGGCTGCGCTCGTCGATGGGCTTCAGTGCGCGGGCGGTTTCAAGCTGGTCGGCGCCGACCAGCAGTTCGGTATAGCGCTCGCCGACCTCGTCCATTTCCGCATTGAGCACGATGCGACCGTCGCGGATGAACATCACGTCGGTGAGGATGTGCTCGATCTCCTCCACCTGGTGGGTGGTGACGATGATGGTCTTCTGCTCGTCGAAGTAGTCTTCCAGCAGGCGCTGGTAGAACTCCTTGCGGTACAGGATGTCCAGGCCGAGCGTGGGTTCGTCCAGCACCAGCACCTTGGCGTCGATGGCCATCACCAGGGCCAGGTGCAGCTGCACGATCATGCCCTTGGACAGTTCGCGCACGCGCTGCTTCGGCTGCAGCTTGGTGTTGGCCAGGAAACGCTCGCAGCGGGCACGGTCGAAGCGGGGGTGCACGCCGGCGACGAAGCCGATCGCCTCACGCACCTTCAGCCAGCGCGGCAGCACGGCGACATCGGCGATGAAGCAGATGTCGTTCATCAGATCGTCGCGATGCGCGCGCGGGTCACGGCCAAGCACACTCAGCTCGCCTTCCACCGAGGTCAGGCCGAGCACCGCCTTCAGCGCGGTGGTCTTGCCGGCACCATTGGGGCCGATCAGGCCGATGATGCGGCCTGCCGGAATGGAGAAGCTGGCGTTGTCGAGCGCGAGCGTGTTCTTGTAAGCATTGCGAAGGCCACGGGCGGTAATGACAGCTTCGCTTGGTACAGCGGTAGTGGGACTGGCATTCATCAGAATTTCCCCTGGGGCAACAATTCGTCGAGACTCAGGCCCAGTCGCTGGATGCGCTCCAGAACGGCCGGCCATTCTTCATTGAGGAAGCGTTCGCGCTCGCTGCTGCGCAGCTGCGTGGCCGCCTGTTCGGTCATGAACATGCCCAGCCCGCGGCGCTTCTCGACCAGGCCTTCATCGGCCAGCTCCTGGTAGGCGCGCGAAACGGTGATGGGGTTGAGCTGGTAATCGGCGGCCACCTGGCGCACCGAGGGAAGGGCATCGCCCGGCTTGAGGATTCCGTCAAGCATCATGGCGATCACGCGTTCCTTCAGCTGGCGGTAGATGGGAGCGCCGTCGCTCCACTGGATGTCGCTCATATTCAGCTCCGTGGGGTCAGCGGCTGTGCGAACGAGAAATACGGCATGGACAGGGAGCTGTGCAGCCGACGCGGGGGGGAGGGGGAGGGAGCGGCATTCCCTGCCGGGGGTACTGCTGCGTCCTGCGTACTGTCTTCGGAGAGGGCGGGGGAGGAAGCGGCCGGTGGGGCCGGCATGGCCAGCCAGACCAGGACGAACAGGGTTGATACCGCGGTGACCGCGGGGGCGGTGAGGCTGCGACGCATCCGGGTGTTCATGGTTCCCCCCTGTCTCAGGTGACTGGTGTTGTATGCAACTATAACACCGGCACGCCTGTGTGCAAGTCCTGCCCCTACCCAACTGATGGCAGGGGTGGTCATGGCACCGAAATAATTATTCAACCATTTGATTTTCATTGAAAAAACTAAATTTCGGAGGGCTGTTCTCGGCCAACCTCCCATTCAGTCATGTCCATGCTATGTCATCAGCTGAGGACGGAGACGCGTTGCCGGCGACTTCCGCCACGCCGTGCAAAGCGCAACAGCGCCTGTGCTCCAGAGGGGGGCAGACCCCGGTGCTATAGTTCGGCCGATTCCCGGCCGGCCACGGCCGGACCCCTGGAACGGCTACCGCGGAACGTCTCCCATGCCCTTGTCGACTGCCTCCTCGCGCCGCCTTCGCGGCCTGTCCCTGTTGACCCTGCTGGCCGCAGGCCTGGCCACGTCGGCCGGCGCGTTTGCCGCCGATCTGCTGGATCTGTCGTATCGGCCGCTGGCGGGCAAGCAGCAGGTCAACCTGCAGCAGCGTTACCACGGCCAGGTGCTGCTGGTGGTCAATACCGCAAGCAAGTGCGGCTATACCCCGCAGTACGAAGGTCTGGAAGCGCTGCAGAAGCAGTACGCCGGCAAGGGATTTGCAGTGCTCGGCTTCCCGTCCAACGATTTCAAGGGGCAGGAGCCCGGTGACGAAAAGCAGATCCAGGATTTCTGCACGCTTACTTATGGTGTGAAGTTCCCGATGTTCGAAAAGGTGCACGTGACCGGCGCGCAGGCTACGCCGCTGTATCAGCGCTTGACCGCCGCCACCGGCGTGGCGCCCGCCTGGAATTTCCACAAGTATCTGGTCGGGCGCGATGGCAGGGTCATTGCCCAGTTCGCCAGCAAGGTCACCCCGGATGATCCGCAGCTGAAAGCGGCCATCGACAAGGCGCTTGCAGCACCAGCTGCACATTGAATGCCGGCATGGATGCCTCGACATCGACGGCATGCGTGCGACAATACGTGTTTTCGCGCCGACGTCGGCGTCCAGTCACTTCCAGGAATGCAGCGAATGAAAATGGGAATGCGCGGCGCCGCGGCGTCGGTTCTGATTCTGGCGATGGGCACCTCCGGTGTCGCCCTGTCGCAACAACCGGCCGCTCCCTCGGCCGCCAAGGAGACCGCACCCTTGAATTCCCCCAAGCAGAAGCTCGGCTACGCCATTGGTCTGGATGTGGCCAAGTCGTTCGCGCCGATCGCCGATGAAATCGATGCGGCCGCACTGCGCACTGCCGTTGAACGTTCCTTCGAAGGCCTGCAGCCGCAGATCACCCAGGAACAGGCCAAGGCCACCGATGCCGCCCTGCGCCAGGTCGTGATGGCCCGCAGCGGCCAGCAGGTGCCGGGCGTTGCGCCGGGCTCGCAGCCGGCGAAGGTCGACCGGGTCAAGGTCGCGCAGATGATCGGCTCCTATTCGGTGGGGCCGTCGCTGGCACAGCTGAAGGACGATATCGATACCGCCTCGCTGTTTGACGCGATCAACACTGGCCTGAGCAAGGGCCAGCCGAAGATGACCGAAGCCGACGCCACTGCCACCATCCAGGCGTTCATGGGCGCCAAGCAGGCCGAGATGCAGGCCAAGGCCGCACAGGCCGCTCAGACCAACCGTCAGGAAGGCAACGCATTCCTGGCCAAGAACAAGACCCAGCCGGGCGTGGTGACCACCCCGTCGGGCCTGCAGTACCAGGTGATCCGTCCGGGCAGCGGCGAGCGTCCGTTGCCGTCCAGCAAGGTGCGCGTGAACTACGAAGGCAAGCTGCTCAACGGCACCGTGTTCGACAGTTCCGCAGGCCGTGGTCCGGCCGAGTTCGGTCTGGACCAGGTCATCAAGGGCTGGACCGAGGGCGTGGCCCTGATGCCGGTCGGCTCGAAGTACCGCTTCTGGATTCCGGGTGAACTGGCATACGGCGAGAACGGCACCCCGGGTGGTCCGATCGGTCCGAACGCCACCCTGACCTTCGACGTCGAGCTGCTGGGCGTTCTGCCGTAAGCCACCACGGAGTCAGTACGGATATGCGCGTTGCGATTTTTGGTACCGGCTATGTAGGCCTGGTGACCGGCACCTGCCTGGCCGACGTCGGCCACCAGGTGGTCTGCGTCGATATCGACCAGGCCAAGGTGGATGGCCTCAACCGGGGCATCATCCCGATCTACGAGCCCGGCCTGGAGCCGATGGTGAAGGCCAACCACGCCGCGTCGCGGCTGGCGTTCACCACCGACGCGGCGACCGCCATCGGCCACGGCCAGGTGGTGTTCATCGCCGTGGGCACGCCGCCGGACGAGGATGGCAGCGCCGACCTGCAGTACGTGCTGGCCGTGGCCCGCACCATCGGCCGGTACATCTCGGTGCCGACGGTGGTGGTCAACAAGTCGACGGTGCCGGTGGGCACCGCCGACAAGGTCCGTGCGGCCATTGCCGAGGAACTGGCAGCGCGTGGCGCGGATATCGCCTTCGATGTGGTGTCCAATCCCGAATTCCTGAAGGAAGGCGACGCCGTTGCCGACTGCATGCGGCCTGACCGCATCATCATCGGTGCGACCAGCGCCGAGTCGGTCGCCGTGATGCGTCGCCTGTACGCACCGTTCAATCGCAACCACGATCGCGTGGTGGAGATGGACGTGCGTTCGGCCGAGCTGACCAAGTACGCCGCCAATGCAATGCTGGCAACCAAGATTTCGTTCATGAATGAAATCGCCAACATTGCCGAGCGCGTGGGCGCCGACGTCGAGCAGGTCCGCCAGGGCATCGGTTCGGACCCGCGCATCGGCTGGCACTTCATTTATCCGGGTGCCGGTTACGGCGGTTCGTGTTTCCCCAAGGATGTGCAGGCCCTGGCCCGTACCGCGCAGCAGGCCGGCCTGGAGCCGAAGCTGCTGAACGCGGTGGAGGCGGTCAATGAATCGCAGAAGGGGCACCTGTTCGCCCTGATCCAGCGGCATTATGACAAGGGCGAAGACGAAGGCGTGCGCGGCAGGACGTTTGCCGTGTGGGGCCTGGCGTTCAAGCCGAACACCGACGACATGCGCGAGGCCTCCAGCCGCCGCCTGCTGGCCCAGTTGTGGGAAGCCGGTGCAACGGTGCGTGCCTACGATCCGGAGGCGATGCATGAATCGCAGCGGATCTTCGGCGAGCGCGACGATCTGGTGTTCTGTGACAGCGCCGACGACGCGCTGCAGGGCGCCGATGCATTGGTCGTGGTGACCGAGTGGAAGCAGTTCCGCAGCCCCGATTTCCAGATGCTGCGCGAGCGGCTGAAGGATGCGGTGGTGTTCGATGGCCGCAATCTGTACGAGCCGGCCGAAGTCGAGGCCGCTGGCCTTGCGTATTACGGCATAGGCCGGGGACGTTCGCTGCATGTCTGAAGTGCCGACCGAACGCGAGCAGGCGCTGGAAGCGCGCCTGGTCGAACTGGAGATGCGCGTGTCCTTCCAGGAACACGCGCTGGCCGAACTGAGCGATGCGCTGGCAGACGCGCGTATGGAAGGCAGCCGCAATGCCGGCATCCTGCGCGTGCTGCTGGAGGACCTGGGCAAGGTCCGCAATGCATTGAATTCTTCTGATCCGGCGAGCGAACCGCCGCCGCCGCACTACTGATCCATATCCTATGAGCGATACCCTCCGCGACCAGCTGATGGGCCTGGGCTTCAAGCCCGCGCCCAAGCCCGAGCGCAAGAATGATGGCCCCCGCCGTGATGGCCGCCCGCAGGGCAAGGGTGGCGCTGGCAATGGAAAGCCGCAGCACGCAGGCAAGGGCGAACACAAGCCTGGCGAGCGGCGGGCGCATGGCAATGGTGGTCCGGGCAAGCCCGGCCAGCAGCGTGGCCAGGGCCAGGGGCAGGGCCCGCGCAAGCCGCGTACCGCTGAGGAAATGGATCTGGCCAAGGCCTACGCGATCCGTGCGCAGCGCGAAAAGGAAGAGCGCATCGAGACCGAGCGCCTGAAGCAGGAAGAAGCACGCCAGCGCCGCGAGGCCAAGGTGAAGCTGGAAGAGCTGCTGAAGGACAAGAGCCTGAATGCCGAAGCGGCTGATATCGCGCGCCACTTCCCGTACGGCGGCAAGATCAAGCGCATCTACGTCACCGCCGAGCAGCTCAAGGCACTCAACGCCGGTGAGCTGGGCGTGGTCCAGCTCAACGGTCGCTACCTGCTGGTGACAGCCGACGTTCTGGCCCAGTCTGAGGCCGTGTTTGCCGCGTCGGTGGCGTTGAAGGTCGACCCGAATGCGCCGGCCGAGGACGATCCCTACGCCGACCCGCAGTACCAGGTGCCAGACGACCTGGTCTGGTAAGCGCCTGCATAAAAGGGGACGGAGGGGATTAAGTCGTTTATCGCACAAACGACGTAATCCCCTCCGTCCCCTTTTTCATTCCGGGTCGTAGTCGAGGTTCGAGGCCAGCCAGCGTTCGGCCTGCGCGCGGTCCACGCCCTTGCGGCGTGCGTAATCGATGACCTGCTCGCGACCGAGACGGCCGACCACGAAATACTGGCTCTGCGGGTGGCTGAAGTAATAGCCCGACACTGCCGCGGTCGGCAGCATCGCGAAGCTCTCGGTCAGCTGCATGTCGGCGTTGGTTTCCGCGCCCAGCAGGTCGAACAATCGGCGCTTTTCACTGTGTTCGGGGCAGGCGGGGTAGCCGGGCGCGGGGCGGATGCCGCGATATTTCTCGTCGATCAGCGCTTCGTTGTCGAGTGTCTCGGCGTGGTCGTAACCCCAGAATCCGGTGCGTACGCGCTGGTGCAGGCGTTCGGCCAGTGCTTCGGCAAAGCGGTCGGCGAGCGCCTTCAGCAGGATCGCGTTGTAGTCGTCGTGGTCGGCCTCGAAACGGGCCACGTGCGCGTCGATGCCGATGCCTGCGGTGACTGCGAAGGCGCCGATCCAGTCCTGCTTGCCGCTGTCGATCGGGGCGATGAAATCGGCAAGGCAGAAATCCGGGCGTTCGGCAGGCTTGTCCACCTGTTGCCGCAGGAAGTACAGGGTGGCCTCGCCATCGGGATGCTGCACACGTACGTCGTCGCCGATGCTGTTGGCGGGCCACAGGCCGAACACGGCCTTGGCCTGCAGCCACTTCTCGTTGACGATGCGGTCCAGCATCGCGCGCGCGTCCTGGTAAAGCTCGCTGGCCTGGGTACCGACGATCTCATCGGTGAGGATGGCCGGGTACTTGCCGGCCAGTTCCCATGCCTGGAAGAACGGTGTCCAGTCGATGTAGGGCACCAGTTCGGCCAGCGGGTAGTCATCGAATACATGCAGGCCCGGCTGCTTCGGTGCGGGTGGCGTGTACGCCTCCCAATCGCACTTGAACTTCTGGCCGCGTGCATGCTCCAGCGAGACCAGACGCTTGGCGTCGCCGCGGTTGCGATGGCGGGTACGGATCTCGGCGTAGTCGGCCTCGTTGGCGGCGACGAACGCATCGCGCAGCTCGCGCGAGATCAGCGACTGCGCCACGCCCACGGCGCGCGAGGCATCCTTCACCCAGACCGTCGGCGCTTTGTAATGTGGGTCGATCTTCAACGCGGTGTGCGCACGCGAGGTGGTCGCGCCGCCGATCATCAGCGGCAGGTCAAAGCCCTGTCGCTGCATCTCACGGGCGACATGGCTCATTTCCTCCAGCGACGGCGTGATCAGGCCGGACAGGCCGATGATGTCGGCCTGGTGTTCGCGTGCGGCATCGAGGATCTTCTGCGCCGGTACCATCACGCCGAGATCGATCACCTCGAAGTTGTTGCAGGCCAGGACCACGCCGACGATGTTCTTGCCGATGTCGTGCACATCGCCCTTGACCGTGGCCATGATGATCCTGCCATTGCTGCGGGCGGTGTCGCCGCTGCGTGCCTTTTCGGCTTCGATGTAAGGCAGCAGGTAGGCCACAGCCTTCTTCATCACCCGTGCCGACTTCACCACCTGCGGCAGGAACATCTTGCCCGCGCCGAACAGATCGCCAACCACGTTCATGCCATCCATCAGCGGGCCTTCGATCACGTCCAGCGGGCGGCTGGAACGCTGCCGGGCTTCTTCGGTATCGGCTTCCACCCATGCGTCCAGGCCATGCACCAGCGCATGCGCCAACCGCGCATCCACCGGCTTCTCGCGCCAGGCCAGGTCTTCGGTCTTCGCCGCGCCCTTGCTGCCCTTGTAGCGCTCGGCGATTTCAAGCAGGCGCTCGGTGGCATCACGGCGGCGGTTGAGGATCACGTCCTCCACCCGCTCGCGCAGGTCCGGCTCCAGTTCGTCGTAGATCGGCATGGCGCCGGCGTTGACGATGCCCATGTCCATGCCTGCGGCGATCGCGTGGTACAGGAACACCGAGTGGATCGCCTGGCGCACGGTCTCGTTGCCACGGAACGAGAACGATACGTTCGATACGCCGCCGGACACATGGCAGTGCGGCAGCGTCTGCTTGATGATGCGGGTGGCTTCGATGAAATCGACCGCGTAGTTGTCATGCTCTTCAATGCCGGTGGCGACGGCGAAGATGTTCGGGTCGAAGATGATGTCCTGCGGCGGGAAGCCGATGTCATCGACCAGCAGGCGATAGGCGCGGGTGCAGATTTCGACCTTGCGCGCGCAGGTGTCGGCCTGCCCGGCCTCATCGAAGGCCATCACCACTGCGGCGGCGCCATAGCGCAGCACCTTGCGCGCATGCTCGCGGAACAGCTCCTCGCCTTCCTTCAGCGAGATCGAATTGACCACGCTCTTGCCCTGCAGGCACTTCAGGCCAGCCTCGATCACGCTCCATTTGGAGGAGTCGACCATCACCGGGATGCGCGCGATGTCCGGCTCGGACATGATCAGGTTGAGGTAGCGGGTCATCGCCGCTTCCGAATCGATCAGTCCCTCGTCCATGTTGACGTCGAGGATCTGCGCGCCGCTGGCCACCTGCTGCCGGGCCACGTCCACCGCTTCCTCGTAGCGGCCTTCCTTGATCAGCTTGCGGAACTGCGCACTGCCGGTGACGTTGGTGCGTTCACCGACATTGACGAACAGCAGGTCCGGGGTGATGACCAGCGGTTCCAGGCCGGACAGGCGGGTAGGGCGGACAGGCGTCATGGCAGGCAGCGGCTCAACGGCAACAGGGCGGAAGGTGGATGGCGATGGCAGTGCTGCTCATGCGGCCTGGACCTGGACGGCAGGCAGCGCGCGCGGCGGCAGCCCGGCTACCGCAAGCGCGATCGCGCGGATATGGTCCGGGGTGGAGCCGCAGCAGCCACCGACCAGGTTCAGCAGGCCATCTTCGGCAAAGCCGCGCAGGGTGGCCGCCATTTCCTCGGGTGTTTCGTCGTACTCGCCGAACGCATTGGGCAGGCCCGCATTGGGATGGGCACTGACGTAGCAGTCCGACACCTGCGACAGGGTTTCCACATGCGGACGCATCGCGTCGGCGCCGAGCGCGCAGTTCAGGCCGATCGACAACGGCCGTGCATGCGCGAGTGATGCCTGGAAAGCCTCGGCGGTCTGCCCGGACAGGGTGCGCCCGGAGGCATCGGTGATGGTGCCGGAAATCATGATCGGCAGCCGCGCGCCACGTGCATCGAAGGCTTCCTCGATGGCATACAGCGCTGCCTTGGCGTTGAGCGTATCGAAGATGGTCTCGACCATGATCGTGTCGGCGCCGCCATCGATCAGGCCATCGATGGCTTCGCGGTAAGTGCCGCGCAGTTCGTCGAAACTGGTGTTGCGGAAACCAGGATCGTTGACGTCCGGGCTGATCGAGGCGGTGCGGCTGGTCGGGCCGAGGACACCGATGACGAAGCGTGGCTTGCCCGGCGTGGTCGCCTCCACCGCATCACAGCAGGCACGGGCGACGGCAGCGCCTGCCTTGTTCAGCTCGTACACCAGGTGTTCGAGGTGGTAGTCGGCCTGGCTGACCGAGGTGGCGTTGAAGGTATTGGTTTCCACCAGGTCCGCGCCGGCTTCCAGATACGCACTGTGGATGCCGGCGATGACCTCCGGTCGGGTCAGCAGCAACAGATCATTGTTGCCTTTCAGGTCGTGGCCTTCCGGTGTTGCGCCATGGTCGCAGCCAGGGCCATGGGCATGGTCGTAGCCGCCGGCGAAGCGCTCGCCCCGGTAGTCGTCTTCCTGCAGGCCGTGTCGCTGGATCATCGTGCCCATTGCGCCGTCGATGATCAGGATGCGATCACGCAGGGCGGCGAGCAGCAATTCCACGCGTTCCGGGTGCAGCCAGGGCAGGGCGGACATGTCGACCTCAGGGCTTGTTGGCGATCAGCGAGATCACTTCGAAATGCGGCGGGCGCTTTTCGCGGGTGACCGTTTCCAGGTTGGAGACCTGCAGGCCGGCCTTGTCGACGAACTTCTTCAGTTCCTTGTCGCTGAAGCCGAGGTTGACGTGGCCATAGGCATCGACCGCGGCCTTGTGCTCGTGGCGGGCCAGGCTGCACAGCAGCAGGCGGCCGCCCGGGCGCAGCACGCGTGCGGCCTCGGTGACGGCCTGCGCCGGCTTGCTGGCGTAGGTCAGTGCGTGCATCAGCACGACCAGGTCGAAGCTGCGGTCCTTGAAGGGCAGGGCATGCATGTCGCCCTCGCGCACTTCCACATTGGGCAGGCGGCGCAGGCGTTCGCTGGCGGCAGCCACCACGCGCGCGCTGGTATCGATGCACACGTAACGCCTGGCGTGCGGGGCGACCAGTTCGGCCAGCACACCGTCGCCGGAGGCGATATCCAGCACGTCGCCGGTTTCCAGCAACGGCAGCGCGGTACGCGCCAGCGCTTCCCAGGTGCGGCCCGGGGAATAGTGGCGTTCCATGTCGCCGGCCACGCTGTCGGCCCAGTTCTGGTCGGAAGCGCGGTGGGCAAGCACCGCAGCGACCCGTTCAGCATCCTGGCGCAGCAACGGGTCGTCGCTTCCGTTGCTCAGGGCATGCCACAATGCACGCTGCGCCGGGTCCAGCTGGCCTTCGTCGAAGCGGTAATAGGCCGACACGCCCGCACGGCGGTCGCGCACCAGGCCGGCTTCCTTCAGGCGCGCCAAATGAGTCGATACCCGCGGCTGCGCCAGCCGGGTGATGGCCGAAAGCTCGGCCACGGTCAGCTCTTCCTGCTCCAGCAGCGCCAGCAGGCGCACACGGGTGGCATCGGCGAACACCTTCAGGCGGGTCGACCAGTCTTCCAGATCCATAAATATCTACCTATCGCGATATAGAGATATATTCACTGACCGCACCCCTTCCGGTCAAGCCGCAGCTCCGCGCGAGTCAGCCGCCGATGCCCGGCCCCGGTACAATCGGGGCACCTGGGCGCGCGCTGCGCGGCCCATAACATCATGTACCCGGGAGGGTGTTGTGGATTTCAGCTTTACCGAAGAGCAGTTGATGCTGCAGGACGTGGCGCGTCGCATCGCGCAGGAGAAGATCGCCCCGAGTGCGGAGCACCATGACCGTACGGGTGAGTTCCCGCTGGACAACATCCGCCTGCTGGGCGAGAACGGCCTGATGGGCATCGAAGTGCCGGCCGAATATGGCGGCGCAGGCATGGACCCGATCGCGTACGTGCTGGCGATGGTGGAGGTCGCCGCCGGTGATGCTGCGCATTCGACCATCATGTCGGTCAACAATTCGCTGTTCTGCAACGGCATCCTGACCCATGGCAGCGAAGCGCAGAAGCAGAAATACGTGCGTGCCATCGCCGAGGGCGAGGCCATCGGTGCATTCGCACTGACCGAGCCGCAGTCGGGCTCGGACGCCACGGCGATGCGTTGCCGTGCGATCAAACAGGCCGACGGCAGCTACGTCATCAATGGCAAGAAGAGCTGGATCACCTCCGGCCCGGTGGCCAAGTACATCGTGCTGTTCGCGATGAGCGAGCCGGACAAGGGCGCGCGTGGCATCACCGCGTTCATGATCGACACCGACAAGGCCGGTTTCGGTCGCGGCAAGACCGAACCGAAGCTGGGTATCCGTGCCTCGGCTACCTGCGAGATCGAGTTCAACGATTACGTGGCGCAGCCGGAAGACGTGCTGGGCCTGGAAGGCGAGGGCTTCAAGATCGCCATGGGCGTGCTTGACGCTGGTCGCATCGGCATCGCCTCGCAGGCGATCGGCATTGCGCGTGCCGCCTATGAAGCGACCCTGGAGTACGTGAAGGATCGCAAGGCCTTCGGTGCGGCCATCGGTACCTTCCAGATGACCCAGGCGAAGATCGCCGACATGAAGTGCAAGCTGGACGCGGCGCTGCTGCTGACCCTGCGTGCGGCATGGGTGAAGGGCGAGGGCAAGCGCTTCAGCAACGAAGCCGCCATCGCCAAGCTGACCGCTTCGGAAGCGGCGATGTGGATCACCCACCAGGCCGTGCAGATCCATGGCGGCATGGGCTATTCCAAGGAAATGCCGCTGGAGCGCTACTTCCGTGATGCCAAGATCACCGAGATCTACGAAGGCACCTCGGAGATCCAGCGCCTGGTGATCGCCCGCAACGAGACCGGGCTGCGTTGACAGCCATCGGGTAGATGCACGCCATGTGTGGATGGTGCGGACCAAGGTCCGCACCCACCTCGAAGCGCAGGAAAAAATGCCTTGGGTCACCCCAAGGCATTTTCATCGGAGTGTACTTCCCGATCAATTGCCTCCGCAGGTCAGCGTCCGTCCATCCCAGCGACAATCCAGCCCGCCTGCGATGCCGCTGCCTTCAATGACCGTCACGCCGTAGAGGCGTGCGGTATCGATCCAGCGCTGCATCGCTTCCCTGTCCTCGAACTGATAGACACCAGCAAAGTCTTGTGCAGTGTCCGGATTGCTGGCGGCGCCGTCTGGGATGCGGTTGCCTGAGGCGTCAATGCTCTCACCTTGCACATATTTTGCGCGGTCAACGAGGTCCGGATGGATCACCAGCGTGGTTTTGGAGCCATCCCGCCAAGTGATCACATAGGTCGCACCGTCGATTCCCAACAGTCGGCTGACGAAGCTCAATCCGATGGATGACAGGAACGTAGCCATGCTGTTCCATGCGGTGGAAGACGTCGTCGCGCCAGAAAAAGCCTGGCCGATGGCCTGCTCCAGCTGGAACCGCGTTGTAGCCATCTGGGCAACATCGTAGGCATTGAGATTCTTGTGCGCGTCCGGAAATGAGATCCCGTTGGCTCCTCCGGGATTGTCCGGATGAACGTCGAAGTGCGCTCCGCGGCCCCCGGCGCGCGGGGCATCGAGCATGCCCATGATGCGATTGAAGGCCGCGATGATCTCCGGTGGGATGGATGTAGTGACTGCCCGGTACCTGCGCAGCTCGCGGTCGTACTCCACCTCGTAGCCATGAAGTCTGCGCTGGCTGAAATCTGCGACGATGGTGGGACCGGTGCCGGATGTGAGCGCGAGCGCGCGTGGGTCGGTGCAGTTGTCACAGACCAGCACACCTGCGGCATGTGTCAACGGTGAGAACAATGCGCTCAGCCCCAGCAGCGCAAGGAGTTGGGCAGCTCGCGGGACAAACGAATTACGCATGGGATCCTCCCTGATGTTCCTGTGGTAGAGACCCTTGGTTAAAGCGCTGTTCCGGTGGAGGTTGTGATGGATTGCGCGGTATTGGATTTGTTGATGGATGGTGCCAACTAGTGACGCATATGGCCCAAAAACCGAGGGGGATCGCGATATCCATCGCCTGATCTGTAGATCTATGCGCACGCATGGCTGTCAGAGGCGACACTTGCAGTTGATGAATCCCGCTCCGGCATGAGTGGCCGAACATGGGCCCGGCCCTACAGAAAAGCAGCAAAGAAAAAGGCCCCGGATCGCTCCGGGGCCTTTCTCGTTTCAACTCACCGTTGGATCAACGATCCGGGCGGTGGGCGGATTCCGCATCACGCTGACGGCCGAGGAATTCCTTCGACGGTTCATCCAGTTTGTCGCCCAGCATGCGGCGCACGACCACGAAGAACACCGGGATCATCAGCAGGCCGAGCAGGGTGGCGAACAGCATGCCGCCGATCACGCCGGTACCGATGGCGTGACGCGAGTTGGCGCCGGCACCGCTGGAGATCGCCATCGGGATGACGCCCATGATGAACGCGAAGGACGTCATCAGGATCGGGCGGAATCGCAGGCGCGCCGCTTCGATGGTGGCATCGCGCAGGGTCTTGCCCGCCGCACGCTGCTCTACCGCGAACTCCACGATCAGGATCGCGTTCTTCGCGGCCAGGCCGATCACGGTGATCAGGCCGATCTTGAAGAACAGATCGTTCGGCAGGCCACGCATCATCGACAGGGCGAGTGCACCCAGTACGCCCAGCGGTACCACCAGCAGCACCGCCACCGGAATCGACCAGCTTTCATACAGTGCGGCCAGGCACAGGAACACCACCACGATGGACAGCACCAGCAGCAGCGTCGCGGCGTTGCCGGCCAGGATTTCCTGGTAGGACAGGCCGGACCAGTCGTAGCCGAAGCCCGCCGGCAGGTCGTCGTTGACGATGCCTTCCATCGTCTGCATCGCTTCACCCGAGCTGGTGCCCGGTGCCTGCGAACCGACGATGTTGATCGCCGAGTAGCCGTTGTAGCGGCTCAGCGACGGCGGTGCCGAGACCCATTCGGACTTGACCACCGTGCTCAACGGGATCATCGCGTTGGTGCCATCGGTATTGGTGGTCAGGCTGGACGGGCTGTAGAAGCTCTTCAGCGATTCCTGGCCGGTGCGGTACGGACCATCGGCCTGCATGGTCACGCGCTTGATGCGGCCTTCGTAGAAGAAGTCGTTGACGTACACCGGGGCCAGCATCAGCTGGATGGTGCTGTACACGTCCGACACCGACATGCCCATCGACTGCGCCTGCACGCGGTCCACGTGCAGCTGCAGCTGCGGGGCGTTTTCCAGGCCGTTCGGGCGCACGCCGACCAGATGGTCCGGCTTCTGTGCGGCCTGGCCGAGCAGGATGTTGCGGGCCTGGGTCAGCTGCTCGTAACCGGCACCACTACGGTCCTGCAGCCACATGTCGAAGCCACCGAACTGGCCAAGGCCCTGCACGGTCGGCAGGTTGACCACGAAGATCTGCGCTTCCTTGATGCCGTAGAACGCGCCGTTCATGTTCTGGATGAATTCCGGAGCAGTGAACTTGCGCTCTTCCCACGGCTTCAGGCGGATGAAGCCCATGCCCACGTTCTCGCCGGAACCGACGAAGCTGAAGCCGGCCACCTGCAGCATGCCTTCATAGCCATCCTGCTTTTCCAGGATGCCGCGCATCTGTGCGAACGCTTCGTTGGTCTGGCTCTTGGTCGAGCCCGGCGGCAACTGCACGATCGCCAGTGCATAGCCCTGGTCTTCTTCAGGCAGGAAGCTGCCCGGCATGCGGGTGAACAGGAAGCCGCACAGCGCGGTCAGCACCACGAACAGGATCATCCAGCGTGGGGCATGGCGCACCGCGGAGGTGATGTGGCCCACGTAGGTGTGGCTGATCTTGTCGTAGTACTTGTTGAAGGTGCGGTAGACGATGTTCGGGTTGTCGTTGTGCGTCGGCTTGAGGAACGTCGCGCACAGCGCCGGGGTGAAGCCCAGTGCCAGGAACGCCGAGAACGCCATCGAGATGGCGATGGTCAGGGCGAACTGCTTGTAGATCTCACCGGCCGCACCGCCCTGCAGGGCCGAGGGGATGAACACCGCCGCCAGCACCACGGTGATCGCCACCACCGCGCCGGTGATCTGGGTCATCGCCTTCTGCGTGGCCGGCTTCGGCGCCAGGCCTTCCTCGGTCATGATGCGTTCGACGTTCTCGATCACCACGATCGCGTCATCGACCACGATGCCGATCGCCAGCACCATCGCGAACAGGGTCAGCTGGTTGATCGTGAAGCCGATCATCCACATGCCCAGGAACGTACCCAGCAGCGCCACCGGGATGACCAGCGTCGGGATCAGGGTGGCGCGGAAGTTCTGCAGGAAGATCAGCATCACCAGGAACACCAGCAACACGGCTTCGAACAGGGTCTTGACCACTTCCTGGATCGAGATCTTGACGAAGGTGGTGCTGTCGTACGGCGAGAACCAGGTGACGCCGGACGGGAAGCTGGGCTGCAGCTCGTCCATCTTGCCGCGCACGGCCTCGGCCACGTTCAGGGCGTTGGCGCCCGGCAGCAGCTGGATCGCGAAGGCGCCGGTGGGCTTGCCGTTGTACTGGGTATCGAAGCCGTAGTTGTTGGCACCGAAGGCAACGCGGGCGATGTCCTTCAACAGTACGCGCGAGCCATCAGCGTTGGCCCGCAGGATGATGTTCTCGAACTCCTGCGGCGAGCTGAAGCGGCCTTCGGCCGACACCGTGGCGGTGAAGTGCTGGCCTTCCGGCGACGGGTCAGAGCCCAGCGCACCGGCGGCGAACTGCACGTTCTGTGCGCGCACTGCCGCAAGCACCTGGCTGGCCGACAGTCCATAGCCCTGCATCTTTTCCGGGTTGAGCCAGATGTTCATGGCGTACTCGGAACCGAACTGCTGGGTGCTGCCGACGCCGGGGATGCGCGAGACCTGGTCGAGCACGCGCGAGCCGACGATGTCGTTCAGCGCGTCACGGTTGATGGTCGGCGTATCGGACTGCAGCGCCACCACCATCAGGAAGCCGGCGTTGGCCTTGGCCACCACCACGCCCTGCTGGGTGACTTCCGAAGGCAGTCGCGGCGTGGCCAGCGAGACCTTGTTCTGCACCTGCACCTGGGCGATGTCCGGATCGGTACCGGTCTCGAAGGTCAGGGTGATCGAGGCGCGGCCATTGGACGCGGACGAGGAGCTGAAGTACAGCAGGTGATCGATACCGGTCAGCTGCTGCTCGATCACCTGGGTGACCGACTTCTCCGTGGTGTCCGCGCTCGCGCCCGGGTAGGTGGCCGAGACGGTCACCTGCGGCGGGGCGATGTTGGGGTAGGACTCTACGCCGAGGTTGAGGATCGCGATCACGCCGCTGAGCGAGATCAGGATCGCCACCACCCAGGCGAAGACTGGATGTTCGATGAAAAATTTAGGCATGACGGAAGGTCCCGTTACTGCTTGTTCGATTCGGTGGCGGCCGGCTCGGCCTTGTCGGCCTGGTCAGCCTTGGCCGGTGCCTTGGCGTCGGCCGGAGCCGTGGCAGCCGCGCCCGGAGCAGCGGCGCCGGCGGCAGGCTTGCCGTTGGCGTCCTGGCCCGGGGTCCACGACTTGGCCGTGGCCGGCGTGCCTTCCTTGACCTTCTGCACGCCGGCGACGACCACCTTGTCACCGGCGGCCAGGCCTTCGCTGACCAGCCAGTTGCCGTTCTGCGCGCCGTCGGTCTTGACGTTCTTGCGGACGACCTTGCCGTCGGCGCCGACCACCATCACATAGCCGCCGGTGGTATCGCGCAGCAGCGCCTGCTGCGGCACCAGGTAGGCGTTGTTGCGTTCGCCCAGGTTGGCCTGGAAGCTGACGAACGCACCCGGCAGCAGGATCTTCTGCGGGTTCGGCAGCACCGCGCGCAGCGACACCGCGCCGGTAGCCGGGTCGACCGTGGTCGAGGAGAAGTCCAGCGTGCCCGGCTCGCTGTAGGTGCTGCCGTCGGCCAGCTTGACGTTGACCGTGGCCTTGCCGTCGCCGGACAGGGCCAGCGTGCCCTTGGCTTGCTGCGCACGCAGCTGGGTCAGTTCATCCACGCTCAGCGAGAAGTTCACGTACAGCGGGTCGAGCTGGTCCACGGTGGTCAGCAGGGTCACATCGCCCTGGCCGACCAGCGCGCCTTCGGTGACCTGCTGCTTGTTGGCCACGCCGCTGATCGGGGCAGTGACGTTGGTATAGCCCAGGCTGATGCGGCTGCTGGTCACCGAGGCTTCGGCCTGCTTGACCGCGGCCAGCGCGGTGCGCTCGGCCGACTCGGCGTTGTCCAGGTCGGCCTTGGACACGAACTTCTGCGGTGCCAGCGAACGGGCGCGGTCAGCGGCGACCTTGGCGTTGGCGTAGGTCGCGCGTGCCGAAGCCAGCTGGGCTTCGGAGGCGCTGAGCGAGGCGCGCAGCGGTGCCGGATCGATCAGGAACAGGGTCTGGCCCTGCTTGACCTCGCTGCCTTCCTGATAGACGCGCTTGAGCAGCACGCCGGGTACGCGGGCGCGCACATCGGCGCTGCGGAACGGCGACAGGCGACCGACCAGCTCGCGCTGCAGCGGCAGGGTCTGCGGCTTGGCATCGATCACGCCCACCTCCGGCGGTGGAGGCGTCGGCTGTTCCGGCTTCTTGCAGGCAGCTACGGCGACAGCAACGGCGCACGTCAAGGCAAGGGTGCGGAGTGGGGCGGTCATCAGGAGGAACTCCGGGGTTGGTTTGAAGACGGGGCCGGCGAGGGCTGCGGCGCGAACGCGCGCAGGAAGCCATCGACGGAGAACTCTGCCCAGCGCCGACGCAACGCTGCGTCATCACGATGGGGGGTATGGAAGCGCTGTTTGTCGAAATCCTGACCGGCGATCATGCTCAGCAGCAGTTCGGCCATGAAGTGCGGGTCGTCATGCCGCAGCAGCCCGCGACTGCAAACGGTTTCAATCCATTCAGCAAGATGAAGCGTCAACGCGCCGGCGCCATGCCGGTACAGCGTACGCGCCTCTTCGGGAAACTGTGCTGCATCGGCGGCGATCAGGCGGCAGGCCTGGCCGACGTGGGGCTGGTTGAAGTGCTCCAGGAAGTCGGTGGCGAACTGCAGCAGGCTGCCACGCAGGTCGTCACCGCGGAGTGCACGCAGCATGGCCCCGGTCGCGTGACCGACGTGGCGCTGCATCACCCGCCGCAGCAGGGCCTGCTTGTTGCCGTAGCGCGAGTACAGCGTCTGCTTCGAGCAGCCAGCATGCTGGGCGACCGCATCCATGCTCATCTGCATGCCCTGTTGGGCAAGCAGTTCGCGCACGGCATCGAACACGCGCTCATCACGCGCGTCGAGGGCGACAGGAAGGTAGGCCGGATTCACGCGGTGGACTATACCGTCCAGTTCAGGATTGTGGAATCGCGCCGATGTTGCCGCATGTGTCTTCCGGTAACACGTTTTGCCGATCCTGTCGGCAACGCTGTGCGACGGCGATGCCCATACCGGTGCGAACTGAATAGGGCGTCTAAACCGCAGCAAACCCGAATCTGGTTATTCCGTCCTGCAGCAAGGCCTTTTCGTGCGGTAGGGCTACAATTTCATTTTCCCAACTGAGCAAGCGCGCCGCTCTGCCATGAAACCGCAAAAAACCGCAGCCAAGACCGTGAAAAACAAAAGCAAACCAGTTGAGTCGGAGGTCGCAGTGACCGCTGGTTTCTCCCTGGAGCCGGTGTACACGGCCTTGCGCAAGCGTTACCCCGCGGCCGCTCAGGCCGAGGCAGTGGCATTCGCAGCCGATTTCTACAAGCGCATGGAGGCGGACGAGTTCCCCCACCACAGCGCTGAGGAGTGGGCCGCGCTCGCAGCCGAAACGCTGGAATTCGCCCGTGCCCGCAAGGCCGGCAAGGCCAATGTCCGTGTGTTCAATCCGACCGCGAAGGCCAATGGTTGGGAATCGCCGCACACCGTGCTGCAGATCATCAACGACGACATGCCGTTCCTGGTCGACACCGTGACCATGTCGCTGGCCGAGCATGGCGTTGGCGTGCATGTGCTGGGCCACCCGGTGCTGCATTTCACCCGTGACAAGGCCGGCAAGCTGACCAAGGTCGGCGAGGGCCAGCTGGAATCGGTGATGCTGCTGGAGATCGACCGCCAGCCGGCCGAAGCCATGGCAGACATCGAGCAGGCCATCAACAAGGCGCTTGATGAAGTGCGCGCCATCGTGCGCGACTGGCAGCCGATGCAGGACAAGGCGCTGGCGCTGGCCGACGACCTCGGCAGCCGCCAGCTGCCGGTCGACGCTGCCTCGCGCAAGGAAGCACAGGAATTCCTGCGCTGGGCCGCCGACAACCACTTCACCTTCTTCGGCTACCGCGAGTACCGCGTCGAGAAGCAGGGCAAGGAAGACGTGCTGGCGCCGCTGAACGATACCGGCCTGGGCCTGATGCGCGGCAAGGACAAGTCGGCCGCACGTCCGGTCAAGACCCTGGCCGCCCAGGGCCTGAACACCACGTCCGGGCTGAAGGACGCGTTGATCCTGACCAAGACCAATGCCCGTTCGCGCGTGCACCGTGCCGGCTACATGGACTACATCGGCGTGCTGGAATTCGACGCCAAGGGCAAGATCATCGGCGAACAGCGCTTCCTTGGCCTGTTCACCTCCAGCGCCTACAACCGCCGCCCGTGGGAAATCCCGCTGGTGCGTCAGCGCTACGAGCACGTGATGAAGCAGTCCGGCCTGGCTGGCTCCAGCCATAGCGGCAAGGCCCTGCGCCACATCCTGGAAACCCTGCCGCGCGAAGAACTGTTCCAGTCCAGCGAGGACGAACTGTTCCGCACCGCGATGGGCGTGCTGGGCCTGCAGGAGCGTGTGCGCAGCCGCCTGTTCCTGCGTCGCGACAAGTACAGCCGTTTCATTTCCGCGCTGGTCTACCTGCCGCGCGAGCGTTTCAACACCGACGTGCGTCTGCGCATCGAAGCGATGCTGAAGGAAGCACTGCACGGTGAGTACGTGGACAGCTCGGTGGTTCTGGGTGAATCGCCGTTGGCGCAGGTGCACCTGATCGTGCGTCCGAAGCCGGGCGAAATGCTCGACGTCGATACCGCCGAACTGGAGCAGAAGCTGGCCCAGGTGCTGCGCAACTGGCAGGACGACCTGCGCGAAGCGCTGGTCACCCGCCACGGCGAAGCTGAAGGCCTGCGCATCGCTGCGCGTATCGGCAAGGCTCTGCCGGCCGGTTACATCGAAGACAACAGCACCGCCGTTGCCGCCAACGATGTCAGCCAGCTCGACGCGCTGACCGGCCCGGACGACCTGCGCCTGAGCCTGCAGGCCGTGCCGCGCGAATCCGGCGATGGCCTGCGCCTGAAGCTGTATCGCCAGCTGGATGACATCCCGCTGTCGGACGCGTTGCCGATGATGGAAAACATGGGCCTGCGCGTGATCGCCGAGCGTCCGTACCGCCTGTCGGTGGACAACGCGCCGGTGTACGTGCAGGACTTCGAGGTCGAATCGACCGCCGGTGCGATCGATGCCGCCAGCGTCGATGAAGCCTTCGGTGAGACCTTTGCCCGCGTCTGGCACGGCGATGCCGAGAACGATGCCTTCAACCGTCTGGTGCTGGCTGCCGGCCTGCACTGGCGCCAGGTCGCCATGCTGCGCGGCTACTGCAAGTACCTGCTGCAGACCGGCGTGCCGTTCTCGCAGGCTTACGTCGAAGGTACCTTCACCCGCTACCCGCTGCTGGCACGCCTGCTGGTCGAGCTGTTCGAAGCCCGCTTCGATCCGGCCACCGGTCATGAAAGCAAGGAAGACATCGCCACTGGTCAGGCGCAGCTGAAGGCCCACCTCGACGTGCTGGCTGCCGGCGACGAGGCCACCCTGAAGGTGCTCAAGACCGTGGTCGACGCCCGCAAGGGTGACCGCGATGCGCAGATGCAGGCCGCGCGCGAAGCGCTGCTGAAGCTGATGGACCGCGTGTCGAGCCTGGACGAGGACCGCATCCTGCGTTCCTTCATGGGCGTGATCGATGCGACCCTGCGCACCAGCTACTACCAGACCGATGCCAACGGCCAGCACGGCCATGTCATCAGCTTCAAGTTCGATTCGGCCCTGGTGCCGGACCTGCCGAAGCCGCGTCCGTACCGCGAAATCTTCGTGTACGGCCCGCGCGTGGAAGGTACCCACCTGCGCTTCGGTGCCGTCGCCCGTGGCGGCCTGCGCTGGTCGGATCGTCGCGAAGACTTCCGTACCGAAGTGCTGGGCCTGGTCAAGGCGCAGATGGTCAAGAACACCGTCATCGTGCCGGTCGGCGCGAAGGGCGGCTTCTTCGCCAAGATGCCGCCGGTGAATGGTGATCGCGATGCGATCTTCGCCAACGGCGTGGCCTGCTACAAGCTGTTCATCCAGGGCCTGCTGGACATCACCGACAACATCGTCAACAACAAGATCGTGCCGCCGGTGGATGTCGTGCGCCATGACATGGACGATCCGTACCTGGTGGTGGCCGCTGACAAGGGCACCGCGACCTTCTCCGACATCGCCAACGGCCTGGCCATCGCGCACGGCTTCTGGATGGGCGATGCGTTCGCCTCCGGCGGTTCGGTCGGTTACGACCACAAGGGTATGGGCATCACCGCGCGCGGCGCGTGGGAGTCGGTCAAGCGCCACTTCCGTGCACTGGGCCGTGACAGCCAGACCCAGGACTTCACCGCGGTCGGCGTCGGCGACATGTCCGGCGACGTGTTCGGCAACGGCATGCTGCTGTCGCGCCACATCCGCCTGCTGGCCGCGTTCGATCACCGTCACATCTTCCTGGACCCGAACCCGGATGCAGCGACCACGTTCGTCGAACGTGAGCGTCTGTTCACCGTGCCGCGTTCGAGCTGGGCGGACTACGACGCCAAGCTGATCAGCAAGGGCGGCGGCGTGTATCCGCGCAGCCTGAAGTCGATCGAGATCACCCCGCAGGTGCGTGAGGTGCTGGGCCTGGACGAGAGCGTCAAGGCGCTGTCGCCGAATGACCTGATGAGCGCGATCCTGAAGGCGCCGGTCGACCTGCTGTGGAACGGCGGCATCGGTACCTACGTCAAGGCCGCCAGCGAGCAGCACAGCGATGTCGGCGACCGCGCCAACAACGCCCTGCGCGTGAACGGTGGCGAGCTGCGCTGCAAGGTGGTGGGCGAGGGCGGCAACCTGGGCATGACCCAGCTGGGCCGCATCGAAGCCGCCCAGGCTGGCGTGCTGCTCAACACCGACTTCATCGACAACTCGGCCGGTGTGGATACCTCCGACCATGAAGTCAACATCAAGATCCTGCTCAACGATGTGGTGCGGGCCAAGAAGCTGACCGTCGAGCAGCGCAACAAGCTGCTGGCGTCGATGACCGACGAAGTCGCTGCGCTGGTGCTCAACGACAACTACCGCCAGAACCAGGCCCTGAGCCTGATGGAGCGGATGGCGGTCAAGCGCCTGGGTTCCAAGCAGCACTTCATCCGTACGCTGGAACAGCAGGGCCTGCTGGATCGCCAGATCGAGTTCCTGCCGTCCGATGCCGAGCTGTCCCAGCGCAAGGCGCGCGGCCAGGGCCTGACCCGTCCGGAGCTGTCGGTGCTGCTGTCCTATTCCAAGCTGGTGGCGTTTGCCCAGCTGCTGGATTCGGACATTCCGGAAGATCCGTACCTGTCCAAGGAACTGCAGCGCTACTTCCCGACGCCGCTGCAGAAGAAGTACGCCGACGCGATGGAGCGTCACCGCCTGAAGCGCGAAATCATCGCCACGGCCGTGACCAACCAGACCATCAACCGCATGGGCGCCACCTTCCTGATGCGCATGCAGGAAGACACCGGCCGTTCCATTGCCGAGGTCGCCAAGGCCTACACCATCAGCCGCGAAACGCTGGATGCCCGCGCGCTGTGGGCGCAGATCGACGCCCTCGACGGCACCCTGCCGGAGTCGGTGCAGATCGATGCGCTGGAAGTGATCTGGAAGTTGCAGCGTTCGTTCGTACGCTGGCTGCTGTCGCGCCCGGGCCCGATGCCGGGCATCACCGAGGCGGTCAACCGCTACCAGGGTCCGTTCAACGACATCCGCGTTGCTTCGGGTGTGCTGCCGGATTCGCAGCGTCCGACCTACGAGGCCCTGGTGGCCGAGTGGAAGGAAAAGGGCCTGCCGTCGGCATTGGCACAGCAGCTGGCCGAACTGCACTTCCTGGAGCCGGCGTTCGACATCATCGAACTGGCCCGTACCCGCAAGCTGAAGCCGGTGGATGTCTCCAAGATCCACTTCCGCCTGGGCGACGCCCTGCAGCTGCCGTGGCTGTTCGAGCAGATCGACGCGCTGGAGGTCAACGGCCGTTGGCACGCGGTGGCACGTGGCGTGCTGCGCGACGAACTGGCCGCGCACCACCGCAGCCTGGCTGGCCAGGTGCTGGCCACCAAGGGCAGCACCGCTGAAGCCAAGGTGGCCGCGTGGATCGGTCGTGACGACAGCAGCCTGCGCTTCACCCTGGCGATGCTGGCTGAACTGGCCGAGCAGAAGACCCTGGACTACCCGACCGTTTCGGTCGCAGTCCAGCGTCTGGGTCAGCTCGCTGCCCACGGCGCGTAAGTGATGTAGTGCCAGGCCATGCCTGGCATGCGTGAACCGGAACGGCCCCGCGAAAGCGGGGCCGTTCTGGTTCTGCCCTTGACCTTTGCGACCACCTGACCCGACGCCGGCCGTTAACCTGCCAGGTGGATGACCGGCATATCCGCCGGGACCGTGAGCGCCATGGATGGCGCGATCGAGCCCCCAGGGACGGGTTTACGGCGTGTCCCGGCGGATATGCCGGTCATCCGCCCCACGGGGTCCAACTCCCGGCGCTCGGTTATGCTCTCCATCAAACCTCCCCGGATCCACCGATGAGCGACACCCCCCGCATCGCTTTCCTGGCCAGTACCACCGAACCTGCGCAGATGGCCCGCGCAGCGATGGTCTCGCGCTATGGCGACCACGCGCCCGACCAGGCCGACGTGCTGTGTCCGCTCGGTGGCGATGGCTTCATGCTGCAGACCCTGCATCGTCACGGACACCTGGGCAAGCCGGTATTCGGGATGAAGCTGGGCACGGTGGGGTTCCTGATGAACCAGTACCGCGGCGACGACGACGTGCATGCGCGTATCGCCCGTGCCGAGCCGGCCCACCTGCGCCCGCTGGAAATGGTGGCGCTGACAGAATCGGGCACCACCACCGGGTCGCTGGCCTACAACGATGTCTCGCTGCTGCGGCAGACCCGGCAGGCGGCGCATATCGGCATCGACCTCAATGGCCAGGAGCGGGTGGGCGAACTGATCGGTGATGGCGTGCTGGTGGCCACCCCGGCTGGAAGCACCGCCTACAACTACTCGGCGCATGGACCGGTGCTGCCGCTGGGCTCGCACACCATTGCCCTGACGCCGCTGGCCCCGTATCGCCCGCGGCGCTGGCGCGGTGCCATCCTCAAGGCCGACACCGAAGTGCGCTTCCGCGTGCTCGATCCCTACAAGCGTCCGGTCAGCGTCACCGCCGATTCGCACGAGACCCGTGATGTGGTCGAAGTGACGATCCGCGAGTCGCGCGAGCACCGGGTGACCCTGCTGTTCGACCCGGAGCACAACCTGGAAGACAGGATCCTGAGCGAACAGTTCGTTTTTTGACGACAATAGGCGGCCGGCACTGCCGACCGCTTGAAGGACCCCACCGATGGGCGACAATTCCCCCCGTTTGCTGACCGTCGCGGTGACCTCGCGTGCGCTGTTCGACCTGGAAGAAAGCCATGCACTGTTCGAGAGCGATGGCGTGGCCGCCTATGCCGAGTACCAGCGCCAGCACGAGGACGACATCCTCGGGCCGGGCGTGGCCTTCCCGGTGGTGCGCAAGCTGCTGGCGCTGAACCAGGGCGCCAGCCCCGAGAACCCGCGCGTGGAAGTGATCCTGCTGTCGCGCAACTCAGCCGATACCGGCCTGCGCATCTTCAATTCCATCCAGCACTACGGGCTGGGCATCATCCGCGCGACGTTCACCGCCGGTGAGCCAACCTGGCCATACGTGAAGCCGTTCGGCACCGACCTGTTCCTGTCGGCCAATCCGGAATCGGTGCGCAGCGCGCTGCGCCATGGCATCGCCGCTGCAACCATCCTGCCCAAGCCACCGGGCGAGACTGCCGCCGCTGCCGCCGACCAGATCGACATTACCCGCCCGGCCGGGCAGCTGCGCATCGCCTTCGATGGTGATGCGGTGATCTTCGGCGATGAGAGCGAGCGCATCTCGCGCGAGCAGGGCGTGGAAGCCTTCGGCCGGCACGAACGCGAGCGTGCACGCGAGCCACTCAGTGGCGGTCCGTTCCGTGGTTTCCTCTCTGCGCTGCACACGTTGCAGGAAGTATTCCCGGCTGGCGACAGCGCGCCCATCCGCACGGCGCTGGTGACCGCGCGTTCTGCACCGGCGCACGAGCGCGTGATCCGCACCCTGCGCGAATGGGGCGTGCGCCTGGACGAGGCGCTGTTCCTCGGTGGGCGGCACAAGGGCCCGTTCCTGCAGGCGTTCGGCGCGGATATCTTCTTTGATGATTCGCAGCACAACATCGACAGTGCGCGTGAACACGTGGCGGCCGGGCACGTCCCGCACGGCGTCGCCAACGAGGGCTGAGACCATGGCCGGTGGGTGCCAACCGTTGGTTGGCACTGCCATGCATCGGCGCCCACCAAGGTGGGCGTCTACCGATCAAGGCGTGGCTGACATCCCCAGCTGCAGGTCCACCACCTTCCAACGCAGGCCCTGCGGTTCCAGCACTACCTTCAACGGTGGCTGGCCGGGACCGCGATCGACGTCGACCACGAAGCGGTCCAGCGCTTCGAAGTGGTGTTCGGCGTTCTTCAGCGGTCGCGCCGGTTCGGTCGTGCCGAAGGCATCACCACCCTGTAGTTCATTGCGGCCGCGCTTCCACAGCACGTGGCCCTGCAGCATCGCGCCGATGCCGGTGGGGGTGACCATCGTTTCCACCGCGGCACCGCCCAACTGGTCGCCCAACCCGTACAGCAGCGCGCCGAAGGGGCTGGAAGCCACCTCGGGGCCGGCCTGGCGCACCAGGTAATCATTGAGCTGGGCACGCAGACTGGTGCGCACGCGTGGGAAATCCACGTAGCGCTCCAAGCGCGCGGTGTCGCGTTGTTCGATGGCCTTGGACAGGCCATGCACGGTCACGTAGGGGCCGCCGAACCACCAGCCCGCCACCACGACGATCAGCAGAACGAGGATGCCAATGAGCTTCTTCATGGTGCACAGCCTGCCGCAAGTGGGGGTGCCGGTGGTGAACGACGGGTGATGCCAGTGATGGCCCCGGCGCCGTTCAGAACTCCAGATCCAGCGCGGCGCAGAGGTAGTCTACGAACGGGCCCAATCCTGCCAGATCCTTGCCAAGCGTGGACAACAGGCGCGGGCCGGTCATCGTGGCATCGTCCAGCGAACGCCACATCACCCAGTTGCGATGCTTGAGGTCATCGATGAACTCGAAGTCGGCGGGGAAGCCGCGCGGTGGACGCACCAGCTTCTCGGTTTCCTCGAAGTCGAAACGCTTGCGCAGCGCCGGTGCATGCGCGGCTGCCTTCCAGCTACCGGGGTTGTCGAGGATGAAGTGGCGGACGCGGCGCTGGGTTTCCGGTTCGGGATGCCACAGCCCGGCGCCGACGAAGCTCTCGCCCGGTTGCAGGTGCACGTAGAACGAGGGCGCGGCCACTTCGCGGCGGCGCTCATGGAACAGGCGCGCGCCCTGCCAGATTTTGTACGGCGACTTGTCATGGGAGAAGCGCGCATCGCGGTGGATGCGGAACAACGAGCCGCCCACGCCACGGGTGTCTGCGCGGAAGTGTCCGCTCACCTCGGTCAGCGCCGGCTGCAGGTCGCCCAGCAGGCGCAGGAACGGCTGCCGCACATGGTCTTCGTACTGCTGGCGATGGTCGTTGAACCAGGTCTTGTCGTTGTGCAGCGCCAGGCTGCGCAGGAACTTGAAACTGGCATCGGAGAAATAGGTGCTCACAGGTCCTCCTGCAGGTGCTGGCCCCAGTCACGCAGCGACTGCAGCAGCGTGGCGCGGCGAACGTCGTCGGGCGCTTCGGCCGCCAGCGCATCAAGCTGCTGTTGGTATTGGGCCAGGTTGAGTTCGCCCAGGCCTTCCTCGCCGGACAGGCGCTGGCGGCGATAGGCATTCCAGCGCTCGCGTTCTTCCGGTGCGAGGCTGCCGGGATGATTGCGGGCGCGGTAGCGGAACAACAGCTCGGGCAGCCGCGGGTCGCGGAAGCGGCCTTCCAGTGCAGCCAACTGTTCCGGTGGCGTGGTCCGTGCCAGTGCCAGCAGCGGCTTGTCGCCGGCACCGAGGAAGCCGTCGTACAGCGAAGCGTCCACGTCGGAGACGCTCGCCGCGCGCGGCTGGTTGTAGACCTGGCGCGCCTTCTCGGCCAACTGTGGTGCGAACGCGCGCAGTCGTTCGGCCTTGGCTTCGATCGCTGCCACGTCCAGCCCGAGTCGTGCGTGGTCATCGGCGCGCAGGTGGTTCCAGGCCACCAGCGCCGGCACCTTGTTCAGGTGCACTTCCTTCAACGGCACCCGGGCTACGCCTTCGGGCAGTTCGCTGGCACGCAGGTACAGGCGCTGGGCGATCACCTCGGCAGGCAGCTCCAGCAGGTCGTCGATATCGCCGTCGAGGTCGAACACGATCACCCGGTTGTTGATGGTCGGATGTACCGCCAGCGGCAACACCGGCGCCGCGCACAGGCGGCTGGCCGGGTAACGCATCGAGATATGCAGCACCGGCTTCAGCGCGGTGATGTCGAGCAGGCTGCCGACGAAACGCTTGTCGCGCAGCTTCAACGCGTAGTCCCACAGGCGCGGCTGCGACTGCTTGAACAGGCGCGCCATGCCGATCGTCGCGCGCACGTCCGACAGTGCTTCGTGGGCATCGCCCTCGCGCACGCCGTTGGCCTCGGCCAGGTGTTCGAGCTTGAACGACGTGGCGCCGTCTTCGCGCTTGGGCCAATGGATGCCCTCCGGACGGATGGCATGCATCAGCCGCAGCATGTCCAGCAGGTCCCAGCGCGAATTGCCATTGCGCCACTCGCGTTCGTACGGGTCGTGGAAGTTGCGGAACAGACCGTAGCGGATGAACTCGTCATCGAAGCGCAGGGTGTTGTAGCCCAGCGCGCAGGTGCCGGGGCGCGACAGCTGCTCGTTGATGCGATCGAATGCTTCAGCTTCGCTGATGCCTTCGGCCAGCGCCTGCTGCGGGGTGATGCCGGTGACCATCGTGGCCATCGGCGAGGGCAGCAGATCGTCGGCAGGGCGAACGAAGAAGCTGACCGGCGTGTCGATCTCGTTGAGATCGCTGTCGGTGCGGATCGCCGCGTACTGGGCGATGCGGGTGCGACGCGGATCCTGGCCGAAGGTTTCCAGGTCGTAGAACAGGAAGCTGTCGGCCATCAGTGCGCGCCCTCCAGCACCGGCAGCCGCGCATGGATCTGCGCCTCCAGTGCGTTCCAGTCGATGTTGTCCAGCGTGTCGTGGCCCGCTGTGGCGGTGATCAGCATCTCGCGCTGGATGTCGGTGCGGCGCAGTGCCTCGGCATAGGGCGTGTGCAGGAAGGTCACCATCGTGTAGTGCGGGACGAAACGCGTCGGCCAGCGCCGCTGCAGTTCCTGTTCCAGCTCGCGCTGCAGCAGGAAGGCCGGATCGGCCACCCGGTCGCGCATCTCCAGATAGTTCTCCAGCGCCATCTGCTGGATCGCACGCGCGTTCGGTTTGCGCTCGGCTTCGAACGCGGCGAAGGCGCTCTGCAGGTCGTCCGCCTCCATCAGATGGCGGGCCAGTGCCACGCAGTCCTCGAACGCACAGTTCATGCCCTGGCCGTGGAACGGCACCATCGCGTGCGCGGCATCACCGATCAGCACGGCGCGGTCCCGCTGGTGCCAACGTTCCAGGGTGAGCGTGCCGAGCAGGCCCGGCGGATGCTGCTCCCAGTCCGCGCGCAGGTTGGGAATCAGCGGCAGGGTATCGGCGAACTCGCGCGCGAACAGTGCTTCCGCCTGGACGCCAGTGTTGACCGTAGCGAAACTCGGATCGCCCTGGTTGGGCAGGAACAGGGTCACGGTGAACGTGCCCTCGTGGTTGGGCAGGGCGATGCACATGTAGTGGCCGCGTGGCCAGATGTGCAGCGCATTGCGCTCGATGCGGAAGCCGCCATCGTCGGTGGGCGGGATCTCCAGTTCCTTGTAGGAATGGTCGAGGAAGGCAATGTCCTCGCCCAGCGGGTCGCGACGGTTCATCGCCGCACGCAGCGCCGAGCCTGCGCCGTCGGCACCCACCAGCGTATCGAAGCGGATATCGTGCGGACTGTCGTCGCGATCATCGATGAAGCGCGCGTAGCCGGCATCGAAATCGACCGTATGCAGGCGGCGGTGGAAATGCACGGTGGCACCGGCCTGCTCGGCCAGTTCCAGCAGTGTGGTGTTGAGGTCGCTGCGATGGATCGACCAGATCACTTCGCTGTCGTCGCGACCGTAGCGCTGCAACTGCGGCTCGCCTTCGCGCGGATGCACCATGCGCCCGCGCATCATCACCGCACGCGCCATCACTTCGACTTCCACACCGGCCTGGCGCAACGCGTTGCGTCCGCGCTCGGCCAAGGCCAGGTTGATCGAGCGACCGCTTTCGTAATCGGCGATGCGCGGATCGCCACGGCGTTCGTACAGGGTGATGCGCCAGCCCTGCCGTGACAGCAGGATGGCCAGCAGGGATCCGGCCAGGCCGGCGCCGACAATGCTCAGCGAGCGGGATGCATGTGCGATCAACGAACTGTCCAGCAGTAGGGGAGGGCGGCTTACAGGCCGGCCCAGGCTTCCACTTCCTCGACGAAGTGGTGCACGTCCAGGTAACGGTTGTAGAGCGGGGTGGGCGAGATGCGGATCACGTCCGGCTCGCGCCAGTCACCCAGCACGCCGATGGCGCGTAGATGCTCGAACAGGGCGCGTCCGCGCTCGCGGCCGCCGATCACCCGCAGCGACAGCTGGCAGCCGCGGCGCTCGGGTTCGGCCGGGGTGACGATTTCGAGTACCTGCGGCAGGCGCGCGCGCACCAGTGCGTCGAGCATGCCGGTCAGTGCCAGCGACTTGCTGCGCAGCGAGTCCATGCCGGCACGTTCGAACAGGTCCAGCGACGCACGCAGCGGCGCCAGGCCGAGGATCGGCGGATTGCTCAGCTGCCAGCCCTCGGCGCCGACTGCGGGCTGGAACTGCGGCGCCATCTGGAAGCGGGTGGCTTCGTCATGGCCCCACCAGCCGGCAAAGCGCGGCAACGTGGTGTCGCGATGATGGCGTTCGTGCACAAAGGCACCGGCCACGGCGCCCGGGCCGCTGTTGAGGTATTTGTAGTGGCACCACACGGCGAAGTCCGGGGCGACGTCATGCAGGTGCAGCGGAAGGTTGCCGACCGAGTGCGCCAGGTCGAAGCCGATGCGCGCGCCCTGCAGGCGTGCCGCGCGGGTGATCGCATCCAGGTCGAAGGCCTGGCCGCTGCGGTACTGCACGCCAGGCCACAACACCAGCGCCAGGCGCGGACCGTGCGCGGCGATCGCGCGTTCGATCGCGGCCATCGAGATCGTGCCGTTGGCTTCATCCGGCTGCACTTCCACCAGACAGTCGGCCGGGTCGAAGCCATGGAAGCGGATCTGTGCTTCCACCGCATGGCGGTCGGTCGGGAACGCGCCGGCTTCCATCAGGATCACCGGGCGTTCGGCCGTGGGCCGGTAGAAGCTGACCATCATCAGGTGCAGGTTCACGCTCAGCGTGTTCATCGCCACCACTTCGCTGGGCAGTGCGCCGACGACGCGTGCCAGCTGCGCGCTGACCAGACGGTGGTACGACAGCCATTGGGTCGGCCCGGTGAAGTGGCCTTCCACCGCCAGTTCGCCCCACTGCTTCATCACTTCCTGCACCGCCGCCTGCGCGCCGCGCGGTTGCAGGCCCAGCGAGTTGCCGACGAAGTAGGTCTGCTCACCACCACCGTGGCGCGGAATCAGGAATTCCTGCCGCAGCGGCCGCAGCGGATCGGCGGCATCAAGGGCAATGGCGTGGGTGCGGCTGAGCAGGTCGGACATGGTCGGGCAACAGGCTGCAACGGGACTGCCAGTGTAGCGCCTGGGGCATGACCCGGTGCCTGCCAACCCAACACCAGCACCGCATGATGCGGTAGTCGCCAACCTTGGTTGGCGCACGTGCGACCGAGTGCCCACCAAGGTGGGCATCTACCAGCGCGGTGGCGCTGTCAGGCCGTCGCTGGTGCCGGCAACGGATCCACGTGGCCACACTCGCTGCAGGTACGGAGTTCCAGGCTGGCCTGGTAGCGCGCGAATACCTTCGGCAGGTCGGTCTCGATGTTCTGCAGCGTGAAGTACTCTTCGTACAGCTTGTGGTTGCAGCGCTCGCAATGCCAGATCACGCCGTCGCGCTCATGCGGCAGGCGCTTGCGTTCCACCACCAGGCCGACGCCGCCGGGTGGGCGCCGCGGTGAGTGCGGCACCTTGCCCGGCAGCAGGAAGATTTCGCCAGCGCGGATCGGAATATCGCGCACCGCGCCATCCTCCTGCACCTTCAGCACCATTTCGCCTTCCAGCTGATAGAACCACTCCGGGCCTTCGTCGTAGTGGAAATCGGTGCGGCTGTTCGGCCCGCCGACCACCATCACGATGAAATCGCCGTTGTCGATCATCTTGTTGCCGACCGGCGGCTTCAACAGATGCCGGTTTTCCTCGATCCAGCCCAGCAGGTTGATGGGGGAGGCAAGCATGGGAGTGTCCGTGGGAGGGAGGGTCAGTCGCGGCGGCCGCGGCGCGGAACGTAGGACAGGGCCTTCTCATATGCAGGCTGCAGGTCTTCCGGTGCGCCCACGTCGATACCCATTTCGCGCACGCGGCCATCCTTCAGGCTGTACACCCAGCCGTGCACCATCAGCTTCTGGCCGCGTGCCCAGGCGTCCTGCACGATTGTCGAGCGGCAGGCGTTGACCACCTGCTCGATCACGTTCAGTTCGCACAGGCGTGCATGCTTCAGCTCCGGCTCCTCGATCGCATCCATGATCGCGGCATGCTTCTGTGCGACGTCACCGACATGGCGCAGCCAGTTGTCGGCCAGGCCCACCCGCGTGTTGTTCAAGCTGGCGTGCACGCCGCCGCAGCCGTAGTGACCGACGATCAGGATGTGCTTCACCTTCAGCTGGTCCACGGCGTACTGGATCACGCTGAGGCAGTTCAGGTCGGTGTGCACCACCACGTTGGCCACGTTGCGATGCACGAACACCTCACCCGGGGCCATGCCGATGATCTGGTTGGCCGGCACGCGCGAGTCGGAGCAGCCAATCCACAGGTATTCCGGGTGCTGCTGCTTGGCCAGCTGATGGAAGAAGTCGGGATCTTCCTTCTCGATCCGGTCTGCCCATTCGCGGTTGTTCTGCAGCAGCTTGTGGATGTCTTTCATGTTCGGGGTCCCTGACGTCGGGTGGGGGGCAAGGCGCGGCCGTTCTGGTCGCGTCGTCGCCGGAAACAGGGCGCTCAGCTGCCTGCGGCGGCTTCGTCGCGATACCGGCGCATCCACTGCGCCAGTTCGGTGGAATGTGGATTGTCCAGGCGTTCCAGTTCGGCCATCACTGCCTGCTGGTTGGCCTCGGGGTGGTTCTGGCTCAGCTTCAGCGTCAGCTGCACCTGTTCGACGGTGAAGCGGAAGCCGACGATGCCGCGCAGCTGGCGGCGGTGGTCGTCACGCTCGGGTTCGAACCGCCAGTCCTGGCCGACGCTGGCTTCGAAGCGGTCGCCGGTATCGCTGACCAGCTGGGCCAGGGCGTCGGTATCGTCGAACGGCTGCAACTGGCCGCGCAGCTCGGCAGCGGCGTAGTTCCAGGTAGGCACCCGCGCGGCAGGCTCCTTGTCCGGGTACCAGCTGGCCGATACATAGCCATGCGGCCCGTCCACCAGTACCTTGGCCGCACCACTGTGGCGTGCCTGCGGGTTGGCACGAGCCCAGTGGCCGCGCAGCTCGATGTGGTCGCCGTCGCGCTGGTACAGCACCGGCAATCGGGTCAGCTCCGGCAAGCCGTCGCCACCGGCGGTGAGCACGGTGACGAATGGATCACGCGCCAACAGGCGATCCAGCCACTGCAGGTCGGTCTGTGCGAAAGCGCGCGGGGTGAACATCGGTTGGCCTCAGGCGCGGCTGCCGAGTGACTGCACCATGCGCCCGCGCAGGCCTTCGTCGCTGCCCGCCTGCGGTGGCTGCACTTCATGCAGCGAGAATCCGCGCACCAGCGCATCTTCTTCGTCCAGGCCTTCGTACTCGACGAACTCGGCGTCGAACAGCTGCGAGCGGGCGGTGTCCTCGCTGTCGTAGCTCAGCGTATTGCCATCGCTGTCGAGCACTTCGGCGGTGCCGGCCTCGCGGATGCGCAGGCGTGCCCAGATCAGGGTGTTGCCGAGGCTGGCCAGCCACCAGCTGTCACGGACGTGGGAAAGGTCGTTCATGTGTGTATTACCAGAGCGAGGCCAGCCAGAGCAGGGCAGCCATGCCCAGTCCAGCCAGCAGGGTCAGCAGCGATACCCAGGCGGGCGTCGCCAGCCCGGACAGCGACCGGTCCGGCTGGGTGCGGTATTCGCGCCGCAGCAGCCAGCCCAGCGCGTCGGGCTTGAGGAAGGCGCCACTACCGAAGCGCTGCGCCAGCGCCGGATGGCGATCGCGCACATGCACCAGGGTCAGCGGCCAGAAAATCACGAAGGCACTGAACCCGGCCACTGCAACGCCGACGAAACACAGGGCGAAGAACAGGGTCATGGGGGCAGTACCTCCGTGGTCGTGCGTGTGGGCTTAGAAGTCCGCGCTGCCCGGGGCGCGCGGGTAGGGGATCGCATCGCGGATGTTGGACAGGCCGCAGACGTAGACCACCAGGCGCTCGAAGCCCAGGCCGAAACCGGCGTGCGGTACCGAGCCGTAGCGGCGGAAATCGCGGTACCAGCTGTAATGCTCGCGATCCAGGCCGAACTGCGCCATGCGTGCATCCAGCACATCCAGACGCTCTTCGCGCTGGCTGCCGCCGATGATCTCGCCGATGCCCGGGGCCAGCACGTCCATCGCGGCGACGGTCCTGCCGTCATCGTTCAGGCGCATGTAGAAGGCCTTGATGTGCTCGGGGTAGTTGGTCACCACCACCGGGCGGCCGACGTGTTCCTCGGTCAGCCAGCGCTCGTGCTCGGTCTGCAGGTCCAGGCCCCATTCGACCGGGAAGTCGAACTTCTTGCCGGACTTCTGCAGCAGGGCGACCGCATCGGTGTAGTCGATGCGCTCGAACGGCGCGTTGATGAAGTCTTCCAGCTTGGTGATCGCGTTCTTGTCCACGCGCTCAGCGATGAAGGCCAGGTCGTCGCCGCGCTCGTTGAGCACCGCGCGGAACAGGTACTTCAGGAATTCTTCGGCCAGGCGTGCGTCTTCAGCCAGGTCGGCGAAGGCGATTTCCGGCTCGATCATCCAGAACTCCGCCAGATGGCGAGTGGTGTGGCTGTTCTCGGCGCGGAAGGTCGGGCCGAAGGTGTACACCTTGCTCAGCGCCAGGCAGTAAGCCTCGACGTTCAGCTGGCCGGACACGGTCAGGAAGGTCTCCTTGCCGAAGAAGTCGCGGCTGAAGTCGATCCCGCCCTGGGCATCACGCGGCAGGTTCACCATGTCCAGGGTGGACACGCGGAACATCTGGCCGGCGCCTTCGGCATCGGAGGTGGTGATGATCGGGGTGCTGATCCAGTTGAAGCCGTTCTCGTGGAAGAAGCGGTGCACGGCCTGGGCCAGGCAGTTGCGGATGCGGGTGACCGCGCCGAACAGGTTGGTGCGCGGGCGCAGGTGCGCCACTTCACGCAGGAACTCCGGCGTCATCGGCTTGGGCTGGATCGGATAAGTGAGCGGGTCTTCGACCCAGCCGACCACCTCGACCGCGCTGGCCTGGATCTCAAACGACTGGCCCTTGCCCTGCGACTTCACCAGGGTGCCGGTGGCCACCAGCGAGCAGCCGGTGGTCAGGCGCTTGATTTCGTCGAAGTTGGCCAGCGCGTCGCCGGCCACGACCTGGATCGGGGCGAAGCAGGAGCCGTCGGTCACATTCACGAAAGCCAGATTTGCTGAACCGCGCACCGTGCGCACCCAACCGCGTACCGTGACTTCGCCACCTTCCGGGATCTTCCCGGCAAGCGCATGTTCAACGCTGACCACCGTCATGACTTGAATCCTCTGCTGATCGACTCGATCTCTGAACACGGGAGTTTACCGGTTGCAGCGTTCTGCTTGCGAGGCATTTCTGCGGTCATCGGCTCCCTATAATGTCCCGGTACCTCTGGAGTGATCCACCATGGCTGTCAGCCTGACCCCTATTGCCTTCGAGCGCGTGCAGCGCTTCGTCGCCCAGACCCCCGGCGCGCTGGGCCTGCGTTTTGGCGTGACCAAGACCGGCTGCTCGGGCTGGGGCCACATCACCGACCTGGCCCGCGACGAGCGCGCGGACGACACCGTGTTCGACCAGGACGGGGTGAAGATCTACGTCGACGCCAAGAGCCTGGCCTTGGTGGACGGCACCGTGATCGACTTCGGCAAGCACGGCCTGAGCGAGACCTTCACGTTCAGCAACCCGAATGCCACCGCCGAGTGCGGCTGCGGCGAGAGCTTCACCACCGACGCCGACAAGGCCTGAGCCCCGATTGGGTAGATGCCGACCTTGGTCGGCACGGACGTTGGGGCGCCCCATGCCTTGGTCAGCGGCGGTTGCGCCAGGTATCCCAGGCCAACAACGCGCCGCCTGTCATCAGGCAGGCCGCTGCATAGGCGCTTGGCAGCCCTGTGGCGTCGTGCAGAAGATGCATCAGCAGTGCCGCCACCAAGCTCAGAAAGCCCAAGGCCGTAGCGCCGCTGATCGGGCCGTTGCCCACACGGAACAGGCGGCCATTGTCGCGGTTGATCCAGTGTCGGATTCGTGTGAGGCGGTCCATGGCTGGACGTTAGCGCAGAGGATCCACGGATGGAACGACCGGTTTTTGCTTATTCTCCCAACGCCTACGCGATCTCCTTCGAGGAGGTAGCGGGTGTCTGCGATTGCTGTGGCGAGCCGCGGGCGCTGCGCTACCTGTGCACGTTCTATTGTGCCGGCGATGCGCCGGGCTATCTGTGTCCCTGGTGCATCGCCAACGGCCGGGCGGTTGAACGTTTCCAGGGCGATTTCATCGGCTGGAGCGACATCGAGGGCGTGTCGCCGGACCCGGCCGATCCGCCACCGACCATTCCCCGCGAGCAGTTGCTGGAGATCTGCGAGCGTACCCCGGGTTACTTCTCCTGGCAGCAGCCGGTCTGGCTGACCCACTGCAATACTCCTTGTGCGTTCTTGGGCTATGCCGGCAGCGATGACCTGACGCCGATCCTGGAGGAGGTCCGGCCCGACGTGGCGGCGGTCAACCCGCGTGATGCCGGCTGGGTGCTGCAGCACCTGACACGCGAGGGGCAGATGGTCGGTTGCCTGTTCCAGTGCCTGGAGTGTGGCCAGCACCGGCTTCATGTTGATCTGGCGTAGTTCAGGTTGTTGAATTTCAAGGAAATTGGTTGGATTTCGGGGCGCTGCCTGCGGCCCCACATTGGCCCCTGAAGGTCCGTGCCTTGTTCACGCCCCCCATCTGCGCCATAATGCGCAGCTTCCTGCCTCCCTGGCAGGATCCCTTGCCCCACCGCGGTATCAACGGCGGGGGGCTGTCCGGCCGCAAGGCCACATCCGAAAGGTAGAAAAACATGAGTCGTCATTACGAAATCGTGTTCATGGTCCACCCGGACCAGAGCGAGCAGGTCCCGGCCATGATCGAGCGCTACAAGTCGCTGGTCGAGAACGGCAACGGCACCATCCACCGTCTGGAAGACTGGGGCCGTCGCCAGCTGGCGTACCCGATCCAGAACCTGGTGAAGGCGCACTACGTGCTGCTGAACATCGAAGTCGACCAGGCCGTTCTGACCGAACTGACCGAGAGCTTCCGCTTCAACGACGCCGTGCTGCGCAACCTGGTCATCAAGCGTGACGAGGCTGACACCGAGCAGTCGCTGATCATGAAGAGCAAGGACGAGAAGGGCGACAAGCCCGAGCGTGGTGAGCGTCGTCGTCGTGATGACGAAGAAGGCGAAACCACCCCCGCCGCTGACAACGATGCCGGCGACGACGCCGCTTCGGCCGCCTAAGGAGCACTGACATGTCCAAGTTCTTCCGTCGCCGCAAGTTCTGCAAGTTCACGGCCGAAGGTGTCAAGGAGATCGATTACAAGGATCTCAACACCCTGCGCCAGTACCTGACCGAGAACGGCAAGATCGTGCCGAGCCGCGTCACCGGTACCAAGTCGAAGTACCAGCGTCAGCTGGCGACCGCGGTCAAGCGCGCTCGCTTCCTGGCCCTGATTCCGTACACCGACAACCACGACGTCTGATGCCGGCGGGGCAGCTTCGCGCTGCCCCCGCTGTGCCAGCTATTCGGACAGCCTTTGTTGCGGGGCCCGCGCCTCGCTAACGAATAACTTATCTGGAGCAATACCATGCAGCTGATCCTCCTGCAGAAAGTCACCAACCTCGGCAACCTCGGCGACCTGGTCGACGTGAAGCCGGGCTACGGCCGTAACTTCCTCGTGCCGCAGGGCAAGGCCGTTCCGGCCACCGAGAGCAACAAGGCCGAGTTCGAAGCCAAGCGCGCCGAATACGAAGCCAAGGCCCAGTCCATCCACGCCGACGCTGAAGCCCGCAAGGCCAAGCTGGAAGGCGCGAGCGTGACCGTCGCCGCCAACGCTTCGACCGAAGGCAAGCTGTACGGCTCGGTCGGCGCCCGCGAAATCGCCGATGCCTTCACCGCTGCCGGCCTGCCGCTGAGCAAGAGCGAAGTCATCTTGGGCGAAGGCGCCTTCCGCAACATTGGCGAGTACGAAGTCCTGGTGCACCTGCACGCGGACGTCGAGACCACCGTCAAGGTCGTGGTTGAAGCCGAAAAGGCCTGATCCCACGCCGCAAGGCCTGGTATCACCAGAACGGGCGCCCGCAAGGGTGCCCGTTTTTGTTTTGGGCGAAGGCGACCCGGCCGGGCCGGTGCTTGGCGGGTGACGCATGTGCCGGCGGATTCAGGATGAATCCATGAATATCAACACGTTGCTCTCATTTTCCGGACACGGGTAGGTGTCCCGGGCGGCCTGCGGCGACGCCGGAGAGCAGGAGCGGGCGTGAGCGCGGAGCTTCCTCCCCCGGTCATCCCGCCCGTGGAACATTCGCCCCGCTATACTCATCCCATTGCGTCACCCTTGGCCTTGTTGAATTCTTTTGAAATCAATGGCTTGAGGTGCTGGCTGACCTGACATCCACTATGGTGGCGGCCGTAAGGCCCTTGCCCGGAACCCAATCACGCCATGCGTCTTTCCACGATCAAGCTGTCCGGCTTCAAGTCCTTCGTCGATCCGACCACGCTGCACCTGCCGACCAACATGACCGGCGTGGTGGGCCCCAATGGCTGCGGCAAGTCGAACATCATCGACGCGGTGCGCTGGGTCATGGGCGAAAGTTCGGCCAGCCGCCTGCGTGGTGACTCGCTTACCGACGTGATCTTCTCCGGTTCCAATGCCCGCAAGCCGGTTTCGCAGGCCACCGTCGAGCTGATCTTCGACAACTCGGATCACACGATTTCCGGCGAGTACGCCTCGTTCAACGAGATCTCGGTCAAGCGCACCGTCAGCCGTGACGGCAGCAGCAACTACTACCTCAACGGCACCAAGTGCCGCCGCCGCGACATCACCGACCTGTTCCTCGGTACCGGCCTGGGCCCGCGCAGCTACTCGATCATCGAGCAGGGCATGATCAGCCAGATCATCGAGGCGCGCCCGGAAGACCTGCGCGTGTACCTGGAAGAGGCCGCCGGCATCTCCAAGTACAAGGAGCGCCGCAAGGAAACCGAAACCCGCATCCGCCACACCCGCGAGAACCTGGACCGCCTTGGCGATCTGCGCGAGGAAATCACCAAGCAACTCGAACACCTCAAGCGGCAGGCCAAACAGGCCGAGCAGTACCAGGCGCTGCAGGAAGAGCGCCGGGTCAAGGATGCGGAGTGGAAGGCGTTGGAGTACCGCGGACTGGACGGTCGCCTGTCCAAGCTGCGCGAAGGGTTGTCGCAGGAAGAAACCAAGCTGCAGCAACTGATCGCCGATCAGCGTGACGCCGAGGCGCGGATCGAGACCTCGCGCGTGCGTCGCGAGGAGGCCGCCGATTCGCTCAATGCCGCGCAGGCCGAGGTCTACCAGGTGGGCAGCACGCTGGCCCGTCTCGAACAGCAGATCCAGCACCAGCGCGAACTGTCGCAGCGCCTGCACAAGGCGCGCGATGAAACCCGCCAGGCGCTGGCCGAACTGGGCCAGCACATCAGTGGTGACGAAGCCAAGCTGATGGTGCTGCGCGAGGCAGTTGATGCGGCCACCCCGCAGCTGGAAGAACTGCAGGAAGAGAACGAGATCAAGCAGGAAGGCCTGCGTGAGGCCGAAACGCGGCTGTCCGATTGGCAGCAACGTTGGGAGCAGCACACTTCGCAGAGTTCGGAAGCCTCGCGTGCCGGCGAGGTCGAGCGCACCCGCGTGGACTACCTGGACAAGCAGATCCTTGACGCCGACCGTCGCCGCGAAGCGCTGGCAGCCGAGCGCGCAGGCCTGGACGTGGATGCGTTGGATGAAGTCTTCGAACAACTGCATCTGCAGCACGACACGCAGAAGACCGCGCTGGATGAACTGACCGAACAGGTCGAGGAGCGCAAGCACGGTGTTGCCGCGGTGCAGGAGCAGCAGCGCAGCGGCCAGAACGAACTGGCCGAACTGCGCAAGCAGGTCAATGGTCTGCGCGGTCGCCTGTCCTCGCTGGAAACCCTGCAGCAGGCCGCACTCGGCCAGGAGCAGGGCGCGGCGGTGGCCTGGCTGAAGTCGCGTGGCCTGGATTCGGCCGCGCGCGTGGGCGAGCGTCTGGATGTCGATGCGGGTTGGGAAAACGCGGTGGAAAGCGCCCTCGGCCAATTGATCGAAGGCGTTCTGGTCGATGACCCCGCCAGCCTGGTCGATGCATTGGGCGAGCTGGGCGAAGGCCGCATCGCACTGGTCGCCAATGACGGCGCGGACCTGAAGGTCGCGCCGACGTCGCTGGCTGCGCGCGTGCGTGGCCCGGCACCGATCCGTCGCCTGCTTGCGCGCCTGCACGGCGCGCGCGACCTGGCCGAAGCCAATGCGCTGCAGGCCAACCTGCCTGAGGGCGATTCCATCATCACCCAGGGCGGTGAACGTCTGGGCGAGGGCTGGGTGCGCGTATCGCGCTCCGGCGCCGCCAAGCAGGGTGCGCTGCTGCGCGAACGCGAAATCAATGAACTGCGCGAGCAGATCGAGCAGCTGCAGTCGCGCGAAGCCGAACTGGAAGAACAGCTGGCCGGTTTCCGTGAGCATCTGTTGGCCGCCGAACAGCAGCGCGAGGATGCGCAGCGGGCGCTGTACCTGGCGCACCGCGCGGTATCCGAACTGGCGGGCCAGCTGCAGGGCCAGCAGGGCAAGGTCGAGGCCGCACGCACACGCATCGACCGCATCGAAGGCGAGCTCAGCCAGTTGCTGGAGACCCTGGACATCAATCGCGAGCAGGCGCGTGAAGCGCGTTCGCGGCTGGAGAATGCGGTCAACAGCATGGGCGACCTGGAGTCGAACCGGCAGGGTCTGGAGGGCGAACGCCGTCAGTTGACCGAGGCGCGCGATCTGGCCCGCGACGCCGCCCGTGCGGTACGCGAGCGTTCGCATGCGTTGGCGCTGACCCTGGAATCGCAGCGTGCCCAGGTGGCCTCGTTGAGCCAGGCACTGGAACGCATGAGCACCCAGCGTGGCCAGCTTGATTCGCGCCTGGGCGAACTGCATTCGCAGCTGGACGAAGGCGATACACCGGTCGAGTCGCTGCAGGCAGAGCACCAGAACGCGTTGGAAGAGCGTGTGCGTGCCGATCGCGTGCTGACCGAGGCGCGCACGCTGCTGGATGGCATCGACGCCGAGCTGCGCAATTACGAGCAGACCCGCCACCAGCGCGACGAGCAGGCGTTGTCCCAGCGCGAGCGTATTTCGCAGCGCAAGCTGGACCAGCAGGCATTGGTGCTCAGTGCCGAAACCCTGCAGGGCGCAGTGGAGAAGGCCGGTTTCGTGCTGCAGGATGTGATCAACACGCTGCCCGAAGAGGCGCGCCTGGGCGACTGGGAACAAGCCGTGCACCAGATCGATGGCCGCATGCGCCGGCTGGAGCCGGTCAACCTCGCCGCGATCCACGAATATGGCGAAGCATCGCAGCGCTCGGAATATCTGGATGCCCAGCACATGGATCTGACCACGGCGCTGGAGACCCTGGAAGATGCGATCCGCAAGATCGACCGCGAGACCCGCGGCCGTTTCAAGGACACCTTCGATCGGGTCAACGCCGGTGTGCAGGCGCTGTATCCGCGCCTGTTCGGTGGTGGCCACGCCTACCTGGAACTGACCGGTGAAGACCTTCTCGACACCGGTGTGACCATCATGGCGCGCCCCCCGGGCAAGCGGGTGTCGAGCATCTCGCTGCTGTCCGGTGGCGAAAAGGCGATGACCGCCGTGGCGCTGGTGTTTGCGATCTTCCAGCTCAACCCGGCGCCGTTCTGCCTGCTGGACGAGGTGGACGCGCCGCTGGATGAAGCCAACGTCGGCCGCCTGGCCAATATGGTCAAGGAAATGAGCGAGAAGGTGCAGTTCCTGTTCGTCAGCCACAACAAGGCCACGATGGAAGCGGCGCACCAGTTGTCGGGCGTGACGATGCGCGAACCGGGCGTCAGCCGCCTGGTCAGCGTGGACCTGGAAGAAGCCGCGCGATTGGCGGGCGCGGCCTGACGTGCCATCCTAGTTACCTGAATGAACTAGCCGGAGAACCTAACGAATGTCCGACACGGCACTGTTGCGCATCGGCATCCTGGCCGCCGGCCTGCTGTTGGTCGCTGCGATCTTCCTGTTTGGCCGTCCCAAGAAGAAGCCCCAGGGCCGTCGTCTGGACAGCGCCGAGCCGGCAAGCGGCGAGCGCCGCGAGCCGGTGCTGGGCGAGGATGGCGTGCCTGTGGCCGATGCCCGCGTCGAGCCTGGCATGGGCGATGCGGTCGAGCAGGCCGAACTGGGACTGCCCGACGTCGATGGCGCGGCCAGCGACCTGGGCAAGCGCGCGACCCAGGATTTCGACAAGATCGTTTCGCTGTTCGTGGCCGCCCGCGCCGGCGAACAGTTGCGTGGCGAAGACATCGTCGTGGCAGCGGAGAAGACCGGCCTGGTATTTGGCCATATGAATGTCTTCCACCGACTGGTCGAGGGTCATCCCGAGCGCGGCCCGATCTTCTCGATGGCCAGCATCATGAAGCCGGGCAGCTTCGACATGGGCAACATCCGCGCCATGGAAACCCCGGCCATCGCCTTCTTCCTGACCCTGCCGGCGCCGCTGACCGCGCTGGATGCCTGGGAGAAGATGCTGCCGACCGTGCAGCGCATGGCCGAGCTGCTGGATGGTGTAGTACTGGATGACGGCCGCAACGCGCTCGGTCGCCAGCGCATCGCCCATATCCGTGATGAGCTGCGCGCCTATGACCGCCAGCACCAGGCCCCGCCGCTGACAAAGACCCCGCGCTGGTAAGCGCAGCAGGTCCTGGCGTGCCGACCAACGGTCGGCACCCACCAGACCAGTAGATCCACGCCATGCGTGGATGGGGTCTACGCCGGCAGGCCCGCCACCTTCGCGAACGCGCTGCGGAAGCGCGCCATCTCTTCCTCGGTGCCCACGGTCACGCGCACGCGCTGGGGCCAGATCGGCCAGCTGCGGCCGATCACCACGCCGTTGTCCGCCATGGCCTTGGCGAAGGCAGCGCCGTCACGCTGCACATCCACCACGAAGCAGTTCGCTTCCGTCGGCAGGCAGTCGAAGCCACGCTTGCCCAGCCAGGCGATGGTGCTCTGCCGGGCCTTGGCATTCTGCAGGCGTCGCTGCGGGATCAGTTGCGGGTCACGCAGGCTGGCCAGTGCCGCTGCAAGTGCGGGCACGGGCAGCGGGTTCTCGCCCAGGCTGGCCAGCTCGCGCAGGCGCTCGGGATGTGCCGCCGCCACGCCAAGGCGCAGGCCGGCCATGCCGTACAGCTTGGAGAACGTGCGTAGCACGATCAGGTCATCGCGCCGGGCCACCTGTGCAATCAGGCTGGGCTGTTCGCTGTACTGCAGATAGGCCTCGTCCAGCAGCACGAGGGTACCGGCGGGCTTGTTGGCCAGCAGCCAGGCCAGTTCGTCGGCGGGACTGATCGAGCCGGTGGGATTGTTGGGATTGCACACGTACAGCAGGCCGGTTGGTCGCGCGCGCGCGGCTGCAACCATCGCGCGCAGGTCGTGCGCACCATCGTTGCGCAGTGGCACCTTCTGCACCTGGGCGCCGCGCGCGGCTGCCATCTCGCCCAGCGTCTCGAAGGTCGGGTCGGCCACCACCAGGCCCGCCTGTGGGCCGGTCCACAGCGTCGCCGCACGGTTCAGCGGTTCGCTGGAGCCCGGATACAGGCGCACGTGGTCGGCGGGAATTCCGGCCAGGGCGACGAAGGCATCGCGCACCTCACCGGCCAAGGCGAAGCGGTAACGCCCGCAGCTGGCGATGCTGTCGCGCGCCGCCTGCTGGGCGGCGGGCGAGGGGCCATACGGGCATTCGTTGAAGTTCAGCTGCACCGCGCCGACATCGGCGTTTGGCGCGGCCACAGTCGCTGGCTGTGCCTGGGCCGACCGGGGCAGGCCGCTGCTGGCGAGCGCGAGGCCGGCGCCGGCCAGTTGCAGGAAGTGGCGACGGGAGGCGGGCAGGGTCACAGGGGCGGTTCCGGAAGGGCGACCGACGCACGCTAGCGCTGGCAGCGAGTGCCGGCAAGCGGTTGCGTGGAGCCGATGCCACGCTTGACTGCTGTTCGCCGCCCGCTGAGCCTGGCTCGACGCTACAGACAGGGCCTGACGCGCAGGCGCGGTAGAATTCCCGGCCATCCCAGAACCCGCGGATTCCGATGAGCCCCAGCCCCGCCGAACGTGCCGAAGACCTGCGCCGGCAGATCGCCCAGGCCAATCGTGCCTATCACGAGCTGGATGCGCCGGAGATCCCCGACGTCGACTACGACCGTCTGGTGCGTGAGCTGGAGGCGCTGGAGCGCGAGCATCCCGATCTTGCCCGTGCCGACAGCCCGACCCAGCAGGTGGGCGCCCGCCCGTCGGGACGCTTCGCCGAAGTCACCCATGCGGTGCCGATGCTGTCGCTGTCCAATGCCTTCAGCGATGATGAAGTAGCTGACTTCGTACGCCGCATCGATGAGCGTCTGCGCCGCGGCACCCTGCGTTTTTCCGCCGAGCCGAAGATGGATGGCCTGGCGATCAGCCTGCGTTACGAGGACGGCCATTTCGTGCTGGGCGCCACCCGTGGCGATGGCAGCACCGGCGAGGACGTGACTGCCAATCTGCGCGAGATCGGCGACATCCCCAAGCGTCTGAAAGGCAAGGACTGGCCGGATGTGCTGGAAGTGCGCGGTGAGGTCTACATGGCCCGCGCCGACTTCGAGGCCTACAACGAGCGCGCGCGCCTGCACGGTGGCAAGGTGCTGGCCAATCCGCGCAATGCCGCCGCCGGTTCGCTGCGGCAGCTCGACCCGAAGATCAGCGCGCAGCGCAGGCTCAGCTTCTTCACTTACGGCACCGGTGACGTGCAGGGCGGTGAGCTGCCCGATACGCATTCGGGCACGCTGGCACAGCTGCGCGAATGGGGCTTCCCGGTCAGCGACCTGTGCAAGGTGGTGGAGGGCAGCGACGGCCTGCTGGCCTATTACCGGGACATCGGCGAGCGTCGCGACAGCCTGGCATTCGATATCGATGGTGTGGTCTACAAGCTCGATGATCGCGCCGGTCAGCAGACCATGGGTTTCGTTTCGCGCGCACCACGCTGGGCCATCGCGCACAAGTTCCCGGCGCAGGAACAGAGCACCACGCTGGAAGCCATCGAAATCCAGATCGGCCGCACCGGTGCTGCCACACCGGTGGCGCGTCTGGCGCCGGTAGCGGTGGCAGGGGTGATCGTCTCCAACGCCACCCTGCACAACGCTGACCAGATCGCGCGGCTGGACGTGCGCGTGGGTGACAGCGTGATCGTGCGCCGTGCCGGCGATGTGATCCCGGAAGTGGTCAGCGTCATCCTCGACCGACGCCCTGCGGGCACCACGCCTTGGCAGATGCCGACCAGCTGCCCGGTGTGCGGCTCGGAGATCGTGCGCGAGGAGGGGGCCGCCGCGTGGCGCTGCTCGGGCGAGCTGTCCTGCCCGGCGCAGCGCAAGGAAGCCATCGCCCACTTCGCCTCGCGACGGGCGATGGATATCGACGGCCTTGGCGACAAGTACATCGAAACCCTGGTGGACGCCGGCATCGTCAAGAGCGTGGCCGATCTGTACCGCCTCACCCGTGACCAGCTGCTGCACCTGAAGCTGGTGCTGGATGCTGAAGACCCTTCGGCACTCGCAGCCAGCCTGAAACTGCACCTGCCGGCCGAAGGCAGCGGCGCGGTGCTCAACGCCGTGTTGAAGCTGGATGGCAACGATGCCGGGTGGCGCGCGCAGGCATTGGCGCAGCCGGCCGCCTTCGAATGGAATACGAAGAAGATCGCCACCAAGTGGGCGGACAACCTGATTGCTGCGATCGACGCCAGCCGTGATGCGACGCTGGAGCGACTGCTGTTCGCGCTGGGCATCGAGCACGTTGGCGAGAGCACCGCCAAGGCACTGGCACAGTGGTTTGGCGATCTGGCGTTGATCCGCCGTCTGCCGTGGCCGCTGTTCAAGCGCGTGCCGGATATCGGTGGCGAGGTGGCGCGCTCGCTGGGCCACTTCTTCGAACAGGAAGGCAACCAGCAGGCCATCGATGCGCTGCTGCAGGTGGGGCAGGTACGCATCAGCGACGTGCACCCGCCGAGCGCAAAGCTGCGCGAAGGTCTTGACCTGGCCCAACTGCTGGTTGAAGCGGAGATTCCCGGCATCACCCGCCTGCGTGCCGAGAAGCTGGTCGCCGCACTGCCCAGCGCACAATCGGTGCTGGACGCCGAGCACGGCCAGTTCGTCAACGCCGGCCTGCCCGATGACACCGCGCGCGGCGTCGCCGACTGGCTGGACAGCGAGGGCCATGGCGCGATGCTGCTGGCGGCCGAAGTGGAGATGAAACACATCCTGGCCAATGCACCGGCCCTGGCCGAAGTGGTGGCCGGCCCGCTGGACGGGCAGACGGTCGTGCTCACCGGCACGCTGGCCCAGCTCAATCGCGATACCGCCAAAGAGCGCCTGGAGGCGCTGGGCGCCAAGGTGTCCGGCAGCGTGTCGAAGAAGACCAGTTTCGTGGTGGCCGGCACCGAGGCCGGTTCCAAGCTGGACAAGGCGCAAGCGCTGGGCGTTCCGGTGTGGGATGAAGAGCGCCTGCTGGCCTACCTCGCCGAACACGAATGATGAACCGGCCGGGTGTGCAGGCGCCCGGCACGCAACCGCAGAGGAACACTGATGCAGACCGCTCCGCTGGATTTCCGCCTGGCCACCCGTGCCGACGAGGAACTGCTGATCGCGCTGATGCGCGATTTCTACGCCGAAGACAAGATCGAATTCGAAGATGTGCGCGTGCGCCGTGGCGTCGATGCGCTGCTGGCTGATCCGCGCAACGGCGAAGTGCTGCTGTGGCTGGACGAGGCCGCAGCTGTGGTTGGCTATGCGGTGATCGCGATGGGCTTCAGCCTGGAGCAGGGCGGCCACTTCATGCTGCTGGACGAACTCTATCTCAGCCATCGCGCGCGTGGTCGTGGCCGTGGCAAGCGGGCACTGGCCATCTGCGAACAGCGCGCGCGGGGGCGCGGCGTGAGCCGGCTGCGGTTGGAGGTCAACCATCACAACGAACTGGCGCGTCGCCTCTACCTGGCGAGTGGCTACATCGATGACACCCGCGATCTGCTGACCCTGCCGCTGGACCATCCGCGCCCGGAGGGCATCCTGTGAGCGAGGCGCTGCTGCGCAGCCTGCAACAGCGCGCCACCCTCAATGCACTGGTGCGGCGCTTCTTCGCCGAGCGTGGCGTGCTGGAGGTGGAAACGCCGATCCTGTCGGTGGCGGGCAACACCGAGCCGAACATCGACAGCTTCCACACCGATTTCAGCGGTCACGTCGATGCGGGCGGTCGCCGCCGCTGGCTGCGCACCTCGCCGGAGTTCCCGCTCAAGCGACTGCTCGCTGCCGGCGTGGGCGACTGCTATGAGCTGGGCCGGGTGTTCCGCAACGGCGAAGCGGGCGGCCGCCACAATCCCGAGTTCACCATGCTGGAGTGGTATCGGGTTGGCTGGGACCACCATCGGCTGCTGCAGGAAACCGCAGAACTGGTGGGCCAGGCGCTGGCGCTGGTGGGACGCAGCGCGACGTTGCGTGTGCTGAGCTATCGCGAACTGTTCCAGCAGCACGCAGGCGTGGACCCGTTCGATGCCGACGAGGCAGCGCTGCGCGCCGCGCTGGGCGAGGTGCACATCGATCCGGTGGGCCTGACCCGCGATGACTGGCTGGATCTGTTGATGACCCACCGTATCCAACCGCATTTCGATGACGCGGTCATGACCGTCGTCCACGACTGGCCCGCCAGCCAGGCGGCACTGGCGCGTATCCGCGCCGGCACACCGCCGTTGGCCGAGCGTTTCGAGCTGTACCTGGGCGCGGTGGAACTGGCCAACGGTTATCACGAACTGAACGATGCGGCTGAACAACGCGCGCGTTTCCAGCATGACATGCAGCGCCGGCACGCGCGCGGACAGGTACAGCCCGCATTGGATGAAGCGTTGCTGCATGCGCTGCCTTTGATGCCCGACTGTGCTGGCGTTGCTGTTGGCATCGATCGCCTGTTGATGGCGATGCACCGTACACCGCGCATTGCAGATGTACTTGCATTCGATTTCGCCCACGCATGACCCGACGATTTCCCATGGACCTGGCAGGCTGAACGAAAACGCGATTTTCCGCGCTTGATTCAGCAAGCACGATGATGCTCTTATCACAGTCGATACCGCACACTTGCGTCGTGGTTCATCCATTCATGGGGAAGGCTTTGGTCAAGTGGTTTGCGGTCGTAGCGGCACCGATGTACTCCGTGGCGATATGGGGTGGCCTGCTTCCGTCGACCGCATCGGCGCAGGCGCTTGGCTATGACAGCGAAGTGGTGACCTGCGAATCCCGCGACATGGGCTGGGTGCACTGTGATATCGATGTCAGCAACGGCGTCGACCTGATCCGCCAGTTGTCCAGCAACAGCTGCATCCGTGGCAGCGAGTGGGGCACCGACCGCAGTGGCGTGTGGGTGACCCTGGGCTGCCGCGCCGAGTTCCGCGCGCGCCGTGCAGAGAATGGTGCTGCGCCCTCGGCCGAGAGTCGCAAGCGTCTGGTGCGACGGGTGGTGCGCTGTGAGTCCAACGGGCGCCCGCAGAGTTGCCCGGTACGCCTGGATGGCGCGCCGGTGCGGCTGCTGCGGCAGCTGTCGGTGCTGCCGTGCCGGGAAGGGCAGGGCTGGGGCTACAAGCGCAATGAGGTATGGACCACCCGGGGGTGCCAGGGTGACTTCGAGGTGGCCGACGAGCAGGGCCGTTTCGTCGACATGCCGCGCCGGCTGACCTGCGAATCCAAGTCCAAGAAGCGCCGCTTCTGTGGCGCCAGCATCTCCACCAGCGCCACCATCTCCAACCAGCTTTCCAGCACTCCGTGCGAAGAAGGCAATACCTGGGGCTGGAACCGCAACGGCATCTGGGTCGACGGCGGCTGCCGCGCCGAATTCTCGGTGAACTGAGTTCCGACGGGTCCATCCGCGCGTGGCGTGGCCCTACAATGGGCCCATGACTACCGCCACCGACCTCGACTACGCCCGCTACGACCACATCCGCCCGATCCTGTGGACCGGCGATACCCTGCAACTGCTTGACCAGCGCAAGCTGCCGTTCGTGGTCGAGCATGTGGCCTGCCATGACAGCGATGAGGTGGCCGCCGCCATCCACGCCCTGACCGTGCGCGGCGCGCCGGCCATCGGCATCGCTGCCGCCTGGGGTGTGGTGCTGGCCGCACGTGATGTGCAGGCCGCCGACGGCGCGCATGCCCTGCAGCAGCTGGAACCGGCACTGCAGCGGCTGAACGCCTCGCGCCCGACCGCGGTGAACCTGGCCTGGGCGCTGGCACGCATGCGACGTTGCCTGAGTGCTGCCGGTGCCGACTGGAAGGCGCTGCTGGAGGCCGAGGCACAGGCCATCGCTGAAGAAGACCTGGCCGCCAACCGTCATATGGGCGCCCTCGGTGCCGGCCTGATCGAGGCCGGCAGCGGCGTGTTGACCCATTGCAACACCGGTTCGCTGGCCACCGCCGGCTTCGGTACGGCGCTGGGCGTGATCCGCGCCGGCATGGCCCAGGACCGCATTGCCCGGGTGTTCGCCGGCGAGACCCGGCCGTGGTTGCAGGGTGCGCGCCTGACCGTGTGGGAGCTGCAGCAGGATGGCATCGACGCGACGCTGATCGCCGACTCGGCCGCTTCGCACCTGATGAAGACCGGTGCCGTGCAGTGGGTGATCGTGGGCGCCGACCGGATCTGCGCCAACGGTGATACCGCCAACAAGATCGGCACCTACCAGCTGGCCATCGCGGCCCGCCACCACGGGGTGAAGTTCATGGTCGTGGCGCCGTCCTCGACGGTGGACATGGATACCGTGGACGGCAGCCAGATCGAGATCGAACAGCGCGATCCGGGCGAACTGTACGGCGTGGGCGGCACCCGCACCGTGGCCGAGGGCATCGCTGCCTGGAACCCGGTGTTCGATGTCACCCCGGGCGAGCTGATCGATGCCATCGTGACCGAGCGGGGGGTGATCCTGAACCCGACCGCGGAGAACATGCGCGCCGCCTTCGGCGGCTGACGCGGGCAGGGGCGGGAGCCTTTCCACGGGAAAGCGCCCCGGCCCGGCGTCCGGTAGTGCCGGCCGCTGGTCGGCAAACCCCTAAGTTCCTGATTTGTGCCGGTAAAATCACCGTAAAAGCAGGCGGAAAACGGCCCCGTGTGGTAGAATCCAGCGGTTGAATCGAGGTTCCGGCACGACCGCCCCCGGGTGGATGCGCCGGACTGGACCGCTACCAGACAACGGAACCCGAATGGCAGAAACCGCCAAGGAAATCATCCAGGTCAACCTGGAAGACGAGATGCGCAAGAGCTACCTCGATTACGCCATGAGCGTGATCGTGGGGCGCGCGCTGCCAGATGCGCGCGATGGCCTCAAGCCGGTGCATCGTCGTGTGCTGTTTGCGATGAATGAACTCAACGCGCACAGCAACAAGCCCTACTTCAAGTCGGCACGTATCGTCGGTGACGTCATCGGTAAGTACCACCCGCATGGCGACCAGTCGGTATACGACACGCTGGTGCGCTTGGCACAGCCGTTCTCGCTGCGTTACATGCTGGTCGATGGCCAGGGTAACTTCGGTTCGGTCGACGGCGACTCCGCCGCGGCGATGCGATACACCGAGGCGCGCATGTCGCGGCTCGCGCATGAGCTGATGGCGGACATCGACAAGGAAACCGTCGATTTCCAGCCCAACTACGACGAAAAGGAACTGGAGCCGACGGTCATGCCGACCCGGTTCCCGAACCTGCTGGTCAATGGTTCGGCCGGTATCGCGGTGGGCATGGCGACCAACATTCCGCCGCACAACCTCACCGAATCGATCAATGCCTGCATCGCGCTGATCGACAATCCGGAAATCGATATCGACGGCCTGATGGAGTTCATCCCGGGCCCGGATTTCCCGACCGCAGGCATCATCAACGGCACCGCCGGCATCATCGCCGGCTACCGCACCGGCCGTGGCCGCGTGCGCATCCGTGCCAAGGCCGATGTCGAAGTTGCCGACAACGGCCGCGAATCGATCATCGTCACTGAAATTCCTTACCAGGTGAACAAGGCGCGTCTGATCGAGAAGATCGCCGAGCTGGTCAAGGAAAAGAAGATCGAAGGCATCAGCGAGCTGCGCGATGAGTCCGACAAGGACGGCATGCGCATCTACATCGAAATCAAGCGCGGCGAGTCGGCCGAGGTTGTGCTCAACAACCTCTACCAGCAGACCCAGATGGAGTCGGTGTTCGGCATCAACATGGTGGCGCTGGTCGATGGCCGCCCGCAGTTGATGAACCTCAAGCAGATGCTGGAGGCCTTCGTCCGCCACCGTCGCGAAGTGGTCACCCGCCGCACCGTGTTCGAGCTGCGCAAGGCGCGCGCCCGTGCCCACGTGCTGGAAGGCCTGACCGTTGCGTTGGCCAACATCGACGAGATGATCGAACTGATCAAGACCTCGCCGAACCCGGGTGAAGCACGCGAGCGCATGCTTGCGCGCCTGTGGGAGCCGGGCTTGGTCGGTTCGATGCTCGGCGCCGCCGGTGCCGAAGCCTCGCGTCCCGATGACCTGCCCAAGGGTGTGGGCCTGATCGAAGGCGGCTACCAGCTGACCGAGATCCAGGCGACCCAGATCCTGGAAATGCGCCTGCACCGCCTGACCGGGCTGGAGCAGGACCGCCTGACCGAGGAATACAAGCAGCTGCTGGAAGTGATCGCCGGGCTGATCCACATCCTGGAAGATCCCGACCGCCTGCTGCAGGTGATCCGCGAAGAGCTGATCAACGTGCGTGCCGAGTTCGGTGACGAGCGCCGTACCGAGATCCGCCACAGCGAAGAAGATCTGGACATCCTCGACCTGATCGCCCCGGAAGACGTGGTGGTCACCGTCTCCCACGCCGGCTACGTGAAGCGCCAACCGGTGAGCGTGTACCGCGCGCAGCGCCGTGGCGGACGTGGCCGCAGCGCGGCGTCGACCAAGGAAGAGGATTTCATCGAACAGCTGTGGCTGGTCAACACGCACGACACGCTGTTGACCTTCACCAGTTCGGGCAAGGTGTTCTGGCTGCCGGTGTACCAGCTGCCCGAAGCCGGTTCCAACGCCCGCGGTCGTCCGATCATCAACTGGATCCCGCTGGAGCCGGGCGAACGCGTGCAGGCCGTGCTGCCGGTGCGCGAGTACGCCGATGGCCAGTTCGTGTTCTTCGCCACCAAGAACGGTACGGTCAAGAAGACCCCGCTGGGCGAGTTCGCCTTCCGTCTGGCCCGCGGCAAGATCGCGATCAACCTCGACGAGGGCGATGCCCTGGTCGGCGTCGGCCTGACCGATGGCGAGCGTGACATCCTGCTGTTCGCCTCCAACGGCAAGACCGTGCGCTTCGGTGAAGACAAGGTCCGCTCGATGGGTCGTACCGCTACCGGCGTGCGTGGCATCAAAATGCCGGCCGGCGAGGAAGTGGTCAGCCTGATCGTGGCCGAGAGTGCTGGCGGCGTCGAGGATGAGAACGAGGACGACAACGGTGTCGAGGAAGCCATCGCCACCGGCGACGCGGTGATCGAAGGTGCCGACGACGCCAACCTGCGGTACATCCTCACCGCCACCGAAAACGGCTACGGCAAGCGCACCCCGCTGCCGGACTACCCGCGCAAGGGTCGTGGCACGCAGGGCGTCATCGGCATCCAGACCACCGAGCGCAATGGCAAGCTGGTCGCCGCGGTGCTGATGGGTACCGACGATGAAGTCCTGCTGATCTCCGACGGCGGCACCCTGGTGCGTACGCGTGGTTCGGAAATCAGCCGCGTCGGCCGCAACACCCAGGGCGTGACCCTGATCCGCCTGTCCAAGGACGAGAAGCTGCAGGCGGTGGAGCGCATGGATGCCTCGATCGACGAGGACGAGGACGAGGTGGCCGCCGCCACCCCGGCCGCGACCGACGGCGCACCGGCTGCTGCCAGCAGTGAGGACGCCGCGCAGGAGTGATCCTGCCGCGACACTGAGGTACCCGACGACGCCGGCCCAGTGCCGGCGTCGTCGTGTCTGCCGTCGAAAATACGCACGCACTTCACGGTGACGGTGGCATAAGGGCGCATGCTGCCCCCCGGAGAGCGTCGATGTCCGCCACGCCGCAGTCCGCTTCCGCCGCGACGCCCACCTCGCGCCACCCGCTGATCACCGTCCTGGCCTTGTTGCTGATCGTGCTCGGCCTGATCATCGGCGGGCTCGGTGGCTGGCTGGCCAGCCTCGGGGGCTCCTGGTACTACGCCATCGCCGGCCTCGGCCTGCTGGTGTGCGGCATCCTGTTGTGGGGCAATCGCCGTAGCGGTGCGCTGCTGTATGCACTGATCTTCCTCGGCAGCCTGCTGTGGACCTGGTGGGAATCGGGCAGCGATTACTGGCGCTGGGTGCCACGGCTGGGGCTGGTGACCGGGCTCGGCATCGTCCTGGCGTTGCTGGCGCCGACTCTGCAGACGCCGGTACCCAAGCGCCTTTCGCGCAGCGTGGCCGCTGTGCTGATGCTGGTGTTCGTGGTCGCCTTCGGCCTCGCGTTCGCCCCCCATGGCCTGGTTGACGGGCACCAGCCGTTCCCGGAGCCGGCGGTCAGCGCCGGGCTCGATCCAACCCGTGACACCACCGGTCTGCAGCCGGCCGACCAGCCGGCGGAGGGAGACTGGCCGGCCTGGGGGCGCAGCAATGCCGCCACCCGCTATTCGCCGCTGCAGCAGATCACCCCTGAAAACGTAGGCACCCTGCAATTGGCGTGGCAGTTCCGTACCGGCGACCTGCCGAAGAAGCGCTGGGGGGCGGAAACCACGCCATTGAAGATCGGTGATCGGCTGTACCTGTGCACCGCACGCAATCAGCTGATCGCCCTCGATGCCGGCAACGGCAAGGAACTATGGCGGTTCGATCCAAAGGTGAAGGATGCCTCGATCCCGTACACGGCCGCCTGCCGTGGCGTGTCCTACTACGAACAGCCCAGTGCACCGACCCTCGCCGATGCCGCGCTGGCTGACGTGGCCGCCGATCTGGCGCTGCCCGCACCCCCGCCGACCCGTATCAGCCGGAGCGCGGCGCCCGGCAGCCGCGCAGCGTGCAGCGCACGCATCATCGAAGGCACGCTGGACGGCCGCCTGATCGCGGTGGACGCCGACAGCGGTCGCCCCTGTGCGAATTTCGGCAACAACGGCCAGGTCGACATCACCCTGGGCATGGGCGAGGTGCCACCGGGTTACGTCTCGATCACCTCGCCGCCCGCGATTGTCCGCGGCGTCATCGTCACCGGCCACCAGGTGCTGGATGGCCAGCGTCGCGACGCGCCCTCCGGCGTCATCCAGGCCTACGACGCGGTCAGCGGCAAGCTGCGCTGGGCGTGGGACATGGACCAGCCCGAGCGCAGCGGTCTGCCACCGCGCGAGCAGACCTATACGCGTGGCACACCGAACATGTGGACCACCGCGACCGGTGATGAAGCGCTGGGCCTGGTGTACCTGCCGATGGGCAATGCCGCGGGCGACTACTGGAGTGGCTCGCGCACGGAAAACCAGAACAGATACGCGACCTCGCTGGTCGCCATTGATGTGGCCACCGGCAAGCCGGTCTGGCATTTCCAGGCGGTGCGCAAGGACGTCTGGGATTACGACCTGGGTTCACAGGCCAGCCTGATCGACTACCCGACGGCATCCGGCAAGGTGCCGGCAATCCTGCTGCCCACCAAGCAGGGCGACATGTACATCCTCGACCGTCGCAACGGCCAGCTGCTGACTCCGGCCGAAGAGCGCAAGGTGCCGCAGGGCGGTGTAGAGCCCGAGCAGCGTGCCGCCACCCAGCTGTTCTCGCTGTACCACACGCTGCGGCGCGACGATGCGCTGACCGAGCGCGACATGTGGGGCATCACTCCCATCGACCAGCTGGTCTGCCGCATCCAGTTCCGCAAGGCGCATTACGAAGGTTTCTACACACCGCCCAGCAGCGATCACCATTCCATCGAGTACCCCGGCTACAACGGCGGCTCGGACTGGGGCAGCGTGGCCATCGATACGCGGCGTGGCGTGATCGTGGCCAACTACAACGACATGCCCAACTACAACCGGCTGGTGCCGCGCGCAGAGGCCGACCGTAAAGGCTGGCTGCCGCGCGAGCAGATCCGCGCTGATAGGGGCGGTGCCGAAGGGGCAGGGGACCCACAGGTGGGCACGCCCTATGGCATCGACGTCAATGCCGGTTGGCGGCTGCCGTTCACCGGCCTGCTGTGCAAGCAGCCGCCCTATGGCGGCATCCGTGCGATCGATCTGCGCAGCGGCAAGCTGCTGTGGGACCGGCCGTTCGGCAGCGCGCGCGGCAACGGCCCCTTCGGCATCCGCTCCGGCCTGCCCATTGAGATCGGCACGCCGAACAATGGCGGCTCGGTGGTGACCGCCAGTGGCCTGATCTTCATCGCCGCAGCGACCGACGACCTGCTGCGCGCCATCGACCTGAAGACCGGCAAGGAGCTGTGGCATACCAGGCTGCCGGCGGGCGGCCAGGCCAACCCGATGGTGTACGAGCAGGGCGGGCGACAGTACGTGGTGATCATGGCCGGCGGCCACCATTTCATGGAGACGCCAGCCGGGGATTACGTGATGGCGTACGCGTTGCCGCGGTGAGCCGCCAGTGCGGGAAACACCGCGAGAAGTATCGACGCCCCTGTGGGCGGGTACGTTCCGAACGCCACAGGGGTATCGCGCAACCGGTTAAACCGTAACCACCACCTTGCCGATCTGCTCGTTCGATTCCAGGTAGCGGTGCGCGTCCTGGATCTGCGCGAACGTAAACACCTTGGCGATCAGCGGTGCCAGAACGCCCTTGTCCAGGCCATCGACGATGAACGCCTTCGCACGCGCCAGCGCCGCATCGTCGGACACGATTTCCGAGTACAGGTAGCCCTTCAGCGTCAGCGACTTGCCCAATACGTTGAACAGCGGGAACGGCGTCGGCTCGCTGCTCAGCGCGCCATACTCCAGCAGGATGCCGCCGCGTGCCATCGCCTCGGTGAGCGGTACGAACTGCGGGCCGCCGATGGGATCGAATACCACGCGCGCGCCAGCACCTGCGGTGATGCGAGCAACTTCGGCCACCAGGTCCTGCTCCTGGGTGGCGATGACATGAGCGGCGCCGGCATCGAGCAGCGCCTGGCGCTTGCCCGGGCCACGGGTTACCGCAATCGGCGTTGCGCCCACCGCATTGGCGATCTGGATGGCGGCCAGGCCAACGCTGCTTGACGCTGCAGTGATGATGACGAAATCGCCGGCACCCAGCTTGGCCTGCTCCAGCAGCGCACCCCAGGCGGTGACGTACTGCATCCACACCGCAGCGGCCTGCTCGAAGCCCAACGACGACGGATGCTTCACCACCAGCCGCGCCGGCACGTTGGCCAGCTCGCCGTAGGTGCCCCAGCGGGCGATATCCAGCGGCGGTACGACGCTGACGGCATCGCCTGCAGCGAAGCCGGTCACCGCGCTGCCTACGGCTTCAACAAGGCCCGCCGCTTCATAGCCCAGGCGGCTGGGGAACTCTGCCTGCTGCAGATAGGCGCCGTTGCGGAACATCACCTCGGCGCGGTTCAGGCCGATGGCCTTGACCCGGATCTGGATCTCGTCGGCGGCAGGAGCGGGTACGTCGATATCGTCAACGCGCAGCACATCGGCGTCGCCATAGGCGTGGATGCGGACAACCTGGGTCATGGGGGGCTCCAAAGGGAACGCCGGCTGGTGGCCGGGCAGGGGGGAACAGAGCGCTACTGTGCGCGTGGCCGGCGAACGAAAGAAGGGGTAATCTGGCGTTTCATTGGAAAACAATAGTTTGCAATGGACCTTATCGCACCCCTGCGCAGCTTCGCCAAGGTGGCCGAGGTGGGCTCGTTCGCCGCCGCTGCCGACGCACTGGACCTGTCGCCGCAGCTGGTCGGCAAGCATGTGCAGACGCTGGAACAGCATCTGGGCGTGCGCCTGCTCAACCGCACCACACGCAAGCAGAGCCTGACCGACTTCGGGCAGGCGTACCTGGTCCGTGCCCGGGTCATCCTGGAAGAAGTGGAGAGTGCCGAGCAGTTGGCCGAAATCGCGCGCGGTCGACCGATGGGCCGGCTGCGGATCAGTGCACCGGTCACCTTCGGCGTGCATGCGCTGGGGCCGGCGGTGGTGGCCTACATGCAGCAGTATCCCGACGTGCAGGTGGATCTGAACCTGTCCAACAGCCTGGTCAACGTGGTTGAAGACGGCTACGACCTGGTGTTCCGCACCGGTGATCTCGCCGACAGCGGCCTGGTCGCGCGGCGGCTGGGGCCATATCCGCTGGCCCTGTGCGCTGCTCCCGGCTATCTCGCCGCACGGCCACCGATCGTTCACCCGCAGGACCTGAGCCGGCATGAATGCCTGGGCTTCGCCCACTCGGTGATCCGTACGCGGTGGAGCTTCCATGACCCGCAGGGCGGGGTGTTGACCGTGCCGGTCTCCAGTCGCTTCATGGTCAACCAGGCCGAGCCGCTGCTGACCGCTGCGGTAGGTGGGCTGGGACTCATCCTGCAGCCGTTCGAGATGATGTCCGCTGTTCTGGCGCGCGGCGAACTGGTGGAGGTGCTGCCTCGATTCGTGCCGGTGTCCACCTCGATCAACCTGCTGTATCCCCGCGATCGCCAGGTCACGCCGAAGCTGCGCAGCTTCCTGGATTTCTGCGTGGCGCGCTTCACCGAACAGAGCATGGCACGTGAGCGTTGATCGAATCATGCGCAGCGAGTGGTGGCGTCGGTAGTTTACGATGACGTCCCGCCCCATCTGCAGAGGATCTGCCATTACCCTGTTGCATCTTTTGCTGATCGGCAGCGTCGTCACTGCCAGCGCACAGACGCCCGCTGCTGCGATCGCCGAGTGGGAATTGCACGGCCGAGTCGAAGGCCTGGCCCGGCCGGACACCGTCTGCCAGGATTTCCTGCAGGCGATGGGCCGAAAACCCCCCGAACTGGAATACGTCGGCTGCACGCAGGACGATGCTTCCTATCTCCAGCCGATGGAAGCGCGGTATCGCGTCAGCGGCGCTTCGGCGGCGAGGATTGAAGCCTACCTGCAGCAGACCTTCGGCATGCCGTCATTGACGTACGTCTGCTGTGGCTGGAGCAACGGCGCGCCCTATTTCTGGCGCGAGCAGCCCGGCAGCGTGAACTACCAGATCGGCATGGGCGTGGAATCGCTGCATCATCCGCGCGGGCAGTGGAGCGCGATTCCCTACTTCGCGGTGACCGTTGCGGTGAATCGAAAAAGTCCGTGATGGCGTGCGCTTGGGTACCGATCACAGGCGTACAGGGAATGACAACCATGCCTACGATGCTGCTCCGCATTACTGCGATATGCCGATCCCGGGCGTGTGCAGTTCGCAGAGGAGGTGACCGTGGCCTATTCGAACAACAAGCGCGGCCGGACGTATGACGTAAAGCTGGTGGATGCCAATCCGTCAACGGCCCTCAGCGGCTGGGCGTTGAACGCGGTCAAGGTGATGCGCTTCACCGCCACGGACAGCAACACCGAGCGCACCCCGATCCGCAGCAAAATGACCGCGCGCTGGAGCAACGGCAGGTAACGCGCTAGGTCGGGACCCGCACCATCTTCGTCATCAGGTGTTCGACCACGCCGGCCGGGTCTGCCGTGCGGCCCACATGTGTGCTGGACATCTGCACCACCGAGCTGCGCTTGGCGGTCAGGAAATGGAAGCGCGCGCGCGCGGGCAGCTGCGCAATCGGGCCGGCGTTGGCATCGCCCCGGCAGATCGCCACGATGGCATCCAGCCACGGCTGCAGCGCTTCAATATCCAGCGCCGGCGCGAAGGCCTGCAGGCGCGCAGCGTCGATCTCGATCGCCGCTTCGAGGTGACGTGCGCCGGGGCAGGACACGATCACCCCGACGTTGATGAACTCCTCGCGTTCCACCCGCGGTACCACGCGGATGACGGCATAGTCATACGTGTGCAGCGTGGGCACGGATGGCCTCCTGCACGAACACCGCACGTACCTTCAGGCGATGCTTCAGGTAATTGATGTAGCCCTGCCGATAAGCCTGGGGGCTGTCGAAGGCCGGCTCATCGACCAGCCAGCTGTCCGGCACCAGGCCTACAATGCGCTCGATTTCCGCATCCGGCAGGCGCGCAGCCAGTTCGGCATCGACCTCGGCGATGCGGCTGGCGAACGACAGCAGCACGTGGTCGCGGATCAGCACGAAGGGCTTCTCGCAGGCATCGCCGGCGTTGGCCCAGTCGTGATGGAAGTACATCGCCGCGCCGTGGTCGATCAGATACAGCTTGCGGTGCCACACCATCAGGTTCGGATTGCGCGTGGTGCGGTCGACGTTGCTGGTGAACGCATCGAACCAGACGATGCGCGAGGCCAGGTCAGCGTCCACCGGCATTGCCGCCGGGTCGTAGTTGATCGCGCCGGGCAGGTAATCCAGGCCCAGGTTCAGGCCTTCGCTGGCGCGGATCAGGTCCTGGATCTCCGGGTCGGGCTCGGTGCGGGCGAACTCGCTGTCCAGCTCGACGAACAGGATCTCCGGAATCGGCAGGCCCACCGCGCGCGCCATCTCGCCCGCGATCAACTCGGCGATCAGCGCCTTTGGCCCTTGGCCGGCACCACGGAACTTGAGTACGGCCATGCCGTCGTCGTCGGTCTCGACCACGGCAGGCAGTGAGCCACCTTCCCGCAAGGGGGTGATGTAGCGAAGGGCATGGACGGTACGCATGCACGCATTCTAGCGTGGCCCATGCGCGGGTTGCGCCGGGCGATGCCCGGCGCCGTCCCTGACCTCAATGCGACAGTGCGCTGCGCTGCTGTTCCTGCACCTGCTGGCGCGTCTGCTCCTGCGAGGCGTGGTCGGCCTGGCGCTGGTTGACGATGGCGAGGCTGTCCAGGCTTTCCTGCACCGGCCGCTGGGCGGCTTCAGCGGTAGCTGCCGACGCACGCAGCGACGCAGGATCATCCAGCGCGCCCTTCACCACGAACACGTTCTGTGCCGCAGCGACGTCGCCGGCCTGGCGGCTGAGCACCACATGATCCACGCGGTCCAGGCCGTTCTCGCGGGCCAGCACCAGCAGGCTTGCGCTCAGGCGTTCACTGGAAGCGTCGAAGCTGCGGCCGTTGGCGGCATCCAGCTCGGCCACCTTGCCGCGGATCTGGTCGTGCAGGGCACGGTCGTTGCCGCCCGCCAACGCAACCTGCGCCTCGTTCGAGGGAGCGGCGGTCGCCTGCGCGGTGATGGGCACGTGGGCGTAGGTGCCCTCGGTGTGGTCGAAATAATGCAGCGTGGACGGCGAAGTGCTGGTATCGAAGTAGGGCTGTCGTGGCGGCGTGCCCTTACCCAGATACAGGCCGTTCTGTTCCAGCAGGCTTTCCTGCAGGCCCAGCTGTGCCATGTTCACCGACATCCTGCTGATGCCATCGGGTGCCGGGTTTTTGGCCTCTTCCTCGCAGGCGCGGCTGATGGCAGAGGCAGCGTAGAAATTCTGGTAGTCAGAATTGCCATTGGGCCCCAGCCCGGACGACACGCCTTCGTCGTAGTAGTGCTTGCCCATGCCCTCGATGTTGGCGGCAGTGGCGGTCATGCTCAGGTCTGCATTGAGTGTGAGGTCCGGATGCGCGGTATAGGTCATCGGCGGGCCGGGCTGCACGCGCACGAACTCGTTTGCACGGGTACTTGCGTTATATACATCCTCCAGCGTGGCGTCCGGGTTGGCGGTCTTGACCATGCCGACCAGTGCATTCCAGCCCTCGATGTTCGCCGATGCCTCGTCGCGTCGGTTGGCTGCGAGCAGGGTGCCAATGGCCTGGGTGTAGTCGTGGGTCGAATCGCGCGCGGCAATGTCTGCAATATCAGAATCAAACTGCTCGTAGGCACGTTCGGTCGCTGCATCATTGAGCCCATGCTGGATCTCATGGCCCAGGACGAACGTCAGCTCTGCAGCATCGTGCTTGTCCGGGGCTGCCAGCGTGGACAGACTGGATGCCGGCAGGCGGATGGCCTTTGCGCCGCTGACGTACTCGCCGGCCACATTGCTGTCGGCGGGCAACAGCTCGAAGCGCTGCAGATGACCGGCGGTGATGGCCAAGTCGACCTGGGTTGCCAGCGCCGGAGAATTGGCAATGGCCTTGCGAAGGTTGTCGACCTGATCGGTCGTTACATCGGGTTTTCCTGCAAATTCGGTCAGCAGGCGTTCCGTATCCGCTGAAAGCGTAGGCATGGTGCGGTGCTCCTTACTGCACGGTCACAAGGCGGACGCAGGCATGCGCCGGCTTGCCAGACGGGGTTGAATCCTCAGCCATCGTGTCGACCTTGATGGTCAGATCCGGGCGATCGAAACGGTCATGGATGACCCGGCCGTGCTCGCCGCGGATGGTGTCGCGCTTGAAGCCCGCGGCCTGCAGACCCGCGGCGAACTGATTGAAGTCGACCTGGCAGATCGCCGATGCGTTGGCTTTGCGGTCGGCGGTGGTGTCGATGAAATTGAGATCGAGACGCGCATCGGCGGCGCCAGCCTTCTTGATCTCCAGGCCGTAGCTCCATTCCGGCGTCAGCGTGCCGCCGTAGCCGAAATGCCCCGGGCCGAAACTCTGCGCGGGAGCCTGCATGGCCTGCGATACCCGTTCAAGGGTCAGTTCACGGGTGGAGGTGGTGTCCTTGATCAGATCCAGCAGGCGCAACAGCAGTTGGTCTGCGCTGAGCGCAGACGGCGTTGCGGCGTCGGAGGCAGTCGATGCCATGGTAACGGGTCCTTGAGAAGTCGACGAACGGTCAGTCGCGTGTGTGCAGGCGCAGAGCGAGGCCGCACATAGGGCGATTGCCCACGGCCGTGTGAATGCGTACCCAAACATAAGCGTTCCCTGCATGTTGAGCGCTGACCCTAAAGTGGGCCAAGTGAATCACAGGTTAAATGGAAATGACGATTGCTGGAATCGGGGCAGGGCGCGTTCGGCTCAGGCACGGGCCGCAAGTGAAGGTGCCTGGGACGGGACGCTACGGAACTTCTTCACTTCGCCATTCCCTGGGCGGTGGCAGCATCCAACCGTGTAGACGATCAAGCGCAGGCGTGACCCTGAGTTGCAGGCGTCCCTGTCGCTTTCCCGCGATCGATACCCGCCAGCTCGTTTCCGGCACATTTGCGCAGCGTTGAATGTGGTCCTGCGAGGCCACTCCCCCGGCAAGGAGGCCCGCGATGCACAGTCCTGTTCACGCGTACACCTACCGCATCAGCAACCGGCCTGTCGCCCAGGTGGAATGTGCTGTTGTCGGCGAACATGCTGAAACCGCTGCTGCGGTTCATGCAGCCTCAGACAGAATTCTTCCGTGAGTTGAGCACCGATGGTTGGCTCTGCATCCCGCAGTGCGCAGAGCCACTACATGCATGCGAGTCGCCCCACGACGCTGTTTCGTTCGCAGCACTGGGCGCGCATCTCGTCCACGATGTCCACGCAGGCTTCCGAGGTGCACGATGAGCAACGAATCGAGAGGAGCCCTGCCGCCCCTGGATCTGGATGATGCCAAGGCCGAGCAGATGATTGGCAAGCTGGTACTGGTGGGCGTTACCCGTTTTGGCGGCGATGGCCAGGTACAGGGGCTGGAACAGTTTGCCGGCACCGTGCTGCGGGTCAGTGCCGAAGAGGGACTGGTACTGGCCGATGGCGATGACGGACATGAGCGCTACCTGCCGCCGATGCTGGACCAGTACCTGCCGGCCGCGCCGGGTGAGTACCAGTTGCGGTCCAGTGGGGTGACGGTGATCGATCCCGATTATCTGTCCACCTGGGAGCTGCACGCGCGGCAGTAAGTGAGGGGCATCCCGGGAGGGAGCCGGGCCAGGCAGGGCCACGCTTTGCAGGATGGGGCGACTAGCCCTTCCGGCCCATTTCCCGGTGGGCCGGGGGTGTTAGATTCGGCCCATGCCCGCAGTGCGGGTACCCAACTCACTCCCAGGGGATAAGGATGCTCATCCGTCGTACCTCTCTGGCGGCGGCCGTTGCCGTTGCCACATTCGGCCTGCTGGCCGCCGGCCCGGCCTTCGCCGACTACGCCAAGCCACCGGAACACCTGCTCAAGGTACTCAAGGCCCCGCCGCCGCCGGCACCGAACATCGACCCCAGCGGCCAGCGCCTGCTGCTGACCACCGCGCAGACCTATCCGTCCATTACTCGCGTGGCGCAGCCGTACCTGAAGCTGGCCGGCGTGCGCCTGGAACCGAAGAACCGCAGCCGCCACGACACCCCCGGCGGCTATGGCATTCCGGCCTGTGTGGCCGACTTCACCCTGGTCGAGATCGCCAGCGGCAAGAGCACCAAGGTCAACCTGCCGCAGGGCTGCGCAGGGGCCGCACAGTGGTCGGCCGATGGCAGCCGTTTCGCCTTCCAGAATGCGGTCGATACCAGCGTGCAGCTGTGGGTGGGCGACGCCGCCACTGGCCAGGTGAAGCAGGTGCCGAATGTGCAGCTGAATCCGATCTTCGGGTACACCGTGCAGTGGCTGGGTGGCAGCCAGAGCCTGCTGGTGAAGCTGGTACCTGCCAACCAGGGGCCGGCGCCGTCCAACGGCGGTACTCCCACCGGTCCGGACGCGCAGGAGTCGCTGGGCAGCAGTGGCGAGAGCAGCACCTATGAAGCGCGCGACACGCTGACCAGCGTGCACGATGAAAAGCTGTTCGCCTATTACGGTGCCTCGCAGCTGGCGGTGGTCGATGCCGCTGCCGGCAGCGTGCGCCCGGTTGGCCAGCCGGCGCTGTACAACGACGTCAACGCCGCACCCGATGGCGTGCATGTGCTGACCGAAACCCTGAAGGCACCGTTCTCGCATGCGGTGACCTACCAGCGTTTCGCCAACGATGTAGCGGTGCTGGACCTCGGCAATGGCCGCAACACGGTGCTGGCCAGCCTGCCGCTGGCCGATCGCGTGCCGGTACACGGCGTGCCGGAAGGCCCGCGCGGTTACGACTGGCGCTCCACCGACCCGGCTACCCTGGTCTATGCCGAAGCGCTGGACAAGGGCGACTGGAAGGTGAGCGTGCCGCATCGCGATCGCGTGCTGATGCTGAAGGCGCCGTTCACCGGCAAGCCGGTGGAAATCGCCCGCACCGCGCAGCGTTTCGAGGGCTTTGCGTGGTCGGCCGACCCGGCCGTGTCGTTCCAGTTCGAGAACGACGAGAACCGCCACTGGATGCAGGCCCGCATCGTCGATGTGGACCAGCCGAAGAAGGAAGGGCGACTGCTGTGGGACATGTCCAGCGATGAGCTGTACGGCAACCCGGGCAACCTGATGTTCAAGCGCCTGCCCAGCGGTGCGCCGGTGGTACGCCAGGAAGGCAACACCGTGTTCCTGCGCGGGCAGGGCGCGTCGCCGCAGGGCGACCGTCCGTTCCTGGATGCGCTCAACCTGGGTACGCTGAAGAGCGAACGCCTGTTCCGCAGCGCTGCCGATGCGTATGAGCAGGTCATCGGTTTCAGTGCCACGCCGGGCCATCTGGTCACCTGGCACCAGTCGGTGATTGACCCGCCGAACGCGTTCGTGCGTCTGCTCGGTGAGCGCATCGACAATGCCAAGGCCGGCGAAGCGCAGTTCGAGTCCAGGCCCACCGCGTTGACCAAGCTGGTCGACCCGACCCCGGAAGTGCGGCAGATCCAGAAACGCCTGGTGACCTACAAGCGCGCCGATGGCGTGGACCTGTCGTTCACCCTGTACACGCCGCCGGGCTACAAGGAAGGTCAGCGCGTACCGGCGATCCTGTACGCATACCCGGCCGACTTCGCCAATGCCGCACAGGCCGGCCAGGTATCCGGTTCGCAGCAGACCTTCACCCGTCTGCAGCCGTACCGCCTGATGCTGCTGGCCGGCTACGCGATCATCGACAACGCCTCGTTCCCGATCGTGGGTGACCCGAAGAACGCCTACGACACCTATCTGGAACAGCTGGAAGCCGACGCCAAGGCAGCGGTGGACAAGGCCGTGGAACTGGGCGTGGTCGACCGCAACCGGATCGGCGTGACCGGCCACAGCCATGGTGGCCTGATGACCGCCAACCTGATCGCCCACACCACCCTGTTCAAGGCCGGCGTGGCGACCAGTGGTTCGTACAACAAGACCTTCACCCCGTTCGGCTTCCAGAACGAGCGCCGCTCGGTGTGGCAGGCGCAGGACGTGTACCTGAAGGCCTCGCCGTTCTTCTACGCCGACAAGATCAAGCTGCCGCTGCTGCTGGTCCACGGCGAGGACGATGCCAACCCGGGCACCGAGCCGTTCCAGTCGCGCAAGCTGTACCAGGCGATCCGTGGCAATGGCGGCACCACCCGCCTGGTGATGCTGCCGAACGAGCCGCACTGGTACACCGCGTTGGAGTCGAACGAGCAGCTGGTGTATGAAATGCTCAACTGGTTCGACACTTACGTGAAGAACGCGAAGTAATCCGGCAAGGCCGCCCTCCGGGGCGGCCTTTCTGTTTCAGGCGTCGTGTCCAGGTATCCCCCTGTGGGTGTTACGTAACCATCTGTGATGCAGGCATGGAGCGGCCACAAAGCTGCGGTACGCTGCGCATCTGATGTCTGCTACGGGTTCGCTCCATGAAGGCCTTCATCCTCGCCGTATCGCTGTCGATGTCCGTTGTTCCGGTCGCTGCATTCGCCCAGCCCCTGCCTGCTGAACTGGCAGCGTTGGGCATCACCCCCGGCATGCCCTACACCAAAGCCAAGCGACTGCTTGATGCTGCGGGATGGCAGGCGAGCCCGCCACGCGATGCGCCCGAAGCACTGGAGGGTTTCCCGGAAGTGGGTTGCCAGAAAGGCGGCAACAACTGCAGCAGCACCTTCGCCAAAGATGGGCAGCAGGTCGCTCTGCAGGTGGGAACCACGCTGGCGGGTCAGCCCTTCGTGCAGGGTGGCCGCTGAGCGCGACGCGCGCTCATCCCAACGGCAGGTTGTCCAATGCACGCGACATCCGATCGTGCAGGTCGCGCACGCGTTCGGCCTTGGCGTCCACACGACGCTCGTCACCGAAGCTGCGCACATAGGCGCATGCAGCGAAGCCGGTGCTTTTCCTTTCGTATTCGACGATCCACGCCAGACGGTCGGGGTTGCTGGCCTGCTCGGCCGACCAGGCGGCCACCGGCGGACGGATGCGGGCGATGATGCCAAGCCGCCACGGTTTCGGTGTCAGCCGTGCACGGAAGCAATGCTGCAGCGTGCACATGCCTGCATACAACGTGTCGGTGCCCAATGCCTTGAAGAAGGCATGCACCTGCGCATCCTGTGGTTCGAACGTGGCATGCATCGCCAGCACGCGCAGCCCGGCAGGGGTGCGGTAGGCACGCAGGTGCCAGTCGGAATGGTGTTCGACGAACGCCTGCACACGCTGCAGCGCGATGCCTTCGGCGCCGCCGGACCGGGCCAGTCGTCGCTTGCGCCGCCCCGACAGGATCTGGTTGACCACCACCATCGCGATGCCGCCGGCCGCCAGGCCGATGTTGAAGTTGCCCAGGGCCCCGCCGATCAGTGCACCGGCTGCCAGCAGCCCCAGTGCGCCGAGCAGCGGCAATGCGCAGCCTGATGGAGTGGGCACGTGGTCGATGTCGGCAAACAGGACGTCGGGGGTGTTCAGGCACAGCGCGCCATAGCTGTTGCGGGTGACAATGACATCATCCCTGCGCTGCACGATCTGCTCGCGGATCGGAATGCCCTCGACACCGTAGTTGGTCCGTCGCTCGCGACGCGGCACGGCCTGGCCGCTGAGGATGTCATCAAGCGCTTCGCGCGCACGCGCATCGGCGTGGGCCTGTGCGGCATCCTGGTCTTCGTCGGACCAGCCAAATCGGCGAACCACCACTGCCCGGCCCCTGTACCTGTCCTGCAGACGGGCTTCGGCCCAGAACGCTGGAACGATCATCATCCTGTCTTCCCCTTGCTTCCATGGCGGCCGCTCGCCGCGAGTCTGGCACAGCAGGGGAGGGCGTTGCACGATACGGCAGCGCATGCGCCGGCACGGTGATAGATTGCGCGCTTCGCGTGCACTCCACCAAGGACGGAGCCATGTTCGTGTCGTTGCGTTGCCTGCTTGCCCTGGCCCTCGGCGGGGTGGCCGGCACCACCCAGGCGGCGGTGCCGGGACCTGAAATCCTGACCACCGACGCCACCCGTTTCTACGCGTTGTACGAGGCGGCCGGCGGCAAGCCGAGCGCGGCCCAGCTGGAGCAGTACCTGGCACAGGGCACGCCGAGCCTGGCCCAGTTCGCGAAGCTGCGCCGGGTGACCGCCGAGCGCATGGCCGACGCGATTGCGCGCGACCCTGCGATGTATGCCAATGGACGGGCCTGTCTGGCGGAGTTGCCGGCGGTGCGGCAGCGACTGGTGCAGGTGTTCGCGAGCCTGCAGGCGATCTATCCGCAGGTGAAGTTCCCGCCGGTAGCGATCGTGGTGGGACGCGGCAAACCGGTGGGCATGACGTACCCGGACGGGGTGGTGATCGGCCTGGAAGCGCTGTGTGCGGCCGACTTCATGAACGCCAACGCGCAGGACCGCTTCGTACACGTGATCGCGCATGAGTATGTGCATATCCAGCAGTCCGGCGTGAGCGAGTATGAAGCGGGCGATCCGCGCGCGACGGTACTGCGCGAGTCGTTGGGCGAAGGTATCGCCGAGTTCATCGCCGAGCTGATTTCCGGCGACGTCGGCAACGGCCGGCATGCAGGCTGGACGCGGGGCAAGGAAGTGCATATCGAAAGCGCGTTCGCGCTGGATATGGACAGCACCGATCTGAAGCCCTGGTTGTACAACCACACGTCGGGTTCGCAGGAGCCCTACGACCTGGGCTACTGGGTGGGCTATCGCATCGCCAAGGCGTATTACCTGCAGGCCGGCAACAAGCGCGACGCTGTGCGCGCGCTGATCCAGCAGGACAACCCGAAGGCGATCCTGGAGGCCAGTGGCTGGACGCCGGGAATGTGGATGCCGGCCAAGGTCACGGGTGTGGCGGCAAGGGCGGCTGCATCGGCAAAATGACCATTCGCAGGCCGCGCTAGACTGCCCAGGTCGACAGCGGAGGATGCGCATGCACAGGATGACTTCAACGGCTTGGCTAGCGGCTGGTCTGCTCATGGCAGCGCTGGCCACGCCAGCGATGGTGCAGGCGGCCAGCAATCCGCTGCTGACCAGGCCGGTCGAACAGCTGCAACCGGACGAGGTGCGTTTCATGCAGCAGCGCCTGTCCGATTGGCCGCAACTGCAGAAGTACCGCGCGGCCAATGCCGCGTTGCCAGCGCCACTGGCCGGCCAGCCACGCGTGGTGTTTTTTGGCGATTCGATCACCGAAGGCTGGGGCGCGGAAGGTAGCAGTACCTTCTTCCCCGGCAAGGGATACATCAATCGTGGCATCAGCGGGCAGACCACCGCGCAGATGCTGGTGCGCTTTTCGCAGGATGTGCTGGCGCTGCGCCCGAATGTGGTGGTGATACTGGCCGGCACCAATGACATCGCCGGCAACACCGGTCCGGCCACGCAGGCGATGATCGAGGACAACCTGCAGGCCATGCTGGATCTGGCGAAGGCGCATGGCATCGCGGTGGTGCTGGCGTCGGTGTTGCCGGTCAGCGAGTACCCGTGGATGCCGGGCATCACGCCTGCTCCCAAGGTGCGTGCATTGAATGCTGCGCTGAAGCGCCATGCCGACACACGGAGTCTGGTCTATCTCGACTACTACGCAGCGATGGCCAATCGTGCCGGTGGATTGGATGCGCAGTTGGCAACCGATGGCGTGCACCCGACGGCGAAGGGCTATGCGCTGATGGCACCGCTGGCCGAGGCGGCGATCAAGCGCGCGCAGGCGAACGCGCCCAAGCGCTGAGATGGGTAGTGCCGGCCGCTGGCCGGCAACCTCAATCTGCATGCCGAACGGATTGCCGGCCAGCGGCCGGCACTACGCTATCGGAAGCTCGGCCAGCAGCCACTCACAGAACCGCATCACCAGCGGATCGCGGGTGCTGTCCTCGTGCAGCAACCAGCTCCAGCGCGGTCCGCGTACGTAGACCTCATCCAGTGGCTGCAGCAGGCCCTGCGCGCGCGCCGGTGCGGCCAGCAGTTCGCTGACCAGTGCGATGCCCAGGCCCTGGCACGCGGCATCCAGCAGTTGTCCTGGCTCGGAGAAATTCAGGCCTTCGCGCTGCTGGCCCACATCCGCGCCGCCCTGCACCTGCCACTGGCTCCAGTCCATTTCGCGCTCGCCGTGCAGGGTGCTGCGCTCGGCAACAGGTAGCGCCAGCACGCTGGGGTGGCAGGCCGGATACAGCCGGTCCTGCAGCAGCACGCGATGCTCGCAATGGGCCTGTGCCTGCAGATCATCGCGAATGCTGATGTCCAGCGTCTGTGCGGTCATGTCCGGAGCTTCTTCGCTGGTCAACAGCCACAGGTCGACCTGCGGGTGCTGGCGGCGGAAGTCGCCCAGTCGCGGTACCAGCCAGTGGCGCGCGAAGGCGGGGCTGGTGTTGACGATCAGTTGATTCGGCTTGCGATACTGATCGAGCCGACGGATGCCACTGGCCAGTTGCCGCAGCAGCGACTGCGTGGTTTCCAGCAGGTCGATGCCGGCATCGGTGAGGGTCACACTGCGGCCCTGGCGGAAGAACAACGGTTGTTCCAGAGAGTCCTCCAGCCCGCGGATCTGCTGGCTGATGGCAGACTGGCTCAGGTGCAGTTCTTCGGCCGCACGATGAAAGCTGCCGAGCCGGGCGGCGGCCTCGAAGCCGCGCAGGGCGTTCAACGGGGGCCAATGCTTGAGCATGATTGATAAGCCTGGCTGATCGTATTCCCGCTGAATCTATCGTTTGTTCTCGTCCATCCTCAAGGGCAACATGGATCTGTCGCGCATCAGCCGGTGCGCCTGAATCGATCAGCCGGACTTCACGGTCCGCCTCTGGAGCCTGTCATGTCTACCCGACGCCATTTCATCACCCAACTCGCCGCAACCGCTGGCTTGGGCGGCCTGGCCGCGCTGGGTCTGACCGGACTGCCCGCCCGCGCCCGTGCCGCTGCACCGGCCGGGTGGCAGATGCCCGATGAGCACGGTCCGCAGGAGCGGGTCTTCCTGGCCTTCGCTGCACAGCCGCGGGTATGGGGCGCGCAGGCCGATGCAGTGAACAGTGCTGTCGCCCGGCTGGCGCGCACCATCGCCCGCCATCAGCCGGTCAGCGTGCTGTGCCGTCCTGCGCAGCGCCGGCAGGCGCAGGAGCGCTGCGGCAGCGACAACATCGAATTCCTCGACGTGGCGCTGGACGATATCTGGGTGCGCGACTACGGCGGCTGTTTCGTTACCGATGGCAAGGGCGGGCTGGGCCTGGTCGACTTCAACTTCAATGGCTGGGGCGGCAAGCAGAGTGCACGCAACGACGGTGCAGTAGCACCGTGGCTGGCGCAGATGACCGGCGCGACGCTGCTGGAAAGCTATCTGGTGGGTGAGGGCGGTGGCATCGAGGTTGATGGACACGGCACCGCGATCCTGACCGAAAGCTGCTGGGTGAACCGCAACCGCAATCCGGGCTGGTCACGCGCGGATATCGAAGCGGAGTTGAAGCACCACCTGGGCCTGCGCAAGGTGATCTGGTTGCCCGGCATCGCTGGCGAAGATATCACCGATGCGCACGTGGATTTCTACGCACGCTTCGTGCGCCCCGGCGTGGTGATCGCCAACCTGGACAACGACCCGGAGTCGTACGATTACGATCTGACCCGCGAGCATCTGGACATCCTGCGCGGCGCCACCGATGCCGACGGTCGCAGGCTGCAGGTGCATACGCTGCCGCCGCCGCTGGGCGGGCGCGACAATGTGCACACCCGCGACAATGACGATCTGGCCCGGGGCTACATCAATTACCTGCCGATCAACGGTGCGGTGATCGCGCCGCAGTTTGGTGACGCGAAGGCGGATGGTTACTGCCGTGAACTGCTGGAAGACCTGTATCCCGGCCGCACCATCGAGCAGGTGGATATCGATGCGATCGCCGGCGGTGGCGGCGGCATCCATTGCGTGACCAAGAACATGCCGCGGGTCGGGTAAGGTCCTTACCGGCATTGCCGACGGCATGCCATGATGTGGCAACAGTGGCATGCCTAGTGACAAATGGATCTGGATACTGCGGTCTGGAGTGGCATGGTCGGTGGCAGTATCGCCACAGTCATTGCGCGGCGAGCCGCTGAGCGGCTTCCAAGCCACTACCGCGGCCGCAGCCTGACGTATCTGCGGCGCAGGCATCGTGTTGCGGTATGGAGTGCGAACGCGTTGTTCCTGCTTGGGATCGCTGGCAGCCTGCTGATCTGGCCGTTGGGCCACTACCCCCATACCGATTCGCGTCCGTTGTTGCTGGGTATGGGCATCAGCTGCGGTTCTGCGCTGCTGGCGCTGGTACTGGTTTCCTGGGTGTCACGTCGCCCGATCCGTGAGGCGCTGGTGACCTACGGTTACGCGCAGGGCGGCCCGGTGTGGCTGATCTATTCGATCATGTTGGCAGGTGTGGCTGCTGGCGTGGTCGGATTGGTACAGGTTCTCCGCTGAACGCTTGACCGTGCCGGCGTGTGCTACGGGTCGTGTTGCTCATGCATCGTCGCGCTTCAATGCAGCATCGGCAGCCAGCAGTGCCTCGGCTGCCGCACTCAGGGCCGGCGAAGGCGGAGCAACTACGCCGATCGATTCCATCATCTGCGGCATGCCGACGAACTGTCGCGCGCGGCGGTCATAGATGCCGGTGATCAGCAGCGCACGCGTGGCTGTTTTCTGTTCCGGGCCGATCAGTACGCGCTGCTCCATGATGCCGCGTGTGCCGACCCAGCCGACCAGCCGCGTTTCCAGGGTGAAACGCTGGAACGGCTTCAGCTCGCGGCGGAACTGGATGGTGCCGGCGCCAACGATCGGCGCCCACTTCTCACGCAGCGCCACCTTGCCCAGCCCCATGCGCAGGATCAGGTCCAGCCGGCCCAGGTCGAAGATGTTCCAGTAGCGGCCGTTGGTCATGTGCAGGTTGCTGTCCAGGTCGTTGGGTAGCACCCGGAACGAAAGGCGCGAGACCCCGAATGGCGCGTCCAGCTTGGGCCGGAACAGGCTGCACAGCAGCAGGTGGAGCAGGCGGAACCAGAGATTCATGGTTATTACGACTGTTATAGAACGGTCGATACGCTAGTCTATGACGACTGTCTTAGCAAGGAGCCTGCCGTGAGCCCGCGATCGTCCGATGCCCCCCAGCGCGTGATCGATGCTGCAGCGCAGATGCTCGCGCGGGTGGGCCTCAATGCCACCAGCATCCGCGAAGTGACCAAGCTGGCCGAAGCGCCGCTGGGGTCCACCTATCACCACTTCCCGGGCGGCAAGCAGGAGCTGCTGGCGCGGGCCACCACCATGGCCGGCGACAAGGTGGAGGCGCTGCTGATCGAGCTGTTGAAGGGCGGTGCAGTGCAGGGGTTGCAGCAGTTCCTGGCACTGTGGCGCGAGCGCCTGCTGCGCACCGGTTTTCGTGCCGGCTGCCCTGTGCTGGCGGCGGCTGTCGAGGAGCCGGTGGAGGCTACGCCGAGCCAGCCGCGTGCGGCGGCCGCCGAAGTGTTCCTGCGCTGGCAGGGGCACCTGGCGGCCACCTTCATCGCCGACGGCCACGAACCTGCCGCGGCGAACGGGCTGGCCAGCCTGGTGATCGCCAGCGTGGAAGGGGCGGTTGCGATGAGCCGCGCGCTGCAGGACATCGCCCCGTTCGACCAGGTGGCGGCGCAGTTGTTGAAGGCGGCTGCACCACCCGCTTGAATCACCCGCGCCGGGAGACGCATCGCGAGGCCTGGCTGGTTGCCACGATGGGCCGGTTGCAATGTCGCCGCCTCCATCGTCGTCCTGCATTGCAGCATCCGGCACGCATGTGAGTTGGCAGGCAGCGGCCGCGATTCGTGGTTACAATCCGCCAACCATCACCCGCGTGCCAGGCAAGGATGTCCGCATGCTGCACCATCTTTCTTTCGGGGTTCGCGATCTGCACGCTGCAGGCCGCTTCTATGATGCAGTGCTCGCAGCGCTTGGCTATCGCCGCGTCTTCGAAGACGACACCGCGATCGGCTATGGCCTGGTCGATGATGAAGACCTGCTCTGCCTGAAGCTGCGCGACGATGCGGCGGCGCCGGGACCCGGCTTCCATCTGGCGTTGGCGGCAACCACGCGCGCGGCTGTTGATGCCTTCCATCGTGCTGCGTTGGCAACCGGAGGCCAGGACAACGGACCTGCTGGCCTGCGCCCGGATTACGGCGACCGTTACTACGCCGCGTTCGTGATCGATCCTGACGGCCATCGCATCGAGGCGGTGACCAAGGCGGCAATATGAGCAACCGACGCCCGCCTGTTTCCATGCCGAGCAGCCGCAGCACTGAAGCGATGCACGCACGCCGGCAGCTGCAGCATCGTGGCTGGCCACGGCTGCAGATGGCCCTGATCGTCGTGCTGACCGGCGCCGCAGGATTCCTCGCCTCGCACGTGCTGCGCCTGGCGGGCATGGACGCGATGCTGCTGCGCTATCCACTGGCCGTGCTGATGGCCTACGGCGTATTCCTGCTGTTGATGTGGATCTGGATCCGGTGGCGCTGGGATGCGGTGGCCGACGGATTGGGTTCCGGGCCCGGAGGCGGTGGCAGCCCGGGATCGCCGTGGAGCGGCAGCGGCGGACATTCCGGCGGTGGTGGCGCGTCCGCCTCGTGGGGTGAATCCGCAGCGTCCTCCAGCACGAGTGCCGACAGCACGTCGTTGCTGGACGTAGCCGACGGCGAGGCAGGCCTGCCGCTGCTGGCCGTTCTCGGCATCATCGCGCTGGTGGCTACGGTGCTCCTGGCCAGTGTCTGGGTGGTGTGGTCGGCGCCGGTGCTGATGGCCGAGCTGCTGGTGGATGCGGCCATCGCCGGCGGTCTGTACAAGCGCATGCAGGGCATGCAGGCGCAGGGCTGGTGGCGGCTGTGCCTGTCCCATACGATCTGGCCGCTGCTGGGACTGCTGGTGTTCTTCGCCGCGCTGGGCTGGCTTGCGCAGGAGCTGGCACCGGATGCGGTCAGTCTGATGCAGGTGTTCAAGGCGTTTTAGCAGGATCTGCCACCACGTTGAATTTCAATCACACCCAAGGAGAAGCGCATGGATGTCGCTGCACGCAGTAACAGGAAGTTCGTTCGTTGGTTGATGGTGGCGATGCTCGCCCTGTTGATGCCGTTCGCGGTGCTGGCCCAGTCCGCGCCCGCAGCGGCCCCGCCCACAACGGAGGCGGCCGCAGAAGAAGTCCAATGCCGCGCCTGCACCTATGAACGCATCGGGCACAAGGTGGACATCGGCCTGGTGGCCTTGGTGTCGTTGCTGGTGGTTGCCCTGCTGGTCGCCATTTCCCGCGAGTGGGGCACGACCTCGCAGCGCTGGACCTGCCGCACGATGGCGCTGCTGCTGGTGGGACTGGGGGTGGCTCTGCTGTGGTGGGCAGGCAGCATCATCTACCTCGGCTACAACCCCTGGCAGGAGGAGGCCGCTCCGCTGGATGCAGCGTTGACGTCGACGCTGCTCAGTACGTCGCCGAAGTGGCTGGCGGGGCTGTTGATGATGGGCTTCGCGCCCACGGTCTGGCGGCGCAGTGAGCGCCTGCCGTCCTGGCGCATTGCGTGATCCCAGGGGGCGCCGGGCCATGTCCGGCGCTCCCGTTACGAATCAATCGAAGCGCCAGCGCACGCCTGCATACACGCCGCGGCCTTCGCCGGGCGTGGAGCGCGCCACGTCCTTGCCGGCATCGTTGTAACCGGGGGTGACGGTGGCGGCGTAATGGCGGTCACCGATGTTGCGCATCTCCGCCCACAGCTGCCAGCGGCCGCCCGGTGCGTCGTAACCGATGCGGCTGCCGAAGATGACGTGGCTGCCGGCCCAGTAGCTGTTGGCGTAGTCCACTGCGATGCGCGAGGCGTATTCGGTGTTCAGTGCGGCATACAGACCCGAGGCGTGGTCGAAGCGCAGTTCGGCCTGGTACGCATGGCGCGGCAGACCCGGCAGGCGGTTGCTGCCGAAACGTGTGTCATGCCGATAGCGGAAATCGCTGAAGGTATAGGCCTGGCGCAGCGACAAACGGCCCGGTGCCGCCTGCCACAAGGTGCTGTCCAGTCCGGCCTCGAGGCCGCGGTGCACGGTGGGGCTGGCGTTGTTCTCGGCAATGAACAGGTTCGGCACCGGCTGCAGTTCCACGCTCAGCAGTTCATGGCTCACGTGCGCGTAGTAGCCGGTCAGTTCCCAGCGGCCCACCGCGGCGTCGCCGCGTGCACCCAGTTCCAGCGTGGTGGCGGTCTGGTTCTGCATCGCCACCGGCGCGCGCTGGCGGCCGCTGGACGGACCATTGCCCGCGCCGAAGTACTGGTTCGAGCCCCAGATCATCGACCATGGATGTGGCGCTTCCACCGAGCGGCTGAGGTTGCCGAACCACTGCGTCTGCGGTGTCTGCTGCCAGGTGAAGCCCAGCCGCGGTGCGTAATCCCAGTCGTGGTCGCGCAGGCGGCCACCAGTGCTCGGCCAGGTGACCTGCACATCGCGGCGAGTGTTGATCAGCGCCAAACCGGTCTGCACGCGCAGGCGCTCATTCACCGCCAGGTTGTTGCCGATATGCAGCGTGCTGTCGGTGCCATGGTGGCGGAAGTCGCGCGTGCGGGTGCCGGCGGCATAACCGTTGTTGGCAAAGCGCAGCGACTCGCGCACATCGGCATCCAGGTCATGGGTAACGCGCAGGCCGATGATGGTCTCGCTGTCCAGGCCAAACAGCGAATGGCGGCGGCGGTAGTCCAGCGTGGCGTTGAGGTTGGCGTAGTCCAGCTGCTGGCGGTACAGGCTTTCGTTCAAGTCCATCGGATACTTGTGATAGACCAGCCCGGCCTGCAGCGACGAATCCTCATCGATCTGCAGCGTGGTGACATTGCCCACCCAGGTGCTGCCCGGTTGCGGACGGCGCGCATCGATGGCGAGGTTGGCCGGGTTCGCCGCGCGCGGATCGTTGCGGATCTGTTCGCGGGTCAGGCGCCCGGGTGTTTCGTGATTGGTTTCGCGGTAGCGCACGAAGAAGCGGGTCTGCAGATCGGGGGTGATCTGCCAGCCGATGTTGGCCATCGCGCCCTTGCCATCGCCGGACGCATGCCGTTGGTAGCCGTCGAATTCGGTATCGGTATAAGCCAGGAAGTAGTCGACGTCACCGCTGACGCCGCCCCAGCTGAGGCCGCGTTTCTGGTAGCCACGGCTGCCGGCTTCGTAGTGCAGCTGCACGCCAGCCGAATCGCGGCCACTGCGGCTGATGTAGTCGATGGCACCGCCCAGCGCCAGGGCACCGCGTTCGAAGCCGTTGGCGCCGCGCAGGACTTCCACACGCGACAGCCACAACGGTTCCAGCAGTTCGTAGGGCGTGCCGCCCGGGCCGGTCAGCGGCAGGCCGTCGATCGATACCGCGATGCCGGAAGCATGCGCGCCCGGGCCGCGGTTGATGCCCGAACCGCGGATGGACACCTTGGTACCTTCGTTGCCCGGTGATTGCGCACTGATGCCCGGCTGGTAGGCCAGCACATCGGCGCTGCTGGCCAGGCGGCTGTCCGCCTTGGCCACGTCGATCACGTTGCTGGCGCCTGGTACGCGCTTCAGTGCCTCGCGCGCCTGCGCACTGGCATCGGCGGCGGTGACCTGCACCGCATCCAGTGTGGTGGCCTGTGGCGCGGCCTGGGCGGTAGTGGCGAGGCCGAGGGTTACGGCCAGGAACAACAGCGACGGGGTGGGGCGGTACGGCGAGAGCGGCATGCGGAAATGCTGTAAACCACGAAAGTGGCGTGCAAGTTAACAGGTCGATGGCCCCACGTCACCCTCCACCCGCGTATGGCCGCCCGCAGTGTCGCTGTAGAGCCGAGCCCACGCTCGGCTATCGCGCGCAGCGCGGGCTTTCTCCAATCGCAACGAAAAGCAGCCGAGCATGGGCTCGGCTCTACAGGGTTTACGGCGAAGGCTTCGCCAGCGCCTTCGACTGCGCATACAGCCGATCAGCGGTTTCTTTCTCCCCCAGCGCGGCATGGCACTCGGCCAGGCTGTCCCACGCGTTGGCCGACCCCGGATACAGCTCGGTGTTGAGCGTGAACACCTTCAATGCCTTGCGTGCCCCGAGGCGCTCGCGGATAGCGTAACCATCGGCATTGATCGCACGCTCCAGTTCGCCCGTGGGAACCCCATTGCTGTCGCGCAGCCAGCTACGCATCGCCTGTGTCGCATCGGTGCTTTCATCCAGCGCGTAGCCGATCAGCCGCTCGGAAAGCACTGCATGCGGAAACTCCTGCGGCGCGGCCACCGCCATCGTGCTTTCCACCAGCGTGCTCGACCACACATTGCGGGCGCTGCCGTTGGTCAGGTACACGAACACCCAGTAGCCGCCGGCCAGCGTGCCCTTGTAGGCCAGCCGCGCACGTACGCGCGTGCCGCCGTCGTGGCCGAGCTGGGTGTAGCCGTCGCTGCGGGTGGTATCCCAGCCGGTGGAGAAGAAATTGCTGCCGCCACCGCTCAGTTTCTGCGGCTGCCAGAGTTTCTCCAGTGTTGCCGTACGCACCAGCCTGCCGGTCGCCAGCGCCTGCAGGAAGCGGTTCATGTCACCCACGGTGGTCTGCAGGTCGGCATGGCCCCAGCCGTAGTTCGGCCACGGATCTTCGTTGGCCGGCTGCAGTTGGCCGTCCTTGCCGATGTAAGGCACGGCCGCGCGCTGCGCCGGCACGCTGGCCGTGCCCCACGAGGTACTGCGCATCTTCAGCGGTTGCAGGATGCGTTCGCGCGCGATGGCCGGATAGGGCTTGCGGTAATGCGCTTCCAGCAACGCTGTGAGCACAAGGTAGTTGGCCTGCGTGTACTGCACGCGGCTGCCGGGTACGAACTGCATCGGCGCCGCAGCGGCGACCTTCAGTGCGGCGGCTAGGTCGGGCGCTATGCCGGTGTAGCCCTTGCTTATCCAGCGGTTGTCGACCCGGTCGTAGTACTCGGCGATGCCCGAGCTGTGATTGAGAAAGTCGCGCACATGGATCTTCTGCCATGCGGGCGGCAGGTCCAGCACATAGCGACTGGCCGGAGCATCCAGATCCACATTGCCCTGGTCCACCAACTGCATCACCAGCGTGCTGGTGAGCAGTTTCGCTACCGACTGCGCGGCGAATATGGAATCGATGGTGGCGGGCGCGTGGGTAGCCGGGTCGCGTTCGCCGCTGGCGCCCTGGTAGAGCACCTGGCCGTTGTGGGCGACCAGCACGGCTTGGCCGGCGATGCCGTAGCGCTCGCGGTTGACCTGCAGTTGGGCGTCCAGACGAGCCAAAAGATCATCGGGAACATCACGTGCCGAAGCGGGCAAGGTGACTGCCAGGGCGCAGAAGAGTGCAGCGGCAAGCACGCGGTACATCGCGGTGTTCCGTCAGCGGCGATGGCGCATCTTGGTCACGGCGGGAGAGCGGGTCAAGAGCACCGATTCCCGCATCAGGGAGAGCCGGCCAGCGGCCGGCACTACCACACGTTTCCGGTAGCGCCGGGCCGTGCCCGGCGACGCTCGATCAGCCGAGGATTCCTGGCAGATCCAGCCCCTTCTCCTTCGCACACTCAATCGCGATCTCATAGCCCGCATCCGCATGGCGCATCACGCCGGTCGCCGGGTCGTTCCACAGCACGCGTGCAATCCGCTTGGCCGCCGCTTCAGTGCCGTCGCAGACGATCACCATGCCGGCGTGCTGCGAGAAACCCATGCCGACGCCGCCGCCGTGGTGCAGCGACACCCAGGTCGCACCGCTGGCGGTGTTGAGCAGGGCGTTCAGCAGCGGCCAGTCGGACACTGCATCGGAACCGTCGGCCATCGCTTCGGTTTCGCGGTTCGGCGAGGCCACGCTGCCGCTGTCCAGATGGTCGCGACCGATCACCACCGGTGCTTTCAGTTCACCGTTGGCGACCATCTCGTTGAAGGCCAGTCCCAGGCGATCGCGATCACCCAGCCCGACCCAGCAGATACGCGCCGGCAGACCCTGGAACTTGATCTTCTCAGCGGCCATGTCCAGCCAGCGGTGCAGGTGCGGGTTGTCCGGAATCAGCTCCTTCACCTTGGCATCGGTCTTGGCGATGTCTTCAGGGTCGCCGCTCAGCGCCGCCCAACGGAACGGGCCGATGCCACGGCAGAACAGCGGGCGGATGTAGGCCGGCACGAAACCCGGGAAATCGAACGCGTCCTCGACACCTTCTTCCAGCGCCATCTGCCGCAGGTTGTTGCCGTAGTCCACGGTCGGCACGCCCAGTGAGTGGAAGCCGAGCATGGCGCGGATGTGGTTGGCCATCGACGCACGCGCGGCCTTCTCCACTTCCTTCGGCGCGGTTACGCGCTTGGCATCCCATTCTTCCACCGTCCAGTCCTGCGGCAGATAGCCGTTGACCGGGTCGTGGGCGGAGGTCTGGTCGGTCAACAGGTCCGGCTTCACGCCGCGGATCAGCAGTTCGTCCAGCACGTCGGCGACATTGCCGAGCAGGCCGACCGACAGCGGCTTCTTGGCGGTGCACGATTCTTCGATCAGGCGCAGGGCCTCATCCAGGTTGTCGGTCCAGGTATCCAGGTAGCCGGTACGCAGGCGCATTTCGATGCTGCTCTTGCGGCATTCCACCGCCAGGCACGAGGCGCCGGCCATCACGGCGGCCAGCGGCTGCGCGCCGCCCATGCCACCCAGCCCGCCGGTGAACAGCCACTTGCCGGCCAGGCTGCCGTTGTAGTGCTGGCGGCCCATTTCCACGAAGGTTTCGTAGGTGCCCTGCACGATGCCCTGCGCGCCGATGTAGATCCAGCTGCCGGCGGTCATCTGGCCATACATCGCCAGGCCCTTCTTATCCAGCTCGTTGAAGTGATCCCAGTTGGCCCAGCGCGGCACCAGGTTGGAATTGGCGATGAGCACGCGCGGTGCATCAGCATGGGTGCGGAACACGCCCACCGGCTTGCCAGACTGCACCAGCAGGGTCTGGTCATCGTCCAGGCGCTTGAGGGTTTCGACGATGGCGTCGAAGCTTTCCCAGTCGCGTGCGGCGCGGCCGATGCCGCCGTACACCACCAGTTCCTGCGGCCGCTCGGCCACGTCCGGGTGCAGGTTGTTCATCAGCATGCGCAGCGGCGCTTCGGTCAGCCAGCTCTTTGCGCTGAGCGTGGTGCCGGTCGGGGCGGCGATGGTGCGGGACGGGTCGTTGCGGGTCATGCGGCGCTCCGGTTCGTAGCGAATTCAAGGCAGGCGTTGAGCACCTGCGCCAGGGTGTGGCGCAACGGTGCGGCGTGGTCGGGGTCGAGCGGGGTGGGCCAGCTGTGCTCGTCCACCTGGTCGGGCAGAGGCTCGTGCATGTAGCCGCGGCAGGCCAGTTCCATCTGCAGGCTGTGCACGCCTCCGGCAATGCTGCTGTAGTGGCGGGTGATCCAGCCGCCCTTGAAGCGGCCATTGCGAACCTGGCTCATGCCGCTGAGCGCCAGCAGGTTTTCGACCACATCGCTCAGCGCGTTGTCGCAGGAGGTGTCCGGTGCACCGGACGGCCCGGCAGTGCCGAGGTTGAACTGCGGCAGCTCGCCATCGAACAGGTGCGGGATGTGCGAGCGGATCGAATGCGCGTCGTACACCACCACGGTGCCGTGGCGTGCACGCAGGCGTGCGATCTGCTTGGCGAGTGCGTCGTGGTACGGCGCGAAATAGGTGTCGCGACGGCGGGCAATCTCGGCATCGTCCGGCTCGCGACCCGCGTGGTACAGCGGCTGGTTGTCGAAGGTGGTCAGCGGGCACAAGCCCGTGGTGTTCTGGCCCGGGTACAGCGACACGCCGCTGGGATCGCGGTTGAGATCGATCACCGAGCGCGAGATGGCCGAGCGCACGGTGGTCGCGCCCATACCGCGTGCGAAGTCGTACAGCTCATGCACCCACCAGTCGGCATCGCGACGCGCCAACCACGGTGAGTGGAAGTCGCCGATCAGATCATGCGGCAGTTCGCTGCCGGTGTGCGGGAAGCTGACGATCAGCGGGGCATCGCCCTCGTGCACGGTCAGCCATTCGGGATGGGCATTCATGCCTGCGGTTCCACCGTGGGCAGCAGCTCTACCAGGCCCTTGGCCAGTGCACCGCTGCGAACCAGATCGGTCGCGATCACCATGTCCGGGTGGAAGTAGCGATCTTCTTCCAGCGTCGGCACCTGCGCGCGCAGCGTGGCGCGCACGGTTTCCAGCGCGGCGCTAGAGCGCAGCGGCGCATGGAAGTCACAGCCCTGCGCGGCGGCCAGCAGCTCGATGCCGATCACGTTGGCCGCGTTCTCGGCCATCTGCATCAGGCGGCGTGCGCCGTGCGCGGCCATCGACACATGGTCTTCCTGGTTGGCCGACGTCGGGATCGAATCGACGCTGGCCGGGTAGGCGCGTTGCTTGTTCTCCGAGACCAGCGCAGCGGCGGTGACCTGCGGAATCATGAAGCCGGAATTCAAACCGGGGCGCGGGGTCAGGAAGGCCGGCAGGCCGGACAGCGCCGGGTCCACCAGCATCGCCAGGCGGCGTTCGCTGATCGAGCCGATCTCGCACACCGCCATCGCCAGCATGTCAGCGGCAAAGGCCACCGGCTCGGCGTGGAAGTTGCCGCCGGACAGCGCCTCACCGGTATCGGTGAACACCAGCGGGTTGTCGGACACGCCGTTGGCTTCGATTTCCAGCGTGGTCGCAGCCTGGCGCAGGATGTCCAGCGCCGCACCCATCACCTGCGGCTGGCAGCGCAGGCAGTACGGATCCTGCACGCGCACGTCGTTGTCGCGGTGCGATTCGCGGATACCCGAGTCCTGCATCAGTGTGCGCAGGGTGGCGGCGGTGGCGATCTGCCCGCGCTGTCCGCGAAGGGCATGGATGCGTGGATCGAACGGCGTGTCCGAGCCCTTGGCCGCTTCCACCGACAGCGCGCCGGTGACCAGCGCGGCCTGGAACACGGTTTCGATTTCAAACAGGCCGGCCAGTGCGTACGCGGTAGAGAACTGGGTGCCGTTGAGCAGGGCCAGGCCTTCCTTCGCGCCCAGTTCCACCGGCTGCAGGCCAGCACGCGCCAGTGCATCCACGGCGGGCAGGCGCTCATCGCCAACGAAGGCCTCGCCGACGCCGATCATGACGCTGGCCAGGTGCGAGAGCGGCGCCAGGTCGCCCGAAGCACCGACCGAGCCCTGCGCCGGCACCACCGGCAGCACGCCCTTCACCAGCATTGCTTCCAGCAGCAGCAGCGTTTCCTCGCGCACGCCGGAAGCACCCTGGGCCAGGCTGACCAGCTTCAACGCCATCATCAGCCGCATCACATTCGCCGGCATCGGCTCACCCACGCCCGCGGCATGCGAAAGCACGATGTTCCGCTGCAGGGTGGCCAGGTCCTCGCGTTCGATGCGCACGCTGGCCAGCTTGCCGAAACCGGTGTTGATGCCATAGACCGGTGCGCCCTTGGCGACGATGGCAGCCACCGTCGCAGCGCTGGCGCGCACCGCCGGCAACGCGGCCGGGTCGAGCGACAGCGGCGCACCGCGATACGCCTGCCGCCACTGGGCGAGGGTGACATGGCCGGGGCGAAGAACCAGGGTGTTGCTCATGTGTTGCTCCAGGAGGCAGGCAGGTCGGGCTGTCCGCGCACCACGCGCGCGTGCAGCGGGTTGAATCCAATGCGATAGACCAGGTCGGCGGGCGCGTCGATGTCCCAGATCGCCAGGTCGCAGTCCATGCCGACGGCCAGGCGGCCGATGCGCTCGCCATGGCCCAGCGCGCGCGCCGCTTCACGGGTGAAGCCGGCGATGCATTCGTCCACGGTCAGGCGGAACAGGGTGGCGCCCATGTTCATCGCCAGCAGCGGGCTGGTCAGCGGCGAGGTTCCCGGGTTGCTGTCGGTGGCCAGCGCCAGCGGTACGCCGGCCGCGCGCAGCGCAGCGATCGGCGGCAGGGTGGTGTCGCGGGTGAAATAGAACGCGCCGGGCAGCAGCACGGCGACGGTACCGGCGGTGGCCATCGCGGCAATGCCGGCGTCGTCCAGGTGTTCGATATGGTCGGCTGACAGCGCACCGAAACCGGCCGCCAGTTCGGCGCCATGCTGGTTGCTCAGCTGTTCGGCGTGGATCTTGATGGCCAGCCCATGCGCGCGCGCGGCTTCGAAGACCTGGCGTGCCTGTGCCGGCGAGAACGCGATGTTCTCGCAGAAGATGTCCACGGCTTCGGCCAGGCCTTCGGCAGCGATGGCGGGGATCATCACCTCGCACACCTCGTCGGTGTATTCCTGCGCCTCGCGGCCCGGCGGCACCGCGTGCGCACCGAGGAAGGTCGGCACCACGTTCACCCGGCACTCCTCGCCCAGCGCGCGTGCTACCTGCAGCTGCTTGCGCTCGTGCTGCAGGGTCAAGCCGTAGCCGGACTTGATCTCGATGGTGGTCACGCCTTCGGCACGCATCGCCAACAGGCGCGGGCGGCTCTCGTGTGCCAACTGCTCTGGCGAGGCGGCGCGGGTGGCGCGTACGGTGGAGACAATGCCGCCGCCGGCACGGGCGATCTCGGCATAGCTCACACCCTGCAGGCGCTGCTCGAATTCGTTGGCACGGTTGCCGGCGTAGACCAGGTGGGTGTGGCAGTCGATCAGGCCCGGCGACATCCAGCGGCCTTCGCCGTCGATGCGGGTGGTCGGCTGCAGGTGGGCATCGCTGCCGGCGGGGCCGACATGCACGATGCGGCCATCGGTGGCGGCCAGGACTGCATCGCGAAGGACACCCAACCCCTCGCCATCGAGGGTCATCAGGTGGACGTTGGACCAGAGGGTATCGACGTGCATGGCATCCACAACGCGGCTGTGCTTATATGTCTATACAATATAGGCGTCCAATTCGGGTTGTCCAGCCATGTCCGATTCGCGTTCCCCGCACTCCTTCCATGCCGCCCACGCCCTGCTGGCCGACGGCTGGGCCGCCGATGTCCGCCTGCAGGTGCAGGAAGGGCGCATCGCGGCGGTCACGCGCGGGCAGGCAGCGCAGGACGGTGATACCTGCGTGGGCATCCTGGTGCCGGGCCTGCCGAACCTGCACAGCCACGCCTTCCAGCGCGGCATGGCTGGGCTCACCGAGATCGGCGGCGGCGACGGCGACAGCTTCTGGAGCTGGCGCGAACTGATGTACCGCTTCCTGGCCCATCTGCGCCCGGACGCAGTGCAGGCCATCGCCGCCCAGGCCTACATGGAGATGCTGGAGAGCGGCTTCACCCGCGTCGGCGAATTCCACTACCTGCACCACGATGCCGACGGTCGGCCCTACGCCAACCGCGCCGAGATGAGCGTGCGGATTGCCGCTGCGGCCGAGCAGACCGGCATCGGCCTGACCCTGCTGCCGGTGTTCTACGCCCACGCCGATTTCGGTGGGGCGCCGCCGAACCCGGCACAGCGCCGCCTCATCCATGACGTGGACGGATTCGCACAGCTGCTCGATGGTGCCCGCACCGCGCTGGCCACGTTGCCCGATGCGGTGCTCGGCATCGCACCGCACAGCCTGCGCGCGGTGACCGGCGACGAGCTGAGCGCGCTGCTGCCGCTGACCGACGGGCCGGTTCACATCCATATCGCCGAGCAGGTGCGCGAGGTCGAAGCCTGCCTGGCATGGAGCGGCAGGCGCCCGGTGCAGTGGCTGTACGAACATGCCCCGGTCGATGCGCGTTGGTGCCTGGTGCACGCCACCCACATCACCGACGACGAGCGTGCGCAGATGGTCGCCAGCAAGGCCGTGGCCGGCCTGTGTCCGATTACCGAAGCCAACCTGGGTGACGGCCTGTTCCCGATGCAGGCCTTCGCGCGCGAGGGCGGGCGCTTCGGCGTCGGCTCCGATTCCAACGTGCTGATCGATGCCGCAGAGGAGCTGCGCCTGCTGGAATACGGCCAGCGCCTGACCCTGCGGGGTCGCAACGTGTTGGCCCCGGATGCGGGCCGCAGCACCGGGCGCTTCCTGTTTGAAGGGGCGCTGCAGGGCGGTGCACAGGCGCTGGGCGTGTCTGCAGGCCTGCAGGTGGGTGCCAGTGCAGACATGGTTGAACTGGATGCAGCGCATCCCGCGCTGCAGGCGCGACACGGTGACGCATGGCTTGACAGCTGGGTGTTCGCCGCACGTAATGGCGCGCTGCGATCGGTCTGGCGCCATGGCCGCCAGTGCGTGGCCGAGGGCCGCCACCTGCAGCGCGAGGCCATCACCACCGCCTTCGCCGCTGCCCTGCGTGGCGTGCTGGGCTGATCGCCTCCCACCATCGAGACCCCACTACGTGAAGGCCAGCAAGTCCGCCACGCTCAACCAGCGCATCCGCAGCGACCTGGAAAGCCGCATCCTCAGCGGGGAGTGGGCGCCGGGCTTCCGTATTCCGTACGAGCACGAGCTGATGGAGCAGTACGGCTGCTCGCGGATGACGGTGAACAAGGTGCTGACGGCGCTGGCGGAGAGCGGCATGATCGAGCGCCGCCGCCGAGCGGGTTCGTTCGTGGCCCGGCAGCCGCCGCACCTGGAACAGGTGGCGCTGGAGATCCCGGATATCGCCATGGAGGTCGGCTCGCGCGGGCATCAGTACGGCTACCGCCTGCTGCAGCGTGAACTGCGCCTGGCCGAGGCAGCAAATGCCGGTGAAGTTGAACTGGCGGGCAGTGAACAGCTGCTGGCGATGCGCTGCCTGCATCTGGCCGATGGCCGGCCGCTGGCGCTGGAGCATCGCCTGATCAGCCCAGTCGGCGTGCCCGAGGTGCTGGAAGTGGACTTCAGCACCACCGCGCCGGGCAGCTGGCTGCTGCAGAACGTGTCGTGGACGCGCGCCCAGCATCGCATCAGCGCCTGGGGCGCCGACGCGCCCACCGCCAAGCTGCTGGACGTGAAACCCGGTACCGCCTGCCTGGTGATCGAGCGCCTGACCTGGCGCGGCGAACAGCCGATCACCCGCGTGCGTCAAATGTTCCTGGGGGATGCCTGGGATCTGGTCGCCCGCTTCTCGCCCGGGGCGCGATAGGGTCGTATCCACGCACGGCGTGGATCTACTGAATCCCGGTTTGGATTACGCGGTGCGCGAGAACCCCGGGTAGATCCACGCCATGCGTGGATGCTGCCTGATCAATACGTCGCGCACTGCCGCCAGCGCACCGGCTCATCGACGCCGGGCCGGGCGTTGAGCTGCACGCGCACGTTGCGCAGGGCGGGGTAGCGAAGCACTTCCTGGCACACGCGTGGCCACACCGCTTCCAGTTCTCCAGTGCGGTTGATCGCCAGCGTCTGCCGGGTCAGCCAGACGCCGCTGGCGATGCCGGATTGCCCGGCCAGGGCGCGGGCCAGTTCAGCCTGGTAGCGGTCCAGCGTGACAGCGTCGGGGTTGGGATTGCTGCGCGCGTCGTCGGTTTTCTGCGGCACGGATGCGGGTGCGGCAGCCGCCTGAGCAGGTGCATCCGCAACCTTGTCCGGCTCGGCGGGCGTCGGCAACGGCTGTGCGGCCGGGGGCCCGACAGACGCGACGGCGGGTGCGGGAGTTGGATCCGCCTGTTCGGTGCGCAGGCCTTGCAGGCCAAGCCCGACCAGCAGGCCCAGCGTCACTGAAGCCAGTGCAGCGATGGCGATGCGGCGCAGCGCTTCATGGCGGGCGATCGCGCGCACGCGGGTGTCAACATCGGTCGGCAGGTAGGGCTGCAGCAACGGCCACAGACGCGGACCGTCGATCACTTCCACCGCCTGCTTCTCTGCGGCGGTCAGACCATCGCGCTCAACCCGGCCTTCGGTGATCAGCATGCCGCCCTTGGCGCCCGCCAGTCGGGCGGCAGCGCCCAGTTCGTTCACCGCAGCGGTGCCGATGCGATAGGCCAGGCCGTGCTTGCACGACACCCGCCAGGTGTTCGGGCCATCGCTGAGCAGGAAATCGCTGCTCGGCTCACGGCTTTCCTCGCTCGGGTCCTGCAGTTCACGCAGGCCGCGCTGCTCGCGCAGCATGCGCTTGATCAGGGTGGAAAACTCGCGCCAGTGCATGCCAGCCAAGGCCTGCAGGCCCAGTTGCATTTCGGTACGTCGGCGCTTGACCCACCAGAGGTAGACGGTGGCCAGGGTGCAGGTAAGCAGGGCCGACAGCAGGGCCAGAATCCAGGGAAGCATGCAGGGCGACGACGGAAGGGGCGAAAACGGAAGCCCACAGTGTAAGGGGCCGACCGGTCGATTGCGTCAGGGTGCTCCCGACAGCAAGCGTGATGCAGCCCGCAGATCTGCACGCGCCAGACACGAAAAACCCGCCAATCCTGAAGCCGTGAGGGGAGGGAACAAACGGCAGCCGAAGCGATTGGCGGGTTCTACGCGATTGTCAACGAAAATTTATTGCGTTGCAACAAAGGCGGTTCAGGGCGTGCTGCCCGGTGACTGGTGGCTGCCCGGCGAGGGGGCATCGACGTCGGTGGAGGCACGATGTTCCAGCTTGGCCAGGCGCGCGGTCAGCGCGTCGATGCGTGCTTCCAGCGCGGTCACTTCATCGGCGGTCGGCACGTGCAGACGCTTGAGCACACCCTGCACCTGGTCATCGAACGCCTTGTTGACCTTGCCCCACGTTCCGGAGGCCTTCTCGCGCGCTTCGTCCAGCGAGTGCTCGACGTTGTCGCGCCAGCCCGGTTCCTGCTCGCCGGTACGCTCACGGCGGCGGGCCTCCCAGGCTTCGCCTTCCTTCACCAGGCCATCGAAGAACCGGCCTCCTTCTGCCTGCGCGCGGCCCAAGGCGCCAAGTCCGGCCAGCCAGACCTGCTGTGCCGAATCGCTCAGCTTGCGCGAAAAGCGTTCTGCCTGGTCGCCGAAGCCGGCATCGTCGTCGCGGCGGTCGTCATTCTCGTAACGGTTCATCGCACTTCCCGGGGGAGTTGGGCCTACCCCCGAGAGTAGCGCGCGCCGACGTTGCTGGGCCGTGATGGCCGCAGCGCAGGTTCAGCCCAGCTTTTCCTTCAACACACGCTGGATCTCGCTTTCCACCATGCCCTTCATCGCCGACAGCAGGAAGCCCAGCTTGGCCGTTACCCGCACCGCGCCCGGCTGCAGTTCGATCGCACCGTCCACGCCACTGCCGGAGAAGTTCAACACGTCGGCGGCCCACGACGACTTCAGGCCGAAGCGTTCGCCCAGCTTGGCGGCAACCTGTTCGATCGCTTCACGTGCCTGGGTGTCGGGCAGGGTATGGGCGTGGCGGACATCGATGGTGGACATGCAGGCTCCTGGCGCAGGGCGGGGATCAATTGAGAGGGCGAGCATTGTGCGCATCGACAGCGCCCACGCCAAGCGCTCATCCCAGGTTCTTCTTCGTGGGCGGCCAACCTGCTAGTCTGCGCCGCGTGCAGAACCTGCTAGTTCACTTCAGTCAACAACAACAGCCCGACCAGCCGCTACGGCCCGGGGTGCAGCGCATCGTGCGCCAGGCAAACGGCAGCGTGCGCCTGGGCGATGCCGGCAACGGCGCGCTGCTGCTCGCGCAGTTCTGCATGGACGACCGCGGCCTCTGGCTGCAGGTCGGCAACGGTATCCGCGGCATCCATGTGAACGGCCGTCCGGTACGGCGCATGGCCCTGCTGCGGGCCGGTGACGCGGTATATGTGGACGGCGTGGAAATGGTCCTGCAGGGCGAGGTCGACACCCTGCTGCAGGCACCGGCGCCGGCTGCCAGCATCGAAGGCAACGGTGACGAGCAGCGCCTGCTGCGCGGTGTCGGTGGCCTGCATCACGGCCGCAGCTACCCCCTGTCGCGCACGCGGGTGATCGGCCGCGGCAGCGATGTCGACATCGAGATCGATGAGCCTGCTTTCGCCGAACAGCACGCGCGGGTGGAAGTGCACGGCGAGCGGGTATTGCTGCGTGACCTGGGCAGTGCCGACGGCACCCGGGTCAACGGCGTAGCCGTGCGCCACTGCTGGCTGCAGGCTGGCGACCAGGTCGTGTTCGATGGCCAGCACCGGTTCGTGCTGGAAGTGCCGCACGACCCGCGCCGCCGCCCGCCGCTGGCTGATGACGAAGGCAGCGACGAAGCCGAACAGGCGCCGGTGGTGCCTGCGGCCCCGCGTCGGGTGCGCCGCTGGCCCTGGCTGCTGGGCAGTGCGTTGCTGCTGGCGGCGGTGCTGAGTCTGCTGCTGTGGTTCGGCGCGCGCTGAACCGCATCCGCCGGGCATGGCCCGGCGCTACCGGCCTTCGCTCTGGTAGATGCCAACCTTGGTTGGCACGCTCCCTCCGCACCCATGACGCCTGCCGGCGTACGCCAACCAAGGTTGGCGGCTACCAAGACCATGCACGGCCCCGCACCGCGCGCGGCCAATGGATACGGATGCAACCAAATTTCCCTTGCGACACTAGGCCGCAAGGCTGGTGCAGTGCGGCATACTAGGGGTCTTGCCCCACAGGTGTGCCATGACGCGCGCGTTCAACTTCAGTGCCGGCCCTGCAACGTTGCCGGAATCGGTCCTGCGCCAGGCGCAGGCGGAAATGCTGGACTGGCACGGTAGCGGTGCCTCCATCGTGGAAATGAGCCATCGCGGACCGGAATTCATGTCCGTGGCCGCCGAGGCCGAGGCCGACCTGCGCCGCCTGCTCGACATCCCCGAAGACTATGCGGTGCTGTTCCTGCCCGGTGGTGCCACCACCCAGCAGGCGTTGATTCCGCTCAACTTCGCCAGCCCCGGCCAGCGTGCCGACTACGTGGTCACGGGCCACTGGGGCAAGACCGCGGTCAAGCAGGCCAGCCCGTACGTGGACGTCAACGTCGCCGCCAGCAGCGAGGGCGAAGGCTATCGCCAGCTGCCCGAGCGCGCCGGCTGGCAGCTTTCGCCCGATGCCGCCTACGTGCACATCACCGCCAACGAGACCATCCACGGCGTCGAGTTCCGTGATGTGCCCGAGACCGGCAACGTGCCGCTGGTGGCCGATTTCAGCTCGTCCATCGCCAGCGAGCCGCTGGATGTGCGCCGCTACGGCGTGATCTATGCCGGTGCGCAGAAGAACCTTGGCCCCGTCGGCATCGCGGTGATGATCATCCGACGCGACCTGCTGGAGCGCAGTGGCCAGCCGCGTGCGGACATCTTCGATTACCGCTCGCACGTCGCCCGCGATTCCATGCTCAATACGCCGCCGACCTGGAACTGGTATCTGGCCGGCCTGGTGTTCAAGTGGATGCTCGCCGAAGGCGGCGTGGTCGAGTTCGCCAAGCGCAACGCCGCCAAGGCCGCGCTGGTGTACGGCGCCATCGATGCCTCCGGCGGTTTCTATCGCAATGAGGTCGCGCATTCGGCGCGCTCGCGGATGAACATCCCGTTCTTCCTGCCCAGCACCGACCTCGATGCCCGCTTCGTCGCCGAAGCCAAGGCCGCCGGCCTGCTGGCGCTGAAGGGTCACAAGGTGGTCGGCGGCATTCGTGCGTCGCTCTACAACGCCATGCCGCTGGCCGGGGCCGAGGCGCTGGTCGCCTTCATGGCCGATTTCCAGCAGCGTCACGGCTGAGCAATGAACGGCGCGCATCGTCGGGTGCGCGCCCCGCAACAAGGAATTCCGATGGCAAGCAAACCCAGCAAGAAGGCGTCGAAGAAGGCCGAACCGGTCAAGGACAGCGCCACCTCCAAGCCCAAGGGCAAGTCGAAGGCAACCGCGGTGCCGACACTGGCGCCACTGGCGCTGGCTGATGTGCGTTCGAAGATCGACCAGATCGACCGTGACATCCAGAGCCTGATCGCCGAGCGCGCACAGTTCGCCCACCAGGTCGGCAAGGCCAAGGGCAAGCTCGCCGCCGCCGTCGATTACTACCGCCCCGAACGCGAAGCGCAGGTGCTGCGCATGGTGGTGGACCGCAACGAAGGCCCGCTCAGCGATGAGCTGCTGGTGCACGTCTACCGCGAAATCATGTCGGCCTGCCTGGCCCAGCAGGAGCCGTTGAAGATCGGTTACCTCGGCCCGGAAGGTACCTTCAGCCAGCAGGCCGTGCTCAAGCACTTCGGCCGCTCTGCGCTGGGCCTGCCGATGGCCAGCATCGAAGAAGTGTTCCAGGAAGTGGAAGCGGGCAACGCCGATTTCGGCGTGGTGCCGGTGGAGAACTCGGGGCAGGGCACCATCCAGATCACCCTGGACATGTTCCTCACCTCCAACCTGAAAATCTGCGGCGAAGTGGAACTGCGCGTGCAGCAGTACCTGATGTCGCGCAGCGGCCGCATCGAAGACATCGAACGCGTCTACGGCCATCCGCAGTCGTTCATGCAGACCTCGGCATGGATGCGCGCCAACCTGCCCAAGGCCGAGAAGATCCCGGTGGCCAGCAACGCCGAAGGTGCGCGCCGTGCGCGCAATGCCGACGACGCCGCGGCCATCGGCGGCGAGAGCGCCGGCCACGTGTACGGCCTGAAGAAGGTCGTCACCAAGCCGATCCAGAACGATGCCGACAACACCACCCGTTTCCTGGTGGTGGGCCGCAACATCTTCCCGACCTCCGGCCACGACCGTACCTCGGTGCTGGTGTTCATCCATGACAAGCCGGGTGCGCTGTTCGATGTGCTCAGCCCGTTCGCGCGCCATGGCATCAGCATGAACCGCATCGAGTCGCGGCCCTCGCACCATGGCAAGTGGGAATACGGCTTCTTCATCGACCTGGCCGGCCACATCGACGACGCACCGATGCAGGCCGCACTGGCGGAACTGGAAGCGCACTCGGCGCAGATCAAGGTGCTTGGCTCCTATCCGGTGGCCGTGCCCTGATCCCTGCTGCGGCGGCTGCGGCCGCCGCCCCTGATGCACCGCCGGCGACCCGGCGTTTACGGAACAATTCAACGATGAGCAACGCGCAGCACTGGATCGCCCGCAAGGGCCAGCCCCTGCAGGGCAGCCTGACCATTCCCGGCGACAAGTCGGTCTCGCACCGCTCGGTGATGTTCGCCGCGCTGGCCGACGGCACCTCGCATATCGAAGGCTTCCTGGAAGGCGAAGACACCCGCGCCACCGCGCGCATCTTCAGCCAGTTGGGCGTGCGCATCGAAACTCCGAGTGCGTCGCAGCGGATCGTGCACGGGGTCGGCATCGATGGCCTGCAGGCACCCAGCGCGCCGCTGGACTGCGGCAATGCCGGCACCGGCATGCGTCTGCTGGCCGGCCTGCTGGCCGGTCAGGCATTCGACTGCACGCTGGTCGGCGACGAATCGCTGTCCGGCCGTCCGATGCGCCGCGTCACCGGCCCGCTGTCGCAGATGGGCGCGAAGATCGACACCGAGGCAGACGGCACGCCGCCGCTGCACGTGCATGGCGGGCAGACCCTACACGGCATCGACTTTGCCTCGCCGGTGGCCAGCGCGCAGATCAAGTCCGCCGTGCTGCTGGCGGGCCTGTACGCGCATGGCGAGACCAGCGTGACCGAACCGCACCCGACCCGCGACTACACCGAACGCATGTTGTCCGCGTTCGGCGTGGACATCGCATTCTCGCCGGGCAAGGCCCGCCTGCGTGGTGGCCAGCGCCTGCGAGCGACCGACATCGTGGTGCCGGCCGACTTCTCCTCGGCCGCATTCTTCCTGGTCGCCGCCAGCATCATTCCCGGCTCCGAGCTGCGCCTGAAGCAGGTCGGCCTCAATCCGCGCCGTACCGGCCTGCTGCACGCGCTGCGCCTGATGGGCGCGGACATCACCGAAGAGAACCCAGCAGAGCAGGGCGGCGAACCGGTGGCCGATCTGGTGGTGCGCTACGCGCCGCTGAAGGGCGCGCGTATTCCGGAGGAACTGGTGCCGGACATGATCGACGAGTTCCCGGCACTGTTCGTGGCTGCTGCCGCCGCTGAAGGGCAGACCGTGGTGACCGGCGCCGCCGAACTGCGGGTGAAGGAATCCGATCGTCTGGCGGCGATGGCGACCGGCCTGCGCGCGCTGGGCATGCAGGTGGACGAAACCGAAGATGGCGCCACCCTGCACGGCGGCGTATCGCTGGGCAGTGGCACCATTGAAAGCCACGGCGATCATCGGATCGCGATGGCCTTCGCCATTGCCGGCCAGATCAGTCATGGCGAAGTGCGCATCAACGACATCGCCAACGTCGCAACGTCCTTCCCGGACTTCGACGGCCTGGCCCGCAGCGCCGGCTTCAACCTGTCCTGACCGGCACCGCATCCGCCGGGCGTGGCCTGGCGGATCACATGGCCTGGTAGGTGCCAACCTTGGTTGGCATGCTTCTGCGCAAAAAAAACGGAGGCCGAAGCCTCCGTTTTCATTTCAGGCGTTACCGACGATCAGCGCTGGGTGCGGAAATCCACCGGAACCCGCACCACGCTGGCCACGGCACGGCCCTGCTGCACGGCCGGCTCGAACTTCCAGCGCTGCACGGTGTTCAACACGGCGCGGTCCAGGTCGCGGCTGCGTTCACCGCTGCGCGACACGATCGCCGCATCGGTCACGTTGCCACGGGTATCCACGTTCAAGCTGGCAACCACGCTGCCCTGCACGCCACTACGCAGCGCGGCGGCCGGATAGCTGGGCTTGCTGTTGCTGGCCAGCGGGCGCGCCTCACGGTTGCGTACGGCCGGGGCCGCCTTGCGCTGGCTCTGCGCAGGCGCGGCCTGGCGCGTAGCCGGGGCCGGTGCGATGGCAACCGGCGTTTCAGTAGCCGGCAGCATGCGCTCGCTCACCGGCGCAGGCGCAACGTCGTCATGGTTGGCAAAGCGCAGCCAGACCAGTGCCGCGGCGAACATCGCCACGATCAGTGCCAGCCACAGCCAAGGAGACGCCGAGCGGGGCTCAAGCGTGCCATCCTGCTGCAGCTGCGGGGAATGAAGGTTTTCGTGGGTAGTAGCAGTCATCGCAAACTCCTCGCGTCAGTAACGACGCCCAGAGTGTTGCCCGAGGCGGCGTCGCAGCGTGTCAGTGTTGCGTCAACGCGTCCTGCAAGGTTCAGCTTTTCTGCGGGGAAACGTTCAGTTATTGCGGCTTGAAATCGAACGGCACTTCAATGCTGCCGGGCACCGGCTGGCCATTGCTCACTGCCGGGCTGAAGCGCCAGCGACGCACCGCGTCGGTTGCCGCGCGGTCCAGTTCACGCGAACCGCTGCGCTGGATCACCGTCACGTTGTTCGGGTATCCGGTGGCGTCCACCTCCACCCGCACCACCACGCTGCCGGCTTCACCGCGTCGCAGGGCGGCGGCCGGGTAGGCCGGTGGCGGCGACTGGCCGGCAATCGGCATCGGTTGCGCATTGGCGGTTGCCGGGGCCGCAGTGCCCGGCGCCGCCGGGGTTGGTTCAACCGTGGCCGGCGGCGGCGGCGGGGCGGTTTCCACCAACTTCGGCGCATCTTCTTCGTCCGGCACCGGGGCCGGCTTGGCGTCGGGCATGTCGCTGGAGCCTGCCGCTGCGGCCAGCGGCTCGGGCAGCGGTTCCACCTGGGCGGTTTCCTGCGGCGTCTGCGCGGCAGGGTCGGCGCGGAAGAACTGCTTGTCGCGTCCGGTCAGCCAGACCAGCACGAACAGCAGGATGCCCACGCCGAAGGCGATGCCGGCGATCTTCAGGGCGTTGCGCGGGATATGCACGGTGAACGACTTGGCAGGCGACGGACGGGGAGCAGACATGGACCAGACCAGTACGGAATGCCTCGATTCTGCCACGGCCGGAATGAACCGGGCGGCAGAATTCCGTATAACAGGCGATAATCCCGTTCCTGTTACCCACCACGACGCCTGCCATGCTTGATCCAGCCCTGCTCCGCCACCAGCCCGCCGACCTCGCCGAACGCCTGCGCACCAGCCGCGGCTTCGAGCTCGACGTGTCTGCCCTGGAGTCACTGGAGGCGGATCGCAAGCGCATCCAAGTGCGTACCCAGGAGCTGCAGAGCCTTCGCAACAGCCGCTCCAAGGCCATCGGCCAGGCCAAGGCCAAGGGCGAGGACGTTTCGGCCATCATGGCCGAGGTTGCCGCCTTCGCCGATGAACTGAAGGCCTCGGAAGTGGCCCTGGATGAGCTGCGCGAGAAGATCGACACGATCTCGATGGGCATCCCGAACCTTCCTGCCGATGACGTACCGGCCGGCGCCGACGAGAGCGAGAACGTCGAGCAGTCGCGCTGGGGTACCCCGCGCCAGTTCGATTTCAAGGTGCTCGACCACGTCGAACTGGGCGCGCGCAACAAGTGGCTGGACGGCGAGACCGCGGCCAAGCTGTCCGGCTCGCGCTTCACCGTGCTGCGTGGCCCGATCGCGCGCCTGCACCGTGCCCTGGCCCAGTTCATGCTCGACCTGCACAGCGGCGAGCACGAGTACCAGGAAACCAACGTGCCGGTGATCGTCAACGCCGACAGCCTGTACGGCACCGGCCAGCTGCCCAAGTTCGAAGAGGACATGTTCATCACCCAGCTGGGTGAGCAGAAGCGTTACCTGATCTCGACCTCGGAAATCTCGCTGACCAACATCGCCCGCGACGAGATCCTCGACGCCGAGCGCCTGCCGCTGCGCATGACCGCCCACTCGCTGTGCTTCCGTTCCGAAGCCGGCAGCGGCGGCCGCGACGTGCGCGGCATGATCCGCCAGCACCAGTTCGAGAAGGTCGAGCTGGTCTCGATCTGTCGCCCGGAAGACAGCGACGCCGAGCACCAGCGCATGACCCGCTGCGCCGAAGTGGTGCTGGAGAAGCTGGGCCTGCCGTACCGCAAGGTGCTGCTGTGCACCGGCGACATGGGCTTTTCGGCCATCAAGACCTACGACCTGGAAGTCTGGCTGCCGTCGCAGGAAACCTACCGCGAGATTTCCTCGTGCTCGAACTGTGGCGACTTCCAGGCCCGCCGCATGCAGGCCCGCTGGCGCAATCCGGCCACCGGTAAGCCGGAGCTGGCACATACGCTGAATGGCTCGGGTGTGGCCGTGGGTCGCGCGATGATCGCGGTGATGGAGAACTATCAGAACGCCGACGGCAGCATCACCGTGCCTGAAGCCCTGCGCCCGTACATGGGCGGTATCGACACCATCGGTTGAACCCGGTAGATGCCATGCTTGCATGGCACTGCTCAGGCTTTGGTGGGTGCCATGCTTGCATGGCACTTCATCCACGCATGGCGTGGATCTACTGAGGCGGTGTGGCATCCACGCATGGCGTGGATCTACTGAGGCGGTGCGGCATCCACGCATGGCGTGGATCTACTGAGGCGGTGCGGCATCCACGCATGGCGTGGATCTACTGGGCGGTGTGGCATCCACGCATGGCGTGGATCTACTGAGGCGGTGCTGCATCCACGCATGGCGTGGATCTACTGAGGCGGTGCTGCATCCACGCATGGCGTGGATCTACCGGTGGGGTGCAAGATCCACTCACCTGGGGCCTCAGGCTTTGCAGTAGATCCACGCCATGCGTGGATAGCGCAATCCATCAACCCGCCAAGCGCAGCTTCTCCAGCGGTACCCAACCCGCTTCCCCCGCCTCCGGCACACACCACGCCCAACCATTGAGCGTGCGCACACCCCGCAGCTGCTGCCCCGGGTCCACATCCAGCTCCCGCGCGCAGTAGTCCTCCGTGGCAAACGCGCCGCCCTGCGCATCGCGACCGATCACCGGCGCCGGCACGAACCCCGGCTGCTGCCCCTCGGCCTCGCACAGAAACCAGTCCTCCCAACCCTCGGGCCCCTCATAACGCTCGCCCACCACCAGTGCCTGCCCACAGTGCAGGGCTATCGGGTGCGGAAATTCACTGCGGTGCGCAGCCGTCACGATGTAGTTCATCGCGCCATGGTGGCAAAAAAAAGCGGCCCCGCAAAAGCAGGGCCGCCAGGGTAGGGTGGGCCGGGATGGGGGAGGGAATCCCGGCCCGCGTTCAGCGCCCAGACGAGGGAGAGAGGCGCCGAACGCTGGAACGGGTTACGCCGCTGCCACTTCCACCGCCTCATGCGACGGCAGTGCTGCCAGTGCACCGGCAATCGCGTCTTCGCGGTGCTGCGGCGAGTAGGCGATGCCCTCGGCACGCACGAACTCGATGTCGTTGATGCCCCAGAAGGCGAACGTCTGGCGCAGGAAGGGCTCCTGGAAGTCCGCCGGCGAGTCGGTGTAGATGCCGCCACGGCTGCTGACCACGATCACCCGCTTGCCACCGGCGAGGCCCACCGGGCCGTTCTCGGTGTACTTGAAGGTGCGCCCGGCCACCGCCACGCGGTCGATCCAGGCCTTCAGGGTGGAGGGCACGCTGAAGTTGTACATCGGCGCGCCGATCACCACGATGTCGGAAGCCAGGAACTGCTCGAGCACCTGTTCAGCATCGGCGGCCTCAGCCGGATCGGTCTTGGCCAGCGAACCGCTGCGCAGATGCGGTACCGGATTGGCGTCAAGATCGCGATAATCAACCTGCAGGCCGTCGATCTGCTGCTTGAACTGGGCCACCACGGCGGCGGTCAGGTGGCGGGAGACGGAGTTGTCGCCAAGCACGCTGGCGTCGATGTGCAGAAGCTTCATGGCAGTACCTATGTTCGGGAGGGGTGGCGGGCTTGCCGCCGACGGAGAGAACAATAGGTTGTTGCAAGGGCGGGATAAAGGTGGTTGAATGCCACGTATTGTTCTACTAATGGAACTCGGGTATGCATGACCTGAATGATCTGTACTACTTCGCGATGGTGGTCGACCACGGCGGTTTCGCCGCCGCCGAGCGCGCGCTGGGCATCCCCAAGTCGCGCCTGAGCCGCCGTATCAGCCAGCTGGAAACCGACCTGGGCGTGCGCCTGCTGCAGCGCTCCACGCGCCGCTTTGCCGTCACCGACGTCGGTACCAGCGTGCACCGCCACGCCCAGACCATGCTGGCCGAGGCGCAGGCCGCGCGCGAGGTGGTGGACCGCCTTAGCGCCGAGCCACGCGGCCTGGTACGCGCCAGCGTGCCGGTATCGCTGGCGCAGATGCAGCTGCCCAAGCTGCTGCCCAAGTTCCTGGAGCAGTACCCGAAGGTGCGGCTGCAGCTGAATATCAGCAACCGCCGCGTGGACATCATCAACGAAGGCTACGACGTGGCCCTGCGCGTGCGTTCGCGTCTGGATGACGATGGCAGCCTGGTGATGCGCAGCTTCGGCCAGGTGCAGGAGCTGCTGGTGGCCAGCCCGAAGTACCTGGACCGCGCCGGTCGCCCGAAGGACCCGGAGGAGCTGGCGAACCACGTCACCTTGAGCATCAGCGAGGACGAGGCGCGTCAGCGCTGGGAACTGCACGGACCGGAAGGCGCGGTGCGCCGGGTGGACCTGCAGCCGCGCGTGGCCGGTTTCGACTTCCCGCTGCTGCAGAGCATGGTGAAGGACGGTTTCGGCATCACCATGCTGCCGGAAACGGTCTGCGCCGATGCCGTGCGCAATGGCGAGCTGGAAGTGGTGCTGCCGGACTGGTCGCTGCCGCAGGGTGTGTGCCACGCCGTGTTCGCCTCGCGCCGCGGCCTGCTGCCGGCGGTGCGGGTGTTCATCGACTTCCTGGCCGAGCACCTGCCGCCGCAGCTGGAGGCCTCGCGCCTGGATTGCGGCGGCGCCTGCGAAAAGGCCAAGGAGCGCATCAAGGCCAGTGCGCTGGGTGCGTTGGCGGTGGACGCGGGCTGAGGCCTGCCTCCGACGATGGAACAACGGTCTTGGGCAAATCGCCCGGCCGTGCGAGAATGCGTGCCAGGCCAGCAGGCTGGGCCGATACGGAGAGATGGCCGAGCGGTTTAAGGCACCGGTCTTGAAAACCGGCGAAGGGTTAAACCTTCCGTGGGTTCGAATCCCACTCTCTCCGCCAGTTGTCTTAAAGAGCCCTTGGAAACAGGGGCTTTTTCGTTGTCGCTGCAGTTGCGCGTCATCGAACCGTCAGATCAGCATGCGCCCCTGAGATGTGCAGGCATGCGTGGATGAGGCCGGATGCGCTTACCCACGAAAACCACCTTTCGGCTTGCTATGGCACAACGGGTAACTGGAGCACGACCTGAAAGGCCCATGCGGCCCCGTTCTGTCGACAAACACGCCCACCTTGCATACCGGGCAGCGCTCTTCTTTGATAGCCGTCCCTGAAATCCCGGTGACCTCCACGGCACCTTCGTTCACCAGCTCATCCAGGAACGGCGAGTGCTTCCCCTGCAAGGTGAACATCACAACCGAGCGCCGTGCACGCGTCAGTGCCACATAGAACAACCGCCGTTCTTCGCTCAACGGGTAGGTGTCGCCATCTGGCATCGCCAAAGAGAGCACCGGGTCATCCGATCGCAGGCTCGGGAAGCCTCGATTCACCATCCCAGGCAGGATCACATAATCCGCCTCGCGCCCCTTTGAACGGTGCGCCGTCAGGAACTCGACCTCCATCGTGCTGCCGAAGGCCGTCTTCCACTCCGAAGGCAGCGCGCTGCGATCCGCGCGGTAGCGCCCCAGGATGAAGACAGAGACGCGCCCGTTGCGGCCCTTCGGAACCGCGCCGGACAGCAGTTGCTGATGCAGCGTGGACAGGTACTGGCGAACACCATCCTGCACCTCCTCACGCCGGTTCATCTGGAACGCCTGCAGCACCGGGCCCATTGCCGGCGCAGCAGAACGAACCGTCTTGGCAATCTGCGCCGGATTGCGGCTGATGAAGCGGCTGGAGGTATCGCACAGTGCCTGTGGGCAGCGGAACGTCTGCTCCAGTTTGAGCACCTGGCCGTGCCCCATCCATTCGCGGAAACCGGTCATCACTGAAACATCGGCGCCGGCGAAGCGGTTGATCGACTGCCAGTCGTCGCCTACGGCAAACAGATAGCGGCCCGGGCGGTTGACCAGAGCGCGGCACAGGCGGGCGCGGGCGCGCGAGGCGTCCTGGAATTCGTCGGCCATCACCAGCTCGTAGGGCGATTCATAGTGGCCCTGTTCCAGCAGCCCGGCGGCCATGTTCAACATGTCTTCGAAGTCGATGCTGCGTTCGTCCGCCAGCGCGTCGTCCCACGCCTGGAACACGGGGCCGGCGATTTCCAGGAAGCGCCGGTAGCGTTCCTTGAACTGGTCCTCGGGCATCTGCCGCAGACGCTCGGCCATGTCTTCCAGGCTCAGGCAGTTGCTCTTGGCATGGGCAATGAAGGTGCGCATCAGCCCGATCAGGTCCGCATCGGGCATGGGCTTGGCGCCGGCATCGGGCAGCTCGCGGTCCGGGTTGGGGTCCAGCTCGATGCGTGATTCGCCCAGCCGTTCCGACAGGTGGTGCAGGGCCTCGCCACTGCGCAGCCCGAACGAGGTGGTCTCGACCAGCGCAGTACCGCGTGCGGCATGCTGCTCGCGTTTCCAGCGCACGCCATCGGCGTAGTTGGCAAACTGCTGCGGCGGCTGGCCGTCGGCATCCAGCGCGAAGTGCTCGTGGTACAGCTCGGCGTCCGGGTAAAAGAAGTCCGGGCGATACTGGCGATGGGTATCCGTGGCGGTGTCGAACTCGTAGCGCCGCTCGTAGTCGTAGACCACGCCGTTGTAGAACAGCCAATCGGCAATCACGCACTCTTCCAGGCTCTTCACCCGTTCACCCTGCAGGGTGCGGATGTAGGGGGTGCCGTCGCGGTCGTAGCCATCGGCCAGCATCTGCGTGCCCAGCGGCGGCAGATCGCGCCCGAATACCAGCCGGAACATGTCCCACTGGGTGCGGAAGTGGGTCGAGCGGTCCTTCAGGTCGTCCACCAGCTCGGCCAGCTTGTTGAAGCCCAGCGTTGCATCGATGGCCCATTCGGGAATATCAGGCTTGCGTCCCGTCGCCTTGGCGATGATGGACAGGCCAAGTGCATGGAAAGTGCGCGCCTCCACCACGGTATCGCCCATGCCCAGCCGCTCGAAGGATCGCTGTGCCCGATCTTCCAGCTCTTTGGCGGCATCCTTGTTGAAGGCCAGCATCACGATGCGCTCCGGCTGGACAAGGCCGCGGTCAATGGCATACGCCGCCTTGGCGACCAGGGTGGAGGTCTTGCCGGAACCGGCTGCGGCCACCACCTGCACCCGGTTGTCGAAGCAGATGACAGCGCGTGCCTGTTCCTCGGTCAGCGGCCTGCTCTCGACCCGGTCCAGGAAGTTCTTGGCCAACACCAGTTCGCGCCGGGTCATGGCCTCATTGGCTTCGGTCCAGGCGGCGGGCCAATCCAGGTTCCAGTCGCGCAGCGCGTCCAGCGCGACGCGATGGTCATGCGCTTGCAGATCTTCATGCACGTCTTCATCGAGGAACAGCTGCTCCAGCTCCCGGGGCTGCAGGGGCAGGGTGGAGCGCTCGGTCAGCAGCGCCTGCTGCTGCTCGTGGGTGATCCAGAGGCGGCCTGCATTGCCTCGGTCGATGAGGTCATCTGCTGCGCTCAACCACGACTGGATCTGCTCCAGAATCGTGTCGAACAGGGCCCTGCGCCCACGCGTGGTACGCGCAAAGCGCATCTGCTGCAGGGCAGCTGCAAGCCGGGATGCTTGCCGGTTGGGCAGCCCGTCTACTGACTGCCCAGCTGCATTCCCGGTCTGCAGTTCGACCCGTGACCAGAACAGGCCTGGAATGACCTGCACGCGATGATCGTCATCCACACGCTGCCGGTACCGCTGGCCGGAGATATTCAGCTCGACGTGTTCGCCATCGAGCCGCAGCCACCAGTGGGGCGAACGAGTCACACGTCGGCCCCAGCCCGAGGGGCGCCATTCCATAGACATCCAGATACTGCCTTGCAAGCGTCAATTGGGCCTCTTGGGCCCTCAATCCCTCATGATAAGGGGACTTGACGTCGCTTGTAGCCTATTACCCAAAGGCGGGTAGCGTGCCCGCATACTGCATGCCGCAGCTTCGCCCCGTAACATGGCGTATGCCAGCATGAAGCGTGTGGATCCAAAGGTTGGTCATGGAAATTGACTGGAACAGCGTGGGAACCTTGAAGCACACCGCCGGCGGCTACGATGTCCGGACGGGTGCATTGAGGATTCTGGTTACCGCTGCCATGCAGGGATACGAGGGTGACGTCTCCGGGATGCACGTCGAGATGGAGGATGGCACCGTCATTGCTCCAGGGGAGATAAGGCGCCTGGCGCTGGTACCGGGCCGGATCCGCTGGCAAGACTGATCGCTGACGAAACCTTTCGCAGCTTCAAACGTGCCTGGAAAATGACGACGCCCCTGAGCAAGGGGCGTCGTTGGGTTCTACGGGGTTGCCTTCGGTTGACGCGGATCGGCAATGATCCGCGACGGCGACCCATACAATACGAGTACCCGCATGCCGGCACTGAATACCGGATCGGGGCCCTGCACGACGGTCATCAGGTTGCCGTTCTCCGTCTGCACCACGTACTCAAGGCCCTTGGCCTGCGAAAGTGCGCGCTCGGAAGCCGCACCGGCAATCGCACCCACCACAAGGCCACCAATGGCGCCGATGGCCGCCGCCTGGTCGCTGCCGCCGATGGTGGAGCCGGCTACGCCGCCAGCGGCAGCACCGGCAACGGCGCCACCGCCCTGCGAACCGTCAATACTGACTGCACGAACGCTGATGACTGTGCCGCTGACGGTGCGGTTGACCTGTCCCACCGAGCCGATGGAATAGCTGTCGGTGCGCACGTTCGGTGCGCACGCAGTCAGCATCACGGCAGCGGATGCGGTCAGCAGCAGGCGCTTCACGGTGCTTCCTGCTTGTTCGGGAACATCGGCTTGGAGATGTCCACCGTTTCCAGAGCCTGCAGGAACTGGGCAATGTTGTTCTGTGCCGATCGACTGATCGACTCGCGGGCACGGATCACGCCTGCGAATGCATAGTTGAACGGAACTTCGCCGGATGCGCTGACATCCTGGGTGTAGACGATGCTGCCGGTTGCGCGATCGATCAGCTCGTAGCGGGCGATCGTCTTGGTGGTCATCGAGGCACCGAAGCTGGGAATGTCGATGGCCAGGATCTTCACCGACAGGCTCAACTTCACCGGCGCGTCGTCGCGGAACACAGCCATCTTGTTCAGTGCTTCGGTCAGCGCGTTCTGCCACATCTGCGGGACTTCGTGCTGGGCCTGTGCGGGAATCTTGCCCTTGGCTTCATCCGGACGTGCGAGCGTGACCGTCAACGATTTCAGCTCGCCATCAATCTTCTTGCTGCTGACCCCGACGTTCGGGACCGAGAAATTGAGCGGCGGATTGGTGGTGCAACCCACCAGCGACGCAGCGATGATCGCCGCGAACAGGAACTTCTTCATCCATTTTCCCCTGTGACTACGTTGAAACATCCATGGTGAATCGTGTGTTCGTCCGCAACGTCGATGCTGCACCGCAACGGTCGCAGAAAGGCGTGGCTGACTGTGCGCAAGGATACCTGAATCGGGGCGGGCTGCAGCCTGGTATCGTTGCCAGCCGTTGATGGCCCTCCTTGAGTACCTCGACTGGAACCGGGTAGTGCCGACCTTCTTGAAGATGACCGCCTGAGCGGGCGGCGTTTCATTGCGTTGATAGGTGACCACCCAGGTGGGCACCTATCACGTCAGCGCCACACCAGGGACTTACTTTGTCGGCGCATCCGCCGTCTGCGCAGCCACCATCGCCTGTTGCATTTCCTTCAGTGACAGATAGCCATCACCATCGGTGTCCAGCCCCGTGAAGTACTTCGCGATCTCCGGCACCACGGTCGCTTCTTCCTTGCTGATCTTCCCGTCCTTGTTCTTGTCCATCGCAGCGAACGCGGCATCGATCGAGTCTGCCTGCTTGCTGAAGCGCGCCTGCTGATAGGCGCTGAATTCGGCCTTGTCGACGCGACCGTCCTTGTTGCTGTCCATCGCAGTGAACGTGGAATCGATATAGGCCTGTTTCGGGTCGGCGGGCGCGGCCTGTGCAATCAGCGGCATGGCGCACAGCGCGATCAGCAGAGCGATCTTGTTCATACGCATTGCGTGTAATCCTTCAATGAGGGGAGATCAGCGGCAGGGGTAGGTGTAGCCATCGCGGTCGCGATAGCTGTCAGTGCGGCGGTCGTAGTTGCCGTAGCGGTTCATGCAGTAGTCGGCACGCTCGCGGGTTTCGCGCTCGCGCTTTGCCGCCGCCGCGATCACGCCAGCCACCACGGCCGCACCCACTACGCCCACCACCACGCCTGTGGTCTTGGCGTCGTGCCGGCGCTCACGTTCGCGGTCGCGCTCCCGCTCGCGCTCTCGGCGCTGCCAGTCATCGCGTTCGCGGTCGCGATAGTCCTGGTTCCACTGCGGGTTGTAGCGGTCGCCACGCTGCGCATGGGCGTCGCCGGAGTAGGGCATCAGCACCAGTAGTTGTGCGGCTGCTGCCAGCAGCAGTGCAGTCCTTCCTGTTTTCAGAAACATCGTCCAGCTCCTGTGCGGACATCGTCGGTAGCTGCAGTACACACCGCGGACATTGCGCGAACCTGCCGTCACCGCAGGCAATTGCAGTGACTACCGGACCAGTGCTTCCACCGGGTCCAGCTGCGCCGCGCGACGTGCAGGCAGGAAACCAAAGCCGATACCGATCAGGCTGGAGCACGCGAAGGCCGCGATGATTGAGCTCGCCGAGAACACCAGGCTGAAGCCTACGTCGGCCAGTGCCAGCACCGCGCCCAGCAGCAATGCCACACCAATACCCAGCACACCACCAAGCAGGCATACCAGCACCGACTCGATCAGGAACTGCTGCAGGATGTCGCTGCGGCGCGCGCCCACCGCCATGCGTACGCCGATCTCGCGAGTGCGCTCGGTCACCGACACCAGCATGATGTTCATCACTCCTATACCGCCCACTACCAATGCAATGGCCGCAATGGAGCTGATCATCATGGTGAGGATGCCGGTGGTCTGTTCGATCGACTGGCGGATCTGCGCGTTGTTGCTCATGTAGAAGTCGGTGCTGCCATGGCGGCGCGTGAGCAAGCGCGCAATGGCCTGCTCGGCCGCTTCCATGCTGATCGCATCGGATACGCGCACGGTGATGCTGGACACATGGCTCTGGCCCAGCATCCGCGCCATGGCCGTGGTGTAGGGCATCCATACCCGTAGCAGCGAGGTGTCGCCGGCCGCGCCAGCATCCTTCTTCACCACACCCACCACGCGCACCGGCACGTTGCCCAGCAGCAGGGTCTGCCCGATGGGGTTCTCGGCTGCGGCGAAGAAGTGCGCACGCGTGTTGGCATCAATGATCGCCACCTGCTGGTAGCCAGCCACACCGGGTGTGCCAAAGAAGGCGCCTTCCCCCAGCTTCAATCCATGTACGCGGAAGTACTGTTCGCTGACGCCCTGCACCTGCACGCTGGCCGAACGGTTGCCGCGCAGGGCGGTGCCCGTGGTGGCCACGCCGGGAGTGGCGCTGTCCACGAACGGTTGCCCGGCCAGGGCCGCGCTGTCGCCAGGAGTGAGGGTCTCCACCCGTGCCGCTTGCAGATCGCCAAAGCCGGAGCCGGGATAGATCTCGATGGTGCTGGTGCCCAGCGAAGAGATGTTGGACAGGATGGCCTGACGCGCGCCCGTACCCAGCGCGACCACCGACACCACCGAGGCGATGCCGATGATGATGCCGAGCATGGTCAGGAAGGTGCGCATGCGATGTGCATTCATGGCGCGCAAGGCCATGCGGAAGGCTTCGGCGAAGCGATCGCGCATGGCCTGCCAGCCGCTGCCATCGCCGCGTTGCGGCAGAGCGGTCGGCGCCACGGCCGCTGCCGACGCGGTAGCCGTGGCACGATCTTCGACAATCCGCCCATCGCGGATCTCGATGATGCGCTGAGCGTGTTCGGCCACGGCCATGTCATGGGTCACCAGCACCACCGTGTGGCCTTCGGCGTGCAGTTCGCCGAGGATCTTCATCACTTCCTTGCCCGACTGTGTATCCAGCGCGCCGGTAGGTTCGTCAGCGAAGATCACCGCGCCACCATTCATCAGTGCGCGGGCAATCGACACGCGCTGCTGCTGGCCACCCGAAAGCTCGCCGGGCAGATGCTGCATGCGTTCACCCAGGCCCAGCCGCGCCAGCAGTTCGGCCGCCCGTGCGTGGCGCTCAGCGGCGGGCATGCCGGCGTAGATCGCTGGCACTTCCACATTGCTCAACGCGGTCAGGTCGGTCAGCAGGTGGTAGCGCTGGAAGATGAAGCCGAAGTGTTCGCGGCGCAGCTCGGCCAGCTCGTCGGGCGACATCTGCGCGGTTTCCCGGCCGGCAATCTGGTACGTGCCCGCAGAGGGCCGATCAAGGCAGCCGAGAATGTTCATCAGCGTGGACTTGCCCGAGCCCGACTGGCCGACGATGGCCACCAGTTCACCGGCGCGGATGTCCAGGTCCACGCCGTCCAGTACCACCAGGGTCTGTTCACCGGCGGCGAATTCACGGCGCACCCCACGCACGCTCAGCAATGGCTCGCTCATGGCTGCGTTCATCGGGGCTGCGTGGGAGCGGTGGCGGCTTCGTCGCTGGCCTGCGTTAGCACCACCTGATCGCTTTCCTTCAAGCCGCCGCGCACTTCCACCTGGATCTGGTCATCCAGTCCGATGGTGATACGCCGCGCCACGGCGCGCCCATCTGCGCCACGCACCTGCACGGTGTAGCTGCCGTCACCAGCCCGCGCACCCAAGGCAGCGGAGGGAATGGTCAGCACGTTGTGGGCACGGCCGAGTACGATGCGTACCTGCGCGGTCATGTAGCTGCGCAGGCGGCCGTCGGTGTTGTCCACGTCGAACTGGCCGTTGTAGTACATGGCTGTACGACTGCCACCGGAAAGCGTTGGCGACGCGAGGCTGGACGTATCTTCGTTGGTGATCGATTCGGGCGCTGGCGCGATGTCGCGCAGGGTGCTGCTGTAGCGGCGGCCCGCATCGCCCAGGATGGTGAAGAAAGCCTCCTGGCCGACCGTGGTGTGCACAACATCGGCCTCGGAGATCTCGGCATAGACGGTCATCACGTCCTGGTTGCCCAGCATGACGATGGTCGGTGCGCTCTGTACTGCATTCACCGTCTGACCCTGGCGGGCGACGACCGCCAGCACCGTGCCGTCGGTGGGGGCGGTGATGCGGGTGTACTCCAGGTTGGTCTGCGCGATGTCCACGTCGGTCTGCCGCTGCACGATCTCACCGTCCAGCGCGGTGATCTGCTCGCGGGTCGCGTCCACCTTGGCCTTTGCAGCATCGAAGTCGGCACGTGCCACCAGCTGCGATGTCACCAGTTGCTGCTGCCGCTGCAGGGTCAGTTCGTACTGGCGCAGATCGGTGGCCAATGCATCGCGATTGGCGCGTGCGGTGCGCTGTGCCGCCTGCGCACTCAGCAGTGCATTGCGTTGGGTACGCGAATCGATGTCAGCAATCGGATCGCCTGCCTTTACCTTGTCGCCCAGCTTCACGTGCAGTGTTTCGATGCGACCGGAGACCTGCGCACCCACGCTCACCAGTCGCGATGGCTTCAGGGTGCCGGTGGCTTCCACCACCTGTTCGATGTTTCCACGTACCACGGGCGCGAGCTGCAGCGGTGGCGGCGGCGCTGGTCGCAGCCAGAGCCAAGCGGCAATGGAAGTGCACAGTACGGCACCAGCGATGATAAGCAGTCGGCGGTGCTTGCGCGGTGCGGTGCTCATCGGCACGGCATCCAGAGGGGATAGGTCATCGGTGGTCCTCGCGGCAGTAGGGATGCACGCGCCGGGTGCCGGGCGTGGATGGCCGTCGAGTCTCGAGGTGCTGGATTGCGTGAACCTTGCGGCGGTGCTGTGGTTGTCAGCCCGCGGCCATGCTGCTGAGAAGCGCTACTGCGATGAACTGTAAGGCGCTGCCCAGCACCAGCAGCACGTTACGCAGGCGGTCGGCAGCCACACGTACGCTGCAGAGCTGACACAGCGCGCCGATCACCAGCCCCACGATGGAAAGCGTACTGGTCGGCTGCGTGTGCACGCCTTGTATCGCCAAGGGTACCCACGCGCTGCCCAGCATCGTCCAGGCCGCGTGCCTGTCGATGTAGCGCAGAGGTACGGGGAGCAGCCGCGATGTGGTTGATCGCCATGCCGACAGCGCATGCAGCGCGGCATGCGCGACGACGAAGAACAGCACGGCGCTGGCCATGGCTGCATGGGCATGGCGTTGCGTCGAGATCACCAGCGCAACGCCCGGCAGCAGCAGGAACAGCACGGCAAACACACGCATCAGCACGTCCGGGCGATTCGCTGCGGGTATCACGCGCAGCCAGCGCGGCCAATGCGGCAGCGCGCGCGTACGATCGGCACGCGAGCGTCGATTCCACGCAGCCGCGGTCAAGCCGGATGTGGCCGGCGTCGCGCGGAATCGGGCAGAAGAGGAGGAGGGAGAAACTCCTTCGGTCACGTGCAGGCTTCCTGTCAGGACGGAACGCGATGGCATCACAGATGCCATCGGTCCGATGCTGCGCAGCGAACATTGCCGCAACCTTGCCTAGCGCCGCTGTCTGCTGCGCATGGGCAGGCGGCAGTCACGGATGTGTGGGCGCCTTCAGTGCTCTACCGGCGGTGCCGAGGTGACGCCCGGATGCAGCGGAAACTCGACGCGGATCAGCGCGCCACCACCGGGGGCATCCAGAATCGTGACGTGGCCACCGTGACGGTCGATCACCTGCCGCACCAGGTTCAGTCCCAGGCCCGCGCCGGTCTGACGCGGACGCAGCCGCTGGAACGGCTCGAACACGCGTTCGCGCTGGTCGACCGGAATGCCGGGGCCATCGTCTTCCACCTCCAGGCAGCTGCCCTGCACCCGCACGATGATATGGCGGCCACCATGCTCGGCGGCATTCAGCACCAGGTTGGAGATCACCCGTTCCACCGCACCAGCTTCTCCCAGCACCGGGAAGTGCGGTTCCACCGCGACTGCCACGGTCTTGTCCGACTGGATCAGCAGCGGTGCCAGGTCGGCCGCCACCCGTTTGGCCACCCGGGCCAGGTTGAGGGTTTCCTTCGGGCCGTCCTCTTCCATGCGGTGCAGGTCCAGCAGTTGCTCGGCCAGCGTCGCCAGACGCGCGACTTCCACCGCCAGGCTGCGCGAGGTCGAATCATCAGCGGCATCGATCTTTACCCGCAGGATCGCGATCGGGGTGCGCAACTCATGCGCCGCTGCGGCGATGAAACGGCGTTGCCGCTCGTGTCCTTCATCCAACCGGCCCAAGGCATCGTTGACGGCGGTCACCAGCGGCGCGATCTCCACCGGCACGGCGGTCTCGGTCAGACGGATGCCGCGACGGCTGGCCGAAATATTGCGGGCTTCCTGCGCGATGCGCTCGACACCGGCCAGTGCCCGTCGCACGATGATCGGCGTGAGGATGATGGTGGCCAGGCCCAGCAGCAGGAAGATCGGCAGCGTGATGATGTGCGCGGCCAACGCCATCTGCATGGTCAGCGAATCGGTTTCGCCATGCGCCATGATGGTCAGCTTGCCGGCCGGCCCACTGTGCTGGCGTACCACCACCGCCAGGCCATCGCTGCGATCACGCCCGCGCAGGTCGCCATAGGGGATGCCATCGAGGGCGCCGACCAGCGAGGCATAGGCCGGTGGCACATGGCCGAAGGTGACGTGGTGCCCATGCTCGTCCTCGGCGATGAACCACGCACCGGGGACGATCTTCAGCAGTTCGGCCAGCTCCGGCGTGTGCTGCACGTACAGTTCACCATTGCGGTCGCGGTGCACTGCCTCGGCGGCCACCGGTGCGAAGGTCTGGATGGTGTAGTAGCCACCGCTGTCGGCACGAACGAGCACCATCAGCAGGGCGAAGAACGCCACCAGCAGGGCCAGCAACTGGTAGATCAGCGTCTTGACGATCAGTGGGCGCTTCAACGACGGGCGACGCGCCATCACTTGCTTTCCCGCATCAGATAGCCAACCCCGCGAATGGCGTGGATCTCCACGCCGGCATCGGCGTCAGCCAGTTTTCGGCGCAGGCGCGAGACGTGTGAATCCAGCGTGTTGGAATGGATGCCGTCGTCGAAGCCATACACCGCCATCTCGATGGATTCGCGCAGCACGGTGCGACCCAGGCGCCGTGCGAGGACGGCCAGCACCCGGATCTCGCGCCGCGGCAGCTCCAGCCGCTGGCCGCCCACACTGGCCTCGCCAGAGGCGGGGTCGAACACCAATCGGCCGATGCTGATGGACTCCACCTGCAATCCGCTTGGGCGACGGCCCGCAGCACGGATCCGTGCGAACAGTTCCTCCAGCGCGAAGGGTTTGGCCAGGTAGTCATCGGCGCCTTCATCCAGCCCGGCAATCCGGTCCGGCAACTGGCCCAGCGCGCTCAGCACGATGATCGGCACCCCGGGGTTGCGCTCGCGCAGCAGGGAAATCAACGCCAGGCCATCGCCATCGGGCAGGGTGCGGTCCAGCAGCACCAGATCGTGCAGGCCGCACAGCGCCGCCTCCCGGGCCAGTGCCAAGGTATTGGCCAGGTCCACCACATAGCGCTCGCGCTGCAGGGCAGACTTGAGGGCGGTGGCGAGTTCGGCTTCGTCTTCGATCAACAGGATGTGCATCAGCAGGGCTTGAGCAGGAGGGGGCCGTAGAAGGGCGGTTCGGCACGCGCCGGCACCGTATTACAGGAACATTGCGTGAACATGGCGTGCCTCCGCATCTGCCGGAAGGCCATGGCGGGGCGCGATGAAACCGAGGGTGCGGCGCAAGGTTCACGCAATCCAGGCGCTCCAGCCTTGGCGCCCTTCGCAGTTCCCATCCCTGGAGTCACCATGAAGTTGTTCGTTCCGCTGCTGTTCCTCGCCACGCTGACCGGCTGCACCACCGCCAAGATGACGGTCACTCCCGACGGCCGCCGTGGCGTTTCCATCGACTGCAGCGGCTCCAGTTCCTGGAGCGGTTGCTACGAGAAAGCCGGGCAGATGTGCCCCGGTGGCTACGTGGTCTTCAGCAAGGATGGCGACGAGGGCAACGCCATTGCGGTGGGCAACAAGAACGGCTTCACCTCCACCCAGATGGCCACGCGCTCGATGCTGGTGTCCTGCTCGGGCTGACGATCGCGGCGCCGATCATCTGGCAGGGGGCCGTGGACATCCCGCACGCATGGGTGCACGGCGCGCCGTTTTCCCGTAGATGCTCGCTACCAGCGGCTTTCAGCGGCGCGGCCATCCGCCGGCAGCGCCGCGCTTTGCCTTTGCTTCATGCCCGTGTAACACGACCATCGCTACCACGGTGGTCCCAGCGATTCCGCTGGGATCATCTGGAGACGCTGGAATGGAGTTCAGAACGTCTGTATTGCTCGTGGCCCTGATGGCCGCTCCCGCAGTAGCCCATGCTGAAGTCTGCTTTTCGCGGGACGGTTTCGTGATGACCTGTCCCAGCTTGTTGCCGCACCCGGTGAAGGCACGATTCGAAGTTGGAACGTTGCCACGCGTAGCCGGATCGCCGTCGGAAATCTACATCACCGGTGGCGGGAGGGTGGATGGCACCAGCAATTTCTACGTGTTCGCCAACGGCAAGATGCTGTGCGAGACCAGCGGCAATCTGGATGGTGGCAACACCACGCCCGTACGGCATTGCAATGGCACGATCACTGCACCCGGGACCTACGTGATCTCGGCATCACGCAGCAATAGCGGCAATTTCCTGGCCCCGGACGATGTGGTGATCAACGTCCAGTAGAACGTCTGCCATCACGGGCCCCGGGCGGTAGTTGCCGGGGCCTCGTCCAGCGCCCCGATCCGCAGAGCGCTGGGCAGGCGCTGCGCCGGGTCGGTATACGGCGTACCGGCCAATGCCACCAAGGTCCCTGTCGCGCCGCGCACGATCAACGGCACCATCGACTGCCGCGGGTCGCCGCCACAGGACAGCTCGCGCAGCCCGTGTTCGTAGGCGGCCACCATCGACGCCATCAGCATCGACGCGGCCAGGCGCGCGTCGGCGTCACCGATAGGTCGGCCCGCAGACTCAGCCATCAACTGTGCCAGGTCATCGGTCAGCAGCGCCTGCAGCTGCCGCGCATGGGCCACCAGCACCGCGCTCTGGGCCACGGTTTTCCAGAACGACGCTGCGCCGGCGTTGATCCGCAGCAATGGATGGCCGTTGTCCAGCAGTTCCCGCACCAGCGCCTGGAAGGCGGCCAGCGGTGTCATGGACGTGCGCGAGCCCATACCCTCGCGCAGCAGCTGCCGCGCTTCCTCATCACGGTCGAACACCAGCTGTTCCTTGCTGGCGAAGTAGTTGAACACCGTCTTGCGCGACACCCCGGCGGCGTCGGCGATCTCGCTCATCGACACGGCCTCGAAGCCGCGCTCGATGATCAACCGGGTGGCGACGTCGGAAATCGCCTGGCGGGTCTCGGCTTTGCGCTGCTCGCGACGGCCGGGTGGCGGGCTCATGGGCGGTTCACTTGTGGAAACGTACACCGAGTGTAACATTGTCGCAGCCAGAGCGCCGACCCGGGGCTCACGAGGATTTCCAATGCTGTACGACGTCGTCATTGCCGGGGCTGGCCCGGTTGGGCTGTTCCTGGCCTGCGAACTGGGCCAGGCGGGATGCTCGGTGCTGGTGCTGGAGCAGGCGGCCTCGCCGGATTCGCCGTTGAAGCGCCTGCCGTTCGGGCTGCGCGGCTTGAATGCCCCCACGCTGGAGGCGCTCGACCGGCGCGGTCTGCTGGACGCCGTGGCTGCCGGCCAGGTGCTGAAACCGGAGAAAGGCCCGCCGCCGCCGGGCACCGCGCATTGGTTGTCGCAGCCGCGCAGGCTGGGCGGGCACTTCGCGGGTATCCCGTTCGCGCTGGACAACGTCGACAGCGATCGCTGGCCCTGGCGGCTGCCCAGCCCGGTCGGCACGCAGATGGCGGTGGAACTGCAGGCGCTGGAGGCCGTACTGGCCGAGCGCGCGCAGGCGCTGGGCGTGGTGATACTGCGTGGTGCGGGCGTGCAGGACGTGCGGTTGGGTTCCGACGAGGCCCAGGTCGAGGCGGGCGGGCAGACCTTCCGCGGGCGCTGGCTGGTCGGCTGCGATGGTGGCCGCAGCACCGTGCGCAAGCAGTGCGGTTTCAGCTTCGCCGGTACCGATCCGGAGTTCACCGGGCACTCGCTCAGCGTCGAGCTCGAGGATCCGACGGTGCTCAGCCCGGGGCGTCACACCACCGCGCAGGGCATGTGCAATTTCAATCCGCCGGGCACGATCGCCCTGGCTGATTTCGACGGCGGCGCCGGCCATCGCCAGCCGCTCGACCGCGATACGGCACAGGCGCTGCTGCGGCGTATCTCCGGCCGTGAAGCAACGATCACCACGCTGCAGCTGGCCACCACCTGGACCGATGGCGCACGGCAGGCCACCGCCTATCGCCGTGGCCGCGTGCTGTTGGCGGGCGATGCCGCGCATGTGCATTCACCGCTGGGCGGGCAGGGGCTGAACCTGGGCCTGGGGGATGCGATGAATCTGGGCTGGAAGCTCGCCGCCGTCGTGCGCGGCGACGCAGATGAAGCGCTGTTGGATACCTATCAGGCCGAACGCCACCCTATCGGCGCCCGAGTGCTGGAGTGGTCGCGCGCGCAGGTCGCATTGATGCGCCCAAGTGCGGGTTCACGTGCATTGGCTGCGATCGTGGCCGATCTGGCAGAAACGCGTGATGGCGCTACGTATCTCGCCGAGCGCGTGTGGGGTGTGGGCCAGCAGCTGGATCTGGGTCAGGCCCATCCGCTGGTGGGCCGCAGCACGCCGGATTTCCTGCTGGTCGATGGTCGCCGCATGGGTGAACTGCTGCGCGCAGGGCAGGCGTTGCTGCTCGTGTTCGATGCTGCTGCCTCGTCGTGCGAGGCGGTTGATGTCGAACGAGCCCGTATCCTGTCCATCGCGCAGCCGGCTGTCGATTCGCTGGGCCTGTCCGCGCTGCTGGTTCGTCCGGATGGCATTGTCGCCTGGGCCAGTGATGGTGCCGATGCGGCAGGACTGGCGCAGGCCGTACGGGAATGGACGAGCCCGATTGGCAGCGATGCGATTGCCTGAGTCCCGGCGCAGCCCGCTCAGGGCTGCGCCGCCCTATTTCAGAGATCCTTCTTCTTGCCGCTCAGGTCCAGCGGCTGGTCACTGCCTTTGCGCTCGCTCGACCAGACCTCAACGCTCTTGCTGCATCGGCTTTCGCGGGCGGCAACCTCCGGCGGCAGGTCCTTCACATGCGGCGACTCCTGGCAGGCGGCATGCATGGCCGAATCGTCATAGGTGGCACAGGCGCTGATCGACGCGAGGACAAGGGCGCAGAGGGCGGAGCGGAACAGGGGCTGCAGGAGGCGCATGGGGGTCTCGGGAAGGGGCCGGGCTGGCCATCGAATTCAATCCGTGACCGCGCGCACGCGCAATCCGACTGGCAGCACTTGTTATTGAATAACAATTGTGACAATGCTCAGGGCTGACCGCTGCCGGTCAGGCAATGCAGATCAGGAACACCGTCGACAGCGCGAGCATCAACACGAACACGCGCCGACTCAGGGCCAGGCAGGTCAGGCAGGCCGCCAGCGCCCAGGCCGCCAGCAGCACACATCCCAGCAACCACAGCCCGACCGTCATCATCGAGCCGGCCGCTGCGGCGGACAAGGCAAAGGCCTTGAACAGCGCCACGCCCAGCACGCTGCCCAGCGCGCCGGCCCGCAGGGCAATCGCATCGTGGCAGGTGGGGGAAATCTGGCGGTGCATGAGGGCTGTGTCGCGCTTCGGAAGCTGGCGTACGCAACTCTGCAGCAAGGCGGATCTACGCCGCGTGTTCGTCAACCTGCAGTGTGGTTACCGCAAGCGAATCGCGATCGCCTCAGTCGAACTCGCCGTCCGCCGCTTCCAGGCGGCGCCGGTATTCGGCCCGGTGCTTGAACAGCCGCTGGCACTCCTCGGACCGATGGATGCGGCTGCCAGGCTCGTTCGCTACGGAGTCGCACATCTTGGCGATATGGTTGTTCCCGGCCAGCTCCATCACGAAGAACACCGCCGCGATGCCAGCACCCAGCAGTACCACATACAGCAGGCGGCTGAGCCAGCGCGAGCGCTTGCGTTCGAAATGTTGTTGCAGCGTCAGGTCGAAGCGGATGATGCTCAGCACGATCCAGACCACGCTGACGAGGAAGCAGAGCGTGGGCAGCAGCCCGCGCCAGAGTCCAGCCTCGTAGACCGTTTCGCTGTAGTGCACCGCCGCGCCGGCACCGGCGATGGCGATTGCCAAGGCCCAGTTGCGGCCCAGCGAAAGCAGGTCATCGAGCAGCTTCTCGCGTCTATGGGGAGTGACTGCCACTGAGCATCCTTGAGCAAGACCCTCGGCCGCCGGTTGCGGCCGATCTGCGCAGATGGTGGGGCATCACCGAGGCGATGAGAAGCTGGAGAGTGCTGCGACCGGATCGTCGCCGTCGCTCCGGCGACGGCAGGCGATCCGTCGCGTGCTTCAACGGCTGCCGGCGACAGCGGCCTTGCGGTTCTTCTCCAGCATCACCGACACGCACCACAGCAGCAGGCCGCCGACCGCAGTCGCCGCACCTACGTAACCGGTGGTGGCCGGGCTGAAACCGGCGCTGATCGCCATGCCGCCCAGCCATGGGCCGAGTGCATTGGCGGTGTTGAACGCAGCATGGTTGGAGGCGGCGGCCAGGGTCTGCGCTTCGCCGGCCACGTCCATCAGGCGGGTCTGCAGCACCGCGGCGAGGGCGCCCATCGTGCCCACGGTGACGATCATCGGGCCGATGGTCCACACCGACTCGGCGGCCAGCGGGTACAGCAGCAGCATCACGATCGACCACAGCAGCACCACCGCAGCGGCCTTGAAGTGGAACTTGTCGACCAGCCAGCCGCCGGCGATGTTGCCGATGATCGCGCCGATGCCGAACACGCCCACCGCCAGCGGCATCCACGATTCGGCCACGCCGGTCACCTGCACCAGAGTCGGTGCCAGATAGGTGAACACGCAGAACATGCCGGCAAAGCCCACCGCGCCGATCGACAGCGCCAGCCATACCTGGGTGGTGTTGAATGCGCGCAGTTCGCGCATCGGCGAGGTCCGCACCTCATCCGGGTCGGGTAGCAGAAAGCGCGCGATCATCGCCACCGTGGCGATGGCCAGCACGCTGACCAGGGCGAAGGCGGTGCGCCAGCTCAGTTGCTGGCCCAACCAGGTGGTCAGCGGATTGCCGATGAGGATGGCCACGGACAGCCCGAGCAGCACGCGCGACATCGCTTGGCCGCGCTGGCCGGCCGGGCTGATTGCGGCCGCCACCAGCATCGCCACGCCGAAGTAGGCGCCATGCGGCAGGCCAGCGACGAAGCGCGCCACCAGCATCGTGCCGTAGTTCGGCGCCAACGCGCTGGCCAGATTGCCGACGGCATAGAAGCCCATCAGCGCCAGCAGCAGCTTGCGGCGCGGGAAGCTGGCGCCGACGAAGGCCAGGATCGGTGCACCGACCACCACGCCGATAGCGTAAGCGCTGATCAGGTGTCCGACCTGTGTTTCGCTGATCGAAAGGCCGCGGCTGATCTCCAGCATCAGGCCCATGCTGGCGAATTCACTGGTGCCGATGGCGAAGCCGCCCAACGACAGGGCGAGGATGATCAGGGTGCGCTGGCGCGGCGTCAGCCGAGCGGCCAGAGGGGAATTGGGGCTCATGCGGGGGCGCAAAGGGGCGGGGAAGCGCCACATTGTACTGCTGCATTGCAGCAGGCATCAGCCAGGCTGGGGGTAAATCAGTGTTCGATGGGTGGTGCTGCCCGTGCTGCCTGCTGGCCAAGCGCCGCCAGGGCCTGTCGGTATTTGTCACGCAGGCGCTCGGCGGTGGCGGCATCCAGAGACGCCAGCCGCGTTTCATCGGCGTTGTCGGCGATATCGGCCAGCTTGACCTTCAGCGCCAGCGGATCCGCCGCTATCCGCGTGTAGTACGTGGCGGCATCCGTCGCAGACGTCCTGCTGAGCAACCGCACCGCGTGCTGCAACGGGTCTGGGAAGGCGTGCACCCGCTCAGCGAAGGCAGGGCAGTCCTCGACCACATCATGCAGCCAGGCCACCACCTCGGCCTCATCATCGCCGCGCACGGCAGCGGCCACCCGGCCAACGTGACCGGTGTAGGGCTGTCCTGCCTTGTCGACCTGGCCGGTATGGGCCTCCATTGCCAGCGTGCGTGCGCGTGCCACCCAGTCCATCGCGATCTCCCCGTCCTTAGCGTGTATTGTCGTACGGGTCGTCTACATGCCGCCACCACGGCCGTGCAGGCATCATCGGACGCTGCAGGAATGGCATCTGGATTCCATCAGGGAGATGAGACATGCAGGAATACACCCATCAGCTGGAACTACGCGGCCGCTTCCGTCTGGTAGCGGTGACCCACGAGCCGGTGTACGCTCCCGGCGATGTGGTCGGCCATGCGGTCATCGTCGACGATGGGGAGCGTCTGACCGACCTGATGTCGTTGGCCGATGCGCGCCGGTACCTTGAGGAACTGGTGCGGGAAGAGGGCGTGGAGCCCGGGCTGGAGAATGAAGTCAACCTGCGGAAGAAGGCGTCGCAGCGACGCCGCCGCTAAGCCGTCGCGCCCATTGAGGCGCATCATGGAGGATTCGGGTGTTGTCCAGTAAGAAGTATCTGCTCATCGCCGTCATCACGCTGGCGACCCTGCTGCTCGGGTTCGTGCTTTCCGGTTACCTGACGCTGCTGCTGCTTGGTCTGGATACCAAGCTGCTCACCTGGAATACCTATTACCAGTATTTCCACGCCCTCGGTCAGCCGCAGGTTGCCCCGTTCGTGGGCAAGATCAAATGGGCCGGTTACCTCGGCTTTGGCCTGCCGCTGCTGGTGCTGGCCATCGTCGGCCTGGTCGTGCTGTTGAAGAAGGACAAGCGCTCGCTGCATGGTGACGCGCGCTTTGCCACCAGCGCCGATCTGGCCAAGCATGGCATGTTCAAGAAGAGCGGGCAGAGCATCGTGGTCGGCAGCCATGGTGGCAAGCTGGTGCGGCTGGACGGTCAGCAGTTCGTGATCCTGGCCGCCCCGACCCGTTCGGGCAAGGGCGTCGGCGTGGTCATCCCGAACCTGCTGGAGTACGGCGAATCGCTGGTGGTGCTGGACATCAAGCAGGAGAACTTCGACCTGACCAGCGGTTGGCGCGCCAGCCAAGGGCAGGAGATCTACCTGTTCAATCCGTTCGCCGAAGATCGCCGCACCCATCGCTGGAACCCGCTCAGCTACGTCTCCGACGACCCGGCGTTCCGCGTCTCGGACCTGATGAGCATCGGTGCGATGCTCTATCCCGATGGCTCGGAAGACCAGAAGTTCTGGATCAGCCAGGCGCGCAATGCCTTCATCGCCTTCACCCTGTATCTGTTCGAGAACTGGGATGACGAGCGCAGCAGCGGCTTCCCGGGCGGGCAGGGCACGCCGACCCTGGGCGCGGTCTACCGCCTGTCCTCCGGTGATGGCAGCGACCTGAAGAAGTTCCTGAAGAGCCTGTCCGAGCGTCCATTCCTGAGCAGCAACGCGCGCTCGGCGTTCGCCAACATGCTGTCCCAGGCCGACGAGACCTTCGCCTCGATCCTGGGCACCTTCAAGGAACCGTTGAATCCCTGGATCAACCCGGTACTGGACAAGGCCACCAGCACCAACGACTTCCTGCTCACCGACGTGCGCAAGAAGAAGATGACCATCTACATCGGCATCCAGCCCAACAAGCTGGCCGAAAGCCGGTTGATCATCAACCTGTTCTTCAGCCAGCTGATCAACCTCAATACCAAGGAACTGCCCAAGTCCAATCCGGACCTGAAATACCAGTGCCTGCTGTTGATGGACGAATTCACCTCGATCGGCAAGGTGGAAATCATCGCCTCGGCGGTGTCCTACATGGCCGGTTACAACGTGCGCCTGCTACCGATCATCCAGAGCATGTCGCAGCTCGATGCCACCTATGGCCGAGAAGTCTCACGCACGATCATTACCAACCATGCGCTGCAGATCCTGTACGCCCCGCGCGAACAGCAGGATGCCAACGACTATTCGGACATGCTGGGCTACACCACCATCCGCAAGAAGAACGTCACCCACGCGCGTGAGAAGACCCATAGCTTCACCGAGGAGCGCCGCGCGCTGATGCTGCCGCAGGAGCTCAAGGCGATGGGGCCGGACAAGGAGGTCTTCCTGTACGAAGGCATTCCGCATCCCGTCAAATGCGACAAGATTCGCTACTACAAGGACCGCTATTTCACGTCACGACTACTGCCAAAGGTTGACGTGCCGATGCTTGATGTCTAAGTTGCAGACATGAAAGTGTGACGGATGCACGCATTCATTGAGGTGAATTAGTGAGGCGCGTCAAAGAAACGCCATACGTTGGTCAAAATTCAGATTTGTCTGACATCGAATTGACGCGTAGTTGTGCGACTCTATGCGTGGCTTGCGAATCTGTGTGATTCGTCATGCTTTCAGAGTGGCCAGGAGTTTCAGCCATGGGAACAGGGATGGTTCCGACGTTGGTGAGGGTGCGTGAAAGGGGCCTCGGATGAGGTTGCTTCACGCGACTTGGTTGGCAGCTTTCGAGCTGCAGGGGAACCGTGCCCATGTGCTGTTAAGCAGTGCATTCGTTACGTTTCCGGCGTGCATCGCGCAGTGCCGGACGACCAGGGGACCAACATCGGGACTGCTTTTTCGTACGTCAAAGTGAAGCCCGTATGAATCAGGCGTTTATTGCAAAAATGTCCATCGCCGCAGTGGCGGCGTTGATGGTGGCAGGTTGTGCTACCAAGCCCGCACCCGACTTCGGAGGGCGCTGGAAGCCGGTCAACCGTTTCGCGACGGCTCCGACCGAGATTCCGCTGTACTCCAGCTACGTCTATCAGGCGTCGCCTATGGATCGCACGCTGAAGGCCATGCTCGAGCGCTGGGCCAAGGATTCCGGCCGCACGCTGGACTATCGCCTCAGTTCGGATTTCACCCTGTATGGCGCGGTGTCGGAGATCGACACCACCAACGCACAGCAGGCCGTGATCGATCTCACGGCGGCCTATGCGGCGCAGGGCGTTTCCGTCTCCATCGTCGGCAACCAGATCGTCGTGCAGAACGCTGGATCGACGCCAACCGCGTCGGCCCAGGATCCTGAAGCCAGCAGCGGCAGCTGAGACCGCGTCGAAATCATCGAACGTGCCGCACCCCGCGCCTGGCGCAGGGGCGTCGCGCCCATTGATGTTTCAGCAGTACGGAAGAACCCATGTTCCGCAAGAAGGATGCAGGCAACAGCCCCAAGGTCGAGCAGTCGGTCGCCAAGGCGGTCAGCTACGAGATCACCGTGGCCGACATGGCCCGGCGCAGCGAGCGTCGTGCCTGGTGGGTCGCCACCGGTTCGTTGCTGATGTCGCTGGCGCTGGCCGGTGGCTACTACTACATGCTGCCACTGAAGGAGAAAGTGCCTTTCCTGGTGATGGCTGATGCCTATACGGGCAATGCAACGGTCGCCCGCCTTAGTGGCACCTTCCGTGGCGAGACGATCACGGCCAATGAAGCCATCAACCGCAGCAACGTCGCCCAGTATGTGATGGCGCGCGAGTCGTATGACTCAGCCGTGATGGGGCTGCGCGACTGGGAACTGGTATTCGTCATGTCGACGGATCCTGTGTCGCAGACCATGCGCGCCCGTTACGCGGGCAATAATCCGCAGAATCCCTTCGTGATGTATGGCCGCGAGAAGGCGATCCGGGTAAAGATCCTCAGCATCACCCCATTGGGTGCGGAACCGAATGGCAGCTTCCGCGGCGCGTCGGTGCGCATCCAGCGCAGCCTGCTGGACAAGCGTTCGGGAGTTAGCAACTTCCTGGACAACCAACTGGTGACAATGCGCTTCGAGTACAACCAGAACCTCGCGCTGTCCGAGCAGGATCGTGTGCTCAATCCGCTGGCCTTCCAAGTCACCGAGTACCGCGTAGACAACGATTACGCGCGTGGTGTGCCCGTTCCGGACGACAATGCGATCCAGGCGCAGGCCCAGCAGGCCGCGCAGCAGGCGCAGGGCATCTATGACCCCAACAACCCTGCCGCAGCCACCATGATCGATCCGGCAACCGGGCAACCCGTGGCAGCACCGGTTGGTGGCCAGGTGCCACCGATGCAGGGGCAGCCTATCCAGGGCCAGCCGGTGCAGGGACAACAGATGCCAGGGCAGGCCATGCCTGGTCAGCCGGTCATGAGGCCGGTACCGAACAATTCCACCGGAAATGCTGATGGAGCAAGCAACCGATGAGTAGTCGAAAAGTCAGGGGAAGCGCATTGGCGCTGCTGTCGTTGCTGTCGCTGGTGTTCTCCACCGCGGCGATGGCACAGGCGGTGGACCATTACGAGTACGAGAAGGATCGCATCTATCCGGTACGCACCGGTTTGGGCCTGACCACCCAAATCGAACTGAGTCCGAATGAGAAGATCCTCGACTACAGCACCGGTTTCAGCAACGGCTGGGAGCTGACCCGTCGCGAGAACGTGTTCTATATCAAGCCGAAGAACGTTGACGTCGACACCAACATGATGGTGCGCACCGAGACCCATTCGTACATCTTCGAATTGAAGGTGGTGGCGACCGACTGGCGCCAGCTTGAGCAGGCACGTCGTGCTGGCGTGCAGTACAAGATTGCCTTCACCTATCCGAGCGATACCGAATTTGGTTTGGCGCAGGAAGCGGTCGAGGAAGAGGCGCAGCCGCTGCTGAGCACCGAACTGGCCAAGGATCGCCAGTACAACTTCAACTACTCCTATTCGACCAGCAAGGCGAAGAAGATGGGCTGGCTGATTCCGGTCAATGCCTATGACGATGGTCGTTTCACCTACCTGAAACTGCCCAATTCGCCTGAGTACAAGACGGGCATCTTCCCAGCCGTGTTCGGTCGCGAGAAAGAGTACGGCGAGGACTTCGTGGTGAATACCACCGTCGAAGGGAATACTTTGATCGTCCACGGGACCTACCCGTACCTGGTCATCCGCCACGGCGACTACGTCGTTGGTCTGCGAAGGAACGTGAAGAAATGAGCCAGCAGAACACTCCTGGAAACGATCCGAACAACGGGCGAGAGGATCCGGGCCCGTACGGTAACGGGCCGGACCAGAGCCCACAGGCTCCGTCCAATCCCTATTTCGGTAACACCCAAACTGAGGCCGCACCGGACCTGGATGCGGGTGCGCCGCAGTTGCGCTCGGCCGAAGAGCAGCGGCTCAACCGCAAGGCGTTGCTGTTCCTTGGCGGCATCGTGGTGCTCCTGGTGGCGATGGGCCTGCTGGTTTTCCGCAACAGCAAGGGCGATAGCGATGCACCAGCCAAACTGCCTGACACCGCCCGCGTTGCCACGCCGCAGCTGCCGAGCGTAGAGCAGGCTCCGTCGGTGCCCACGGGCCCGGCCGAGCCCATTCCCATGCTGCCGCAGTTGCCGGAGGATTCGGGGCAGACCGGTCGCTCGGTTTATCAGTTGCCCGATCGTGATCGCGAGCGTGAGCCGGAGCGTGGTCCGAGCCTGCTCGATCGTCGTATCGGTGCTGGAAGCGGAGTGGGGGCGGGCGATGGGGCAGATGGTGCGCAGAGCCCCGCCGACCAGTACAGCAAGGCAATGATTGCCGCGATGCAGGCAGGCAATCCGCAGCCGGTCGCCACGAAAACTCGCCGTGGTCCGGATGTGGAGGACATCTCCAATGCCAGCTTCATCCACAGTCCCGATGCACTGCTGGTACGCGGTACCTATCTACGCTGCGTGCTGGAAACCCGCATCATCACCGATCTGGCTGGCTACACTTCGTGCCTTCTGACCGAACCTGTCTATTCGATCAATGGCCGTACGCTGCTGCTGCCGAAGGGCTCGAAGATTTACGGCGCTTATGGTGGTGGTCCAGTGGGCAAGCGCGTTGAGGTGATCTGGGATCGCATCACCACGCCCAATGGCATCGACGTGGCCATGTCCAGTCCCGGTGTTGATGGCCTTGGCGGTGCCGGGCATCCAGGTCAATACAGCGCGCATTGGGGCAGTCGTATCGCCCAGGCGTTGATGATCAGCCTGATCGCGGATGCCTTCAAATACGCTGCGGCCGAGCATGGCCCGGAGACCACCACCATCACCAATAGCGGCATGGCGGTGCAGTCGCCCTATGAAAGTGCCACGGCACGTTCAATGGAGCGTTTGGCCAACGATGCCATGAGCCAGCGCCGTCCGCCGACGGTCACCATCAACCAGGGCACGGTCGTGAACGTCTACGTCGCAAAGGACGTTGACTTCAGCGATGTGCTTCGCACCCGCCGGTAACCTGCAGAACGACCATGGACGCCGAAGTGTCACCCATTGCCCTCGTCTCCAGTGATTTCCTGCGCTATCAGTACGAAGTGCTGGGCATCGCGGAGTACATGACTTCACCCGAAGTGACGGAAATCTGCATCAACCGTCCGGGCGAACTGTACCTGGAGACGCGGGCAGGGTGGCAGCACGTGCATGTGCCAGGCCTGACGTTCGAACGCGCACGACAGTTCTGTACCGCGGTGGTCAACGAAAGCAACACCGGCCAGCGCATCACCGATGCGGATCCGGTGGTGTCGTTGACCTTCCCGACCGGGCAGCGTGCGCAGTTCGTGATCCCGCCTGCCTGCGATGCGGGCAAAGTGTCGATCACGATCCGACTGCCTTCCAAGCACACCAAGTCGCTTACCCAGTATCACGAGGATGGTTTCTTCAACCAGATCCTTGAGCAGGATGGCAGCCTGAGTGAGCAGGACCGCGAGTTGCTTGAGTTGCGACAGCAGCGTGAGTACGCCGAATTTTTCCGGCGCGCGGTGATGTACCGCAAAAATATCGTTGTGTCCGGCGCCACCGGCAGCGGCAAGACCACCTTCATGAAGGCGCTGGTCAACCATATTCCGGACAGCGAGCGCTTGGTCACCATCGAAGACGCGCGCGAACTGTTTCTGACCCAGCCCAACGTCGTGCATCTGCTGTATTCCAAGGGTGGGCAAAGCGCCAGCAACGTGACGGCCAAGAGCTGCATGGAAGCCTGCCTGCGTATGAAGCCCGAGCGCATCATCCTCGCCGAGCTGCGTGGTGATGAGGCTTTCTACTTCATCCGTAATTGCGCCTCGGGCCATCCCGGCTCGATCACCAGCTGTCATGCGGGCAGTCCCGAGCAGACCTGGGACCAGCTGGCGCTGATGGTGAAAGCGTCGACCGAGGGCTCTGGTCTTGAATTCAACGTCATCAAGCGTCTGTTGATGATGACCATCGATATCGTCGTGCATATCAAGGCGCACGCGGGCTCGCGCTATATCACCGGTATCGACTTCAATCCTGGGCGCGCCCAGGGGCAGGAGGGCTGAACGATGTTGCCAGGACTTGAAATGATGGCGTGCCCGGAAATGGCCGTCTCGATGGACGTGATGCAGCACGTCATCAATGTGGAATCCTCGAGCAACCCCTACGCCATCGGCGTGGTTGGTGGTGCACTGGCGCGCCAGCCCAAGGCGCTGGACGAGGCGCTCGCCACTGTGCGCATGCTGGAGGAGAAGGGTTACAACTTCTCCATCGGCCTTGCCCAGGTCAACCGCTACAACCTGGCCAAATATGGCTTGGACTCCTATGAAAAAGCGTTTCAGCAGTGCCCGAATCTGCAGGCGGGCTCGCGCATTCTTGCCGAGTGCTACAAGCGCTCCGGCAAGGATTGGGGCAAGTCGTTCAGCTGCTACTACTCGGGCAATTTCGAGACCGGTTTCCGTCACGGCTATGTGCAGAAGGTTTATGACTCGATTCGTCGTGGGCAGCAGGTTGCGTCCAATGGCGTGGCGCCCATCGACGTCGTAGCCCGCGGAGAGCGCCGTACCGTCAAGGTCGAACATCATCCGCAGCTCGCCTCCCCGGCGCAGGCGCGGATCGTCGCCCAGGCCAATGGTCCGGTCTATGTGCCGTCCAACGACCCTGCGCGTGCCTATACCGTTTATCCGTCTACCAGCGCTATGGCGCGCGGGAGCCTGGTCAATCTTGCCGATCAGGCATTGTCGCGGGTCGTGCTGGGCTCAGTCGACCGGATGATGCAGCCGCAGGCGCAGCCGGAGAGCGGCTACCCGCAGCAGCAGGGCTATCCGCAGCAGGCTGCTGCAGGGCGGGCGGGTCAGCCGCCGATGATGCCGCAGCAGCTGCCAGGCGCGACGGCAGGCGGCGGCGAAAGCCCAGTGATGCTGCAGCCCTGGGGGCAGCAGGGCGCCTCGGCACCTCCAGGCAACATGTATAACGCGCCGGCGCAGTCCATGCCGGCGCAACAGATTCCCGCAGGGGATGCGGCCTTCGTGTTCTGACGAAGTCGTGGTACGGCCAGTCCCCCGGCTGGTCGATTCAGTTGTGTTAGTCCATCAACAAGGAAATCAATCCATGAAGCGTATCAATATCGACCTCGTCCAGGCCCAGCGCACGCTGAAGACCCTGCTGATGGCTACCCTCTTCGTGGGCGCCGTGTTCGCCCCGCAGGTGTTTGCCGGCGGCGCCACCGACTTCGGTGGTACCGACAAGAAAGTCTGTGGCTTCTTCAACAACATCAATGGGCTGTTGAACATCGCCTCGATCGCCGTGGTGACCATCGCGGTCATCTTCGCCGGCTACCAGATTGCTTTCGCGCACAAGCGCATTGCCGATGTTGCCCCGATCCTGATCGGTGGCGTGCTGATCGGCGCCGCCGGTCAGATCGCCCGCATGCTGCTGGGTGACGGCAGCGATGGCAAGTGTGGTGGTGGTGGCACGACTGGCGGCGGCATGGCACTGCACATCCAGAACGCCATCCTCTACTACAGTGCATAAGAACGTTCTGTTCCGGGGTTGCACGCGCCCAGCGATGTTCCTGGGCGTTCCCTACCTGCCCTTCTTCATGGTGGCAGGTGGGTTGTTGCTGCTCAGCATGTACACGAACTTCTGGTTCCTGCTGACCATTCCGGTTGCCATCTTCATCATGCGGCAGATGGCCAGGCGTGACGAGATGATCTTCCGTCTGTTGGGCCTGCGCCTGATGTTCAAGCTGAGGGTCCGCAACGTCCAGGAACACGATGGCATGTGGGTGTTCAACCCGAATCAGTACCGCAACAAGCCGGCCCGAATGGATTGAGGGCCGGAACGGCCGCGGCGGGAAGCAGTTGCCCGCCGCAGCCACTCCGAATTTTTGTCGGCAGTACCCCATTGGAAGCAGTCGCATGTTCAGCCCAGATACCTCCATCAGCGAATTTGTTCCCCTGTCATCGCATGTAGCCCCGAACGTGGTGAAGACCACGGGCGGCGACTACCTGCTGACCTGGCATCTGGAAGGGCTGCCGTTCGTCGGTCGCGAGGAATGGGAGCTGGAGCATCGCCACAACACTTTCAATCGTCTGCTGCAGACGCTGCGCGCGCCGGATTTCGTCAATGTCGCCTTCTGGGTGCATGACATCCGCCGTCGCCGCACGCTCAAGGGCAAGAGCCAATTCAAACAGCGCTTCAACCAGGATGTGTCCGATCAGTACATGGGCATGTTGTCCTCGCAGCGCATCATGCAGAACGAGCTTTACCTGACGATGATCTATCGTCCGGTGGTGGCCGGTAAGCGCTTCGTGGAAAAGTCCGCGAATGTGGACAGGCTGCGCGCCGAGCAGGAGCAGGCGGTCGAAAAATTGATGGAGCTGGCTGGCAACGTCGAGGCGGTCATCCGCGACTATGCGCCTTACCGCCTGGGCATGTACGAGGCCAAGAATGGCGTGGTGTTCTCTGAGACGCTGGAGCTGTTCGGTTACCTGATCAACCGCATCGATGAGCCGGTACCGGTGCTGTCGGCGCCTGTGAAGGACTATCTGCCAGTCAGCCGGCATATGTTCTCGGCCAAGACCGGCGATTTTGTGATCAACACGCCCAACGGTGCCAATCACTTCGGCGCAATCCTCAATATCAAGGAATACGCCGAGGGGACCTACCCCGGCATCCTGAACGGCCTGAAGTACCTGGATTACGAGTACGTCATTACCCATTCTTTCAGCCCGATGGGGCGCCAAGATGCACTGAAGGTGCTGGACCGTACCAAGGGCATGATGATCTCCTCCGGCGACAAGGCCGTCAGCCAGATCGTCGAGCTCGATCAGGCGATGGATCAGTTGTCCTCTGGCAACTTCGTGCTGGGCGAGTACCACTTCATCATGGCGGTCTACGGCGACAGTCAGGCAAAGCTGTCGCAGAACGTGGCAACGACCCGCGCTGAACTGTCCAATGCCGGCTTCGTCTCCACCAAGGAAGACCTTGCGGTCACCTCGTCGTTCTACTCTCAGATCCCGGCCAACTGGCGCTTCCGTACGCGAATTGCCAATGTCAGCTCCCTGAATTTCCTCGGCTTGTCGCCGCTGCACAATTTCGCCACCGGCAAGCAGCACAACAACCCCTGGGGAGACTGCGTCACTACGCTGCAGACGACCAACGGCCAGCCGTACTACTTCAACTTCCATGCCACCCACCCGTCGGAAAACTCGCTGGGTGAAAAGGCGATCGCCAACACCATGGTGATCGGCAAGTCCGGTACCGGTAAGACCGCCCTGATCAACTTCCTGCTCAGCCAGGTGCAGAAGTACGAACCGTCGCCCACGATCTTCTTCTTCGACAAGGACCGCGGTGCGGAGATTTTCGTGCGCGCCTGCGGCGGCAACTATCTGGCGCTGGAGAACGGTGCGCCAACCGGCTTCAACCCGTTCCAGTGTGAGAACAACGAAGGCAATGTGCAGTTTCTGGCAGACCTGATCAAGGTGCTGGCAGGCAAGCGTGAGTACAGCTCCCGCGAAGAGGAGGATATCTATCGCGCGGTCGAGAGCATGCTCGACACGCCAATGCACCTGCGCAGCATGACCAATTTCCAGAAGAGCCTGCCCAACATGGGTGACGACGGCTTGTACGCGCGCATGCGCCGCTGGACCTCGGGCAATTCGCTGGGCTGGGTGTTCGATAACCCGGTGGATACCGTGGACCTGAGCAAGGCCAACATCATCGGTTTCGATTACACCGACATCATCGACAACCCCGAAGTGCGTGTGCCGGTCATCAACTACCTGCTGCACCGCCTGGAGTCGCTGATCGACGGTCGCCCGCTGATCTATGTGATGGACGAATTCTGGAAGATCCTGGACGGCGAGGGTGGCCTGAAGGAATTCGCCAAGAACAAGCAGAAGACCATCCGTAAGCAGAATGGCCTGGGCATCTTCGCGACGCAGAGCCCGGAAGACGCGCTGAAGAGCGACATCTCGGCGGCACTGATCGAACAGACCGCAACGCTGATTCTGCTGCCCAATCCCAATGCCAGCAAGAGCGACTACATGGAAGGCCTGAAGCTGACCGAGGCCGAGTTCAAGGTGGTCACCGCCTTGGATGAGCGCTCGCGCTGTTTCCTGGTCAAGCAGGGTCACGCTTCCAGCGTATGTCAGCTCAACCTGCGCGGTATGGATGACATTCTGTCGGTGATCTCGGCGTCCACCGACAACATCGACATCATGCACCGCGTATTGCAGACAGCTGCGGTACGCGCACGGGTGACGGTGGATGAATTGACGCCGGAACAGTGGCTTGAAGATTTCTACAAGAATCGAAAGGGCTCGGGCAAGGCTGCCCGCTCGGACGCCGCGTGATTGCGGTAGCAGGGAATTCGAAGATGACTGTTTCGAACACGGAGATTGAAATGAATAACCCGAAGAAGGCTCGTGGTACTGGCCGCGGTCCGCGCCGCTCGCGTCTTGGTGCATTTGTCCTTTCTGGTGCACTGCTGGTCAGCGCACAAAATGCCAACGCAGGCATGCCGGTGATCGACTACACCTCGATCTTGCAGGATTTATACACTTGGCTGGATCAGATTAATGAATACGCCAAAGAAAAGACACGCTGGGATGAAGTCAAACAGCAGATTGATGACGCGCGCTCGCTGTTCAGTGCTATGAGTTTTATGATGAACATGCCGAAGGCGCAGGAGCTGAAGCGTGTGAAGGACAATTATCTGGTGGCAGAGACGTGTGGCCAGGACGCGACGGGACTTAGCCTGACCAATCTTGTCGATGCGGTGGGCTTCAAGCCGACCGCAGATATCAAACAGCAGCAGAAGCAGATCTGCGTGAACATCCGCATGATGCAGAACCGGAAGTTCAATGATTCGATCGATTTCATGACGACTACGTCCGAAGAAATTGAGAAGGCCATGTACGCGAACTTCATGGCGCGCAGGCAGAGCAACCAGAGCGGCAACGTGCAGGCGGCCGACAGTGATGCCAAGCGCCTGGGTAATCAGATTCAGGCACTGTCCCAACAATGGGTGGGGCGCATGCAGGCGTACGACGCCTACATCGCAGTGATGGAAACCAATCAGAACGTGGTCGCTCAGGCCGCACTGAAGGGAGATCCTACGAAGAAGCTTGCGAGCGATCTGGTGCGCACGGCTGCGCTCAAGACCGCCTTGAGCATTGATTGATCGCAGCTGGACCTATGAAGCACCGGCCGGGCAGGGTGTCCGGTCGGAGGCAAGTGGAATCGCCAAAGGATTGTGGAAATGAACATCGCGCTGATTGCCAGCTTTGACTTCTCGGGAGGCCTGCACGAGTTGCTTGGATATGCCGTACGCATCCAATCAATCGGCGACTTCATGTTCTTCCGGCTGATCCTGGAGTTCCTCCAGGACCGTATCAATGACTTTGGCATCAAGCTGCTGGGCAACATGATGAAGTGGGTTGGCTTCATGGCTCTCACCCTCATGACGCTGTGGGTGCTGATCCAGGGATTCCGCATCGTCACAGGGCGCAGCCGAGATTCAATGATGGTGCTGGTTACCAATATGGCGCGTGCCGCGCTGATCGTCAGCGTGGCCACTACCATGGCGATGTTCGGTCAGAACGTGCAGGACTTCCTCAACAAGGATGTGAAGGGGCTGATCTCCCACGTGGTGACCGGTAAGGACGACCCGCCGGAAAAGCAGATCGACCAATCCCTTGCCTGGATGCAGGTCGCCCTGTCCAGCATCGACGCGATCCAGGTGCTGAAGGACGAAAGCCTGCAGGGTCAGAAAACCCAGGCGCAGATCTTCATCGGATTGGGTACCGGTGGTCCAGCGATTACCGCGGGCGCGATGTTGCTGCTGTACCAGATCGCGATGGCACTGTTCATCGGCTTGGGACCACTGTTCATTCTTTGCCTACTGTTCGAGCAGACCAAGCAGTTGTTCCAGCGATGGTTGTTCTACGGAATCGGAACGATGTTCTCGATGGCGGTTCTGGCAGCGATGGTGTCGATCGCGCTGGACATGGTCATCCGCGTTGCAGGTTCGTTCTGGGCGACAGCGTTGGTGGACAAGTATCTGCTTGACGGCGCACTGGCCGACGGCATGACCAGCCAGGCCATGCAACAGGGCGGTATGGGGCTGATTCTCACCACCTTGATCCTGACTGCGCCCCCAATGGCCGCGATGTTCTTCCAGGGCACACTGGGTACCTTCATGGCATATTCGCAGATAGGCGGCGGTGCCGCCGGTGCGCCGAGTTCGGATGGTAGACCGGCGGGTACCTATACGCCGTCGGCTCCGTCTAAGGGTGAGGCGGACAGTGGATCTCGAGATGCTAACGCTAATCTCGGTATGGGGAGGGTTGTCACTCCCCAGCAAACTGGCCCTAGCAAGCAGGACAGTGGCCTCCGTGGAGCCTACTCCGGCGGGCAGTGATCAAGGTTGTAGGCATAGGAATATGGAGTCGAGCAGCATGCAAGCATTGGTCAAGTTCACACTCACTCTTGCTGTCTTCTTTGCCGGCGGATCTGTTGCCTTTGCAGAAGGGGGCTGTCCAGCTGGGCAGTACCCGATCGGTGGGCAAGGTGTTCAGGGCTGCGCGCCGATACCAAGTGCTGGGAGCGGCGGAGGCGATTTGCGCCCGAATGGCCGCTGGACCAAGACGTGGGGCGCAATTTCAATTTCGCCTTCGACTCTTGATGTGGGAACTTCGGTAGGACAAAAATCCAAGGCCGCAGCATTTGCGGAAGCGAAAGCGCGATGCTCCACATACGGCGCGAAAGACTGCGGCGAGAATTTTTCATACAAGAATCAGTGTGTCGCTGCTGCCGCTCCTGCAGGGGGAAGAAGGGGGGGGGTGTATTATTCGACCGCAGCGACCAAAGAGCTTGCCGTTGAGCGAGCGACACAAGCCTGTAAACAAGGTGGTGGCGCAAGCGACGCGTGTGCAGTGTCTTACTCTGATTGTACTGAGCCAACATTTCATAGCTATTGAGCTGGCTGCTAAGTCCCAATTCGTATCTTCCGGCGTATTCGGCGAGAGTGTTGGCAAGATCGCGCTTCGCCGAGCAGTGCGCGCAGACCGGTCACTTCTCAGGAAGCCGGCCTCCGCGGCCTTAATTTGCTTGACGATGAAAATTGTATGAAGAAGATGAAGGCACTCCTTACTCTCTCTCTTCTCGCTTTGTCCTGTGCAGCCTACGCAGAGGGAGGGTGTCCGGCTGGGCAGTATCCAGTTGGAGGGCAGGGTGTTCAAGGCTGCGCCCCGATTCCGGGAGGAGGTGGTGGTGGTGATCTGCAACCGAACGGTCGTTGGATTAAGACCTGGGGAGCGATCTACCAGTCTGACGCTACGGGTGCCATGGGGGCATCTGTTGGGAAGCGAACCAAAGCAGAAGCAGAGAAGGAAGCAAAGGATCGCTGTACTACCTACGGCGCTAGCGACTGTACGGCTTTGATCGCCTATAAGAATCAGTGTGTTGCATATGCATATCCGAAAAAGAGCAGCGCGGGGGGGCGAGTTTCTGCCGTGAGGGGGCCAACAAAGGAAGTTGCTTCGACTGAAGTGCTAAAGCTCTGCGCAGCTCGTAACGAAAACCAGTGTGAAGTTCTGTACAGCGATTGCACGGAGCCACTTTTTCACTCTTATTGAGAAGTATGCCTTGGTAAGGGTAGGTTGATGGTTTTCGATGCGTCGCCAGGCTGTAGGGATGGTCGGATGGAGGTGATTGTGCCTCCCCCTTTGTCGTCAATATTTCGGATTATTGTTTCCCTGAATAAGCGAGCCTCAAAGCTGTCGATGATCCTCAGCGCGCTTGCCCGAACTTCTCTCGAGCATCTTGCAGAATCAATTGGTCGGTCTTGGTTGGTTTGCAGTCAGTATGGTTCGCTCCTCCGAATGCTGGATTCTGCATCTAGATGATCAAGATCAATGACCTGTCTTGTCGGTCTGATGGGTGAGGGTCACATGAAGGCGAAGGCACTATTTACCTTGTTTCTTCTCGGTGCCTCGCATGCTGCCTTTGCTGAAGGTGGCTGTCCTGCTGGTCAATATCCCATCGGTGGACAGGGTGTGCAGGGCTGCGCGCCGATTCCGAATGCTGGAAGCGGCGGTGGTGATTTGCGCCCTAATGGGCGATGGATCAAGACTTGGGGGGCAATTTCCATGTCGGACGCTACAGGCAGCATGGGCGCGTCGGTTGGAAAACGCTCCAAGTCAGAGGCGGAGAAGGAGGCGCGGGGTCGCTGCGCAACATACGGCGCCACTGACTGCTCGACAGCTATTACATACAAGAACCAGTGTGTTGCTTACGCGGATCCAGAAAAGGGAAGCAATGGCCGCATTTCCATATCTGCTGGGCCTTCAAAGGAAGTTGCTTCCGCTGAAGTATTGAAGTATTGCGCTTCCAGAGGCGGCGGGGCGTGTGTAATTCGTTATACCGACTGCACCGAACCCCTTTTCAAGTCATTCTGATTCACGTCGAGCGGAACGCGCCTGCGCCATCGTATCTGCGCGAAAAATGAAGTGCATTCTTGCCTGCGAGAGGGATGTCTTCGGTCGCAGATAATTTGAGTGGTGTGTCCTGCTAGACGCTGGTTGATGAATTTTTTCGTCGACACATGGGCCACGCATCAGTGTGATTCGTAGGAAAAATCCGATACGTTGCTGATGCAACGCACGGTATCGTAGTGGCTTGGACAAGTTGCGGGCTTGCGCTGCGCTTGTCGGAGCGGTCGTAAGTCTCCATGCCATTCGAAGGAACGAATCATGCAGAATCCCTTTCGTGTAGTGATGCTGGTCGGCGCTCTGGCGCTGGCTTCGTCAGCACACGCCGCCGACAGCTGGGTCATTTACGCCGGTGGCGACATGCCCAACCGTGAAGCGTGGGTAGTCGATGCACAAACGCTCAGCAGCCGCGCGGACCTGGTCGGTTTTCTGCAGCGTGCCACGCCGGAAGAGCAGAACGCGTACTTGAAGCAATTGCGCCGCAAGAAACCGCCGAAGCCTGGTGAGCCCCTCGCTGGCCCGGATCCGGTGTACGAGATCCAGGTCAATACGGTTTACGAGAACGCGATCAAGCCGAATCGGCTGATCAGGAAGTACTCGGTGAACTGTGCGCGTAACACCGTGGCTATGAAGATGAGTCTGGTGCAATGGCGCGACCGTGCGATCGAGGATGTCCCACCGGAGAGATTCGATCCGACCAGCGAGGCAGTCGAGCCTTGGCAGGTGCAACTGGTGCGTTTTGCCTGCCTCGTCGGGCCTGACCCCAAGGCGAAAGTGCCGGCGGAAATGATGAAGCGCGGCTTCCTGCCCATCGGTGACGTCGGCCAGTCACCTGCGAATTTCATATGGGGCAATCTGTGGAAGGATGGCACGCGCCCAGCGTTCACCTATCGGCCGACCGACGCCGAAATGGACCGGGCTGAGCGCAGTCTGGAAGCGAATCTGGCGCGTGGCCAGAAGGAGACCAGCCGCGTTCTGGATGAGTCGCTTCGCGCAGCCAACCGCGTGGGCCGCAACAATCTGATGGACATGTGGATCGGCAAGACCGAGCAGGAGTTCGTGCGGACATGGGGCACGCCGGACCGTGTGGAGAATGGGACCGATGGTTCGCGCACCTTGTACCTGCATCGTGGCGAACGCGTTCAGGGGTTGAACGTATACGGGCATGTCGTCAGTGACGTGAACAACCGCTGCGATATCACGGTGCTGACGATGGACGGCTACGTCCGTGACTACGCCACTCAAGGGGCCACGTGCGCGCAGCAGTTGCGCTGATCGTGGCTACAGGCCAAGCCGCCGGGAATCCGGGAAGCCATGAAGCGAATCCACCAAGCTATCTTGTCGTGCCTGCTGCTGGTTGCGGGCTCGCTGCCTTCTACTGCAATGGCTGAAGGCAATTGCCCACAGGGCATGTATCCCATCGGTGGCCAGGGTGTGCAGGGTTGCGCGCCCATCCCCGTGAGCAGCACAGGCTCGCCGTACAGCAATCGCCCCAGCTGGGCGCAGACCGTGCGCGGCGTGGCGATGGATGCCCGCGGCGACACGTTCATCAGCAACTCGATGCGTTCGCGGGGCAAGGCCAAGCGCGCGTCCATGAAGGAGTGCAGGGAATTCGGCAAGGGTGAATGCACGTTGGCGACCCTGTTCCAGGCGCAGTGCGTGGCGGTCGCACACGCAGGGCTGGGTACTGAAACCACTAGCGTCGTCGCAGCCATGTCCGAACAGGGTGCGGTCATTGTCGCGATGCAGCAATGCAGCGCGAAGGCTGCATGGCGGCAGATGCCACAGGATCAATGCAGGATCGCCAACACGGCCTGCACCGCGGATCTGTTCATCAGGTAGGGCACCATTCACGTTAAGCCCAGTTTTTATGTGATCAATTCCGCTTTTCGCTTCTCCCGACCTTCGACGCGGCAAAGCTCCTCGCGGTAAGCTCCCCGCGCGTCATAAAAATGACGCGCCAGTGCCACCGAACGCAGGAGCTTTTCCGTCCAATGAGGACTCTGTCCGCCCGTCCGACGGGTGACGCTTGCCACTATCGCGGCCACGCCGTGCGCGGGGCTATGATCCGCATCTGCGCAGGCGCGGGCGAGCCGGGACACCGCGTTCCGACCGGCCAGGGAGGCGGGCATCGGCAAGACGACATTGAAGGAGTGGGAGGGGATGGAAGACAGGTTTGGCGCACACATGGACGATGCCCTGGCATTTGTTCCATCCGGTGCGAACCTGCTCGAAGCCGTCAGGGGCGAGCTCAACGGCGATGGCATCGAGTACCAGTTGCTGGTCATCGACCAGCCGACGCCGGAAGGGCTGGTGCCCGGCCAGCACGGACCGAACCGGGTGCTGCTGTTGCTGCGCGGTGACGGGCGCGGGCGCTGGCAGCTGGCCGCGCGCAACGACAAGCTTGTGCCGTGTTCTACCCGCGGTGGCCTGGCCGGTGACCCTTTTGCGTATGCAATGGTTGAGGAAGACACCTTCAGCGTGATCACCAACGGCGGCAGCCGCGAGCGCTGGAGCAGCACGTACCGGTTCCGCTATGCATCGGCGGACAAGTCCTGCTGGGTGGATGGGGTGAGACGCAAGGTCGTGGATATCGAGACCGAAGCGACCAACATCCGGGACTTCTCGGTGGCGGAACTGGGCAGGGTGCGGTTCGAGGACTTCGACCCGTCCAGTGTCGCCGAGGTGTCGCTTCCATGAGCCAAGCTCCAACCGGCGGAAAGGAATCCGCGCTGATGAACATCCAGGAGTTGCACTGTGTCGACCGATAGAGAGTCGCAACTGCTGCGGCAGGCGACCAACGCCGGCATCGACTCCCCCCTTGAACTGGCCAATTTCATGGCTCAGGCAGGGCACGAGTCGCGCGGCTTGAGCCGGCTCAACGAGAGCTTCAACTACACCCGGGGCATCTCGCAGATCCCGGTGGAAGCGGCGTGGCGCAATGGCACCGAGGCGCTGGAGTCCGCGCGCCAGGAAGCCCTGCGAGGGCGTCCGGATGACCTGGCCGAGCTGATGTATGGCGGCCGGATGGGCAACGATGCGCCTGGTGATGCGCTGAAGTACCACGGGCGCGGTTATCTGCCGCTGACCGGCAAGGAAAGCTACCAGCGCGCCGGCACTGCGCTGGACCTGGACCTGGTCAATCAACCCGAGCTGGCGTCGCAGCCGGAACATGCAGGACGCATCGCCGTGTGGCAATGGCAGAACCGTGTGCCGGAGCAGGCGCGCGAGGACGTGCGCGAGGCGACCTACGCCATCAACGGCGCCGTCAACGGGGTGGAGGATCGGCTCAAGCGTTTCGAGGCGTGGCAGCAGAAGCTGACCCCTGACGTGATGGACCGGCTTGCCCGCGGCGAAGTGGGTGAGCGCGCACAGCTGCCTGAGCGCCCGCGCGATATGTCCGATCCGGCCCATGCCGGCAACCGGCTGTTCACCGACGCTCGCGGCCATCTACAGCAGATGGGGCCGCAGAGCGGCCTGCGCAGCCAGCAGGAGCTGGACAATACGGCCGGCGCCCTGGCGCTGAGCGCGCAGAAGGCCGGCATGAGTCGCATCGACCACGTGGTGGCCGGTACCGATGGCAGGGCACTGTTTGCGGTGCAGGGCGCCATGGGGGACCCGGCGATGCAGCGCTCGATGGTGGAGCGTGAGGCCGCCGCCCAGCTGCCGTTGGAGCAGAGCAGCCAGCAGTTGGCGGCCGAAGCCTCTTCCCGCCAGGAACAGGCCGCTTCGGTTACCCGCGAGCAGGAGCAGAACCGCCCGCGATCGCTGTAATCTGGGCACCGCCTGCAGGTCGGAGACCGGCGGGCCCATCGCACGACACCGAGCACCCTCGGGTGCCTACATGGATCTCTTTGTAAGGACACAACATGCGAAACACTTTCCTGCGTTCCAACGTGGCCCAGCGTGGTCGCGCTTCGGCACTGTTGCTCTTGCCGCTGGGACTGGCTGCCGCCATGGCCCACGCACAACAGGCACCGGACGCTCCGGCGGCTCCCGCCGTCGAGGAGGCTGTGCCGGCACCGATCGTGGCCGCAGCGGACGCGCAGACGCCCGCTGTCACTGCAACGGATGCTGTTCCTGCACCGGCTCCCGTCGCAGCGCCCGAGCTGATGCCGGCCGTGGTTGCTGCACCTTCGCCGTCCATGCCGCCCGCACCTGCACCGCAGGCGGAACCGGCGACGGGTGTCGCTCCGGAAGCCGTCGCCGCCGAACCTGCCGCGCCAGCACCGGCAGTACCAGCGGCCGACGTTGCTTCCACCAATGCTGCGCCTGTCGCAACAGCCCCTGTCGCAGCCCCGCCGGCTCCCACGCAGGTGCCGGCCCCCGTTGCCGCCGCTGCACAGGTGCCCGGCACCGCACTGGCCATGGCACCCGTCCCACCGCCAGCCCAAGTTGCACCACCCATCATCCCGCTGGCACCGGACCAGGCCGCCGAGCGCCAGCTCGGTGCGCGCTGCCCGGTCGATCTGGCCGGGCGCCTGGCACCGCAGGGCGATCTGATGATCGGTGCCTGCCAGGGCACGCTGCCGCCGCATCTGGCGGCGCTGCTGGTGGCATTGCCTGAGCAGGACATCCACCTGCCGCGCAGCTGGCGCGAGCGTGAGGTGCGCCAGAAGGCATGGTTCAAGGCTGTGGCTGGCATGGGTCAGCGCCCGGACTTCATCGCCCGCCTGGGCGACATCTGGGTGCGCTCGTTTGAAGGTGCGGATGCGTCGACGACCACCTACCTGGTCTCGGCGCCGTTCGACTGTGCCGATGGCGCGCTGTCAAACGAGAACACTGCAGATCCGGTCCGGCTCGCAGCCGGCAATTGCGGGCAGGCCTACGTCCGCCAGCGCGTTTACCTGGTTGGCAGCGACGGCGTGCCGCAGGACATCACTGCGAAGGTAATGCCGGCGGCACCGTCGATCGCCGAGGCCGATCGTGCCCGTCACCGCGCCGGCGAAGGCAAGGTCAGCCTCGACCACAGCAAGTTGCAGTACGGGCCGGCCATGCGCTGGTTCGTGCAGTACCCGGAATCGCCGCAGAAGACCGGTCCGCACAGCTTCAGCGACTGGAACCGTGAGCACCTGGCCTTCGTGGTCTGGAACGGCACCCGCTTCGAGTTGCGCGATACCGTGACGCGCGCTCAGTGGCCGTGCGATCCCGTAGCGCCGGGTGACAAGGCCTGTGGCGGTTTCCCGGACTCCGGCCCGGATGCGTACGTGCTGGCAGGGCCAACGGCGAACTCGGCGGTTTCCAGCCCCTGATCGACCGCAGAAAACAACGGGAGCCAGCAGTGCCGGCTCCCGTTTTCATTCCAGCAATCGTCAGGCGTGCAGGCTGCGCTGGGTCGTCTGGGCCTGTTCCAGCTGCTGCTCGCGCGCCAAGGCCTGGCTGGCAGCCTGCTGGTCGATACGCAGGCTGCTCTGCTCAAGCGGCGTGTTCATCGCACGGGTAGTGTCGACCGACACGCGCAGATGGCCGGGGTCGCCGCCCTGGCCCTGCAGGGCGAAGCTGCGTGACGCGTCGGCACTCATCAGCACCTCGTCGATACGCTGTCCTCCGGCGGCATGCATCTCTGCAGCCAGGGAGCCTGCCAGCTGCGCGCTCATGCCATCGGGCATGCGGCCGACGCGGGCGTCCTGTGCGTGCACGCCGCGCAGGGCGTCGTTGAACAAGGGGTTGCCAGCGTGACCGGCGTCGTCGATGCGCAGCATGCCGAGGGGGAGCCCCTGCCGTTCCGCTTCGCGGCGTGCGGGTTCGCCCGGTTCCAGCGGGCCGCGCAGATGGTCGAAGAGATCCTTCACTCCGCCCGGCAGGCCGCGCGTACCGGTGGTGACGCCACTGCGCAGCAGCTCCATCTTGTCCCGGTATTCGTCGATCATCTTGACGTTGTCGCGCGCCAACGCCTGTGTCTCTGGCCTGCCCAGCACCGAGTCGTCGCCGAGGAAATTGACCAGCTTGTGTGAACCGAAGGAATTGGCGGCCGCGCCCAGTGCGCTGTCGGGAATCAGGATGCGCAGACGGCTGTTGCTGAAGCCCCAATCACCCAGCGTGTCGATCTCCCGGGGCGTGGCGTAAACACGCACCTGGCCGAAGTGCGGCGAGGCAGCACTGACCGGGTCGGCAGCCATGACGTGGTTGACCACGCTGGTGCCGCCTTCGGGGATGCGGTAGCCAAGACTGGCCGCACCATAGGCGTTGAAGGTCTCGCCTTTCAGGTTGTAGTGGTGTGCGCTGATCTGGGCCAGCGCCCCGCCCAGCGAATGGCCGGTGACGGTCACCTCCGGCGCCTGGCCGAGGTCGCGCCCTTCTTTGGCAGCGTAGGCGAGGGCGCGTTGGGTCAGTGCAAGCGCGTCTGCGGCCTGCACGTTGTAGCGGGTGACCACCATGCCGCCGTCGGCAAGAAGGCCATCGCGCGCGATCTGCTCGGTGCCGCGATGGGAGACCACGATCTCCTGCGTGTCCACGCGCTGATAGATCGTGCCTTGATAGCCATTGAAGCGATTGCTGACATGCTCGAGCACTTTGTAGTCATGCCCGTTGAGCGCTACATGCTCTTCCTGCCCGGGGGCGCGGCGACCGACTTTCAGGTCGCGGTAGGCATCGTTGGACAGCGCGGCGTAGTCCTGGCTGTCGAGGGTCACGGCTGCACCTCATCGGCCGTCAACGTGGCAGAGAACAGCGTGTCCTGCAGTTCCGGGCGGAAGCGGCTGGCGTCCTTCTGGCCGGTAGCGCCGTAGTCGGGCAGGTCCGCCACTCGCGGGTAATCGCCCTGCGGATAATGGCGCGTCTCGCTCTGGCCCTTGACGAACGGATCGGCCTCGATGAAAGACAGGAAGCGGGTCTCGCCGTCGGCGCCGGTCGCCTTCAACATCGCACCGGCACCACTGAAAGCCCAATGGCAGACACCGCGGCCGTAGTAGTCCTCGTCGAGCATGCGGTCCAGGTAGATGGTGCCGCGGTACTCGTTGTCGGTGACCCTGCGCAGCGTCACCGGCTCCTGGCTGGTGATGCGTGCCGGAGCGCCGGTGGCCGGCTCGATGTAGCCGCACTGCGCTTCGTTGCTGACGTCGTACTGGGCAACGCCTTCGACCACGGCAAAGCTGCCCGGCGGGTTCTGCAGGCGCAGTACCAACTCATAGGCCTTGCGCGGTGAAGGGTTTAGCTTGGCCAGGCCACGTCCTCCCTGGGCGACATCGGACTCGGCGGAAGCAAGTTCCTGGTTCATGGCGGTCTCCGGGCTGCAGGCGATCAGTAGAAGCAAGACAAGACACGGGAGGGACGTGCGGCGCACGGTCAGCCTCCGGTCGGGGGAGTGAACGCGTTCGCGAAGGGGCACGCAGCGGGCGACGGAGATGCGCACCGCGCTGGCGAGGAAAGACGGGCAATCACGGCATGTCTCCTTTCCTTGGTGACCACGATCCCGAACCCGGGAGGGGTAGATTGCGCGATTCTCGCGGCAAAAAAGTGAAATAGTCGAAATTTTGACGCTATCAACTTGGATTGGATGCGGCGAACTGTGATTCGTATCCGGATTTCACATGTGTAGAGCGGGCGTCAGGCGCTGACTGTTGCTTCCTCGATGCGGGGTGATCCGGGATGATCAAGTTACTCAATCCGTTCCGAAGACATGCCGACGATGCTTTCCATCCGCCCTGAACTGCCCGCAGACACTGCTGGAATCCACTCGCTGACCGAGGCGGCCTTCCGCAACGCACCGCACAGCAGCCACACCGAACACCACATCGTCGATGCATTGCGTGAGCGTGGCGAGTTGAGCATCTCGCTGGTGGCGGAGGATGCCGGCCGACTGGTCGGTCATGTCGCGATTTCCCCGGTCAGTGTGCAGGACGGCAGCCAGGGCTGGTTCGGGCTCGGGCCGATTTCGGTGCTGCCGGAGCAGCAGGGACATGGCGTGGGCACGGCATTGATGCGGGCCGCGATCGAGGCGTTGCGCGTGCAGGGCGCGCGGGGCTGCGTGCTGTTGGGCGAGCCAGGCTATTACGGGCGTTTTGGTTTTCGTGCCGTGCCGGATCTGGTGCTGCCGGGCGTGCCGGCGGAATACTTCCAGACGCTGTGCCTGCAGCCGCCGATGGCGCAGGGCGAGGTACGTTACTCGCCGGCGTTCGACGCGGTCGGTTGATCGGCGGACGGCCGGCGCTCCGGGCGCCGGTCAGCCTTGATGGCGAAGGTGAATGAGGGGATATGGACGACCCTGCGAATCCACCGGCGAGCGGCCGGTTTCAGTGAAACCCATGCGCTGATAGAAGCCCACAGCCTGTGCATTCTGCGCATTGACGTCGGTGGTCAGTTGCGGGTGCCGGGCCACCGCATGCAGCAGCAACTGGCGGCCGATGCCGGTTCCGCGCACGTCGGGATCGATGAACAACGCTTCCATGTGCGAGCCGTCGATCAGCATGAAACCCTGCGGCCGGTCTTGGTCGTCGACTGCCACGACCAGCGGGGCGTGCGGCAGGAAGCCGGCGACTTCGGCGTCGATGGCCTGGCGGTCTTCGGCACTGAGGAAGTCATGGGTGGCGTCGACGGCCCGGCGCCAGAGGTCGACGAGAGCGTCGCCATCGGTAGCGCGGGAAGGGCGCAGGGTGGTCATGGGCATGTCCAAGGTGCTTCGCAAGTGCACGCAAGTATAGCGGCCGGAACTGGAGGGAAGATGCCGTTTGGAGGCGGCCTGCGAGGCGCTGTCGACTTGGTCACAGAGGCCTGCGCTACACTGCGGTCGCGCTGAACTGTTCGAATTCGAGAACCGCCATGACCGACACCCTGGGCGTGCCCGTGCACGACGCCGACGAGCACTGGATGCGTCACGCGTTGGCATTGGCCGAACGCGCACAGCGTGAGTTCGACGAGATCCCGGTCGGCGCGGTGCTGGTGGGCGCAGACGGTCAGCTGCTGGGCGAGGGCTGGAACCTCAACATTGCCTCGCACGATCCCAGTGCGCATGCCGAGATCGTGGCCATGCGCGAGGGCGGGCGGATGCTGGCCAATCACCGCCTGATCGGCAGCACCCTGTATGTCACCCTGGAGCCGTGCGCGATGTGCGCGATGGCGATCGTGCATGCCCGTGTGGCGCGCCTGGTCTACGGTGCCAGCGATCCCAAGACGGGTGCCTGTGGCAGCGTGTTCGATCTGGTCGGTGATGCCCGCCACAATCACCGGGTCGAGGTCCATGCCGGCGTGCTGGCCAAGGAGGCGAGCAACCGCCTGACCAACTATTTCCGGGCCAAGCGCGGCAAGCCGCCGCTGCTGCTGGAGGACCGCGCTGGCGAGGGCTGAGTGGCGAAAGGGTATGATGGCCGCCACTTTCCTTTACCGGCCGGCCTCGTGCCTGCCCAGCAACGAGGCGACACGATGGCAGAGAACGGCGCGGCCAACGAGCGACTGATCTGGATCGACCTGGAAATGACCGGGTTGGATACCGACAACGATTCGATCATCGAGATCGCCACCGTGGTCACCGATGCCCAGCTCAACGTGCTGGCCGAGGGCCCGGAGTTCGCCATCCACCATCCGCTGGAAACACTGGAAGCGATGGACGAGTGGAACCGCAACCAGCATCGTCGTTCGGGCCTGTGGCAGCGTGTCATCGACAGCACCACGACGCTCGGCCAGGCCGAAGCGCAGACAGTCGCCTTCCTGGCGCAGTGGATTCCGGCCGGCGTGTCGCCGATGTCGGGCAACTCCATCTGCCAGGACCGCCGCTTCCTGCACCGGCAGATGCCGCGGCTGGAGAAGTACTTCCACTACCGAAACCTGGACGTGTCCACGGTGAAGGAACTGGCCAAGCGCTGGGCGCCGACCGTGGCCGCTGGCGTGGGCAAGAACAGCAACCACACCGCGCTGAGCGATGTGCACGATTCGATCAACGAACTGCGCCACTACCGCCAGTTCATGGGCGCACTGTCGGGCCTGCCGACCCCTTGATGGGTAGTGCCGGCCGCTGGCCGGCAACCCTGCGGCGCAGGTGAGGATCAGGTGCTGCCGGCCAACGGCCGGCACTACGCTGCGTTCAACTCCGCGGCGCTATGATCGGCCGCATGAATGACCCCATCCTGCTGCCCCGTGATATCGCCCACGACGCCGGCGACTGGTCTGACCTGCAGCGGGCGGTTGCCTTGCTCGAGGCACCCACGATCACCGCACGCATGGCCAACCTGGTCGGGACGCCGCTGGAGTTCGCGGTGAAGGCGCTTCCCACCTCGGTGTCCAACCGCATCCACGGCGCGGTGCAGGCGGCGTTGTCCAAATCCGTGCAGGCCGCGCTGTGGAGCATGGACAACACTCCTGGCAAGGGAGCCTCGACACGTTGGCACAAGCTGGCGGCGGCGACGTCGGGCGCGGTTGGTGGTGCGTTCGGCTTTGCCGCGCTGTTCATCGAGTTGCCAGTGTCGACCACGATCATGATGCGCGCGGTGGCCGATGTGGCCCGCAGCGAAGGCTTCGATCTATCGCAGTTCAGTACCCGCCAGGCCTGCCTGGAGGTGTTCGCACTGGGCGGCAATTCGCCGCGCGACGATGCCAGCGAGACCGGCTACTACCTGGCCCGTGGCTTCACCACCGATGTGATGCGCCACCTGTCGGCCGAACTGGCCGGGCGCGTGGTGACGGGACGCGACCTGACCCTGGGCGTGGCGCCGAAGGAAGCCGGCAAGCTGCTGGCCAAGCTGGTGGAAAAGGTCGCCGCGCGCTTCGGTGTGGTGATCACCGAGAAGTTTGCCGCGCAGGCGGTGCCGATCGTCGGTGCGGCAGCCGGCGCCACGCTCAATACCATGTTCACCGACTACTACCAGGACATGGCCCGTGGCCATTTCATCGTGCGCCGGCTGGAGCTGAAGTACGGCGAGGAAGTGGTGCGCACCTGCTATGACCGCATCGCGCACGGCGGGGTGTTGATCGAGCCGACGTTGTAATCCACGCCATGCGTGGAGGCGGCATCGTTGCCTCGGCGGCACAACTGTTTTGCACGAACGCGCCTGTTGCGCGCGCAGCGCCATCCCCATCCTTGCCGGCAATCCCCCGCAAGAGAATGCCGCCATGTTGTTCACCCCCCACCGCCTGGGCGCGCTGACGCTGCCCAACCGCATCGTGATGCCGCCGATGACCCGCTCGCGTGCGGCTGCCGGCAATGTCGCCACCGCAGAGATGGCCGAGTACTACGCCCAGCGTGCCGGTGCCGGCCTGATCGTCAGCGAAGGCACCCAGATCAGCCCGCAGGGCCAGGGCTATGCCTGGACCCCTGGCATCCACAGCGAAGCGCAGGTGCAGGGCTGGCGCAGGGTCACCGATGCCGTGCACGCGGCCGGTGGTCGCATCTATGCCCAGCTCTGGCATGTAGGCCGGGTGTCCCATGTTGCTCTGCAGCCGGACGGCGCGGCGCCGGTCTCTTCCTCGGCACTGCTGGCCGAAGGGGTGAAGGTCTTTGTCGACCCCACCGGCGCCGGTCCGGAATCCGGCGTGGGCGAGATGATCCAGCACTCGATGCCGCGCGCGCTGGGTGAGGACGAGATCCCGGGCATCGTGGCCGACTATGCGCAGGCGACCCGCAATGCACTGGCCGCTGGCTTTGATGGCGTTGAGTTGCACGGTGCCAACGGCTACCTGATCAACCAGTTCATCGACTCGCAGGCCAATCAGCGTACCGATGGCTACGGCGGCGCGCTGCAGAATCGCCTGCGCTTTCTGCGCGAGGCGGTGCAGGCGGTGGTCGATGTCGCTGGCGGCGAGCGTGTCGGCGTGCGTCTGGCGCCGTTGACCACGCTGCAGGGGGCGGTGGACGACACGCCGCAGGCGACCTATCTGGCTGCCGCGCACCTGCTGGGCGAGCTGGGTGTGGGATACCTGCACATCGCCGAGGCCGACTGGGAGGATGCCCCGTTGATGCCGGTGGCGTTCAAGCAGGCGCTGCGGATGATCTATCCGGGCACGTTGATCTACGCCGGCAAGTACACCGCGGAGCGTGCCGGGCAGGCGCTGGCGGAAGGCTGGGCCGACCTGATCGGCTTCGGCCGGCCGTTCATCGCCAACCCGGATCTGCCTGAGCGCCTGCGCACCGGCGCGGTGTTGAATTCGCCGGATCGCGCGACGTACTTCGGTGGTGGCTCGGTCGGATTTACCGATTATCCGACGCTGGAAGAGGCCGTGGAGGCCTGACTCCGCGTCCGCCGGGCATGGCCCGGCGCTACCGATGCTGGTGGGTGGGTGCCGACCGTTGGTCGGCACTACCAGGATGGATCAGGGCCTGTCGCGCACCAGTGCGTCTGCCTCGACCACGCCGCCATCCTTGCCATGCAGGTACAGGTGCATGTCCTGCTGCGGATACGGGATGTTGATGCCGGCCTTGTCGTAGCCCAGCTTGATCTGCTCCAGCAGGGTGACCTTGGTGCCGAAGTGATCGGCCGATTTCACGTAGCAGCGGATGCCCAGGTTGATCGCGTGCGCACCCAGCTCGTACACCACCACGTCCGGTGCGGGCGTCTGCAGCACGCGCGGGTCGGCCTTCATCAGCGCCAGTGCGGTATCGCGGGCCAGCTGGATGTTGTCTTCGTAACCGATGCCCACCACCAGTTCGACGCGGCGGGTGGGCTCTGCCGTAAGGTTGATGATCGGTGCGGCGGTGATCAGCGTGTTCGGAATGGTGGTGTGCTGGTTGTCGGCACCGGTGATCACGGTCTGGAAAATGCGTACTTCGCGCACGGTGCCGGTCTGCCCGGCGATGGTCACCACGTCGCCCACGCGGAACGGGCGCAGGGTCACCAGCATCACGCCCGAGGCAATGTTCGACAGCGAATCCTTCAGTGCCAGGCCAACGGCCAGACCGGCGGTGCCGAGCACGGCCAGCAGCGGAGTGATCCTTACGCCGAGCGTATCGATGGCCAGCAGCACTACGATCACCAGCGAGGTGGCGTACACCACGTTGCGCAGGAAGTTGCCCAGCATCGGGTCCATGCCCATGCGCGTGGTCGCGCGCGGCATCGCATTGGACAGTCGGCGTGCGACCCACATCCCGACCAGAAACACGACGATGGCAGCGAGCAACGGCACGCCGTAGGTTTCCAGCAGACGCTCCCAGTCGAGCGAATGGAACCAGGACGTCGTGGCGGGCGAGGGTGGGGCAGCGGCGATCATGCGGACTCCTTTTGCAACGGGAACATGTACGACAGGAACATGGCGTGCGCGGACGCCAGAAACAGCAAGCCCCGCGAAGGCGGGGCTTGCGTGCAACTTCAGTATGGGCCGACGTCGATGAAAGCGACGTCAGCCATCAAGCATCAACGGCTCAACCCTTGGCCTTCAACTTGGCCAGACGCAGCCAGGTATCGACCACAGTGTCCGGGTTCAGCGACACCGACTCGATGCCTTCCTGCATCAACCACTCTGCCAGATCCGGATGATCGGACGGGCCCTGGCCGCAGATGCCGACGTACTTGCCCTTGGCACGTGCGGACTTGATCGCCATCGACAGCAGCTTCTTCACCGCCGGGTTCCGCTCATCGAACAGGTGCGCGACGATCGACGAGTCGCGATCCAGGCCCAGGGTCAGCTGGGTCAGGTCGTTGGAGCCGATCGAGAAGCCGTCGAAGATTTCCAGGAATTCATCGGCGAGCAGTGCGTTGGACGGCACTTCGCACATCATGATGATCTTCAGGCCGTTCTCGCCCTGCTTCAGGCCATTCTGTTCGAGCACCTCGACGACCTTGCGGCCTTCTTCCAGGGTGCGCACGAACGGGATCATGACCCACAGGTTGTCCAGGCCCATCTCGTTGCGCACGCGCAGCACGGCTTTGCACTCCAGCGCGAAGGCAGCCGAGAAGCTCGGATCGACGTAACGGCTGGCGCCGCGGAAGCCGATCATCGGGTTCTCTTCGTGCGGCTCGTAGCCGCTGCCGCCGATCAGGTTGGCGTACTCGTTGGACTTGAAGTCCGACAGGCGCACGATCACCGGATTCGGTGCGACCGAGGCAGTGAGGGTGGCGATGCCTTCGGCCAGACGGTCCACGTAGAAGCCGACCGGATCGGAATAACCGGCGATCTTCTCGTCGATCTTCTTCTTCGTCGCGGCGTCCTGGCGGTCGTATTCCAGCAGCGCGTTGGGGTGGATGCCGATGTGGCTGGCGATGATCATTTCCAGGCGAGCCAGGCCGATGCCGGCATTCGGCAGCTGGCCGAAGTCGAAGGCACGTTCCGGGTTGGCCACGTTCATCATGATCTTCAACGGTGCCGGCGGCATGTTGCCCAGATCGGTGGTGGTGCGCTCGAAACCGAGCTTGCCTTCGTAGATGAAGCCGGTATCGCCTTCAGCGCAGCTGACGGTGACCAGCTGGCCATCTTCAATGACCTTGGTCGCGTTGCCCGAACCGACCACGGCCGGCACGCCCAGCTCGCGGGCGATGATCGCGGCGTGGCAGGTACGGCCACCGCGGTTGGTGACGATCGCCGATGCGCGCTTCATCACCGGCTCCCAATCGGGATCGGTCATGTCGGCGATCAGCACGTCGCCCGGCTGCACGCGGTTCATGTCTTCCAGCGTCTTCACCACGCGGGCCACGCCAGCACCGATCTTGGCGCCGACGGCGCGGCCTTCGGCGAGAACGTTGCCACCCTTTTCGGTCAGCGCGAAACGCTCGATCTGGGTGGCATGGCTGCGCGACTTCACGGTTTCCGGGCGCGCCTGCACGATGAACAGCTTGCCGCTGACACCGTCCTTGGCCCACTCGATATCCATCGGGCGGCCGTAGTGCTTTTCGATGGTCAGTGCCTGGCGCGACAGTTCGGCCACGTCTTCATCGTTGATCGAGAAGGTGGTGCGCAGTTCGGCCGGGGTGTCCTCGATCCTGACGCGCTCGCCGGGGACATCCGAATACACCATGCGGATCGCCTTGCTGCCGAGCGAACGGCGCAGGATCGCCGGCTTGCCGGCCTGCAGGGTGGGCTTGTAGACGTAGAACTCGTCGGGGTTGACCGCGCCCTGCACGACCATTTCGCCCAGACCGAACGAGGAGGTGACGAACACCACGTCGCGGAAGCCGGATTCGGTGTCCAGGGTGAACAGCACGCCGGACGAACCCACGCCCGAACGCACCATCAGCTGCACGCCCGCCGACAGGAACACGTCTTCGTGCTTGAAGCCGTGGTGCACGCGGTAGGCGATGGCACGGTCGTTGTACAGAGAGGCGAACACTTCCTTGACCTTGTGCACGACATCGTCGGCACCAGTGACGTTGAGGAAGGTTTCCTGCTGACCGGCGAAGGAGGCATCGGGCAGATCTTCGGCGGTGGCCGAAGAACGCACGGCTACGGCCACGTCGCCGCCACCGTTGTCGGCGCTCAGCTTGGCGTAGGCGCTGCGGATGTCCTGGTCCAGCTGCGGCTGCAGCGGCGCATCGATCACCCAGCTGCGGATTTCCTTGCCGGCCGCGGTCAGCGCGGTGACGTCCTCGACGTCCAGCGTGGCCAGCTTGTCGAAGATGCGCTTGGACAGGTCGTTGTGCGCGATGAAGTCCTTGAAGGCTTCAGACGTGGTCGCATAACCTCCAGGAACGGAGACGCCCAGACCGGCCAGGTTGCCGATCATCTCGCCCAGCGAGGAATTCTTGCCGCCTACGCGGGCCAGGTCGGCCAGACGCAGTTCGTGCAACCACAGGATGTTCTCGTTCAAGCGCGATGCTCCGTTTGGCCATCGCCCGAGGCGGGCTTGGATGGCCGCGTCCGTAGGAAGAAGCCGATATGATGCCGGGCAGACCACCGTCGGCACAAGCTTGTGTTGACGGCCCTTTTAGGCTTCGTAGGGGGTAAATGCGCGCATGTCGACCATCCGTCCGGTGTTCTACGTTTCCGATGGAACCGGTATCACCGCTGAAACCATTGGGCATAGCCTGCTGACCCAGTTCTCCGGGTTCAGCTTCATTACCGACCGGATGTCATTTGTCGATGACCCCGAAAAAGCCCGGGAAGCGTGTGCCCGGATCCAGGCGGCGGGGGAGCGGTACCAGGTCCGGCCGATCGTGGTGAACTCCTGCGTGGACCAGAGCCTGAGCGTGATCCTGTCCGAAAGCGGGGCGCTGATGCTGGATGTGTTCGCCCCGTTCATCGAGCCGCTGGAGCGCGAACTGTCCAGCTCGCGCCTGAACCGGGTCGGCCAGGCCCACGGCATGGTCGACTTCGACACCTACCACCGGCGCATCAACGCGATGAACTTCGCGCTGACCCATGACGATGGCATCGCGGTGAATTACGACGACGCCGACGTGATCCTAGTGGCGGTGTCGCGGGCGGGCAAGACGCCCACCTGCATCTACCTGGCCCTGCATTACGGGGTGCGCGCGGCCAACTACCCGTTGACCGACGAGGATCTGGAGAGCGACCGCCTGCCGCCACGGCTGCGCAACTACCGACGCAAGCTGTTCGGCCTGACCATCGACCCGGACCGCCTGCAGCAGATCCGCCAGGAGCGCCGGCCCAATTCGCGCTACGCCAACCTGGACACCTGCAAGCGCGAGGTGGCCGCAGCGGAGGTCATGTTCCAGATGGAACGCATCCCGACCCTCAGCACCACCCATACCTCGATCGAGGAGATCTCCAGCAAGGTGCTGGGTACGCTGGGATTGCAGCGCGAGCTGTATTGATCCTTTCCCTCGCGCCGCGCTGCCGCCCAGCGGCCGGCACTACCAATGGGCGCTTCAACTGCGCCCTGTAGAGCCGAGCCTATGCTCGGCTGGGCCACCGGGTTCTGGCCGAAGAGCAGCCGAGCATGGGCTCGGCTCTACAGGGGTGATCGCCGTTGGCGGCTTGGCTGCGGGTTGAACTGTCCCCACGTTGAAGGGCCAACGTGTAGGATCAACCCATGGCCCGAGCATTGCCCCGTACCGAGCGCATTCCCCGCCTGAGCCGGCTGAGCTGGCTGATGGGGCTGTACGCGGAGAATTACCGCCACCTGGTGCGCCTGTTCGCGCCGGCCGAGCTGGTGGCGGGAAGCTACGTCTCCTCGGTAGGTGACGGCCTGGACGTGCGCCTGGATGTGATCGAGTGCCACCGCTACACGGTGGAGCTGCGCCTGACCTACGACCTGGCCGACCCGGTGACCGGTGAACCTGACCCATCGGCCTTCGTCCGTCTGTACCGGGACGCGCGCCAGGCCGAGACCACCCACTGCTACGTCGGCCGCCGCTGGCAGGACACGATGGGCCTGTACCCGCCGCCGGCCGAACTGATCAGCCATCGCATGCGGATGAACACCTTCCTCGGCAAATGGCTGGAATACCTGGCCGAACGCGGCCATGGCGTGGCTACCCTGCGCCTTGACCCTGACGGCAACACCGTGGGTGCCGGCGATCGTCGCCTGTCGCTGGTGCGTTGATCGGCCATAATCCACGGCTGACCCGCCGCCGGATTCGCACATGCCGTATACCCCGATCGTCGCCACCCTGGGCTATGTGCTCTCGCCCGATCGTCGCCAGGTGCTGATGATCCATCGCAATACCCGGCCGGGTGACCACCACCTGGGCAAGTACAACGGCCTGGGCGGCAAGGTCGAGCCCACCGAGGACGTGGCCGCCGGCATGCGCCGTGAGATCGCAGAGGAAGCCGGCATCGACTGCACCGCCATGCGCCTGCGCGGCACCATCAGCTGGCCGGGTTTCGGCAAGCATGGCGAAGACTGGTTCGGTTTCGTGTTCGTCATCGACAGCTTCGAGGGTGCCCCGCACGGCGGCAACCACGAAGGCACCCTGGAGTGGGTGGACGTGGACAAGCTGGACACGCTGCCCATGTGGGAGGGCGACCGCAACTTCCTGCCGCTGGTGTTCGATGCCGATCCGCGCCCGTTCCACGGGGTGATGCCTTACCGGGATGGACGCATGCAGAGCTGGTCCTTCAGCCGTCTTTGACGCGGTGAGCAGATCAGATTGAAGGCTGATCCTGATCGCTTGATTGAGCACCGGCCTTGCCCGGCATGCTCATGGATGTGATGGTTAATTAATACCCGGGCAATATTTGACGTCATTAAATTACCCGGGTAATATTTACGCATCCTCACTGATGCCATTGTCATGCAAGCATCCCGACTCGCCCCTTTCAGCTGTTTCGACGGCCATCGCCTGGTCGTCTCTGGTACGCCGGAAGCGGCCGCAATGGCACTCAAGCAGTTGCGCGCGGACAACGCGCCCGGTCCACTACTGGTATTCGACAACGCCACCGGCCGTACCCACGATTTCGATACTCGTGGCAGTGATGCGCAGCTGCTGGTGCGTATTGCCAAGGCGTTTCCAGCGCCAGTCGAAGTGGATGAGGGCCCCCTGGTCGATGACGCGTCCGTCGTCCCGCGTGGCCGCGGACGTCCCAAGCTGGGTGTGATCGCCCGCGAGGTGACTCTGCTGCCTCGTCACTGGGCATGGCTGGCCGAACAGCCGGGCGGTGCCTCGGTGGTGCTGCGCCGGCTGGTGGAAGCGGCCAGCCGCGCCGGTGCGGACAAGGACCGCACGCGCCGCTACACCGAGCGCGCCTATCACTTCCTGCAGGCCATCGCCGGTGACCTGCCGGGCTTCGAAGAGGTCATCCGCGTGCTGTTCGCGCATGATCGCGCCGGGCTTGAGGCAGCGCTGCAGTCCTGGCCAGCGGATGTGCGCAGCCACGCCCTGTGCCTTGCCTTCGATGACGCTGCGGACGGCGACGACTGAATCACCGCGCGGCGCGTGATTCAGTCGTCCTGATCGCGGGCTGCGCACCATCCCCTGTGTGCTTCCTTTGCTGGCGGAGATGCCGGGCAGGGCGGCGCCTTGCCCATGGAATCCCATGAACTCTGCTTCCAACCCGATGTCCCCGGCGATGACGCCACCGCTGTGGCGCAGCTACCTGGCCCTGCTGTTGCCGATGCTGCTGACCAATGCGTTGCAGCTGGCCGCAGGCACGCTCGACAACATCTACCTTGGCCATCTGCTGGGAACGCAGGCGGTAGCCGCCGCCGCCGCGTTCTTCCCCGTCTTCTTCCTGCTGCTGGCATTGGTGATGGGCCTGGCGACCGGGGCCATGGTGCTGATCGGACAGGCGTGGGGTAGTGGCAGGCCGCAACAGGCGCAGGCTGTCGCTGGCAGCGCGGTGGCCCTGGTGGTGATGTTGTCGGCGCTGGTGATGGCGGTGGGTGGCATCTTCGCGCCCCAACTGCTTGTGGCACTGGGAACACCAGCGCCGATCCTGGTCGAGGCCATCGTCTATGCGCGGATCGTGCTGTTGGGTGCGCCGGTCTTTTTCCTGCTGTGGCTGGCCACCGCCGTCAGTCGTGCAGTGGGAGATGCGAAGACGCCGCTGCATGCCCTGTTGCTGGCTACCGTGGTCGGCCTGTTGTGCACACCGCTGTTGATCCTGGGCTGGGCCGGCCTGCCGAAGCTGGGGGCCGCCAGTGCGGCCTTGTCGGCAGTGTTCGCCTCAGCGCTGGCGCTGGGCTGGTTGCTGTGGCGCTGGCATTGCGTCGGTCATCCGCTCGCTCCAGGCCGGGAGCTGCTCGGTGCCATTCGTTTCGATGGGGCGCTGGTGCGTTCGATGCTGCGCATTGGTGCGCCATCTTCCCTGCAGATGCTCAGTCTGGCCATTGCCGAGATCGTGCTGCTGGGCTGGATCAACAACCATGGCTACCAAGCGACCGCCGCGTATGGTGCGGTCAACCAGTTGATGAGCTGGGTGCAGCTGCCGGCCATGTCGCTCGGAATCACCGCCACCATCCTCGCCGCCCACGCGATGGGCCCGGGTCGGGCGACGCGGCTGCCGGAGATCGCCCGCACCGGTGTGCTGCTGGGCCTGGGTCTGTTGACGCTTGTGGTGGCTCTGGCAGTCGGGTTGGCGCCGTGGCTGGCTGGGCTGATCCTGGATGCGCCGGCGGTGCGGGAACTGGCGGCCCAGCAGTTGCGCACGGTTGTGTGGGGCGTGCTGGCGATGGGAATCAGCGCGGTGCTGGTCGGGGTGATGCGCGGCAGCGGCTTCGTGCTGCTGCCGGCGCTGGCGGGAGTAGCCGCTGTCCTGCTGCTGGAGCTGCCGTTGGCGACGTGGCTGCAGGCGCGGCATGGCTTGGCTGGGCTGTGGTGGGCCTGGCCGCTGGGGTTGCTGGCGATGCTGTTGCTGCAGCTGCTTTGCTTCTTCGGCTGGAGGCGCCGGCTTGCTGTTCGAGCCTGAGCCAGAGCACATGCGGAGCGGGGCGGGGCCTGTGACGTTCCTGCATTCCGCTATCGCCCAAGCGTCAGCAGAGCAGTCTTTTGCAGTTCAAGTGGCCGGCCCTACCGGCGGCGCGCCAGCAGCAGGTGGAAGTGCTTTTCCCGCTGCTGGCCGTCATTGCCGGTTGTGCATTCGCGATGCGAGCGCCATGCCGTGACGCTGAAGCCGGACACCCGCAGCGCCAGCTCCACGGCATCCAGCTCATGCAGTTCGAAGTCGGCGGCGAAGGGCAGGCTGCGCATGAATCCAGCATCGCCGAAGGCCAGGCATAGCCGGCCGCCGCGATGCAGCACCCGCGCCAGTTCATCCAGCACGGGGGCCAGGTTCGGCCAGAAGTACAGGGTGTTGACCGCCAGCGCAGCATCGACGCAGGCATCCGCCAAGGGCAGGGCATGGGCATCGCCCTCGCGCAGCGCGGCACGCCCGGCAAGGCCGCTGGCGGCAAGATGCTGGTTGCCGGCGTCGACCATGGCACGGGACAGCTCGACGCCCACGTAGCAACTGCCGCTGGCCTGCAGCAGCAGCGGCGCGAAGGCGGCGTTGCCTGGGCCGATCTCCAGCACCTGCTCTCCGGGAGCGACGGCCAGCAACGCGATTGCTGCCTGGTTGAGGGCGCCGTTGCTGCGGTTCATCGATTCGCCCACGGCCAGCGCGGCCTCGCCATGGGGCTGCCGCAACTGCGCGGCCAGGGTGCGTGCATCCAGCATCAACATCGTCCGTCGGTAAGGAGTCGGACGTGGCGGCGGCGGGTCCGCCGCAGACCATAGCGCCAGCCGATCGGCTTGGGAAGTAGGGAAACCCCGGCTTGAGGTGATCAGGAAATGTCCAGCGTCGCAGTCGGTGAGAGCCACTTGTCCACAGGGGGTGTGGATTACGCGTGGGCAACTTTGTGGATAAGCACTGGCAGGCGCCACCCCCCTAGGCTGTCAAGATGGGTGGCGAAAAATTCACCGCCGGTGAGGATCGGTGAGTGACGGGTGAAGGGCGGGGTCAGCCCACGCTGTTGCCGGTGGCGGCGCTCGCGGTACCCTGTGGGCCTTGATGCCCCGTGAGACTTCATGAAACGTCACTTCTCGATGCTGCGCGAGTTCCATCTGGCGGACTGGTTCACCCTCGCCAACGCTTTCTGCGGCACCGGCGCGGTGTTTGCCGCGATGCGTTTCCTGCAGGATGGCGAGCGCGGCTATCTGCTGTTCGGCATGGCGCTGATCCCGCTGGCTTTCATTTTCGATGCACTGGACGGCCGCATCGCGCGCTGGCGCAAGTCCAGTTCGACCCTGGGCCGCGAGCTCGACTCCCTGTCGGACGTGATTTCCTTCGGTGTCGCACCCGCAGCGCTGGCCTATGCCTGTGGCATGCAGGGCGGCTGGGACTGGCTGGTGCTGAGCTACTTCGTCTGCTGCGGCGTCAGCCGCCTGGCCCGTTACAACGTGACCGCCGAGGCGATGAGCGGTGACGAAGGCAAGGTGAAGTACTTCGAGGGAACACCGATCCCCACCAGCCTGGCGCTGGTGATCGTGCTGGCGATCGCCGCCGGCACCGATGCCATCGGCCACGACCTGTGGCTGGGCCAGTGGCAGATCGGCCCCTGGCAGCTGCATCCGTTGGTGCTGCTGTTCGCGCTGTCCGGGTCGCTGATGATCAGCAAGACCCTGCGCATTCCCAAGCCATGACCCAGCCCTGCGGAGGAGCGCGATGACCAGCTCGGCCAACGACGCCGGCAGCAGCGATTTCGAGAACCTGGCCCGGCAGTACTTCGGTGCCTGGGGCGATGCCCTGCGCCACGCGACTGTGCAGGGGGCCCCCGCCGGTGACGACCCGGGCAGTTGGAAGCACCTGTTCGACTGGTGGGGTCAACTGCTGCCCGAGACCGGGGCGGCAGCGCCGGAAGAGGCCGTGCGTCGGTTCCGCGAACAGGCTGGCAGCTGGTACGGCACCATGCAGGAAGTGGCTGCACGCTTTGCCGGCCGCGATGCCAGCAGTGCCGAGGTTGCCCAGGCCTGGCGTGAAGCGGTAAAGGGTCAGGGCGACGGCATGCTGCAGTGGATGCTGCAGGGCGCCCGTGGCAGCACCCATGCCGGCGCTGCTCCGCCCGAGTTCGCGGCGTGGTTCCAGCAGTTGCAGACGCTGGCCGGTCCTTGGCTGCAGAGCCCGGCGTTCGGGCCCGGCCGCGAGCACCAGGCGCGGTGGCAGGCCCTGCTGCGCGCGCAGGAGGAGTACCAGCATCACTCGCAGGCCTATGTCGAGCAGATCAAGCAGGCGCTGGAAGAAGCGTTCGACCTGTTCGAGCAGCGCCTGGCCGAGCATGAGCAGCCCGGCAGCCAGCTGACCAGCGCACGGGCGATGTTCGATCTGTGGATCGAAGTGGCCGAGGAGGCCTACGCCAAGGTCGCCATGTCGGCACCTTTCCAGCAGATCTACGCGGCGCTGGGCAATGCGCAGATGCGCCTGCGCGCGGGGCTGCAACGCGAGATGGAACAGATGAGTGAACGCATCGGCCTGCCGACCCGAACCGAGATGGATGCCGCCCACCGTCGCATCGCCGAGCTCGAGCGTACTCTGCGCCGGCTGCAGGCACAGGTAGCGGTGCTTGCCGGTACCGACGCGGTCGATCCGGTAGCCCAGCCGGCGCCTGCCAAGGTGAAGCCCGTCGCGCGCAAGCCTGCCGCGAAGAAGGCACCAGCGAAGAAGGCTGCCGCGAAGAATGTGCCAGCGAAGAAGGCGCCAGCGAAGAAGGCGCCAGCGAAGAAGGCCACCTCCCGCACCACCACGCGGAAGTCGTAAGCCATGAAAGGACCGCTGGGCTTCAATGCCGATGACCTGATGCAGGAGACCCTGGCCATGCAGCGCAAGCTGATGGAAGGGTTGAAGCTGTTGCCGCAGGTGGAGGATGTCGACTATGGCGCCACCGCCCGCGAGGAAGTCTGGCGCGATGGCAAGGTGGTGCTGTATCGCTTCGTCGGCGAGAACGCACCGGTCCGGCGCACGCCGCTGCTGATCGTGTACGCGCTGGTGAACCGCCCATACATGGTCGACCTGCAGGCCGATCGCTCACTGGTGCAGAAGCTGCTGGCGCTGGGCCAGGACGTGTACGTGCTGGACTGGGGCTATCCGGATCGTTCCGAGCGTTACCAGACGCTTGAGGATTACCTGCTGCGCTACATCGATGGCGCGGTGGATGCGCTGCGCGCGCGCAGCGGTGGCCCGGTCGACATGCTCGGCATCTGCCAGGGCGGCGTGTTCGCGCTGTGCTACGCCGCGCTGCGCCGGCAGAAGCTGGGCAACCTCATCACCATGGTCACCCCGGTCGATTTCCAGACCGCCGACAACATGCTGTCGCACTGGGCGCAGCAGGTGGACGTGGATCTGCTGGTGGACACGCTGGGCAACATCCCGGCCGATCTGATGAATGCCAGCTACCTGATGCTCAAGCCGTTCCGCCTGAACGTGCAGAAGTACGTGGGCCTGCTCGACATCCTCGATGACAAGGCCGCACTGGAAGACTTCCTGCGCATGGAAAAGTGGATCTTCGACTCGCCCGATCTGGCGGGCGAGGCCTTCCGCGAGTTCATCAAGCAGTTCTACCAGGGCAACGGGCTGGTCAACGGCACCGTGCATATCGGTGAGGAGGCGGTGGACCTGGCCAAGGTGACCCTGCCCGTGCTCAACATCTACGCCGAACAGGATCACCTGGTGCCACCGGATGCATCACGTGCGATGCGTGGCCGGCTGGGCACGCAGGACTACACCGAGTCCAGTTTCCGCGGTGGGCACATCGGCATCTACGTCTCCGGCCGCGCGCAGCGCGAAGTGCCGGCGACCATCGACAACTGGCTGAAGGAACGCACGCCATGAAGTATTTCCCCTTGATCGCGCTTGCGCTGGCCCTTGCACCGGGCGTTGCCGGCGCCGCGCCCAGCGCCGATGCGCGCCGCGAGATCACACAGTTGATCGGCAGCCTGGACGGCTCCCAGTGCCAGTTCCAGCGCAATGGCAGCTGGTACGGTCCCGCCGATGCGCGTTCGCACCTGCAGCGCAAGTACGACTACCTGCTGAAGAAGGACATGGTCGACACCGCCGAGCAGTTCATCGAGCGTGCGGCGAGCCAGAGCAGCATGAGTGGCAAGGCGTACCGGATCCGCTGCCCCGGCCAGCCCGAACAGACCTCTGCGGCGTGGTTCGGCGCCCGCCTGCAGGCATTGCGCCAACGCACGCCGTAGACACGGCAGGCGCTACAGTGGCCGCAGCCAGTCAGCCGGGAGACCTCGCCATGAACGCTGTGCCGCGCACCCTGTCGCGCTCGCTGAACGACCGCATGATCGCCGGAGTGATGGGCGGCATCGCCCATCGTTTCGGCTGGAACCCGACCCTGGTACGGGTGCTGTACGTGGTGATTTCGCTGGCATCGGCCGCCTTCCCGGGCATCCTGATCTACCTGTTGCTGTGGCTGCTGATCCCCAACGAGGCCGATTGAACGCCGCGTCCCGGCCCTGGCCGATCTGGCTGCGCGCGCTGCAGGTGCTGGGCGCGCTGTGGACCGTGCCCAATACCCTGATCGGCCTGCTTGGCGGTCTGGCCGGGTTGCTGGGTGGTGCGAAGATGCGCTGGAGCGGTCGTGATTGCGCGGTGGTTTTCGACCATTGGCCATGGGGCCCGGGCGGAGCGATTACCCTCGGCAACGTGATCCTGCACACCGGCTACGACCTGGGCATGTGCTGCCGTACCTATGCACATCAGGCGGGGTGGGGCGTGGAGCCGTTGATCCGGCTGGATGATCATGAGCGCGCACACGTGTACCAGTACCTGGTGCTGGGGCCGCTGTACCTGCCGGTGTATCTGCTGTGTGGCGGCGTCAGCGCGCGCAATCCGTTCGAGCGTGCGGCTGATCATTACGCGCGGTTCGGGCATGGCTGGTGGCCATAGTTTCCAGTCAACGGCGCAGCCCCTCGTGGGTGGTCGCGTAGAGCGAATCATGTGATTGGGCCGGGCGGGGTGGGTTCGCGGGACACGCCGTAAACCCATCCCTGGGGGCTCGATGGCGCCATCCATGGCGCCAACGGTCCCGCGAACCCACCCCGCCCGGCTCCTGACAGTTTCCGGGTGCGTCCAGCCACGGAAAAGAAAAAGAACAGCAGAAGCGGGTCGCGCGCTGCGCTTGCTCGTGTAGAGCCGAGTCTGCGCCCGGCTTCGCGGACTGGCCTGAACGCAGCCGAGCGTGGGCTTGGCTCTACAAGAAGCGGCTGGCCAAGCCGCTTTTGCTTTTGATCTTCTTTTTCTTTTCCGTGGGTGGCAGACCGCAGAGATCTGTCAGAGGGCGGGCGGGTTGGGTTCGCGGGGGTGTCCGCGGCATGGATGCCGCGGCCAAGCCTTATCTGATTGGAATCTGGCAACGTAGGTGTCGAGAGCCGGCGTGGGCCGCCGTGTAAGCCTGGATCTCGACGATCGCCTTGGAGCTTGGCGCCCACGCCGGAATCTCCCTTGATCCGCCCGAACAGTTGCTGGAGCTGACACTCGCAGTAATAAGACTGGGCAAGCGGGGGAGCTCTCGACCCTTCCAGACTATACGGAGTCCGGTGATGAACGGGATCGGGATTGATGTCAGCAAGCGCCAACTGGATGTCGGCACGACGGACGGAGAGGTGCTGCAGGTCAGCAATAGCGCTTCGGGTTTCGCTGAATTGGATCTCTGGTTGAGGAAACATCCGGTGAGCCAGATCGTGCTGGAGGCCACTGGAGGCCACTGGGGGCTACGAACAATCAGTACTGAACTTCCTGCACAACGCCGGTCATGCGGTGGTCCGTGCCAACGCGCTGCGGGCTCGCAGGCTGGCCCAGGGAATGGGCCAGGTGGCCAAGACCGACCGTCTGGATGCCTATGCATTGGCGCAGATGGCGGCCTTGGTGAAACTGCCCGCCTATCAGCCACTGGAGCCCTGGCAGCAAAAGCTGCGGGAATTTGTGCGGGCGCGTCGACAGACGATGGAAGCCCTGACCGTAGCGCGCCAGCAGCAGGAGATGGTGACCGATCGTGAGTTGCGCCGACTGCTGCAAGCCAACATCAGCCGCCTGCAGAGGATGGTTGGGCGTTTGGGACAGCAGATTGCCGAGCAGGTTGCCCAGCAACCTCAGCTGGCGGTACTGAAGTCGATGAAAGGCGTGGGCCCTGTCCTGCAGGCGGTATTGGCCAGCTATCTGCCGGAGCTGGGCAAGATCAGCGGCAAGGCCATCGCCAGTCTGGTCGGTGTAGCACCCATGTCCCACGACAGCGGAACCATGCGCGGCAAACGAAGCATCCATGGCGGCAGGGCCGAGATCCGTCAGGTGCTTTACATGGCCAGCATGTCGGCCATGCGGCATGAACCTCGACTGCGCAATTTCTACCAGTCGCTGCGAGCCCGAGGCAAAGAAGGAAAAGTAGCCATCGTGGCGGTGATGCGGAAGATGCTGGTGATTCTCAACGCGCGCATGCGTGACGCTCAAGGCGGATCGATCCCCGCCTGAAGCCAGTCTGCGCGTGCCCCAAAAGGCTGCCGGCCAGCGGCCGGCACTACCGTGCGTGACTGTCGGAGGGGCCGAGGCCCCTCTCTCAACACAGTTGCTCCAGGGACGGATTCACGGCGTCCCCCGCGAACCCAACCCGGCCGACCAGCGCGACGGCTTTTGCATTCCGCGACCAACCAACCCACCCACGAGGGGCTGCGCCGTTGGCTGGAAATCCCTCCATTCGTTAGACGGAAGTTAAAGATCCGTAAGCATTCTGCTGCTATCCCGCAGTCATCTGCATGCAACCGATCGTCATTAGTCTTCGTGACGTTCCAGTCAGCTTGGTCGCGGTAAGCTCTACCCCGATGGGCTCGCAAGTACCGCTCATCGTGTGCAGTACGCAGTAGCAATTTGGAGGAAGACATCACATGGCAATCGTTCTTTATGTCGGTGGTAGCAAGGATGGCGAGAAGGGCGTGGTGCCCTACGGCTTCAGCAAATCCCGCGCCGATACCGCGCTGGGGCCGGAGTTCTACACGGAGCGGTTCATGGAACTGCAGGGTGTCGGCAAGGTCCGCCTGATGGCGCTTGAGAGCCTGCGTGACGACATCGTCATGCAGCGTGCCGCCCGCCACTACCGCTGACCTTCGCAATACGCGGCAGGACGCGCCCCACCATCGCGCGTCCGCGCCGGCATCCCAGCCCCAGGGCCAGTCCGAGCCCCACTTGCCAGGATGCCGGCGTCCGATCCGGACCCGCCGCCTGAACCGCCGTTCTGTCAACGCCTTGTCCCTGCCGCCCGCGCATTGCAAGAATGGGCCTTTCCCGCAATGCGGCCCAGGCCGGAAACAATGCACGACGCCAAGCACGCCCAGCGCCAGCTCGCCCAGCAGATCGCCCAGACCATCGCCGATGAGATCGGTGCCCAGACCGCCCAGGTCAGCGCCGCCGTCGGCCTGCTCGATGAAGGCGCCAGCGTTCCGTTCATCGCCCGCTACCGCAAGGAAGTCACCGGCGGCCTGGACGATACCCAGCTGCGCAACCTGGAAACCCGCCTGACCTACCTGCGCGAGCTGGAAGACCGCCGTGCGGCGGTGCTGGCCAGCATCGGCGAACAGGGCAAGCTCAGCGATGAGCTGCGCAACGAGATCCTCGCTGCCGACACCAAGAGCCGGCTGGAAGACCTGTACCTGCCGTACAAGCCCAAGCGCCGTACCCGCGCGCAGATCGCCCGCGAAGCCGGACTGGAGCCGTTGGCCGACGGCCTGCTGGGCGATCCGACGCGGGACCCGCAGGTCTTTGCTGCCACGTTCGTGGATGCCGACAAGGGCGTGGCCGATACCAAGGCCGCGCTGGAAGGTGCCCGCGCGATCCTGATGGAGCGCTGGGGCGAGGACGCCACGCTGGTGGGTGAACTGCGCAGCTGGTTGAGCGAGCAGGGGGTGATCCGTGCCCGCGTTGCCGAGGGCAAGGAAACCGAGGGCGCCAAGTACCGCGATTACTTCGAACACGCCGAGTCGCTGGCGAAGATCCCCTCGCACCGGTTGCTGGCGTTGTTCCGCGCGCGCCGCGAGGAGATCCTGTTCCTGGAACTGGACCCGGGCAAGGATGCCGAGGCGGGGCATCAGTACGCTGAAGGGCGCGTGGCGCACAACGCTGGCATTCGCGATGCGGGGCGCCCCGGTGATCGCTGGCTGCTCGATGCCTGCCGCCTGACCTGGCGGGCCAAGCTGCACATGCACCTGCTGCTGGACCTGTTCAACCAGGCCCGCGAGAAAGCCGAGGCCGAAGCCATCGCCGTGTTCGGCGACAATCTCAAGGATCTGCTGCTGGCCGCGCCGGCCGGCCCGAAAAGTGTGCTGGGCCTGGACCCGGGCATCCGCACCGGCTGCAAGATCGCCGTGGTGGACGCCACCGGCAAGCTGGTCGCCACCGATACCATCTACCCGCACGAACCCCGCCGGCAGTGGGAGCAGTCGCTGCAGACGATCAAGCAGCTGTGCACCAGGCACAACGTACAGCTGATCGCGATCGGCAACGGCACCGCCAGCCGCGAGACCGACAAGCTGGCCGGTGAAGCCATCAAGGCGCTGGGTGACAACGCACCGCAGAAAATCGTGGTCAGCGAAGCCGGGGCTTCGGTGTACTCGGCGTCGGAAACGGCGGCCAAGGAGTTCCCGGACCTGGACGTGTCGATCCGTGGCGCGGTATCGATCGCGCGTCGCCTGCAGGACCCGCTGGCCGAGCTGGTGAAGATCGAGCCGAAGGCGATCGGTGTCGGGCAGTACCAGCACGACGTGGATCAGTACCGTCTGGCGCGTGCGCTGGATGCGCGCGTGGAGGACTGCGTGAACGCTGTCGGCGTGTACGTCAACACGGCGTCGGCGGCACTGTTGTCGCGCGTGTCGGGCCTGTCGTCGACGGTGGCCGAGAACATCGTGCGCCACCGCGATGACAACGGTCCGTTCAAGCGTCGCAAGGACTTGTTGAAGGTGTCGCGCTTGGGCGAGAAGACGTTCGAGCAATGTGCGGGCTTCCTGCGTATCGCCGATGGTGATCAGCCGCTGGATGCATCGTCGGTGCATCCGGAAGCCTACCCGGTGGTCGAGCGGATCGTGGCCAGCACCGGGCGCCCGATCAAGGCGCTGATCGGCGACGGTAGTTTCCTGCGCGGGTTGAAGGCCGAGCAGTTCACCGACGAAACGTTTGGTGTGCCGACCGTGCGCGACATCCTCAAGGAACTGGAAAAGCCCGGCCGTGATCCGCGCCCGGAGTTCAAGGCGGCTCGTTTCGCCGATGGCGTCGAGGACATCAAGGACCTGCGCGAGGGCATGGTGCTGGAGGGTGTGGTGAGCAACGTGGCCGCGTTCGGTGCGTTCGTCGATATCGGCGTGCACCAGGATGGCCTGATCCACATCTCGGCGCTGTCCGATACCTACGTGAAAGACCCGCGCGACGTGGTCAAGGCCGGCGACATCGTCAAGGTGAAGGTGCTGGAGGTGGATGTGCCGCGCAAACGCATCGCCCTGACCCGTCGCCTGGATGACACGCCTGGCCAGGCCACCAGCCGCCCGGGCAGCCGTGACGAACGCAGCCAGGGGCAGGCCCCGCGTCGCGACGCGGGCACCCCCGGGCAGGGGCGTGGTGGCCAGGGGCGCAACCCGGGCAATGGCGGACGCCCGGCACCGGCCGCGCCGCCAGCCAACAATGCCCTGGCCGAGGCGTTCGCCAGGGCCAAGCGCAGCTGAGTCTGCCGTCCCCCTCCCGGCACGGCCGGGTGGGGGACTTGTCGATGTTCCCCGGCAATGCGCACACTTGCGCTGGAAAGGGGGCTTGGGGCCCCGCTGTCGCTGGGGAGGCCATGCCGTCAGCACCATCCGCCTTGTTCCGTGACCGCTGTGGCGCCTCGCCACGGCCTGCGGGCAGCTGCGTCTGCAGGGGAGGCGGCTGATGGCCGATCAGGGCAGCAGCGGCAACGCACTGCTGGAGCGCCGGCTGCAGGAACTGGCCGAAGAGCGCCGTCGCCTGGCGATGATCATCGAGGGCACCGCGGCCGGCACCTGGGAATGGAACGTCCAGAGCGGACAGATGCGGGTCAACGAACGCTGGGCCGAGATCGTCGGCTACCGGTTGGACGAGCTGGAGCCGATCTGCCAGAAGACGTTCATCGCGCTGGTGCATCCGGATGATCTGGCGCTGTCCGATGCGGCTCTGCAGGACCACTTCGATGGCCGCACCGACCACTATGTCTGCCTGTTGCGGATGCGCCACAGGAATGGCGAATGGATCTGGATTCACGACCGCGGACGGGTGTTCGAGTGGGACGGGCAGGGCAGGCCGCTATGGATGGCCGGTGCCCATGCCGACGTCACCGAACTGCAGCGGGCGCGCCAGGACGCGGCCGAAATGCGCCAGCGCCTGCAGGCAGTGGTGGATGCATCCGACGAAGTGGCGGTGATCGCCACCGACACCGACGGCACCATCACCCTGTTCAACACGGGTGCGCAGCGGCTGCTCGGCTACACCGCTGCTGAAGTAGTGGGTGGGCGCCGGCTGGACGCCTTCCACGACCCGGTTGAACTGCAGGCGTGGCTGCGACCGCTGGCGACCGCTGACGGACAGGTTCCCGGGGTGTTCGAGGCACTTAGTGCCCGCGCCGACGGCCAGACGTATTCGCGGCAGTGGACGCTGCTGCGCAAGGATGGCCAGCGTCGCCAAGTGCGCCTGTCGATCAGCCGCATGGATGGCGCCGATGGCGAGCGCATCGGCTATGTCGGCATGGCCATCGACATCACTGAAATCCTGCAGGCCCGCGCCGAGGCACGTCTTGCGGCGGACAAGTTCGCCGGTGCGTTCACCTCGGCGGCACTGGGCATGGCACTGGTGTCGCTGGAAGGTCGCTGGCTGGATGTCAACGATGCGCTGTGCCGCATTCTTGGCTACCCGCGCGAGGAGCTGCTGCAGGTCGATTTCCAGCGGTTGACCCATCCGGCCGATCTGCAGACCGACCTGGCCCTGGTGCAGGATCTGCTGGCGGGGCGACGCACCCACTATCACCTTGAAAAGCGCTACGTGGGACGTGATGGCAACACCATATGGGCGCGGCTGTCGGTATCGCTGGTACGCAATGAGCGCGGCGAACCGCTGCATTTCGTGTCGCAGATCCAGGATGTCAGCGCGCAGCGCAGCAGCGAGCAGCGCCTGTTCGAAAGCGAACAGCGCAGCCGCATCACCCTCGATGCCGTCGCCGACCTGGTGCTCAGCGTTGCATTGGATGGCCGCATCGAATATGCAAACGCGGCTGCCGTGCGAATGCTTGCCGGCGATGGCGCACTGTCACTGGCCGGGCATCTCGTGCAGGACGTGCTTTCGTTGACCACCGAATACGCACCGCAATCGCAGCTCGACGTCAGCGTACTGTTGGATCCGGAAAGCAATGCCGTGGACCTGCACGCCGATCTGCTGCTGCGGATGGGGGCGGCGACAGTACCGGTGGACCTCACCCGGGCCTGGTTGCGTGACGACGAAGGGCATGTGCGCGGCGCCGTGTGGGTGTTGCGCGATGATACGCAGCAGCGTGCACGCGAACGCGAGGCGAGACACCTGGCGGAGATGGACCCGCTGACCGAACTGGGTAACCGCCGCGGCTTCGAAGTGCACCTGCAGCAGGCGATCACACGGGTCGAGCGGACGGGCCAGGCGGCTTCGCTGATGTATATCGACCTGGACCGGTTCAAGCCGGTCAACGATACCTTTGGGCACCTGGCCGGCGACGCAGTGCTGTGGGCCGTGGCCAGCGTGCTGCGTCATGGTGTACGCGATTCGGATGTGGTGGCGCGCCTGGGCGGTGACGAATTCGCGGTGATCCTGTCCGGGTGCAGCCCGCGGCGCGCGGCGCGCATCGGTGGTGAACTGCTGCACACCCTGTCCAGCCTGTCCATTCCGTGGGACCAGCATCAGCTGCGGATCGGCGCCAGCATCGGCATCGCGCCGCTTGCTGCCGGCATGAGCGTGGACCAGGCCGTCGCGGCCGCCGATGCCCAGTGCTACCGGGCCAAGGCGATGGGCCGCAACAACGTGCAGGTGCAGGGCGAAACCAGTGAACTGCCCGGCGGCTCGCCGGCGGACGGCAGCGACCTTGGCGACGGCTGATCTCAACCTGTGAGAGGGGCGCGGCGAATACTGCGCCAACGCCCACATCCTCAGGTGATCAAATGAACTTCTGCGACTCGGCGGCGATGCGCGCCTTTGCTCCTGCTCTGGTCGGTTGGTGCCTGACCTCGGCTGCCTGCCTGCGCCTGGAGCAGCTGCGCGATGACCTGCGCGCGCAGGCTGTTCTGCCCATTCTGCAGGGCGGAGCATTGGTGTTGCTGGTAGTGACGCTGGCCTGTATATGTGTGGCCAGCATCGTTCTGTGGAAAGCGGGCAGGGACGAGGCGCCTATGGCTTCTGCCCCCTTGCCCGTGCTTCAGGGGAATGAGCAGAGATCGCCCGACGGCATGGATGTATTGCCGATCGACTGAATGCCTGCAGTACCTCCCTTTGCATTGATGCCGTTGCAGTTGCCCACGCCCATGCGTCGATTGAGAATAAATCGGTTCGAGCGGAACGTTGCGGTGGCGCCGCCGGAAGTTTCAAACACCGCACCACCATAGTTCGCGCCGTTGACGTAGTTGTTGTCGGCGAGGAATCGGTGTGACCCTTGCACGACGTCGATACCCCATTCTCCTGGCCGTTCAATCACCGAGTTCTTGACGGTGCAGTCGACACAGTTCACTAGATAGATGGCGCTGGCCCCCGAATCGATGACCCGTGCGCCGTCAATCATGACGTTGCTGGAGTTGTATATGGCCATCTCACCATCGCCGCCTGGACCATCCTTGCGGCCTGTGAGCTGTCCGTAAAGGATCGTGACGTCGCGGGAGTCGGTGATCCATAGATTGGGATCCGCCGTCGCATTGCCGGCAATGCCGTTTCCACGCATGAACGTATCCCAGATCTCCACGCCATTGCCTCCAACCACACCGGCGCTGATCTGGAAGCCGACGATATCCAGACTCCAGATGATGACGCGGTCCTGGTGGTAGGCCAGCACGCCGAAGTTTCCGCCTGCCCCGGTCGTCAGCGTGAAGTTGTGCAGCATTGTGTTGCTGCCGAGGCCTATGGCCTTCTGTGGTGCACCGTAGGCTGAGACCACCACCTCGGCCATGGTGGCTCCAAGTCCTTCAATGGTGGTCCCGGCAGGAATCTCCAGAGGCGCCGGGCCGGCGACGTACTGGCCTGGCCTGAGGCAGATCTTCTTGCCTGGCGCGCTGGCGACCGCGCCAGCAAGGTCGCCGCCGTTGTCGAGAGTGAGGTCACAAGCAGCGGCCTGCAGCGCCGCGGCCAAGCCGAATGCCGCGAATGCGGCAGGGATCCATTTCTTCATAACGGCTCCTTCCAGTGGACAGTCCCATCCACGATATCGCACCCAGCGTTTCCTCTGTCAACGCAGCACTTCGTCCGAGCTGACCAGCTGCACGTCGTGCATCATGTTGAGGTAGGCCTCGTAATAGCCCTTGTGTGAGGCACCAACGATCGCCAGCAGGCGCGTTCCCGGCTGCTGGCCCAGCACTTCGCGGATGTTGGCGACCATGCGCAGGTTGCGGGTTTCCCAGTAGCCCACATAGTTGCGACCAAAGCCCTGGGAGGAGGGCTCGACCAGCGCCGCGCCGAAGTCCGCCTGGTAGGCCTGCAAGCCGACGTCGGGGCGGTTGTAGGCACGGTACAGGTCCAGTACGCCACCGACCTTGTCGACATTTGCATACAGCGGCTCGTCGGCGTCGCGCCGTGCGTTTGCGTGCGGATTGTCCCAGGCCTTCATGATCGCTTCGCGTGCTGCCTTCTCGTCCTCGGGTGGGGTGGGCGAATCGGCGGTGTGGTCGTCCACTGCCCACAGGCGTTCCAGCCCCAGGCGGGCAGCGAGGACTGCCGCCACAAGGTTGGTTTCATTGCGGCGGGTCAGGCTCTTGTCGAGAATCGCGACCAGCGCAGCATCCAGGCCGTCGCCGGCGATCCGGTCCTGCACAGGCAGGCGCAGCCATTGCACCTGCGCCGATCCGCGCTCGCCAGCGGCCAGGAACACCGCGGCCAGGTGCCTACGCTGCGCTGCTGTCGGGCTTGCCGGCCATGCCGACAGCAGGCGTCCCATCTCGGCGTTCGCGCTGGGCACGTCGAGGCCGGTGGCGACGCGGGCCTCATCGGTGTCGTAGCAGTAGGTTTCAACGCTTTCGGCATAGCGGCTGGGATTGCGACGCATGAAGTCGCACTGCAGGCCGGACAGGTTTTCGGTGGCAATCGCCTGCGGGCGCCAACGTGCCAGGCGCTGCAGCAAGGGCTCCAGCATGGCCGGCTCGAAGGTCTTTGGCAGTTCCGACAGATGTGCTGTCCCAAGCACCAGTACTTCGTTGTGGCGACCGGCAGGTGGTCCCTTCAGCTGGTCGGGATGAAAGCTGGGACGGAACCCCGCGTCGCTGGCCAATGCGCCGGCACTGCACAGGCTGAGGATGATGATGGCGTTCAAGCGTCGAAGCATGCTGCCTCCCAGGAAAAATCCAGTCAGTGGGCACATGCTCGCCGGCAGCGCGCCGGCAAGGGATGTCCCGATGGTCATTGCAACCTTCTGCGTGCCTGTCGCATCCCCTTTCCGTCGGCGCTGGTCCAGAATGGTGGCTGGAAGACTTCCGGAAGCGCGTCATGGATGAAATCGCCCCCATCGTAGCCGCAGGTGCCGTGCTTGGTGCACTGGCTGGCTGGATCGGTCCGGGCAGATGGCGGTGGCAGCTGTTGCGGCTGGCACCGTTGCTGCTGGTGCCGTTCGCGTTGTACATCCTCGCCACCCGCAACTGGTTCCTGGGTGGTGGCGGGCCACTGGTGGGACCTTCCCTGCTGGTCGTCTGCGGCAGTCTGGGCTACCTGCCGGCGGTGCTGGCAACGATGCTGCTGCGCTGGGTTCTGCGGCGCGCTGCCGACCAGGGGCTGGCCCCCTAAAGTTGTTGGCCGCCGCGCCGATACCTTCTCTGGAGCCCGCTGCTGGCTCCCGCTGCCGGACCCGAGGCTGCCTCCGATGGGCGGCCCGTGCCGTGTGCTCCGCCGCTGTTTGATGACGATCGCAGCTGCCGTACTGTTTCTGCCAGTCGCTCGAGTGACGCCTTCCGGCGTCTGCAGTCCCAGGCAATCGAAGTTGCCGCCGGGCATCCCGCCCGGCGGGTCGCAACCGCTACCCGGACACCGAGGATCAGACGATGCTTATTTCAGGCTCCATGGAAGGTGCTCAGGCGCCGGCCGAAGTGCTCACCCGTTGGTCTCCCCTGCGCGCGCTGCAGGGGGTGTTGGGCAGGCAGCGCCGCGCCACGGAGGTGGCCGAACAGCATCGGCGACACGTCGAGCTTGAGGCCCAGGTTGCTGCACTGCATCGGGTGCAGGCGGTCATCGAGTTCGCGCTCGACGGCACCATCCTGCAGGCCAATGACAACTTCCTGCAGGCAGTGGGATATCGCCTGGATGAGATCCAGGGCAGGCATCACTCCCTGTTCGTCGATCCTGAGGACGCGCGCAGTACCGGATACCGCGACTTCTGGGCGCGACTCGGCCGCGGTGAATTCGATGCAGGACAGTACCGGCGCTTCGGCAAGGGTGGGCGTGAGATCTGGATCCAGGCCTCCTACAACCCGGTGCTTGACCAGCACGGGCGACCATACAAGGTTGTCAAGTTCGCGACTGACATCACGGCGCAGAAGCAGCAGGCAGCCGAGTCGGCGGGGCAGCTGGCCGCCATCGATAAATCGCAGGCAGTCATCGAGTTCAGCATGGATGGCCGCATCCTCACGGCCAATGCCAACTTCCTGGCCGCCACCGGCTATACGCTGGAAGAAGTACGCGGCCAGCATCATTCGCTGTTCGTCGAGCCCGACTACCGGGCCAGTGTCGAGTATCGCCGGTTCTGGGAAAAGCTCGGCTCTGGCGAGTACGACGCAGGCCAGTACCGGCGGCTGGGCAAAGGCGGCCGCGAAGTGTGGATCCAGGCGTCGTACAACCCGATCCTCGACGCGGGCGGGCGGCCGTTCAAGGTCGTCAAGTACGCCACCGACATCACCGCGCAGGTGCATGAGAGCCAGGCCATGCAGCGTGCCGTGGCGCAGACGCGCGAGGTGGTGGCGTCGGCAAAGGAGGGCGACCTGACCCGGAGCATCGCCATGGCCGACAAGAGCGGCCCGATCGCCGAACTGTGCGGCGGCGTCAACGCGCTGGTCGAAGCAATGGCCGGAATCATCGGCCAGATCAAGTTCGCCGCGGACACCATTGCGGTGGGTGCGAGCGAAATCGCCGAAGGCAACAACGACCTGTCCCAGCGCACCGAGCAGCAGGCGGCGTCGCTGGAAGAGACCGCAGTGTCGATGAAGGGGCTGGCCGAGACCGTGCAGCGCACTGCGACCAACGCACGCCAGGCCAGCCAACTGGCGGGCGGCGCCGCCGATGTGGCCGCACGCGGCGGCCAGGTGGTACATGAAGTGGTCTCGACGATGGCGGTGATCAACGCCTCTTCGCGTCGCATCGTCGACATCATTGGCGTGATCGATGGCATTGCGTTCCAGACCAACATCCTGGCATTGAACGCGGCCGTGGAAGCGGCGCGTGCCGGTGAGCATGGTCGTGGTTTCGCCGTGGTCGCCACCGAAATCCGCGAGCTCTCGCAGCGCTCGGCGGGTGCAGCGAAGGAAATCAAGCAGCTGATCGATGCGTCGGTTGCCAACGTCGGCGCCGGAACGGCGCAGGTCGAGAGCGCAGGGCGGACCATGGACGAGATCGTGGTCGACGTGCGTCGGGTCAGTGACCTGATGACCGAGATCAGCGCCGCTGCGCAACAGCAGAGTGACGACATCCAGCAGATGAACCACGCAGTGGATCTGATCGACCAGGGCACGCAGCAGAATGCGGCGCTGGTGGAAGAGGCCTCAGCGGCCGCGCGCAGCATGGAGGAGCAGTCCTCGCAGCTGTTGCAGACGGTGGCAGGGTTCCGTGTGCACGCGGGCTCTGGTGCAGGGCATGGACATGGCGTGCATGCGCCGGCGCTGCGGGTGGTGTAGCGCGCAGGACCGCGCCGGCCTATGGGGCGGCGCGGCCTTCGCCCTGGCCGCCATGCAGCTGCGGGTGAGTGTGCGCATACATCCAGAAATCGCGCGGTTGCCCACGGACATGGCGATACGACTGCAGCAATCCCTCGCGTTGCATGCCTGCGCGTTCGAGCACGGCAATGGATCGCAGATTGCTGTCGAGTACGGTGGCCTGGATGCGCACGCAACCCAGTGCGGTATGCGCCCAGGCGATGACCGCGCGCGCCGCACCGGTCGCCAGCCCGCGTCCCTGCTGGTCAGGGGACAGGTCGTAGGCCAGTTCGGCGCGGTGGTGCTCGATGTCGATGTCGTTGAGGCCGACGGTGCCGAGCAGTTGGTCGCCGCTGTCGAGGATCGCCCAGCGGCGGCATCGCGTGCTGCGCGCATGGTCGACGATCTGCCGCTGCAGAGCCTCTACAGAGACATCGCCCCAGCTGGTGTGCTCGATCACGCCCGGCAGCGACAGGTAGTTCGACCAGGCGACAGCGTCCTGCGGGACCAGTTCGCGCAGGTGGGCCTGGAGCGCTGAGGGAAGGATTGGACTGGAGTGTGTTGCCATCGCTCGAGTGTCGGCGGCGTCGGTCGGGCAGGGCAAGACCGGAAACGACAAAGGCCAGGTCGTGGACCTGGCCTTTGATCGTGGTGCCGGTGAAAGGACTCGAACCTTCATGGGGTCACCCCCGGCTGATTTTGAGTCAGCTGCGTATACCATTCCGCCACACCGGCAGCAGCGGGCTAGTGTACCCGAGCTCGGCGGGTGTTCATAGAGGTGCGGGCGAACGGGGCCGAAATGGCGTTGAATTGTCGGTATCAGCTGGCTGCTGGCTATACTGGCAAGGCTTAACAGGCACAGGAGCGATAGCGCTATGTCAGCGTTGCAGGACCTGCGGGTGCTGGTAGTCGAAAACGATGAAATGAGTGCAGCCCTGCTGCAGATGCAGCTGGTGCAGTCCGGCGCTCTGGTCGTCGGCCTGGCCGCGTCCGTTGCCGAGGCGCTGCGCTTGCTGGAAGAGGCCGCCCCTGATGTGGCCCTGCTGGATTACCGCTTGGCCCACAACGAGACCAGCGAACCGGTTGCTGCGGCGCTGGCTGCGCGCGGCGTGCCGTTCGTGCTCGCCACCGGCATGGCCGCTGAACAACTGCCGGTCGCGATGCAATCCGGCGTGCTGCTGATCAAGCCCTACCTGTCGGCGGAACTCTCCAAGGCCTTGGTTCGCGCCGTTGGGCGTTCCAGCGCCAACGCCTGACCCAGCCGCTCAAGCGGCTTCTTCGTAGACGTAACGGATGTCCTCGCGGTCGTCGAGGATGGCGTACTGTGCAGCCAGGTTGTCCGGATCCGGGTTGAGCCATGCGTCCAGATGCTCGGCGCGGATCGGCAGTACACCCCGGTCATGGCCGGCAGCGGCGACATCGATTGATGGTGCATCGGTGATGGTGGCGAAAGACAGCAGGCGTCCTTCCGGACCGTCCCATTCGGCCCACAGGCAGGCCAGCAGCAGGTCGCGCGGCGGGTCGGGGCGGAATTCCAGCACTGCGTCCTGTGCCTTCTCGTCATTGTGCAAGGTGCGGCCGGCAATGGCGTGGCGAGGTACGTGTTCGTAGAAGGCCTGTACCACCACCACGCCATGGCGCAGTCCGAAGGCCCCGCGCCAATAGCCTTCCAGGCTGTCCCGTCGCGCATTGTAGGTGCCCGGGTAGAGCACATCGCTGCGCGCAGGCTTGTCCGGCAGCCGGCATTGATAGCGCATGGGTTTGATCACGCGCCGGCCATTCTCGCTGACCATCACCGGTGCATAGGTACCGGGGAAAATACGATTGTCACGTGGCAGCAGCTGTTCCCGATGCAGGTCGTCCAGCCGTGCCTGCGCGCGGTCGATGCGGTTGCCGGCAACGCGCAGGTCATTGCGCGCCTTCTGCGTGGGTCGGGTGGCCAGGGTCGCATTGGCGATGTCGCGACGTTCAAGCTGCCGTTCCAGTTCGGCCTGCAGCTGCTGCCGCTCCTGTGCATGCCATTGCTGGATCTTCGCCACGATGTCGCGGCCTAGTTCGGTACGCGCACCTGCAAATCCGTCGTCCATGGCTTTTGGCGTCTTCGGCCGTTTCTTGCCGGGATCATGCGCATAGAGTTCGGCGAATTCCTCCAGGGAGAGGACGGCGCCGAACTCGCGCACCAGCTTGGCGTAGTCGGCGCGGATCAGGGCGGAATAGCACATGGGACTCTGCCGGAAGATGGGTCGCAGCGGCTGCGACGTGGATGCGGCAGGATAGCCCGACCTTCCAGGAGACGTTGCATGAATGATCCACAGACGATCCAGTTCCGCGAGGCGGTGCCGACGGTCGAGGACTACTGCCAGCTGCGCGCATTGGCCGGCCTCAGCGCAAAGACGCATGAGGCGGCGACGCGGGCATTGCCCAACACCGTCTTCGGCGTCTGTGCCTACCAGGGCAGCGAGCTGGTAGCGATGGGCCGGATCATCGGCGATGGCGGTTGCCATCTGCAGGTCTGCGATATCGCCGTGCTGCCTCGTCTGCAGGGTCAGGGTCTGGGCAAGGCGGTGATGCAGCGTCTGAGCGACTGGATGCAGGGCAACCTGCCGCCGTCGGCGTACGTGAGTCTGTTGGCCGATGGCGAAGCGCATCGGCTGTATGCGCAGTTTGGCTTTGCGCCGACCGCGCCAGCCTCGATCGGCATGTATCGCCGGTTCTGAGGTGCGGTCACCGCGGAATCGCAGGCAAAGAAAAACCCCGGCCGAAGCCGGGGTTTCAAAGATTGGCGTCCCCACGGGGATTCGAACCCCGGTCGCCACCGTGAAAGGGTGATGTCCTAGGCCTCTAGACGATGGGGACGCACGAAAAACTTCAAGTTGTAGAACTTTCGACGGCCTAATGCCGAAAGTGGTGGAGCCAAGCGGGATCGAACCGCTGACCTCCTGCATGCCATGCAGGCGCTCTCCCAGCTGAGCTATGGCCCCATGAAACTTCGGATTCCTGCTGGGAGCAGGGTCCTTTTTGAAACTGGCGTCCCCACGGGGATTCGAACCCCGGTCGCCACCGTGAAAGGGTGATGTCCTAGGCCTCTAGACGATGGGGACGCACGAAAAACTTCAAGTTGTAGAACTCTCGACGGCCTAATGTCGAAAGTGGTGGAGCCAAGCGGGATCGAACCGCTGACCTCCTGCATGCCATGCAGGCGCTCTCCCAGCTGAGCTATGGCCCCGTGTTACCGAGCCGCCTATCATACCTGCCTGTTCACATTTGTGGAAGCTTTTTTTGAAGCTTTTTCATCGAACCGTTCATTGCCACAAGGGCAGGGAGCGTTCCGACGCCACAACCTGAATGCCGGTGGGCGGTGAACAAAAAAGACCCGGTTATCGGCCGGGTCCTCGTTGTTCATGATGAGTGGCGTCCCCACGGGGATTCGAACCCCGGTCGCCACCGTGAAAGGGTGATGTCCTAGGCCTCTAGACGATGGGGACGCAGATCTCATCAATGTTCTTTGCGACCTTTCGACGGCCTAATGCCGAAAGTATGGTGGAGCCAAGCGGGATCGAACCGCTGACCTCCTGCATGCCATGCAGGCGCTCTCCCAGCTGAGCTATGGCCCCACGTCGCTGAGGAGCGAAATAATAGCTGTGCCCCCGGGGGTTGGCAAGCGCTTTGTTGCACTTTTCTTCACGTAGCGCGCGCGGTGGCGCAGCTGCGTTTTCTGCATGCGGGCAGCACATGTGTCGATGCAGAAGCGAAGGGTTCAGCGGTCTTCCCCGGTCAGCGCTGCCAGGATCGGGCACTGGTCGAGGGCGCCATGTCCAGGGCAGGCATCGACCAGCTGGGAGAGCGCGCCATGCATGCGCTGCAGCTCTGCCATCCGCAGTTCGATGTCCTGCAGGCGTATTCGTGCGGTGTCACGCACGCTGCCCATGTCCTGCGGAGGATGGTCGCTGAGGGAAAGCAGTTCACCGATCTCATCGAGACTGAAGCCCAACGCCTTTGCCCGGCGGATGAAGCGCAGGCGTCGCAGGTCCTGCTCGCCGAAGATGCGGTAGCCACCTGCCGAGCGCGCTGCGGTGGGCAGAAGCTGCTGACGTTCGTAGTAGCGGACGGTATCGATGGGAACGCCGGCCTGACGTGCCAACTGACCAATGTTCACGGCGGACTCCTTGGGACCTGCCGTGCATAGTCATCCCTGGACTCTGGTCAAGAGTCAAGGCTTTGCCCGCGCCGCCTATTCAGCACACTTTGCAACTTTCTTCATATCCCCCAAGGCAAAGCAGTTCCTACCCTGCGCCTGAACCGGCCGCTCGACGGCCTGAACCGGAAGAGGAGGTGGGGAGTGGAGGGAATCAGGAACGAGGGATTCGTCGAGGTTGCGGTGGTTGAATACCCCGGAGGCGACCCGTCGGCTGCATCGGTGCTTGCCGAAATGGCACACGTCGCCAATCGTCTGGCACAGCAGCAGCGGCGGCCCTGCAAGCGGGTGCTGGTGACCCGCTGGATCGTGCCCGCCAGCAATACCGGCGTGCATCGCATCGCCGGTGCCGAGATGCTGGACGCGGCAATTCCTGCGGTGATCGCCTTGCCGGGGCAGGTCAGTTCCAGCACGTCGGTGCGTGCCGAGGACGTCCTGCTGGATTGGTTGCGGGCCCACTACGACGGCGGCAGCCTGCTGGCCGCCGCAGGTGAGGGGGTGAGTGTGCTGGCGCGGGCCGGTCTGCTGACCGGGCGTACGGTGTCCGGTCCTGACCTCAACCGCCATCCGGCGCTGCAGGTGCAGGTCGGCAGCTGGGCGCCCAGTGAGCGAGCACTCGTCGATGACGGCGATCTGCTTACCGTGGGCGGCGCCCAGGCCTGGCGCTTTCTTGGCTTGCGCCTGCTGTACCGGCTGCATGGCCAGGGCGTGGCCAGCGCGGTGGCACAGCAGTTGGGCATCGTGGTGCCGGTCGGCATCCAGCAGGATCTGGAGCGATTCAGTGCCAACTTCGCCCACGGCGACCGTGACGTGCTGAAGGCGCAGCGCTGGTTGCATACCACGGCTGCACGTGGGGCCACGCTGGGGGCGATCTGTGAGATCTCGGGATTGGAGCCGCGTACCCTGCAGCGTCGTTTCCTGAAGGCGACCGGGCTGCGGCCCATCGAGTATTGCCAGCGGCTGCGCGTGGCGAAGGCGCAGACGTTGCTGCAGCAGGGCGCCAGCATCGATGAAGTTGCCTGGGGTGTGGGTTACGCCGACCAGAGCGCATTCCGCCGGCTGTTCCTGCGCATTGTCGGCATGACGCCCGCCAACTATCGTCGCCACGTCAGCAGCAAACGCCGCGATCGTCCGCTGACGCCTGCTGTGGCCGGCAGCCTGCGGGGGCTGCGCGCCTCGCCGGGCACGCAGCTGGGTCGCAGCGCCGCTTGATGAACAAGGTTCAATGCGTCGTGCTTGCATCGCGGGCTCGACGCTTTGACCATGCGGGTCTGTGCAGGCAAGAGCGGGTGAGCTGATGTCGAGTGTTGGGCCGGTGCCGATGCCGGTGGTATTGATCCTGATCTTCCTGCTGCTGGCGATGGCCATTGCGCGGATCTGGTCGCGTGGTGAGCCTGGCCAGGTTCGGCCGCCCGCAGCGGGGATGGTGCTGGACATGTTGCTGGTTGGTCTGCTGTGTGGCCGGCTGTCGTTTGTCGCAGCGCATTTCAGCCTCTATCGTGAAGCTCCCTGGAGCGTGCTGCAGATTGCCGATGGCGGGTACCACCTTCCCGTTGTTGTTGGCGCTGGATTTGCCTGGGCGCTTTGGCGGCTGCGCAGGCAGCGCCCGTTGCGGGCGCCGGTGCTGGCAGGTGCGCTGGTTGGGTTGCTGTTGTGGGGCGTGGCAAGCCAGGGGCTCGCGTACTGGCAGGCAAAGCAGATGCCACTGCCCACGCTGCAGGTGGTCGACCTGCAGGGCAGGGCGATTGAACTGCAGACGTTTCATGGCAAGCCTCTGGTACTGAACCTGTGGGCCAGCTGGTGTGGCCCGTGCCGCCGGGAGATGCCGGTGCTGGCGACGGCGCAGCAGAAACATGCCGATATCCAGTTCGCCTTCCTCAACCAGGGCGAGACCCTTGTGGAGGTCCAGACCTTTCTTGCTGCTGAACACCTCTCGCTGGGCAACGTCCTGCTGGATGAGGCTTCGGCTGCGTCGACCACGCTGGACGTCCGGGCTTTCCCTTCCACGCTCTTCTTCGATGCGCAGGGGAGGTTGCAGGAACTGCATCTCGGCGAACTGACCCAGGCCGGTCTTGAACACAAACTGCGCCGGCTGCGGTAGCCTGCGCTGGCATCCCACTACGGAGTTTCCATGTTGTCGATTTCCCCGCGCATCGCGCATACGCTGATGCTGCCGGCCATGCTGGCGCTGGCTGCCTGCAGCCAGGCTCAGACCCCGACGGGCAAGGATGCCGCTGCACCGGCAACGGCTTCGGCATCGGCGGCCGCCAAGAAGGGCGAGTTGCCGGCTGTCCTGAAGGGCATCGAGAAGCATGGCTTCGAGGTGGTCTCCGAATTCGATGCGCCGGGTGGCCTGCGCGGCTTTGCCGGCATGGTCGGCGGCCAGCAGCCGGCGGCGGCTTACGTGACCGCCGATGGCAAGCACGTGCTGGTGGGCAGCCTGTTCGACGCCGAGGGCAACGAAGTTGCAGCCGAGACGCTGGAGAAGCTGGTTGCCGCGCCGATGTCGGCCAAGATGTGGAGCAAGCTTGAAACCAGTGCCTGGGTACGCGATGGCAAGGCTGATGCGCCGCGCGTGGTGTACACCTTCAGTGATGCCAACTGCCCTTACTGCCACAAATTCTGGGAGGCTGCACGCCCCTGGGTGGACGCAGGAAAGGTGCAGTTGCGCCACATCATGGTCGGCGTGATCCGTGAGGACAGCCCGGCCAAGGCGGCGGCGATCATGGCCGCACGCGATCCGAGTGCGGCACTGCTGGAGAACGAGCACCAGTTCGATCGTGGTGGCATCAAGCCGCTGCCCAACATCAGCCGGGAGATCGCAGCCAAGCTGGATGCCAACCAGGTGCTGATGGTGGAGATGGGCTTCCAGGGCACGCCGGGCATCCTGTTCCAGGATGCACAGGGCCAGGTGCAGCGACGTGCTGGCCTTCCGCAGGGCAACGATCTGCAGGCGGTACTCGGCCCGCGCTGAGGCACCTCGACATGCTGTTTTGAGCAACAGGCCCGCACGGCAACGTGTGGGCCTGTTGCTTTCTGCGACAGTCCCGGCGATGAGGGCTGCGCACGTCACGAACAGATGTCACGTCTGAATCGTGACTGACATCAAGCATTTCGCTTTGATCCCAATCAAGGCCAAAAACGACAATCGAACTAGCCTTGGCGCATGGAATACAGCGTCACTGCGCTATGGATGTCGCACACGTCATGCCCTGCAGAGGGCGTGCGCGCAATGCCATTCACGACATTCTCACCCAGCGCTTGTTACCCAGTCCGCTGCGGTCGCCACCCCTTCGGCAGCACTGCTGCAGTGGGAACGACTCCGGCGCAGTGTTGGCAATCGGGACAGTGTCATTGCCCTGTTGCCTGCAACGTGCAGGCTGGCAACGGTCGTCCACGCAGTACCCGCATTTCCAGCAACGGCTCGTTGAGGTCGGGGCCGCGCACGCGCGCTGCACGGCCGGGCAGCGGGAGTTACAGTCCAGGGAGGATGCAATGCGCTTGGCGGTACTGAGTCTGGGGTGTCTGGCGGCGATGGCCGCGATGCCGTTGCATGCACAGGATGATGCGCAGGCATTGCGTCGGGAGATCGACGCGATGCGGCAGACGCTGCAGGGTATGCAGCAGCGTCTGGACCAGCTTGAACGACGCGAAGAGCATGCAGCTGCGGCTCCCGTTGCAGCGTCGTCGCCGATGCCCGCTGCAGCGCAGGCGACCATGAATGTGCCAATCACCAGCGGCATCCTGCACCCTACCCAAGTGCCTGGCGTGGCGCCTCCTGTGCTGCCACAGCGTGAATCGGTGGCCGATCCTTCAACGGCAGCCTCGCGTCCAGACAGCGCCGCCGGCCCCACCGATCCGGATCTGAAAGGCTTCTTTGCCATTCCCGGCACCGACACCGTGATCCGCATTGGCGGCTATGCCAAGCTCGATGCGATTGCGGATTCGCGCGGGGCGGGCGACGAGGATCAGTTCATTCCCTCGTCGATGCCGGTGGGCGGCAATCATCGCGACGTCTCGAACTTCAACATCCACGCCAAGCAGACGCGTTTCAGCTTCGAGGCGCGGCGTCCAACCACGCACGGCAACCTGCGCTTCTATCTGGAGAATGATTTCTTCGGCAGCAGCGATGGCTATGAATTCCGCCTGCGCCATGCCTACGGCCAGCTGGGCAATACCTACGCAGGCTATGGCTATTCCAGTTTCATGGATCCGGACAGCCTGCCCGACACGCTGGATTTTGCTGGCCCCGGCGGCGCCGGCTACCTGCTGGTGGCCGGTATCCATCACAGCTTTGCGCTGGGCAAGGGCAACACCCTGACGCTGGCCGCCGAAGACCCGGACACCGAGCTGGCCGGCGCCAGCGACGCGATGGCGGCGGTCAATCGACTGCCGGATGTGAGTGCCATCGCGCGCATGGAGCGCGACTGGGGCCATCTGCAACTGGGCGTCGTGGCACGCAATCTGGCCTACGACGGCGATACCCGTCGTGACCGCGTCTTTGCCGGTGGCGCGCAGCTCAGTGGCTCGGCCTCGGTGGGGGAACGCGATCTGCTGCTGTTCGGCGCGCTGGGCGGTCGCGGCCTGAGCCGCTACACCGCCGATCTCACCGGCTCCGGCCTGGATGCCGTGGTGGATGCCGATGGACGCATCGATGCGCTGGACCTGCACGGTGGCTTCGTCGGCTACACCCATTACTGGTCGGATCTGTGGCGCTCGAACCTGATCTACGGCCAGCTGACCCTGGAGCGCAATGCGGCGCTGCCGACCGATGCATTCCGGCAAAGCCGCTACGGCGTGTTCAACCTGATCTGGAGCCCGGCTCCGTCGTGGACGATGGGCATGGAGCTGCTGTACGGCCGCCTGCAGCAGCAGGGCGGAGCGCGCGGCGACACGGTCCGGGTGCAGGGCAGCCTGCAATACAACTTCATCAAGTAGGCGCCAGCGGCAGCACGCCAGCGTAGCCATTCCCCACGCCCGGGTTCACCGGGCCCATGCCAGGTACAGGAGATTGTCATGGCAGAAGCAAAGAAAATCGGGGTGGTCGGAGCCACCTTCCTCGTCGCCGGCAACATGATGGGCTCAGGGGTGTTCCTGCTGCCCTCCAGCCTGGCCAAGATTGGTACCGCCTCGATATGGGGTTGGCTGATCACCACCGCCGGGGCGCTGCTGCTGGCGTTCGTGTTCGCCAAGCTCGGCAAGCTGGCACCCAAGGCAGGCGGCCCGTATGCGTACGCGCGCGATTGGTTCGGGCCGTACATGGGCTTCCAGACCAATACCATCTACTGGTTCGCCAACTGGATCGGCAACGTGGCCATCCCGATCGCGGCGGTGGGCTACTTCAGCTATTTCTTCCCGATCCTGTCCGAGCCGCTGGTGCGCTGCATCGCGGTGCTGATCCTGGTGTGGGCGCTGAGCTTTGCCAACATGATCGGGCCAGCATTCGTCAGCCGCGTGCAGACGGTCACCACCAGCTTCGCGCTGGTGCCGATCCTGGGCATCGCCATCTTCGGCTGGTTCTTCTTCGATGCCGACATCTTCAAGGGCGCCTACAACGTGTCCGGTGAGTCCAACTTCGGTGCGATCTCCAGCGCGGCGGCACTCACCCTGTGGGCGTTCATCGGCGTGGAGTCGGCGTCGGTGACCGCCGGTGTGGTCGAGAATCCGGAGAAGAACGTGGCCCGCGCCACCCTGGCCGGTGTGTTCCTGGCCGCCATCGCCTACATCGCCAGCTCGTCGGTGATCATGGGCATGGTGCCCAACGGTGAACTGCAGACCTCCGACGCGCCGTTCGCACTGGCAGCGGCCAAGGCCGTGGGCGGCTGGGGTGGTGCGCTGGTCAGCCTGTGTGCCTTCGTCGGCGCCGCCGGCTCGCTGGGCGGCTGGATCCTGCTGACCGCGCAGAGTGCCAAGGCAGCGTCCGATGATGGCCTGTTCCCGAGCATCTTCAGCAAGACCAACAAGGACGACGTGCCGGTCAAGGGCGTGCTGATCGTGGCCGTGCTGATGACCCTGGCGGTGCTGGTGACCTCCACCTCGAAGACCGCCTCGGCCCAGTTCGACGTGATCACCTCGGCAGCGGTGGTGCTGACGCTGCTGCCGTACATCTACTCGTGCGTCGCCTGCTATTTCGTGGTGGAACGTTCGCACACGCTGGTGCACACCGGTGCGTTCTGGACCCTCACCAGCCTGACGGTCGTGTACTGCCTGTGGGCGATCTATGGCTCGTCGGGAACGATCGTGCAGTACGCCTTCCTGTTCGTGCTGTTCATCACTGTGTTCTATCCCTTCTTCAGCGAGGAGCGTCGCCAGCAGCGGCAGCGTTCCCGCGAGGCGGCGGCGATTTCGGCCGGCGCGCAGCGTTCCTGAGTTAGACAAGGAGAATCAACGTGTATTTCAAGTCCCTGGATTATCCGGTCATCGTCATTGATGGTGACTACGATTCGCCGCGCATCGGCGGCATCCTCATCCGCGCGCTGGTGGAAGAACTGCGCAGCAATGACCAGCGCGTGCTGTGCGGCCTGAACCTGGATGACGCCCGTGCCGGTGCCCGTACCTACGTGGCCGCTTCGGCGGTGCTGATCTCGATCGACGGCAGCGAGGAGGTCGATGGCGAGTTCCAGCGCCTGACCGCCTTCCTGCGCGAACAGAGTGCGCGCCGCGCCAATCTTCCGGTGTTCCTGTATGGCGAACGACGCACCATCGAGAAGGTGCCGAGCAAGCTGCTCAAGTACATCCACGGCTTCATCTTCCTGTTCGAAGATACCAAGAGCTTCATCTCGCGGCAGGTGATGCGAGCAGCCGAAGACTACATGCAGAACCTGCTGCCGCCGTTCTTCAAGGCGCTGATCCATCACGCCGCCGAGTCGAACTATTCCTGGCATACGCCGGGCCATGCCGGTGGTGTGGCCTTCACCAAGTCACCGGTCGGGCGCGCCTTCCACCAGTTCTATGGTGAGAACACGCTGCGCAGCGATCTGTCGATTTCAGTGCCGGAACTGGGCTCGCTGCTGGACCACACCGGCCCGATCAAGGACGCCGAGAACGAGGCAGCACGCAACTTCGGTGCCGACCACACCTTCTTCGTCACCAACGGTACGTCGACGGCCAACAAGATCGTGTGGCACGGCACTGTGGCCCGCGGCGACGTGGTGTTCGTTGACCGGAACTGCCACAAGTCGCTGCTGCATTCGTTGATCATGACCGGCGCGGTGCCGGTGTATTTCACGCCCAGCCGCAATGCACACGGCATCATCGGCCCGATCAGCCTGGACCAGTTCACTCCGGAAGCACTGCAGCAGCGCATCGCCGCCAATCCGCTGGCCAGCCAGGCCTACCAGGCCGGCTCCAAGCCGCGTATCGCGGTGGTGACCAACTCGACCTACGACGGCCTGTGCTACAACGCCGAGAAGATCGCTGAGGATATCGGCAGCGCGGTCGACTTCCTGCATTTCGACGAGGCCTGGTATGCCTATGCCGCATTCCATCCGTTCTATGAAAATCACTACGGCATGGCCAAGGGCAAGCCGCGCGAGCAGGATGCGATCATCTTCACCACGCACTCCACCCACAAGTTGCTGGCGGCGTTCTCGCAGGCCTCGATGATCCATGTGCGCAACTCGGCCAGCCGTGACCTGGATGCCGAGCGCTTCAACGAAGCGTTCATGATGCATACCTCGACCAGCCCGCACTACGGGGTGATCGCAGCGTGTGATGTGGCCTCGAAGATGATGGAGGGCGATGCCGGTCGTTCGCTGGTGCAGGAAATGCATGACGAAGCGATCGCTTTCCGCCGTGCGATGCTGCACGTACGCGACGATCTGGGCCGTGATGACTGGTGGTTCAGCGTGTGGCAACCGACGAAGGTCGAGCGCAGCCTGGACAAGGGCGATACGCCGGCGCCGCTGGTGGCCAAGCGCGAGGAATGGTACCTGCAGCCCGATGCGCATTGGCACGGGTTCGAGAACCTGGTCGATGACTATGTGCTGATCGATCCGATCAAGGTGACCCTGCTGACGCCGGGCCTGTCGATGGACGGCAGCATGGGCAAGCTGGGCATCCCGGCTGCAGTGCTGAGCAAGTTCCTGTGGGGCCGCGGCATCACCGTGGAGAAGACCAACCTGTACTCGGTGCTGTTCTTGTTCTCGATGGGCATCACCAAGGGCAAGTGGAGCACGCTGGTTACCGAGCTGATGGCGTTCAAGGAGCTGTATGACCGCAACGCGCCGCTGAGCCAGGCCTTGCCGTCGCTTGCCGCCGATTACCCCCATGCCTATGCCGGCTGGGGCCTGCGTGACCTGTGTGACGCGTTGCATGCGTTCAACCAGGAGTTCGCGGTGGCCAAGGTGATGCGCGAGATGTACGTGGACCTGCCGACACCGGTGATGACCCCGGCCGATGCCTACAACCACCTGGTGAAGGGCGAGATCGAGCGGGTCGACATCGAGCAGGTCAGCGGCCGTATCGCTGCGACGATGCTGGTGCCGTACCCGCCGGGCATTCCGACGATCATGCCGGGCGAGCGCTTCGGCGACCGCGACGAGCCGATCATCCAGTCGCTGCGCATCGCCCGCGAGCAGAACGCGCGCTTCCCGGGCTTCGAGTCGGACGTGCATGGCCTTATCATCGAGCGCGATGGCGACGTGCCGTCCTACAAGGTGGAGGTGCTGAAGGCCTGAGCCGGTACGGTCGGCCCTTCGGCGAACGATGGATACCGCGCGCGAGCAACGCATCCTGAAGTTCTCGATCGGGGTCACCGTGGCGGTCAGCGCGGTCGGCTTCATCGGTGGCCTGCTGGTGGGATCGCAGGCCATCCTGTTCGACGGCATCTACAGCCTGGTTGACGTAGCCCTGACCCTGGTGTCGTTGTCGGTGCTGCGGCTGGTGGCGCGGGAACACAGCCCGCGCTTCCAGTACGGCTATTGGCATCTGGAGCCGATGGTCGAGGCGCTGGGCGGAGTGATCCTGTCGCTGGCCTGCGTGTACGCGCTGGCCAACGCGGTGATTGGATTGACCACCGGCGGGCACGAAGTGAAATTCGGGCCCGCCCTCTGGTGGGCGGTGCTGCTGAGTGCCAGCAACCTGGGCATGGCCGCGTTCGTGGCCCAGCGTGCCCGCAGGTTGCAGTCGGCATTGCTGTGGCTGGATGTGCGTGGCTGGCTGCTGGGTGGATTGATGAGCCTGGCGGTGGTGCTGGCCTTCGTGTTGGCGCTGGCGTTGCACGGTGGGCAGTGGCACCACTGGGTGCCGTATCTGGATTCGATGGTGCTGGCGCTGATCAGCCTTGCGGTGTTGCCGGTGCCGGCGCGCAGTGCGTGGAAGGCCATGCGGGAAGTGCTGCAGGTGGCACCCGATGACCTGGACGAGCGTGTGCAGCAGGTGATGCAGGCATTCGTGGCCGAGCATGGCTATGCCGGCTTCACCAGCCATGTCGCGAAGATGGGGCGCATGCGGTTCATCGAGATCCACATCCTGACCTCGCCGTCGACGCCGCTGGGCACGGTGGGTGAGGTGGATGCGATGCGCGATGAGATCGCGGTGCGGATGGACGCGCGAAGCAGCACGTTCTGGCTGACGATCGATTTCACCGCGGACCCGGCATGGACCTGATGTTGTTGCAGCCGATCGTTGCATGCGGTGAGCCGCTCTGTTGCATGCAATAGGTTTGACCTCAACAGCAGTTGAGGTAGCAGACTGCCTCGCATTCCCCACGAGGCATGCGGTATGAACCTGCTGACCACTCCGGACTTCAGCCATGGCCTGCTGGATCTGTTCGATCCCCCTGGCCTGCACGATCCCAGTGCCAACGGATACTCGCACGTGGCGGTGGTGCGACTGCCAGCGCGGGTGATCCATATCGCTGGGCAGGGTGGTGAAGATGATCAGGGAAACCTGTCACCCAGCTTCGAGGAGCAGGTGTCGCAGGCACTGGACAATCTGCAGACCGCGCTGCGCTCGGCCCATGCGGATCTGACCGATGTTGCGCGACTGCGGATCCTGGTGGTCGACCACGATGAGGATCGCCTGGGCATCATCGCCCGGCAGGTGCGGCGGCGCTGGGCCAATCGCCCGGCACCGACCTGCACGCTTATTCCGGTGCCGCGGCTGGCGTTGGACGGAATGCTGTTCGAGATCGAGGCCGAGGCCTACAGCGCCTAGCGCAGGTAGTACTCCACCGGCACCACCAGTTCCTGCGGAGCTGGCAGCTCTTCTGGAATCCGCGGCAGGGGCTGCGCGCGCCGGAATGTCTGCAGCGCACTTTCATCCAGCATCGGTTGTCCGCTGGGCTGCTCGAGGCGCAATGCCAGCAGGTGGCCTTCACGGCTGATGCTGGCCCTGACCCATGCGGTGCCCTGCTGGCGCCGCGACCTCGCTACGGCGGGGTAGTAGCGGTAACGCTCCAGCCGCGCCATCAGGCGGGCTTCCCACTGGTCGCTGGCGGCGCCGGCCTGGAAGTCCGCCGGTGGTGCGTCCGGGGCGGGCGGTGCGGCCGTGATCGATGCCGGTGCGGAACGGGCATCGGTCGCGGCCGCTGGCGGGGCCACGGGCAAGGGCTGGTGGCCGTCGCCATTCTTCTCGCTGGCGGCGAGGTTGCCTTCGGGTGCCGCCATGGCGCGTGGCGGCGGGGGCGCTTTGCGTGCTTCGGCCGCCCGCGATTGCTGCGCCTGGCTGGGGCGCTCGGCCTGCAGTTCTTCCACCGGCTGCGGTGGTGTGGCCGGTGCCAGCAGGCGCAGGCTGATGCGCACGTCCTGTTCGGGAGGCGGTGGCAGCGGCGGAGTGGACACCCAGTGGACGAACAGCAGCAACGGCAGCAGGTGCAGGCCGACGCTGATCGTCACCGCTTGCCAGTGCTGCCGACGCTCACTCATCGCCGACCACCCACAACAGATCAGCGTCATCTCTCGCCACATCTTCGTCGACTGAGGCCAGCGCGATCACCAGCGCTGGCGCAGAGGTTGGCAGATAACCGGGTACGCCCGTGCCACGCAGCACATGCCAGCGGCCGGCGACGAGCAGGGCGGGTGCCGGCGACTGCATCAGCACCCGTGCCATCCGCGTGTCCCGCGCGTGCTGAACGGCGAGCATGCCGTCGAGCATGGGCGCAGCGTCGGCGTGCTGGGCCAGCACCACTGCTGACAACCGTTGCCGCGCGCCGTCGGCCGGGAACACCACCTCGGGCGATGACGCCAGCAGCGTATTGACTTCAGCGCGCGACAGGTTGCTGCCCTGCAGGCGGATGCCGCTATCGGTGGCGATCTGTACCAGTCCGCCATAGCGTGTCCAAGGCCAGCGGGGATCCCAGTCCAGCAGTTCGGCCAGCCGTTGCGGTTCTGCCCGGTTGCCCTTGTCCAGCCAGCGCTGCACACGCTGCAGTCGCGGCTGGCGTTCGCTGGCGATCATCTCCAGCACCAGCGCGCCCTGCGGACGCCGCTGCTGCAATGCCTGCAGCAGCCAACGTTCGGCGTCATGGTCGGCATCGATATCGTGACGCTCGCCGAGCAGCACGCGCTCGGCGGCAGCAACCCGCTGCACGAAGGCAGCCTGGTCGAGCTCCTTGCCACTGGCCAGGTCGATCACCTTGCCGGGCATCGGCTGCGCGCTGGCTGCCGCCGCCAGCGCGATCAGACCCAGCCCCAGCCAGCGCCGGCTAGAACGCCACATTGACGCCCACCGAGACGGTACGGCCACGGCCGTTGCCGCGGTCCAGGATCGGGCTGAAGATGCTGTCGATGGAGGCGTTGTTGTCATAGGCCTTGTTCTGCAGGTTTTCGATGTTCAGCCACAGCGTGGTGTTGGCCTGTGGCTTGAAGCTGGCATAGAAGTCCAGCAGCACGCCGGTGCCGCCGGTCTTGCGGGTCTGGAAGAAGTCGTAACCCTCTTCGGTGGGGCCGGAGTACTCGGCGCGCACACCGGCCTGCAGGCGCTGCTGCCACCAGCGGCCGCCGACATCCAGCGTCCAGTAGCGGTCGGGCAGGGCGGTGATGTCTTCCAGGTTGACGAATTCGATGGCCGGCGCGCTGGTGCGCGAGCGGGTCCAGCTGAGGGTGGCGTGGTAGTGCTCGCTGGCGTAGTGCGCTTCCAGTTCGAGGCCGCGCATGCGCACCACGCCGGGATGGTTCATCCAGCGCGTGGTGGTGCTGAAGTCGTCCACGTCCAGGCTGTCGGTCCACGCGTTGAGCTGCGGGTCGCTGTCGATCGGCACCACGAACGGTTCTACTTCCGGCGGGTGCACGATCAGCAGGTACTGCGGCTTGATGTAGTCGCGGATGCGGTTGTCGAAGCGGGTCAGGCGCAGCTGCGCCAGGTCGCCGTCGACCAGCAGCGAGCTGGCGCTGAGGTTGGCGCCGAACTGCAGGTTGCGCGAACGTTCGCGGCGCAGGAAGGGGTTGGCGCCGACGCCGTCGGCATCGCTCATCCCTTCCAGCGGGATCTTCTCGAAGAACATTTCCTGCACGCGCGGCGGCCGCGAGGTGCGCGAGACTTCGGCAAACAGCTGCATCCAGTCAGTGGCCTGCACCGACAGTGAGAGGCTGGGGCTGAGCGCATGCTGGGTGCGATCGACGTCGATGCCACCACCTCCGATCTCCAGGCATTGCCCAGGCACATCCGAGCAGGTGGGGACGTGGCCGCGGATGTTGTAGCGGTCCTGGCGCAGGCCCGCCGACAGTGCGTAGGTGTCGTACTGCAGCTCCAGCGTGGTGAACACGCTGTCGAGTTGGCTGCGCCCTTGTGGGTTGGCGCCACGCAGGGTGGGGGTATCGGCAACGAAGATGTCCGACTGGTGCTTGATGCCGGTGTTCCAGCGAGCCTGTACGGCGCCGATGTCGAAGCGGCTGGTGTTGTCCACGTTCCAGCTGCTCAGGCTGCTGTGGGTACGCCGGCCGATGTAGCTGGAATCTTCCACGGGCGGATAGAACAGCCGAGTCTTGTTGGCGGCGAAACTGGCGCGCAGGTCGATCCACGGCGAGTAGGGCGTGTAGTGGTAGCTGGCGCGCTGGTTGCGAGCGGAAATCTGCCACGGATAGTTGTGGTAGAAGTCGTTTTCATAGCGCATGTGGCTCAGGTCCAGGCGGTGCTGGTCGCTGGGCTGCAGGCGCGCCTTCAGCAGCCAGCTGCTGGGTTGCTGGCTGCCGGGGTCGGCGCTGTTTTTCTGGCCACGGGACGTTGCGTATTCACTGCTGCGGCTGCTGCTGGCTGCTGCCAACAGGCCGAACTGGCGATCGCCGCCGTCTTCGCTGTGGCGCCAGGCGCCGGCGAAGGTACGTCCGCTGCCATAGCCGTTGTTGCCATGCCGGTAGCCTGCACGCAGGCCCCACTTGCGGCCGTCGGAGACCAGGTCTTCGATGTCCAGGGTGCGGAAGTTGGCACTGCCGGCCAGCGTACCGGCACCGTCGCCACCGCTGACCGCGCCGCGCTGAACGTCGACGCCTGCCAGCAGGAACGGGTCTACATAAGCGAATGGGCCGCCCGAGCCATGGCCGGCGTTGTTGCGGAAGGTCTGGGTGACGCCGTCGATCATGGTGTTGACCCGGCCTGCACCTGCCATGCCGCGGATGTTGACCTGCAGGCCGGGCTGGCTGCGCGAGTGGAAGCTGTGCGTGCCGGGCATCGAGCGCAGCAGGCTGTTGCCGTCCTGGCGCTCGGCCATGGCGACCCGTTCGCTGCCGATCTTCGGCGCGAAGCCATCCTGCGTGGCCGGAATGTACTGGCTCGCCCCGGTACCCGGAGCAATGGCATGGGCAGTGCGCCCCTGCACGCGCAGCGGGCCGGTCTGGCGGCTGCCATCGTCGGTGCTGGCTGGCGCCGATTCGAGGGTGGCACGGCGTGCATCGATGAAGTGCGCGCGCAGGCCGCTGCCGGCCAGCAGCCGTGCCAATGCCTGGGTGTCGTCGAAATCCCCCTGCAGGGCGGGTGCGCTCTGGTTGGCCGGCAGGGCACGGCCGATCACCAGATCGACGCCGCTGAGGCGGCTGTAGGCGTCCAGCGCGGTGACCAGCGGCTGGGCGGCAATATCGTAGCGGCGGGTTGCGCTTGCCTGCGCCTGCGCTGTGGCAGCAAGCACGGGGGCGATACCGGCGCAGGCAAGAGACAGCGCAAGAACAAGGGGGCGGTGGGACAGCATCGTGGGCTCCAGGGAGTGACGCAGTGCGTCGTCACCCTGGGAAGACGCAGCAGCGGCCCGGATGTCAGGGTCGATGCGTTCAGCGTGCATCGGACGATGCCTTCGCCGGCAGCCACACCTGCAGGTTGGGGCCGATACGGACAACGCGCACGTGCAGTTCGGCGGCCAGCTGGTCGCGGCTGCGCGCGGCCGTATCCGCGTCGGCCAGCACCGTGACCGGCTGCCGCCGCAGTGCGTCGCCGGCGATCCAGGTGCGGCCGCCGTGCCAGCGATCCAGATCCTGGACAACGTCAGCCAGCGGCGCGGAGACCCAGGCCAGCCGGCGTTCGCGCCATGCCAGCTGCGCCGGGGCTGCTGCAAGCGCGGCCGAGGGCGCCGTGCCATCGAAGCGCAGCTGCTGGCCGGCGGCCGCTTCGCTGCTGCCCGAGCCACTGTCCACGCGCACCTGGTGTTCGGTGACGGTCACTACGCTGGCATCGCCGTTGACCGCGATATCGAAGGCAGTACCCACCGCCGTGACCGTACCGTGCGGCGTATGCACCTGGAACGGACGGTCGCGATCAGGTGCGACCTGGAACCAGGCCTGGCCGTGCCGCAGCTGCAACGCACGCCGGTTGGCATCGATGCGCACGCCCAGTTCGCTGTCCGGCGCGCGCAGCAGATGGCCATGCGCGGTCTGCCGGCTGATGCCGAGCTGGCGGCCGATGTCGGCCAGGCTGAGCTGTTCGACGCGCGCCAGCAGGAACACCTCGCGCGAGCGCGGCGGCAGGGCGGCGATGATCGCGTCGAGGTGACGCAGTTGTTCGGCATCGAGCAGGCATTGCTCGGGCAACGGGGCGGGATCGGCGATGGCCTGCAGCTGCGCGTCGTCCAAGGCCTCTTCGCGACGCCGCTGGATCAGGCGATAGTGGTCTGCGATCAGGTTGTGGGCAACGCGATACAGGTAGGCGCGGCCATTGCTGAGCAGGCCGCTGGCGGCGACTTTGACGACACGCAGCCAGGTTTCCTGGACGACATCATCGGCGTCACTGCGTTGTGGGAGTTTGCGACGGACGTGGGCGTGCAGCGGCCGGTAATGGGCGGCGCACAGCTGCGCGACATCCGTCGATTCGACAGGCGTGGGCACGGGGCGGGCGAAGGCTGGGGAAGGGAACAGCCCGCGGCGGCAAGGGCAGCGGCATTACCTTACAGTAAAAAAGAATCATTTGCATCTAGAGGTGGGGGCGGGGTGTGCCTGTCTTGCTGCGGTGCCGAGCGGATGTAAGCGGACAGTCACTCTGCGAAATCGGGACACGGGGTTTGCAGAATCCCCAGCTCCGGCCCGTCAGGGCGGAATTGACCCTGTGAGCCCCGTATTCCTAACCGTTCGATAGCACCTCAAACGGGGTTAGAACCCCGCCTTAAGCGGGGCTCAAATCGGGGGGAGCTCATCGGCCACCCACCCGCCGCTGCGGAACTGGTTGCCGCCAGCGTGCCCAGCGGACCCGGCCACCACCGTGCCATACAGTGCCGTCCGATGGAGCTCCTCCGTGTCCAGGGCGCCATCCTTTCCCCAGCGCGGCACCAGCGACATCCGCGCGCCACCAGCCGCCGCCATGGCCAGCCGCTCCCAGTCCAGGCCGCCACCAAGCCCGCCCTGGCGGGCCACTTGCAGGCGGTCGGTCTGAGGGGTGAATCGGAGGCGCCGGTAGGTACGCCGAGCCACCACGTTGATGCCCGCGCCCAGAGTGCGCTCCACAATGCTTGGGTCGATCCGCTCCGTCTCTGAGCCGGGCTCAATGGGTAGGTCTACTGCCTGATGGGCGAACAGCTCGCCCACGTCCAGGCTCGCCCCCCCAATCTCGACCTGGACACCGACCAGGGCCACCGTGCCCGCTGGAAGCACCCACCAGGCGGCCCGGCTTCCATCCACCAGCTCAACCACCTTCTGCGTGGCCGAGGCCCCACCGAGGGCCTGGCCAAACGTGGCATCACCAGCCTTGCGCCCCGTGAGCTTGAGGGAGGTGCCGACCGGGCAGGACAAGCCGAGCACCCCGACAACGCGGATGCCTGCAGCCACTGGCCAGCTCAACCGCAGCCGGACGGCCGACGCCCCACCGCTGAGCCGAGCGATGCTTGTGGGGCGCCCATCGGCCAGGGCGGCAAGGTTTGCGGCAGTGGCGCCGTCAACGGCAGCGGTGACGCCTGCAGGGGAGAATCCGATAAGCATGTGGCAGTCCTTATGCGCCCCAGAATTTCAGGGTCAGTTCGCCAGTGATGGGATTGCTGGTTACCGCCGTGACGATCACCTTTCGACCGGCGGCGAGGCCATAGCGCGGGTAGCGGATGCGCCCGACCTGGCCGGGCCGCAGCTGCAGGTCGGGCCGCGCCGTCATCCTGCCGGCGTAGAAGTTGCGGGGCACCGCGTACAGCTTCACGACGCGATCAATCTCCGCTTGAGCGTCAGCACGGCTATCGAAACAAGACTCCACCGCTGGCGCGGCCTCGGCGTGCTGGTAGCAGGCAGGAAGATCACCGGCCGCGTACACCTGTCCACGATGGCTGGCAGACAGTTCCTTGCGGATGCTGGGCGGCACCTGGTCCAGGCCGGTGGCCATGTCGCTGTCGGCCAGGACTACAGCGTTTGGCCGATAGCCCATCCGCCGGGTAAGGCCGGGGGCCAGATCCGGCATCACAACCAGCGGAGCGGCGAGCTCGACCAGGTCGAGCTCGAATGCCAGGTTTGCATCGGCAATGCTCTCAGGGTCGATCAATCGCGTCAGGCGCAGCACGCCATCCCCATCCTGCCACCAGTCGGCACAGTAGCTGCCCAGGATCGCAGCCAAGGCCTCGCGCGGCGTGCTGTTGCCGTCCGCAAAGTAGCCCACCCCGGCATAGCCCGTAGCCTGGTCGATGGCCAGCGCGTCGGCGCTCTGCCATGCAGCTTTCCCAATACGGCCGAACACGTCGGAAAGCGACTGTTGAAGCGTTGCCGGCCGGTCGGCTCCGATGGTCGAAACGTCAGCCGTCAGCGGCCCGAGCGGCGGCGACTGCAGGGAGAGCTGCTGTCCACCAGCAACCAGGCTGTAGGCGGTGCCGGCAACCAGCTCCACTGCGCGGTCCCGGACACTCATCACTGATTGCAACCGCGAATCGCAGATCCATTGCAGCGAACCATCACTGTTTACCGCCGTGGCAGGCACGCTTCGCACCAGTCCGATCACCACGGGCTGCGGCTGCCAAGCAATGCTCTCGCCGTGGGTCGGGAGAAACACGGACCTGCTCAGCGGCTCATCCAGGTCACTGTGCGCGTCCTTGAAAGTCAGGCGCTTGTAACTGTCGTCTTCCACCTCGATTCGATCCAGCACATAGCGGGCGACGGGCACAGCACCCGCCATCGACTGTCCTTGCTCGACCTGGCGCACGGTAACTGGCACGTCACGAATAGCGGACAGCGCAGCGGCATCCAGCATCCCTGCGGCGTCCTGCACACGGACCTGGGCGCTGCCGGCACGCGACTCATTGCCCCACATCCAGAACGAAACTGCGCTGATCGTGCTCAGGCCCTCGGTAGCGATAACTCCAGCGAATGCGGTGTTCGCAGGCGAGTCGCTGGCCGCGCTCATGTAGTCCTCACTTGCGACGCGGATCGTGGGAATCGGATCGGCAGCCTGAGCCCATCCCGCCACTGCGGCCGGACTGAGCCCTTGCCACTGGCCAGCGTTCACGACACAGCGCAGGCCGCGCGCTTTCGTAGCGGCGATGGACACGGCGAAGTAGTACGGGCCACCCGCTGAGACATCAACGCTGGCCACCTGCTGGCCGTCGCGATAGAACTGAGCCTGTGCGGGTGTGCCAGGCAGCACGCGCACGCCCAGTGCCTCTCCCTTGAGGGGGATTGGCAGGCCGCTGGCAATCACAGCGCCGTTGCGAACCACCTGGCCGGTGTGCAGCTTCCAGCCCACCCCATTGAATGCCCCCAGCTCAGATGACAACGACGCTGTGTTGTTGCAGAGGCCGATGATCGCAGTGAGAGGATCATCACCCCACAGCATGAACTCTGCGCCTGCAGGACCGGCAAGCGGGAAGGTGCTCCTGGCGACACGGGCAAGAACAACCGCGCCCGGAGAGGACACGGTCAAGCCGCCATCTTCTACCAGTAGACCAGCACCGAGCGGAGACGCAGCCCAACGGCCAAAGGTACGCACGATGAATCAACCCTCCTGGGGAACTTCGATTGCCTCAAAGCGGTAGACAGAACCGACCCTGAGCGTGGCCGCATCAGCCGGATCGACCGTGAGATTGATCTGCGGCATGTTCGGCTGACTGACCGGGCGGAACTGCAGGTTCACGCCGGGCTGGTCAGCAGACTCGGTGCGAAGGTACAGACGAGCATCAAAACGCATGGTTGTTTCCTCTTGATGGATGAACGGCATTGCCCGGCCGCCCGAACGGGTCACTCCTCGATAGACACCAACGAGAGGCTGGCCGAGATGTCCTGGCCGGTGAAGCTGCCCGACTCGTGGCGCACTTCCTGCTCCGTGAATCCAACGATCTCGGCACGATAGGTACGGTCTTGCGTGCCTTCGTTGTCGTTAAGGGTCACCGATCCTGCCCAGCGGGAAGTTGCGATGTCAGGGCCATCGCGCTCGTTCATCAGCATCACACCGCCGCTGGCTTCAAAGCTGGTCCAGAACTGCTCAGCGTTGTTGCCGAGCTTGCGATAGACGTTCACCGCACAAGCATTCCGACCGCCGCCCGCGACAAAGCCCGTGGCATTCATGTTTCCGTGCCTGCGGGTCACCGTCCGCTGATAGCTGACAACCACGTTTTTGTTGCGCCCGCTGGTGCTGAATGGTCCAACGACAATCGAAACGCCGACGGTCTGTGTGGTGGTGGACTGCGCTGCATTGCGGCGGATGCCTGCAGCGATGGCGCCGCCCCAGTAGGCCCCTCCGTACACATCCATCCACACAGTCGCATTCTGCTTGGTGGCGCCGGCAGCGCCGACGTTAGGGCCAAAGTAGTCGATCAGCCCATCGGGCCCAAAACCATTGCCGATGATGCGTTGCACGTTGCCCCGCCAGACCCGCAGGTATCCATCCTGCAGTTCCATTCCATCCGGCGTTCCAGGACTGATGATGCGCAATACCTGCGACAAAATTCGCATCTCACTACGATGGCCACTTGCCTCGATCTCCATGCCGGCCAAGTTGCCGTCCACATCGAGCGCAATGCCCCACTTGGCACTGCTCTCGGCTCCGCCTGCTGACCATTCCGGCGGCTCGGTGGAATCCTTGTCTACCATCGACAGCATCGGGCGCAGCCAACGAACAAACCAATGCGCATTGTTGACGTGATGGCTGACAAGAATTACACGGGCCCGCACAGCCGTAGCCGGCGCGACTGCTTTTACCCAAAGGCGGCTGTATGAGCTGATGCTGTTTCCGCCACCAGCCAAGTAGGTATCAGGCGAGTTGTGCTGTGACAGTGAGCCGCCATTGGCGTCAAGGAACTCCATCGTCACCCTTGCACGCTGCCCTGATGCATATGCCGAAAAGACGTAGGTCTTTCCCGGCTCAATTGGCGCGTCGCTCGCTGGCCAAACGAACACTGTGCCGTTAACAGCCGTGGTTCCGGACACGATGAGGGCCTGCATCCCATATGGAACGCCCGGATCAACAGCGCCGGAAGTGAAGCCAGGTCCGCGCGCGAAGTACTTCTGCGTTCCGGTGGCACTGTCAGGTGTCCACATATTGGGCCAGCCCGCCGTATCAGGCCCAGTGAACTGGGAGTTTCCAAGAAGGTTGCCGGCACCGCCCTGGTTCCTGACCTTTGCCTCAAGTGTTTGGACTGCTAAGGAACTGGCCTTTCCTGCAATCTCGGCCTGGACGCCCGTCACGGATTGACCCAGTGCGGTGAGCTGCTGCCCCTGCTGAGTCACGGTCGAAGTAAGGCCCGCCGTCGCCGCAGAGCTTGCCGCTGCCGCCGCTGCTGTTTCCTTGCCGCTGGGCACCCAGCCGGTTGCTGCGGTGCCTTCCTGGAACAGCGCATTGTCCAGCTCAATGGCGACGCCCTGGACGGCCGTCGCGTGCATTCGACCCACGAACAGCCGAGCCTCCACGACATCGTCAACCATGGTGTCCGCCTGAAAGACCAAGCGTTGCCATTCCGAAGTCGCCACCACGTTAGGCATGGTGCTTGTTGCCTTGATAACACCAGCCGCGTTACGCCACTGAACGTACATGCGCAACCCGGTTCCCGCAGTGGCGCGCACGTAGCTGCTCAGCACGTACTGGGTTCTGGGCCGAACCGGAACCCAGCCGTTGTCGTTGCGAGTGGCAAGGCCAAGATACTGACCGACTGCCGTGGCATTCGCTTCCAGGCGGATCGCGCGGCCGCCACCCGACAAGGGGGACGGAATGTACTTCAGTACGACGTTGGCCATGTTCCCTTCGCGCTGCCAGCCCGTGGGATCTGACGTGTCACTGGACGAGACTTCATAGCTGCTGTTCGCCAGCAGGTTGTCGCCGCCGATGCCATCGATCCTGGCATTGACGCTGGTGATCGACTGGCCCAGCGAAGTAACGCTGTTCTCATTCGCCAGGGTGCGCGCCTCCAAGCTGGAGGTCGCTGCCGCGTTTGCCTGCGCCGCCTTTTCCAGCGCGGACACGTCCAGGCTCCCCTGCGGACGGCCGTTGACGAACTCAACGATGAGCTCAGTCCAAAGATCGACGCGCCCAGCAGTCTGTGGCGGCGATAGCCGCTGGATACCTGCGCCCTCACCAATGCGCTTGCGCCCAACCAAGATGAACATGCGTGTGCCAGCCAGCGCCTCCAGATTGCGCCGAGAAGCTCCTGCATCGACGAGGCGATCCCTGGTACCAACGATGTCGGCGCCGACGGCGTTGCTCAACGTTCCCGTGTGGTCGCTGGTGAACAGAATGAAATACTGATTGTCCGCCAAGCCGTTGTCGTACCAATCATTGAAGCTGGCGCAGGCTGCCTGCCCATTGCCGTAGGTGTCGAACGTCCTCCGTTCGCCCAGGGTGCTGTCTGCCGCGACCACCAGCACATTTATGCCGCGCGCCGCTCCACCAACTGGTGCACCGGACGCATTTCTTGTGCCAGATGATCGTGGCCCCCCGGTCGGCTGACTGGCAGTCATCGCATTGGCGGTGATGTCATAAACAGTCGCATTTCCGATGCCAGCACGAACCGCAGTCAGTGCGGCGCCTTGGGACAGTAACTGCCCCTCAGCGTTGGTGACACGTGCATTGAGAGCGCTATTTGCCTCCGCATTCGCGCTTGTTTGGGCGGCAATCTCGGTGGCACTTGGAGTCCAGTTGGTGGCGACCTCGCCTTGCTGGAACATTGCATTGTCCAGCGCCACCGCCAACCACTGTGCGGAGGCCGTGGAGACACAGCGGGCGAAGATGCGGGCCGCAACTGCGCCGGCCGGTGCGGTGAACGTGTTGGCGTAACGCTTCATCACGTCTGACATATCGGTGAACTGCACAAACTGCGAGCTACCGATGCCGGCATTGGCACTGTTCAGCCATTGAATCAGCAGTTGCAAGTTGCCCGCAGTTGCCGTCATGCGACAGGCCCACACGGATAAGGTGTACTTGGCGCCGGCTACGATCTTGGGCCGGTTGGCGGTGGCCACTTCCACGCCAATGTACTGGCTGGCAGCAGTGGATGCGTTGGTGGAGCCAATCTGAATCGCGCGCTTGGAGCCAGACACCGCGTAGGTATCGCCATAGCTAACCGTCTGCGCGATGTTGTTGGAGGCAAACCAATCGGGAAGTGTGCTGGTGGGCGCCTGGCTGGATTCAAAGCTGCTGTTTGGCAGCAGGTTGTCGCCGCCGATGTTTGCCAGGGACGCAGTGACACTGGTGATGGCACTACCAAGGCTCGTGATGGTGTTTCCCTGCAGCGTCACCTGGGACTGCAGAGCTTGGAGTGCGCCGTTGGTGGCCTTGCCATCCACGTCGGTGCGCAGGGCACTGATGAGCCCCGACTGTGCGCTGATGAGACCCGCCTGCTGGGTGACAGTTCCGCTCAGCGAGCTGAGGCCATCGGCGACCGCTAGAACCTCGGTTACTTCCTCAACGGCGACATCATCGACCCACAATGTACCTGCGGTGTGGTTCGTGTTGACGTACACGCGCAGTGCGCCGGTTGAAGTCACTGCCACAACCGTTTCCAGTCGCGTCCACTCGGTCCGATTTGCCAAGAACCCCAGGCCGGCGATCAGTGCATCAGTTTGGTCGGCGATTCTGAGCTTGCCGTTGTCGTTAGTGCCGTTATAGGCCGCATCGGTTCTGTAGTGCGCGCTGACACGATACTTTTTGCCGATGACCACGGGGATGTTGCGATCCGTCGCACCATTAGCAGTCATGCTGCGGCCACCTGCGGGTGCGGTGACCTTCAAGCAGCTACCTGTCCGGCCTTCGGGAGCGATGCTAATACCGCCCATGTTGCTGTAGGACCAACCCACAGCGCTGCCTTGGTCCCAGCCACCATTGAGAATCATGTTGCTGCCCTGCGCGATCATCGCAGGTAGAGTCGCGTTGACCTGGTCAATGCGCTGGCCGATAGCTTCGTCGCGGGTGAGGCTTGCCTGTTCGACCGTGTTGACCTTGGCCTCCGACGCGAGCGCACCCGTCCCTGCAGGCAGGCGAACCTCCACAGCCGACTGGCGCTGACTGAGGGCATCGTCTGCACCAACACGCGCCTTCATCTCGTTGTAGGCCAGGCCGCCCGTCAGCTTCGCAGGATCGTTGCCGGTGTAGTCCCCGCGCATCTGCACGGCCAGCGTGTTGCGCTGGCCGGCCTCAGCCGCCAGGGCGGCGGTGCGCGCATCGCTTTCCTGCTGCACCATGGCGACGGATGCGCCAGGCGACGGACGGCCCACGGCAATCCAGTCGTATTCGATGTAGGCGCTGGCCGTCTGCGCGCCCGTCAGTGCCAGGCGGATGGCGCGCAGTGGCGAGGGGCCATTCCACGGCAGGCGGTCAACGTCCAGCACGGCGACGCCGTTGGCGTCGAATGCGGGCGCAGGGATGGAAGTGGACTTGGACTCGTTCCACTCCCGGTCGGCCTCAGTGATCCAACGGATCAGCCCCATCCAGGCGGGATTGCCCACCTTGCGCATCCGCAGCTTGATGAAGCGATAGGCGGCGCCGTCGATATTGAGCGGCGCCGGGGACTGGATGCCGGAGTTGTTGGTGGTGTTGATTGGCCGCAGCATGCCGTCAGCGATAGTCGGGGCGCCATACACACCCGTCCAGCCTTCCAGCCCGGCGTTGAAGTGCCAGATGCCGGCAGAGTCGAACTGCGTGCCGCTGCCTGCGGCGACCTCGGCCAACGAGCGCGCCATCGAATCCAGGCCGTCCTGGACTTTCGTGTTGACCGCGCGGATGTCGGCGGTGCGCTCGGTTTTTTCGTTCAGCACGCTCTGGATTCGGGCGCGCTCCTCGTCGGCCACCTTCGTGGCCAGATCCTCGGCACGCTTGGCCACTTCGCCCACGGCGGCCGCACTTTTCTGACTCTCTGCCAGGATCTGTGCCTGGGCTGCCTGGAAGTCCGCCATACGCTGCTGTGCCTCGGCAGCGTCTGCCAGTGCCAGGTCACGCAGGCCCTGGTCCATCTTGCCCTGCAGCTGGACCAGCTCCGCCGTGGTCGGCGGCACCACGGGGGCCTGAGCCTTGGGCGTGGAATCTGCGGACGAAACGCCGTTCACCTGGACAGTGACTTTCCACCAGCTCACGACACCACTGGCCTCGGTGTAGGTGTAACGCGTGTCTGAGGTTTTGGTGACGTACTTCCATTCACCCGGCTTACCGCCTGCATCGGCCGCGCGCCAGAGGACATAGACAGCACCAGCCAGCGGCGAGGCGTTCCAGGTAATGGTCACGCTATCCGCTGCCGGCTTGGTCTCCACGCCTTCGGCCGGTGGAACCACAACAGCGGGCTTGGCCGACGCCACCCAGTTGGACGGCTGCCGGGTCACAGGCGTGACTGCAGGCAGGCCCTGGCCACCGATTTCTACGAGCAATACTTTCCGGTTCATAGCGCCATCAAAGCGTTGTGTTCACCCTGGCGAGCCAGGGACTGGATGCCGTCGCGGACCTGCAGCAGCACCTCATAGGAGGGATCGGCGTAGCCACGCCCCGGCGCGACCGGCGCAGCTGGTGCTGCAGGCGTGTTGCCAACGCCCGGCGCCGCCGACGCCGGGACCGGAACGCGGCTGTCGGTCAGCACCGTGACCATTTCCTGGGCGATGCGCTTGGGCAGATCGAACAGGATTTCTGCCAGGTCGGTGATGTCGGTCTGCTGGTTCTGCAGGTACTTGGCCAGTTCGTCCGTGGTCAGGCCCAAATCCTTCGCCAGCGCCTCAGCGCTGATGCCAGTGACGTTGCGCAGGATCTCCAGCGGATCGCCACCACGGGCGCCCGCCAGATCCGCCACGCCCTGGGCGATGCGCTGAGCGCGCTCCAGGCGGGCGGCGGCTTCCTGCTGCTGCTCCAGGGCAGCCTTTTGCGCGTACAGCTGCTGCAGCGACGCGGCGGTGCCATCACCGCCAAAGCGCTTGGCCAGCTCCAGCACCTGGGCGTAGTCCACCTGGTAGCCCTGTCCACTCGCGTTGAGTTTGCGGCTGACTTCCAGGAACTGCTGGGCGTATTGGGTGAAGCTCTCCAGGTTGCCGGCGCTGGCGGCGCTTTGCATCAGATCCGATGCCGTGGAGCGCTTCTGCGTGTCGGTGTCCGGCGACAGCGTGCTGCTCAGCTTGAGCGAGTTGATGAAGTCCTGCAGCTTGCTGCTGGTCCCGTCGATGGAACCGCCCAGGCGTTCGATTTCATCGTTGACGCGGTTGAGTGCCAGGCCTACCAGCTCGGATTCCAGCGACCTGGCCAGCGCATCGGCCTTGAGCTGGGCGGCCTGGCGAACGGTGGCCAGATCCTGCTCGCGTGCGGCCAGACCGCCCAGGGCCTTGGCCTGCTGCTGCAGCGTGCGGATGCGCTCCTGTTCCTCCTGGCGCACAGCCAGCAGCGACTTGGCGAAGCCGCTGAAACCATCGGTTGCGATCTCCTGCTGCGCGTTGCCCACTACGCTGCCGTAGGAGGAAGCGGCAGTAGTGATCGCCTTTACCTGTTCCTCCATGGTGCTGCCGGCAGCCTTGGCCATCTGCTGGAACATGGTTGTCGTGCGCTTGACCAGGTCGATTTCCTGGGCATTGAGCACGCGGCCCAGTTCCTGGGCGTTGCCGGTCATCAGCTCGATGGACGCAGCCAGGCTGTTCATCACGTCGCCGGCTTCAAACCCCTTGTTGAGGAAGTCGCCGAAACCGAGGATCGACACGCCACGCCCGGTCAGGTTATTGGCCGCGCCGGTAATCAACTGCTCCAGCTGCGCCTGGGCCTTGTCCGGGTCCGCATCGAGCTGAACCTTGCCGAGGTCTACGCGGACGGAGGACAGCTGGCTGTTGATGTCCACGCCCAGCTGTTCGGCCAGGCTGATGACGCCTGCACGCGCCCGCCCGGTGGCTTGGCTGAAAGCGTCGGTGATCGTGGTATCGACCTGGCCATACTCGGTCCACTTCTTGTCGCTGCGGAACAAGCCGCCCTTGGCCTTGATGTCGGCGTAGGACTGGCCAGCGAATCCGTCGAAACCATACGAGCCGGTCAGGCCCTGCGCCTGGATCTGCGGCTTCTTGCGGCCGAACAAGGCGGCATGGATCGAGGAGCCGGACAGAATGGACGCCGCTTTGGCGTTCAGGCCGAGCTTTCGGGCCATCTTATCGACGTGACCCACCGCACCCAGGGTGGCGATCTTGCCGCCCCAGCTTTCGCCGTTGGCGATGTCCCAGCCCTGATCGAACAGCTCGGCATTCTTCATCATGGCCGCGACAACCCAGCCGATGATCGGCACGGCCATCGACGCGGACGCCGCGCCGCCGCCAGCAGCCCCAGTGCCAATGAAGCCGCCGACGTTGTTGCCAAAGCCCGCCATACTGCCGGGGGCGGCCACGCCGGCACGCCAGCCGCCACCAGCCAGCATGGCGTTGGTGCCAGTGAGGTTGCGGCCACCGCCGATCATGTTGGCCAGGCTGCTCATCCAGCTGGAGCCGGCACCGCCTTGGTTGCCGCCACCGAACATGCCAGCGATCTTCGATAGCCAGTTGCCATCCGCCTGGCCGCGCGACACGCCAGCCAGTGCGCCATTCATGGCGTTGGTGAGGGCCTCCTGGAACGGGCGCACCAGGTTCTGCTCAAGCATGGTGCGCACGATGTCGCGCCAGCCACGCTTGAAGATGTCCTTCAAGCGGCTAAAGAAACTCTCAGACTTGTCCAGGCCGCCGCTGAACATATCGGCCAGCATATCGGCCACGTCCGCCACACCACGGGTGCCAACGTTGGCCCAGTCCTCCAGATCGGCAGTTTGTTGCTCGATGCGAATCGAAGCATTGGCCCACGCTTGAGCTTGGGCGACCAGGCCTGCGGTTGCCTCAGCGTTGATGCCGGCGCCGGCCTTGTTGGCCTCGTTGATCGCCTGGAGCATGTCCTGCTCGTTGCGCAGCTGGCGAGCGCGGCGCTCGCGCTCGATCCCGACCACGCCCAGTAGCTGCACCTCGCCGCTCAGCGTATCGAGCAATGCTGTAGGCGCCTGCTGCTGCTTGGTGACCTCGGCGGCATTCTTGGCCAGCTCGGCCGCTGACGACTTCACCAGGCTGGCGTAGGCCTCCTGGGTGATGAGGTGCTTGGCCAGCTCGCGGTCGAGCTCGGCAATGCGCTGCTTGTGCTGCTCCTGGGCAGCTGCCATTGGCCCGGAGAGCTCGGCAGCGGCCAACGCAGCCTGACGGGTGTACTTGGCCTGGGAGTCGGCCTGCTGCTCTGCCAGGCGCGCGGCCTGCTCGCCGGAGCGCTTGGCCTCGGTCTGGGTACGCGTCAGGTCGCGGGTGACCGCATTCTGCTTGTCCAGCGTCTGGGTGAGCTGGATGAGCTGTTCGTTCTTGGCCCGCGCCAGCTGATAGTCGGCGCTGGTTGGGTCCAGCCCCTTTTGCGCGCTCTCCGTGATGAACTGCGCACGCATGCGGGCGGCCTTGCCCTGGGTCTTCTCGATCAGGTCCAACTGGACGCTCTGGATCTGCTTGTCCAGGCCTTCATTGACCGACTGCAATGCCGCCTTGATCGCAGCGCCAGAGTTGCGCGCGGCTGACGCCACAGTGTCGAAGCTTGCCGCCGCGATGCGGTTGGCGCCGTCCACTCCAAGCTGATCTTTTGCCCACTGCTCCAGCAGTGGCCGGGTTTGCTCCAGAGTCTGGCCCTGATTGGCCTGACGCTTGAGCAGCTCCTCCAGGGAGCGGCGCTGGGCGTCAGTAGCGTCGGTGACGTTGGCTGTGCGAAGCACTAGACCGGCCGAAACCGAGATGGCCCTGTCATAGCCCTTTGTCAGGTTGTCCAGGCGAAGCCGCGCAGACTCAATGGCCGCCGATGCGCCCTCCAGTTCCTTGTCGAAGCCGAATGGCAAAGCACGATCACGCGCTTCAAACGAACGGCGCGTTGCAGACAGACGCTCATACTCATCGCCCAGGTTCTTGATCTCCTGGCGCGCTGCCTCAATGGTCTCAACGGTGTTTGAAAGCTCCGCGAATGACGTGTTCGCAGTCTGCTGATTGAACTCCTGCAGTACCCGCATGGCTGGCTGAAAACCGGCCGTGACGGTCTTAGACAGTTCCTGCGCCTTCTGGTTGCTGTTCATGGCCCAGGCGACGAACAACGTAAGCGCGGTGATCGCAAGACCTGCAGGGCCACCAAATGCGCCCATGGCTGCATTGAGGCCGCGCATAGCAGCAGACTTCGCAGTGAGCGCAACGGACGCGGCCTGGGCAGCAGCGGCGGTGCGCAGTTGCGCGGTAGCCAGGGCTTGCTCGGCCGCAGCGACGCCGCCGGCCACATTCATGCCGGCACGGGCGGCCGACAGGCGGCCTGCAGCCTGTTGCTCAGCTACACGGGCTGCAGCCAGCTCCTCACGCGCCAGCGCCCGCGAGGCAGCGGCGGCCGTGATCTTCTCGGCCGTAGCCCTGGCCAGGCTGACCACCAGGCGACTTCCCAGGGCGACGGCCAGGACGCCGGCAATCTGGTCCAGGTGCTGCATGTTGTTGGCCAGGAACGCGATGCCCTGGGCGAGCCCACCGCTGGCACCCAGCTCCTGGGAGGACTCGCCGACAAACTTCGTGACGCTGTTGCGCAGCAGTTCCATGGCGCGACCGACCGTAAGCGGAATTTGCTCAAACTCGGCGGCGATGACGGCGGACTGATTCTCAAGCGCCGCCACCATCTGATCGACCGTCACCTTGCCGTCGTTGACGTGCTTACGCAGTTCGCCCATCGACACGCCCATGCCATCGGCCATTGCCTTGGCCAAGCGCGGAGAATTCTCCACAACAGAGTTGTATTCCTCTGCACGCAGCACGCCGCCAGCGAGCGCCTGGCTGAGCTGGACGATGGTGTTGGCGGTGGCGACGTTGTTGGCGCCGGAGATGGCGAAGGTCTTGTTGATGGACTCAGTGAGCGCCAGCTGCCGTTGCTGGGTGATCCCGTACTCAGCGGTGGACTGGGACAGACGCGCGTAAAGCGTGGCGGTGCTGTCGAGCGCAGTGGCGGTGCGCTGGGAGATGTTGAACACCTGGGCAGACGCGGTGGCGTAGGCCTTGTGTCCATCTGTTGCCAGCTTGAGGCGCGCCGAAATGTTGGCGTAGTTGTCCGCAACGGAAATGAGGGCGCCGGCCGTCTGTGCGCCGATGTAGGTGGCCACCGTTGCCCGCGCGGAGGCGAGCGCGCTGGATACAGCAGAGACACGGCGAGCGGTGGAATCCGCCGCCGTGCCGATGCTGGAGATGCCCGCCGCACCACGCCGCGCCTGGTCGCCGGTTGTGCCCGCCGTCGCCCCCAGGCGCTTGAGCTCTGCGTCTGAGGCCCGAACGGCAGGCACCAGGCGGCTATTGTCGGCATCGAGGCGGAGGGTGACGGTTGGGTTCACGGGCTATCCGAGGCTTCGCGATGGGCCATGGCCGTGGTGCCAATCAGCACGTCCAGCGATGACATCAGGTCCGGCAGTAGGTGCGGGGCAATGCCCTGGAGAAAGGCAGCGGCTTGGATCTCGCGGGCGTCGATCCCGTCGTAAACCGGGGCGTGCATGCCGGTGATCCAACGGGGCTTGCAGCGCACGAACAGCTGGACGACTTCCCAGTTCTCATCCAAGACCTGGATGACGCTCGGTGGCTCCTCGCCGCCGCCTCCGTCGCGCAGAAAGTCCGCCGCGCTGACGACGCCGTCAGGTTCATGGTTCCTGTCGGCGCCGTCAGTGCGTGGACCCTTCCCAATCAGCGCCCGCGCGACGGCTTCGAGTTTTTTACGTGCGCCCGGCCGAACTGGTCGAAGTAGGCGCCGATGATGGCCGGCTGCAGGAAGGCGAAGAACGGACCATTGAAGACCTCTTCCAGGGCGGCATCGCCCTCGATGGCCTTGCCGTCTGCGTCGCCCAGGCCAGCGACGCTGACCAGGATCTTGCGCAGGTACTCCTCATCCTCAACGGGGTTGTCCTGGATGGCTTTGATTTCTTCGCGTGCCAGGATCTTGACCTGGCACTGGATGGTGCCGGTTGCGAAAACGTCGGGCTGGTCGGTGGGGATGCGCAGTTCCACCGGCAGGTGCACGGTGTTGGTTCGGGCGAGACGGAGCATGGGAAAGTCCTTGGGAAGTGGTTTAACTGCCCCTTGATCGGGGACAGATCCACTTTGCCCAGGCACAGCTGCCGTTCGGGACTAAAGCGCTTCACTGAAAAAGAAAGACCCCGCACAGAGGCGGGGCCGTTGGGAGTGTAACGCAGTGCTTGCGAGTTACGGCGGCGTGCTGTCGCCGAACTCGATGTACAGCTCGTCGCCGCCGGCATCGCTGGCCACGCAGGGGCCAGTGAGCTCCCAGCCGTAATCGCCATCAATCTCGACTTCGTTGATGTTCTCGATCTGGCCCCGAATGCCCAGCTCGCTATAGAGCTTGCTCTTTTCGGTCAGGCGCAGCGCAACCACCAGGACGCCGGCCGAGTCGCGCACTGCCCACGGATTGAAGTCAGCCAGGGCCGTCTTGGCCAGGCGCAGCGTCCAGGTCGGAGCGCGGTCGCTGATGCCGCTTTCCTTGTGGCTGGTGTACTCCTTCGACGTGATCGTGTTGCCCACGTCCACCGAGAGGGACTTGGCCCACACGACCAGGCCTGCTCCGCCATCAACCGTGATCGTGGTGCGGGTGTTGTCCGCGCGCGCCACGGTCGGAACCACGGTGCTGGTGGTGATGTTGGGCAGATTGTCCTCGGCGATGGTGTCGTAGTCGCCCTGGATGCGGATGTTGCCCTTGAAGCGCTCACCGACGGCCAGCGCCAGGTTGGTGAGGTTGTGACGTGCAGCGCCGATCTGCTTGACCGTGCCTGCATGCCAGAACTTGGCATCGGAGATCGGGATATTGGCGCTGATCGGGTTGTAGCGTGTGGTTTTCGCAACAGCGTCCTTGACGGCGGTCATGCCGGCGGGCAACAACAGCGGTGCACAGACGGCATCGGAGTCAGCCGCTGCACCCGGCTTGGTCGGCGGGAACAGCTCAAACTCGCCCTCAATGAAGGCCCGCCGGGCGCCCACTGCGAAGGGCTGGCCGGTCAGGAACGGTCGATCCACCGGGCGTTCGATCTTGTCGAACTCGGTGCCGCTGCTGCCGTTGAACAGCAGCACGCCGTTGGCGGCGGCCGTGGGGACAATCGGCACCGAGGCCGATGCACGCAGCGCCAGGGCCAGGCCGCGACGCTTGAAGGATTCCAGGTTGGGCTGGGCCATGGTCAGTTCTCGGGTGAGGTTGCGGAGGAGCGGCGCGAGCGGTTCTGGCTCGATGCCGGCGGTGGCGGCGTCTCGGGTGATGGAGCGGGTTCGGCGGGCAGTACGGACTCATCCACGAGCTGGCCATCGATCACGCGCCAGGCACCACCGCTGGTAGGGGTGTGCTTGGTGGTCATGGGGTCGGTGTGTGTTGCATGCGGTAGTTGGTGACGAATACCTGCTGGCTGACCAGCCAACCGGCGCGGAACTTCTCATCACGGCCAGCCTGGAAGCTGAGCGCATCGAACGCATCGACAGGGGTCCACCCGGCCAGTGCTTTGCGGACGCCTGGAATGACTTGCTCATCCATCTGGCGGCGTGCGCCGCTGCCACTGGCCTGGCCGCTGAAGTTGCGCACCATGAGGACCACGCGCAACGTGACATCCACGTTCTGGATGTGCTGATCGCCCGTGTACCGAGGCCGGCCGCCCATCTCGGCGGCCGTCACGTAGGCGGCACAGTCCTTGGCTGGCTGCTGGTCCAGGGCCGTATCCAGGTCGGCGGCATCACCGACCAGGAGTAGTGCCTGCACGTGGTCCCGCAGACGCTCCAGGACGGGGGTGATCGGGAACGGCCCAACGGTCACGGCCGGCCCTCGCGCCCGAATACCTTGTTGCCGGCATGGAAGATGAATTCCCCTGCAGAGCCGGTGGACGTAGTCGGATCTTCGATGCCCAGGTGGAATTTTTCCTGTGCCGTCTCCTGTAGCAGGCGAATCGCGTCACGGTAGTCACGCACGATGGGATCGGTGCGCTCGTCCGTCTGGCGATCAGGGTGCAGCAGGTAGCGCGTGATGCTGCGCGACCAAACGGCCAGCAGCGGCACGGCCTTGCCCAGCGGCAATCTGTAGCGCCGTGCCAGGTAGCCGTCGATGATCGCATCTGCCTGACGGGTGGCCTCTTGGATGCGCTCCAGGGCCGCATCCGCCTTGGCCACCTCGCTTGGCGGGAAGGCGCTGCGATCACCCCCACGCAACGTGGCATCCATCAGCTCGGAGGCAACCGGGCGCTCATCGCGCCCACCCGCCACCTGGGACAGTTCCAGCGCCCCTGGGAGCTCGGCCAGTTGCGTGAGGGTGACGTAGGCCATTACGCGCCGACCTCCAGCGCTGCCTCGATCAAGCTCACGCGGTCAGCTGCCGGCTGGTTCGCCCAGGCTTCCTCGGCCAGGCCAGAGGCGGTGCGTGCGCGGGCCTCGGCTTCTGCCCACTTGCGCTTGGCATTGCCGGACTTGGTTGCCTTGCGTTCGCGAGCCAGTGCCAGTTCGTTGGGATCGTCCGACGCTGGCAGCTCCGTCACGATCAGCTCGGGGTCGCTGTTGATCGCCTCCAGCTGTTTCTCCTTCAGGACATCGACAAGCACGATCCGGCCCTGCCGGGTGAAGTGCATGCCGGCACGCCAGCGGCCACGCTCCAGGCGGGCCTTTACCAGGATCTGTTCGGCCATGGGCCGCTCCTTCTGTGTTCGGGGAAGTTGCGACCGGCACCCTGCGGTGCCGGTCAGTGGTCGAGGGTCAGAGCAACCAGGCGCTGTCCATCGCCTCAACAACGCCCTTCATCACGTTGTCAGTGCCGGCGATCTGGTTGGCGGTGAGGATCTTGGCGGCCTTGAACTTGTCGTTCGGCACGCACACCAGCAGATCCGGCACCAGGCCCAGCGGACGGCCGTGGTCGCCCGTGCGCGAGGTGAAGGCGGTATAGGCTGCCTGCAGGTTGTCCTCGGTCAGCGGCTTGTTGCTGGCGAAGGCCATCTGCCAGAAACCAAAACCGACGTTGCGGCGGCAATCGGCGCCGTAGCGGAATTCCTTCTTGTTGAACACGCCCTCATCGGTATCGGTGTCCATGGAAACGAACTGCGGCGGCTTGCGGTTCTGGAAGATGATCGGCTTGAGCGCGCGCTTGGTGCACAGCAGATACCAGTAGGCACCGTTGCCGCCCGAGTCCACGTTGCTCTGGACCGTCTCCTTGCCTTCCTTGTCCAGCACCGGATGATCGGTGTCGAAGAAGTTCTGCCCGTCGTAGCAGGCGGTGGAGATGCCGTTCTTCAACAGCTCGAACGTCAGCTGGTCCGGCTGCGCGCCGACCGACTCGCCCATGCTCTGCATGAGCGGGCTGTAGATGCCGAGGTTGTCATCCTCGATGTCATCCTTGTCCACGCCCACAGTCAGCTCATACGGCTTGTTCTTGATGGTGTAGCCGTGGTTCTGCAGGCCATGCACGACACGTTCGCCGATCCATTCGCGCACGTTGGGCAGCTTGCCCAGCCAGCCGTACTCGTTGGACTTGGTGGTGGACGGCACCACCGTGGCAATGCGCTGGAACTGGGATGGTGCCTGGCCGAGGCCGGCGTTGAATGCTGCGTTGAAGGCGACGTACAGCGTCGAAAGATTGCCGCGATTGACGATCATGGGATTGTCCTGGTGATAGGGGAACGGATGGGCCAGCTCAGCCGACCACGATCCACACGCCGGCTGCATCCACGTCCAGGACGACACCAGCGCGCTTGCGGGCGCCGCTGTTGTCGGTCTTGGCCACGGTCTGGTCATCGACGATGTAGGCAGTTGCGCCGATGTCGGCGCGGGCGATGGCATCAGCGCCGGCACTGTTGTCAAAACGGAAGCCAGTGCCGCGCTCGCATTCGACCGGCTCGCCTGCCGAGGTTCCGGCGACGGAGCGAAGTGCAACGCCGACGGCGTCACCGGAACCGGCAGTGCCTGCCGGCACCGCGTTGCCGTTGGTGGCCAGCAGCGCAATCAGCGTGCCCGCGTGCAGCGCGGTGCCGGGGTTGGAGGGATGGCCGACACGATGTGCGTCCCGGCGCGGGGTGTTGCGAGCCTGGGTGGCTGCGCTCATAGCAGACTCCGGTGAGAGCTGGGGGGGAGTGCTCAGGCCTGCGCCTGGGCGGTGTCCTTCTTGGATTTCGCGAAGGCTTCGGGGGTGACGCCGGTAGCGCTGCAGACGGCCATTTCAGCCGCGTCCAGGCCATGCTCGTTGGTCGCGCCGGCCGGCTTCTGGCCGCCGGTCTGCGTACCGCCCAGGGCAGCGATCGGAGCGGCCTTGTCCAGGTAGGACGACAGTGCGGCCAGATTCTGCTTGCCCAGGTCGGTGGCCCAGTCCCTCATGCTCGGCAGGATGCGGCCATCAGCCAGGCCAGCCTCGACCAGCGCACTGACCTTGTCAGCGGTGCGCTCGGCGGACAGAGCGGCGACCTGGCCGCGCACTTCCTCCAGGGCGGCGATGGGGACGAACTTGGTCGGGTCCGGGGTGGCGGTGGCCTGGGTCTTGAGGGCACTGCAGGCTGCAACGGCCGGCTCGCCCTCGGCGCCCAGCTCGGCCTGCAGTCGGCGCAGCACGCCCAGGCTGGTGGTGAGGGAGCTGCAGGCGGCGATGGCATCTGCTTCGGTGGTGGTTTCGGGCAGGCCCAGGGCAGCCAGGAAGGCTTTGAGCAACGGGTTCATGGAGGTTTCCTTGTCAGGATCGATGTCGTGGGCAAAGCAAGCCGCTGCGCGCAGCTCCATGGCCTGCATGCCGTCGATGGCGGGGTCATTGGTGAAGGCGGCCATCTGCATGGCCAGCACCTCGCCGGTGGTCTTGTCGTAGAGGAACACCGGGGAGACGTAGCGATAGGCGCCGGTTCGGATCTGCTCCGCAGCCTGGGGAGTCAGCTCGGTGGTGGCCCAGAGGCCAGATCCCTCGCGCCATTGCAGCGCACGCATCCAGGCAGCGGCCGGCGCGGGCTGCCCGTTGGTTTCTTTGTGCAGGGTCTGGTGTTCGTAATCGACCACTGCCGGGTTGGCGCGAGCGTTGAAACGCTCGATCACGCGGGCCGCCACCGAGGCGTCGATGTACCAGGCGGGGACATCCATCTTTCGCCCGTCGCTGGGCTTGAAGTGACCGGCGGGGGTCAGCTGGATGGAAATGAGGCGGTCATCGCCCACGGCGTCGGCCTGCAGCAGGAAGCTGCAGGCAGCCAGGGCAACGGCGGTATGGAGGCGGCGGGCGGGCTGATTCATCCCCGCCAGATTCGCCGCCATCGATCAGGCGGCGGGACTAAAGCCCTTCACTGCTTTTCGGGCGTGGCCCGATGGGCGTGTTGTCGGCAGGGACTCTACACCGGCCGGGGTGATTTTTGTCCTTCGCCGGGGTGGTCACTTGAACTGGCGCCTTCAAGGGCGTTTGAAAGGCGTTTAAATCGACCGCCGCTGCCCGTTGGGGGTGGACCATGGACGGTGGCCGCGCCCAGGGGGCCTCCACGGGCCGTACAGGCCGTTTTAGGCGCGGCCCAATCCGGCGGGGTCTGCGTCCAGTTCCAGCCATGCGACGGCCAGGCGCTCGATGCTCTGCTCATCCTCGGCGCTTAGGCCCATGAAGGGGCGGGCCGGCAAGCCAGGATGATTCACCTTGGCCACAAACGCGGGCCCCTCCTGGCCATCCTTTCCTGGACGCGTCTGCATGCCGGGCCAGTAGAGCGCTTTTCCGTTCTTTGCGCGGATCTCGTATGGCTTGGTGCCTTCCTGGTGCCAGCGCGCCTGCTTTGAGTCGGCGCGGATCTCCACCCAGTCAGGGCCCGACAACGGGTGGATACCGTCACGGGTGCGGCGGGTATCGTTGAGCGGCGTTCGGCCTGACCCATCGGCCAACGGCTGCCAGGCAACGCCATCCGGTCCAATGCCGGTGTCGAATCGGGCCTGGGTGCTTTCGGTCAGATCCTCGCCAACCTGGGCCATCAGGCCCGACAGGTTGACGCTGCGCTCCAGGAGACGGGCAAACCACTGTTCGGCCTGGCGCGCATCGATAGTGAGGATCAGGGGTTCATTGGCCATGGTATTCTCCGCAAACGGGCCGGGGCAAAGCCGCCCCCGGCGTAGCGGCCAAGCCGCAATCCTTCCACAGGGTGGGCCAGCCCCCGAGGCCCTGCAGGAAGCGCCGCAGAGCGGTCTGGCGCGTCTGTAGGCAAAGGCTCATTCTTCCGGCCGTCCCCATACCAGCAGCCCCTGCCGCGAACGCGGCTGAGCCTTGCTGCCACGGAAGAAGTCGAACGATCCCCACACCCCGCCAGGCAGCACCTCGGCAATCACTGTCAGGGCGTAGCGCTTTTGCGCCCCGCCTTCGGACTCGGTGACTTCGATCCGCTTGACGTAGTAGCGGCGCAGGCCGAGCTGGCCAGCCTCGTTGCGGGCGAAGTTGGCCCACACCTCAAACGGGCTCTGGATCGTCTCAGCCAGCAGCGGCAGATACTTCTCCCGACCATCCAGGCGTGACGGCTTCTCCAGCCAGTGCTCAATCACCTGGTCGGTAAGCAGCACCTCGGCCCCGGATGGATCGGTGAGCGTGGCGGTGCGGCCGTACAGCTCCTGCCAGGCCTGGCGCACCTGTTGAGGATCACGAATACCCGTGGGCAGAGGCCGCGCAATCGCAGCGTCCAGCGGAACCTGGGCGGGACGCCCGTAGTCCTCGGCGCTTCGCCCTGGCACCTCCGACCACTTGGCCGCAGCATCCTTTGCCAGCGCGCTGTCGGCGATGTGTCGGCCGCTGGCGGCATGGCCGACGTGATACGCCCACTCCGGTGGCGGGTCACCCTGGATGGGCGCGGGCGGCTCGCTGACCTTCCAGCCCATGGCTTTCATCTTGGCGGCCGATACGCCCAGCACCGTGCAGCGACAGCCCCAGCCATTGGGCGTGTAGTGGGTATCCCACCAGGGATGGTCGGACGGCAGGATGACGCCATCCCAAGCCTTGTGCTGCTCGCGTGGGTTGCGCACGGTGTTGTGCTTGTAGCGCAGGAACGGGAAATTCTTGAGCGTCTCCCAGCGTCCGGCCTGGTAAGCCGTTCGCAGATTGGTGTGGTAGATGGTCGCCGTGCGCCAGGCCTGCCCGCCGGGGCTGCCTTCGCCGGTCCAGCCATGCCATCCATTGCGCTGGACGATGTCCTGGAAGCGAGCGCGGAAGTCCTCCAGCGTCTCGCCCTGAGTGATGGCTGCGTCCACTGCTTCGCGCAGGTCGGTCAACAACGCATCGCGCGTGGCGCCGGCAACCACAAACGCCCGCGCATGCTGCCCGTGCATCAGGTCATCCCACCGTCGCGTGGGAAGGTTCACCTTCCCGCGAAAGTAGCGCTCTGCCTCGGGCATGCTCCCGAAGTTGCCCCGGATCTCAGCCACGGCTTTCGTCCAGGGCATCGAGCATGCCCGCTGCGCCCGCAATAGCCAGGGCGTGCTGCATGGCCTGGCCGAACTGCGCCGCGCTCAGGGTTGGCAGGAGCGCCAGCAGGCCGTCGCGGATCTGCTCCAGATCCTGAGCGCCATCCACCAGCTCGCGGATCGCGTCCACCCATTCGGCCACAACCGGATCGAGCTCGGTGGCCACCAGTCGCGCCAACTGGTCTTCGCGATCCCGCGACGACACCGAGACCGGCTGTGCGGCAGCCGTCGCAGTCCGCACACTGCTCAACGCCACCTGATCCGTTACTGCGGGAACCTGCCCCAGCATCGGCTCATCCTCTCCGGCTTCGGGGATGCCCAGCTCGGTGTGTGCCCAGGCGCGGGGGATTTGCATGCCCATGGCGACCATCGCGGGCAGCGCTGTGGCATAGGTGCCGATGTCCTTGATCTCGGCCAAGTCGAACACCAGGCGCGGGCAGCGACGATAGTCACCTGGTCGCACCAGCCCGTTGAGAACCGCCAACGGGTAAATCAGGTCACGGGACAGCGTGCTGGCCAACTGGCCAGCATCGGCGTCCTTGATTTCCTTGCGCACTTCGTTGTGCACGTTGCCCAGCGCATTGGTGCTGCTTTTGCCATCGGCCTGACTGGTCAGCGTGCCGCCCAGGATGGCCTTGCTCTGGCTGCGCTCGCACCAGTTCATCATCAGCTCAAAGGCCTTGGGATCACCTTCGGCGACAGCGGGAAAGTCCATGCTCATCCCCTCCGGGATGATGCCGGCAGCGTTGTGGCCGATCTCCATCAACGCACGTAGCAGCGACATTTTCTCGCGGTCGGATGCGCCTGGCGGGTATTTGCCGATCCGCATTGGAATGCCGTAAATCTCCAGGAACTCGGCCAGATCACCGACGCTGTAGTTCTTGAACAGGTACGGCCACACCAGTACCCGGAACAGCGCGGCGCGCTCCAGATAGCCGCTCTTGGCCTTGTGCGTGTGAGTGATCCAACCAAACGGGCGCAGGGTTTCCCCCTCGCCAGTGCCATTGCGCAGACGGATCTCCTGGCGATAGCCGCGGTGCAGCTGGAACCAGGACTGCGGCCGATGGGTGATGGACTTCGGCAGCCACTCTTGGGCGCTGCGATCCCATTCGATTTCCAGGTTGGCGAAACCCTTGCCGATGGCGTCGGTGGTATCGAACACGATCCCATCGAAGTCATCGATAGCCAGCACCATCGCCTGCAGCTGCTCGGTCGCCTTCTTCTCCGCCGCACTGGGATTGGGCGGCGCACTGATCTTGAACGGCAACCCGGAGACAGCGCGGCGGCGCTTGGACATCTCCGAGAAAATGTGGGCGTCGCGCTCCTCGATGTCCTCAAACAGCTCGTATTGGCGGATCAAATCGCCCTGTTCGGCCGCCAGCAGGATCGAGGCCAAACGGCTGGGCGTGAGGCCGCGCGAGGGGTGTCCCTGGAACTCGCGCTGCAGTGAGTTGGCGTGCGCAGTCTGGGGCTGTGCCAGGTCGGTCACGGTGAAGGGCTGGCCATCGGGGCCGAGAATGCGGGTTTTGGTCACCATGCTTGCGGTTCCGGCAGATTGAAATCGTCGTCCTCGGGACGCTCGTGCCCGTGGCTGGCCACGGAATCAAAGCCGCGCACAGAGCGCGGCACGGGGGTCCAGTCCATCTCGGCACCTGGATGGCGACTGGCGTAGTACATAAGGGCAACCGCGATAGCCGAGTCGCCGTGGCGTTGGCCACCGTCGCGCCCGGTGGTGCGCTCGGGCACCCTGGCCACGCCCTTGATGACTCGCACCACGCGAAGGTCTGCCATCGTGTCCTTGTCGCGCGGCAGCGAAATGGTGTCGTCCTCAAATGCCTTCTTGACTGGCGGCATGTGCTCTCGATACCAGCCCTCGGTGGCCATGACCAACTCGACACGGCTATAGCCGAACTCCTGGGCGAGGAACTCTGCGAGTGCATGACCATTACCGCGCGCATCCACTGCAGCCTTCACGAACCGAGGCAAACGGTGGATAACGTACTTGGCTACCTGTTCCTGCTGGCGGTGCGGCATGTTCCGCAGTTCCAGGATGAACGGAACTTTGCGCTTGAGCGTCTGGGTGATCTGCGCTGGCACCATCACCGACAAGTCACCTGACCGGCCGAAGTCCTGGCCATAGACGCTCTGTAGATCAGGGTCCAGCTTGTCCAGGAGCGGTCCGACTTCGTCATCCAACCACGTCTGCACGGCCTCCCATCGGACGTGGTCGCTTTGCTGCTCAAAGCCCTTGGGACAGGTGTAGCGCAGCACCGGGGCATCGGTCATGCGCGCCTCGATCAACGCTGCACTGAGCCATGCGCCACTGCCTTGCGACGGAATGCAGTCCAGCTCCTCGGCGGCGGCATCGCCATAGGTGCCGTACACCTCGGCGATAAACTCCTCCTCTGCTTCCTGTGACCAGGTCTTGCCCAGGCGCATGCAGACACGGCGGTAAAGGCCTTCTTCGACCGCCTCACGGAAAGGCACGCGGTGGATCGATCCGCGACGACCACCCGCGCGGATCTCCTCGATCAGCTCATTGAATGCGTTGTCATGGCCATCATGGGTGGAGATGAGGCGAACTTTTCCGCCCCACACCAGGAACGCAACAGCTGCCTTGAGCAGCTCCTGCAGATCATCGACGAATGCGGCTTCGTCGCCCACCAGCACGCCCTGGCGACCACGCAACTTGCGCGGTCGGCTGGCCAGTGCCGTGATCTTGAATCCACTTTCCGGAAAGCGAATGGTGAAGGTCTTGATGTGCTTGTCATCCTCCTCCTCATCCCAAAAGCCTTCCTCCACCAGTCCGGCCGCGTAGTTGAAGGCCTTGGCCCACATGGCGCACGCCTGGATGTATTCCTCAGTCATTTCCTTGTCGGTGCCGAGGTAGTACACGTTCTGACCACCCGCGCTCTTTGCACTGGCAGCAATCAGCACGTTGTCGGAAGCCTCTGCCCAGGTGATGCCAGTACGGCGTCCCTTCTCCATGAGTTTGAGGTTGGCGGGATCGGCGATCCAGCGCTGCTGATACGGCATCAGTGCCGCAGGCACGTGGGCGGCGGCAGTGTTCGGCACAAGCTGGCGGGCGCGCTCATTCATTCGGTGCGGATTCCCAGGATCTGAGAGCGAATGTCGGCGGCGGCAGCGGCGGACAGCCCGCCGCTCTTGACGACCTTCTCCAGCTTGGCGGCTTGCTCGCGCACCATGGCATCGCGCGCTTCCTGCATGATGGCGCGCCGCACATTGACGCTCACGCGCTGGGTGTCCATCGCGTCCTTGGCAGCGCGGGCCAGTTTGCGGATCTCATCAATGCTCACGTCCTCCTTTTCGTGAGCCCGCAGCGCCGCATTGGTGGCCAGGGTGGTGATGGCTTGGCCGAGGAGCGCGCCGGCCTTCTCGCCCACACCTTCGCCCAGTTCGCCCACCACAGCCTGGGACACTGCCTCAATCTCCCGCATGCGAGCCGTCAGCTCAGCAAACCCCGCACCATAGCGATGCAGGGCGGAGCGCGAGATGTCGGCCGCAGGCTGTCCTGGGAATTGCTGTTGCAGTGCCTCGATCATCTCGGCCAGCGTGAGGCGATCTTCGCGCAACAGCTTCTCGATGAACGTGCGTTGTTCTGCGGGCAGGCGCTGAATGCTGGATTTGCCGCGACGGCGTGGTGTGGTGCTCATCGTCGTTACCGGGGGCTGGGGCGGCTGACACCGGGCACACTGGCCATGCCACGCGAAACGTCGTGACCGCGAGCGCTCAGCTCAGCAACCATCACGCCCGGCACGGGCTCATCAACGCGCACCAGCGATTGCTCGCTCAGCCAGGTCAGGTCGGTCAGCACGTCATCGCGGCTGGCGGCCACGGCCAGGACGTTGAGGCCGGCATGCAGTACCGAACTGTTGGCGCGGTAGCCGTTCTGTTCCGAGAGCAGCCGCAGCAACACCAGGCGGCGGTCCTCGCGGTGGCGCTCCGCAAAGGTCTTGTGGGACATCAGTCTTTCTCCATGAGGTGTTCTTGGACGGTTTCGAGCATGCGATTGGTGGCGGCTGCCATGCCCTCCAACCGGGCAATTCGGTCAAACAGTTCGCCGGTTTCCTTGTGGGTCAGGTGGTGTGCGTGCTGAACCTCCAGTTTCGTGACTCGATCAGCCAGACCGGAGTGGCGCCACCAAAGCACCACGCCGACCAGGAGGTTGAGCGCGACCAGTCCAGCAACCAGGACCAGCAGCCCAATGACGATGGACGCATCCCATGCGGCGGCGGCGATCATGGGCGGAACCCTGCGCCTGCGCAGGCGGTGCAGTGGCGGGTGCCTGGCACTGCCTGTAGGCGACCGACTGGGACGATGGCGCCACACTCCTCGCATTCGGCATCGCACATTGGCTTGGGCACTGGTTGAGGGTTGAACTGCGGGCGGCTGTGCCTGAATCGATCCCAGGCGCGTTCGGTTACTACGTCGGCCTGGTCAGCGTCGTCTGCCACTCGGGTGCCTCTTGCCTTGGATGATTTCAGTCAGGTCCACCGCCACGGCGCGAAGCGTGGCCACGCGCCCTCGGTTGATGAGCCCTGCGTTGCCTGGCTGCCTGCTGCCGCTTTCGGCATCGCGAACCATCTGCTCGTACTCGTTCCGCAAGCGGGTCAGGTCAGCGACCTTGATCGTGGGTTCCGCCTTCACGGGCACAGGCCTCCACGGGCAGCTGCAGCTGGGTGACCGCTGTGCAGTACCAGCCCCAGGCGGTCGCCTCCCAGTCCGACACTGCCTGCGTCAGCCTTCGCTGCTGGTTGCGGCAGTCGTGGTACAGCGCCGCGACCTGGTCGTGATTCCCCAGCAGGGTTTCCCAGAGATCGTCCTTGGCTGCCGGCAGCTCCGGGCATTCGGCCTTGAGCGTTGCCGGCATTGGGGGCACGGGCGGCAGAGGTAGCGGCGCCTGCGTTACTGCGGTTCCAGTGCTGCAGGACATCAGCCCCGGCATGACCAGTGCGCAGATCAGGGCGATTACGCAGGAGCGCAGCGAGCGCCTCTTGCTGCTGCAGGTTGAATTGACGTTGGTTCTCACGGTCCAGCTCCTGGAGCTCGGCAATGTGGTTGAGGCGCTGGGTTGCGCGGTAGTAATTGGCGGTTGCCTGGGCCGATTGGGTCTGCAGCGTCTTGGCCGACTCCTGCAGTTGGCGCAGCTGCAGCTCCAGGCCCTCGCGCTGCTCGATGGCGGCCGATCCGACTGCCCAGCGATGCCCCGTCGCAAACCCGATACCGAGCAACGCGGCAACGGTCAGGCACAACACCAACAGCAACGAGAGGAAGCGATAGGGGCGGGTCGGGTCTGCGATCAGGGGCATGTGGCCACCCCCGTCCAACCGGCCGCGAGATATGCCGGCTCCAGTGTCAGCAGGATTCGTTTCGGATAGCCGGTGTTCTCTCTGTGCGCCCACTCTGCTCGGGCGCGGTACGGCTCGACAGCCCGCCAGTCGTTCGCATCCACGCCGCTGGTGTACGCCAGCGCTCGCTCCCGGTTGAGCGCCTTTTCACCACCGTTGTACGCGCGGAAAGTAAAGGCCCACCGGCTGCAGCCGCTCATACGCCCCTGGCTGTACTCGGCGACGCGGTCGAACAGCCAGCGGTCATACAGGGCGGCAGCCAGGATGGCCTGCTGCGGGTTCCAGGGGTCGAATCCCGCAAGCTCGGTCGGATAGATCGTGGCGATCCAGCGGGCCGTGGACGGCATGAACTGGGCGATTCCCTGGGCACCCACAGGTGAGCGCGCATCTGCCCGAAATGCGGACTCCTGGTGCAGCTGTGCGGCCAGGCGCGCCGAGCTCGCGTTGACGCCCCATGCGCGGGACGCTGCCTGTTCCACGCGATGTCGATACAAGGCTGATGCGGGGGCAACCTTGACGGTGGCGCGGGCGGGTGCAGCCTCTGCCTTGCCGCAGATGGCCCACGTTACGATGGCCACAAGCACCAGGCAGACCGCGATTGCCAGGCGCAGGCAGGGATCGGGGCGGCCGTGCCGGGTCATCCGATCAGCCCTGCCGCAATCATGGCCGCAGCGATCAGGGTCACGCGCCGGGTTTGCGCCATGGATTTCTCGATGCCATCGAGATACCTGGGATCAGCGCCACGGAACAGGGTCAGGTCAACGCCGTGGCCGATTACCGCTGCCATCGTCAGCTTGGCGGCCGCCCAGGCGTAGGACGCCACCAGGATGGGATTGAGGATGGCCACGCTGGCCAGCAGGAACAGGCTCAGTGCCAGCCACAGCCAGATGTAGCCGATGCGGTCGAACAGCGAGCCAAGGTAAGCGATGGCTCGGGTACGGCGATTGTTGGGTTCCATGTGCACTCCGCTGTATGGGTAAGCGGGGTGCGTCCGTGCTGCGCACGTTGACCGTCCCCCGGTACACACAGCTTCCGCGCGCGCGAAACTGGACGGGGACTAAAGTGCTTCAATGAAAAAGCCCCGCAAAAGCGGGGCATATGCCGGTGTAGCTGCCGCAGGCTCCCTACGGTTCGTAGAGCTTACCGCTGCAAAGCGTTTCGATGCCGTTATACAGGATGCTGACATCAGCAGTAGGGAATAGCGCCTTTGTGATTAGCTTGCCATCCGGGTGCCAAGCAAATGGCTCAAATCCAACGTAGCCGCCAAGGCTGTTTCGCGCGTTGAACTCCCCGCAGACGATGGGGGCATCCCCCTCAGGGGTAGACAGCTGAATGACGCTCACGTTCCGGAACTCCACCGAGCCGGGGTCTTTCAGCATCTGCTTGACCGCACCCTCAGCCCCGGTGACGAGCGGGCTCTGCTTGTCCATGCAGCCTGCGCTGGCCATCAGAGCAACGCTGAGGATTGCCGCACCCATCCATTTCATCACGCTACCCTCCTTAGAAGTCAAAATTTCCCTGCGCCCTGGAGAGGTGCAGCTGGCGTTGCTGGCGAATAATCTCGTAAACCCGAACCTCTGTAAGGCCGTACTCGGTCACCAGCTGGGCAATGTTACCGCGCTTGGCCTTCCGGTAGATTTCCGCGTCCCGCAAGGCGTTGCGCAGTCGCATACCTTGCGGGATGTATATCTGACGGCCACCGGCATACTCTGCTTGAGCCAGCATCCCGGCGAGTGCCAGCCGGGTCGCCTGCCTCTCATCCAGGCCGGCGCGGCGGAATGCTGCTTCCATGACCGCGATCAACGCGACCAGAGTGCCCTCCCATTGCTTTTCGCTCAGATCCTGCGGCGCGGCCGCGATCAGCTCGGCGGCTGCATCGGCGTCCGGTATTCCGACCCAATCGCGTTGCTCGATCATCACTTTTCTCCGTACTTCGCCTGAGCGTCAGCGCGCTCGCGCTGTGCCTCGGCTTCGGACATCTGCCCCAAGCTCAATCGCTGGTTGATCCATGCCAGCTGCTGTTCCAACCTGGACTCGACCGGCCCGCCGTTTATACGGGTTGTGGTCATGGGCTGGGGCTGCGATCTGGCGCGGTCCGCCGGGTCTTGCTTTGGAGCGATGCCTGGCTGATCGGCCAATCCGAACACAGCCGCTCGTAGATCCACATGGGACTGCAGCGGCAGACTGAGTTTGCTTCGGGCGGCAAGGACTTGGTCAATTCCAGAGATCCAGTGCCTTACCTGGGTGGGACGGCGGGGGCCGTTGCATTCCTCTTTGGAAACTGTGCCAGCTGCAACCAGTTCCGCAACTTCCTGGGCGATCCTGATCGCGTGCCCCATCCGCAAGCTGTGCTTTGCCGGCTTGAAAAGACCAAGGTAGGCAAGGAGGGCACGGCTAAGCTCCGGTGGGAGTGGTGCCATGACTACCAGCAAGCGCTTGCATTCGTCCTCCAGGAGAAAGGCATTGATGTGGCCCTGGCAACCACAATCAGGACAGGTGACTTTCATCAGTGAACCCTTAGATCCTTCAACTTGATTGTGGGCGGGCTGTTCAAACTTCCCAGAGCCGCCTCTAGAAAGCCCTTTACATACGCGTCCTCTCGCCCATTGGCGCGTAGTAGCTCTATCCCGATCTGCACAACGCTGCTCAGATAGGGGATCACTTGCGGCGGCGGGAGTGTCGCGATGCGCTCCAAGGTCACGCGCAAGGCTTCCCCGGTTGCATCCACCTGCGCCCGAGCCCGTTCGTCGTCGCTTACGGCATTGCTCATCCTTCCCTCCGGTTGCAGTCGATCTGTAGCGCAGCAATCAGGCTGTGCAGCTGGTCATGTTTGAGAAACTCCAGGCGGTCCACCTGAAACATGCGCACTGACATTGCGTGCGCATAGCTCCACGGACGTTTGGCGCTGGCCAGCAGTGCCTCGACTTTCCGCAGCATCGGAACCTGGTCGGTGTCCTTCGGGCGGTCCGGGTGAGGCTTGCCCGGCTTGGCCTTCCAGCCAAGGCGGGTCAGCTCAGCCAGTACCGCGTCGCGCTCGCTCGGCGACATCTGCGTGGATGACTGCTTGCCTGTCACGCGCTGCAAGAGCGCGCGATAGCCCGCCTCATCCATGCCGAGCTCCTTCTGGGCAACCTTGATCTTGGCGATCTGTGCGCGGCGCAACGGGTCGGTTGCAGGTTTCATAGGTGACCCTCCGGCACCCGTGCTGACCATCCTGCGTGGATCAGTTCGATGCTTGTGCAGGTGCGGCTGAGGTGACGGCGCAGAGCTGCTGCCGATGGCCAGCCGGGATCGTAGATCGTTCCCGTTCCCTGCTTGACCATAGCGGCAGTGCGACGCTTGCCCAGGCTCTTGACCATCCGCGCTTGCTGAGCCCTGCTGTAGAGGCAGATTTTAGAAGGGCGGTAGAACTTAGCGCCGATGGGGCTGCTTTCCTGCATGTACTCCTGCTTTATCTTCCCATCAACGAACACGACAACCGCGTATCGCAGCGTCTTGATCTGCCGTACCTGGATCACCAGCCGGTGTTCATCAGCGATCATCTCCACGTCACCGCCGTAGGGCGTCGCAAGTGCCTTCTCGACTTGCGCCCACTGTTCGTTGCTCAGCGGTGACTTCTTATGCGCCGACATCGCGAGGCTCCTTATCGCGGAAGCAAACGAGGGTCGGGGCGCTGATATGGCGCACCAGTCGCCAGGGAAACACGTCACCGCGTGCCTCGATGTAGGCGACTGCCCGCTGGATGTAGCCCATGGCCTCCGGTGAACGCGGATCATCGGCACAGCTCAGGTCATAGAACATCAAACCTTCGATGTCCTGCTGGCGGGCAAACAGCTCGATGTCGGCGCGCACGGTCGCATCGGCTACAGCCAGTGCCAGCTCTGCGAGGTCGGCGGGAATGTGCGCGGTCACAGTGCCACCGCCGACAGGTCGAGGGTGATGGGCTGATAGGCGCCATCCTTGTCCCGCTGGTACACGCGGACGTAGGACTTGCTCCCCATGACCTGGACGGCTTCGCCAATGGCGCGCATGGCTTCCTGCCAGCGCGGATCGTCAATCTCCAGGCGCTTCAGCTGCAGCACCTGCCCGGTGCGGATGTTGCCCTGCTGATCGACGCGAAACGCATCGTTGATGATGGTGCGGATCTCGGTGCGTGCACCCTCGGTCCACTCAGCCAGACATTGGTCGATGAGTGCCTTGGCAGCCAGCAGCCGCTCGTCAAACTTGATCGTTTCCTGGAACTGGCGAATCACCTTGTACTGGCCATCGTAGGCCACCAGCGTGACGTTGCCCTTCTTGCCGCCGATGTGGACGCGGTACTGCTCTGCGCTGAGGGACACGAACGCGGCAATGCTGTCGAATGCATGGCGCTTGAAGTCGGCCATTCTCTTGTGCAGATCCTGAGCGCGCTCAGCGAGCTCCTGCACCAGTTCATCGCGCAGCTTGTCGATTTCCTTGATGTGCTTCTCCGGGACAAGGTGCCCCTTGGCGTCTTGTCGGTAGCCTTCGGGAATCGGGTTTGCTTGCATGGGTGGGGTTTCCTTGTTCATCAGAGGGTGAGGTGGTTGCGGGCTTCGGCAATGGCGCTATCGCACTGCATCAGCAACCGCACCAGCGGCGCAGGGAGCCCTGCTGCACGGGCGTCTAGCGCGGCGTCCAGGACATCCTGGGCAATGACTTCCAGGCGCCGTTCTACGTCATGCGCTCGCACGGTGTGCGGCGGACGCTCGCAACTGGCGGGCTTTGGCTCCGGTGCGGCTGTGTACTGGCTGCCGGTGGAGCCACGGACCAGCCAGAGCATCTGCGGATCACCGCCCTGGCGCTCGACCTGGTTGCGGTCGATCAGTTCCTCCAGGGTGTCGTCAATGTCCAGCGGACGCGCATCGTGCAGCGTGGTGGCGAGCTGCACGCGGGTCATACCGCCGCCGGCTTGGTCGATTGCCTCCAGGATTCGCTGCAGCAGCTGCTGCAGCGACTTGGGGAAAGGAACATGCTTTGTCATGGCGTCTTGCTCAGTGCAGCCCGCTGATGGGGGTGGACTGGCACACGTCCCACTCCACCTGGCAGCCGTGGAAGGGGGTCGCCATCTTCGTTCGGGTCACCAGCTCGCCCTTGCGCTCTCGGATGTGCTGGGCGCCCACCAGCGAATCGCCGCGCGGGCGGTCGATTACGATCACGGGCCGGGCGCCCGTGATTGAGACGGAACGAGCCGTGAGGCCCTTGTCGGCCAGGGCATTGATGGCCTCCAGCGCGGCGGTCAGCTGGTGCTGGATGGCGGTGCGGTTCTTGTCGGTGGTGGTCACGGGAGACGCTCCTGGTTGTCGATTGGGGCCGTTTGAACGGCGCTTGCGATGGCTTCATTGCTCCACTGCAGCAACTGGCCGATGGTCAGCGAATCGAAGGGGGTGGCCAGCGCATAGCAGCGCTGGACGATCAGGCAGCGCGCCGGCAGTGCATCCGGTGATGCCAGCCTGGCGATGCCGCCCACAGCCGACACCAGGTCGGCCGTGAGATGGGAAATGGACGTGGTCACACCATCACGCCCAGTTCTTTGGCCGCGTAGCGGATGGACTCACAGCAGATCCGCTCGTTCTTGGCCTGGGAGTAGATCGAGGCAAGGCGCAACACCTTATTCAGGACGCGGAGTGCGCCCGGAAGGTCGGCGATCTGCCGGATCTGATCGCGGCAACCGGCATCGGCAATGTTCCAAGCGTCAATGATCGCGTCGGCGTCACCCTTGACCACCTTGTGAATCACCAGGCGCTTTCCGACGCGGCTATACAGGCGGTCGAGGAATGGAGCGCGGTTGCCGCCGGTCATTTGCGTGATGACGCGATCATTGCCACACAGCACAAGGCCAATGCTGGTTTGATCGTTGATGGCGCGGACCATATCCAGCGCCTGCACGGTCAGGTGCTGTGCTTCATCCAGAATCAGCAAACCGCTGGTGTTGCGCACCTTCTGGAAGATGGCCCGCTGGATGTAGGCGGCGGAGTTGACCAGGTCGCGCAGGCCCATGACTGCGGCAATCTCCTGCAGGCAGGTAAGCACGCCACCCGTGGCTGGGGTCAACTCGACGTGCCAGACGTTCGGGCTCACGGCTGCATAGCGCTTGTTCGTGACGGTCTTGCCCAGGCCTGCGCCGCCAGCGATCACTGCAATGTCGCCAGCCATGTGGGCGTACTGCAGGACAGCGCGCAGCTTCTCGCTGGTCGGCGTGGTGACGAACTCAGGGCCTTCGGGCAGCTTGCCGTTGCTGATGCGCTCATCGCGGACATTGAGCCAACCGGCCAGCTTGCGAGCCACGTTTTGCTGGTTGCCCGCATAGGTGCCGCCCAAGAACTGCGACAGGGTGGCGCTGCTGATGTCCGATTCCTTTGCCAAGCGGGCCTGGCTCAGGTTCTTGTCTTCCTCCAGGGTGATACGCAGACGGTCGCGCAGATCGGCGAGCTGCTCCGGTGACAGTTCTTCGGGGGTGATCGGGGTGACGGCCAGATTCATCGTGTTTGATTCCTTGGATTGGTGCGGGTGCAGCGGGGCAACGGGTGGAAGGGGCGGACGTTTGAGGGCAGCGAGCTTTGATCTACGGCGAGCGATGCCGCCGCCTGCTGCTGTCGCTTTCGGGTTGGTCCGGGTGTCTACGCCGGATCGGAAACGCGCTTGGGCCTGGTGGCGGAGTGGGTGCGAACCTTCGTTGCGAATGCGTTGGAGGTAGGCCTGCCGACGCTGGTAGCCGGTAGCTGGGTTGCTCTGCATCAGGCCTCCCCATCAGGCGTGGTCCACAAGCTGTTCCGGCGCTGCTGGGCCTGCATGCGATCCATCAGCGACACGAACGCGCTTTCGTTGTCGTCGGTGCCGGTGCGCAGCCGTTCGGCGGGCTCGGCTTCCTGCACGCGCGGCGACTGGCGGCGACCAAATAGCGGTGCGATCACGCCTGCAGGCGGCAGCGATTCGGGCATCGGCGATGGCAACTGGTTGGCGACGCTGGCCGCTTCCATCCGGCGTTCGGCGTCCAGCTGCTTGCGTGCTGCCTGGCGGTACTGCTTTTTCGCCCTGGCGTGTTCACGGGCAGCGCCGGTATCGGCGAAGCCAACGGCGGCGATGCAATCGAGCTGGCCGATGTAGACGTTGGCCAGGGTGTACGCATGCACGGCCTGGTGCAGATGCTCAGGATCAAAGCGAAGCATCACCTTCTGGCCCGCAAACGGGGCGATTGCGTCGCTCCAATAGCGGTTGCCGGACAGACGCACGCTGCTATCGCGGCGGTCACAGGTCACCACGTCCGTAGACAAGAGCATTTCCCGCAGCTGCTCAGGTGATGCCTTGCGGATCGTGGCCTGGGCATAGCTGGCCTCAAAGGCGGCATCAAAGCTCCGGCCTGCAGCCGTGCGCGTGCGCCGCCCCTCGCGGGCGTTGTGGGCTGCGATTTCCTCATTCAGGACACGCACGAACTCATCCAGCGGAATGGCCTTGCTGCCGTAGTTCTCGGGCTTTGCGTCGGGCTTGTTACCCGTGTAGGCACCAGCGAATGCCGGATGCTTGGCAATGCGGTCGCACAGATCACGCCAGGCCCGTTCGATGGGCTTGGCTTGGCCGTGATACGGCGTCGCCCAGTGGATCTCGCAGCCCATTGCCGTCAGCAGGCCGGTCGGATCGTCTTCTTTCACCTTGAATCGGAAGCGATTCGCGGTGCCGCCGGTCAGCATCTTGGATGCGAAGCCTCGACCGTTGTCCAGCCAGACCTTGCCGGGAATGCCATAGCGCTCGATCACGTCACGGAACGCGAAGCGTGCAAGGTCCGATGACTCGGTTTCGGCAATGCGGTAGCCGAGCAGCTTGCCGCTGTAGAGATCCTGGACGCCCACCATGATGGGGCGCGCAACTGTGCCGTCCGGCCAGCGTGCGAACACGTCGAACTTGTGGCCGTCGCTGTTCACTGCCTCCAGGGCATGGAACACGCTACGGTCGCGCTCTTGTGCTGGGAACGTCTGATTGAAGCGCTCTTGGCCTTCGCGGGCCATCACCAGGACGGCGCGAGGCAGTTCTGCCTCAACACGGCGGGTGAACGTCTTGGCGCAGGGAAGTGCAGGCCAGTCCTTGGTGGCGGCAATGCGCTGCAGGCGGTCATAGCAGCTTTGCGCGCTCGGAGCCTCGACGCGCAGATAGTCGGCCTTGAACAGATCCCAGGCCTCGGCATGAATCTCGGCCTTGGCCTTGGTGGCGGCGTATGCCGGCACCAACAGCGCCAGACGGTGCTGCTTCTCGGCTTTGGCGACCAGTGCGGCCCAGCGGCCCAGGCTAGCCACGCTCACGCCGCCGACCTGGTCGCGCTGCATCTGGCTGGCGACGATCTGGCGTGCCGCCATGAGTGGGTGGCCAGCTGCCTGCAGCGCCTCAACTGCCTGCAGGGCACGCAGGCGGCGCGCGGCTTCGTCCTTCAAATGCTGCGGCACGGCTTCGTAACGCTTCCACGCGGACGCGATGGAATCGACGTTGGCCTGGCGAACCACCACGGCACGCTGCGGGGTTTCGCTGACCTGGCCGGCGATGACAACTGCGGCCTGTACGTCCGGCGGCAGCGCGTCAACGGCATACAGTCGGCGACGGCCACCGCGAGTGGCCTTTTCCTGGAACGTCCAGCCCTCGCGCTTGGCGCGGATCTCGACGGCTCGCTTGGTCTTGCCCAGGCTGGTGGCCAGGGTGGTCAGATCCAGCATCGAACGGGGGGACATGTTGCCGTCCGCCATCAGGATGCCCTCACGCTCAGGCGGTGCAGCTGGCGCAGGCGCTGGCTGGCGACGACACGCTCACGGTGGGCGCGGCCGATTTCAACGTCCAATGTCTCGGCGCCGAGCAACAGCTGGCCACCAATGACCTGGGCCTGCCACTCGGCCAACAGCGTCCCGCCGCAGATCACCTCCAGCACAGGGGCCACCCACAGAGGGATGTTGAATGTCTCGCGGCTCGGCGCGGTGTAGCCGTCGAGCATCGCCTTAGAGACGTTCTGGCCGGTCAGGCGGCTGGCGCGTGCGGCAACTTCGTGCCGGTCCAGGCCTGCAGCGTGCGCCGCCTCCAGCATCTGGCCGACCAGCATGCTGACGGACTTGCGGTAGTCCATGGTGCCGTTGACCTGCGCCGGGGGGCGCGGGGTCAAAAAGAAGTCATGGGGCTGGCTGGGCTGACGATTCATCCTTGCGTCTCCTGCTCGGTGGGGGCGCCTGTGCGCCGGGGGGAAGCGGTAGATAGAGGCGCTGTTCATTGAGGGGCGCCAATTTGTGGATTGCGGCCTGTCCGCAGGCTGCTAGGCTTTGCACCAGGGGGCAGCAGTGGTTTGCGGCCCCCTGGGCCACGGTTCGGCTTTCCGTCGGCGCCGTACCGGCTGGGCCAGATGGCCCGGGGTTCCATTCCGAGCGCCTCTGCAATCAGGGCCTCGGCTTGGGGGTACGGCCGACGCAGAGCGGGATTCAGGCTCGCCCCGTTGGTGTAGCCATTCAGTAGCGCGATCTGCCGCAGAGAGATTTCCTTGCGATGCAGGGCCGCTACGATGTCGGCGGCATGCCAGTCCTTAGCGGGACTGGCTTTTCTCGGGGTATTCGTTGCTGACATTTCGTACCTGTCATTTGAGCGATGACTACGGGGCAGATGCTAAACCCATTTGGGTGCTTGTCAACACCCAAACGTGTTTCGCACTTGGTCGGCGACGACACAAATGGGTGTTTTCGGGATTCTGTCTTTATGAAACAAATACTTACGGGAAGTGCGAAACGATGAATCACGCAGAGAACTTGATTCGCACTTCCGGCGAGGAAAGAGCGAAACCCGAATGGGTGTCGATTGGTGCGCGACTGACCACCGTTCGGGGGTCGAGGACTCAAGGGGAGATGGCCACCCTCATCGGGGTGTCAAAGAACACCTATGGGCGCTTTGAACGCGGCCTGAGAGAGATTGGGGCGGAGTGCCTGGCGGCGCTGGTGCAGCAAGGCTGGAACGCCAATTGGCTTCTGACTGGCTCAGGCGACGAGCGTCTGGATTCCGGCACGATTTCGCGTCAAAACAATGACTTGCGACAGTCTCAGGTAGTGAGCCAGTCGTCTGTGAAGATCGCCGCGCAACTGCTCCAGGAGGCGCTTGATGACGCGGATGCTGTTCTGGCCCCGGCCCAGTACGGCGAGGCGCTTGTTCTGCTGGCTCAGCTGCTGGAAAAGGGACTGCCGGAAGCGGACGTAAGGCCGTTTGCCCGGCAGACAGTCGGGATGATCGTTACAGGGGCAAAGGATGCAGGAGCAGCGGCAACTGGTAAGTAGACTGAGGGCGATTCTGCGGGATGCGATCCCTCGGAGTCATTGGGAGACAAGGCTTTCTGACCCCGTGCCGGCAATGCCAGTGCATCTGCGTCGTGCTCGCGCGCGCTATGAAATCCAGGACCTGGCAGCTCGCTACGGGTGGCAAAGGGAGGTGGAGAGGGATCTGTTCCGCTTGGGCGTTCCTTCCCTCAAGTACCTGAGCCAGGATCAGCTCGACCAGGTGTTAGTCAGGCTCCAGGGATTGGAGGACTGCCTGCAGAACATCTGCGATCCACCTGATGGGCCACCGGCCCGTTGAAGCCCCTTTGAACGCAAATCAAACGGCCGCCATCTCTGGCGGCCGTTTCGCATTTCTGCTGTCCAAATGGCTCAGCCAGGGCGCGTTTCGCAAACTGAGCTCTATCTATCGATAGATGTCACTCGATAGGCGGAACGCTTGCCGCGCAGGCCTTCCGTCCCATTTCATCCCGTTTCATCCCGTTTCTTCCCCGTTCTCAATCTCTAAGTCCCCCAACAGCGGATGTGCGCTGGCGGGTGCAGAGAGTGCTACGGCGAGCGCGCGGCGTATGCCATCTGCAGCAGCAGTCTGTGGGCCGGGAACAGGCGCAGGCTGGAGTAGCGGGCGCGGTAGTAAGCATCCCAGTAGCTGGCGGCGCGTTGTCGGCAGAGGGCGACGAAGGCGCGGTTCTCGCCGATGAGCGCGGCATAGCGCTGCAGGCCGGTCTGTTGCGCCTGGATCGCCACGGCCGATGCGATCTCGTCCACGTACTCCCCCAGCAAGGTCAGCTGGAAGGCATGCACCCAGGCCATCGGTGAGGGCCCCAGCGTCTCGATCGCACGTTGCCGTACATGTCCGTCGCAGTGACGCGAGAGCAGGCAGAGGCAGAGGGCGCGCGTATCGCCCTGCAGTTGGGATGCGAGCCGGAACAGGTCCGTGGCGTCGGCGTAGATACGATAGGGGAACCTCAGCAGCTCTCCTGCGATGATGAGGCTGCGTTCACCACTGCCCGACAGGTTGTCGATCCGGCCCAGCCGTTGCTGAAGGTCGGTGCAGGTTGCCTGCAGTGCGCGGGGAACGTCGATCAATGCGACGGTTCCGCCAGCGTGGTGCCGCGGTAGTCGCAGTGGATCTGCAGGCTCTCCGTGGCGTTGGGGTGCAGATCGAAGCCGGACTGCTGCAGTGCGTCCTTGGCCGCTGCAACGGCGTCGGCATGGCGGCTGACGCGGCGCTGCTGCCAGCGCAGTGGAGTGAACACGCCCAGCGGAAGCAGGCGCAGGCGCTGGCCGTGCAGGACCAGCGAGACATCCACATGACGCCCGTCCAGGTCGTGGCCATTGGCGCCGAAAATGGCGTCGATCTCATCATGGCGATGCCGATAGCAGCAGCGGAACATGGCGATGCCCAGCCGCCGGACCACGCGCCGGAAGCCGCCCAGCTGTCCCTGGCTGCATTCGAAGCCGCGGGTGACCAGCAGGCGCAGGGTGGACGGCAGCCGTGCCTGCGCATCGAGCAGGCGTTGCAGAACCTCGGCCTCGACGATGACCTGTGACGCGGGCCAGCGTGGGGCAATGCGCAGGCCGTCGATGGTGCCGCGTGACAGTTTCAACATGCGTGAAGCTTCGCACGGGAGTGGGTAGCCGGGTAGTGCCGACCGCTGGCCGGCACCCGGCGCGATGGTCAGAGATCGCGGTACTGGATCTGCGCGGCCAGCACGCGCAGGCCATCGGCGGTGCTGGAGAGGATGCGCTCCTCGCCGATGCCCTTCTGCCGTTGCAGGGTGAAGCCTTCGGCGGCGGGCAGGCGCGCGGCGATGGCATCGATGCGTTGCAGCGCGTTGGGACCGTCGCAGTCGACATGGCCCCAATGGATGCCGTTGTGCTGGATGGTCAGGCGGTAGTGCATGGGCGGGTCTCCGGCAGGTCGTGCAGCCACTGATGGAACATCGCGGTCGCCGCGGCTGCCAGCGGCCCGCCATAGCGACGGGCCTGCGCGCGCAGGTCGATGGGATCGATGCCGGCCGCGGCCAGTTCCAGCGCATGGCCGATCAGCCAGCGCTCGAACTGGCGCGCGTCCAGTTCGGGATGGCATTGCAGGGCGAGGGCGTGGTGGCCGATGGCGAAGGCCTGGTGGCGACAGGCGGGCGTGCTGGCGAGGCGGCGTGCGCCGACCGGCAGTTCGAAGGCTTCGCCATGCCAGTGCAGCACCGGGATGCCCTGCAATGCCTGCAGTGGCGAGCGCTGGCCTTCGTCGGTGAGCAGCAGCGGTGCGAAACCAATTTCCTTGCCACCGGTGGGGGCGACGTCGGCGTGCAGTGCGCGCGCCATCAACTGGGCGCCGAGACAGATGCCGAGCGTCGGTCGCTGCTGCTGCAGGCGACGCTGCAGCAGCGCGATGCCGTCGGCGAGGAACGGATAGGCAGCTCCATCGTTGACGCTGATCGGGCCACCCAGTACCACCAGCAGATCGGCATCTTCGGCGGCATCGAGTGCATCCACGCCTGCCTGCAGGACCTGCACCTGCCACCCTTGCGCGAGCAGCAGCGGCTGCAGGGTGCCAAGATCTTCAAACGCTACGTGCTGCAGGGCAACGGCGCGCTTCATGCGGGTGCTCCCGGGGTGGGCCAGTAGAAGCTGTCGGGCGTGGAGCGTGCACCGAAGATCGCTTGGCCGACACGGACGACGGTGGCGCCTTCCTCGATGGCGACTTCAAAATCACCGGACATGCCCATCGACAGCTGCGACAGGTCGAGTCCAGCCGGCGCCGTCTGCTGCAGCTGGTCGCGCAGCTCGCGCAGGCGCACGAAGCAGGCGCGTACCCGTTCCACTTCGGGGGTGAAGATGGCCAGGGTCATCAGGCCACGCACGCGCAGGCGGTCGAAGGCGGGCAGCTGCTGCACGAAGTCGGCCACCGCGGCCGGCTCCAGGCCGTATTTGCTGGGCTCGGCCGAAGTGTTGACCTGTACGAACACATCCAGCGTGCGGTCCTCCAGCAGCAGCCGCTGCTGCAGCGCCTCGGCCACGCGCAGGCTGTCCAGCGCCTGGAACTCGCTGGCGAAGCGTGCGACGTAGCGGGCCTTGTTGGTCTGCAGGTGGCCGATGACCGACCAGTGCACGCCAAGGTCGGCCATGGCCTCGGCCTTGCGCTGCGCCTCCTGCACCTTGTTTTCGCCCAGTTCGTGGCAACCGGCGGCTACGGCCATGCGGATGCGCGCTTCATCGACGGTCTTGCTGACCGGCAGCAGGCGCACGCTGGCCGGATCACGTCCGGCGCGGGCACAGGCGCTGGCGATGCGCTGGCGCACGGTGGCCAGGTTGGCGGCGATCTGTTCGACGGACTGGGCGACGGGCCAGTCGGCGGGGGCGAGGGACATGGGGCACCTCCGGTGCGGGGTGGCCAGGGTGGGATACACTGGCACAGGACAAGATATAGTTTGGCATAGGACAAAATGAAAATCACCGGGAGCAGCGCCGAAGCGATCTTCGACAGCATCCGCGAGGGCATCGGCAGTGGCCATCTGGCGGCGGGCAGCGTGCTGCCGCCGGTGCGGGACCTGGCCGATCAGCTGGGGGTCAACCGCAATACCGTGGCCGCCGCCTACAAGCGGCTGGATGCGGCGGGCCTGGCCAGTACGGCGGGGCGTCGCGGCACCGTGGTGCGCGGCCTGCCGGCGACGATGGCACGCGAGGGCAGTGCGCCAGGGCTGGCCCTGCATGATCTGGCCGGTGGTAATCCGGATCCGCGCTGCCTGCCCAGCCTGCGCGTAGCTGCCACGGCCTCGCGCCTGTATGGGGTGGAGACGGTCGATCCACGCATGCAGCACCTGGCACGGGCCTCGCTGGATGCCGATTGCCCGCCGGGCTATGCGCTGGAACTGACCCATGGCGCGGTCGATGGCATCGAGCGCCTGTTGTCGGCGTGGCTGCTGCCGGGGGACCGCATTGCAGTGGAGGATCCCTGTTTCCTGGGCAGCCTCAATGTCCTCGGTGCGGCCGGGCACGCGCCGTTGCCGGTGGCGGTGGATGCGCACGGCATGCAGGTGGAATCACTGCGGCAGGCGTTGGATGCGGGTGCACGTGCGGTGCTGCTGACCCCGCGCGCACACAATCCCACCGGTGCCAGCCTGGATGCGAAGCGTGCGCGTGCGCTGCGCCAGTTGCTGGCCGGCTATCCGCAGGTCGCGGTGCTGATCGACGATCACTACGCTCTGCTCTCGCAACAGAGCTATCACTCGGTGCTGCCGATGGACGGTCGGCGTTGGGCGCTGCTGCGTTCGTTGTCCAAGGCATTGGGCCCGGACCTGCGCGTGGCCTGGTTGGCCTGTGATGGGCAGACCGCGGCACGCCTTCGCCTGCGCTTGGCGGCGGGCACCGGCTGGGTCAGCCATCTGTTGCAGGATGCGGTCAGTGCGGTGCTGGAGTCGGCGCAGCAACGAGCGAAGGTCGCTGCGGCCGGTGAACGCTACCAGCAGCGGCTGCAGGGTCTGCAGGCGCTGTTGCAGGCGCGTGGGCTGCCGACACCCATGCCGATGGAAGGTTTGAATCTGTGGCTGCCACTGCCGGCCGACAGCACGCCACAGGTGCTGGCGCTGGCCGCGCGTGGCTGGCATGTGCGCGGGGGCGAAGTCTTTGCCGTGGCTGCACCGGCGCATGGGCTGCGCATCACCTGTGCGGCACTCGGCCCGCCGCAGCAACGGCGATTGGCCGATGACCTGGCGGCGGTGATGCGCTGAGCGTGCTCAGGGCGCGGCGCTGGCGCCGGGGCGCACGTAGTAGGACTGGCCGCTGTCGTCGAGGAACACCAGTTCCGGCTTGCCCTGCCAGGAACTCAGCATGGCGCCGGTGTTGTTCTGGTGCTTGACCATCAGGCTGGCACCGCGGTCCGGGTTGGCGACCACTTTGAAGACTTCGGTGGTGCCGGTGGCATCGTCAAGGGTCAGCATCGCTTCGCCACCCCGGTCGCTGGTGCCATAGCCACCGCGCTCGGAACCATCGGGGCCGAGCAGGATCACGCCGGACAAGGCGGTGGCACGCGGCCCCTGCGGGCGGCCCTGGCTGAGGGGATCGGGGACCGGTGCACCGAGGATCACCCGTGGCTGGCCACTGGCATCGTGGATGATCAGGCCGCGCGCTTCGATCACGCGTTGCGGTGACTGGCTGCGATGCAGGTTCCAGGCGGTCCAGCCGGAAACGAGCAACGCGAGTGTGGCGACCACCAGGGTGGTCAGGGTCAGGGCACGAGCCATTGTGTATTCCTTCCTTGGACGTGGCCGACGATAGCGGAATCCGGTCGATCGTGGCCAGTGCGTTGTGTGACGATGTGTATCGTCAATGGAAGTCGCGGCTGTGGCTGCGCAGTCCCTGCAGCAGTTCGTCCAGGCAGTGCATGCGCTGCACGATCACATGCTGCACGCCATCCACGCGTTCCAGTCGGCCATCGATCTGCATCAGCTGGGTGTCTACCAGGATGTGGTGCTGGCGGTCGGCCAGATGTCGCCAGACCACGGCGTTGACCATGCCGGTTTCATCTTCCAGGGTAAGGAAGGTGACGCCGCTGGCGGTCTGCGGGCGCTGGCGCATGCGTACCAGGCCGGCGATGCGCACGCGCCGGCCATGGCCGTGGTTGGCCAGCTGCGCGGCATCCAGGCAGCCGCGGGTTCGCAGCTGCGCGCGCAGGAATGACATCGGATGGCGGCCGAGGGTGGTGCCGGTGCTGCGGTAATCGGCCTGCATGTCTTCCCAGGCGCTGGGCAGGGGCAGGGCCACGCGTGCTTCGGCGGTGGCGCGGGCCTGGTCGAACAACGGCAGGCGGTTCTCCACGCCGGAAATATCCCAGCGTGCACGGTGGCGATGGCCGCTGAGGCCGCGCAGGGCGCCGGCATCGGCAAGCAGGCCCTGCTGGCGGCGATCCAGTGCGGTGCGCTGGCAGAGGTCGCCGACATCGTCGAATGGGCGCCGCGCACGTTCGCGCATGATGGCCTGCGCGGCCGGTTCGCTGCAGCCATCGACCAGGCGCAGGCCGAGGCGGATTGCCGCGGCGCCTTTGCCGAAGTCCAGCGTGCAGTCCCAGTCGCTGTGGCGCACGTCCACCGGCAGTACCGTGATGCCATGCCGGCGCGCATCCTGCAGCAGCTGGTCGGGGCTGTAGAAGCCCAGCGGTTGGCTGTTGATCAGGCTGGCGGCGAACGCGGCCGGATGATGGCACTTCAGCCAGCAGCTGGCATAGGTGAGCAGGGCGAAGCTGGCGGCGTGGCTTTCGGGAAATCCGTAATCGCCGAAACCCTTGATCTGCTCGAACAGGTGCTCGCCGTATTCAAGGCTGAAACCATTTTTCAGCATGCCGGTCAGCAGCTTTTCGCGATGGGGCTCCAGGCCGCCACGACGCTTCCACGCGGCCATCGAGCGGCGCAGGGCATCGGCTTCACCGGCGGTGTAGTTGGCCGCATCCACCGCCAGCTGCATCACCTGTTCCTGGAACAAGGGCACACCGAGCGTGCGGGCAAATACGCGCTCCAACCGGGCGGGATAGAGTGGATTGTCCGGATCGTTCAACGCATCCGGCCCTTGTTCGCGCAGGATCCGCCGACGTTCCAGGTAGGGGTGGACCATGTCGCCCTGGATCGGGCCGGGGCGCACGATTGCTACCTCGATCACCAGGTCATAGAAATTGCGCGGTTGCATGCGTGGCAGCATCGCCATCTGCGCGCGCGACTCGATCTGGAACACGCCGATGGTGTCGGCGGCGCAGATCATGTCGTAGGTCGGGCCGTCTTCATCGGGGATCGCATCCATGCGCCCGCTGTGCAGGCCGTGCTGCTGCAGCATCGCCAGGCATTTGCGGATGGCGGTGAGCATGCCCAGTGCCAGGCAGTCGACCTTCATCAGGCCGGTGGCGTCCAGGTCGTCCTTGTCCCACTGGATGACGGTGCGGTCGGCCATCGCCGCGTTCTCCACCGGCACCAGCGTCGACAGCGGGTGTTCGGAAATCACGAAGCCACCCGGATGCTGCGACAGGTGGCGCGGGAAATCGATCAGCTCGGCGGTCAATGCCAGCAGCCGTCGCATCAACGGTGTTTCCGGATCGAAGCCGCGCTCGCGCAGGGTTTCCGGCAGTGGGATGTTGCCGCCCCAATGATCCATTGCCGCACCCAGCTCGTTGACCTGGTCCATCGGCAGGCCCAGCGCACGGGCGACATCGCGGATCGCGCTGCGCCCACGGTAGCTGATCGCCACCGCAGTCAACGCGGCACGCTCGCGGCCATAGCGGTTGAACACGTACTGCAGCACTTCCTCGCGGCGCTCGTGCTCGAAGTCGATGTCGATGTCCGGTGGTTCATCACGCTCTGCGGAAATGAAGCGCTCGAACAGCAGGTTGCTGCGCGCCGGGTCGATCTCGGTCACGCCCAGCACGAAACACACCGCCGAATTGGCAGCCGAGCCACGGCCCTGGCAGAGGATGTCCTGGCTGCGGGCAAAGCGCACGATGTCCTGCACGGTGAGGAAATAGGAGGCGTACTGCTTCTGCTTGATCAGCGCCAGTTCGTGCTCGATCTGCTTGCGCTGGGCTGGCTCGATGCCCTTCTTCCAACGCCACGGAATGCCGCGCTCGACCAGCACGCGCAGCCAGCTGTCCGGGTCGTGGCCTTCGGGTACCAGTTCGCGCGGGTAGGTGTATTTCAGCTGGTCCAGGGTGAAGTGGCAGCGTTCGGCGATGCGCAGGGTTTCAGCCAGCAGTTCGGGTGGATACAGCTGGGCCAGTGCGGTGCGTGGGCGCAGATGGCGCTCGCCATTGGCAAACAGCCGCCAGCCGGCCTCGGCCACGCTGCAGCGGTGGCGGATCGCAGTCAGCGTGTCCTGCAGGGCGCGGCGCCGGCGCACGTGCATGTGCACGTCACCACTGGCGACCAGTGGCAGCTGGTGGCGTTCGCCGAAAGCCTGCAACTGCTGCAGCCGGCGCGTGTCGTCGTGTTCGTGATGCAGCTCCACCGCCAGCCACAGGCGCTGCGGAAAACAACGGCGCAGCAGTTCCAGTTCGGTGGCCGCCGGTTGCCGGTCCAGCCACAGGCACAGCAGGCCCTCGGGGAGCTCATGCAGATCCTCGCGCAGGCAGCGGTATTCGCCCTTGGCCGCCCGCCGACGGCAGGTGGTGATCAGCTGGCACAGCCCGGCATAGGCCGCCTGGTCGGTGCACAGCAGGGCCAGTTTCGGCCCGTCCTCGACCTGGAATTCGGCGCCGACGATCAGTGCCACGCCGTGTGTCTTCGCCGCCTGCCAGGCACGCACGATGCCGGCCAACGAGCATTCGTCGGTGATCGCCAGTGCGCGATAGCCCTGTCCGGCAGCGCGTGCGAACAGCTCCTCGGCGATGGAGGCGCCACGCTGGAAACTGAAGGCCGACAGGCAATGCAGCTCGGCGTACCCGGGCAGGTCGGTGTGCATGGGGATCAGCCGAACCAGCCGTGCAGCATCCACGGTGCATGCGGATCATTGCGCGTGCGGAAGGCCCAACCACGCTGGCCCTGCGCGGTTTCCACCACGTAATAGTCGCGGCGCGCATCAGCCTGGTCCCACCAGCCCGATTCGATCCGCTCCGGCCCGGCGACGATACGCAGGCGCGGATCGCGCAGCGGCTGCGGCGTATCCAGCAGCCAGCCGGGGCGCAGCGGCCACCAGGCAGGTGGCTTGGCCGGCGGTTGGGTGCCGCTGGCACGTTCAGGGCGGTGGTCGGCCTGCACGGCCAGTGGCTGCACGGCGTCATCGCCAAGGCGGGCACGCAGGCGCTCGCGCAGCTGCGTCCATGGCATTGCCTGCGCCGGGCGCGTGTCGAACAGATCGCGTGCGGCCGGCACGAACGGCGGCAGCTGCTCGGCCTGCAGGCGCAACGCACGGCTGCCGGCGGGCAGGGCGAAGGCTTCCATGCGGTTGCGCGCGATCTCGAACAGCAGCGCCGCATCACGTTCGGGGGCCAGCAGGCCGATGGTCAGTACGCTGGCCGGCAGCAGGTCGTGTTCGAAATGGAGGTCGAAACGCTGCACGCCGCCATCGCGCGAACACAGGAACGCGGCCAGGTCCAGCAGCAGGCGCCGCAGCGGGAACAGCAGGGCCTGGCTGGATTCGATCTCGTATTCGAATTCGATGCGCGCATCGAACCGGTCCGGCGGCTGGTAATAGCGCAACGGCGCGCTGCCCAGGCCGCGCACGGCATCCAGCTGCTGCAGCACCTCGGGGGCGAAGCGGCGGGCCAGGCTTTCGCGTGGCAGATCGAAGGCCGCGCCCAGCGTGCGCAGGCCGGAGCGTGCCAGTACGGTCACCGCATCAACGGGCAGGCCACTACGTGCCAGTGGCAGCTGCGCCAGTGCGGCGGGCAGTTGCTGCGCATCGATGCCAAGGCCATCGTGCACATTGGCCAGCACGCGCGCGGCATGCGGGTTGGGGGCGGCGACCAGGCGATGGCGGAAGCCCAGTTCGTGCAGGCCGTGGCGCAGGCGTTGTTCGATCGTCAGCCAATCGCCGAACAGGGCACGGCTGGCACCGATCTCCAGCACCAGCGCATGCGGAAAATCGAGGCTGACCAGCGAACTGGTGGCATACAGCCAGCTGGCCAGCAACTGCCGGGTGTGCTGTTCGGCGCTGGGATCGTAGTCGTGCAGCTGCAGGTCCTGCACCAGCACCTGCGCGGCCGACAGCAGCATGCCCGGGCGCAGCCCCGCTGCCCGCGCGGCAGGGCTGACCGCACGCAGCACACGACGCTGCGCCGGCCCCTGCAGCAGCACCAGCGGCCGCTGCGGATCCGGCTGCAGGCGCAGCACGCTGTCCAGCGCCAGCTGCGGCAACAACAGGCAGGCCCAGTGCATGGCGCGGCCTCAGTGGGCGATGGCCAGCGGCAACGGCTGCGCCGGTGGCAGCCCGCCGCGGCACTTCAACACCCGCACCTGGCCGTGGTCGAGCTGCAGGCGCAGGCTGGCCGGGGAGGGGTTGCGGGCGGCGCGGGCCTCGCGGAACACGAAACCCAGGCACTGGCCGCTGTCGGCAGCAACCTGCAGGCGACGCAGGGCGCGATCGTCGGCCTGCTGCGGCCAGCACAGCACGGCGGCGCAGGCAGCAGAGCGCAGGCACTGCTCGGTCGCCCACAGGGCCTGCTTTGGTGTGGCGTGGATGATCTGCAGCTGGGCCAGGTCGAGCCCGGCAGCGGCCCATGCCGGGGCATGCGGGCGGTAGGGCGGGGCGACCAGCACGATCGGCCGTTCGCGCTGGCTCAGTTTCGCCAGCGCCGGCCAGACCAGGGCCAGTTCGCCGACCCCGGGAGCGGCCTGCAGCACTTCGCACAGCCCGCTGGCCGGCCAGCCACCGCCGGGCAGGCGCGCGTCCAGCGCCGGGTGGCCACTGGCCAGATGGTCGCTGGCCTGGCCCTGGCGTGCCGGCCCGCGCCAGACCTGGCGGCCGTCCAGCAGGCGGTCGAGGGCGACGACGGCGCCCATCAGCCGGTCCTCCGAGAGAGGCGCCGGGCTGGCAGGAAGCGACAGGAGTGGGCGGAAACGGCAGGCATGGAACGAGTATCGACAGGCCGGTATCAGGGGCTGAGACCGGACATGCTACTCGGCTTGTGAGTAATATTACTAATGAAATCGGAGGGTGAGGTTTCAGCTTGCTGAAGGAGGTAAGGCATCCACGCATGGCGTGGATCTACTGGAGAATGGGGGCCTGGCCACAGTAGATCCACGCCATGCGTGGATGGGGGAAATGCGGTACCGACCAAGGTCGGCACCGCCGGATCCTGGCCCGGCGCTATCGGGTCACGGGCGGACCGGCAGGGCCACCGGGCGCAGCGGGGCGGCGTCGCCACCGCGGATCTTCAGCGGGCCACCGATGAAGGCGAACTCGTAGACCTTGTCGCGGGCCAGTTCATCCAGCGCCACCAGTTCGATGATCGGCGCGCCCTGCTGCGCCAGCAGGTAGGTGTGCAGCGGCACGTAGTCGTCCGACACTTCAGAAGGGAAGGTCTCGAAGCTGAGGTTGTCGGCGCCGACGATCATCGCGCCGCTGTCCTCGACCAGGAAACGCGCCGCATCCAGGCCCATGCCCGGCGGGTTGGCCATGTAGGCCCTGGGCTGTTCGAACAGGCGCATGCGACCGGTGCGGATCAGCACGATGTCGCCCTGCTGCAACTGCACGTGCTGGCGCGCCAGCGCATCCTTCAGGTCCTGGCGGGTGACGCGGTAGCTGTCCGGCAGCATGTCCATGCCCTTGGCGCCGGCCACGTCGATCAGCACGCCACGGGCGATCAGCGGCGGGAACTTCTCGATGCCGGTGACGTTCCAGCCGCGGTCGCCGAGGTGCTTGTCGGCCTCGAAGCCATTCCAGATCTTTCCATGGATGCCGAAGTGGTTCAGCGCATCGATGTGGGTACCGGTGTGGCTGTACATCGAGAACGCGGTGCCGGTGTAGCTGCGGGTGAGGTTCATCGTCTCGCCCACGCCCATCGGGTCGTCCATCACTGTGCCGCGCGGGGTGTGGGTCATCCAGAACTGGTAGTGCGGGTCGCCGGCATCCTGCCAGCTAGGCATGCCGACGTAGTACTCGGTAGCCAGATCGTAGGCCTTGCCGCCGCTGACCCGCGACAGGATCGCCGCGCGCGAGGCCTCGGTGATCAGGTTGAGGCGGCCGATCTCGTCCTTCGGCCCCCAGGGGCTGGTGCCGACCTGCTGGCCGGAAGGAACGCGTTCGTGTGCGGATACGGGAATGCTGACGGCGGCGCCGGCCAGCAGCAGGGCCAGGGCGGTGCCCAGGGTACGTGGGGTCATGGGAAATCTCCTTGCAGGGTGGGGAAACGGTGCGGCTCAGGCCGCGACCAGCGGCGCCAGGGCCTGGCGCAGTTGCGGCAGCGGCAGGGTCTGCAGGCGCAGGCCGTGGCCGGTGATGACGGTGGGAATGGAGCGGATGCCGAGCGCGGCAGCTTCAGCGCGGTCGGCCTGCACGCGCTGGCGCACCTCATCGCTGCGCATCCGGTCGGCGAAGACGCCACGCCGATGACCCAGGTGTTCGGCGATGTCCAGCAGCACTTCGGCATTACCGATGTTGCGGTGCTGGTGCAGGTGTGCCCACTGCACGGCATCGAACATCGAGCCGTGCGCGTCGTTGCCGCCGAGCATGCCGGCGGCCTGGCAGGCCAGCGCGCCGAGCCAGCCGGAGGGGTACTCGAAGTCCTGGGCACGCATGCCTTCGATGTCGATGCGCGCGCTGTCTTCATGCGCGGCGCAGTCGGCCCAGTGACGCAGGATGATGGCCTTGGCGCGCGGCATCGAGCCGAACACCTCGATCATCTGTTCGCGCGAGTCCTGCAGCACGAAGCTGCGGTGGCGGACCTGGATGCCGAGTTCGGCCGAGACCTGCTGCAGGCGCGGGGCCAGCACGAAGCACCAGCCGCAGACCACGTCATGGAAGAAATCGACCACCGGTGCAGTGGTGGTCAGTGAAGGAGAGGCGATCATCGGCCTGCCGTCCGTGAGAGGGGAGGCGGCAGAGTAGGCAGCGCCGCCGGGCCGAAACAGCACGCGGCGGGCAGCTCAGTTTTCGCTGGCGGTTACGAATCCAGGCCGGCGCAGGTGGGCAGCTCGGCGTGTAGGAAATCGATGAAGGCGCGTACCTTCGGTTGCAGGTGGCGCGCGGTGGGGTAGACCGCGTAGACGAACCGCGGCGGATAGCGATGGTCGGGCAGCACCTGCTGCAGCTCGCCGCTGGCCAGCGCCGGTGCGGCCAAGAACGAGGGCAGCGCACCGATACCGAGGCCGGCGACCAGCAGGTCACGCAGCAGCAGGCTGTTGTTGGCGGTGACCCGTGTCGGCAGGGTCACCGTGACCTGGCCATCGGGGCCGAGCAGCGGCCAGCTGCCGGGTGAATCGGACAGGCTGTAGCCGAGCACGCTGTGCGCCTGCAGTTCCTCCACCACCTGCGGTGCCGGATGGTGCTGCAGGTAGGACGGCGCCACGCATAGCACCTGCTGCAGCGACGCCAGGCGGCGTGCGACCAGCCGCGAATCTTCCAGCTCGGCGCGGATGCGCAGGGAGACATCGAAGCCTTCGCCGACCGCATCGAGCAGCCGGTCTTCCATCACCAGGTCGAGCGCAAGCTGCGGATGCTGCTGCAGGAAACGTGGCAGCAGCGGCGACAGCGTGCTCAGCGCGAACGACTGCGGTGCATTGACGCGCAGGCGTCCGCTCACTTCACCGCGCTGCTGGGCGATGCCGCGCTCCAGTGCGTCCAGCTCATCGAGCAGGCGGCAGCATTCGCGGTAATAGGCATGGCCGGTTTCGGTCAGGCTCATGCGGCGGGTGGTCCGCTGCAGCAGCACCACGCCCAGGTGCGTTTCCAGCGTGCGCAGCTGCTTGCTCAGCCCTGCTGGCGACAGGCCCAGGTCTTCGGCGGCGCGGGCCAGGCTGCCGCGTTCGACGATGCGGCGGAAGGCACGCATCAAGGTGAAGGAGTCCATGCCGGTCCCGGCCGCGATGAGGCCGCCATTGTAGATCCACGCCATGCGTGGATGGACGACGCGAGGTGTTGCGCCGTTTGTTCAAGCCGACAGTCTGTACGCCCCGCCAACATGCAGGCCCCTCACTTCCCGGGTTGCCCATGAAGCACTGGATGCTCCGCCTGTATGCCCCGTTGTTCCTGCTGGGTTTTGTTGCTGCCGCCATCGGCTGGGTCGGTCACCATCACGGTGATCCGCTGTGGCTGCTTGCCTTGCTGGCTGTGGCCATCACGGTGTCGTTCGCTGCCGAGCGGATGTGGCCATACGACCCGGCGTTCAACCACGACCATGGCGACCGCCTGCGTGACGTCCTGCATGCGCTGGTCAATGAAAGCCTGAACCTGCTGTCGATCGCCACAGTGCCGCTGCTGGCGGCGATCGTGCCCTGGCACATCTGGCCGATGCAGTGGCCATTCGCGCTGCAGGTGCTGGTGGCGATCATCGCGGCTGACCTTGGCATCACCCTGGTCCACTACGCCAGCCATCGCATCGGCTGGTTGTGGCGGCTGCATGCGGTGCATCACAGCGTGACCCGCATGTACGGTTTCAATGGATTGATGAAACACCCGCTGCACCAGGCCGCCGAAGCAGTGGGTGGCGTATTGCCGCTGCTGTTGCTGGGAATGCCGATGCCGGTGGCCGCAGTGCTGGCGTTTGCCATTGCGATCCAGTTGCTGCTGCAGCATTCCAACGTGGACATGCGCCCGAGTGTGCTGGGCAGGGTGATGGCATGGGCGCCGCTGCATCGTTTCCACCACATCCGCTATGGCACTGCGGGCGACGTCAATTTCGGTTTGTTCCTGACCGTGTGGGACCAACTGCTGGGAACGGCGTTCGATGCGCCGGGCTATCGGCTGGGGCAGCGTGATCTGGGTATTGGCAGCCAGCCGGACTATCCGCAGGCGTATTCCGCACAACTGCTGGCGCCCTTCCGCGAGCTGCCGCATGGCGATGTGCCGGAGCTGCCGGAGGGGCTGCGCAGGCGCGGTTGACCGGTGCGTCAGGCCGCGTGCAGCTGCAGGCCCTGCAGTTGCGCGGCGCCGATGCCGAACATGCGGCGCAGGCTGCGCGAGAGGTGGGGCAGGTCGGCGAAACCGGCGGCATGCGCGCTGTCGGTCAGGCTGTGCCCGCGCAGATGATGCGCCAGTGCGCTGCGCAGCCGTTGCCACAGCACCCAGCCGCGCAGGGTCACGGCCAAGTCGGACTGGAAGCGCCGATGCAGCTGGCTGGTCGACAGATGCGCGGCCTCGGCGATATCGGCGGCCGGCACCGGGCCGGGCAGGTGCTGGGTGATGCGGGCCAGCGCCGCCTGCACGCGACGGTCCAGGGGCTGCGGTCGGCTCAGCCGTGGCAGCCATTCGTGCAGCTGCGCGGCATTGCCTGGCAACGACTGAAGGTGCTGCTGGATCTGATCGAGGTCGGCATGCGCCGGTTCGAGGAACACCGTGCAGCCGTCAGTGGGAGCCGACAGGATCGCGTGTGGCTGGAAGGAGGTCAGCCATAACCGCTGGCCCTGCTGCCGCGCGCCATCGATCTCGATCTGCCAGGGCGCGCCTTCGCTCAGCAGCAGTTGATGGGCGTAGTGCGCATGCGCAGCGCTGTCACCGGCGTGGCCCTGCAGCACGGCAACGTGTGCATCCAGCAGCAGGGTGCCATTCCAGGGTAGAGCGTTGTGGGGCATGGTCGCATTGTAGATCCACGCCATGCGTGGATGGCGGTCATGGTGCCGCATGTCTCCGGGTGCAAGGCATCCACGCATGGCGTGGATCTACTGAGGTGGGGCGCGCCACCTCAGCGCCCCTGCGGGTCCGGCCGATGGTGCACGTACTCGACGACGGTGCCATCGGGATGCACCGCATTGAACGCCGCACCGGTGGGCACTACCTGCAGCGGGAAGATGATCTCGGCGCCAGCGGCCACCAGCTTGTCGTGATACGGCCGAACGTCGTCGACCAGCAACGTGCCCGTTGTCGAAGTGAAGGGCGCCAGTGCCTCGTCGCAGCCTTCGATCAGCAGGAACGCACCGACCATCGCCAGCCGCAGGCCCGCCTCGGGAAACGGAAAGCCGGCATCGGCGACCACACCCTGCAGCTGCTCGTAGAAGGCCACGCTGCGTTCCAGCTCGCCGGGGGCGACGAATACCCGGATCAGCACGCGCGGGCTGCGCTGGCTGGAGGTGTCACAGCGGTCGCGCCAGAGATGGTCGAAGTCGCGATGTACGGTCATGGGCTCGATTCGTCGCCGGGGAGATCCATTATCGGCAGCCTCGCGCGGCCCGCTGATGACCGCCGGTGATGGGCTGATAACCATCGTGCAGGTGGCGCCTGTGACTTAGGTCCTGTTGACAGCGATGAACGCCCTCGCACACTCTTCACATGATGGGTCGCCCTGCGCGGCCCGGACAGGCAGGTTGTCACGCACGGGAGGAGGGTCCCGCGCGCAGACCGGTCCGTCCTCTGGCCTGCAAGGCGTTGCCCGGCAACGCATGCGCGGCATGACGCTGCACCCTTCGGCGGCACTTTCCCTGGACCGATTGCCTTGGCAACGGAATTACGCCCGCCGATGAAAACGTTTACAAAGCCGCTCGCCCTGTCCCTGGCCCTGTCTGCCGCACTAGCCACCCCGGCCTGGGCCGACTCCGCCGCCTTCACCGTGCTGACCCTGGAGCAGGCGCCGGCAGCGGACGCGATGCCGGCCCTGGCTGCACAGTTGAAGACCCTGCAGGTGGACGCGGTCAGCGTTCGCCAGGTACAGCGCGGCATCGGCCAGGTCGATCCGCTGCAGCTGCTGGCCGATGGTCTGGGCTACCAGTACCGTTTCATCGCCGCCGGCAAGGATGATGGCCAGACCCAGCACGGCCAGGCCGTGTTGACCCGGCTGCCGATCGCCGCCGAATCCGGCCCGGACCAGCCGGGCCTGAACTACCTGCGCCTGGATGACGGTCGCCATGCGGTGGCGGTCTACACCGACGCGGGCGCCGGTGCCACGCAGTTGCCGGCGCTGGTGTCGCGTTCGCGGCTCGGCGCGCCGGCCGTGCTGCTCGGTGCGGTAGCCGGTGAATCGGCCAAGGCCGCCGGCTTCGACCCGGCACGCGTGGCCCTGGAAGCCGATGCCAGCTATTTCAGCGATGGTTTCCAGGCTGCCAGCAGTGCGCCGTTCAAGGTGGAAGGCAGCACGCTGCGTGCGACCCTGTTGACGCTGGCTTATGCCGCCGACAAGGGCGGCGAGCAGCCGTGGATGGACACCACGCTCACCGCTGATGCGCGCGCTGCGCTGCTGCTGAAGGCGATGACCGAGGACGAGAAGTTCCAGATGCTGCACAGCTACTTCGGGCTGGGCAAGGATGGCGGCAAGCTGCCGGAAGGCGCGGTGGGTTCGGCCGGTTTCGTGCCGGGGGTGGCGCGCCTGGGCATTCCGTCGCAGCAGTCGGCCGACGCCGGCGTGGGCGTGACCAATCCGGGTGGTATCCGCCCGGGTGATTTCGCCACGGCGATGCCGTCGGGCCCGTCCACGGCGTCCACCTGGAACCGGGGTGTTGCCTTTGCCGGCGGCGCAACGATGGGCCGCGAAGCCTGGCAGCAGCGCTTCAACATCCTGCTGTCCGGCAGCGTCAACCTGCAGCGTGACCCGCGCAACGGCCGCAACTTCGAATACGCCGGTGAAGACCCGCTGCTGGCCGGTTCGATGGTCGGTGCGCTGATCCAGGGCGTGCAGAGCCAGCACGTGATCTCCTCGATGAAGCACTTCGCGCTGAACGACATGGAGACCCGCCGCAACTTCCACGACGTGCGCATCGGCGAGCAGGCCATGCACGAATCGGACCTGCTGGCGTTCGAGATCGCGCTGGAAGCCGGTCGTCCGGGCGTGGCGATGTGTTCCTACAACAAGATCAATGGCACCTACGGCTGCGAGAACGGCTACCTGATGAACCAGGTGCTGAAGCAGGAGTGGAAATTCCCCGGTTTCGTGATGTCCGACTGGGGCGGCGTGCACAGCGGTTCGAAGGCGGCGCTGGCCGGCCTGGACCAGCAGTCGGCCGGTGAAGTGTTCGATGCGGCAGTGTTCTTCGATGAGCCGCTGCGTCTGGCCGTGCACGGCGGCGTAGTGCCGCAGGTGCGCCTGAACGACATGGTGGCGCGCATCCTGCGCACGATGTTCCTGCACGGCAACTTCGACAACCCGCCGCAGCACCAGAAGGTCGACGCCGAGGCCGGTTTCGCCGTGGCCCAGCGCACGGTGGAAGAAGGCAGCGTGCTGCTGCGCAATGAAGGCAGCCTGCTGCCGCTGGCCGACAGCGCCAAGCGCATCGTCATCATCGGTGGCCATGCCGACAAGGGCGTGATCGGTGGCGGTGGTTCGTCGATGGTGGGCGTTACTGCCAAGGGCACCAATGCGGTGCCGGGCGTGCTGCCGACCACCTGGCCGGGCCCGGTGATCTTCCACCCGTCTTCGCCGTTGGAATCGCTGCGTGCCGCGCGTCCGGATGCCACCATCACCTATGTGGACGGCACCAATGCTGCCGCTGCGGCCAAGGCTGCCGCACAGGCGGATGTGGCCATCGTGTTTGCTACCCAGTGGGCCGCCGAATCGGTGGACCTGCCGGACATGCAGTTGCCGGACAACCAGGATGCGCTGATTTCAGCGGTGGCCAAGGCCAACCCGAAGACCGTGCTGGTGCTGGAGACCAATGGCCCGGTGCGCACGCCGTGGCTGGCACAGGTGCCGGCGGTGCTGCAGGCCTGGTACCCGGGCATCCGTGGCGGTGAAGGCATTGCCGCACTGCTGACCGGCCAGGCCAATCCGTCCGGCCGTCTGCCGGTGACCTGGGTGGTGGACGAATCGCAGCTGCCGCGCCCGCACATCGATGGCCTCGGCTTCAAGCCGGCCAAGCCGTTCGGCGATGTGTTCGATTTCGATATCGAAGGTGCAAACGTCGGCTACAAGTGGATGGCAGCCAAGGGCCTGACCCCGACCTTCGCGTTCGGCCACGGCCTGTCCTACACCTCGTTCGCCTATGAAAACCTGAAGGTGAGCGTGGAAGGCTCGCGTCTGGTCGCCAGCGTCGACATCCGCAACACCGGCAAGCGCGCGGGTGCAGATGTCGCCCAGCTGTACCTGAAGCTGCCGGCCGGCAGCACCACGCCGATCCGCCTGATCGGCTACGACAAGGTCGAGCTGCAGCCGGGCGAGCAGCGCCGCATCCGCATCGAAGCCGAGCCGAAGACCCTGGCCCATTACGATGCACAGGCCCGCCAGTGGAAGATCGAGGGCGGCACCTACCAGGTGCAGCTGTCGCGCAACGCCAGCGAGCCGCTGCAGACGGTGGACGTGCAGCTGGTGGAGCAGGTGCTGCGCTGATACGGCGGGTTGTTGATGCTTGAAGACACGGCCCCGCAAGGGGCCGTGAAAAAAGGGGACGGAGGGGATTAAGTCGTTTATGCCACAAACGACTTAATCCCCTCCGTCCCCTTTTCATGTTCCAAACCACACGCGCAGGAAATCGATCAGCTGCCGCACCTTCGGCGATGGCTGCGTGCTGTGCGGGTATACCGCGTACACGCTCTGCTGCGGAAAGCGGTGCTGGCGCAGAACGGGCCGCAGGCGGTCGTGGGCGAGGTCGTCTTCGATCAGCCAGCGTGGCAGCACGGTGACACCTGCACCGGCCACGGCGAACGCGCGCAGGCTGCTGGCCCCATCCACGCGTATCACTGCGTTGCCCGGGTTGGTGGCGAACAGGGCATCGCTGCCATCCGGTGCGACCACCGGCACATCGGCCAGACGCGGATAGCCAAGGCGGGGCAGGGTGCCCAACTGTACGGGGTCATCGACAGCATCGGCGGATGGCAGGCGAGCCAGCAAAGCGGGTGCGGCGACTGCGCACAGCGGATGCCGCTCCAGCTCGCTGGCATGCAGTCCCGAGTCCGGCAGGCGGCCTAGGCGGATCGCCAGGTCGAAGCGTTCGGGAATCAGGTCGGCCGGTGCTGGCGAGGTCGATAGATGCAGCACCAGCGCTGGATGCTGCGCGCGAAAGGCTTCCAGCGCCGGAATCAGCCGCAGCTGCGCGTACTCCGGGGTGGTGGTCAGGCGCAGCATGCCCTGCAGTTGATGCTGGTCGCGGCGTGCGGCATCGATCGCGGCCTGCGCGGCATCCAGTGCCTGCACGCAGTGCTGCAGGAACTGTTCGCCGGCCTCGGTCAGCGCAAGGTGGCGGGTACTGCGCAGCAGCAGGGTTACCCCGAGTTCCTGCTCCAACCGCTTCAGGTTGAAGCTGACCACGGCGCGGCTCAGGCCCAGGCGCTCGGCAGCGGCGGTCAGGCTGCCGGCCTCGACCACGGCGCGGAAGATATCGAAGCGATCGAGGCTGACCATGGCGATTAATTGTCAAAATGCATTTGACAGTGTTGCAGCTTCCGTCGTGTTTTTCCAACAACGCCGGTCCGCCATGCTGGCGCCTTCGCTGCTGGAGCCTGCTGATGCCTTCCCCGCGCCTGCGCCATGAGGCGATCTTTCTGCTGGTGTTCGCCCTGGACCTGGTCAACATGTTCATCGCCACGGTGGCCTATCCGGCGCTGGCGGCCGAGCTGCATGCGGACGTCGGTACCCTGGCCTGGGTGGGCACCGCCTACATGCTGGGCCTGAGCGTGGTGATTCCGCTGGCACCGTGGCTGGCCGCGCGCTGCGGTGAGCGTCGCCTGCTGCTGGTTGCCTTGTTGCTGTTCGCGGTGGCCGCGGGCCTGGCCGGCGCCGCACCGTCCATTGGCTGGCTGCTGGGCTGGCGGTTGCTGCAGGGGCTGGCCGGTGGCCTGCTGATTCCGGTGGCACAGGCGGCGGCGTACCGGCAGTGCACGCCTGAACAGCGCGGTGCGCTGACCCGGCGCATCCTGCTGGTGGCGTTGCTGGTGCCGGCACTGGCACCGGCCCTTGGCGGCCTGCTGGTGCAATGGTTGTCCTGGCGCGGCGTGCTGTGGGCCAGCCTGCCGCTGGCGGTGCTGGCGATCGCCCTGGTACTGGCGTGGATGCCAGCCGATGGCCGGCGCAGCGCGCCACGCTTGCTGGGCTATGCGTTGACCACCGCGATGTCTGCGCTGGGCGCGTTGCTGCTGGCGCTGACCTGGCTGGGTGAGCCTGGCCATCGCTTCGCCGGCGCAGGATTGCTGCTGCTGGCGGTGGCGCTGGCCATCGCCCATCTGCGCCATGCGCGCCGGCAGCCGCAGCCGCTGCTGCGCTGGTCGCTGCTGTCACACAGTGGCCTGCGCATGGCGATGCTGGTGTATCTGGCAGTACCGGGGGTATTCATCGGCAGCCAGCTGGCCAGTACCCTGCAGTTGAACCACGCCGGTTACAGCGCCGCGCAGATCGGCGCCCTGATGCTGCCGTGGGCGCTGGCTTCGGCACTGGCGATCACCGGCAGCCGGCGACTGCTGGCGCGCTTCGGGCCGGGCACGGTGCTGCGGCTGGGCATGGTCCTGCAGGCCAGCGGTCTGCTGTTGATGGCGCTGCAATCACAGCCGTCGTTTGTGCTGGCCGCCATGCTGTTCGCCTTGATGGGGGCGGGTGGCAGTCTGTGCAGCAGCACCGCGCAGACACTGGCGTTCCATGGTGTGGACGCCGAGGCGCTGGGCGATGCCAGTGCGCTGTGGAACCTCAACCGCCAGCTCAGCTTCTGCCTGGGTACCGCCGCCATCGCCCTGCTGCTGGCGCTGGCCATGCAGTGGTGGCCGGCGCATGCCACCGGCGTGGCGCTGGGCCTGGCTGCCGTACTCACCTTGTTGCCGCTGGCGCTGCTGCGCCGGTCGCAGCTGCATTTCCTTTCCACGACGGAGACTGCTTGATGGACATGACCGCCGAACACGAAATCCACTTTCTGCACGACAAGCTGCAGGCCTGGTTCCGCGCAGAGGTCGCGGCCGATGCGCTGGACGATCTGATGATGCACTTCTGCGCGGACTTCAGCATGGTCGGCATTGCCGGACGCAGGTTGGACCGGAGTGCCGTACAGGCGTTGTTCGCAGGTGGCCACGGTGCACGACCTGGGCTGCAGATCGCCGTCGAGGCTGTGCAGGCGGTCGACGCCCCGTCGCCGCTGGCGGTGCTGCGCTACCGCGAGGGACATGCTGTAGGCGAGGGAGAAACCACATGGCGGGAATCGCTGGCGGTGCTGCGGCAGGAAGACGGTCGCTGGCGCTGGCTGGCGCTGCATGAGGTAACGGTGGCGTGATGGATCCGCCGGGCATGGCCCGGCGCTACCGTGGTTGGTCGCGGACGGGTAGCGCCGGGCCATGCCCGGCGAACGCAGCGGCAGCAGACCGCACATGTGCCATCAGTCCTGCCTGTAAACGCCGCAGAATGCAAAGCCGGCACACGCTTTGGCGGGGGCTACGGGAGTAGGCTGGGGCCTTTCCTGCCGGGAGGTGATGTCCATGCGTGTGCGTGCCGTTGCTGTTGCCGTAGCCTTGAGCCTGTCCAGCACCGTGCTGGCCGCCGACACGCCGCCGATGACCCCGGACATCAGCGGAAAACCCTTCATCGCTCCCGATGTGGGCCGCGACTACGACAAGCGCGTGGTGATGGTGCCGATGCGCGATGGCACCAGGCTGTATACGGTGATCGTGGTACCCAAGGGCGCCCACAACGCGCCGATCCTGTTGACCCGCACACCGTACGACGCCGCCGGCCGCGCCAGCCGCAGTGATTCTCCGCGCATGCGCGATCTGCTGCCGCAGGGCGATGAAGTGTTCGTCGATGGCGGCTACATCCGCGTGTTCCAGGACATCCGTGGCAAGTTCGGTTCCGAGGGCGATTACGTGATGACCCGGCCGCTGCGCGGGCCGCTGAACGGTACCAAGGTCGATCATTCCACCGATGCGTGGGACACCATCGATTGGCTGGTCAAGCATGTGCCGGAAACCAATGGCAAGGTCGGCATGCTCGGCTCGTCGTATGAAGGCTTTACCGTGGTGATGGCGCTGACCGATCCACACCCGGCACTGAAGGTGGCAGCGCCGCAGAGCCCGATGGTCGATGGCTGGATGGGCGACGACTGGCTCAACTACGGCGCCTTCCGTCAGGTCAATTTCAACTACTTTGCGATGCAGACCGAGAAGCGCGGCAAGGGCACGCCGCTGCCTTCGCTGGGCTACGACGATTACAGCACTTTCCTGCGCATCGGCTCGGCCGGCGACTATGCGCACTTCACCGGCGTGGACCAGCTGACCTGGTGGAAGAAGCTGGTGCAGCACCCGGCATACGATGCGTTCTGGCAGGGCCAGGCGCTGGATGCTGTGATGGCGAAGACGCCGCTGAAGGTGCCGACCATGTGGCTGCAGGGCCTGTGGGACCAGGAAGACATGTGGGGTGCCAACCATGCCTACCAGGCGATGGAAGGGCGCGATACCGGCAACACCCACAACTACCTGGTGATGGGGCCGTGGCGGCACAGCCAGGTGAACTATGACGGCAGCCAACTCGGGGCGCTGAAATTCGATGGCGATACCGCGCTGCAGTTCCGCCGCGACGTGCTCAAGCCGTTCTTCGACCAGTACCTGGTGGACGGCGCGCCGAAGGCCGATACGCCACCGGTGCTGGTCTACAACACCGGTGAAAACCATTGGGACCGCCTGCAGGGCTGGCCGCGCAGCTGCGAGAAGGCGTGCGCGGCAAACAGCAAGCCGCTGTACCTGCGTGCCGGTGGCAAGCTGGCGTTCCAGGCGCCGGCGACGGGCGAGGGCGACTTCGAGGAATACGTGTCCGATCCGGCCAAGCCGGTGCCGTTCGTACCGCGGCCGGTGCGCTTCGGTGACCGCGACATGTGGACCACCTGGCTGGTCAAGGACCAGCGCTTTGTCGATGGCCGGCCTGACGTGCTGACCTTCATCACCGAGCCGTTGACCGCGCCGCTGCGCATCGGTGGCGCGCCGGTGGTGAACCTGCAGGCGTCCACCAGTGGCACCGACAGCGACTGGGTGGTGAAGCTGATCGACGTCTATCCCGACCAGGAGGCATCGACGCCGGAAATGGGCGGCTATGAGCTGCCGGTGTCACTGGCGATCTTCCGTGGCCGTTACCGCGAGAGCTTCAGCGATCCCAAGGCGCTGGCGGCCAACCAGGTGCTGCCGTACCGCTTCGACCTGCCCAATGCCAACCACACCTTCCAGAAGGGCCACCGGGTGATGGTGCAGGTGCAGTCCAGCCTGTTCCCGCTGTACGACCGCAACCCGCAGACCTACGTGCCCAACATCTACCTGGCCAAGCCGGGTGATTACCAGAAGGCCACGCAGCGGGTGTGGCACAGCGCCGCGCAGGCCAGCTACATCGAGCTGCCGGTGTATTGAGGCGGAGGGGGTGACGCCGGGCATGGCCCGGCGCTACCCGGGGCGGCGCACGATGTTGGTAGCGCCGGGCCATGCCCGGCGTCTGCGATGACGCGAAAGCGTGTCGACCAAGGTCGACACCTACCAGAGCTGAGCCATAGCATGTCGATCGGGGCTGCGCGATGCCGGTAGTGCCGGCCGCTGGCCGGCATCCGCGATGACGCGAAAGCGTGTCGACCAAGGTCGACACCTACCAGAGCAGATGGCTTCAGCCGACCTTCGATGGCCCGGTGCGCCAGCGGCTGGGCACCAGCCCGAAGCGCTTGCGGAATGCCGCGGCGAAGTTGCTGGGATGCCGATAGCCGGTTTCTGCAGCGGCCCGCTCCACGCTCCAGCCGGATTCGCGAAGGCCCTGCTCGGCATGACGCATACGCTGTTCGTGCAGGTAGTCGAATACCGAGCAGCCATATTCCTGGACGAAGTGCCGGCGCAGCGCGCTGGGGCTCATGCAGGCCAACTGGGCCAGCTCGACCAGGCTGTGCGCATGGCTGGGGTCATCGTGCAGGAAGGCCCGCACACGCTCGAGCCGGCTGCGCTGGCCGCTGCGCAGCATGCGTGCGCCTTCAACGTGCAGATCATCGGCCTGCAGGCCCACCGTCAGCAGCTGCAGCGCCACGCCTTCGCGCCAGAGTGCATCCAGATCGTCCTGCCAAGGGCTGTCGAACAACTGCGCGAGGGTCGGCAGCATCGCGTGCGGGATGGCCCAATGGCGGCATTCCAGCGACGCGCGCAACGCCTGTTGCAGCTGCGGTTGCTGGAACACGTCCGGATCCAGGTCGGCGGGCACCAACAGGCTGATGCCACGCAGGCGCGTATTGCTCGGATGGACGCCGACCATCGCCACATGGTCGCGGTGGCTGGTGGTCACTGCGGTGCCTGCGCGCAGGCTGAAATCACTGCGGTTGGGAACCTGCACGTCGACCTGGCCCTGCAGCATCACGCGGATGACCAGGCCGGGCCTTTCGTGCGCTGTGGCGGTATAGGCGATGCGGTTGTGCACATCCGATGCGAGCAGGCTCATGCCCCCGCGCAGGGTCTGTTCGTGCAGGTCGCCGTGCCCGGCCCACTGTTCTTCGCGCAGGTGGCTTGGCTCGGCACGGTAGTCATAGCCGTGTCGCTGGCCAAAACGGCGGTAATCGGCAAACGTGAAATATCGGGACATCGCTCGGCGCTCAACAATAAAAGACGGGTGCCGGCGACGATGTGCCCGCACGTTCCATCGTGCACCTGCAGCGCGGATCGGTCCTGCGCTTTCAGAGGTAGAAATAGATCCCCGTCATTTTCTCCAATGCCAGCCCGAATGCGATATCCAGCGGGTCAATCGATTGGCATTTACGGCCAAGTTGAAGGTCGCGCAGCAATGCGCGTGCGTACTGCAACTGCTCGGTGCGGGTGATCGATTCGTCTTCGTAGCGGTCAAAGAGCAGACCGAAACGGGTATTGAGGGTGGTGAAGAACCCGCTGTCGAACAGAAGATCGACCGTGGAATCGCTGAGCATCACCTCGTACAGGTCGCCGGGCAGGCAGGAATCAGTGTCCAGCCGCCGTTCGGCATCGGCAGTAAGCGGAACGCAGGCTGTACGCATGGGAGTTTCTTTGCCGGGCATGCGCGCAAGTATCCCCCATGCAGCGCTTTCGTCACGAAGAAGAGCGTAGTGTCGGTGAGGTCGGACGTTTGTGTCCGCATCGATTCCCAACACATGGAGACCACAGATGATTGATTACCAGCTCAACGGAAAAACCGCGATCGTGACCGGCGGTGTTTCCGGTATCGGCCTGGCGGTAGCGGAAACGCTCGCTGCATCCGGTGCGCGTATTTCGGTCTGGGACCTGAAGCAGGAAGCGGTGGATGCAACAGTAGCCGTGCTGCGCAGCCAGGGCGCTGAGGCCATCGGAATCGCGCTGGATGTGACCGACGAAGCGGCGGTGGAAGCGGCGGTGCAGCGCACGGTGAAGGAACTGGGCGGCGTGCACATCGCGGTGAACAATGCGGGCATCGGCGGGCCAGCGGCAAGCAGTGGCGACTACCCGATCGATGGCTGGAAACGCGTGGTGGATGTGAACCTGACCAGCGTGTTCCTGTGCCAGCGGGCGCAGATCCAGGCGATGCGTGCGGTGGGCAGCGGCGGCAGCATCATCAACATGGCCTCCATCCTGGGCCAGGTGGGTTATGCCGGCTCGACCGCCTATGCGGCGGCCAAGCACGGCGTGGTCGGCCTGACCCAGACGGCTGCATGGGAGCACGCCGCCGATGGCATCCGCATCAATGCGGTGGGCCCGGGCTTCATCAACACGCCATTGCTTGAAAAGATGGACGCCAAGGTGCGTGCAACGCTGGAAGGGCGGCATGCGCTCAAGCGCTTGGGAACGCCGCAGGAAGTGGCCGCGCTGGTGGCCTGGCTGGCCAGCGACGATGCCTCGTTCGCGACGGGTGCCTACTACGCCATCGATGGTGGCTATCTGGCGCAGTAACCGTGTGCAACAGGGGTACGCATGGCGGTCATCACCAGATCCATGCCATGCGTGGATGAATCCGTGCGGTGAAGAGGGCGTGCCATCGCCTTCACCCCCATCCCACGGCCGCCGCGCAACGCTCCGGGAAACTACCGGAGCCCCCCCTATGGAACTCACCCAGGACATGTCCATTCTGCTGCGCGTGGCCGCCGCCATGGTCTTTGGCGGCGTGCTGGGCGTCGAGCGCGAGATGGGCAAGCACGCTGCCGGCCTGCGCACGCACATGCTGATTGCCGGTGCCGCTGCGCTGATCGTCGGCCTCGGTGACTCGGTGGCCGAACACTTCCAGCAGGAGCGCTACCGCGATCTGCTGCAGGTCGACCCGGTGCGCTTGATCGAAGCGGTGGTGGCCTGCGTCGGTTTCGTCGCCGCCGGCACCATCCTGCGTGGAAACCGCGAGGACCAGGTCAGCGGGCTCACCACGGCCAGCTCTTTGATCATGGCGGCGGCCATCGGTATTGCCGTGGGCATCGGCAAGTACGTGATCGCACTCGGCGTCAGCGTGCTGTGCGTGCTGGTGCTCGCACTGATCCGACGGGTTGAGAAGAAGCTGTAAGCCGGTAAATGGTAAGACCAATAATTTCGTATAGCCCTATGGTCTAATAGGCTCTTCGCAGGATTGGCGGTTCAATTCGCGCCTGTGGTCCGATCATCGGTCAAAGTGGTACGACCAATAATGACGGACACGACGCCCCCACGCGGTGGGGAACCTCCTGTTCCTGTCGAGAGCCCTCATGCAGCCCTGGCAACACGTGTACGACCCCGCTGGCAACCTGTGGTTGTCGAGCCTGATCGCGCTGCTGCCGATCGCCTTCTTCTTCGTTGCCCTGGCAGTGCTGCGCATGAAGGGCTGGATCGCCGGCACCATCACCGTGGCCATCGCGCTTGGCGTGGCCCTGCTGTTCTATCGCATGCCGGTGGCGCAGGCGCTGGGCGCGGCCGGCTTCGGCTTCGTCTATGGCCTGTGGCCGATTGCCTGGATCATCATCGGCGCGGTGTTCCTGTACAAGGTCTCGGTCAAGACCGGCCAGTTCGACATCATCCGCGCCTCGATCCTGTCGGTCACCGAAGACCAGCGGCTGCAGATGCTGATGGTCGGCTTCGCCTTCGGTGCCTTCCTGGAGGGTGCGGCCGGGTTCGGTGCGCCGGTGGCGATCACCGCCGCGCTGCTGGTCGGGCTGGGCTTCAAGCCGTTGTATGCCGCCGGCCTGTGCCTGATCGTCAACACCGCGCCAGTGGCGTTCGGTGCGATGGGCATTCCGATCATCGTGGCGGGGCAGGTGACAGGCCTGGACGCCTTCGAGATCGGCCAGATGGCGGGTCGCCAGCTGCCGTTCCTGACCATCATCGTGCTGTTCTGGATCATGGCGATCATGGATGGCTGGCGCGGCATCAAGGAAACCTGGCCGGCGGTGCTGGTAGCGGGCGGCTCGTTCGCCATCGCCCAGTACCTGACCTCCAACTTCATCGGCCCGGAACTGCCGGACATCACCGCTTCGCTGGCGTCGCTGGTCTGCCTGACCCTGTTCCTGCGCCGCTGGAAGCCGGTGCGGATCTTCCGCTTCGATACCGAAACCAGCGCCGAGGCGGCCGCACAGGCACTGGAAGCGCCGCGCCATAGCATTGGCCAGATTGCCAAGGCATGGTCGCCGTTCCTGATCCTCACCGCGATGGTTACCGTGTGGAGCATCAAGCCGTTCAAGTCGTTGTTCGCAGCCGGTGGGCCGCTTGAAGGCTGGGTGCTGAAGATCCCGGTGCCGGGCCTGGACCAGATGGTGCAGAAGATGCCGCCGATCGTCGATGCGCCGCTGAGCTATGAGGCGGTGTACAAGTTCGACTGGTTCTCGGCCACCGGTACCTCGATCATCCTCGCCGCGGTGATCGCGATCATTGCCCTGCGCATGCCGGCACGGTCGGCGCTGCAGACCTTCGGTGAAACCGTGCGCGAGCTGCGCATGCCGATCTTCTCGATCGGCATGGTGCTGGCGTTCGCCTTCATCGCCAACTATTCGGGCCTGTCGGCCACGCTGGCGCTGGCACTGGCGCACACCGGCAAGGCGTTCCCGTTTTTCTCGCCATTCCTGGGCTGGCTGGGCGTGTTCCTGACCGGCTCGGATACCTCGTCCAATGCGCTGTTCTCGGCGCTGCAGGCCACCACCGCGCAGCAGATCGGCGTTTCCGACGTGCTGTTGGTGGCAGCCAACACCACCGGCGGTGTCACCGGCAAAATGATCTCGCCGCAGTCCATTGCCATTGCCTGCGCGGCGGTGGGCCTGGCCGGCAAGGAATCGGACCTGTTCCGCTTCACCGTCAAGCACAGTCTGATCTTCACCACGATGGTCGGCCTGATCACCCTGGCCCAGGCCTACTGGCTGACCTGGATGATTCCCTGAGCATGCAGCGCAGGCCGACCAACAGCGGCGTGCTTCGGGCCACAATGGCGCCATGAGCACACAACGGGTTTCGGACAAGGTGGCCGCGCAGCTGCGTGCGCTGGTGCAGGAACGGCAGCTGCAGCCGGGCGACAGGCTGCCGGCCGAGCGCACGTTGGCGGTTCAGTTGGGGGTCTCGCGCACCGCATTGCGCGAGGCCATTGCACAGTTGGCCAGCCACGGTCTGCTGACCGCACGCGTGGGTGGTGGAACCTACGTGAGCGAGCCCGCCGCACGGGCGCGGCAGGCACTGGATGAACCCCTGGTGCCGTATCTGCCGCTGTTCCAGGGCGACCCGGAATACCGCTTCGACGTGCTGGAAATCCGCCACGCGCTGGAAGGCGCCACGGCCTGGCACGCGGCGCTGCGCGCCACCGACGAGGACCGCGCGCGTATCGCCCAGGCGTTCCAGACCATGATGGACGCGCATGGCAAGGACGACCCCACCGGCGAAGCCGAGGCCGACGCGGCCTTCCACCTGTCCATCGCCGAGGCGTCGCACAACCTGGTGCTGCTGCAGGTGATGCGTGGTCTGTTCGAACTGCTGCAGACCAACATCTCGCAGAGCCGTGAAAAGCTGTACACCTCGGCCAGGACCTTCTCGCCGCTGTCCGACCAGCACCGCGAAATGATGGATGCGGTGCTGGCCGGCGATCCCGAACGTGCGCGCGCCGCCGCGCATGCCCATCTTGAGTTCGTGCACACCACGCTGCGCACGCTCGACGACAACGAAGCCCGGCGTACGCGGGCCTCGCGCCTGCCTTCCCCACACGGTTGACCCCATGATCATTTCCGCCTCCACCGATTACCGTGCAGCAGCCGAACGTCGGCTGCCGCCGTTCCTGTTCCACTACATCGATGGTGGCGCGTATGCCGAGCACACGCTGAAGCGCAACGTGTCCGACCTGTCCGACATCGCGTTGCGCCAGCGCATCCTGCGCAACATGTCCGACCTGAGCCTGGAAACCGAGCTGTTCGGCGAGAAGCTGGCGATGCCGGTGGCGCTGGCCCCGGTCGGGCTCACCGGCATGTATGCCCGTCGCGGTGAAGTGCAGGCGGCGCGCGCAGCCGACAGCCGCGGCATTCCGTTCACGTTGTCCACGGTGTCGGTGTGCCCGATCGAAGAAGTCGCACCGGCGATCCAGCGCCCGATGTGGTTCCAGCTGTACGTGCTGCGCGATCGCGGTTTCATGCGCAATGCGCTGGAGCGCGCGCAGGCGGCGGGCGTGACCACCCTGGTGTTCACCGTCGACATGCCGGTGCCGGGCGCGCGCTATCGTGACGCACACTCGGGCATGAGTGGTCCGAATGCTGCAATGCGCCGGATCGGCCAGGCCATCACCCATCCGCGCTGGGCGTGGGACGTGGGCCTGCGCGGACGCCCGCATGATCTCGGCAACATTTCCACCTACCGTGGCAACCCAACGGGCCTGGAGGACTACATCGGCTGGCTGGGCAGCAACTTCGATCCGTCCATTTCGTGGAAAGACCTGGAGTGGATCCGCGAGTTCTGGAAGGGCCCGATGGTGATCAAGGGCATCCTCGACCCGGACGATGCGCGTGACGCGGTCGCCTTCGGCGCCGATGGCATCGTGGTCTCCAACCATGGCGGCCGCCAGCTGGATGGTGTGCTGTCCACCGCACGTGCCTTGCCTGCCATCGCCGATGCGGTGCAGGGCGACCTGAAGATCCTCGCCGACTCGGGCATCCGCACCGGCCTGGACGTGGTGCGCATGCTGGCGCTGGGCGCCGATACCGTGCTGCTGGGGCGCGCCTTCGTCTACGCGCTTGCCGCACAGGGCGAGGCCGGCGTGGCCAATCTGCTGGACCTGATCGCCAAGGAAATGCGCGTGGCGATGACACTGACCGGTGCACACCGCATCGCCGATATCGGCCGTGATTCGCTGGTGCGCCTGCCATGAGTGATCGCAACACGGTGCTGGCGCAGTTGCGTGCCGCGGTGGGGGACCGCCACGTACTGACCGGCGACAAGGCCACCCGCCGCTTCCGTCGCGGCTATCGCTTCGGCGACGGCCCGGTGCTGGCGGTGGTGCGTCCGGGCTCGCTGCTGCAGCTGTGGAAGGTGCTGCAGGCGGCGGTGCAGGGCGGCGCGGCGATCATCCTGCAGGCGGCCAATACCGGCCTGACCGGCGGTTCCACCCCCGATGGTGACGATTACGGCCGGCCGATCGTGCTGGTCAGCACTCTGCGCCTGGCCGGCATCCAGCTGTTGAACGAGGGGCGGCAGGTACTGTGCCTTCCCGGCGCGACGCTGGACCGGCTGGAGCAGACGCTGGCACCGCTGGGTCGCGAGCCGCACTCGGTGATCGGCTCGTCGTGCATCGGCGCCTCGGTGCTGGGTGGCATCTGCAACAACTCCGGTGGCGCACTGGTGCGCCGTGGCCCTGCCTATACCGAGATGGCGCTGTATGCCCAGGTTGACGCGCGGGGCGAACTGCAGCTGGTCAACCATCTGGGCATCGCGTTGGGCGATACGCCCGAGCAGATCCTGCAACGCCTGCAGAACGGCGACTACAGCACTGCAGATGTCAGCAACGGTGATGGCCGTGCCGCCTCCGATCCGCGTTACGCCGAGGAAGTACGCAAGGTGGATGCGGATACCCCGGCACGCTTCAATGCCGACCCCAGCCGCCATTTCGAGGCGGCCGGTTCAGCGGGCAAGCTGGCCGTATTCGCCGTGCGTCTGGATACGTTCGAGAAGGAGGCCGCCGAGGTCTTCTATATCGGCAGCAACCGCACCGACAGCCTGACCGCGATCCGTCGCCAGCTGCTGACCGGCTTCGAGCGCCTGCCCATCGCCGGCGAGTACATCCACCGAGATGCCTATGACATCGGTGAGCGTTACGGCAAGGACAGTTTCCTGCTGATCGACAAGCTCGGCACCGCACGCGTGCCGGCCGCGTTCGCGCTGAAGAGCCGGGCCGATGGCTGGTTCGAACGGCTTGGCCTGCGCGGTGTCACCGACCGGGTGATGCAGACGCTGACCGGTCTGCTGCCTTCGCACCTGCCCAAGCGCATGGGCGAGTTCCGCCAGCGTTACGAGCATCACCTGCTGCTGAAGGTTTCCGCACAGGATGCGGCCGCCACCGAGACATGGCTGCGCGGCTTCTTCAACGACCATGAAGGCGGGTACTTCCACTGCACCGCGGACGAGGGACGCAAGGCGTTCCTGCATCGCTTCGCCGTGGCCGGTGCTGCCGTGCGCTATCGCGAAGTGCATCGCGAGCAGGTGCAGGACATCGTCGCGCTGGACATTGCGCTGCGCCGCGACGATGCCGACTGGTTCGAGCAGCTGCCGGCCGATATCGATGGCCGCCTGCTGCACAAGCTGTACTACGGCCACTTCCTGTGCCACGTGTTCCACCAGGATTACATCGCGCGCAAGGGTGAAGACCCGATGGCCATCGAGCATGCGATGTGGGCCTTGCTGGACCAGCGCGGTGCCGAGTACCCGGCCGAGCACAATGTCGGCCATTTGTATCCAGCCAAGCCGGCGCTGGCCGGTTTCTACCGCACGCTGGACCCGAGCAATACCTTCAACCCCGGCATCGGCCAGACGTCGAAGGCGAAGGGGTGGGGTAGCTGCGACTGCGACGGGCACTGAGCTGCAACGCGGCGCCTGCGCTACCATCGGCCCCTCGCAAGGACGTGCCGGCGCGCACAGGATGATCATGAATTCCACGCGTATTGCTTACGCCGTGCTGTCCGCCCTGCTGCTGGCATCGTCGCTGCCGGCAGCGGCGGACGTCGCGCCCGTTCAACACGATGCCGCGGGCAACCGGCTGGAAGCGCTATTGCTGCAAGGCGAGCAGAGAGCGGACGACCCCGAGCGCTACTGCACTGCCGATGGCCAGTGGTGCGTGCGGGCGTTGCCCGCAACAGGCCAAGACCAGCCGGCAGCGCTGGAAGTCGCCGAGCGTGCGGGTGATGACGCCGAACCAAAGATGCGACACGTCCCCATCGAGGTGGTTGACGATGGCGACCTGCGGGTCTGGCCTTTCATCGTGCGCCTGGCCCCCGGCCCGGGTGCAGGCCAGACCGTGGCCGATCCGCAACAGGCGGCACTGCAGAACGTGCTCGTCGGCGGTCTGCTGGAGGCCCGGGCGATGTATTCCGGCGGCGGTGCCAGCGCATCGACCCTGCAACTGGCGCGCATCCGCCATCTCGACGATGGCGTCCAGGTGGACGCCGACGTGCTGTCCGTTGCGTGGTCGGCCAACAAGATGATCCGGGCCTGTTTCAGCGAGCGCGATTTCGATCAGCGCGCGGGTGCCTGCCACGACGAGTACAGTTTCGATGCGGAACTTGCGTTGGCAACCGAGGGGCAGGGCATGCCCGTGCTGCGCTACCGGACCGAGGCCAGCAACTATCCGGCGGGGGTATCGCCACAGCGGGACTCGCTGGCCAAAGGAAAGTTGAAGAAGAAGGATCTGCGCACCGAGCAGGATGCGGAGTGCAGCTACACGCGCGTCTTCCGCTTCACCTCAGGGGCTTACCAGCCGGATCAGCCACTGCCGGAGTGCTCGGGCTACACCGAGCCCTGAGCCATGGAGCCGGGCATGGGCCCGGCTCTACGCGACGGCGCTGGCGTGCTTACTCGCAACGCGTGGCGGTGATGATGTTGTCCTTGTCCACGAACACGCGCAGGCGGTCCTGGCGGATGTCCTTGGTGGTGATGGTGGCCGGGCCGATGGGATTGACCATGCCGGCGCCGCTTTCGCTGGACAGGCGGCGGATGTTCGGCTCGTTGGCCGGCTGGCCGATGGCCCAGCCCAGCTGGCTGGCATCGCAGCGGCCACTGCCCTTGACCTCCGGGCCGGGAGTGCTGACACAGGCCGACAGCAACAAGGCCGAGGCGGGCAGCAACAGAGTCAGGCGGATGGTCATGCGGGCGCTCCTGCGCAGGGGATTGGCGGCACGATAGCACTGACCGCGCGAAACCCGGCAGCGTTCGGGTCATTGCCCGCGCGGCCGCCGCACTGCATAGTGGCCGGCGTTGCCGGCAGCGTGCCGGCGGGCAGACCGGGCCAGTCCGGTGCAGGTGTTGGATCGGGTATGACGGCAGGCAGTTTGCGTGGCAGGCAGAACGCAGTGAAGGCGGTGGCAGTGCTGTCGCTGCTTTGCATGGCAGTGGCAGCCGTGGCCGCCGAACCGGTCGCAGCGCCGGCTGCGGAAACACCGGTGTTTGGTGGCTGGCGCAACCTGCAGACCGAAGCTGGTTACCAGCCGGCGCAGCGCAACCTGGCGTTCGCGATGCTGCCGCAGGCCGCCACCCGGGGTGATCGCTTCGTGGTCCTCGACCGTGAAGGCAAGCGCGCGGTGTGCTGCCTGCAGGTGGCCAGCGAGTCGCTGGGCGTTGCCGCGCTTCGCGAGCAGTACCACCTGCCGCAGGCCGGGGTGACCGATCTGAGCAACGGCCGCAGCCCGGCGCGCCCGTACCTGCCGCATGTCTATGCGATGCAGCGGGTGGATGAATTGGCCGACTATGGTTTCGCCGATGTTGCCGGTGCCTACAGCGATCTGGGCGGGCTGCTGCTGCCCGACGCCGCCGCGCTGGCCGCCGACGGCAGCGAGGTGCGCCTGGGCGAGGCCCATTATCGCCTGCAGTTCCATCGCCAGCCGCTGGCCGATGATGATGGCGCACTGGACCGCTATACCCTGCAGTTGCTGCCTACGGGTGCACCGGTCGTGGTTGAAGTGCCGTTCGGCACCTACTGATTGCCACATTCCACTGGCTAGAATGGCGCGCGGCGCTGCCTGTCGCGCCTGATCCCGCGAGTTGTTGCCGTGCGATTCCTGCTGCTGCCCCTGATGTTGCTGGCCGGTTGTGCCAGCGTGCCCCCCGCGCCGCCACCGGCACATTCGGATGCGCTGTGGCGCCTGATCGAGCGTGATTGCCAGGGCGCACAGTCGCCACGCGGCGATTGCCTGCAGGTGCGCCCTGCCGTTGATCACCGCGATGTGCTGGTCAAGGATGCGCACGGCCACTATCAGTTCCTGCTGATGCCGCTGGACAAGGTCAGCGGCATCGAAAGCCCCGCGCTGTACCGGCGTCGGGCACCCAATTACTTCGCTGCCGCCTGGCAGGCCCGCACGCGCACCGAACAGGCGCTGGGCCAGCCGCTGCCGCGCAGCGTCGCCAGCCTGGCATTGAATTCGCCACATGGCCGTTCGCAGCACCAGCTGCACATCCACGTCGACTGCCTGCGCGCTGACGTTCTGCAGGCGTTGGAAGACAATCGCGCGATCCTCGGCACGCAGTGGGCACCGCTGCCGGTGCTGTTGCGCGGCCATCAGTACCAGGCGCGGCTGCTGCCCGGCGAAGCGCTGACTGCCAATCCGCTCAACCTGCTGGCCTATGGCCTGAGCGGCGTGGACAAGGTTGGCCAATGGAGCCTGCTGGTGGCGGGGCACGAGGACGTGCACGGCGCGCCCGGCTTCATCCTTCTGGCCACGCAGCTGGACCCGGACAGCGGCAACGATGCCAGCGCCGAGGAGCTGCAGGACCATGCCTGCAGCGTGTTGACCGGCGCGGATGCTTCGCTGGAGCGGGTGCGCTAGTTTTCCGTTGGCTGCCGCTGCAGCCAGACGGGGGCAGTCAGCGCGTACAGCTGGCGGTCCTGCCAGCCCTCGGCATCCAGGTGGTGGTCGCGCAGCAGGCCTTCGCGCTCGAAGCCGATCGCCTGCAGGGTAGCGACCAGTTCGCTGCCTGCATTGGGCGGCAGCAGGACGAACAAGCGACGGATTCCTACCTGTTCGAACAGGAACGTGCACAGCGCCTGCAACGAAGCGTGCAGCTGCCGTTGCCGGGGACAGCCTGCTGCATGCAGCCAGCGCAGTTCGACGCTGCGCGCATGCGCGCAATGCAGGCGCAGATTCAGCTGGTCCAGCAGCTCACCCACTGCATCGAAGCTGCCCAGCAGCAGATGATCGTTGTCGTGTTGCAGCTGCGAACGCTGCACACCGCAGAGGAAGTGGGCTTCGGCATCGAAATGGCCAGGCAGGTTGCTGCTGCGTTCGACCTGCTGATGGTAGTGACGCCAGGCGGAAAGGTCTGAACGCTGCAGCGGGCGCAGTACGACGGGCCCGTGCTGGAGTCGCAGGAGATGGCGGCGCAGCACCGGTCGCAGCGGTGGCAGGGAAGCAGGGAAATACCGGTTCATGGGGTGGGACGATGCCGCACCTGGGCGAACTGGAACAATGAAAGAAGTTGCAAACGCGGTGTTGCCGACGCCTGCAGTCTGATTCGGTTCAGGCATAAGGCCATCAGGCCTGGTCATTTCCGTTGCAACCATCCGTTCAGGACACTTTCGTTACGGGATCGTTATGCGCGCACCGTCGCCAGCGCCCCCGGACCACCCGCCCAACTCCCCCAGGAAGCCCATGTCCGCCTCTTCCCTGGCGCTGCGCCCGCGTCCGCTGGTGCTTGCCTTGTCGTCCCTGATGCTGGCCTCGTTGCCGGCCTTCGCGCAGGAAAGCGCACCCACCTCATTGCAGGAAGTGAAGGTCACCGGCTCGCGCATCCCGCGTGCCAGCGTCGAGGGGCCATCGCCGGTCACGGTGATCAGCCGCGAGCAGATCGATGCGCAGGGCTACCGCAACGCCTTCGATGCGTTGAGCGCGCTCACTGAAAACACCGGTAACGTGCAGGGCGAGGACTTCGGCAATACCTTCACCCCGGCGGCGAACACCATCAACCTGCGTGGCCTCGGCCCGAACCGCACGCTGGTGCTGGTCAATGGCCGCCGCCAGGCCGACTATCCGCTGGCCTACGAGGGCTCGGTGAACGTGGTCAACCTGGCCAACATCCCCAGTGCGTTGATCGAGCGCATCGAGGTGCTGGCCGCAGGCGCATCGGCGGTGTACGGCTCCGATGCGATCGCCGGCGTGGTCAACATCATCCTCAAGGACCGTTTCGACGGCGTGGACGTCAACGTGCGTGCCGGCGGCACCCAGCAGGGTGGTGGTGACAACCAGCGCGTGCAGGTGGTGGGCGGCAGCTCGGGCGAGCGCTGGGAAGGCCTGTTCGGCTTCGAACTGGACGTGCGCAAGGCGATCCACGCGCGGCAGCGCGACTTCATGGATTCGCTGGACGATGATCCTACCGGCAAGGCGCCACAGCCGACGGCCATCGCCTATCGTCGCAACGCAGCCACCGGTCGCAACATCGATCCGGGTGTCGCTGGCTGCGATGCGGCCTCGGCCATCTTCGGTGGCAGCGTGTTCCGCGCCAACAACCCGCGCCAGGGCGCGTACTGCGGCAGCAACGAGGCCGCTGCCAGCTACTGGACCGTGCAGACCGAGAAGCGCAACCTCAACGGTTACGGCCTGCTGACCTTCCACGTCAACGACACCACCGATCTGTTCGCCGATGTCGCCGTGGGCAGCGCACGGATCCACAACAACACGCGCGCGCCCACCTGGACCTCGTCACGCAACTATTTCTACAACCAGAACACGGGTAACCTGGAAAGCTGGTACCGCCGCTTCGCGCCGGAGGAGATCGGTGGCCTGCCACGCAACGCCAATCGTTTCCTGGAAAACTCGTGGTCGTTCAATGTCGGTGCACGTGGCCAGTTCGGTGACAGCGGCTGGGACTACGAGGCGGTCTACAGCCGCTCGCGCTACGAGAACCGTACGCGCCGCCCGGTGCTGCTGGCCGGTATCAACGAATACCTGCTCGGTCCGCAGCTCGGTGTACGCAACGGCGTGGAGGTCTACGCGCCGGATCCGTCGCGCCTGTTCCGGCCGCTGACGCCCGATGAGTACGGTCGCCTGTCCGATTACCAGGAAAGCCGCAACGCAGCGTGGCTGCAGACCTTCAGTGCGACGGTCAATGGTCGCCTGTTCGCATTGCCGGGTGGCGACGCCGCGTTGGCCGCGGTGGTCGAAGCGGGCAGCCAGGGCTATCGCAACCGCCCGGACCCACGCCTGGGCACCGGCGAATTCTGGAACACCAGCGCCGGCATCGGTGCCGGTGGCGAACGTGACCGCTATGCGGCGGGTGTTGAACTGCAGCTGCCGTTGCTGCAGTCGCTGACCACCACCCTGGCAGGTCGCTACGACCAGTACCGCGCCGGTGGCGAGCATCTCGGCAAGGCAACCTGGAGCTTCGGTGTCGAATTCCGTCCGATCGAAAGCCTGCTGATCCGCGGCACTGCGGCCACCAGCTTCCGTGCGCCGGACATGAACTATGTGTTTGCCACCGAGACCCGTGGCTACAACCCGGGCATGACCGACTACTGGCGGTGCCGCACCGCCGGCCAGTCGTACGACAACTGCGACTACAACGGCCTGTCGATCGACTACAGCAACCGCGCCAACCCGCAGCTGCAGCCGGAGTCGGCCAAGTCGTATGGTTTCGGCGTGGTCTGGTCGCCGCTGTCCGGGCTGGATTTCAGCGCCGACTACTACGACATCCGCATCGACAACGAGGTGACCAGCCTGGACACCAGCCGCATCCTGCGTGATGAGGCCGACTGCCGGCTGGGTCGCACCCTCGGCGGCGAAGCACGCGACATCGGTTCGCCGCTGTGCCAGGACGCGCTGTCGCGGGTGATCCGCAACCCCTCCAATGCCACCGTGCAGCCGGACCAGGTGACCCGCGTACTGATCAACCCGATCAATGCGGCGTCCGAATCGGTGCGCGGCATCGACCTGAAGGGCAACTGGCGCTTCGATGCGGGCCGCTATGGCCGCTTCACCACGCGTCTGGCTTACACGCTGGTGCTGGAGCACGAGTACAAGCAGTTTGCCGATGACGAAGTGCGCGACATCCGCAATTCGCTGGATGACTGGCAGTGGCGCAGCAAGGCCAATGGCAGCATCACCTGGAACCAGGGCGACTGGACCGCGACGATCTATGGCAACCGCTATGGTTCGTTGCCCAAGAGTGATGGCAGTGGACGCATCGCGCCGTACATGACCTACAACGCCAGTGTGTTCCGCCAGTTCGGCGAGAACCTGACACTGGGTGTGATCGTCAACAACCTGCGCGACAGCCGGCCGCCGGCGGACAAGAATGGGGGTGGTTGGCCGTTCTATCCGGTCGGCAACTACGACCCGTATGGCCGTCAGTTCTGGGTGGAGCTGGATTACCGGTTCCGTTGATCGAAGCGGAAAACGAAAGGCCCGGCATTGCCGGGCTTTTCTTTGTCTGGCACTTCGCTTCCAGCGCCATGGAGTGGCATGCTCACAAGCTCACCAAGGAGGGAGCAGCGCATGGACGTTCGTCATCTGATGGTTGTGGTGTTGGCAGTTGCGGGCTGCAGCAGCAAGCAAGAAGTACCACCTGTTGCTGCCATGGATGCTGCGATGGCGCCTGCCGACCGGAGTGAGGCAGCGACACCGGCACACGCCGCGGCAACACCCGCAGGTACTGCCGCCGCTTCGCCAGGGCTTGCAGTCGTTGCTCCGGGGGCCACTCAATCGGGTGCGGCTTTCCTCTCCGGCGAAAGGAGCCTGTTGAGCGAGGGGGCGATGTCCGTCGAAAGATTCCAGGCGGTGGTCGGCTCGAACAAAGCATTCGCACAGGCGGTCGGCCAGTTCGAGCAGGACGTGGCGCGCAACCCGGAAGCGCAGGATCTGACCGCGCTGTACAGGTCAGCGGTGACCGCTGCACTGGACGGAAATACGGACCTTGTCTCGTTCGCGTGCGGTTACAGCCTGTGCCTGGGCGAGATCCGCAGCCGGACCGACGACGGCTTCAGCGCTTGGGCACGCTCCTTCGGTGACGGCAATACGCCCCCCGTCTATGCATTCGCAACGGCCGAGTACACCCTGGGCCGGAACCTGCATTCGGGCCGCTTCGTGTTCTCCGCCGATCCGGCTGCCAACGGCATCACCACCCAGTAGGTCGGGATATGCCGGCCGGATGAAACGCTACGGCAGTGCCTGCACCAGATACGACTCGATGACGTAGCTGAAAGGCTGCTGCTGGCGGTCGCGCAGCAGGGCGCGCACTTCCAGGATCACGCCATGGTCGCCTTCGCCGCGCGGCGGCCAGAACGTCTGGTCGGTCACGGTCTGGCGCTGGAAGCCGAGCGGACCGACCACGCGGCCGAACGGCTCGTCGGTGGTGTCGAGCACCTGGTTCATGGCCGGGCTGAGATGGTCGGGCAGGTACCAGTTGTCGGCCTCGGACAGCACGCGGCTGCCGCAGGCCAGCTGCACGCGGCGGTATCGCAGGGGCGTGGAGGCATCGGCGCCCAGGGCCTGCAGCACGTCGGCCGGCGCCGGCTTGTCCTGGCCATGCACGCGCACCGCGCGGACCCGGGCCTGCTCGGCCAGGCCGTGCTCGGCGCACCAGCTTTCCAGGGTGGCGGTGGCGCTCTGGCCGGTCAGCACGCGCTGGTGCAGCACCTCGACCAGCGCAGCCGAGGCGATCCGCTGCTGGCCCGGCGGTGCCTGCAGGGGCGCGCTGGCGTTGGCATCGGTGGCGGACAGGCTGGCGATCGGGGCGGCGGCCAACAGGGACGCGGCCTGCCAGCGGCGAAGACGATCGTGGCGGTCGGACGGGCCCATGCGGCATCACAGCGGAAACAGGCGCCCATGTTACCCGTTCAGGCGTGCATCCGGCGTCCCTGCGGCGCAGGGTCGCGGGCGGGATTCATCGTGCCGGTGAATGCATGGCATGCGGATATTTCGTTGGCCGATGGCAGCGGTGACGGGCAGGATGGCGCCAGTATTGGCTTTCCGGGAGATCCAGATGACTCTGCAGTTCGTCCATGGTGGCGTCGATCGCGACGGCACCCCACTGCATTTCCATGTCCGTGATGGCCGTTTCGTCGGCATCAACAGCGACGATGCCGCACCGGAGGAGGCCGAAAGCGTCGACCTGACCGGCTTTACTGTTCTGCCGGGACTGGTCGACGGCCATATCCATCTGGACAAGAGCTTCGTCGGCGACCGCTGGCATCCGCATCAGCCAGTGAACAGCCTGCGCGAACGCCTGGCGGTGGAGAAGGCCGCGATTGCCGCCGCTGCACCGATGGCGGACCGTGCCGAGGCGCTGATCCGCCAGTGCAGCGGATTCGGTACGGTGGCGATGCGTTGCCACGTCGACATCGATGGCAGTACCGGCCTGCAGCATCTGCAGGCCGTGCGCGAGGCGGCGCTGCGCTGTGCCGACATCATGCGCATCCAGCTGGTGGCGTTCCCGCAGGCGGGGGTGATGTCGTGCCCGGGTACGGCGGCGGTGCTGGAACAGGCGATTGCTGCAGGAGTGGAAGTACTGGGTGGCATCGACCCGAGCACGCTGGACGGGGATGCCGACGGCCAGCTTGCGTTGTTGTTCGGGCTGGCCGAGCGCTATGGCGTGCGCCTGGACATCCACCTGCACGAGCCGGGCGAGACCGGGTTGGCGCAGTTGCTACGGATCGCGGCGCGCACGCGCGCGGCGGGCCTGCAGGGCAGGGTGGCGGTCAGTCACGCTTATGCGCTGGGCGAGGTGCCATTGGCACGGGCGCTGCAGGTGGGTGAGGCGTTGGCTGCCGCAGGCGTAGCGATCATGAGCAACGCACCGGGCGACCATCCGTTCCCGCCGTTGCGCGCACTGCACGACGCGGGTGTACGCGTGTTTGCCGGCAACGACAACATCCGCGACTGCTGGTGGCCCTACGGCAATGGCGACCTGCTGCAGCGGGCGATGCTGCTGGGCTATCGATCGGGCTTCTACACCGATGCGGACCTGATGCTGGCGTTGGACATGGTCACCGCCCATGCGGCGGAGGTGATCGGGTTGCCGCAGTACGGCATTGCAGACGATCTTCCGGCCACCTTCGTGGCGGTGCGTGCCGACCATGGCCCGGCGGCGGTAGCCGGGGTGCCGGGCGAGCGACGCGTGGTGGTCGCCGGGCGCTGGCTGTAGCGGCCGGGCTGCGCCCGGCACCCGCTGTAGTGCCGGCCGCTGGCCGGCAACCTCAGAAGCAACAGCAACAGCAACAGCAACAGCAACAGCAAAGGCGTGCATCCCGTGGGAGGCGGGGCGGTGTCGGATTGCGGGGACGCCGTAAACCCATCCATGGGGGCTTGGCAGCCGCATCCATGCGGCTGACACCCCGCAATCCGACACCGCCCCACCTTCGACAGCTTCCCGTCATCTGGCACATCCACGCCATGCGTGGATGAATCTCCATCGAAATCGAATATTTCGATATCTGGTCGAAGAGCATCCACGCATGGCGTGGATCTACGTGTCGACCAAGGTCGACACCCACCAAGAGTAGGCCATGCCATTCCCACAGATCGCGGGAATCTATCGAAGGCGGGGTGGGTCCGGTGGCAGGGGCGTGAGCCGCATGGATGCGGCGACCGAGCTTACATGGACGTACTTGCAGCGGCCCCTGCCACCGGACCCACCCCGCCATCCCTCAGGAAGCCTGCTGTTGCTGTTGATGTTGCTTCGGCTGTTGAGGTTGCCGGCCAGCGGCCGGCACTACCAATGGGTGCAGGGCGTAGCCCTGCCGACTATTCCGGATCGCGTTGCACCTGCCGCCAGAGTTCAGCGGCCAGTGCACGCACCGCGTCATCGGCATCGGCGCGATGCAGCAGGCCGATCTCGTAGTTGTCGACCACCGGCAGGTCGCGCTCGCCATCGATGATGCGGTGTTCGCGGTTGACCGCGCGACGTGGCAGCAGGCTGATGCCGATGCCGTCCGCCACCGCACCCTGGATGCCGCTCAACGAGGAACTGGTGAACGCGATGCGCCAGCGCAGGCCCAGCGCTTCGACGGCCTGGATCATCTCGTCGCGGTACAGCCCGCGTGGCGGGAAGGTGACCAGTGGCAGCGGGTCCTGCTGCAGGCTGCTGCTGCGCAGACTGTCGATCCAGTGCATCGGTTCGCGCCGGCAATGCACGGCCTGGCGGGTGTTGCGGCGCTGCTTGACCAGCACCAGGTCCAGCTCGCCATGATCGAAACCGTGGGCCAGATCACGGCTGAGGCCGCTGCTGATTTCCAGTTTGACCTGCGGGTGGCGGCGGCTGAAGGCAGCGAGCATGCGCGTGGTCTGAGCGTTGACGAAGTCCTCCGGCACACCGATGCGCACCGCGGTCTCCACGGTGGCGCCGGCCAAGGCCTGTGCCAGCTCCTCGTTCAGGTCGAGCATGCGCCGGGCATAGCCCAGCAGGGTGTGCCCGGCATCGGTGGGATGCACGTCGCGGTGGCCGCGCTCGAGCAGGCGGTGACCGGCGAGCTCCTCCAGGCGGCGGATCTTCTGGCTGACCGTGGACTGGGTCGAGTGCAGGCGGGTGGCAGCCGTGGTGAAGCTGCCGCAGTCGGCGACCATCACCAAAGCCCGCAGCAGGTCCAGTTCGAACACTGTTCTATTCGATTTGGCACTGTCTTGCATTTGAACATTTCACTTCTGGATACCCGTGCCGACTTCTACCATGCAGGGCAGGGGCCGGCAATGGCCGGCGCCATCGCGCATGAGGAGAGTCATGATGCATCCCCCTCGCTCCCGGCGGCGTCGTTCGGCAGTGGCTCGCATGCTGTTGCTGTGCCTGCTGGCCATGGTGATTCCAGCGTGCACGGCGACTTCCAGCAGCGATGCCGATGCGCAGCTGCGCGATGCCGCCAGCCGCGGCGATGTCGAGGCCGTGCGCGAGGCACTGGACGCGGGTGCCGATCTGGAGGCGCGTGACGGCCAGGGCCGCACGGCCCTGCTGCTGGCCACCCACGGCAACAACGTGGACGCGGCGCGTGAGCTGATCGAGGCCGGCGCCGACGTCAATGCCAAGGACGCGATGCAGGACAGCGCCTACCTGTACGCTGGCGCGCGCGGGCTGGATGAGATCCTGGCGCTGACGCTCGCCCACGGCGCAGACCTGCACAGCACCAACCGTTACGGCGGTACCGCGCTGATTCCCGCTGCCGAACGCGGCCACGTCGCTACCGTGCGTACGCTGCTGCGCGCCGGCGTCGCCGTTGACCATGTCAATCGCCTGCACTGGACGGCGCTGCTGGAGGCGATCCTGCTTGGCGATGGCGGCCCGCGCCACGTGCAGATCGTGCAAATGCTGCTGGACGCCGGTGCCAACCCCGAGCTTGCCGATGGCGACGGCGTAACGCCGCTGGCGCATGCTAGGCAACGCGGCTACACCAACATCGAAACCCTGCTGCGCCAGCACGGCGCGACGCGCTGACAACCGCCCCTTCCACCCGCACGCTGCCGTGCCCACCAGGATGCTCTCCATGTTGCGTTCCCGTCCGTTGTCCCTTGCAATCCTTCTTGCCGTTGCGCCGCTGTCGGCGTCTGCCGCCGAACGCGCCGATCTGCTGATCCGCAACGCCACGGTGGTCGATGTCGAGCACGCACGCAGCATGCCCGGGCAGAGCGTGGTCATCCGTGGCGAGGACATCGTCGCGGTCGGTCCCGATGCGCAGGTGCGCAGCCAGTGGAGTACCAGCCGCCAGATCGACGCCAAGGGCAAGTACCTGATTCCGGGCTTGTGGGACATGCACGTGCACTTCGGTGGCGGCCCGGCGCTGGTGGAAGAGAACAAGGCGCTGCTGCCGCTGTACATCGCCCACGGCATCACCACGATCCGTGACTGCTCCGGGGATCTTCCGCAGCAGGTACTGCAGTGGCGCGGTGAAATCGCCAACGGCACGCTGTTCGGCCCGCGCCTGCTGACGTCCGGTGCGAAGATCGAAGGCATCAAGCCGGTCTGGAAAGGCACGATCGAGGTGGGCAGCAAGGCCGACGCGGACAAGGCGATCGAGCGCCTGCAGCACGACAAGGTCGACTTCGTGAAGATCACCGACAGCACGCTGACCCCGGAACTGTTCCTGTACTCGGCCAGCGCCGCGCGCAAGGCGGGTTTCAAGGCCTCAGGCCATATTCCGATGGCGTTGACGGTGGAACAGGCAGTGGATGCAGGCCTGGCCTCGATCGAACACCTGGACTATGCCTTCAAGGCTGGCAGCAAGGATGAAGCGCAGATCGCCGCCGATTTCGGCGCCGGGCGCATCGACCGCGCCGAGGCCAACCGCCGGCTCGACGCCAGCTTCGATCGCGAAACCGCGCTGCATGCCTATCGTGATTTCGCCAAGCGCGGCGTATTCGTGACGCCCACGCTCAACGGCGGCCGTATCCTCGACTTCCTCGACCAGGACGACCACGCCAACGACCCATATCTGGCTTACATCGGCCCGGGCCTGCGTGCGACCTATACCTGGCGCGTGGGGCGCGCTGCAAAGGCGACGCCCGCGCAGATCGAAGCGCGCCATGCGCAGTACCACCAGGTGGCCGCAGTGCTGCCGCTGCTGCAGGAAGCGGGGGTGACGATCATCGCCGGTACCGATGCGGGCTTCCTCAACTCGTTCAACTATCCGGGTATCGGCCTGCACCAGGAGCTGCAGCTGTTCGTGAAGGAAGGTCTGAGTGCACCGCAGGCGCTGTCGGCCGCGACCCGCTCCGGCCCGGCCTGGTTTGGCCAGATGCAGCGCTATGGCGGTGTTGCCACGGGCAAAGCCGCCGATCTGGTACTGCTGACCGCCAATCCGTTGCAGGACATCGCCGCCACCGAAAAGATCGACAGCGTGATCCTGCGCGGCGATGTGTACGATCGCGCGGCGCTGGACAGGATGCTGGCCGACACCAAGGCCAAGGTCGCTGGCTGGAATGCCGCGGCGAAGTAGAACCACGCCCGCGGTGATGTGGCCGGCAGCGCCTAGCGCGGTGCCGGCCGCATGCCATGCAGTTGCGGCAGCGCGGCTTTCATCGCGTCGATGAAGGCGCGCAGGCGCAGGGGTTGCTGTCGCGCCGCAGGGAACACCAGGTGCACCGGCAGCGGCGGTGCCTGCCAGTCCGGCAGCAGCTGCACCAGCCGTCCTTCGGCCAGATCGTCGGCCACCAGCCAAGCCGAAACCACCGCCGCGCCCAAGCCAGCACGTGCAGCCTGCTGCACCACGAACAGGTTGTCGCTGAGCAGGCGTGGCGTGATCGACAGCGTGTGTGCGCGGCCTTGCGCGTCGTGCAGCAACAGACGTTCGCGGTAGTAGGTGACCAGCGAGATCCACGGCAATGCCTGCGCCTGTTCGGGCGTGGTGATCGAACCCGCGTCGGCCAGCGAGGGTGCGGCCACCACGATGCGCGGTACTTCGGCCAGCGGCAGGGCGACCATGCGCGGTTCATCGACCGTGCCGACCCGCACCGCGCAGTCGATGCCTTCGGCGATGAAGTCCGGACGGCGGTCCTCAAGGATCCACTCCAGGCTCAACTGTGGATGCTGGGCGAGGAAATCGAGCATGGTCGGCAGCAGCTGCGCCTGGCCGAATGCGTGCGGCACCATCACCCGCAGGCGCCCGCTGAGCATCTGGGCCTGGCCGTGCAGCTCGGCCTGCAGCGCTTCCCATTCGTCCACCACCCGCTGCGCATGGCGTTGGCAGCGCTGGCCGTCCTCGGTCAGCAGCAGGCCGTGGGTGGACCGTTGCAGCAGGCGCAGGCCCAGTTGCCGCTCCAGGGCTTGAAGCCGACGGCTGACGGTGGGCTGGGTGGTGCCCAGTTGCAGGGCAGCAGCAGAAAGGCTGCCACTGTCCACGATGCGCAGGAAAGTACGCAGCAGGTCCAGGCGGTCGCCACCCAAGGCAAGGTCGTTCATGCGCGTGACGTATGACAAGTATGTAAGTGAGCCTACTACAGACGCGCAGCGAATATAGGCACGCTACGCCCCACTTCTCTTCCGGATGCCCCCATGTCCACTCCCTCGCTCTCAACCATCACCACTGCGCCCAGCGCTGCGCCCGCCCCATCATTGGTGCTGGCCATGGCCGCCGGCGCGGGCTTCTCGGTGGCCTCGCTCTACTACAGCCAGCCGATGTTGGGCCTGATCGCCCAGGATCTTGGTGCCGGCGAGCGCGTCGTGGGCCTGGTGCCGACCCTGACCCAGCTGGGCTACGCACTGGGCATCCTGCTGCTGGCTCCGCTGGGCGACCGCTTCGACCGGCGCAACCTGATCCTGCTGAAGTCGGTGCTGTTGGCGTTGGCCCTGGGTGCGGCGGCCTTGGCCGGCCAGTTGCCTGGGCTGCTTGTTGCCAGCCTGCTGGTCGGGCTGATGGCCACGCTGGCGCAGGACATCGTGCCGGCCGCTGCGGTGCTGGCGCCGGATGCGCAGCGTGGGCAGGTGGTGGGCAGGGTAATGACCGGCCTGCTGCTGGGCATCCTGCTGTCGCGCGTGGTCAGCGGCGTGGTGGCCGAAGCCTGGGGCTGGCGCGTGCAGTTCGGCCTTGCTGCACTCTCGGTGCTGGCGATGGGCGCGGTGATGGCACGGGCACTGCCGCACTTCGCAGCGGCCAGCACGCTGCGCTACCCCGCGTTGCTGGGCTCGTTGCTGGCACTGTGGCGCGAGCAGCCGCAGTTGCGTCGCGCCGTGGCCAGCCAGTCGCTGCTGGCGGTGGGCTTCAGTGCGTTCTGGTCGACGCTGGCGCTGATGCTGCATGCACGGCTGGGTCTGGGCAGCGCCGCCGCGGGTGCGTTCGGTATTGCCGGTGCTGCGGGTGCATTGGCTGCGCCCGTTGCTGGCCGCTTCGCCGATCGCTTGGGCAGCCCTGCGGTAGCGCGGTTGGCGATCGCCGTCGCGCTGGCAGGCTTTGCCCTGTTGCTGGCCGAGTCCTGGCTGCCGGCCGCTGCGTTGCTGCCGTTGCTGGTGGTCAGCGCGTTGCTGTTCGATTTCGGTTTCCAGTCGGCGCTGGTCGCGCACCAGACCCTGGTCTACGGCCTAGTGCCGCCGGCACGCAGTCGCCTCAACGCGTTGCTGTTCACCGGCATGTTCATCGGCATGGCCGGCGGCGGTGCATTGGGCAGCCTGGCGTTGGCGCAGTGGGGATGGCAGGGCGTGGCGTGGCTGGCGACGATCTGTGCTGGTGGCAGCCTGCTGATCCGCCTGCGTTGAGGGGGTGTTCGGCAGGGCTGCGCCCTGCACCTGCAGAGGCCACTGCGCAAGCAACAGCAACAGCGTGCGTGCATTCCGTGGGAGGGCGTGGCGGTGTCGGATTGCGGGGACGCCGCAAGTACGTCCCTGTAGGCTTGGCCGCGCCATCCATGGCGCGGACACCCCGCAATCCGACACCGCCCCACCTTCGACAGTTTTCTGGTGTCTGATGGACCCATCCCGTGCTGGATGAATCTCCATCGAAATCTAATATTTCGACAATTGAACGAAGAGCACCCACGCATGGCGTGGATCTACGTGTCGACCAAGGTCGACACCTACCAAGAGCAGGTCATGTCATCCGGGCAGATCGCGGAGATCTGTCGAAGGCGGGGTGGGTCCGGTTGCGGGGGTGTCCGCGGCATGGATGCCGCGGCCAAGCCCCCAAGGATGGGTTTACGGCGTCCCCCGCAACCGGACCCACCCCGCCATCCCACGGGTAGCCCGCCTTTGACGTTGACGTTGACGTTGATTCGGCGGGTGCCGGGCGCAGCCCGGCCGAACCCCCCTCAATCCTGACCGGTGTCATCCAGGCTGATGATTCCGCGGCGCAGCGCCTGGGTTACCGCGTGGGTGCGGTCGCCGACGCCCAGCTTGTCCATCAGGCTCTTCATGTGCGCCTTCACCGTCTGCTCGGAAATCAGCATGCGTTCGCCGATGCGCTTGTTCGACAGGCCGCCGGCCACGTGGCGCAGTACTTCGGTTTCGCGCGGCGACAACCGGTCTTCCACGACATGCGCGGCGATGCTGGCCGCCACCTCTGCCGGTATCGGTGCGCGGCGGCCGCTGGCCACCATGCGGATGGTGTCCACCAGTTCGTGGCGCAGCGTGTCCTTCAGCAGGTAGGCGCTGGCCCCAGCCTGCAGTGCACGCACCGCACGCACATCGCCACGATAGGTCGTCAGCACGATGATGCGTGCACGTGGATCAAGCGCGCGGATCCGCACGATCGCTTCCACGCCGTCCATGCGTGGCATCTGCAGGTCCATCAGCACCACATCCGGTTGCAGCTGCTGGTAGCGGGCAAGCGCCTCTTCGCCATCGGCGGCTTCGCCGAGCAGGCGCAGGTCCGTGTGCGTGCTCAGCAATGCCGCCAAGCCATCGCGCAGCAGGGGATGGTCATCGACCACCAGTACGCCGATGGGAGGAAGGGATTCAGTCATGGGTGGGTCTGCTCCAGGGCCAGCGCCAGCGCGATGGACGGCGGTGATACAGGCGACGGGCCGGCACGGACAGCGCCACTTCGGTGCCCAGGCCCGGTCGGGTCCACAACTGCAGTTCCGCGCCCAGCCGATGTGCGCGCTCGCGCATGCCCTGCATGCCCCAATGACCGCGGCCGGCATCCTCGTCGGCAATGCCGACACCATCATCGCGTACGTGCAGCAGGAAGCAGCGCGTGCCGTAGGACAGCTCCACTTCGATGGCACTGGCCTGCGCATGCCGCAACGCGTTGCGGATGGCCTCGCGTCCGATCAGGAACACTTCTTCGGCGGCATCGGTCTGCAGGGGCGGGGGGCTGCCTTCCACGGTCAGGCGCAGCGGGTTGGTGCCTTGGCCCGCGTATTCGGCGTGCACATCGGCCAGCGCCGAGGCGAGGTCGCGACCGGCAAACGGTCCGTCACGGAGTGCGTTGACCCGTTCCCGGCCTTCGGCAAGATTCCGTTCGGCCAACTGCATCGCCGCCTCCAGCTGGGTACGCACCGGCTCCGGTGTATGCGAGGACTGGCTGATGGCGTGCAGCCGCAGGATGAGCCCCTGGCTGCCCTGCAGCAGGGTGTCGTGCAGGTCGCGTGCGATGCGTTCGCGTTCGCCGTTGCGCTCCTGCAGGCGCGCGCGGAACAGCATCGCGAGCTGGCCGCTGCGGATGCGGATGGCCAACATCAGCACGGCCAGCACCAGCACCACGCACAGCAACTTGAACCAGACGCTCTGCAGGAACGTGGGCGCGATCCGGAAGTTGCGGATGGCTGGCGTGCGGCTCCAGATGCCGTCCTCGTTGGCAGCCTCCACCTCGAAATGGTAATGACCCGGCGCCAGATTGGTGTAGTAAGCGCGCGTGCTGCCACCGGCGTCCTGCCAGCCGTCGTCCACGCCGGACAGGCGGTAGCGATAGCGGTTGCGCTCGGGCCGCGCCAGCGACAGCGCGACATAGTCGATCTGCAGCTGGGAGGTTCCGGCCGGCAGGCGCAAGCCCTCCTGCAACGGCGTCTGGGTGGTGCCATACAGCACGTCGCCGATGCGCACCCCGGGGGCCATGCTGTTGATGTGCGGCTGCAGGGTATCCAGCCACGCCAGGCCCTGGTTGGTGGCCAGCCACAGCAGGCCGTCGGCGGCCAGTACGGCGGTCGGGATGGGGCCGCTTTGCAGGGCAATGCCGGGCATGCCATCGACGGCATCGAACAGGCGCGGGGCAACGGGCTGGCCGTCGCGCAGTGCGCTGCGCAGGGTAGCGACTTCGAGCCGCACCAGGCCGCGGCTGCCGTTGAGCCAGAGTCGCCCTTGGGCATCGGCGACCATGCCGGTAATGCCTTCGAGGATGCCGGTGGTGTTGGTGCGTACGGGCAGGAAGCGGCCGTTGCCGAGGCGCGCGGCCAGGCCCGCCTCACCGGCAACCAGCAGTAGATCGTCATGTTGCAGCAGCGCGGTTATCGGGCCGACTGACAGCCCCTGTGCCGCGCCGAACGTGGCGATCGATGCGGTATCCAGACGGCGCAGCGTGCCGTCGGAATAGCCAAGCAGCAGCGCGTCGTCGCTGGCACGCGCCAGCGACGAGCAGGCCTGCTCGGGCAGCCGCGTCTCGCGTCGCCAGCGGTCATCCGCGTACTGCAGCACCGCCTGCTCACCGGCGCAGACCCAGGCCTGGTCATCGTCGGCAAACAGCAGGGCATGCAGGGGCTGGCCGGTGAACGGTGCGGGCAAGGGAATGCGCGTGGTGTGGCCGCCCACCGTGCGCGCGAGGTTGATCCAGTCGAACTGCCAGACCGGCGTGGGCGCCCGCTGCGCGGCGGCCTGCAACTGCACCGCGCTACCGGCCAGCAGCGGGCGCTGCAGGTCGAACAGCTTGAGGTCTTCGCCATAGCCGTACACGCGGCCATCGCTGCCGCGTACCAGCGAGCGGTAAGGATCGCTGGGGCCGACGGCCAGCGTCTGCACGCTGCGGGCGCGGAAGCGGTTGAGGCCGAGGTTGGTGCCGACCCAGAGGTTGCCTTCGCGGTCAGCGATGACCGGCACCGCCGAGGTCGCGGTGAGGCCCTGCGGTGTGTCGAAGCGCTCGATGCGCACGGCCTGCTGGCCATCGAAGGTGACGCGGGCGACGCCACCGTGCGGGCTCATCGTGGCCCAGAGTGCGCCATCGGCGGTGAACTGCAGCCGCGCGGCTACCAGGTCCGGCATGCGCCGCGCTTCGCGCTCGCTGGGGGGCAGCAGCCCCTGCGCGTTGGCCAGTGGTGAAGTGCCGCGGATGCGGTCGGCCAGCCAGATCTCGCCCTGCGGGCTTTCCACCAGGGTTGCCATCTGCGAGACGGCGATGCCGGTGTTTTCAAATGCGGTCTTTCCCGCCGCGCGCTTCCAGATGTGCAGGTCGGCCAGCACCCAGAAGGTGCCGTGGCTGTCCTGCAGCAGCCATTGCACACGACGTCGTGGCACGCCTTCATCGGCGGCTGGAGCCTGCCAGCGTTGCCCGTCGAACCAGCGCAGGCCACCATTGACTGCCGCCCACAGGCGTCCGTTGTGGTCATGCGCGAAGCGCGGGACCACGCCCACCGGCACGCCCTGCGCTCGCCCGAAACTGCGCAGCCGCTGAGGCGAGAACTGGCTGATGCCGGCCTGGAAATAACCGATCCACAGGCCGTCGCCCTCGCCATCGAGGCCGAGCGTGACCATGTTGGTGGAGGGGAATCGGGTGCCAGCCGGTGCCGCCTGGCGCTCGAAACGGCGACCGTCGAAGCGGTACAGGCCCGAGCCGGTCGCCAGCCACAGCATGCCCTCACGATCCTGGGCGATGTCCCAGATATCGCCGGGCGCCCCTTGGCCCACCCGCCACGCGGTGTGCTGGTAGCTGGGCATGCCGTCGCTGATCACTGGGTGCTGTGCAGCGAGCACGGGCAGGGCGATCCACAACAGCAGGCACGACAGCAGCGCCGGCAGGCGACGCGGGAGAGGGAAGATGTGGCCACGCATGACGCGCATTCTGGCAGGTGCGGGGCAGGCACAGGTGACCCGAATGGGGTAGGCGCGATGCACCGGGGTCGGCTATCACGCCGACATGGAAGATGGAGCCCGGCGATGCAGCGCTTGTATGTGATGTTTCCCGATCGCGGTCCGGGCCTGGGATTGTTGTGGCTGAGAGTGTGCGTGGCCGGCGCGCTGTTGCTGCCAGGCACTGCTGCAGGTGGGTTGTGGTGGCTGTGCCTGGCGGCAACGGGCTTGCTGTTGCCCGGCCTGCTGACGCCGCTGGCGGTTGCGCTGGCGGTGCCGGGGCTCTATTGGCAGGGCGCGGCGTTGCCATGGTCGCTGCTGCCGTTGGCACTGTTGCTTCTGGGGCCGGGCGCCTATTCGCTCGACGCGCGCCTGTTCGGCCGGCGACGGTTGCGACGGCCGCCTCCCCCGATCGGGTGAGTGTTGACCTCGACCGTTGGGGGTAGGGCGCCGATGGCTGGCGCCGCACCATGGGCCACCCCCGCTGCGGCGCCCGAGCATGGTTACCGTCCTTTCGCCCGCCCAGCCCATGCCCATGCTGGCGCCCCAGCAGTCGGCCGCCCTGCAGCGTGCGCTGCGCTACATCGATGAGCACCTGTCGCAGCCGCTGCGGGTCACCGAGCTGGCCGAGGTCGCCTGCGTCAGCCGTTTCCATCTGGTGCGCCTGTTCCGCAGTGGCACCGGTGCCAGCCCGCTTCGCTATGTACGTCGACGGCGCATTGAACGTGCGCGGCAGCTGCTGGCGACCCACCGGCAGTCGATGACCTGCCTGGCCCAGCATCTCGGTTTTTTCGACCAGAGCCATTTCGTCCGCAGCTTCCGCGCCGAGACCGGCTGCAGCCCCGGCCAGTATCTGGCCGGCGATGCGGCGCTCGCACTTCCCCTTGTTGTTTCCTCCACTGGAGTCCACCCATGAACCTCGCCACCGCCACCGCCACCCCCGCCAAAGCACTGCTGTCACCCACCGACCACGCCCTGATCCTGATCGACTACCAGTCGCAGATGGCATTCGCCACCCACACCATCGACATCTCCGCGCTGCGCAACAACGTGTCGTTGATCAGCAAGGGCGCGAAGGGCTTCAACGTGCCGGTGCTGCTGACCACGGTGGCCGAGAAGTCATTCTCCGGCCCGATGTTCCCGGAGCTGCCGGTGATCTTCCCGGGGCAGGCGGTGTTCGATCGCACGTCGATGAATACCTGGGAAGACCAGCCGGTGATCGATGAGGTGAACCGCATCGGCAAGCGTCGGCTGGTGCTGGCCGGACTGTGGACCAGCGTCTGCATCGTCGGCCCGACGCTGTCGGCGCTGGAGCAGGGGTTCGAGGTCTATGTGATCACCGATGCCTGCGGCGATGTGAGCGAAGAGGCGCATGAACGCGCGATCACCCGCATGGTGCAGGCCGGTGCAGTGCCGATCACCAGCGTGCAGTACCTGCTGGAACTGCAGCGCGACTGGGCGCGCGGTGAGACCTACGACCTGACCACCGGCATCGCTCGCGACCATGCGGGCGGCTATGGCGTCGGCATCCAGTACGCCAAGACCATGTTCGGCGCGCAGGAAGGCGGGCGCTGAGCGTGCGCGACGGCCATGGCCTCGACCTGGCCTTGCTGATCCTGCGGGTGGCGGCGGGAGGATTCCTGCTGCCGCACGCGCTGGGGAAACTGTTCGGCTGGTTCAACGGGCCTGGCCTGGCGGGCTTTGCCGGCGAACTGCGTGGCTTCGGTCTGCCTGCGGCGGCTCCTCTGCCACTGCTTCTTGCGCTGCTGCAGGTGGTGGCCGGCACCGCAGTGATGCTGGGCTGGCAGGCCCGGATCGCCGCGCTCGTGGCTGCCGCGTTCATCGCCTTCACCGCACTGCTGGCGGTGCCCAAAGGGTGGTTTTGGATGCGCGGCGGTGCCGAGTATCCGTTGTTGTGGACGCTGGCATTGCTGGCCATCGCCCTGGCCGGGCCCGGCGCGTGGGCGGTGGATGGGCTGGTTCTTTCTGGAGACATCGCATGAGCAACGACCCTCTCGATCCTGGCCGCCGCAACGTGGTATTGGCCACCGGTGCCGCGCTGGCGCTGGGCTTGGCTGGTGGCACCGCCGCAGCCATCGAATCCCCTTCCAAGGAACGTCGCATGAGCACGCTGGTCATCCGCAACGCACGCATCACCACCCTCGACCCGCAGCAACCGCATGCGCAGGCATTGGCCGTGCAGGAGGGGCGCATCGTCGCCGTCGGCAGCGATGAACAGATCATGCGCGACTGGGGCAGCGAAGCTACCCTCATCGATGCACAGGGACGGCGCCTGGTGCCGGGTCTCAATGACAGCCATACGCACCTGATTCGCGGCGGCTTGAACTACAACCTGGAGCTGCGCTGGGACGGCCTGCGCTCGCTGGCCGATGCGATGGCCATGCTGAAGGCGCAGGTTGACCGCACGCCCGCACCGCAGTGGGTGCGCGTGGTAGGGGGATTCACCGCCACCCAGTTCACCGAGAAGCGCCTGCCGACCCTGCAGGAACTGAACGACATCGCCCCGGATACGCCGGTGTTCCTGCTGCACCTGTATGACCGCGCGTTGCTCAACCGCGCCGCGCTGCGTGCCTGCGGCTATACCAGGGAAACACCCGATCCGCCCGGCGGGCAGATCGTGCGCGATTCGCTGGGCAACCCGACCGGCCTGCTGCTGGCCAAGCCGAACGCGCTGATCCTGTATGCGACCCTGGCCAAGGGGCCGAAACTGCCGATCGAATACCAGGCCAATTCCACCCGCCATTTCATGCGCGAGTTGAACCGCCTGGGCATCACCTCGGTGATCGACGCCGGCGGTGGCTTCCAGAACTACCCCGAGGACTACCAGGTCATCGAGCAGCTGCATCGCGATGATCAGCTGACCGTGCGCATCGCCTACAACCTGTTCACCCAGAACAAGGGCAGCGAGGTCAGCGATTTCCGCGGCTGGAGCGAGATGCTGCAGCCGCGCCAGGGCGATGACCTGCTGCGCCACAACGGTGCCGGCGAGATGCTGGTGTTCTCGGCAGCCGATTTCGAACTGTTCAACGAGCCGCGCGCGGAACTGCCGCCGGAGCTGGAGCCGGAACTGCACGACGTGGTCAAGCTGCTGGTGGAGAAGCGTTGGCCGTTCCGCATCCACGCGACCTACGACGAGAGCATCAGCCGCATCCTCGATGTCTACGAACAGGTCAACCGCGAGGTGCCGTTCGATGGCCTGCACTGGTTCATCGACCACGCCGAGACCATCACCCCGCGTAACATCGAGCGTATCCGCGCCTTGAACGGCGGCATCGCCGTGCAGCACCGCATGGCCTACCAGGGCGAGGCGTTCGTGCAGCGCTATGGCGTGCAGGCGGCGCGGCACACGCCACCGGTGAAGCGGATGCTGGCCGAGGGCGTACCGGTCGGCGCCGGTACCGACGCCACCCGCGTGGCCAGCTACAACCCGTGGGTGGCGCTGTCGTGGCTGGTGACCGGGCGCACCGTCGGTGGCCTGGCCCTGTACGGTGATGAAAACCTGCTGGAACGTGAGCAGGCTTTGCGCTTGTGGACGCAGGGCAGTGCCTGGTTCTCCGGCGACGAAGCGGTGAAGGGCACGCTGAAGGCGGGCCAGCTGGCCGACTTCATCCTGTTGTCGGCGGACTTCTTCCGTGTCGATGAGCCGCAGATCGCCGACATCACCAGCTTGTTGACCGTGGTGGGTGGCCGCATCGTGCATGGCGACGGCGACTACGCCGGGTTGGCGCCGCAGCTGCCTCCAGCAATGCCGGACTGGTCGCCGGTGAACCGGTTCGGTGGCTACCACGTCGGCGGCGCCGCCACTGGCTTGGCGGCGACCCATCATCACCATCACGGCGCCGCCTGCAGCACCCATGGTTCGCACGGCCATGCGGCCCGCCATGCCGCGCCAACCGATGACCTGACCGCGTTCTGGGGCGCGATGGGATGTTCGTGCTTCGCATTCTGACCCTGGCTTCACTGGCGTTGCCTTCGTTGGCACTGGCCTGCGACGGTGGCGCCTGTGCCGCGGTTGGCGATGGCCAGTTGCAGTGGGATGCATCGCTGCGCCTGCGTGGCATGTACTACGACCCGAGCCGGTTCGGCGTTGGTGGCGGCGAGGATGGCTATGGCCTGCTGCGTGCGCTGGCATCAGCCAGCTTCGCCCGCGATGACTGGCAGGCGAAGCTGCAGCTGGGTGCGCATGCCGAGCGCGGCAAGGCCGGTGGCCCAGGTCGAACCGATCGCGGTGCGTTGGACGTACAGCAGGTGTACTGGCGCTGGGCTGGCGCTGGCATGCACGTGCAGCTGGGCCGGCAGGAAGCGGGCTATGGCAGCTCGCGCCTGCTGTCGGTGCGCGATGGGCCGAACATCCGCTTGGCGTTTGATGGTGCACGGGTAGGTTGGCAGGGCCGGCGGGGCGCGCTGGACCTGATGGCGCTGCGCCCAGTGGAGAACCGCGCGGGCGCGTTCGATGACCGCGGTGAGCGCGGTGCACACCTGATCGGCGTGTATGCGACGACGGCGAAGGGCGCAGGCAGTAGTCAGTGGGATCTCTATCTGCTGGACTATCGCCGCGAGGGCGCGCGCTTCGCCGCAGGCAGCGGTACCGAGCGGCGGCAGACCCTGGGCGCGCGCTGGTTCGGCCAGTCCGGTGCGCTGGACTGGAACACCGAGCTGGTGGTGCAGGGCGGTGAGCTGCGGGCCGTGACCGGCGATCTCGACGTCCGCGCGTGGACCCTGGCCACCGATACCGGCTGGCGCTGGGCCCGGCTGCGGCTGCAACCGCGCCTGGGCCTGAAGGCCGATATCGCCAGCGGCGATGCAGATCCGCGAGATGGCCGGCTCGGCACGTTCAATGCACTGTTTCCCAAATCCGCCTATTTCAGCGAAGCCAGCCTGTTGGCACCGGCCAACCTGATGGATCTTCAACCGACACTGGCGCTGCGCCTGCATGACGCGGTGACCACCGAACTGGGTGTACAGCTGGCCTGGAAGCAGCGGCGCGCCGATGCGGTCTACACCACGCCGGCACCGTTGGCTGCGCTGCCCGGCAGTACCGGTGGCGCACGCCGCATCGGCACCCAGTACAAATCCGAAACCCGCTGGCAGGTCAATGACCGCTGGCAATGGCAGCTGCAGCTGGCCTGGGTCGATGCGGGCCCTGCACTGAAGCAGGCCGGTGGCCAGGACACGCTGTTCGCCTCAATCGTTGGAGCATGGCAATGGTGAACGCATCCGCGTCACAACACTCCCCACAGGCCGATGGCGCCTGGTCGCCGCTGAAGATCCGCATGTTCCGTTCGATCTGGCTGGCGATCCTGGCCAGCAACATCGGTACCTGGGTCAACGACGTCGCCGCCGCCTGGGTGATGGCCGAACGCACCGGTTCGGCGTTGATGGTGGCACTGGTGCAGTCGGCCACCACCGTGCCGATCGTGCTGCTGGCGCTGGCTGCCGGCACCCTGGCCGACATCGTCGATCGCCGGAAGTACCTGCTGTTCACCCAGGGCTGGATGCTGCTGGTGGCGGCAGTGACGGCGGTGCTTGCGGCGATGGATCTGCTGACGCCACAACTGCTGGTGCTGCTGACTTTCTGCATGGGCTGCGGCGCGGCGATGGCAATGCCGGCGCAGGCCGCGATCGTCTCCGAGCTGGTGCCGCAACCGATGCTGGCTTCGGCAGTGGCACTCAATTCCATCGGCATCAACATCGCCCGTTCGATCGGTCCAGCCATCGGTGGCGTGATCGTGGCCCAGCTGGGTGCGGTATGGGCCTTCGGGTTCAATGCCATCACCTTTGCGGCAATGCTGTTCGTGGTGTGGGGCTGGAAGCGCGATCCGAAGGCGTCCAGCCTGCCTCCCGAAGGGTTCGGTGCTGGCCTGAAGGCAGGTCTGCGCTATGCCAGCCGTGCCGGGCGGCTGCAGGCAGTACTGATCAAATCGGCTGGTTTCTTCTTCTTTGCCGCAGCGATGAACGCGATGCTGCCGGTGGTGGTGCGCGGACAGATGCACGGTGGGGCAGGACAGTATGGCGTGCTGCTGGGCTGCATCGGCATCGGTGCGGTGGGCGGCGCACTGCTGCTGCCGAAGCTGCGGGCGAAGCTCGACCGTGACCTGCTGGTGCTGCTGGCCACCTTGTCGCTGGCTGCAAGCCTGGCCGGCCTGGCCCTGACCCGCAGCTGGTACGTGTTGCCGCTGGTGATGCTGGTCAATGGCTTCGCCTGGATCACCGTACTGTCTTCGTTGCAGATCGCTGCACAGACCGCGGTGCCGGCCTGGGTGAGAGCACGGGCGCTTGCCCTGTACATCATGGTGTTCTCGGCCGGCATGGCGGCCGGTGGCCTGAGCTGGGGCGCGCTGGCGCAGCGCACATCGCCGGAACTGGCATTGCTGGTGGCCGCCGCAGGCGCGGTCATCGGCGGCCTGCTGGTATGGCGCGTGCGCATAGCCGGTGCCGAAGATCTGAACCTGAGCCCGGCCGGCCACTGGCCAGCGCCGGAGCTGTCGGTACCGGTGTCCAATGATCGCGGGCCGGTGCTGGTGACCATCGAATATCGCATCGATGCCGCCGACCGTGCCGCGTTCCAGGCGCAGATGCGCACGCTGGGGACGATCCGTCGGCGCGATGGCGCCGTGGTCTGGGGCGTGGTCGAGGATGTGGCGACCCCGGGCATCCATCTGGAATATTTCGTGGCGGCGTCGTGGTTGGAGCACCTGCGCCAGCACGAGCGCATCACCGCCGACGACAAGGCGATCCAGGAGGCGCTGCGCGCGCTGCACCGCGGTGAGCGTGCCCCGGTGGTGCGTCATTTCGTCGGCGGCCATGATCCGCTGCCGGCGGCGGCGCCTCATCACCACAGCGACATCTGATGGCCCCGTGGTAGAGCTGGCCGCTGGCCGGCTGAACGCGGTTTCGGTCGAGGTTGATGCGGTTGCCGGCCAGTGGCCGGCATTACCGCAGGAGCGGCGGCGCCGGAGCGCCGCCGCGCTACGTCACTTGCGTGCGAACGCCAGCAGGTCGGCGTTGAACTGGTCGGCATGGGTGAGGGTGAGGCCGTGCGGTGCGCCGGCGTACACCTTCAGTTCCGCGTCCGTGATGATCTGCGAAGACAGCTTGGCGGAGGCGTCGAACGGCACGATCTGGTCGTCATCGCCGTGCACCACCAGGGCCGGCACGTCGATCTTCTTCAGGTCTTCGGTGTAGTCCACTTCCGAGAATTCGTGGATGCAGTCGTACTGGCCCTTCACGCCGCCCAGCATGCCCTGCAGCCAGAAGGAATCACGCATGCCTTCGGTGACGCTGTTGCCATCACGATTGGCGCCGAAGAACGGCGTGGCCAGGTCCTTGAAGAACTGCGAACGGTCGCCGCCGGTGCCTTTGCGGATGCCGTCGAACACCTCCAGCGGCGTGCCGGCCGGATTGCCGGCGGTCTTCAGCATCAACGGCGGCACGGCGCCGACCAGCACCACCTTGGCCACGCGCGCGCTGCCATGGCGGCCGATGTAGTGGGCCACTTCGCCACCGCCGGTGGAATGGCCGACCAGGATCGCGTTCTTCACGTCCAGCGCATCCAGAACGGCAGCGAGGTCGTCGGCGTAGGTGTCCATGTTGTTGCCGTCCCAGGTCTGGCTGGAGCGGCCATGGCTGCGACGATCGTGGGCGATCACCCTGTAGCCGTTCTGGCCCATGAACAGCATCTGCGGGTCCCAGGCGTCGGACGACAACGGCCAGCCATGGGCGAATACGACAGGCTGGCCGGTGCCCCAGTCCTTGTAGAAGATGCGGGCGCCATCGTTGACGGTCACGAAATTGCTCATTGCAGGTTCCTTGGCGGAAGGGAGGGAAGACGCCTGCGGGTTCGCCGGCGCCTGCGGCAGTACAGCGCACGATGTGCCGTGTGCATTGCACGGCTGTGGCGGATTGACGGGTTCGTTGCGCTGACGCGACTCGCTCTGGCGGCAGGTCGGTACTGATGGCAACCATGGTCATCGGACGCGCGAGGGCCAGTCATGAAGATGACGATATGGGGAGTACTGCCTGGACTGCTGTTGGCGGCTGTCGCAATGGCGCAGACCAACGTCTACAAATGCACCGATGGTGACCAGCCGGTCTACCAGCAGACGCCCTGCCAGGGTCGGGCGGAGTGGCGCTGGGAAGTGCCCAGCGCCGAATCGAAGGCGCGCGGGCCGTTACCTTCGGCCGTGTCGCCTGCCCGCCGTGGCGCCACGCGGATACCACGGCGCGGGCGCGCGCAGGCCGCACTGATATCGATCACGGCCGACCCGCAAGCCTGCGATCGGGCGCGCCAGCAGCAGGTGAAGACGCTGGCCAAGCCGCGTAGGCTCGACTACCTGCAGCGCAGGCAGCTGGATGACGCAGTACGCGAGGCCTGTCGTTGAGCACAATGAAAAACGGCACCCGAAGGTGCCGTTCTGGTCTGCAGCCGGGTAGGCCTCAGTGGCCGTCGCTGGAGGCGGCCGGCGCCGCTGCCGCATCCGGCTTGGGCAGGCTCAGCTCCGGGTTGCCCTGTTCGGCCTGCAGGATCTGGATCCGGCGCTGCAGCGCATCGAGCTGGCTGTTGGTGCTCTGCACGTCGGTGCTCAGGCTGACCGCCTGCTGCTGCGCCTGCTGCAGCGCTGCGCTGACCTGCGCCGACTGCGCCTGCTGCTGCTCCATTTCCTGCTGCAGGGTGCGCAGGCGTTCTTCGTTGTAGGCCACCAGGCGCTCGGTGTAGCGCTTGCCGGCTTCCAGCCGGGTGGTGTCGATGTAGACCTGCGCCAGCTGTTCGGACTGCTGCGCGAAGGTGCGGTAGACACGCTCGGCGTTGTCGACGGCATCGGTCTTGATCACCCGCCAGAAGTTCTTCTCCTGGAACAGGGCCACGTAGTAGGTCAGGGTATTGGCGTTGAACAGCAGGCTGGCGCCGTAGTTGCCGTTGTAGGTGGTACGCAGCTCGGTGAGCTGCTGCGCATCCATCAACTGCTTGAGTTCGTCGACGGTGTTGCGTACCACCGGTGCGGCCTTGGCCGGCTCGACGGTGGCAGTGCGATCGCCACGTGCGGCCAGCGCCGACGGCGCCACCACGATCATGGCCACGGCCAGCAGTGCTGCGCCGCGCGGATACCGGGCGAAGACGGTGCCCCCTGAAGTTTCTCGCATGTCTAGACCATCCACGGATGTAGTGTGGGTTGAGTTGAAAGTGGTTCCCCGCCGCGAGTCTAGCATGGGCACGGGCGCCGCCAACCCGCGCCCGCGCGGGTCAGAAGACCAGCTGCGCCGAGCTGCACTGGATCGACTGCATGCTGACATCGGTGCGGCCCAGTTCCAGCCCGAGCAGGCTGGCCAGGGTATTGGTCAGCAGGGTGCCGACGCTGTTGAGCACCGGCTTGAGTGCCGCCAGCACCGGATTCAGCAGCGCGCACAGCAGGCCGCTGCAGGTCACGTTGTTGCCCGGGGTGGTCACGCCGCCGCCGTTCTGGCCGTCGAGGAATCCTGCCGGGGCGGTCTGGATATAGGACGCCAGGTTGGTGCGAACGCAACCGTTGTAGTCGATCAGGTTGCCCAGCAGGCTGTCGCAGCGGTTGATCAGCAGGCCGCCAACCAGCGAGCCAAGCAGGCCGTCGAGCAACCCAAGGCCCTGGCCGGTCACGGTGGTGCGGTAGCCCGTCCACACCGAGCCATCTTCCCAGCAGGTGGTCAGGCCAAGCAGGCACGGCTTGGGTACACCTTTGGGGACTGTCCAGTTGCCCAACGGTGCGAGGTTGCGTGACGGATCGCCATCGCGCAGCAACGGAATCACCTGGTCCACGTTGTAGCGCCCGCCGCTGGGGAAGGCGGCCTGCAGATAACGGTCGGCCAATGCCTTGGCGGTGTCATTGGCGTTCATGCCCTGCTTGGGCGAACTGAGCATGCCTGACAGCACGCGCAGCAGTTCGTTGACCAGATCGGACACGGCGGTGCCGACGGCCAACGGGTTGATCCGGGTCGAGCCGGTCTGGCCGGCCGCCAGGGTCAGGCTCTGCGTGCTGGTCAGCGCCGGCAGGGTGATCTTGTCGTTGATCAAGGGCTGCCCCAGCAGCTTCAACAGCTGCTCGTTCTGCAGGGTCGCGTCACAGACGTTGCTTTTGGAGAAACGATCGGCTGCGTTGACCTTGCCGACGCAGGCGCGCAGCACCGAGGAATCGACCTGGACGGTGGCCGTCGGTGGCGTCGCCCCGCACTGGATGCTGGTCAATGTTCCCATCGCATTGGCCACATCCACGTGCAGTGGCAGATGCAGGCGGGTGCCGAGCAGGTTCAACAGCGGACCGATCGCGAACAGGCGGTCGCTGTCGACGTCCACCATCAGCCGCACCTGCGCGTTGTACGCACGTGCGCCGACACCTCCGATGGCGATCGACGGCGGCTCCACCACGCCGGCCTTGATGTCGATGCCCAGCAGGTTCAAGCCCTGCACCTGCACGCCATTGCCATCGTTGGCGATGGAGATCGCGGCGGTGACAAGATCCAGCACATTGACCCGTGATTCCAGCGCGCTGCCGATGGTGCCGTCCGGTGAGATCACCTGCGCGAACAGGCCGCCGCCGCCGTTCTGGCTGCCCAGCAGAATATTGAGCTGGTTGATGTCCAGGCGGGTGCCGACCAGGTTGGACAGCGCCTGCAGCTGTACGCCGACGGCGGTCTCGCGGCCGACTACCGTGGCGGTGGCATTGACCAGCTGCGCCAGCGAGATGCGATTGATCGACAGCAGCCGGTTGAAGTCGGCCACGCTGAGGTCAGCGGTGACCGGGATGCCCAGTGCAGCCAGCAGCCCCGACGGGGTAATGGTCGCTTGGGCCAGGCCGTCGTAGGACAAGACCGTCGCGTTGGTGACGTCCAGGCCGACCAGGCGAAGGGTCGCCATCAAGGGGGAGTTGCCATTGGTGCGCAGCAGCTGCGAACCCACCGCGAACACCGCGGTGGGTTCCGAGCGCTTGGCCACGGCCTGCACGCGCAGGGTGGGCAACGTGCGGTTCTGGCCGAAGAACGGCAGCACGCCGCGTTCGGCAACGACGCGCACCGCGTTGCGTGGATTGCTGGCGTCCACGCTCGGGCTGAAGTGGTCAGCCGTTCCGCGGGTGGCATTCCAGTTGCCACACTGGATCTGCACCTGGCCGCGGAAGCGGTTCTGCGAGAGTGCGCTCTGCCGGGCCGCACTGTTGTCGGCATTGCTGGCGTTGCACAGGTCGAGCCGTTGTGCGCCTGCCAACGCGGCCAGATCGACCACCTTCTGTGCATCGCGCTTGGCCCAGAACAGGAAGCCGATCTCGATCAGGCCGAGCATTGCCAGCAGCGCGATCATCACCAGCATCATGGTGACCGACATACCGCCGCGCGGGCGACTGAAGCTGATGTGGCGTGCTCGGTTCATGGCAGACCTCAGCGTCCGGATCGGGAGGATCCTGCGGACTTGGCGACGTCGGTTTCGAAGAATTGCGGGATGTCGTACTGGAAGCTCTTCAGGTAACGCGCGTAGCTGGATGTGGCCTGGTCGCCGAGGATCGGCAGGCGGGCGCCGGCTACCTCGCCGGAGGCCTGCAGGCGGAACAGGCTGCGGGTGGTGTCGCCGATCTGCGAGGTGTTGGGCCGCAACTGCGTGCCGCCGAAATCGGGTGCAGCTGCAGCTGCAGGGGCTGGCGGAGGCGGTGGAGCCTGTTCCTGCGATACGTCCACGGTGGCCAACGGCTCGCTGTGCAGAGGCGCGGCGGTCGGCGCGGGCGCAGCGCCGCCCAGCATCTGCCCGGTCAACGGTTGCTGCGGCGTCTGCGCCTGCACAACCGCAGCGAAAGACAAGCCGGCAAGCATCGGCAACAGGCAGCGGATCAGCGGCGTCGAGGTCATGGCGTGTTCCCGTTGGGATGGTCGGTGGTGCCGAAGCGTTCCAGCATCGAGGGTGGCAGTCGTGACGGGTCGCGTTGGTCCCGGCCATCGCGGCGGGGTTCGGCGGCCAGGCGCGGGCCTGCGGCGGGTGGGCTGGCGGTTACCGAAGCGACCGGTCGCGTCGCTGCCGCCGCAGCACTGGCGGCTGCCTGCCGTTGCTGCAGCCGCGTACGGATCTGCAATGCCTGCTGCTCGACGCTGCGGCGCGTTTCCTCGCTGAAGCTGGCCTGCTGGGCCAGTCGTTCGACGGTGGCCGTGTCGCCACGCAGCAGCGCCCACAAGGCCAGGTTGGCGGTGGCTTTGGCGTTGCCCGGCGACAGTTCCAGCGCCTTGGCCAGCGGCTCGCGCGCCTGTTCGAAGCGACCGGCGCGCAGCCGTGCATAGCCGAGGTCGCCCAGGTAATCGGTGTTCAGGGGATTCAGCTGGGTGGCACGTGCGAGTGCCTGCTCGCCGCCGTCGTCATCATCACGGAGGGCGGCGATCAGGCCGATGCCATGCGCGGCGGCCGCGGCCTGTGGGCCGTTGCCGAGTTCGCGGTACAACGCCAGCGCTGCATCGATCTGGCCGGTCTGGCGCAGCGCATCAGCCTGCAGCAGGCGCAGTGCCGGGGTATCGCCGTAGCGCTGACGGAAGGCATCCACGTGCGCCAGCGAGGCGTACCAGGCGCCCTGCAGCTGCATGCGCTGGATCAATTCCAGATAGGCGTTGCGACTGTCCTGCGGGGCCGGCGTCGGCTCGGCCAGGCTCGGCGCGCGCAGGTATTTCGGCGTGCTGGAGCTGCAGCCGGCAGCGGCGGCAACCAGGGCAAGCAACAGGCAGGCGGGGCGCAGGACAGGCATGAAGGTCATCCCATTTTCGACAAGGTAGTGGCCAGCGCGACCAGCGCCGGTCCGGCCAGCACCAGCATCAGTGCCGGCAGCAGCGTCAGCATCATCACCACGGTCATCTTCACCGAGAGCTTGCCGACCTTTTCCTTCAACGCGTTGCGGCGCTGCTCGCGCAGGCGGATGCTGAACTGGCGCAGCGGTTCCTGCACGGCACCGCCATGCGCGTGCACCTGCAGGATCAACTGCACGAGGCTGGACAGGTCGTCGTCGCCGTATACATCGCTCAGCCGCCGCAGGGACTGCGCGCGCGTGCGTCCGTGGGTGTAGGACACATTTGCTTCCTGGATTTCCCCGCCCAGTACCGGCAGTGCGTCGCGCAGCTTGTCACCCAGTGTCTGCAGGCTCTGGTCCATGCTGAAGCCCACGCCCTGCAGCAGCCGCAGCAGGTCGATCAACAGCGGTAGTTCATTGTTCACGGCACGCCGCCGCCGCTTGACCCACGCACTGAGCGCGAACTTCGGCAGCAGCAGGCCGGCAGCGAGCGCGCCGATCACCACCATGATCCTGGACAGTCCCGTGGCATCGCTGATCGCCAACGCAATACCCAGCACCAGCACCGCCAGCAGCAGGCGCAGGCCCAGGTAGATGGCGGTGCCGCGGCGGGTGTTCCAGCCAGCCAGGTCCAGCAGCAGGCGATCTTCACCGGCCAGCAGCGCCGTTTCCAGGCGGCCGCCGCTCAGTCCGCGACCGAACTGCTCCAGCCAGCCGAGTGAATCCTTGCGCGCATCGGTACCGGCCTCATCGCTTTCGCGTGGACGCAGCGCCGTTTTCAATGTTGCCGCGCTGCGGTCCTCGCGATGGCCGCGCACCCAGCTGCCAAGCCCCAGCAGGGCCACACCGGCGGCCAGCACCAGCAGGGCGGCCACGAACCAGATGCTGGCGCTCATTGGATGCCTCCTGTGTGGACGGGGATGTTCATAGCGATTTGGCCAGGCGGTACAGCAGGAAGGCGCCGGTCAGTTCCATGCACAGGGCGATCAACAGGATCTTGTGGCCCAGCGGATCGTGCAGCACCGGCTGGAAGAATTCGGGGCTGGAGATCGCCATCAACACCGCGCTGGCCGGTGGCAGCAGGCCCAGTACCCAGGCCGACATGCGGGTTTCAGACGTGGTCGCGGCCAGTTCCTGCTGGGCCTGTTCGAGGTCACGCATGAAGTCGCCCATGCGCTGCAGGATCTGGTCGGCACGGCCACCGATGCGCACGCTCACCCCCATCACCACCGCCAGTACCTTCAGCACGTCCATGCGGTAGGGCTGTGCAGCGAGGTTGAGCGCGCGGTCCAGGTCCATGCCGCCACGGGCATAGCGCACGGTGGTGTCGAGCAGGCCACGCAGCGGTGCGTTGGTCTGCATCGAGGCGACCTGGAAGGCGGCCTGCAGGCTGTTGCCGAGGGCGGTCAGGCGTACCAGGTTGTCGAGGAAGTCCGGAAGCTGGTGCAGCAGCTGCGCCTGCAGCTTGCCGGTGCGGCGCATCAGCCACAGCCAGCAGCCCAGCAGGTACAGCAGCAGGGTCAGGGGGAACATCCAGGCGGTGCCCAGCCGCAGCACCGCGAATGCGGACAGGGCGATGCCCGGCAGCAGCATCAGCAGTGGCAGCTTCCAGCCAGGCGTCAGGCCGGCACGTTGCAGCTGTCCGTCCCAGGGCAGGGTGCGCCGACCAGGTGCAGGCAACGGGGCCTGCCGCGCCGCGTCGGCGGTGGTACTGGCACCAGGGCCGGTGCCGCGCGCCAGCTGCTGCTCGGCATGCTGCAGGGAGGCCTGGCGCTGTTCGCGGCTGTTGGCCGTCCCCCACAACCACACGGCCAGCGCCAGCAGCACCGACACGATGCTCAGCACACCCAGCAGCAGGCCGGTACTCATGCTCAGAAGTCTCCGTACAGGGATTCGCGCAGCAACTGCCGGAACGGCTCCAGCTTGTGCGAATGCGGCTGGAAGCCGAGGCCGATCCAACGGTCGGTTTCCTTGCCGCTGCCATCGATCTGCACTTCGTGGCGGAACATCTCCTGGGTGGTGATCAGGTTGTCGCTGACACCGGTGATTTCGGTGATCGACACCAGCACGCGGCGGCCGCTGCCCAGGCGCGAGATCTGCACGATGAAGTCGATGGCACTGGCGATCTGACGCCGCAGGCTGTCCTCGCTGCCCTGGAAGCCGGCGAAACCGGCCAGCATCTCGATGCGGTACAGGCAGTCGCGCGGCGAGTTGGCGTGGATGGTGGCCATCGATCCGTCATGGCCGGTGTTCATCGCCTGCAGCATCTCCAGCACCTCGGCGCCACGCACCTCGCCGACCACGATGCGGTCGGGACGCATACGCAGGCTGTTGCGTACCAGGTCGCGGATGCTGACCGCGCCCTGGCCCTCGGCGCCACCGATGCGGCTCTCCAGGCGCACCACATGCGGGTGGTTGAGCGAGAGCTCTGCGGTGTCTTCCACGGTGATGACGCGTTCGTTGGCCGGCACATAGCTGGCCAGCGCATTGAGCAGCGAGGTCTTGCCCGAGCTGGTGCCGCCGGAGACCAGGATGTTGCAGCGGCCCAGCACCATCGCCTTCAGCAGCGCCTGCATCGGTGCATCGAAGGTGCCCTTGGCCAGCAGCTCGTCGGGGGTGAAGGGGTCCTTGCGGAACTTGCGGATGGACACCATCGGCCCGTCCACCGCCAACGGCGAGATGATCGCGTTGAGGCGACCGCCATTGGGCAGGCGCGCATCGACCATCGGATTGGAATCATCCAGGCGGCGGCCGAGCGGGGCGATGATGCGGCGCAGGATGCGCAGCAGGTGCGTGTCGTCGGTGAAGCGCTGTGGCGCGCGTTTGAGCTGCCCGCCCTGGGACACATGCACATCCTTGAAGCCATTGATCAGGATGTCTTCGATGGTGGGGTCATGCAGCAGGTCATCGAGCGGGCCGAACCCGGTCAGCTCCTTGACCAGGCCTTCGGCCACCACCTGCATTTCTTCTTCGTTGATGGGGATGCGCCATTCCTGGATGAAACTGACCGTCTGCACCTCCACCCAGCGGGCGATGGTGTCAGGGGCCCAGGAATCGATGTCGATGCGCTCGTCTTCGATGCTGTTGAGCAGGTGCTCGTGCGCGGCCGACAGCACCTTCTGGTACTGCTCGGTCTGTGCGAACGGCAGGCTGCCCGGTGCATGTTCCGGCACCGAGTTGCGGGCGACAACGTGCGGGAACGGGGTCACTTTGTCTTCCATTGCGATCCACCCAGGGCAAGGGCAAGTCTTTCCCGCAGGCCATGCGCCTGGACCGGGCAGGCAGCCGGATCCAGGCGTTGCACCAGCGGGGCGAGGGCACGCAGGTACGGGTCGCGCGGCGCATCCTGCAGCAGCAGATGACCATGGCTGGCAGCCGTGCGTACCCGTGGCCGCTCGGGCAGGGTGGCCAGCAGCGGCAGCTCGAAGCGGCGCGCGATCTGTTCGGGGCTCATGCCACTGTTGTCGTCGTGGCGGTTGATCAGCAGCTGCAGCCGCTTCTCGCGATCGCGCTGGCCGGAAAGGTGCTTCAGGGCGTGGTCCAGCGACACCAGCGTGGCGATCGATGCATCGGCCACCAGCCAGATTTCATCAGCCTGGTCCAGCAGCAGCGGTGGCAACTGCCGTAGCGGACAGCCGCCGGCATCGCACAGCACGCTGGCGAACACGCTGCGCAGGCGCTGCAGCAGCGCGCCAGGGTCGGACGGCGGCAGCGCGTCGCTGCCACTGGCGCGATCAAGCAGGACCAGGCCGCTGGGATGCCGGGCCATCGCGGTGCGCGCCAGGGTGGCATCGATGCGGCTGGCATTGCGCAGCGCATCTTCGTAGTGGAAGCGGCTGTCCAGGTTGAGGTACAGGGCGAGGTCGCCGGCCGGCTGCGCCAGCTCCATCAGCAGCCCGTCCTGCACCGCTGCATCGCCCTGGGCCAGGGTATGGGTCTGTTGTGCGAGCACCGACAGATGTGCAGCCAGGGTGCTGGTGCCGACGCCGGCGCGCACGCCCAGCAGCACGATCAGCCGCGCCTTGTGCGCCTGCTGTGCGCTTGCGGCGGGCCGCGGTGACAGGGCGCGACGCAGGGCGGCCTCGATGCCGGTGTTGTCACTGTCCAGGTCCAGCACATCGCGCAGGCCGGCGCGCAGCGCCATCACCACGCCTTCAACCTGGCCGGCGCTGGTGGCGCCCACCGCCACCAGGGTCAATTCCGGTTGGGTCTGCTGCAGCTGCTGCGCCAGCACCGTTGATGCGGACGCATGCTCCGGGCGGAAGTCGAGCAGCACCAGGTTCTGCGGGCCACGCTGCAGGTCCTGTGCCGAGGTCGGTTCGCCGCTGTCCTGCCAATGCAATGCCGTGGCCGGCGGCAGCTTGGCAGCCAGGCGCGGCAGCAGTTCGCGGTCGATCCCGTACAGGACCAGGTTCATCGGTGGTCCTTGCGGGTGCAGCGGCAGGGCAGTGGCGTAGGGCATGGGCGTGGTACCGGAGACGTCATGTGGGTCAGCGCGAGAAACCGGGCACCGGGTCGCGGCTGATCGGGCCAAGCAGCCACGCGCCCCATTCGGGCATGTTCGGCTTGGCCTCGCGATCGCCGGGCAGCGGCAGTTCGGTATTGCGGGCAATCGGCTGTACCAACCGCGGCGTGACGATGATCACCAGTTCCTTGTCCTGGCGCTTGTAGTCGAAGTTGCGGAAGAACGTACCGATGATCGGCAGGTCACCGAGCAGGGGAATCTTGTTGACCGTCGACGCCACGGTGGAACTGACCAGGCCGCCGATGACGAAGCTCTCGCCATCGCCAAGCTCGACAGTGGTATCTGCGCGGCGGGTGGTGATCGAAGGGATCTGCACGCCGTTCAGCGCGATCGAATTGGTGTAGTCCAGGTCGCTGGCTTCCGGCGCGACCTTCAACGCAATGCGGTTCGGTGAGAGCACGGTGGGGGTGACGGTCAGGCCGATGCCGAACGGCTTGTAGGTGACCGTGGTCGTGCCGAGACCCTGCGGCTCCAGGATCGGCAGTTCGCCACCGGCCAGGAAGCTGGCGCTCTGCCCGGACAGCGCAACAAGGGTAGGCTCGGCCAGTACGCGCGCCATGCCGTTGGCCTGCAGCAGGTCGACGTCGGCGTTCCACAGGCCCTTGGTCGAACCAAACACCAGCCGGAACGCCGAGGAGATCGGCGATTCGCTTTCGTTGCTGGACTCGCCTTCCTTCATGCCCGGGAGGATGCCGGTGTTGCCTGGCAGCTGCCCACCCGGTCGGGCGAATCCATAGGCGAAGCCGCCGTTGCGGTTCTGGAAGTTGATGCCGATCTGCTTCAGCGCCGTCTTGTTGAATTCGACCACCTTGACCTCGACCTGCACCACGCCGCCGCTGCTGATGGTGGAGGCGTCGGCCAGGCTGCCGTCCTTGCCCAGCGCCATCACTGCGGTCTTCTGTTCCTGCATGTGCGCCAGCACACTGTCGCTGCTTCCCTGCAGGAGCCCTTGATGGTCTTGTTGGGTGAACACCAGCCCGCTGGAACCGGTATCGGCAGCGCCTTGCACGGCACTCTGCACGCGCACCTGCACACGCTGCGGTTCGCTCTGCTTGCGGTGCCACAGCAGCAGGGTGGTGGTGCCCGGTGCTTTGCCGACCAGCAGTGCCTGGCGCGCGCCGCGCAGCATCACGATGTCAGCCACGCCGGGGTCGGCGATGGCAACCCGTTCCAGGTCGGCCGGCAGCGTCCACGGCCGCTGTTCGCGGGTCTGCAGCAGCAGATCGTCGGCAGCCACGCTCGCACCCGGTGCCAGCAGCACCAGCAGCAGGGCCAGCCAGCGCTGGCGGACAGTGGGGCGTAGGCAGTAGCGACGTTCAGTCATGTGTGCTCTCGGCATGGGTCAAAGGGAGCCACGGGGGGCGGCGGTGTCGCCGCGGATGATTTCGATGCCCGCCGGTCGCGGTGTCGAGCGACGCTGCACCGGTGCGCGCGTCGGCGTTTCGTGGGCGTTGCGCTGCACGCTGCTGCCGCGGCCAGCCAGTGCGTCGCCATCCAGGCCGGCATAGGCGTTGTTCTCCGGTCGCTGCAAAGCCTGCTGCTGTTCGTTGTCCAGGCCACGCACCGGGTCCAGCACGCCGCGCGCCTGCGGGAACAGCGCCAGGTCCGGCAGACCGGTATCGGCGGGATTGCGCAGGGCGAGGAACAGCTTGCCCTGCTGCGCGCCGAGCAGCAGGCGGTTGGCGTCTGCCACCGGTACCGCCAGCACCGCGGTGCGTGCCGGCTGCGTGGCATCGCTGCCGCTTCCATTGCTGTGAGTGCTGCTGGAACCATTGGTGATATCGGCCGCGCGTGAGTCGTTGTGCGCCGTGGCCGGTGCCTCGCCCTGGCTGCTCGTGGGCGCTGCCGCGATGTCCTGCTGGCCGTAGCTGAGCACGCGCAGGCGTGACAGCAGCAACCGCGTCTGTGCGATGTCCTGCTGGCCGTTGTAGCTGGTAGCGGCGCTGCGCAGGTTGAGGAACACGTCGACGAAATCGCCGGGCAGGATGCGGTTGCCTGCCGCGACCAGCTCATCGACCGGCACCGCCAGTGCCCGTTCACCCGGCCGCAGCTGCAGCGAGAAGCCCTGCGCGAGCAGGCTGGCGCCAATCGCGCTGCCCTCGCTGATGTCCTGTACCGGCACCTTGCCGACCACCGCTGCCAGGTCGGCCACCGCCCCCGGCACTTCTGCGGTGCGTTGTGTCAGCCGCACGCCATTGGCGCTGATCGGCTCACCGGCGGGTAGCCGCGCGGTGGCTTCAACGACACTGAAGGTCTGCGCATCGGCCTTTACGATGGTGCTCGGATTGTCCGCCGAGGCCGCCGGCTTGCGGCCGATCACGAAGGCGACCACGGCGAGCAGCACCGCGAGTGCAATCAGGGCGATGGCGGCGATGCGGGTCAACTTGAGCATGAAGAACGTCTCCTGTACCGATCGTCAGTTGCTGCCAAGGTCCAGCTGGGCGACCGCGACGCTGCGAATGGGGGCGCCCATCACCCAGCCATAGAGCGTGGCGGTGCCGGGCAGGAAGGGGTGGGCGTTGTAGTCGTAGCTCACGGTCACGGTCATGCATTGCACCGTCGCCAGGCCGGCGCAGGGCGCCTGCGGCGAAACCACGATGGCACCGGCGCCGCCAGCGCTGCAGTCCGGGTTCTGCCTTGAAAACTGCAACAGCCATTGCATGGAGCGGCGGGCCGCCAGGCAGGCTGCGGTGCGCCGCTCGCCGGCGCTGCCATAGCGCAGCGAAGCGCGCGCGCCCTCGGCCGAGGCCGTGGCCAGGGTCTGCTGCGCGGCCATGATCAGCACGCCGGAAAAGGTGAACAGCAACAGCGGCACCAGGCCGAGAAGCAGCATCAGTGCGAATTCGATGCTGGCCACGCCGCGTTGGCGGCGACGTGCGAACGCTTTCATGCCACGCCTCCATAAGTGGTTGCCAATACCCAGCCAATCGCAGCGAAGGCCAGGTAGGCCGCGTAAGGAATGCCCTGGCGCCCCGCGCGCGCAGCGTGCAGTTCGCGCAGTGCAGGGTGCCCATTCCAGTGCGTGCTGGCGCGATTTACCTGCATCTGCAGGCGCAGCGGCAGGTGACCGGCCAACTGCCGTCCGACGATCACCAGCATGGCGTGGGCGCCTGCGGCCAGGCTGGCAACCACCCATACCGGCAGCAATGCCTTCCAGCCCAGCAGCAGGCCGAGCACGGCGAAGAACTTCACATCGCCGGCGCCCATCCAGCGCACCGCGTAGAACGGCAGCAGAGCCAGCAGGCCAAGTGCCGCGCCCAGCAGGTGTGGCGCCCAGGTCGTGCGCGTTGCATTGAACTGGTTGGCGATGATCAGTGGCACGGCGATCGCGCACGCGGCCAGCAGCCAGGTGTTGGGCACGCGGCGGGCGTACAGATCGCTGATCGCGATCCGCAGGCACACTCCCATGGCCAGCAATCCCAGCAGTGTCATCGCACACCCTCTTCGTCCGTCATTGGACAGTTGCAGACCCCTTCATCGGCCACCGCGGTCGCCATCGAAGCGACCGCAGGTGCTGCACCCCGCGCGACGGCTAGGTGGTGGTGGCGTCGGTGGCGATGGCCTGCAGGCGGGTGAACAACGTGGTGAAGAATGCGGTGATCTGGGTTCTGCCCACCACGATCAGGATGCCGGCGATCACGGCGGCCAGCAGCCCGTATTCGAGCGCGGTCACGCCATCTTCTTCTTTCAGGAACTTGCGGATCGATGCGTTCATGACGGTTGTCTCCCTCTACCTGTCAGTTGCTGCAGGAAACCTGCATGGGCGGTGGCCCGGCTCCGCCGGGACCGTCCGTAGGCCTCTGCCATCCTGGCGGAGGAGGCACGGCGGGCAATCCCGCTGTGCTCAAGCAGGGTGATCATTCCCGGGCAGGGCAGCGGCCGCGCAACCGCGACCGCACGGCACCAGGCCGGTGGTCGAAACGGTATGTCGTACGTGCATGGTCATGCTGTCCCCCTGGGTGTGGCCGCTATCTGCGTGCCCGATCACCGTGTATTCGACTTTGCCTGAATGGCGGTTCCCTGCAACCGGAACCTATATGCAAATTCGGCAGATTCGTTGAATTCCTGAATATTCCGATCACGATCTGTGACGTAAATCCGTTCCTGCGCAAAACGATTCATGCTCGTGCAGATAATGTGAGGTCGATCTGCGCGCATGCGAAAACCATGCCACTCGCACACACAATTTCTTCACGCGGCCGATAATCCGTCAGCCTTGAAACATCCTGTTTACGGCCGCGGATTATCGGGCATACTCGCATTCAAGGTTTTGCATTTTCATGGATGGACGCGCGTTCTACGCAGCGACCATCACGGCAACGGACGATGCTCTTGGAAACGGCGTGCGCCCTGTCAGGCAGTGGGGGCGGGGTCGTGCAGCAGACCAAACGGGGGACGACACTGTCATGGTCGATGGTGGGGTGGAAGACAACGACGACGGCGATCTCAGGTCGATCGACCTGGCCACGCTGAGCGGCGTGCTCCGCGTGTGCGATGTGGAGCTGTTGCTGCTTGATGGCAATGGTCCGCGCGCGGCATTCGCTTCGCGCGTTCACGAGGAAGCCCTGTTCTGCAGTATCACCTGCGGCTTCCATTGTCGCGGCCGATTCATGCTGCCCCCCGACTGGGCGATGCTCGGTTATCTGCACACCACCGATGATGCACTGAGCTGGTGCCATGGCGTGCCGCTGACGCCGGGAATGGCGCTGGCCGTGATGCCCGAAGGCATCAGTGAGTTCACGCTCAGCCCCGGCACGCAGATGACGCTGATGCTGGTGCCGGTCGCGCGCGTGCAGCGAAAGCTGACCGAACTGAGCCTGCGCAGCACGCCACCGGCGGGGCAGGCACTTTCGTTGTTCAACCTCGGCGATGATGCAATGCCTCTGGTACGCCATTACCAGCAGCTGCATGCACAGCTGGGGCAGGGCGGTGCGCTGCAGCCGGAAGAAACCGAGCGCCTGCTGCACGAGCATATCCAGGCGCTGCTCGGTGCAGGCCCGGCCGACCGGCCCAGCTGCAGTCGCGCCCGCCGCACGCATTACCTGATCGCGCAGCGGGCGGAGAACTTCATGCGCCTCAACCTGCGGCGCAATATCTACATGAATGAAATCTGCGACGCCGCCGGCGTCAGCGAACGCGGCCTGCGCTATGCGTTCGAGGATCTGTTCGGCACCTCGCCGAATCGCTATCTGTCGATGCTGCGGCTGTGCGCGGCCTGCCGCAGCCTGTCGATGGCCGATTCCAACCGGCGCTCGGTCAAGGCCATCGCGCTCAGTTGCGGGCTGTGGGACCTGTCGCGCTTTGCCGACAACTACCGCAAGGTATTTGGCGAACTGCCACGCGACACCCTGATGCGCGCGCCCGCACAGCTAGGCCAACCCGCCTGAAGGCATCGGCCGGGCTGCCGCCCGGCACCCGCGGTAGTGCCGGCCGCTGGCCGGCAACCCCAACAGCAACAGCAACAGCCGGCTCTGGGTTTTCTGTAGGTTGGCGGGGCGGTGTGGGCTTGCAGGACACGCCGTAAACCCATCCATGGGGGCTCGATGGCGCCATCCATGGCGCCAACGGTCCTGCAAGCCCACACCGCCCCACCCCTGACAGTTTCCCGATGACGGTTGGATTGACTGTCATGCATTCACTGCGAGCGTGAGTGCAACCTCGATTTTCATTGATTATTTCGATCTAAATGAAAAATGATGATCCGACTTTCCCCTCGGCCGGGCATGGCCCGGCTCTACTACAACGCGCGCGGGAAACTGTCGAAGGCGGGGTGGGTCCGGTTGCGGGGGTGTCCGCGGCATGGATGCCGCGGCCAAGCCTACAGGGACGTATTTACGGCGTCCCCCGCAACCGGACCCACCCCGCCATCCCCCAGGAACCCAGCTTCTGCCGTTGCTTTTGCCGTTGCTGTTGCCTTTGACGTGGCCTCTGCGGGTGCCGGGCGCAGCCCGGCCAGCCCTCCCTGCCGGTTTTGCATATGCGGCTGCCGAATCCGGCCGTGGATTTGCCGGAATGCGCGATTGCCCTGCCGGAATGAAGTGCTCAGCCCTCGCTGAAAGGCGCGAAATGTCAGTCACCTGCCTAACGGCAAGTCCACTGACATTCAAGTTGTCCGCCTACGGGGGAAATGCTCATGAACCGCATCTACCGGCGTGTATGGAACCGCCAGCTCAATGCTCTGGTTGTGGCCTCGGAACTGGCCACCGGCGATAGCGGTGGTACCGCACCGCGCGACCGCCGTGCCAGCCTTCTGGTGCCCAGCACCCTGGCCCTGGCACTGCTGTGCGTGCTGGCCAGCGGGCCTGCGGCGGCAACAGAGTCCAGCCAATCGCTGCGCGATCTGCAGGCATTGGCAGCCAAGTACACCCAGCCGATGCCGGTGAAGGTCGATGCCGAAGTGGCGCTGGCAGCGGCCGCACGACAGGCCCAGGCAAACCCGGCGATCAGTGCGAACGCACGCGTCGGCCTGCAGCTGAGCACGACCTCGCTGCCGGTGGTGCGCGACGTCCTGCCGGCCACCGTGCAGGTCAAGCTGGCCGCCGGCGCGACGCCGCGCCAGGTGACCGCACCGGCGCTCGGCGCCGACGTGCGCGCCAACATCGGCGTCGGCAACGTCGCCGCCACCCGTGTCGATGCCGCGGTCGCCGCGGTCGCCGCGAACGTCGCACCGGCCGCGCAGGCACCCTTGGGCCTGTCTGCCAATGCGGCAGCAAAGGCCAACGTCGGCATCGCCGGTACGCCGGTTGCCAGCGTCGATGCCGGTACCCAGGTTGCCGCCGCAGCAAGTGCAACGCCGTCCGGATTGAAAGCGGCCGTCGATGGCAAGGTCGATTCGCATCTGGTCGTGGCCGGCAACCACATCGAAGGACAAGGCCAGGCCGGTGCCACCGCCGCGGTCACACTGCCGGCCAAGGAAGAGCTGCCGGGCGACACCGATGACCGCGCGATCACCGCCGCGTTCGATGCCGGCGTGGCGGGCAAGGTGCGCGTGCAGGGCAAGGACGGCGAAGAACTCGTCGCTGATCGCAATCTCAAGCTGGCCGGCACCGCAACCGTCGCCGCACAGAACAGCGCGCTCGGCCTGGGCGGCCTGCTCAACGGCGTCGGTACTGCGCTGAATGGTGTTGGCAATGCTGTGGGCAGCCTGCTCAACGGCGATCTGTCCGGTACCGTCAACAGCCTCGGCGGGGCCGTCGGCGGCCTGGTCGGCAATACCCTGGGCAGCCTCGGCCTGACCTCGCCGTCGGCCATTCCGCCGACCAGCCCGAAGGCGCCGGCCGCCGCCGACCCGAATGCGGGCCTGGTGATCGGCACCGGTGGCCTGGTGGGTGGTGTCACCGAACTGCTCGGCCCGACCACCGCCAGCCTGTTCGGCGGCACCGGCTACCTGTCCAACGGCAACCTCAAGCTCAGCACCGCCAATGTCATGCAGACCTATTCCACGGTCAGCGTGCTCGGCCTGCCGGTGGTCAATGCCACGCCGGTCGGCACTACGCTCAATGGACTGGGCGGCGCGGTCACCGGTGGCAGCTCGCACCTGACCCTGATCGGTGGCGTCACCTCCGACAGCTACATCTACAACATCAACAACGGCAATCCCGGCGGCCTGCTGGGCCTGCTGCTGCCCAAGGATTCGCCGGCCTGGGCGGCCAAGTGCCTGGACATCGGCCTGGCCGACATCTCCTGCTGGGCGGTCAACGCCGCGCAGGACTACCAGGTGCTGATGGGCGATGGCGCTTATGCCAACGGTTCGAAAGAAGTGGTGATCGGCGCCAATGCCCGCCATGAGCTGCCGAAAGTCGATGCCAGCGTGGCCTTCCCCGGTGCGGGCGCCAATGATCCGACCGATCCGACCGGCGTTCCCACCGCCGACTACGCGGCGCGCATGGGGCACTCGGTGGTGGTCGGTGACAGCGCCAGCGGCACCGCCAACGGGCAAACCCTGCTCGGCGCGGAGAGCACCTCCAACCAGGCCAATTCGGTGGCACTGGGTTACCGCTCGGCCGCACTTCGTGGCGCCCAGGCCAGCTACAGCGCCTACGGCCTGACCGCAGCACAGGTGTCGGCCGGTGAAGTGTCGGTAGGCACCGCCGGTGGTGGCGAGCGGCAGATCACCAACCTCGCGGCCGGCAGCGCCAACACAGATGCGGTCAACGTGGCCCAGCTGAAGGGCGCCATCAGCCAGATCGATGCGGTTGGCGCAGCGGCGGTCACCTATGACCTGGATGGTGCAGGCGACCCCAACTACCGCCGTGTCACCCTCGGCAATGGCACCGGCACCACCACCATCGGCAACCTGGCCGCCGGCGCGGTCAACGCCACCAGCAGCGAGGCGGTCAACGGTGCGCAGCTGTTCGCCAGCAACGACACCATGGCGAAGTTCTTTGGCGGACGCGCAGCATTCGATCCGCTCACCAGCACGTTCACCGCGCCGCTGTTCGAGATCAGCACCATCTCCACCGGTGGCGCCGTGGCCTCGGGGCTGTATGACAACGTCACCGACGCCTTCGATGCGGTGGACGGCTCACTGGTCAACCTCAACACGCAGATCAACGACATCCGCAACACCGGCACCAAGTACCTGCGGGTGAATTCGACCGGTGCTGAAGCTGTGGCCAGCGGCGCCGAATCGATCGCCGTCGGTGCCGGCGCCAGCGCAACTGCAGCCAACGCCATCGCCGTCGGTGCCGGCAGCCTGGCCGACCGTGCCAACAGCGTGTCGATCGGTGCCGCAGGCGCCGAACGCCAGGTCACCAATGTCGCCGCCGGTACCGCCAGCACCGATGCGGTCAACCTGGGCCAGTTGCAGGCCTCGGAAGAGGGCGCGCTGCGCTACGACCTCAACGGCGACGGCAGCGTCAACTACGGCAGCGCTACGCTGGGCCAGTCCGGCACGGCCACCACGCTGCGCAACCTTGGCCCCGGCCAGATCAGCGCGGCCAGCAGCGAAGCGATCAACGGCGCGCAGTTGTTCGCGGCCAACCAGACCGTGGCCACCCATCTCGGCGGCGGCGCTGCGGTGGATGCCAATGGCGTGGTGACCGCACCGACCTACACGCTCAACAATGTCGCCGCCAATGGCACCGTCAGCCAGGGCAGTTACAACGACGTCGGCACGGCCTTCGATGCGGTCAGCAATTCGCTGGCCAACGTTGCAGACCAGACCGATGACCTGGACAAGCGCGCCGTGAAATATGACGTGGATGGGAGTGGCAACGTGGTCGATACCGTGACCCTCAGTGGTACCGGCGGTGCACCGGTGAAAGTCACCAACGTGGCTGCCGGCAGCATCCTGGCGGGCAGCAGCGATGCCATCACCGGCGACCAGCTGTTCAGCACCCACCAGACCGTGGCCAGCTACTTCGGTGGCAGCACCGTGTACAACGGCAGCACCGGGCTGTGGACCGCGCCGACCTTCAACATCTCCACTATCGCTACCGATGGCACCATCACCGGCAACGATTACAGCAACGTCACCGCGGCGTTCTCCGCCGTGGATGGCTCGCTGCGGGTGCTCAACCAGCGCATCAGCAACGGTGGCGGCAGCCCATACCTGGCGGTCAACTCCACTGCCGCAGCGGCGACGGCCACCGGTGCCGAAGCGCTGGCGGTCGGCCCGCAGGCCAGTGCAGCGGGCGCGGGCAGTGTGGCGGTCGGCAACGGCGCCAATGCTAGCGCAGGCAACAGTGTTGCGCTGGGTGCTGGCTCGGTGGCCAGTGTCGGCGCGCAGACCGGCTATACCGGTGCCTACGGCCAGACCGGTGCCAGCAACTCGTCCGGCGAAGTTGCGGTGGGCAGCAGCGGCAGCGAGCGCAAGGTCACCCACGTGGCCGATGGCTCCGACGACCACGACGCGACCAACGTCGGCCAGCTGAAGAACGGCGTCAACTACGCCATCGACCAGTCCAAGTCCTACACCGACCAGAAGATCCAGAACATCACCAACGTCGCCGGCAGCTTCCGTGCCAACAACAGCAACAACCTGGCCGATCCGTCCGCCAGCGGTGCCAACTCCGCCGCAGGCGGTGCCGGCTCCACCGCTGCCGGGGCGAACTCGACCGCACTGGGCAACGGGTCGCAGGCACAGGCCGACAACTCGGTGGCGCTGGGTGCAGGCTCGGTCGCCAACCGCGCCAATACGGTGTCGGTGGGGGCAGCCGGTGCCGAACGCCAGGTGGTCAACGTGGCCGACGGTTCGCAGGCAACGGATGCGGTCAACGTGCGTCAGCTGCAGGCTTCGCAGCAGGGCACGATCCGCTATGACACCACCACCAACGGCACTACCAACTACAACAGCGTCACTCTGGGCAGCACCAGCAGTGGCCCGACCACGGTGCGCAACGTCGCCGCCGGCACCGCCGGTACCGACGCAGTCAACGTCGACCAGTTGAAGTCGGGCATGGCGCAGACGCTGGACTGGTCCAAGGCCTACACCGATGAGCGCATGGGCGGCTTTGAACGCGACCTGCGCAAGACCGACAACCGCGCCTCGGCCGGTATCGCCTCGGCGATGGCAACCGCGTCGCTGCCGCAGCCCAGCGAAGCCGGCCGCAACATGGCCTCGATCGCCGCCGGCAGCTACAACGGCGAATCCGGCGTGGCCCTGGGCATCTCCGGTGTTTCCGAGGGTGGGCGCTGGATCTACAAGTTCAGTGGTTCCACCAACAGCCGCGGCGAGGCCGGTGTGGCCGTCGGTGCCGGTATCCAGTGGTGATCGCCCGCGCCGGGTCGCACTTGCGGCCCGGCGCAGCGGGCAACGTCTACAGGGGGAATGACATGAAATCGCATCGCATCGCTCGCAGTGGCCGCGTCGCCGCCACGCTGGGCCTGATCCTGGCCGCAGGGCTGCTGGTTGCCTGCCGCAGCCACGCACCGGCCGCCGACGGTCCCGCCGGCAGCACTGCCGTCACCTTCCCGGAGGCCAGCAAGGCCTCGCTGAAGGAAGGCATCTATCCCGATATCGCCGACCTGCGCCGGTTCGCGCCGGGCATGAGCAAGCGCCAGCTGTACACGCTGCTGGGCACACCGCATTTCAATGAAGGCATGTGGGGTGTGCGCGAGTGGAACTACCTCTTCAACTTCCGCACCGCACAGGGCGCCGAATACTTCACCTGCCAGTTCCAGGTGCGCTTCGACAACAAGGGCATCGCCCAGGGCGGCTACTGGAAGCCTGAATCGTGCGCTGCCGTACTGGACCCGCCGCGTCCGCCTGCACCGCCACCGCCGGCGCCCTTGCCGGAGCAGCCGCTGCGACTGGCTGCCGATGCGCTGTTCGGTTTCGACAGTGCGGTGCTCAGCGCCACTGGTCAGCAGGCCGTGCAGGGCGTGTTGGCGCAGGTGCGTGAGGCCAGCCAGGTGCAGTCGATCCAGGTGGTCGGCTACACCGACCGCATCGGCAGCGCTGCCTACAACCAGACGTTGTCGCAGCGGCGTGCCGAGGCGGTGCGCATGGCGCTGGTACAGGGCGGCGTATCAGCGGCGAGCATCAGTGCCGAAGGTCGGGGCGCGGCGGAACCGCTGGTGCAGTGCGACCAACGCAACCGGCGCGAACTGATCGCCTGCCTGGCGCCCAACCGCCGGGTGCAGATCGCCGGCGTGGCCCGGCCGCACTGAATCCCCGTGCCGGGGCGCGCCCCGGCATCCCGAGTCCCCCCTGTTCTGCCGGCAGGACGTGGAAACGTCTCCCCCGTTTTCCACGCCTGCCGGTGGGCAGGTTTCTTCCCTGGTGCACCTGATGAATGCCCAATTCCTGCCCTTGTCCATGAAGACGGAAGCCACTCTCAGCGTGTACGGCCAGCTCGGCAACCATGCGGTGGTGCGCATTCCCGGGCGCCGGCTGCCGGGCCTGATCCTGCAGGCCGACACCGTTGCCGGGTTCCTCACCCAACTGCAGGAAGCGCAGGCCTGCCTGCGCAGCGGCCGCGCGCAGCGCGCCGACGCCGAGCTGGACATGCTGGTCGACATGCTCGAGCAGTGGTACGCGCTCATCGAATCGCGGCTGGCCGATGCAGGCGAGGCGCTGTAGAGAAGAGGGGACGGAGGGGATCAAGTCGTTTCCCGCACAGCCGGGGCATGAACGACTTGATCCCGTCCGTCCCCTTTTCTGTTGCTAGGCGCGGGCGCGGATCATCCAGCAGGCGGCTTCCACCCGCACGCGATCACCGTCGATGAACGATGCGAACGCGGCCAGCGCCTGTTGCAGCAGCGCATCGGCGCGTTCGGTGGGCAGCGCACGCAGGGCCAGGCCCACCGGACCGAGCTGGCCGACGTAGCTGGCCAGCGCGTCACGGGTGAGGAAAGAGGTCAGGTCCAGCGGCGACACGTCCACGTCCTGCCATCCGGCACTCTGCAGCAGCCGACGCACCCGCTCGCCATCGGCGAAGGCGAACTGCCCCGGTGCACCTGGTACCCGCACCGGCAGCACCAGCTGGTCTGCAAGGGCGCGCTCGGCGGTGGTCATGAACGGATTGTCCTGCGCGCTGCGCCAGGCGATGAAGCGCAGGCCTGCGCCGGCTCGGGCGGCACGGTGCAGGTTGGCGAAGGCGGCCTGCGTGTCCTCGAAGAACATCACCCCGAACCGCGACTGGATCCAATCGTAGCGCGCTGTCGCGAAGGCATGGCGCTGCGCGTCGGCAACGATGAAGTCGATGTCGCGCCCGATCGCGGCGGCACGCTGGCGGGCGAGGGCGAGCATCGGTGCGGAGATGTCGACGCCGGTGCAATGCGCATCGGGACGCATCGTGGCGGCAGTCAGCGTGCTGGCGCCGGTGCCACAGCCGATGTCCAGCAGTTCCGTGACGGCAGCCGGCAGTTCGTCGCGCAGCGCATCGGCCATCGGTTGGAACAGGCCGTCCAGCAGGGTCTGCTGCGCGACCCAGTTCTCGCCAGCGGGGCCGTTCCAGAGCGTGTTCTGATCGAGCGGGAGTGAATCTGCCATGGGCTTGCCTTGCGCGGGGAGTACGACCATGGTGGCGCTTGAAGCCCACTTGAGGTCAAGCACGATGCGGGAACTGGATATCGGTGAGGTGGTGCGCCGCAGTGGTGTACCGGCCTCGACCCTGCGCTACTACGAACAGCTGGGCCTGTTGCAGGTGCTGGGGCGGCGCGGCCTTCGCCGGCAGTACCACGAACAGGTGCTGGAACGGTTGGCGCTGATCGGCCTGGGGCAATCAGCAGGTCTGTCGCTGCAGCAGATCGGCGCGGCGATGCCGCAGGGGACAGGGCTCGCATTGGACCGCACGGCATTGCTGGCCCAGGCCGATGCGCTGCAGCGGCAGATACGCGGGTTGCAGCGGGTGCAGGATCGGCTGCGGCGCGCTGCGGCCTGCCCACACGCGGAGAATGCTCGGCGCTGCGCCTCGTTCCGCAGGCTGCTGCGTGCGCAGCAGCGCGTGGCGCATGGATGAGCAGTAGATCCATGTCATGCGTGAATGAACAGCCGATCCCCGCTCAATCGCGGGTGCTGACTTCCCAGGTGGCGTGCAGCACGCCCGGCACCTGCTCCATCCGCGCCAGCACCACGTCCAGCTCGTCGGCGCTGACCGCCGTGCTGACCAGGACTGCGATCACATCGGTAGGTGCATCGGCGTGCTCGACCAGCTGTACGTCGCCAACGGGGTACTGTGCCGCTTCCAGTGCATCCACCAGACGCTCGCGCACGCGCGGCACGGCGTCGGCATCCACGCTCAGGCGCACTTCGTAGGTCGCTTCGCTGGCGGCTTCGTTGATCGGGATGCGGTTGATCGCGTTGACCAGTGGCCGCAGCAGGGTGTTGCCAGCGATGATCAGTACGGTCAGCAGCACGCCTTCGGCCAGCATGTCCGCACCGGTACAGCTGCCCACGGCCGCCGAGCACCACAGCGTCGCGGCGGTGTTCAGGCCGCGCACGTTCATGCCTTCTTTCATGATCACGCCGGCGCCGAGGAAGCCGACGCCCGAGACCACGTACGAGATCACCCGCACGGCCTCGGCGCTGCCGGCGATACGCATGCCCAGATCAACGAAGGCGGCGGCGCCGACGGCTACCAGCACGTTGGTGCGCAGGCCGGCGGTGCGCTGCCGGTACTGGCGTTCGGCACCGATCAGGGTGCCGAGCACGAACGCCGCCAGCAGGCTGACCACGGTGTCGGCGAAGGGGCCGGGCTGGAAGGTTTCAATGAAGCGCATGGCCGCAGTCTACCTCCCACAGGTGACAGTAGATCCACGCCATGCGTGGATAGGTGGGGGGTGCCGGGGACATCATCCACGCATGGCGTGGATCTACTCGTCGACGCGCTCGCCCATCATTTCGCGCTGGCGCTTGTCCAGCTCCTCCGCATAGCGCTTGCGCACGAATGCTTCAGACACCACGCCCAGTACCTGGCCATCGTCGGCCACCACCGCCAGCTCGTCGGCCTGGGTCTGGTCGAACCGCTGCATCACGCTGACCACGTCCGCGCTGGCGGCAAGCGCTACGTCGCGGTTCTCGGCGAACGTACCCACCACGTCCTCGGGTTTTACGCCGTCGCCGAACAGGCGCGGGATCTGCACGATGCCGGCGTAGTGGCCTTCACTGTCGATCAGGATCACCCGGCTGCCCGAGCCCAGCGGGAAGCGCTGGCGGAAGGCGGCGGCATCGAGGTCGGCCGGGGCAGTGGCTACGCCTTTGCGCATCATCCGCCCGGCGTTGAGGTTGTGCACCCAGCCGATGTCACGCGCGCTCTTGATGGTTTCCCCGCGCAGATGCATGCGCCAGGTCGAGAAGGAATAGCCGAACCACTGGCGCACCAGGGTGCTGGACACCAGCACGGCGCTCATCACCACGCTGGTCAGCAGGAAATCGTGGGTGCCTTCCAGCACCAGCATGGCCATGGTCATCGGCGCGCCAACCACCGCCGCGGCCAGTGCGGCCATGCCCGCCAGCGCCGCCGACGTGGCGTCGACCACCGGCACGCCGGTGGCAATCGCCAGCAGCCCGGCAAACAGCGTGCCGACCAGGGTGCCCATGAACAGCGAGGCGAAGAACAGGCCGCCGCGGAAGCCAAAACCCAGCGAGATGCCCGACGCCAGGCATTTGAGGGTCAGCAGTCCGCCGATCCAGATCAGCGGCAGATGGGTGGTCAGGTCCAGGTGCAGCGCGCCGTGGCCGGACGACAGCACCTGCGGGCTGGCCAGCGCCAGCGGAATCAACAGCAGGCCGCCCACCACCGGCCGCCCCCACAGCGGCAACGGGCTGCGCTTGACCGTGCCCTCGATAGAGGCGATCAGGCGCATCACCGCGATGCCGACCATCGCACAGCAGCACCCGAGCAGGCCGTAGATCGCATAATCGGCAGCGCGCACGTCGATGGTGGATGCCGCCGGCAGCAGATAGGCCTCCACGCCGGCCTGGTCGGCAACGAAGGCGCCGGCCAGCGCCGCCACCGCTACCGGCGCCAGTGCCGCCGGCGTATACGCGCCGATGACGATCTCGAAGGCGTAGAACGCCCCGGCCAACGGTGCACCGAAGGCCGCGGCGATCGCACCGGCCGCGCCGGCACCCACCAGGATGCGCACGTCGTTGCGGCGCAGGCGCATCACCCGCCCCAGCTGCGAGCCACTGCCGGCACCCATCTGCGTGTACGACGCTTCCAGTCCGACCGAAGCACCGCAGCCGTTCGACACCAGGGTCTGGGTCAACACGATCAGGTTGTCGCGCATCGACATGCGGCCACCGTGCAGCGCGTTGGCTTCCACGGCATCCAGCAGGGGGCGCTTGAGGCGCGTTGCAGCAAGGCTGACCAGGCCCACCACCAGGCCACCCAGTGGCAGCACCAGCAACGCGGTCCAGGTCAATGCCGGCAGCGAGCTCAGGCGCATGCCCTCATCCAGGCCATACAGCGCCGTCTGCAGGCTGCGTGCCAGCCCCGCCTGCAACAGGGTCAGGCCACCGGCGATCAGACCGACCAGCAGGGCCAGGGCGATGAACCACAGGTCGCTGCCGCGCAGGCGCAGACGCAGGCCCTGGAAGGCCAGATGCAGGCGCGATGGCGAAGCGGCGGACGACATGGTGGCGGCATGATACGCCGCCACCGTGAGCGCCACCGTCACCGCATCAGGCGGTTACCGCACTCAGAAGCGGTAGCGGCCCTGCACGTAGAGCGTGCGCGGTGCGGCCACCATACGGCCGGCGTTGCCATCCACGTTGCGGGTGTACCAGCGCTTGTCGGCCAGGTTGTTCACGCCCACCGCAATCTCGCTGTCGGCCAGCCAAGGCAGCTGCCAGGCCGCCTGCGCGTTCCACAGGCGTACGCCCGGCACACGGCCCACGCGGGCATCGGCGGTTTCGTTCCAGGTGTTGGCGGCATCGGAGAACTGGCCGCTCTGGTGGGTGCTGGACACGTTGAAGGTCCAGCCGGCCAGCGCATAACGGGCGCCGATGCTGTCGGTATCGCGCGAATAGAACGGCACATCCAGGCCACGATTGTCGCCGGACTGCTGGATGGCCTTGGTCCAGGTGTAGTTCGCGTACAGCTCCAGCCCGGCCAGCGCGCTGCTCTCGGCGAAGCGGTATTCGATCGCGCTTTCCACACCCTTGTGGTCGGTGGCGCCGATGTTCTGGAACGTGGGCGGGGTGATGCCCGGAATCTGCAGGATCTGGTTGTCGAAGCGCATCTTGAATACGGTCACTTCCGCACGCAGCGCGCCATCCTGCCAGCGCGCACCCAGCTCGGTGGTCCTGGCGATTTCCGGGTTCAGCGGATTGGTCGCGCTCTGCGAGTTGAGCTGGATGTTCTGCACCGGCCCGAACGAGGTGGTGTAGTTGCCGAACACGGTCAGCTGCGGGGTCAGCAGGTAGGCCACGTTGAGCGAGGGCAGTGCCTTGTCGTTGCGGCTGCTGAAGGTCGCGCCGCCACCGGCCTGCTGGCGGTCCATGTCGATCCACTCCATGCGCACGCCGGGCGTGATCCGCCACTGGCCGATGGCGATGCGGTTATCGACGTAGAACGAGTGCGCATCGGTGGCGTTGTCGAAGCGGGTGGTCGCGCCGGCCGCACCGGTACGGCGGGTCACGGTGTAGCTGCGGTCATTGCCGCGCTCGCGCAGGAAGCGGTAGCCGGCGGTGATGTCGTGCACGCTGCTGCCCCAGTGCAGGCGCTGGGTGTAGCGCGGTTCGATGCCGAGCACGCGGTAGTCGCGCGGCTGCACGGTGATCTGCGTGTTGGCGGCATTGATCAGCGAGCTGGCGCGGTTGCTTTCGTTGTAATACGCCAGCACCTCGAACTCGCTGTTCTCCGACAGCGTGTTGGTGTAGCCCAGGTCGATGCCGGTGCGATGGCCCTTCCAGAAGTCGGTCGGCCGGGTGTTCTGGAACGGATCGGTCTCGTACTGTGCGCGGGTCAGGCCACCGGGAGTCAGCGAGCGCACGTCGTAGTACGAGAGTTTGGCGCGCAGTTCCTGTTGCGCATCGATGGCATAGGCGAACTTCAGTGCCAGGTCGTCGAAACGGTCATCGCTGCCCTGGCGCCAGCCGCGGCCGTCCTGCCCGGAATACAGCAGGGCCATGCCCAGGCCGTTGTCGGCGGTGCCGCCGAGGAACGCGTTGTACTGGGTGCTGTCGCCGCCGCCGTGGTCGTAGGCGCTGTAGCGCACGCCGGCCTCGCCGTGCAGGCCGGCCACGGTCGGAATCGCACGGGTGCTGAAGTTGATGATGCCGCCGACATTCTGCGGCCCGTAGCGCACCGCACCGCCGCCACGCACCACGTCGATCGACTCGATGTTGGCCAGGCTGGCCGGGGCGAACGACAGCTGCGGCTGGCCGTACGGCGCAACCGCCAGCGGCACGCCGTCCAGCAGGACGGTCGAGCGCGGCGAGTAGCGACCGGTCAGGCCACGCACGCCGATGTTGAGTGACACCGAGCTGCCGGCGGTGCCGGAGTTGTCGGTGACCTGCACGCCGGGAATGCGGCGCATGGCATCGCCCAGGCTGGCGGCGCCGCTGGCCTCGATGCGCTGGCGGTCAACCACGGTGCGTGCGCCGGCGAAGCTTTTGACGCTGTCGTGCAGGCCGGTGCCCAGCCAGCTGCCCGATACCTGGATGCTGTCGAGCGTGGTGGCGCTGTCCTGCGCGAAGGCGCTGGCAGCCGGGATCAGGCACAGGGCGAGGGCGGCGGCCAGGGGCAGGCGGGCCGGTTGCAGGGCAGGGATGGGCATCGTTGCGGGCAGTGGAAGGGCGTAAATGAGAATTATTGCTGATTCCATTCGCCATTGGAATCGGCGCGCGGTTCAGCACTTTGGCCCGGTGGTAAAGTGTTCAATTGCCTCCTGACCCGCTGAGATCTGCCATGTCCACTGCTGCTTTCTACCCCGTCGGTATCCCTGGCCAGCCGTGGGGCGTGGCGGAACGGGAGCAGTGGCGTGCGCGCCAGCAGCGCCTGCGCCGTTACGACGAGGAAGTGCTGCCGCGCATCGATGCACTGGCCGAGCGCTTCGACAAGGTGGCTTACGGCCAGCTCGACTATGCAGGCGAGACCTACACCCTGTTCGCCCTGCGCAGCCGCGACTGGAACCCGGCATTGCCGGCCGCGCTGGTGACCGGCGGTGTGCACGGCTATGAGACCAGTGGCGTGCTGGGCGCGCTGGAATTCCTCGAAGAGCATGCCGCCAGCTATGCCGGCAAGGCCAACCTGCTGGTCGCGCCGTGCGTGAATCCGTGGGGCTTCGAGCGCATCAACCGTTGGAACTTCGATGCGATCGACCCGAACCGCAACTTCCGCGCTGACGGCCCGGCCCGCGAATCGACGGCGCTGATCGAACTGATCGCACCGTTGAAGGGCCAGTTCGTGCTGCACATCGACCTGCACGAGACCACCGACAGCGACGAGAGCGAGTTCCGTCCCGCACTTGCCGCGCGCGACGGCAAGCCGTTCGAACCGGGCCTGATTCCCGATGGCTTCTACCTTGTGGACGACAGCGAGAATCCGCAGCCGGCGTTCCAGCAGGCGGTGGTCGCCGAAGTGGAGAAGGTCACCCATATCGCACCGGCCGACGACAAGGGCGAGATCATCGGTTCGCCGGTGGTCGCGCATGGCGTGATCGAGTACGCGCTGGTGCCGCTGGGCCTGTGCGCCGGCATCACCGGTGCAAAGTACACCACCACCACCGAGGTCTACCCGGACAGCCCGCGGGCGACGCCGCAGCAGTGCAACGACGCGCAGGTGGCGGCGGTGTGCTCGGCGCTGGATTACGCGCTCGCCAACCCGTGATCTGCTGACATCCTGTGCATCCACGCATGGCGTGGATCTACTTCAGCGTGTAGATCCACGCCATGCGTGGATGCGGCAATTCAGCGTGCAGTAGATCCACGCCATGCGTGGATGGGGTCCCGTTGATGCATCACCCCAGCGCCTCGGCCCACCACAATGCCGCCGGCCCCGGCGGCGTATCGCGCCGCCACACCAGGTCACTGTGGATGCGGCGCGGCCAGCCAGGCACGCGCAGCTCCAGCAGGCGGCCACGGTCGTAGCGCTGCACCAGCGCACGCGGCAGCTCGGCCCAGCCGATGCCGTCCTCGGCCATCTCCATCACCATCAGATAGTCCGACGCAGTCCATGCCGGCCCGCTGATCGGCGGCGCGTGGTCGACCAGCGCGCTCAGCCGCACCTGCCGGTGCCGGGCCAGTTGCGCGGCCGCGCGCACGCCGGCCTGCGCCAGCGGATGATCGCTGGCCACATACACCGCCAGTTCGCTGTGGTGGGCCAGGGGCTGGGCCACCAGCGCATCGGGGTACTGCGCCTGCCGCGGCAGCAGTCCCAGCCCGGCGCGGCCAGCATCCACCAGTTCCAGTACGTCCCGCCCTTCGGCATCCAGCCATTCCAGTTCGATCTCGGGAAACGCTTCGGCAAACCGCTGCAGCACACGTTGCGCCGGATCGAGCTGGTAGACATCGGAGAACACCACGGTCAGGCGTGGCTCCACGGGTGCGGCCAGACGTACGCTCAGCTGCTGCAGCCGCGCGTCGGCGGCAAGGATTTCCTGCGCGTGGCCCAGCACCTGCCGGCCGGCGTCGGTCAGCTGTGGATAGCGGCCGCTGCGATCGAACAGGACCATGCCCAGGTCGGCTTCCAGGTGGGCGATGGCGGTACTGACCGTGGACTGGGTCTTGCGCAGCCGGCGCGCGGCCGCCGAGAACGAGCCCAGCGCGGCGGCCTCGACGAAGGCCTGCAGGGATTCAGGGGAATAGGGCATTGATCCATCGCTCCTGTCGATGGAATCCATTTTGATACCACCGTAAAAGGCGATGATACTGGCCGCCGTCGCCCCTGTCTGCGGGGCGTTCCGGATCATCCACGCACGGCGTGGATCTATTGAAGACGGGGGCGCGGTCCCCGTCCCGCAAGGAGCTTCACATGTCCCGTACTGTTCCCGCCCGTGGCGCCTTCGTCGCCTGGGCCTGCCTGACCGTGGCGATCGTCGCCGAAGTGGTCGGCACGTCCTTCATGGCCCATGCCGCCCGCGATGGCGGCTGGACCGGCTACCTGATCATGGCTGGCGCACTTGCGCTGTCCTATTACTTCCTGGCGTTGTCGGTACGCCGCATCGCCGTCGGCGTGGCCTATGCGGTGTGGGAAGGTCTCGGCCTGACCCTGCTGACCGTGGTCGGCATCAGCGTGTTCGGTGAGAGCCTGTCGCTGCAGCAGCTGGCCGGTCTGGTGCTGGCGGTGGTCGGCATCGTCTGTGTCACTCTCGGGGAGGCGCACTGATGAACATGATGGCCCTGTTTTTCGTGATCTGCTCTGCGCTGATCGATGTGGCCGCCAACATGATGGTGGCCAAGTCCGATGGCTTCCGTCGCTGGCGCTGGGGTGTCGGCGCCATCGTGCTGGTCTGGATCGCCTTCGCCCTGCTGGGCCAGGCCGTGCGCTACATGGACCTGGCCACCGCCTATGCGATGTGGGGCGCGATCGGCGTGATCGGTACCGCTACCTGCGGCCGCCTGTTGTTTGGCAACCGCCTGCGCCCGATTGGTTGGATCGGCATTGGCCTGGTCACTGTGGCGGTGCTGCTGCTCAGTACCGCGAAGTAGCGCGTCGCTGTGCCAACCAAGGTTGGCACCTACCAGAGCGTGAGCCGCCGCATGCAGGCGCCCCGGGGATGGATTCCCTGGGGCGTTGCTGTTTCTGCTGTACTCAGAAGCGTGCAGTGAAACTCAGCCGCGTGGTCCGTCCCGGCCCGGGCATCAGGCTCATCGCCAGCGTGTCCATGTAGTAGGTGTTGCGCAGGTTGTTGACCGCCAGTTCCACTTCCGTGCGTGGGGTGAACTGCCAGCGTGCATAGAAGTCGTAGATCGCGGTCGGCAGGTAGATGTTCTGCAGGCCGGTCGATCCGGTGGTGTTCCAGGGTTTGTCCAGCTCGTGGGTGGGGCCGCTGTTGTAGATTCGGCGGATGCCGGTATCCAGTCGCCGGTCGAACAAGCGGAATCCGAGCGTGCTGTGGATCGAGTACTTCGGCGGGTTCTGCGCGTTGACGAAGGACGTACCGAAACCGCCGTCCACGCAGTCCGGCGTGGTGTCCAGCTTGCTCCACTTCGCATAGGGATCTTCGCGCAGGCGCTTGGCCGTGGCCGCATCGCAGGTGCGTGCGCGCTGGTAGTAGCTGGCCGACAGGTCCAGGTAGGCAATGCCGGCGTCATAGCCGGACTGCAGCTCGTAGCCGGAGATCGTGTAGTTGTCGACGTTGTCGACATAGAACGCCCAGTTGCTGGAATCGAAGCGGCGGGTGATCGCGTTGTCGATATCGTTCTTGAACCAGGCGACCTTGAATGCCAGGCGGTCACCGTCACGCCACAGGTCATGCTTGAGCAGGCTGAAACCAATGTCCCAGGAACGGTTCTTCTCCGGCTTCAGGCCGTTGATCGGTGCCGACGTGCTGTTGCCCAAGGTCGATTCGAACAGGCTGGGCATCTTCCAGCCCTGCGCGTACTTCACGTAGAAGAAGGCGTCCGCATCCAGGTTGAAGCGGGCTTCGGCGTAGGGCGCAAAGCCATGGCCGGAACGACGGATTGCCGGCTGGTAACCCCAGGCGGTGGGAATCTTCTTGGTGTAGAAGCCGTTGGCACCGCGCGGATCGCGCTGGAAACCGTCGAAGTCATAGGTCTGCCCCAGGGTGCTGTCGCCGTACGGCGTGGCACGCAGCGACTCGAGGGTGTAGGCGCCCTGTGCATCCGGATACCACTCCTTGTACCAGCCCGGCAGCAGCTGCCCGTCCTTGCTCAGCCGCGCGAACGTGTAGCGCAGGTCGCGTGACTGGCTGACGTAGGCCACGCGGTTGCGGTCCTGCGTGCGGTAATCGGTGAAGCGCCCGCCTGCGGTCAACGACAGCCAGTCCCACGGCTGCCACTGCAGCGAAGCGACGGCGCTGGCCTCGCGCCGCGTGCCCGAGCGCAGGTAGCGGTTGTTGTTGAAGTCCACCGGCAGCACCGGCGAATTCGGTGCGGTGTCCTCATGCTGGAAGGCGGCGCCGTAGCGCAGCGTCCATTCGCCCAGGCTGTTGCTGAAGCGTGTGGTGTTGCTGCTGTCCACGCCCCAGCGCTGGCTCTTCACGTCCGACTGCAGGCCAGGGCCATAGGTCTCGCCCAGCGTGTCGGGCATGCTGTCGCCGGGGTAGTCCTTGAACAGTGGCGTATTGGCCACGTTGCTGTTGAACATGCGGCTGGTGGCAGTGGTGAACCACAGCGTGCTGCTCAGGTCCAGCCACGGATGCGCCTCGGGCCGGTAGCGGTGGCGCAGCGAAGTGGCGTTGACGCGCATGCGCCCGGGTTCGAACTGGAACATGGTGTTGGCCTTGTCCACGTAGGTCACCCATTCGTTGGACTCGCCGACGCGGCCGATGGCCGAGGGCATGATTTCACCGAAGCGGGAATCGAAGAAGCGATGGCTCAGTTCCAGCCGCTGGTCGGGGTTGGGTGTCCAGACGAACTTGAGCAGTAGCGACTCGTTGTCGGTGTGGGTGTTCAGTACTTCATCGCCGGGGTGGTAGATCGATGACACCGGCTGGCTGGTCATGCCGGTGCCGCCGCTGGACAGGTGCTGGTCGTCGTAGCGGTCTGCACTGTTGCGGCCGGCGAAGTAATTGCCCTGGCGCCGCCGCGCATAGGCAGCCACGAACTGCCAGTCCTCGCCACGTTGGGCGAAGGCCACGCTGCCGTTCCAGTCGCGTGGATCGCGCAGGCTGTTGCGGTTGTCGTTGCCGCGTGCCACCTGCTTGAACACGTGGGTGCGGTCGATGCTGTTGTCGGCCACGCCGGCGCGCACGCGCAGGCCCCAGGGCTGGTCCTCGTCCAGGATGTCGTCGGCCGTGAGGGTTTCCATGTACACCACGCCTCCGATGGCACTGGCCGCGTTCGCCGCCAGGCTCGGGCCCTTCTCGATGCTGACCGCACTCACCAGATCCGGGTCCAGGTAGCTGCGCTGCTGCACGCCGGCATAGCCACGGTAGACATCGATGGCCTGCTGGCCACCATCGATGATCACCGGCACCCGGTTCTGGCCCTGCAGACCGCGGATGTTGACGTCCAGTGCGCCGCCGTTGCGCACATCGCCGGTATGCACGCCGACCGCACCAGCCAGTACATCGCCGATCGACTGGCCGCGGAAACGCTCCAGCTGCTGGCGATCCAGATGCACGCGCGAGCCGCTGTCACGGTAGACCGCATCGGCATCGGCCAGGCCCCACGGTGAAGCGCCTTCGCTGGCCTCACCGCCAACACGCAGGGTGCCTATCTGGCGAGCACCATCATTGTCGCGCGCCGGCGCGTGGCGCAGCACGACACCATCGGCATCGCGCTGGAAGGTGAGCCCGGTGCCGGCCAGCAGCTGCGACAGTGCCGCATCCACCGACTCCGCGCGCTGCACGCCGGGGCTGCGCAGGCCACGGGTCAGGCGCGCATCGACGGCAACGTTGAGGCCAGATTGCTGCCCGAAGGCGGTGAGGGCCTGGTCGAGCGGACCGGCAGCGATGCGCCACTGGCTGACTGTTGCGGCGGCGTTCTGTGCATGCGCACTGGCTGGCAGGACGGCAGGCACGGTGATGGCCAGGCACAGTGCCAGTGTCAGTGGGCGAGGGGAGGGAAGGGGGCGGGGGGACGTCATGGGGCGGTGTTCCGCAATGGGTTCTCCTGTACTGCCCGGTGAGCGGCAGAAAAGGGAACCACGCGATCAGGCTGGGCGCAGCACGGTCCACCAGGGCCAGCGTTGCTCGATGCGGATCGGCAGGGCGCGCGCCAGCAACGGCAGTGCCTGCAGGCTGTCCAGCCGCGGCAGCACCGCGGTCACCTTCAGCGCCGCCACGCGCGGGTCGCAGCCCAGGTAACCGCGGTGATGGCGTGCCAGTTCATCGACCACCCGCAGCAATGGCGTGTCGGTAACCTGCAGGCGGCCGTCGGTCCAGTCACCGCGCAACGGATCGGCAGCCACGGGCTGCAGTGCACCCAATGCACCAATGCGCGCCCCGCTACCGGCAACCACGTCCAGCGCCGTGCCCAGCAGGGGCAGACAACGGACCGCACCTTCGAACACATCCAGCCGACTGTCCGGTCCGCAGCGGCCGACCGCAAAGCGCGTCCCCATCGGCTGCAGGCGGGCGCCGGCGGTGTGTACGGTCAATGGCAGATGGGCGTAGGCCGGCGCATGCCCGGTCTGCAGCAGCAGTTCGCCCTGCAGCAGGTACAGGGCACGACGGCCTTCGGCGACATCGACGACGACTTCGCTGTCGGCGTTGAGCCACAGCTGGCTGCCGTCGCGCAGGGTCCACGCGCCGGTATGTCCTGCCGCGGTGCGCAGCGGTAGTCGTTGCCGCTGCGATTGCAGGCCCTGCAGGCCGAGCAGCGAGAGCGCTCCCAGCCCCAACGCGCTGCCGATGCCGCGCAGGGCGCGACGACGACGACGGCCCGCTGCATCCAGGGCCTGCGCGGCTGCATGCGGCGCCAGCGGAGCAAACGAGGTCCAGATGGATTCGACCCGCTGCCATGCACGGGCGTGTTCGGCATGCTCGCGCAGCCACGCTTCCCAGCGGCATTGATCGTCGCCACTCCAGGCGCCCTGCTGGCGCAACGCGAACCACTCGGCGGCCTGTTCAAGCGCCGGATAGGCGATACCTTGGCTCATGCCGGGAGGTCGCCGCTGAGCTGCAGGCAATGCAGCATGGCCTGCGCCATGTACTTCTTGACCATCCGTTCGGAGACGCCCAGCTGCTGGCCGATCTGCGCATAGCCCATGCCGGAGAGTCGCGCCATGAGGAAGGCGCGCCGCGGCCGCTCGGGCAGGCCCTGCAGCATGTCGGCGATGGCATGCAGCAGTTGCAGCGCCTGGGTGCGTTCTTCGGCGGAGGGATGCACCGGCTCCGGTTGTGCTGCCAGTGCCGCCAGATAGGCCCGCTCCAGATCGGCGCGCTGCCAGTGGTTGACCAGCAGCGCGTGGGCGATGGTGGTCAGGTAGGCGCGTGGCAGGCGCAGCTCGGCAGGGTCCACTCGGCGGCTGAGCAGGCGTACGAAGGTGTCCTGGGTCAGGTCGGCCGCGCACTCGGCATTGTGGGTGCGCCGCCGCAGCCAGCCCAGCAGCCAGCCGTGGTGTTCGCGGTAGAACCCCGCCAGCACGGAGCTGGAGGTGGCGGGCACGGCCATCGGATTCAATCGTCAATGAGAATGATTCCCATTATAGTCGCGTGAAGGCGCCCGCGACAAACCCACGGCGGCCGGCGCCGTTGCCGTCGTCGATGCGGTGGCCGACACTTGGGCTTTCCCGCAACGGAGTGCCCGCATGTTCAGTCACGTCACCGTCGGAACCAACGACATGGAGATCTCCCGTCGCTTCTACGATGCGTTGTTCACCGCCGTCGGCGCCCGCACAGGCGTGTTCGATGACGAGGGCAAGCTGGTCTACATCAAGGATGGGCGCATGTTCATGGTCATTCCGCCCATCGATGGACAGGCGGCATGCCACGCCAACGGTGGCACCATCGGCTTTGCGCTGGCAGACCCACAGGCGGTGCATGCCTGGCAGGAAGCGGGCGTGGCCCATGGCGGTACTGCGGTGGAAGACCCGGCTGGCGTGCGGCAGAAGGCAGGGCGCCAGTTGTACCTGGCCTACCTGCGTGATCCGGACGGCAACAAGCTGTGCGCCGTGCATGTGATGCAGTAAGGCCGGAGCGGCGCGCGCGCCGTGCAGGCGCGCGAGTAACACGGATGGGGGCAGGATCATGCCTGCGCGGTGCCACGACTTCATCCTGTGTCCACTGCTGTTCATCCAGAATCCGCCGGCTTACTTTCTGATCGATCCGGAGATGGCTGCCCATGGAAGCACTGGAGCCTCAACATCAGCCGGTGCGAACCCTGCGGCCCGTCTTCGCCTTCGCGGCGATCGTTGTCGTTGCCTTCGCACTGTTCGTCAGCCTGTTTCCACTCGGCGCCGGTCGCCTGCTGGTCAAGGCGCAGGACTGGGCCGCCCTCAACGTCGGCTGGTACTACCTGCTGGCGATGACCCTGTACCTGGTGTTCGTGGTCGGCGTGGCGTTGTCCAAGTACGGCGGTATCAAGCTCGGTGCCGACCATGACGAACCGGAGTTCAGCTACCTCTCCTGGGCCGGCATGCTGTTCGCTGCAGGCATCAGCATCACCCTGTTCTTCTTCTGCGTTTCCGAACCGCTGACCCACTACCTGCAGCCGCCACAGGGTGATGGCGCAGCGGGCGAAGCCGGTGCACGCCAGGCCATGCAGCTGCTGTTCCTGCACTGGGGCCTGCATGGCTGGGGCGTGTTCGCGCTGGCGGCGATGGCGATGGCCTATTTCGCCTACCGGCACAACCTGCCATTGGCCTTGCGCTCGGCGCTGTATCCCCTGATCGGCAAGCGCATCAACGGCCCGATCGGTTACACCGTCGACGCCTTGGGTATCGTCGCCACGGTGTTCGGCATCGGTGCGGACATGGGCTTCGGCGTGCTGCATCTCAACGCCGGCCTGTCGCACCTGTTCAATGTGCCGCACTCCAACCTGGTGCAGATCCTGCTGGTGGTGGCGATGATGGGCGCGGCCGTCGCAGTGGCGGTGTCCGGGGTGGAGAAGGGCGTGCGCTGGATGGCCAACATCAACATGCTGCTGGCGATCGCGCTGGTGCTGTTCATGCTGTGCGCCGGCCCCACCCAGTACCTGCTCAGTACGCTGATGCAGAACCTGGGCGATTACCTGGGCAGCGTGGTAGGCAAGAGTTTCGACGTGTACGCCTATGGTGGCCGTCCGGAATGGCTGGGCGGCTGGACGGTGTTCTACTGGGCCTGGTGGATCGGCTGGGCGCCGTTCGTCGGCCTGTTCATCGCGCGCATCTCGCGCGGCCGCACCATCCGCGAATTCGTGTTCGGCGTGCTGCTGATTCCGCTGGGTTTCACCCTGGCGTGGCTGTCGATCTTCGGCAACAGCGCGCTGGACCAGGTGCTGCACCATGGCCAGCAGCAGTTGGCGCAGCTGGCGGTGGATGATCCACCGACGGTGCTGTATGCGCTGCTGGATGGCTACCCGTGGAGCAAGGCGGTGATCGGGGTGACCGTGCTGGTCAGCTTCATCTTCTTCGTGACGTCCGCCGATTCCGGCGCGGTGGTGCTGTCCACGCTGTCCTCGCATGGCGGCGCGCCAGAGGACGATGGCCCGCGCTGGCTGCGTGTGTTCTGGGGCACGGTGATCGCGGTGCTGACCGCTGGCCTGCTGCTGGCCGGCAGCATCGATGCCTTGAAATCAGCGGTGGTGCTGGCATCGTTGCCGTTCTCGGCGGTGCTGCTGTTGATGATGTGGGGCCTGACCCGTGCCTTCAGTGACGAGTCGCACCGCAAGCGCGCGCAGCAGTTCAGGCCATCGCCGCTGATCGGCGATGATCGCCACCACCAGGGCTGGCGCCAGCGCCTGACCCAGGCCATGAACTTCCCGGTACGCGACCAGGTGTACCGCTTCATGGACGACACGGTGAAGCCGGCGATGGAGGCGGTGGCCGAGCAGCTGGGTGAGCAGGGCTGGGACGTGCAGACTCGCTTCGAAGCGGGCGACATGGAACTGTCGGTCAACCACGGCGAGCAGCAGGACTTCCTGTACCGGGTGATCCTCAGTGGCTACCTGACCCCGTCCTTCGCCGCGCAGCAGCTGCGCAACCAGCGCTACTACCGTGCCGAAGTACATCTGTACGAGGGCAGCCAGGATTACGACCTGGTCGGTTACAACCGCAAGCAGATCATCAACGACATCATCAGCCAGTACGAACGGCACCTGCAGTTCCTGCACCTGAGCCGTTGATGCCGCCACGCCGGGCATGGCCCGGCCTTCGGTGGGTGCGGACCGTTGGTCCGCACACTCCTGTAGAGCCGGCCGCTGGCCGGCAACGCGAACGGGGCGGCGCATCACCGCCGCCCCTGCTGTTCAATCAGAACCGGTAGCGCGCGCCCAGCGAAACGAACTGACCGCGCAGGTTGTACTGGCTGATGTCGAAGCCGCTGGAGCCGCCGGCCGGATCGAACGGCGGATCCTTGTCGGTCAGGTTCAGCACCGACAGTGACAGCGTGGTCTTCGGAATGCCCTCGTAGGCCACGTACAGGTCCAGCTGATGGTATGGCTTGACCTTGTCGCGCAGGCCCGGATTGCTGGTGGCGGTGGCCACGCGCTGGTCATAGCCGCTCACGTACTGCAGGCTCAGCGTGCTGCTCCAGTCACCCACCGCCCAGTTCAACGACGTGGTGCCGCGCGTGCGTGGCAGCGCGCCATGGCGGTTGTTGCCGGCGCCGTCATAGGGCGCCTGTCCAGCCACCAGCGGCTGCTTGAAGCTGAGCAGGTGGGTCCAGCTGCCAGCCACGGTGAAGTTGCCCCAGCCATCGGTGCGGAAAGTACGGTTCGCTTCCAGGTCGATGCCCGAGGTGGTCAGCTCGCCCTGGTTCGCGTACTGGTTGGTGATGATCTGGATGCGGCCCTGTGCATCGCGCTGCACGCGGCCGGGGAACAGGTCCGGGTTGTTGACGATGAACTGCGCGCTGTCCGGCTTGACCAGGTTGTCCTGCTCGATGCGGTACCAGTCCAGGCCGATGCTGGAATCGGCATCCGGTGACCACACCGCGCCGACATTGAGGTTGCGCGAGCGTTCGGCTTTCAGGTCCGGATTGCCGGTGCGCAGGTTGGTCACGCCACGGCTGCCACCGGGCTGCAGCGGATCGAACGGATCGACCACCGAGCCGTAGCTGATGGTCTGCCCCGGTGCGATCTCCGGCAGTGAAGGTGCTCGGAAGCCACGCGAGAACGAGCCGCGCAGCAGCAGGCTGTCCAGCGGCTGCCAGCGCAGCGCGAACTTCGGCGAGAACGCCTTGCCGAAGTCATCGTAGTGGTCACCGCGACCGGCCACCTGCAGCTCCAGCGTGCGGTGCAGCGGCACGCTGAACTCGGCATAGGCGGCACTGACCTGGCGTTCGCCGTCGACGATGTTGATCGCCGGGCGCAGCTCGGTACCGGACAGCACCTGCGCACTGGTGCGCGCGTCCAGCGATTCCTTGCGGAATTCCGCGCCCCAGGCGAAGCCGATCGCACCGGCCGGCAGTTCCCACAACGAGGTCGATGCCTTGATGTTGAGCGAATGCAGCTTGTACCAGCCCGGACGCTTGGTCTGCAGGCGCAGGTCGTCCAGTGCGCCCGGCGTGCTGGACGGATCGAGGAAGTTGTAGCTGCCATCGCGCAGGATCTGCTGGAAGGCGTAGCGGTCCACGAAGTTGTCCACGTACTCGCGCTGCGCGCTCTGCGAGGTCAGTGCGGCCACTTCCCAGTCCCAGCGTTCACCGGTGCCACGCACGCCGGCCAGGGCGCGGTAGAACACCTGGGTGTTGTCCTTCAGGCGCGGGCCGAGATCGAAGAAGGTGTATTCGAACGGCAGCGGCGCGCTGCCCGGATTGTTCGGATGGCCGACCGGCAGCACGGCGGCGATATCGGTCAACGTGCCGGTGGCGGGATTGTAGGCACGCAGGCCAGGGCCGACCGTCAGCGGCGCGCTGAAGATCTGGTCGGCCTTGTTGTGGCTGTACAGCACATCAGCGAAGGCTTCGATGCTGTCGTTGAAGCGGTAGGTCGCGCTCAACGACGCCTGCAGGCGCTCGGCGCCGGGCTGCAGGGTCTTGAATGGCTGCGCGTTGAAGGCGCAGGCCTGGCCGGGCAGGGTGCTGCCGAAGTCACTGTAGGGACGCAGCTCGCTGCCATCGGGGCAGGGCGAGAACGGCTGCGGCGCACGTGGATTGGACAGCCAGTTGCCACCGGCCGTGGACCAGCCGGCGAGGCGGCCACCGGGCTTGTCGCGGAAATCGCCGTCGCGGGTGTACGCGCGCTGGTCAGCATCGAGGCGGTCGCGCTTGAGCAGGTCCAGCCCGAACAGCACGTTCCAGCCCTGCTGCTCGAGGTCACCGAAGCCGGCCAGCAGGTTGGCCTTGCGCTCGTTCAAACCGCCGTGGGTGGCGGTGCCGAAGCCACCGCCGACTTCCACGCCCTGGAAATCACGGCGCAGGATGATGTTGATGACGCCGGCGATGGCGTCCGAGCCGTACACCGCCGAGGCGCCATCCTTCAGCACTTCGATGCGCTCGACCGCGCTGATCGGCAGCGCGTTGAGGTCGACGAAGGTGTCCTGGGTGTTGAGCGCGAAGCCGAAGTTGGCCACGCGGTAGCCGTTGACCAGCACCAGCGTGTTCTTCGGTGACAGGCCGCGCAGGCCGATCGACGCCGAGCCCGCAGCGAAGCTGCCGGTGTACTGTTCGTCGAAGCTGTTGCCGGCGTTGGCCGACAGGTTGCGCAGCACGTCGGTAAGGGTGGAGCGGCCGGTCTGCAGGATCTGCTCGCGGGTGACGATCTGCACCGGATTGGGGCCGGCGGTGTCGCTGCGCTTGATGTTCGAGCCGGTCACCAGCACGGTGCCGAGGGTGGTGCTGTCCTTGCCGGTATCGGCGGTTTCAGCGGCGCCGGCAGTGCCGGCGACGAGGGCCAGCGCGACCGCGCTGGAAAGCAGGGTGGTGCGATACATGGAAGCGACTACGCCAAACGGGGGAGGAGCCGTCAGTACCGCACGCGGGTCAGTGCGCCTTCCAATGACGAAAGCGCATTCAGTTATACATCACAGGTTCTTAACGAAAGTCACCGCCCTTGGCGGAGTGGCCTGTGCTCCGGTGGGTGCGGACCGTTGGTCCGCACGCCGGAGGGAAAGCAGCCGAGCATGGCTCGGCTCTACAGAAAGGTGTGCCAAGCCATCAAGGGCGCAGCAGCACCTTGCCATTGCGACCCGAGCCAGCACCGGCCTTTGCGGCCTGGGCGATGTCGTCCAGGGCGAAGATCCGCTCCACCGGCAAGGTCAGTTCACCGCCGGCCGCGCGCTTCAGCAGCTCGCCAACCAGCCTGCGCTTGTCTTCCACCGCCATCGCCTGGCTGACCTTGCTGCCCCAGAAGCCCTTCACCGTGGCTTCCTTGTAGATCAGGCCACCGGCGGGAATGCGCATCGGCTCGCCGCTCATCACGCCGAACGAGACCAGGGTGCCGTGGTGACCGAGCAGGTCGACCAGGTCGCCGCTGGCATCGCCACCGATGGAATCGACCGCAGCCGCGGCCTGTGCTTCGCCGGTGGCTTCGCGCACGCGGTCCTTCCAGCCGTCCACCGAGGTATCGAACACGTGATCGATGCCGAGCGCCTGCAGCTGCGCCACCGCTTCCGCGTTGCGCACCAGGTTGGCCACGTGCACGCCGCGCGCCTTTGCCAGCATCGCCAGCGACTTGCCGACGGCACCGTTGGCGGTGTTCTGCACGACCCACTGGCCCGGCTCGACGCGCAGGAACTCCAGCAGCATCAGCGCGCTCAGCGGCATCGCGATCAGCTGTGCGGCCATTTCGTCGGGGATCGACTCCGGCATCGGGATCACCATCCGCGCCGGCGCGATGAACGCTTCGGCCCAGGTGCCGTGCACCGAGGCAGCGGCAACACGCTGGCCGATCTGCAGGCCATCGACGCCCTCGCCGAGCGCATCGACCACGCCCAGTGCTTCGCTGCCACCGATGGCCGGCAACGTCGGCTTGTAGCCGTACAGGCCACGCACGGTCAGCAGGTCGTGGTTGTGGATCGAGGCGAGCACGGTGCGGATGCGCACCTCGCCGGGGCCGGGTTCGGGCAGTGCGGCGTCGGCAACGGCAAGGACGTCGGCCGGGTCGCCGAAGGAGGAGTACTGGGCAGCGCGCATGAGCGGTGTTCCGGAAAAGTTGATGTGATACCGAACTGGGGACGTGTGCGGCGTCAACAAGGTGATGGAGGTGCAACACGGCATCCTGCGACCGATGGTCGCGACATGACGTGATTACTGCATCTTGTGTTGACGACTCCGAACATCCCCACTATGTTGTGGCTGTCACTCCCGGTCAGCCGCCGCCGCCGGACATGCAGCAAACGTCCCGCGGCCCGCCCCTGAAGGCTTGCCGTGTCGACGCGGCCGCCATCGTGCGGACGCAGGTCGCCCCCACGGCCCGGATACCGGCCGCAGGCGCAGGCAGATGCCGACGACCTACGTTCCTGCACCCTGGCACTTCACCCGTTCGCTCCGCGCGCCGGTATCGCGTGCAGGGCCGCCATGGCATCGGGCGCCGACGCGCGTACGAGCCTGGAGTTCCACCACCATGACCGACAGTACCTTCCGCGTGGCCGACCTGGCCGGCGCCGGCGACGCCATGCGCGCCAGCGGCGAGCGCGTGCCGACCTGGATCACCAAGGAAGCCGGCAATCGTCGCCTGCCATACGATGCGGCACGCCTGCTGCGCAGCATCGACACGATCCATGCCGAGCTGCCACAGCTGGATGTGGCCGACTACCGCCGCGTGGTGCTGGCGATGGTCGAGCGCAAGCCCAGCATCAGCGCCGATGATCTGGTGGATCTGCTGATCCGCGAAGCGGAATCGCGCGTCGATCTTGTCGCGCCCGAGTGGGAACAGTTTGCCGCACGCCTGTACCTGCGCCGGCTGTACAAGCGTGCCAGCCGCAATCGCTTCTACGATGTCAGCCTGAAATACGGCTCCTACGTGGGCCTGCAGGAAAGCCTGGCCGACCGCGGCATCTACAGCAACGACATCCTGCGCTGCTATTCGAAGGAAGAACTGCAGCAGGCCGGCGAGATGATCGACCCCGAGCGCGATCGTCTGTTCGCCTACAACGGCCTGTACCTGCTGGCCACGCGCTATCTGGCCACCGATCGCAGCCGCGAGGTGTATGAACTGCCGCAGGAACGCTGGCTGACCATCGCCCTGTACCTGATGCAGAACGAGGGCGGGCCGGGTGAGAACGGCCGCGTGCGGCGCATGCAGCTGGTGGGCGAGGCTTACTGGGCACTGTCCAACCTGTACATGACGGTGGCCACGCCGACCCTGGCCAACGCCGGCAAGGTCGGCGGCCAGCTGTCGAGCTGCTTCATCGATACCGTCGATGACAGCCTGCAGGGCATCTATGACTCCAACACCGATATTGCCCGCGTGTCCAAGCACGGCGGCGGTGTGGGTGCGTACCTGGGGTACGTGCGCAGCAGTGGTGCGCCGATCCGCGGCGTGCCCAACTCGTCCGGCGGCGTCGTGCCGTGGATCAAGCAGCTCAACAACACCGCGGTGTCGGTCGACCAGCTCGGCCAGCGCAAGGGCGCGGTGGCGGTGTACCTGGACATCTGGCATCGCGACATCGAAGCCTTCATGGACCTGCGCCTGAACAACGGCGACCAGCGCCTGCGCGCGCACGATGTGTTCACCGCGATCTGCGTGCCCGATCTGTTCATGGAGGCCGTCGAGCGCCGTGCCGACTGGTACCTGTTCGATCCGCACGAGGTGAAGCAGGCCAAGGGCTGGTACCTGCAGGACTTCTACGACGAGAAGCGCGGGCAGGGCAGCTTCCGCGACCGCTACGCCGAACTGGTGGCAGACGAACGCATCAGCCGCCGCACGGTGAAGGCGATCGACCTGTTCAAGCGGATCATGCTCAGCCAGCTGGAAACCGGTAACCCGTTCCTGTTCTACCGCGACGAAGTGAACCGGAAGAACCCGAACAAGCACGCGGGCATGGTCTATTCCAGCAACCTGTGCACCGAGATCCTGCAGAACATGAGCCCGACGCGGATGATCCAGGAGATCGTCAGCGGCGACCAGATCGTCACCACCCGTCGTGCCGGTGACTTCGTGGTCTGCAACCTGTCATCGATCAACCTCGGCCGTGCCATCACCGCCCCCGAGGATCTGCTGGCCACGGATGTGCTGGAGCGGTTGATTCCGATCCAGGTGCGCATGCTCGACAACGTGATCGATCTCAATGCGCTGCCGGTGCCGCAGGCCACCATCACCAACCGCAAGTACCGCGCCATCGGCCTGGGCACGTTCGGCTGGCACCACCTGCTGGCACAGCAGGCGATCCACTGGGAATCGCCCGAGGCCGAGGAACTGTCCGATCGCCTGTTCGAACGCATCAACTTCCTGACCATCCAGGCCAGCGCGCAGCTGGCCAAGGAGAAGGGCAGCTACCCGATGTTCGCCGGCAGCGACTGGCACAACGGCAACTATTTCCGTGACCGCGATTACAGCGGCGCTGCCTGGGAAAGTCTTGCGCGCGAGGTGGCGAGCAGCGGCCTGCGCAACGGCTGGCTGCTGGCAGTGGCACCGAACATGAGCACCGCACAGATCGCGGGTTCCACCGCGTCGATCGATCCGATCTACAGCGCGTTCTACTACGAGGAAAAGAAGGACTTCCGGCGGCCGGTGGCTGCACCCGGGCTGTCGCTGGATACCTGGCCGTACTACGAGAAGGGCGCCTACAAGGTCGACCAGTTCGCCAGTGTGCGGCAGAACGCGCGCCGCCAGCGCCATGTGGACCAGTCGATCAGCTTCAACCTCTACGTGCCGAGCACGATCCGCGCCAGCACGCTGCTGGAGCTGCACCTGAGTGCCTGGCGGGAAGGGCTGAAGACCACCTACTACGTGCGCTCCAACGACATCGACATCAGCGAATGCGAGTGGTGCTCGAGCTGACCGCTGCGCCCCAGCCGCGGTAGCGCCGGGCCATGCCCGGCGAGCGCACCGCGCGGCCACCGTAAATTCCGCCGGGCATGGCCCGGCGCTACCTCTGCAGGAACGACCATGGCAACCCCCCTCGACCGCATCAAGATCCTCGAACCGCGCCACCCCAACCGCAGCACCGGCATCATCAACGGCCGCACCAGCGGCATCCTGAACTGGAACGACATTCCCTACCCGTCGTTCTATCGCGCCTACAAGGAGCTGTCGACCAACTTCTGGATCCCCGACGAGGTGGACATGAAGGTGGATGCACGCCAGTACGGCGAGCTCAATGCGCGCGAGAAGAATGCCTACGATTCCATCATCGGCCTGCTGGCCACGCTGGATTCGCCGCAGACGCGCTTCATCTACAACGTCGCCGAATACATCACCGACCCAGCCGCGCACGCCAACGCGGCGATCATCGGTCAGCAGGAAGTGATCCACAACGAGAGCTACAGCTACGTGCTGGCCTCGATCACCGATCTTCCCAACCAGAACCGCATCTTCGAGATCGCCCGCACCCACCCGACCATCATCAAGCGCAACGCGCCGATCATGGGGGCGTATGACGATTTCATGCGCGAGAAGACCGCCGAAACCCTGCTGAAGTCGCTGATCCAGTCCTCGATCCTGGAAGGCATCAACTTCTATTCCGGTTTCGCGTACTTCTACAACATGGTGCGGCAGAACCGCATGAACGGCACCGGCAAGATCATCAGCTTCATCAACCGTGACGAACTGGCCCACACCAAGTTCATCAGCGAGCTGATCCGCGCCATCATCGGCGAGAACCCGGAGCTGCAGACCAACGAGCTGACCGCCTACGTGCACCAGTCGTTCGAACATGCCATCGAACTGGAAACCCAATGGTCGGCGGAGGTGCTGGACGGCATCGACGGTATCGACGTGGATGAGATGGTGCGCTACGTGAAGTACCGCGCCAACAAGATGGCCGGCATGCTCGGCATCGAGCGCCTGTACAGCGACACCACCGACAACGTGATGCCGTGGATCAAGGCCTACGCCGACAACTTCACCGAGACCAAGACCGACTTCTTCGAGATGCGCAATGCAAGCTACAAGAAGACCAACGTCGACAACGGCTTCGACGACCTCTGAGCGCGGCCCGGCGCTGCGCATCCTGATCGTGGTGGCGTCGCTCAGTGGCAACACCCGCGAGCTCGGCCGCCACATCGCCGAGCGTTGCCGGGCCACAGGCCACGCCGTGCACTGGCAGGACGCCGACGACCCGCGCCAGTGCCCGCCGCTGCCGGTGGACGAGGCCGACCTGGTGCTGCTGGGTTGCTGGACCGACAACGCCGGGCGCACGCCGTCGGAGATGAAGGCGTGGGTAGCAGGTATCGCCGAACGCGGCCAGCGACCGCGCCAGGTGGCGGTGTTCGGTACGGGCGAAACGCAGTGGGGGCAGGAGTACTACTGCGGTGCGGTGCACCGGCTGATCCGCTATTTCCACAGCGGCTATCCGCCGCTGGAGATCGAACAGATGCCACATGGCCGTCGGCATGCCACGGCCATCAACAGCTGGACCGACGCGGTCCTGGATCATTACTGGAGTACCACCGATGCAGATCATCGACGCCACCACGCCTGAGCAGTTCCAGCAGTTGCTGGCCGACCATCCGCGCGTGCTGGTGGACTTCCACAAGGACCAGTGCCCGGGTTGCCGGATGCTGGACATGTCGCTGCAGCGGGTGGCCAGCGGCACTGCAGGGCAGGGCACGACCCTGCTGCGGGTGCAGCTGGAGGTGGTGGGCGAGGCGTTCTTCCGCGAGCTGGGCCTGCGGCAGACCCCCACGCTGTCGCTGTTCCTGGACGGTGACGAGCGCATGCGCATGCCGGGTTTCCAGTCGCCGCAGCAGATCGAAGCGGCAATCGCGGAGTTCCTGTAGCCCAGGATCAGGGTCGGATCCCTCGCCGCAGGCTAGGGCTCTGACCCCACTTCGACGCATGGCTTCGATCATCGGGGTCAGAGCCCTTGCCTGTGGCAAGGGATCCGAGCCCGGGCGCGCGGATCAACCGCCAGCGAACGTATCCACCAGCAGCTTCACGTTCAGCACCACGATCACCAGCGCGATCACCCAGGCGATGCCGCCCAGCCAGCGCGGCGCCACCAGCGCGCCCATCGTCACCTTGTCGGTGACGATCCGCACCAGCGGGATGATCGCGAACGGCAGCTGCATCGACAGCACCACCTGGCTCAGCACCAGCAGCTTTACCGCGCCCTGGTCGCCGAACAGCATGATCACCACCACCACGGGGATGATGGCCAGCGCGCGGGTGATCAAGCGCCGCAGCCACGGCGGCAGGCGCAGGCGCAGGAACCCTTCCATCACGATCTGCCCGGCCAGTGTCGCCGTCACGGTGGAGTTCAAGCCGGAAGCAAGCAGCGCCACGGCGAACAATGTCGAGGCAAGGCCCACGCCCAGCATCGGCGCCAGCAACTGGTGCGCCTGCTCGATGTCTTCCACATCGAAGCGGCCATTGGCATGGAACACCGACGCCGCCAGGATCAGGATGCTGGCGTTGATGAACAGCGCCAGGGTCAGGGCAACGGTGCTGTCGGTGACTGCCCAGCGCAGCGCGCTGCGACGGCCTTCATCGGTGCGTGGATAGGCACGGGTCTGCACGATGGAAGAGTGCAGGTACAGGTTGTGCGGCATCACCGTGGCACCGATGATGCCGATGGCGATGTACAGCGCATGCGGATCCGTGACCACCTGCGCGCGCGGAATGAAACCGCCCAGCACCTGCATCACCGGCGGCGCGGCCAGCGCGATCTGCACCATGAAGCAGCCGAAGATCACCAGCAGCAGCGCGATCACGAAGGCTTCCAGCGCGCGGAAACCACGGTTCATCAGCAGCAGCACCAGCAGCGTGTCCAGCGCGGTGATCACCGCGCCCCACAGCAACGGCAGGTCGAACAACAGTTTCAAGGCAATGGCCGTGCCGATCACTTCGGCCAGGTCGCAGGCGATGATCGCCGCTTCGCACAGCGCCCACAGCGCCAGGTTCACCGGCTTGGGGTAGCGCGCACGGCAGGCCTGCGCCAGGTCCATGCCGGTGGCGATGCCCAGCCGTGCCGACAACGCCTGCAGGATCACTGCCATCAGGTTGGAGATCAGGATGACCGACAGCAGCAGGTAGCCGAAGCGCGAGCCGCCTGCCAGATCGGTGGCCCAGTTGCCCGGGTCCATGTAACCGACCGACACCATGTAGCCCGGGCCAAGGAAGGCCAGCAGCCGGAACCACCAATGGCCTTTGTCAGGTACGGCAATCGAAGCGTTGAGCGCACCCAGGCTGGCCGGAGTGGAGGCGGCAGAATCGGTGGGTGCGACGGTGTTCATGACTGCCAATATAGCCACTGCTATATCGCATAGCAATGTGAAACAATCGTCTTTACTGCGTCACTGGTCCAGAATTCAGGTTCGCACCCGATGACAACTGCAGGACAGGCACACGCGTGGGCAAGACGGACGATTCGACATCGCTGAAAAGCACCCCCTTGATCGAGGCCGAGCGCCAGGTCGAGAGCTTCCGGCAAGTGCGCGAGGCACACCGGATGGAACTGGTGGAGGACTATGTCGAGCTGATCTCCGACCTGTTGGCCGACGGCGGCGAGGCCCGCCAGGTCGACATCGCTACCCGTCTCGGCGTGGCCCAGCCGACCGTGGCGAAGATGCTGCGCCGGCTGGCCCGTGACGGTTGGGTGGTGCAGCGCCCATACCGCGGCGTGTTCCTGACCCCGGAGGGCGAGGCGTTGGCCCATGCCAGCCGCCAGCGCCACCAGACCGTGGAACGCTTCCTGCTGGCGCTGGGCGTGGACCCGGATACCGCGCGGCGTGATGCCGAAGGCATCGAGCACCACGTCAGTGAACAGACACTGGCTCTGTTCGACGAATTCGTACGCAAGGCCGAGGGCGGTTCCGCCGAACGGTAGCGCCGGGCCATGCCCGGCGGGCGCGTTGCCGCATTACGTATTTCGCCGGGCATGGCCCGGCGCTACCGGAGTTGAACGCCGCCAGTGGGGCAGCGCGCCTGCTGTTGCGCACACGCCTGCTTCCGCCATTCCTGCAATACCGGTTGCAGCCCGCTGTAGCGCCGCCCCTGCCAGCCATTGGCCAGCACCGTGCCCTGCGCATCGATCAGCACCAGGTTGGGCGGGGCCGGGCCCGCCAATGCCTGCAGTGACGGCATGCGCTTCGCGCGACGCGGGTCCAGCACCGGCCACGGCATGTCCTGCAGCTGCATGTAGCGCCGCAACGCCGCCTCGCTTTCATCCAGGCTGACATACACCACTTCGGTATCGGCGCCGGCCTCGCGCAGCGCGTCGCGCACGCCGCGCAGGGTCGGCACGAAGGCGTGGCAGGGCGCGCACCAGTCGGCACCGAAGTACAGTGCGATCAGCTTCGGCGGTGGCGACCACTGCACCGGCCGCAGGGAACGTGGCTCGGGCCGCATCAGCGACGCGGAGACCTGCGCGTGCAGGTCGGCCGCCGCGGCAGGCCATGCCAGTGCCAGCAGCAGTGCGGGCAGCCAGCTAGAACGCATAACGCAGGTTCACGTACCACGAGCGGGCGAAACGCGGACCGTACACGTAGTCGCTGTCGCGCAGCGCGCCGCTTTCCAGATCCTTCTGCCGTTGGTCGAACACGTTCTTGACCCCGGCCGCCACCGACACTTCCTGCTGTGCCTGCGCGCCCAGATGGCGATGCCAGCGCGCGCCGAGATCGGTGACCAGGAACGCGCGGGTGCGGTGCAGTTCGCCCAGCCGGTTGTTGAGCACCGGCATCGATCCGGTGTGGCGCAGCGCCAGGAACGTCTCCCAGGGTTCGGCCGGCATCCAGCTGAGCTGGGCCACGCCGGTCCAGCGCGGCGTCTTCAGGTAGTCGCGGCTGTCGATCACCGTATCGCCTCCGTCGGCGGTGTCATCGAAGATGCGTTGCGGCTCGCGGAACTGCGAGCGGTACCACGACGCACCGGCAGTCAGCCGCCATTGCGGTGAGGGCTGCCAGCCGACGTTGGTTTCCATGCCCAGTACGTTCGAGCCGGACGCGTTGTAGCGCAGCTGTGTCAGCTGGCCATCATCGCCGCGCTGGATCTCGCCCAGCGCGAAGGTGTCACGGATGCGTGCGTAGGACGCAGTGGCATCCCAGCTCCATACCGGGTCGGCCGGGTCGGAGCGCCAGTCGAATCCGAACAGGGTGGTCAGCGCGCGCTCCTCCTTCAGGCCACGGGTGTTGCGCACGCGCACCTGTTCGCCACCGAGGGTATCGACGTGGACATCCTCGACGAAGATTTCCGGCGCACGGAAGCCGGTGGCGATGCCCGCACGCCATTTCAGCCGGGGAGTCGCCTGCCAGGCGAGGGCAATACGCGGCGAGAACACGGCGCTGTCCAGTTCCGAACTCTTGTCCACGCGCGCACCCAGCACCAGGTCGATGTCATCGCGTACGCTCCATTCGTCCTGCACGAACGCGCCGAGGTTGTGGAACGTCGCATCCTCGAGCACGGCCAGGCGCTGGCCGGCGCCATCGCGGTTGTCGTCACGCAGGCCCTCATGCTTGTACTGCACGCCGAACGCGAGCGTGTGTGCACCCAACCGCCAGTTCAACTGGCTGTCGATGTACTGCAGCGGGTTGTGGGTGCGCCCGTACTGGCGCCACGAGCGTGATGCGGCACTGCCGGGCACGTTCGGGTCCAGCTGCGAAGGATCGTAGCCGGGCGCCGACGGATCGGTGACCACATCGCCAAGACCGCCATAGAAGCTGTCGCGGTCGATGTCAGCGAAGGCGTAGGCCAGACGGAAGTCGACGTCGCTGTTCACTTCCTGGTCCCATGACAGGCTGCCGCGACGGTAGTTCGTATCCAGCGATTCGGCGATGTTGGCCAGGTGTTCGGGCTGGTCGAGGCGGTTGCCACCGCGACGGCTCTCATCGGTCACCTGCAGGTCCAGCCGCAGGCGCGTGCCCGGATTCGGCGCATACCAGGCCTGTAGGCCACCCACCTTGAGGTTCTTGCGGGTGATCTCGGTATAGCCGTCGCCGTTGTAGTCGATGCCGCTGTTCCAGTTGCGCTGGGCGATCACCGACAGTCCGGCGTCGGCTTCGCTGGCGACCAGATCCAGACGGACGTCGGCGTTTTTCTGCGGCGTGCCCTTCAGCACATCCACGCCGGCCTGCACATGGCCGCCGCTGCGTGCAGGCAGCGGCGGAATCAGATTGATGACACCGGCCACCGCGCCCGGCCCGTACAGCGACGAACCACCGCCCTTGACCACTTCGATGCGGTCGACGAAGCCGGCGGGAATCTGTTCCAGCCCGTACACGCTGCCCAGCGTGGACAGCAGTGGAATGCCATCAAACAGCAACTGGTTGTAGGCACCGGGAAGGCCCAGCAGCTGCACCTCGCTGGTGTTGCAGTTCTGGCAGTTGCTTTCCACCCGCAGGCCGTTGATCAGCTCCACCGCGCGAGAAAAATCGGTGGCTGCGCGCAGTGCGATGTCTTCCTTGCGCAGTACTTCGGTGCGGATCGGTACGTCCGACAGCAGGCGTTCGCTGCGGGTGGCGGTGCTGACTTTCACCTGCACCCGGTCCAGCTCGGTAGGAGAGGGCGGTGCAGCGACTGCGGCCAGTGGCAGGGCGGCGGCGATACCGGCAGCCAGCGGCAGCCGGCGAAGAAGGGAGGCAGCAATGCGCATGAGGGCGTCGTCCTTGGGGAGGGAGGGCGGCGAGGGCGACCTGGCTGGCGCACATGAAAGCAGAAGGTCATCAATATAGCAATTGCTATATTACCGTTTCAGCTCGCGGCGGGACCGTGGTCTTTACTCGAATTCGAGTGTTATAACATTACACAATGCGCACGGAAGCGTGCCGGTGGTCATGCCCCGGAAGGGGTCAGCCGCGACGGAAGGCGGCGGGAGTGCGCGCGCCGACGATGATCATGCGGATCATCGTGGAGATCTGTTCGACCAGTTCCGGGTCGTTCTCCGGGGGCTGGTCCATGGCCGAAGCGCCCATTGCAAACACCAGTCGGGTGATCGCCATCGACACCAGTTCCGGCTTGTACAGCACCGCGCCATCCAGTGCGGCCAAGCGCACCAGATCGTGCTGCAGCTCTTCTTCGAAGTAGTGCAGTTCGCGTTCGACCGCGTGCTTGAAATCGTCCGAGCCGACCGCGCCTTCGCGCAACAGCACGTGCAGCAGCTTGTCGTCGGCGCGCAGCTGTTCCATGAAGGTTTCCACCGATACGCGCACCACGCTGGTGGCGCTGGACGTAGCGCGCTGACGGGCTTCGCCGATGATGGTGCGCAGTGAGCGCCCGGCCACATCGATCAGGGCGACGGCCAGTTCGTCCATGTCGCGGAACTGGCGATAGAAGCTGTTGGGTGCGATGCCGGCCTCGCGCGCGACTTCGCGCAGGCTGAGGGTGGACAGGCTGCGATGCGGGCCGATCAGTTTCAACGCGGCGGCCAACAGATCCTCGCGGCTCACCGTACGGCGGGCCGGGCTGTTGGCATCTTCAGGCGGAGACAGAACGGTGGCGGCGGCCATGGCACTTCCGGTGGGGCAAGGCTGAATCATACCCAATCCGGTGCAATATACACATGTATACACAGCTGTGTGTGCGGCCGTATAGTGCGCCCATGAGCGCTGTCGTCCGACCTTCCCTGCTTTCCCCGTACCGCTGGCTGTCGCCGTCGCTGTTCGACTTCTGGGCGGGCCAGCTGAATCCGTTGTGGACCCTGCGTGAGCCGATGGCCCGCCTGGTACGGCGCGAGCCGGCCGGAGAGGGCGCCGCGACCCTGGTCCTGCGCTGCAACCGGCACTGGGCCGGGATGCGCGCCGGCCAGCACGTCACCCTCGGCGTTGAGCTTGAGGGGCGTGTATTGCGCCGCAGCTACAGCCCGACCCGCCTGGGCCGCCGCGAGCTGGCCATTACCGTCAAGGCGGTGGAAGGCGGCAAGGTCAGCCAGCATCTGGTCGCACATGCCACGCCGGGCGACCTGTTCCGGCTGGACGCGGCCTTCGGTGATTTCCACATGCCTGCCGCCGCGCCGGTATTGCTGCTGGCGGCCGGTAGCGGCATCACGCCCATGCGCAGCCTGCTGCGCGACGCCTGCCAGCGCCCGCTGGCTGCGCCGGTCGACCTGTTCTACTGGGAGCGCAGCGCAGCGGCGTTCCAGTTCCGCGATGAACTGCTGGCCTTGGCTGCGGCGCATCCGAACCTGCGCGTGCACCTGCTGACCACCCGCGAAGGCGACGTGCCGGCTGCGCGTATCGACAGCCACACGCTGGCCGTTGCCGGTGACGACACCCCGCTGGCGCAGCGCCATGTACTGGCCTGCGGCCCGGACGGTTTCGTTGCCGCCGCGCGCACGCGGCTGGCCCAGCACGTGGCCGGCTTCCAGGCGGAAGCCTTTACCCCACCGGCAGCACTCAGTGATGCCGACAGCCTGGGCGAGGTCGCATTGACCCTGGCCCGCAGCGGCCGGCGGCTGATCGTGCCGCGCGGCCGCTCGCTGCTGGAAAGCCTGGAGGCGCAGGGCATCGCGCCCAAGCACGGCTGCCGCATGGGCATCTGCAACAGCTGCACCTGTGAACGCGTCAGTGGCACTACCCGCCATCTGCGCACCGGCGACACCCAGTCCGAAACGGCCGTGCCGGTGCGGATCTGCGTGAGCGCGCCGACCACCGACCTGACCCTGGATCTCTGAGGACCCCGCTGCCATGACCCGCGCTACCGACCGTGCCCTGAGCCCTGCCGAGATGCAGACGTTTGGTGAGGAACTCGATGCGATCCGCGACCGTGTGATCGGCAGCCTCGGCGCGTCCGACACCCGCTACATCCGCCGCGTCGCAGCGGCTGTGCGCTGGTCCGGCGTGCTTGGCCGCAGCCTGCTGTTCCTGGGCGCGTTCTCGCCGTTGTTCTGGGCGCCGCTGCTGTGGCCGGCCTGCATCGCCGGCACCCTGCTGCTGGCGCTGGCCAAGATCCTGGAAAACATGGAGCTGGGCCACAACGTCATGCACGGCCAGTACGACTGGACCGGCGACCCCAAGCTCAACGGCAACACCTACGAATGGGACATCGTTGCCACCGCCGACAACTGGCGCAAGACCCACAATTTCCGCCACCACACCTACACCAACGTGCGTGGCATGGACGATGACATCGGCTATGGCCTGCTGCGCATCTTCCCGGAGCAGCGCTGGAAGCCGTTCTACCTGTTGCAGCCGATCATCGCGCCGATCTTCGCACTGCTGTTCCAGTGGGGCGTGGCTGCGCAGGATCTGCGCCTGGGCCGCTGGTTCAAGGGCCGCATCAGCAGCCGCGCGATGTGGCTGCAGACCCGTCCGGTGGCACGCAAGATGATCCGCCAGGTGCTGAAGGACTATGTGTTCTTCCCGCTGCTGGCCGGTCCGTTCTTCCTGCCGGTGTTGCTGGGCAACATGGTGGCCAACGGCCTGCGCAACATCTGGACCTACGTGATCATCTTCTGTGGGCACTTCACTGCCGAATCGGAAACGTTCCCGAAGGAATGCCTGCGCAATGAATCGCGCGGCCACTGGTACCTGCGCCAGCTGCGCGGTTCGTCCAACATCAGCGGCGGTTTCGTGATCAACGTGCTGTCGGGCAACCTCAGCCACCAGATCGAGCACCACTTCTATCCGGATCTGCCGGCCAACCGCTATGCGGCGATCGCCAAGGAAGTGAAGGATATCTGCCGTCGTTACGGCCAGCATTACAACAACGGCTCGCTGCCGCGGCAGTTCACCCAGGTGGTCTGGCGCATCCTGCGCCACGCGTTCCCGAGCAAGCCGCGCCGCCTGCCGATGCCGGACATCATGCCGGCACCGGCATCGGCCAACGCCGGCTGAGTCTTCAGCCGGCCTTCGCCAACAGCGCAGGCGACTGGCGGTCCAGCCTGCGCAGGAACACCTGCATCTCCTTGCGGGCCTGCTGGTCGCCCTTGCTGCCGGCCACGCTGAGCCCGCGCTGCCATGCCTCGCGCGCCGCCTGCGGCTGGCCACCGGCCAGCCATGCTTTGCCCAGCAGCTTCCACGCCGCCGAATAGTCCGGGTCCAGCACCACGCAGCGCCCCAGATGGGTGGCTGCGCGCACCGGATCGCCGGCGTCCAGCCAGCTTTTGCCCAGGCCGAAGCGCAGCAGCGCGCTGTCCTTGCCGGCGGCGAGCATGTTTTCCAGCGTGTTGATGTCCATCAGCGCACCTCCACCAGGGTTTCCACCGGACCCGCCTGGAAGCGCCCGCGATGGAACAGCAGCGGTGCGCCGCCTTCTTCCCGCACGTCGACGATGCGCCCGGCCAGCAGCAGGTGATCGCCGACCGGCCACTGCGCGTGGCGGGTGCAGGTGAGGTGGACGACGGCACCAGCGATACGCGGTGGCGCGTCTTCGCCGTCGTCCAGCAAGGGCACGTCGGTGAATCGATGGCGCACCTGCGGGTCGGCGAAACGGCGCGCCAGGGCTTCCTGTCCGGCGCCGAGCACGCTGATCGCGAACTGGGTGGCGCGCTGGAACGTGGACAGGCTCTGCGCATGCAGGGCCAGGTTCCACAGCACCAGTGGCGGCTGCAGCGAGATCGGCACGAACGAATTGATGGTCAGGCCCTGCGGCTTTCCCTGTGCATCACGCGCGCACACGATCGCCACACCGGTAGGGAAATGGCCGAGCAACCGCCGCAGCGCACGCGGCGGCAGGCTGACCGACGGCACCGGTGCCGGAGCGGGGAAGACCCCTGCCCACGGCCCGGCGTATGCGCCAGAGTCCGCGTTCATGCGGCCCTGGCCTGGCGGTAGCGCCGGCCGACTTCGGCCCAGTTGATGAGGTTGAAGAACGCGCCGATGTAGTCCGGGCGACGGTTCTGGTAATGCAGGTAGTAGGCGTGCTCCCACACATCCAGGGCAAGGATCGGGGTATTGCCGGAGGCACCCGCCGCTGCGCCCATCAGGGGGCTGTCCTGGTTGGCGCTGCTTTCGACCTGCAGGCGGCCATCGCGATCGACGGTCAACCACGCCCAGCCACTGCCGAAGCGGGTCTGCGCGGCCTTGCTGAATGTCTCTTTGAAGGCGTCGTAGCCTCCGAGGTCGCGATCGATGGCCGTGGCAAGTTCGTCATCGGCCGTGCCGCCGTTGGCACTGAGGACGGTCCAGAACAGGCTGTGGTTGGCGTGGCCGCCGCCGTTGTTGCGCACTGCGCCGCGGATCGATTCGGGCAGGGCATCCAGATCGGCGATCAGGGTTTCCACCGGCTGCGCGGGCAGACCCGCCTGTTCCAGCGCGGCATTGAGGTTGTTGATGTAAGCCTGGTGGTGCTTGCCGTGGTGGATTTCCATCGTGCGCGCATCGAAGTGCGGTTCGAGGGCGTCGTAGGCATAGGGGAGGGCGGGAAGCGAATACGACATCGAGACAGTCTCCGTGGGGAAGGCCAGGGGTGTGGCCGTGGGGAGACTGTTATCGCACCTCAACATTGGTTGAGGTCAAGCGGCAACGAAGCTTCAGTAGTGCCAGCCCATGGCTGGCAACTTCATACACTCCGAGCTGCCAGCCATGGGCTGGCACTACTGAACCCGCTTTTGGAACCCTCACCGGCGGGTAGTGCCGGCCGCTGGCCGGCAGCTGGTGATGGTCGGGGGTGCCGGCCAGCGGCCGGCACTACCGGTATCCGTCGAGTTCTGCGTCTGGCGTCAGCTCAACCAATCCTTGCACGCGCTATCAACCTGATCGCCACAGGCGGTCTGCATCCGCTGCTGCAACCGTGCCAGCGTCTCCGCACCCTTGTGCTTCGCACTCCACGCCTGCAGCTGTCCGGCCAGCCGTTCGAAGCGCTGACGCGTGCGCTGGTGGTAGCCGGACGGCTGCTTGTCCAGCTCGGCGATCAACGCCTCGGTGGCCTGCTCGATGCGCGCTGCATCATCGGGCGCCAGCCGCAGCAGGCCTTCCACGTACAGCACGCCCCACTGCACGCGCGTGGCAGGCCCCTGCGCGCCTTCGTAGGCACGCTTCAACCACTCCAGAGCGCCGGCGGTATCACCGCGCTGCTCGGCCAGTTCGGCCAGCTCCGGCATGTAGTAGTAAGGCTGCTCGCTGCGCTTCAGCTCTGCCAGCAGCAAGGCCTCGGCGCCCGCATCGTCGTCGACCTGACGCAGCGCGTAGACCGCACTGCTGATGGTGGCCTGGCGCGCGTGTGCGTCCGTGGCGGCGGCATCGGCGGCGGTCACGCGCTGCTTCACCCGCTCAACCAGGGCTGCCGGCAGCGCGCCTTCGGGCTGCTGCTGGCGGGCCAGCACCAGCTCGGTCAGCGCGCGTGACAAGGCATCGTCAGCACGATCACCGCGCGCGGCATCGGCACGTTCCAGCGCGACCAGCAGCTGCTGACCGAGGGCATTGCTGCTGGCCGGACCGGCGCTGGCCTGCTTGACCAGCCCGGCGCCGGCATAGCCCAGCAGCTCGCGGTTGCGACGTACTTCCGCCGGCTGCGCCAGCACGGCCTGCAACAGCTCACGTACCTGGGTGGGCGCTGTCGTCGGTTTCCCGGCTGTAGCCAAGGCGAGCAGCGCGAAGCGACGCTGCAGCGCAGGTTCGGGTGCGGCCTTGGCAAGTTGCTGCAGCACGTCCTGCGTGCTGCGCTTGCCGGCCAGGCGGTTGGCATCGACCTCCCAGCCGTAGTCGCCCAGCACCTGCCAGTCTTCGGCACCAAGCTTGGCCGGCGTCGCCAGTGCGGTGGCCAGAGTCTCGGCGACGGCGCTGCGGCGGCTGGCGGCGACGGTCAGTGCACGGGTCAGTTCGGCCGCGTCGTTGCCGCCGGCGACGCGGGTGATTTCGTTGCGCTGCGGGTCGAGCACGATCAGGGTCGGATAGCCGCGCACGCCGAAGCGTTCGCCCCACGCCTGCGCGCCTTCCTCGTCGCCGTCCAGGTACACCGGCACGAATTTGCCGGTCAGGGCGATGAAGGCCGGATCCTTGAACAGCCCGGCCTTGAGCTGGTTGCACGGCGGGCACCACACCGCGCCCCAGTACAGCAGCACCGGCTTGCCACTCTCGGCGGCTTCGTTGAAGGCATCATCCACATCGCCCTGGCGCCAGGCGATGGCAGAGGCCGGGGCGGTGGAGGCGGCCTGCGCCGTCGGCACCGGAGCGGAAGCGGGTGAGCAGGCGCTCAGGGCCGAGGCCAGCAGCAACATGGAAAGCGCGACGCGCATCGGCAGCATCTCGAAGGACAGGGGGATGGGGCCATTGTAGGAACGGTCGAGGTGCTGGCTGATGCAGTTTGCTTATGTCGCACGCGCAGCACGGCATGTGGGCTGGAGATCAGTGCGGACCCAGGTCCGCACCCGCCGAAGCGGGCACCGTCAACACCAGCGGCTGGTAGATCAGGCCGTTGAACTGGCCGACGTCACCATCCAGCACGAATCCATAGTGTTCGTAGGCGGGCACCGCGTTGAGCGAGGCGCGCACGGTCATCTGCGGGCCTCGCACCTGCGGCAGCACCGCCTGCAGCAGGGCACGACCAATGCCTTGCCCCTGCAGCTCCGGCGCGACGAACAGCATTGCCAGATGCTGGCCGGCCTTCAGTTCCACCACGCCGACCACCCGGCCTTCCTGTTCGGCCACGAGGATGTGGTTGTCGCCCTGCAGCCGCTCGGCGAACGCAGAGGCAGCGGCCACCGTGCCGAACGTGGCGATGCCCTCGGCGGTGAGCATGGGCGCAACGGCTGCAGTGAACGCCGCCATGCACACCGCGCTGATCGCGGGCAGGTCATCGACGTGGGCGGGGCGGATCCTGGTCATGCGCTGTACTTCCTGTGGCGGGACGACATCAAGGCCCCACGCTAAGCTGGCGGCATGACTGATTTCAATCCTGCCCATGCCCGCTTGTTTCCAACGCAGGGCCTCAGCCTTGGCCTGATGACGCCGGTGGCCGCACACGGCCTGGCCGATCCGCATGAGGCGCGACGCATCGCGCGGCTGGCCGACGATCTGGGTTTCGCCGCGCTGTGGACCCGCGATGTGCCGTTGATGGTGCCGCAGGGGCCGGATGCGACTGCCATCGCGCTGGATGATCCATTCCTGTGGCTGGGCATGCTGGCCGCGGCGACCGAACGCATCGTGATCGGCACTGCGGCCATCGTGCTGCCATTGCGGCACCCGTTGCAGGTGGCGAAGTCGGCGCTGACGTTGGACCGGATCAGTGGTGGGCGCTTCGTGCTGGGCCTGGGCTCGGGTGATCGACCTGAAGAGTTCGCGGCATTCTGCGAGGATCTGGAAAGCAGGGCAGCGACCTTCCGCGAACGCTGGTCGCTGCTGCGTGCAGCGCTGTCGCCCGAACCGTCCGAGCGTGCGCCGGTGTTGCAGGCAACCGGTGGATACGACGTACTTCCCGCGCCGGCCAGGCGCATTCCGATGCTGGTGGTCGGGACTGCACGGCAGAGCCTGCAGTGGATCGCGCGCGAAGCCGAAGGCTGGGCGACCTACCACCGCGAAGAAGCCGCGCAGGAAGGGCGCATCGGTCTTTGGCAGCAGGCCCTGGCCCAACGCGGCGGCACGCCCAAACCGTTCGTGCAGTCGATGCTGCTGGACCTGCAGGCCGACCCGGCTGCGCCGGCAGAGCCGTTGCCGCTGGGTCTGAAGGTGGGCCGCGATGGCCTGCGCGACTACCTGTTGCGGGTGCACGCGCAGGGCGTGGCCCATGTGATGTTCAACCTGGTCGACAACGGCCGGCCGCTGGACGAGGTGCTGCGTGAGATCGGGGAGCAGATCCTGCCGGAAACGCGTCGGTAGGTGTCCACCTTGGTGGACACAGCTCTACCGTTCGCCGGGTATGGCCCGGCACTACCCTCGGTGTTCGGATCGTTCGCATCTGCGTATCTTTCGCATTTGATATCCACTGTTGGAGCCTTGCGTGACCCACCGCAACCCGCTGCATCCGACCGGACGCCTGTTCGCGATCGTCGCCTTCATCGAGGCCATCACCTGGGCCGGTCTGCTGGCCGGCATGTGGCTCAAGTACGGCCCGCAGGCCAACGTCGCGCTGGTGAAGCTGTTCGGGCCGCTGCATGGCGTGGCGTTCATGGTGTACGTGGCGGTGACCCTGTTTGCGGCCCTGCGCCTGCGCTGGCCATGGTGGGCAACGGGGCTGGCCTTGCTGGCCGCGATTCCGCCGCTGGTGACCCTGCCGCTGGAGTGGTGGTTCAAGCGTCGCGGCCTGCTGTCGGTACGCGCAGGGCAGTGATGCACCTGCGGGTGCATGCCCGTTAAGCGAATGGGTATCAAATGCAAATGCGAGCCGTTATCATTTAAGGATGGCGTCGCCGCCTGACAGGGCGACGTCGCGCAGGGTGCGGAAGCGCCCGGCGTTCCCTCCTTGGTTACGGTTGGTGTTCCATGCATGCACGTCCCGTGGTTCCCGGCTTGCCGGCGCTGGTGTTGGCTGCCCTGATCGGCACCATGGCGATGATGTCCTTTGTCGCCGTCATCGGCCCGGTGGTCCGCCTGCTGGGCCTGTCTGAATGGCATGCCGGACTATCGGTCACGGCTGCCGGGGTGTTGTGGATGCTGGCCGCTCGCCCCTGGGGCCAGCTCAGCGATCGCATCGGCCGCAAGCGCGTGCTGGTGCTGGCCATGAGCGCCTACACGCTGGTCTACATCGCGTTGGCGGTGTTCATCGATGTCGCGCTGCAGACGATACCGCCGGTGCTGGTCTCGGTACTGGTACTGGTAGGTGCGCGCGGGCTGGTGGGCCTGTTCTATGCGGCCGTGCCGCCAACCGCCGCTGCGCTGATCGCAGACCAGGCCCCGCCGGGTCAACGCACCAAGTTCCTGGCCCGGCTGGGCAGCGCCAATGCGCTGGGCATGGTGCTGGGCCCGGCTGCTGCCGGATGGCTTGCCTACAAGAACCTGCCGTTGGCGCTGTATGTGGCGGCGCTGTTGCCGCTGCTCGCGCTGGGTCTGCTGGCGTGGCGCCTGCCGGCCACGCCCCCGGTGGCTGCCGCACAGAACCGCAAGCGCATACCACTGTCGCGCCTCGACCCGCGTCTGCGTCTGCCGCAGATGGCCGCCTTCGTGGCGATGGTGTCGGTCACCATCGCGCAGGTCACGGTGGGCTTCTTCGCCATCGATCGCTTCGGCCTGGATGCAGCCGAAGGCGCACGCATGGCCGGCATCGCCCTGACTGCAGTGGGCGTGGGCCTGATTCTTGCGCAGGGGCTGGTGATGAAGCTGGACGTGCATCCCCGGCGCTGGATCATCCTCGGCGCACTGATCGCCGGCATCGGCTTCGCCTCGGTGGCCGCGGTGCAGCAGACCTGGCAGTTGCCAGCAGCGTACGCGCTTGCGGCGTTCGGCATGGGCTTCGTGTTTCCCTCGTTCCAGGCGTTGGCCGCCGATGCGGTGCAGGCGCACGAACAGGGTGCGGCGGCAGGCACGGTCGCGGCGGCACAGGGGCTGGGCATGGTAGCCGGGCCGATGCTCGGCACCCTGTTGTATCGCGGCGGGGCCAGCCTGCCTTATCTGCTGGTCGGCGTGTTGCTGCTGGTGCTGTGCGTGCTGGCCGCAGCGTATCGGATGAAGGAGACGACATGAACGATTCCCTGATGCAGGGCGCATGGCCGGAGGCTGCGTCGATGCTGCCGGAGCCCACCGCTGAAGCACCGCTGTTCCTGCTGCGGCAGGCCGATCAGCAGATGCACGCGCGGGGCTGCCGCGCACCTTTGCCGGCGGGCGCGCTGGCCACGCTGGCCGAGCGCGTGGCGACGTTCTTCGCGCAGCAGCGCGGTGGCCCGGGCCTGCTGGTCGGCGCGGTGCCGTTCGAGCCGCGTGCCGATGATGCGTTGTACCAGCCCGAGCGACTGTTGCCAGCATTGCCTGTGCAGTCACAGGCGGCGCCGGCGTTGGCCGGAGTGCTGGCCGCTGAGCCGTCCGCGCAGGACTATGCAGCGTCAGTGGCCGACGCGGTCAGCGCGATGCGCGCGCCCAACCCGGTGCTGCACAAGGTGGTACTGGCGCGCAGCCTGTTGGCGCGCACGCAGCAGGCGCTGTCGCCGGAAACGCTGCTGGCCCGCCTGGGCACCGATCCTTCGGTGGCAACCTACGCCGTGCCGCTGCCGGTGGACGTCGGCCAGGCACCGGCGTGGCTGGTGGGGGCGACGCCGGAGCTGCTGCTGCGCAAGCGCGGTGCGCAGGTACTGTCGCATCCGCTTGCCGGTTCGGCCCGGCGCAGTGCTGACCCGGCCGCCGACGAGCGCGCCGCGCAGGCGTTGCTGGCATCGGCAAAGGATCACGACGAACACCGCCATGTGGTGGAGGCCATCGTCGATGGCCTGTCGCCGTGGTGCAGCCACATCGAGGCGCAGCCGCGCCCGGTGCTGCACGCTACCGCCAGCATGTGGCATCTGGGAACACGCATCCACGCCACGCTGAAGGACGCTGCCACCTCGGCGGCGACCCTGCTGGCCGAGCTGCATCCCACCCCGGCCGTCTGCGGTACCCCGCGGCTGGAAGCACTGCAGCGCATCCGTGCGCTGGAACCGGTACCGCGCGGCTTCTATGCCGGCGCCGTAGGCTGGCTGGATGCACAGGGTGACGGCGACTGGTATGTGGCGATCCGCTGCGCGCGCCTGCAGGGCACCCAGCTGCGCCTGTATGCCGGCGCCGGCATCGTCGCCGACTCGCAGCCTGACGCCGAGGTCGCCGAGACCGCCGCCAAATTCGCTGCGCTGTTGAACGCACTGGGCGTGCAGGACCCGCTGCCCCTGATCGAGGTATCCGCATGACGCCGTCCACCGTTGACTCCCGCCTGCCGCTGCAGCAGCAATGGCCCGAAGCGCTGGTCGCGCGTTATCGGGCTGCAGGTCATTGGCGTGGCGAAACCTTCCCCGGTTTCCTGCGCGAACGCGCCGAGCGCCATGCCGATGACATCGCGGTGGTGGCTGGCGATGTGCGCTTGAGCTATGCGCAGCTCTGGCATGAGGCCGGGCGCATCGGTGCCGGCCTGCTGGCGCTGGGCCTGCAACCCGGGGAGCGCGTGCTGGTGCAGCTGGGCAACAGCGCCAGTTTCATCAGCACCATCTGCGGGTTGTTCCGCGCCGGGCTGGTGCCGGTGTACGCGCTGCCGGCGCACCGCATCACCGAGCTGGCCCACTTCGCCCGCAAGGCCGAGGCCAGTGCCTACATCAGCACCGATGTACATGAGGGTTTCGACCACCGTGGCCTGGCGCGCGCGCTGCAGGCGGAGGTGCCAGCGGTACGCCACGTGTTGATCGATGGCGACGCAGCCGAATTTGTTGCGCTGGACTCGCTGCAGGGCGACCGCAGCCAGCTGCCGGCCGATCCTGATCCGCAGTCGGTGGCGTTCCTGCAGATTTCCGGTGGCAGCACCGGGCTGTCAAAGCTCATTCCGCGCACGCATGACGATTACATCTACTCGTTCCGCGCCAGCAACGAAATCTGCGGTATCGACCGCGACAGCGTGTACCTGGTCGCGCTGCCAGCGGCACACAACTTCCCGATGAGTTCACCGGGTTTCTTCGGTGCGCTGTACGCCGGCGCCCGCGTGGTGCTCAGCCCGGGCCCGGGCCCGGATGCGGCATTCCCGCTGATCGCGCGCGAGAAGGTGACCTGCTGTGGTCTGGTACCGCCGCTGGCGCTGCTGTGGGCGCAGGCGGCGGCGACCAGCAAGCACGATCTGTCCAGCCTGCAGGTCCTGCAGGTTGGTGGAGCCAAGCTGGTGCCGGAGGCCGCACGGCGGGTCATTGATGGCCTTGGATGCACATTGCAGCAGGTGTTCGGCATGGCCGAAGGCCTGGTCAACTACACCCGGCTGGATGATCCGCAGGAACTGATCGTTGCCTGCCAGGGGCGGCCGATCAGCGCCGATGATGAAGTGCGTGTGGTCGATGACCATGACCAGCCTGTTGCCGAAGGCGAGGTTGGCCATCTGCTCACGCGGGGCCCGTATACCATCCGCGGTTACCACAATGACGCGGCGGCGAACGCGCGCTCGTTCACCGACGATGGCTTCTATCGCACCGGCGACCGCGTGCAGCAGCTGCCCGGGGGCTACCTGGTGGTGCAGGGCCGTGCCGGCGACCACATCAACCGGGCGGGCGAGAAGATCTCCGCCGAGGAGATCGAAGACCATCTGCTGGCCCATGGCAGCGTGTTCGATGCTGCCGTGGTCTCCATTCCCGACGACTATCTGGGCGAGCGCAGCTGTGCCTTCGTGATCCAGCAGGGCGAGGCGATCAAGGCGCCAGCGCTGAAGGCGTGGATGCGCGGACGTGGCCTGGCCGCGTTCAAGGTGCCCGATCAGATTGTCTTCGTGGACAGCTTCGATACCACGGCGGTTGGCAAGATCAGCCGCCGCGAACTGCGCGCGCAGCTGCGTGCGCGTCATCTGCAACAGACAGGAGGAACGCGCTGATGGCGCTGCCCCGTATTGCCCCGTATTCCCTGCCGACCGCCGCGGAACTGCCGCAGGCGCGTGGCGCCTGGCGCCCCCAGCGTGATCGTGTTGCCTTGCTGGTGCACGACATGCAGCGCTATTTCCTTGCCGCCTTCGATGCGGGCAATGCGCCGCTGCGGCCGGCAGTGGACAACATCGCGCGGCTGCTGGGGCATTGCCGTACACACGGCATTCCGGTGTTCTACACCGCCCAGCACGGCGACCAGGACCGCCGTGACCGCGGCCTGCAGGCAGATCTGTGGGGCCCGGGCATGGGCCGTCGTGCCGACCACGAGCCGATCATCGACGCGTTGGCACCTGCGACGGGCGAGCATGTGCTGGTCAAGCACCGCTACAGCGCATTCCAGCGCAGCAATCTGGAGACCCTGATGCGCGTGCGTGGCCGCGACCAGCTGCTGATCACCGGCGTGTACGCGCACATCGGATGCACCGCCACGGCGGTGGAGGCGTTCCAGCGCGACATAGAGACCTTCATCGCTGCCGATGCCGTGGCTGATTTCTCGCGTGCCGACCATGATCAGGCGCTGCACTGGATCGCCCGCACCTGCGGCGTACCGATGACCACCGACCAGCTGCTGGAAGCATTGTGATGAACGCGACGACCGAAACCTTGACCCTGGAGCGCATGCGCGCCGACGTCGCCCGCGTACTGGACTGCCAGGCGGCCGACATCGGTGACGATGACAACCTGATCGATCTGGATCTGGATTCGATGCGCATGCTGGGGCTGGTGCTGGCCTGGGGCAACACCGGGCTGCCACTGGAATTTTCTCAGCTGGCCGAACACACCACGCTTCGCCAGTGGTGGGCAGTGGTGCAGCAGCTGCAGGCCGCGCAGACAGCATGAATGGACTGCCGCTGCCGCTGCCGCTGACCGAGGCGCAGGCCGGGCTGTGGTTCGCCCAGCGGTTGGCACCGGAAAACCCTGCATTCAATACCGCGCATGCGGTGTGGATCGAGGGTTCGCTGGATGTGGCGGCGTTCACTGCCGCCGCCAATCAGGCCGCCGCCGAGGCCGAGGCGCTGGCCTTGCGTTTCGCCGAGGCCGAGGACGGCCAGCCGGTGCAATGGCACGAATCCACGCGGGTGCCATCACTGCAGCTGCGCGATGTTGCTGCTGCGGCCGATCCGCAGCAGACGGCATGCGCCGCGATGCAGGCCGATCGCTCCAGCGTAGTTGATCCGACCCGCGACCGACTGAGCCAGCAGGTGCTGTTCAACCTGGGCGGCCAGCGCTGGGCCTGGTACCTGCGCGTGCATCACCTGGCCACCGATGGCTATGGCATGGCGCTGTTTACTGACCGTGTCTGCGCACTGTATGCGGGCCGCACCGGTAGCGCGTTGCCAGCGCTGGCGGGCGTGCTGGCCGACGATGCCAGCTACCGCCGCGATGCGCGCCGCGACGCCGACAGGCAGTGGTGGCTGCAGGCACTGCAGGGCGCGCCGGCCTCCACCGGCCTGGCCGGAACTGCCGCTGCCAGCGACGATGCCGTGCGTTGGGTGCAGCCGGTGGACCCTGCTTTCCGCGAGCGCCTGCTGCAGGTTTCGGCATCGTGGCTGCAGCCGTGGCCGGATGTGCTCGCTGCATTGGCCGCCGAGTATGTGCGCCGCATGAGCGCGTCCGGGGAAGTCGTGCTCGGCGTGCCCTACATGGCGCGGCTGGGCAGCGTTGCGGCGCGGGTGCCGGCGATGGTGATGAACGTACTGCCGCTGCGGGTGGCGGACGGCGAGGACAGCGTCGAGGAATTCTGCCGGCGCATCGGGCGCCAGCTCAGCCAGGGCCGCAAGCATGGCCGCTACCGTGGCGAGCAGTTGCGTCGTGACCTTGGGCTGGTCGGCGCACAGCACCGCCTGCATGGGCCGTTGATCAACGTACAGCCCTTCTACAAGCCGCTGGCGCTGCCGGGTGTTCAGGCCTCGCTGGAGGTGCTGAGCACCGGGCCGGTGGACGATTTGACACTGGGCTTCCGTGGCGATGGACAGACCCTGCTGGATCTGGAGATTGAAGCGAACCCCGCCCTGTACGATCTGGACGAGGTGAAGGCGCATGCCCGGCGGCTGCTGCATTTCGTGTCGGCGGCGCTGCAGGCCGAAGACATCGCGGCGGTGCCGCTGGCCACGCCGGAAGAATCCAGGCATGTCCTGCATGGATTCAATGCCACCGCCCATCCGCTGCCTGACACCACCCTGGTCGAACTGCTGCAGCAGGGCATGGACCGTGATCCGTCGGCACCGGCGCTGGTGTTCGGTGAGACGACGCTGGACCATGCCACGCTTGAGGCGCGCAGCTTCGCCCTGGCCGCGCAGCTGCGTTCGCTGGGCGTGGGGCCGGGCACCATCGTCGCGGTAGCGCTGCCGCGTTCGCTGGAACTGGTGGTGGCGCTGCTGGCGGTACTGCGTGCAGGCGGCGCATATCTGCCACTGGACCTCGCCCATCCGGCGGAGCGACTGGCGCGCATCCTGGCGTCGGCGCAACCTGTCTGCATCCTGGCAGAGGCCAGCGCACAATCCCGGTTGGCAGACGTACCGGTGCTGCCGCCGGAGCAGTGGACCGATGTGAGCTTCGCCGCACCGTGGCCGGGCCCGATGGGCGACGATCCGGCCTATGTGATCTATACCTCCGGTTCGACCGGCGAGCCCAAGGGCGTGGTGATCGAGCACCGCGCCATCGTCAATCGCCTGCTGTGGATGCGCGAGCACTACGGCATCGGCGCCGACGACCGGATTCTGCAGAAGACCCCGGCAACCTTCGACGTATCGGTCTGGGAATTCTTCCTGCCACTGCTGTGTGGCGCGACGCTGGTGCTGGCGGGGCCGGACGCACACCGCGACCCGACCGAGCTGGCGCGATTGATCCGCGTGCATGGCATCACCACCGCCCATTTCGTACCGTCGATGCTGGACGCGTTCCTGACTGCACCGGCCTCACAGGACCTGCAGCTACGGCGCGTGTTCACCAGTGGCGAGGCGCTGGATGCCGCCCTGCGTGATCGCTTCCACGCGAGAATGCAATCCGAACTGCACAACCTGTACGGGCCGACCGAAGCTGCTGTGGATGTAAGCTGGTGGCCGGCGTCGGCCGATGACTGCTCGCGCCCGGTGCCGATCGGTTTCCCGGTCTGGAACACCCGCCTGTATGTGCTGGACGCACGGATGCAGCCCGTGCCGGTGGGCGTGGCAGGTGACCTCTACCTTGGTGGTGTGCAGTTGGCGCGCGGCTATCTCGGCCGCGACGACCTGACGGCCGAGCGCTTCCTGGCCGATCCGTTCCTGACGGGTGAACGCATCTATCGTACTGGCGACGTGGCGCGCTGGAGGGCCGACGGTGCTGTCGAATACCTGGGGCGCAGCGACCACCAGGTGAAACTGCGCGGCCTGCGCATCGAACTCGGCGAGATCGAAGCGGCGTTGCGCGAGCTGCCTGGCATGGACCGGGTGGAAGTGCTGCTGCGCGATGATCTTCCCGGTGAGGCGCGGCTGGTCGCCTATGTGCCGTCGACCCAGGCGGATACAGCGGAGCTGCGCAGTCATCTGCTGACGCGGGTACCCGACTACATGGTGCCGTCTGCGTTCGTAGGCGTGGATCAGTGGCCGGTGACTGCCAATGGCAAGCTGGACCGGGCTGCGCTGCCGAAGCCGCCGCAGCAGGACGTCGCAGGGCAGGCGCCACGCACGCCGCTGGAGCGGGAACTGGCAGGGCTGTTCGCGCAGGCGCTGGGACGTGAAGCGCCCGTGGCCATCGATGTGGATTTCTTCAGTCTCGGTGGCGACTCGCTTTCGGCCGTGCACCTGCTGCTGGCCATCGAGCAGCGCTGGCGTTGCGAGCTGGGTCTCGGCGCGCTGTTCGCGCAGCCGACCGTTGCCGCGCTGGCGGCACGCATTGCCGAGCCGCCCGCACGTGCCGATCACGCGTTGGGACCGGTGATTGCGCTGTCTGCATCCGACGAGCCAACCGTGGCGCCCTTGTTCGTGCTGCACCCGGCGGGGGGCATTGCATGGAACTATCGCGCGCTTGCCCGTGCGTTGCAGCCAACGCGCGCGGTGTACGGGCTGCAATCACCTGCACTCGATCCCACGCAACCCCTGCCAGGCAGCATCGAGGCCATGGCCAATGACTATGTGCAGCGGGTGATCACGCTGCAGCCGCAGGGGCCGATCCATCTGCTCGGCTGGTCGGTCGGCGGCATCCTTGCGCAGGCGATGGCGGTGCGCCTGCACGACATCGGCCGCGAGGTCGGCGAACTGGTGCTGCTCGATGCCTATCCCAGCGAATGCTGGCGTGCCGAACCGGAGCCCGACCCGATCGCGGCGCTGCGGGCGCTGTTGGCCATCGCCGGGCACGATCCTGACGCGCATCCCGAGCTGGACGACCGCGCGCGCATCCTCGCCTTCCTGCGGCGCGGCGGCAGCGCGCTGGGCAGCCTGCCCGAGGTGGTGCTCGACGGTGTGGTGCGGGCGGTGACCGGAACCAATCGACTGATCCGCGAACACCAGCACCGACCCTTCGTGGGAACGCTGGCGCATGTACGCGCCGGACGCGATCATCAGGCGCGGCCGCAGTTGCAGTCCGCACTGTGGAAGGCCCATGCGCTGCAGGTGGATGCCATCGAGCTGCCGTTCCTGCACGCCGAACTGACCAGCCGCGACGCAGTGGCACAGCTGGCACCGTGGCTATCGTCGCGTCTGCAGCAGTGGGACAGGCAACAGGAGAATGCAACGTGCAGTTGACGGGTTTTGAAGGAAACGTGGCGCTGGTGACCGGCGCAGCCGGTGGTATCGGCGCGGCACTGGTGGGGCAGCTGCTGGACGCAGGATGCCGGGTCGTGGCAACCGATCGCGAGCGACCCCCGCTGGCGACCGACGATGGGCGCGTGCAGGCCTTCGCACTGGACGTCACCGACGGCGCGGCCGTGGACGCGCTGGTCGACCAGGTGGAAGCCACGGTGGGGCCGATCATGCTGGCGGCCAGCGTGGCTGGCGTGTTGCATGTCGGCGAGGTCGTGGATACCAGCGACGCGGATTGGCGCAGGGTGTTCGCGGTCAATGCCGACGGTGTGTTCCATGTCGGTCGCACACTGGCGCGGGTGATGTCGCCGCGCAGGCAAGGCGCCATCGTGACCGTCAGCTCCAACGCGGCGGGCGTGCCACGGCACGGCATGGCCGCCTATGCCGCCTCGAAGGCGGCAGCGACGATGTTCACCCGCTGCCTGGGCCTGGAGCTGGCGCCGCTGGGCATCCGCTGCAACATCGTGGCGCCGGGCTCCACGTTGACCCCGATGCAGATCGGCATGTGGGAAGACGAGCAGGGCGCGGCGCGGGTGATCGCTGGCAATCCGGCTACCTACAAGGCGGGCATTCCGTTGCGGAAGCTGGCCACGCCGGAGGACATCGCACAGGCAGTGATGTTCCTGTTGTCCGAGCAGGCCGGCCACGTAGCGATGAGTGACCTGTACGTGGATGGTGGCGCCACGTTGCGCGGGTAGGAATGCACTCTGTAGAGCCGAGCCCATGCTCGGCTTATTACTCAATGCGGGAACATTCCGTGCAGCGCAGCCGAGCATGGGCTCGGCTCTACAGAATCTATCGTGGCGTGACGGGTAGTGGCTGCGGCAGGGTGAGCCGATACACCAGTACCCGGTTGTCGTTGTCGTACGCGCTGTCGCAGTGCTCGCCCTGCATGCGGCAGCTGCGGGCGATGAAGTCGTTGTCGTTGCCGATCAGCAGCAGTACGTCGTTCGGGTGCTCTGGATCAAGCGCCGGCAACACGTCCATCGCCTCCCATTTCTCCGACAGCAGTCCCGGGTGGGGGCCGCGCCCTGTATCCAGGTCCAGCCCGGCCCGGGCCAGTTGTGGCCGGTCGAGCAGGTTCAGCACCTCTTTGACGTTGGCGGGAACGATACCGGTCTTCAAGATCGCATCAGCCGGGTCGGCCAGCACCGATGCCGTGCCGTTCTCATATTCCGTATCCACCAGATTGGACGCCTGCGCCACGTTCACCAGCAGCACTGATTTATAGACGATCGGGTCGTCGCCATCCTTGCCCAGTCCATTGCCATCGCGCGCCAGCATCAGGAAACGCTCGTTGTCCAACGCACGCAGCTCGCTCTGTGCAGCAGTACGGTCCAGCTTGCCCTTGCCGTCATGGGCATAGGCGGGCAGGATCATCACGTGATGGCCGACCGGTTGCGTCGGCGTCGGGTTGGTGGACACGTCGTAGACCAGCACGCGGGTATTGATGCGGCCAGCGGCATTGCCCGGCGCGCTGTCCTGGATCAAGGCGCTCTGCAGGGCAACAACCAGCCGTGTGCCGTCGGGCGACAGGCTCATGCCTTCCACGCCCTGGTTGTTGCGGCGCCCGGTCTGCGGTGGGGTCAACGATCCAAAGGCAGGCTTGCCATCACGTTGTGGCCGGATCGCCAGCGGCGGCACGATCACTCCCTGCAGCTGGCCCTGTGCATCGAAGTAGTAGACGTTGGCGGTGTACTCGTCGCCGATGTAGAAGTGGCCGTCGGCAGTGAACTGCAGCGATTCGGCATCGAGTGCGACCTTGCCGGCCCCCGGGCCCACGGCGGGCGAGGGCAGCACCACGCCACGTTGGTTGATCGTGTGATCACCGGGGTCGGCACCGGTGAAGGGATGGCCGTTGTAGTCCTTCAGCACCAGGCCCTTGTCGGGCGTCATCGTCACCACGCCGAAGCCCTTGGACGTCCCCTGCGGCCAATCGATGCGCAGCTTCATGCGTTCCAGGCGGCCGGCATAGTCGTAGAACAGGCCGGCCTCCGGATCGTTGCGGCCGCGGTCGGGCAGCGTCCACAGCACCCCCTCGTAACCCCGCGCGGTGCGTCGCCACGTACCCGGCTGCACCGCCAACGACGAGAACGAGCCCAGCGTATCGCCGAGGAAGTCCACGGTGCCGGCCGGCAATCGCCCGGCGGCGACCAATCCCTTGTCCACGTAGGTGAAGCTGCCCACGTCCACCGCGCGTGGTGGCATGCCGCGGGCTTCATGCGGGGCGTTGTAGCCGCTGACCGAGAGCGCGGCCAACAGCAGGGCAGTAGCGGACATGGATGGACTCCTCGGCCGGTGATCAGAAGCGGATGTCGATGGTACCGAACACCTGGCGCGGTGCCGACGCATGGAACACATACAGCTTGCCCGACGGGTCGCTGGGTGCGAACACACTCGAATCCAGGTTGCTGGCGTAGCGCTTGTCGCCCAGGTTGGTGACGTTCAGCGACAGGCGCATGCCCTTTGCGAAGCCGACCTGGCCGAAATCGTAGCCGCCGGCCAGGTCGAACACGGTGAAGCCGCCGAAGCCCTGGTCGTTGGTATAGGTGTAGAAGCGCTCGCCGGTGTACTTGCCGCGCAGACTGGCGAACCAGCCGTTGTCGCGCCACGTGATCTCGGTGGCCAGCAGCTGCTTGGGCGTGTCGGTCTGGATCTTGCCCTTGATCTGCTGCTCGACGCCAGCCTGGATGTAGTTGGAGGCATACGTCGAGCGGTTCAGCGATGCCGAGGTGTACCAGCTGAAGTGCTCGTTCGGTGTCCACAGCACGGTCAGTTCGGCACCGCGGCTGTCGACGCCGCCGACGTTGTAGAAGCGGTTGCCGCAGGTCGGTCCGACCGCCTGCCGCGAGTCGCAGGGGTTGTACTGCAGCAGACGGTTGTCGAAGCGCACGCTGTAGGCAGCAACCGATGCCTGCAGCGTGTCGGTGACGAAGCGGTAGCCCGCCTCCAGCGAACGTGATTCTTCCGGCTTCAGGTTGCCCTGCGCGTTCCAGGTGGCCTGGCTGACCGCCTGCGGGCCGAGTTTGAAGCCGCCCTGGAACATGGCGATGTTCTCGGCGTAGCTGGCGAACACTTCGTGATGCTCGCTGAGGCGGAAGTTGGCGCCAACGCTGGGCAGGAAGTTCTTGCTGGCCTTCAGCGAACCGGTGGCGAACTGGTTGTTCGAGCTTGGCGAGATCGGTGTCTTCGCATCGCCGGGCAGTGCCTGCGCGTCGGAGGTGGCATGCGGACTCTTGGCGCCGAATTCCAGGGTCAAACGGTCGTCAAGCAGGCGCCAGGTGTCCTTCAGGAAGAACTGGTGGGTTTTCCAACGCGTGCGCTGGGCGAACACACCCACATCCGAGGGCAGGGTGTTCATGCCGCTGAGGTCACGTGGTCCGTCCACCGCAGTCTGGTAGCGTTCGGCGCTGCTGGTGTTGCGTTCGTACCAGACGCCACCTTCGATGCGGTGCGCACCCAGTTCCCAATCGAACGACAGCGTGCCGCCATCGCGATCGATGGTGTAGATGGTGTTGCGGAAGATGATCGGGATTTCCTGCGCAGTGCCCTTGTTCGACCAGGCGCCGCTGTTCCAGTTGTGGCCTTCGCCGCGATCGTCGTGGTGGTAGGCCAGCGCCCGCAGGGTGAAGCCGTCGGCGAGGAAGAAGTCGCCGGCCAGGTAGTACAGGTTGTCATCGCGCAGGATCTGCCCGGCGGTGAAGGCGCCGTCGGCGTCCTTGTCAGGACCGCTGTTGTCGCACTTCTTCGCGTTGAGGCTGGCGGTGTTGCAGTAGGCCTTGGCCACGGCCTTGTTCCAGTCCGGTGCGTAGCCGCCCCAGTCCCAGCCCAGGCCGCGGGACATCTCGTCCTTCGAAAGGTAGAAGTAGTCGGCCTGGCTGGTGCGCGAGGTGTCGACGAAGCCGGTGATCTGGCCGCTGCCGAAGTTCCACACGCCCTTGGCGTTGAACTGTTTGGTGGTGGACTTGTTGTAGGCGGTCTGGTCGTTCCACAGGTCCGAGACCGCGTTCATGCCCGACACGTAGCCGGAGAATCCGTTGTATTCGCCGCTGTCCACGCGCACGAAGGTGCGGCGGTTGGCATCGCTGCCGAAGGTCTGCACCACGCGGCCGCCCAGTTCCTGCGCCGGTCGGTCGGAGGTATAGGAAATGGTGCCGCCGAGGTTGCTGGTGGACGGCGTGCCGAGGCTGCCGATGCCCACCGCGAGTTCGGCGCCTGCCATGTTCTCGCTGATCAGCGCACGGTTGATGGTCAGGCCGTTGTAGTTGTTGTACGCGCCATCGCCCAGCGGCACGCCGTCCAGTGTGTAGCCCAGGCGGGTGGCGTTGAAGCCGCGCAGGCTGAGGGTCATCGACTGTTCGTTGGTACCCAGCGCATCGGCCGACTGCGCGTTGACGCCGGGCAGCAGGTTCAGCGTTTTCTGCAGGCTGGTGCCTGGCGGCAGGATGTCCAGGTTCTCGCGGGTGATGCGCTGCACCTGGCGCGCCTCGCCACTGCCGATGACTGAAACGGCATCGAGGTCGGTGGCCGACGGCGCCTGCTGCGCCCATGCGGTTGGCGCAAGGGCAAGGGACAACGCAGCAGCCAACAGGGTCTTGGTCATGGAGCAGGCACTCAGGCAGGCGCGAGCCGCCGCATGGAAGCGGAGCTCAGGCAGATGAAAGGGGAAACACGCGATGCGATCACAGACACCGGAGGCGTCGTTCGATCAACGTGAAAATGGTGCGCTAGACAGATGACTGTCTGGTGACATGGTCATCTGTGCTTGCGACTGGGCCGGGTGGCGGCACTGCTTTGAACGTTGGAACGACCGGCGCACTGCTGTGGTAGATGCCAACCTTGGTTGGCATGCGCAGCGTCGAATGGACGCTGCGCTACCCGGTTTGTGGAGCGCCAACCAAGGTTGGCGTCTACCAGGAGCGCGGATCAGGATCGTCGTTTCCAGAAGCGCCGATCGAGGTCGGCGTCAACGCGTGCTCAATCCGCCTTGCGTGGCTTGCGTGTGCGTTTCGGCTTTGCGGTATCCGCAACGCTGGCTGCACCATCCTGCAACGCCTGCAGCCACGACAGCGTATCGACGTAGTCGATGAAGTGGCGCAGATACCCGGGGCTGGTTGCCTGCATCGTGTCCAGCATGCGCTGCACCAGCACTGCCGAGTTCAGTGGGCCGCCGTCGGCCGGGGCCTCGGTGCGCAGCGAGCGGCGCACCTGCAGTTCGCTGCGCAGTTCGGACCACTCGCGGCGCACGTCGTCCAGCATCGGCACCTGCGGATAGTGCGCAAGTGCACGCGAGCCGGCATCCAGATCGCGCACCAGCGCACGCAATCCATCCAATGGCGAGGACTCAGCTGCCATCGCCGCTCTTTTCACCCGGCGCAGCAGCCTTGGGCTTGGGAATCGGCGCGATCTCCACGCGGCGGTTGCGCGCGCGGCCCTCTTCGTTGGCATTGGAGCTGACCGGCTGCTCGCTGCCGAACGCAGCGGCGAACACCGCATCGGCCGGTACGCCGTCCGCGATCAGGGTCCGGGTCACCGTCAGCGAGCGCTGTGCGGACAGCTCCCAGTTGTCGGCGAAGCGGCGGTTGCCTTCGCGCACCGGCGCGTCATCGGTGAAGCCGCTGACCATCAGGATTTCTTCGCGCGAACCCAGGTACGCCGCCAACGGCGCGGCCAGGCTGCGCAGCAGTTCCTGGCCTTCCGGCTGCAGCTGGTCGGAGTTCAGCGCGAACAGCACGCTGCCGCTGATGCCGATGCGACCATCCACCAGCGTCACCCGGCCGGCGGCGAGCGGGCCAGCCAACGCCTGTTCCAGCGTCTGCAGGCGCTTGGCCTCGGCCTGGCGCTGCTTGACCTCCTGGTCCAGCCGTTGTGACAGCTCCAGCTGCACCGCAACCACGCCGACCAGGATCAGCACGAACGCGCCCAGCAGCACCGACATCAGATCGCCGAATGCCGCCCAGATCGGGGCGTGCGAGCCGCCGTCGACCTCCAGCTCGTCGCTCATGCGCTGCCGGCCTTGCCGCGGCGCGCGGCCAGCTGCTGCAGTTCTTCCATCACCTGCTTCTGCGACAGCAGGCTGAGGTCGACCACCTCGCGCGCCTGTGCCACGTAGTACGCCAGCTGCTCATCGCTGCGCGCCAGCGAGGCATCCAACGCCCCGCCGATCTGCTCCAGGCGTCCCGACAGCTCCGCCGAGGCAGTGCCGAACTGCTCGACCGCAGAACCGAAGGTGCCGGCCAGCTGACCTACCTCACCGGCACTGCCGTTGAGCAGGGTGGCGATGCCATCGAGCTTGCCGGTCTCGGCGGCGATGTGGTCGGTGAAGCGGTTGCCGACGCGTTCCAGCAGTTCAGCTGAACCACCGACCAACGCGTCCACGGCCGTGCGCTGCTCGTGCGAGGCGTGGTTGATCGCCTCCAGCAGGGTCTGCACGGTGGCCAGCAGGTGGCCACGCTCCTCCAGCATCGCGTTGTCGCGCACCAGGCTTTCGGACAGGGTGCTGCGCAGTTCGTTGATGACCTCGGCCGCGGCCTTCGGCGCCTCGGCCGCGGTCTGCAGCAGGGTGGATACTTCGGCCAGCGTGGCGCTGGCCTGTGCGCGGCCGTTCTCGCCGATCTGCTGCGCGGTCTGCGCCAGCGTGTCGCACACCTGCTGCTGCTGCGCGGACAAGCGTTCGCCATTGGCCTGCAGGCGCTCGGCCAGCTCGGTCGAAACGCTCTGCAACGCCTCGCTCCAGCGCTGCAGGCGCTGTTCGTCAGCGGCCACCAGCTGAGCCTGCAATGCGGCATGCGCCTGCTGCAGCTCGGTACTCACCGCGTCCCAACGCAGCTGGCGCTGCTGTTCGCGTGCATCCAGGCCCGCCTGCAGTTCGGCGTGCGCCGTGGCGGTGGCGGCCTGTGCAGCCTGCCAGTCCTGCAGGCGCTGTTGTTCGTGGTCCTGCAGCAGCGACTGGCCGGCGGCGTGGCGCTCATCCAGCGCCTGCAGCAGCGTCTGCGCACGTTCGTCCAGATGGCTGCTGGCACGCTGCAGTACCTGCTGCTGACGCTCGACCAGTTCACTGTTCAACGCATGCTGCTGTTCGGCAGCGGCATGCCAGGCGTCGGCGTTGGCGCTGGCGTCGGCCTGCAGGCGCTCGCCGATGCGCACCACCAGCGCTTCACTCTGTGCGCTTTGGCCTTCGCTGAAGGCCTGCAGATGCTGGCGCAGTTCAGACACCAGTGTCTGCTGCGCGCCGGTCTGCTCAGCCACGACGTTGGCCCAGCTGGCCTCGGTGGCCAGGCGGCTGCGCTCGAAGCCCTCTGTCAGGCCCTTCAACTGCTGCTGCACCGCGTGTTCGACGCGCGAATGCAGCGCCTGGCCGTGACTGGCCAGACCAGCCAGCGTGGTTTCGGCCATCGGTTGCAGCGCGCCCCCGATGGCGGCGGCACTGGCTTCGGCACCTTCGCGCAGCGACTGCTGCAGCGAGGTGGCCAGGCGCTCCTGCAACGCCTGGCTCTGCGTAAGGAATTCGGCCTGACCGGCCAGCAGGCGCTCATTGGCGGCCGCGCTGTGCTGTTCGAAGGTGCTGGTCATCGCGTGCAGGCGATCGACCAGCGCAGGCAGCGCTGCGGACTGCGACTGCAGCAGGCGCAGCGACTCGGCACGCTGCCAGGCTTGCGAATACGGATGCAGGTCAGTGGCGATGGCGCGGTCCAGCTGCTGCACCACCTGCAGGCGGTCGCGGCGCAGCAGCGCCGACAACAGGCCCAGCATGGCCGAACTGGCGACACCGGCGATGGACGTGCCGAACGCCACCGCCAGGCCCTGCACTGGCGAGGCCAGCGAGCCGCGGATGGCGGCCATGTCGGTAGCGCTCTGCAGGGCCAGGCCCGTGCCGCGCAGGGTGTCCATCATGCCCAGCAGCGTGCCGAGCATGCCCAGCAGCACCAGCAGGCCCACCAGATAGGGGGTCAGCACCGGCGAGGGCAGGGCGGTGCGCTCGCCTTCCACGCGCAGTCGCACGGCGTTGCGCAGGCTCAGCGGCACACGCTCCAGCCACGGCGCCAGGCTGTCCTTGGCCAGCGAAACGTCATTCAGCGCGGCGCGCAGGCCATTGCTGGCCTGCCGGTAGCGGTACAGCTCCACGCCACCGGCGATGTAGCAGGCCGCAATGATCGCTGCCACGGCCGCACCCAGCGGGTGAACCGAGACATAGCCGACACCGATCCAGCACACGGCCAGCAGGCCAGCAAGGAAGACAAGGACGTGGAAAACAGTTCTGGACATGGTGTTCCGGTCAGTGTGAGCGCAGGGCGGCAAGCAGCCCCTGGATCGGGTGGAAGCGCAGTTGCAGCTCGGCGAGCAGCAGCGTGCGCATGTCGTGGCGGAAGGACGCGCGCCAGCCGGGCTGGCCGTGCACGCGTTCGAATCGGGCACCCAGCACTGCTGGGGCGGTGGCGAGCAGGCTGTGCTCGCGCGGGCTTAAGGTCTGTTCCATCACCGCATCGACCTCGGCCAGCCGCGCCAGCTCCGGTGATGCCAGCACCAGCTGGTCACGCAGGCGGCCGCGCAGGCGGCCGGTGGCGGTCTGGATGGCCTGCTGCAGCACGCGGTAGCGCTGCCGCAGCGAAGCGAAGTTGGGTGCCGCAGCGGCCTCGGCCAGGTCCAGCAGGCGCTCGGCCTCGGCATCCTCGCTCAGCGAGGCCAACAGGCTCGCTTCGGCCTGGGCGCAGTCGGCCAGCAGATCATCCAGCGCTTCGGCGGCCTCGGCCGGTTCAGCCAGGCGGTCATCCAGCGCCCCCGCAAGGGCCACGGCACGGCTCCAATCCACCCACTGGCCGAGGCGATCGGTCAGGGCGGGACTGGAGGCCGGCATCGCGCCGTCGCTGAGACGGGCGAGCAGACGGAGGAAGTCCGGTCCACCCAGGACCGGCTGCGCTGCGTTCGCCATCAAGGGGGTGGGGGCCAAAAACCGTTGATTTTACAACCAGATGAGGGCGGCCGTATGAAGGCGGGGCGCGGGGGCAGCAACGATCGGGCCACAGGGCTTAAAATGGTCGGCTGTACCACCGTACCCCGACTTCTGGAGCTTGAGATGACCGTTGCGCAGTTCTACCCGATCGGCACCCCCGGACAGCCCTGGGGCGACGTCGAACGAGCGCAGTGGCGGGCCCGCCAGCAGCGGCAGCGCAGCTACCACGAAGACGTGGTGGCCGCGCTGGAACGGCTGGACGAGCGCTTCGACGTGGTCCAGTACGGCCAGCTGGACTACGCCCCGGACCACTACCCGCTGTTTGCGGTGGTGAACCACGACTGGAACCCGGCTCTGCCCACCGCGCTGGTCACCGGCGGCGTGCATGGCTATGAAACCAGCGGCGTGCATGGCGCCCTGCAGTTCCTGGAACAGCATGCCGAGCGTTACCTGGGCCGCTTCAACCTGATCGTGGCCCCGTGCGTGAGCCCGTGGGGCTACGAGCGCATCCAGCGCTGGAATCCCAATGCCATCGACCCCAACCGTAGTTTCCGTGACGGCGGCCTGATCGAAGAAGCCGCCTCGTTGATGCGCTGGGTGGCCGAACGCAAGGCCAACATCCGGGTCCACCTGGACCTGCACGAAACCACCGACAGCGACCTGCACGAGTTCGACCCGGCCCGTTGCGCCCGCGACGGCAAGCCGTTCGAGCGCGACACCATTCCCGATGGCTTCTACGTGATCGGCAACAGCGAAGACCCGCAGCACGAATTCCAAAAGGCACTGATCGCCGCGGTGGCCCCGATCACCCACATTGCCCCGGCCGACGCCGAAGGCAATCTGGTGGGCATGCCGCTGCAGTCGCCGGGCGTGGTGTGGGGCGAGTCGCGTTCCATCGGTGCTTGTGCCGGCTTCACCGATGCGCTGTATGCCACCACCACCGAGGTGTACCCGGACAGCCCGCGCACCAATCCGCAGGAATGCAACGACGCCCAGGTGGCGGCGGTGTGTGCGGGGTTGGATTTCGCCCTGGCCAATTGAGGGCTGTGCCGTAGCGCCGGGCCCATGCCCGGCCGGCTTTATCGGCGGCAGGATCAGCCGGTGCCTTCGACATGCACGACCGGCGGGAGGGTGGGGCGCGTCGCCGCGCCCCACGTGATCAGTACTTCTTTTCCAGGTTCAGCTGCACACCGTGGTCGGTGTCTTCGCTGCTGCCGAACAGGCCGCGGTACTCGATCCGCAGGCTGAGGTCGCGCTCGGTCTGCAGCACCGCCCCCAGACCGAACACGAACCGGTTGCGCTTGAGCCCGTCGATTTCGCCGCGGTAGAACGGACCGCCCGGCAGATCGGCGTAGCCCATCGTCACCGAGCTGGCGTCCTGGAAGTCGTGCTGGTACTCGAACCGCACCTGTGGCGACAGCGTGCCGAAGCGGACCGGGAAGCGATAGTCCATGTGCACGCCCAGGCTGGCGGTGGTGGTATCCACATCCTGGTCCTCGTAGCGCAGGGCGTAGATGGCGTCGCCGCGTTCGGTATAGCCGTTCAATGTGGCGCGGGCCAGATCCAGGCGCGCGTACGGGCTCACCGACAACCGGTCGCGCTGGTAGTCGCCACCGACCGACAGCGAGGCGAACCACTGCTTGCCGTCGCGGTCACCTTGCACCATCGCGCCATTGGCAGTCACGTAGCGGCGCGAATCGAACGACAGCAACTGATAACCCAGCAGGCCATCAACGAAGAAGTACTGGCCCGGGTGATAGCTGGCGTACGCAGCCAGGGTGTAGCTCTCGCCGTGGCTGCGGGTGTCGTTGTGACCGACGTCGGTAGTGTCGCGGCCGTAGCCGATACCGGCGCCGAAGGCGAACGACTGGTTCACGCGGGTATCGGCACCAGCACTGATGCCGCTGGTCTGGAAGTCGAAGCCGGCGCTGCCCGAGCGACCATCGCGATCACCGCTGTTGATCGAACCGCCGGTCCACAGGGTCAGGGCGCCGTTATCGCCATTGCCGCTACGTTTGCCGCGATCCCCGCCGACGGGCGCGACAGCAACGTCGTCCCTCAGAACAGATTCGTCCAGCGCGGTGACCTGGCGGCAATCGCCGCCGGGCATGCGTCGCACTTCATCCTGGCAGCGACGGTCGCGGTCGACGCCGAAGCTCAGCCCGTTCTCGAAGCGTGTGCCTCTGCCGGCACCATGCAGGCCTTCCATGCGGCGCTGGAAGTTGCCGATCTGCGCAGTGGCGAAGCGACGGGTGGAAGCGGTCTGCGCGCCCAGCAGGCCCATCACTTCCGCGTCCAGGGTCGGGTCCGGTCGGCCGATCACATCAAAGTCGATGGTCGCCGGCGCCGAGGTCGCGAATGCGTTTGCCAACGTGAAGGTGGCCGTGGCGGTACCGGCGAACGTAGCCGCCGGGATGAAGGTCAGGCGATAGCCCGCGCTGGCGCCGCTACCGGACGGTGCGATGGTGGCAGTGCCGGCAGTGGCCGGTGACAGCGACACCAGGGTGGCTGCGGTGAACGGGCCTCCGGTGGCGTCGGTCGTCAGCTCGACCACCGCCGCAACACCCGCATTTGCACTGACCCGACGCGAGACCGCCACAGGCACCTGGTTGATGGTGATCGTGGTGGTGATCGGAGCCGAAGCGCCATAGGCGTTGTTCAATGTGTAGACGATGCTCGCGGTGCCCGAGGCGGTGACCAGCGGCGTGTAGGTGATGTTGGTACCGGTCACCGTCGTGGTGCCGGTGGCCGGCTGCGTCACCAGGGTCACACCGGTGAACGGACCGCCGGTGGCACCCACCGTGGTGTCGATGGTCACCGGCTGCCCTGCCACGGTGGCGACAGCCGCGCGCGGCTGCCCCGCAGGCACCGGCAGCGCGTTGACGGTGATCGACACCGTGGCCGGGGCCGAGGTGCCACCTGGGCCGGTGGCGGTGTAGGTGAAGCTGTCCGCGCCGAAGTAGGTGCCTGTTGGTGTGTAGACAACCGTCACGCCGCTGACGGTGGCGGTGCCATGTGCCGGCGCGCCTGCCACGGCGATCGAGGTGATCACTCCGCCGTCGTTCGCCGTTACCGGAATCGTCACCGGTTGCTGCGATGGCGTGGTGGCGCTGTCATCCACTGCCACCGGTACCGCGTCAGCGATGACGACGCTGTAGCTCTGGGTGGCGTTGTAGCCGGCGTCGTCGGTGGAACGCACCACTGCGGTATAGCTGCCGGCCGTGGTCGGCGTACCGCTGAACACACCCGCCGAACTGAAGGCAATGCCCGGGGGCAGGGTGCCGGAGGCGATCGCATAGGTATACGGCGCGATGCCACCGCTGCTGCTCAGGCTCTGCGAATAGGCCGTGCCCACCGTGCCGCTGGGCAGGGTGGCGGGTGTCAGTACCACGGTCGCCGGAGTGATCGTGAAGGTGTACACGCGGCTGGCGGTCTGGCCGTTGGAATCGGTGGAACCCAATGTGATGCTGAAGTTGCCATCCGATCGGGGGATGCCGGCCAGTGCGCCAGCGGAGGTGAAGGACATGCCGATCGGCAGCGCACCACTGAGCAGCGCGTAGCTGTAGGGGGCTATACCGCCGCTGGAACTCAACTGCGCGTTGTAGGCCACCCCTGCGCTGCCGTTGGGCAGGCTGGGCGGATCGATGGCGATTGCCGGCGTGGCAACGACGATGGTGTAGTTCTGCTGCAGCGAGAACGGCGCTCCCGCGCCGGTGCTGGAGTCGGTGGTGCGCACGGCGATGTTGTAGTTGCCAGGGACGGTCGGCGTACCGCTGAGCACACCGGCCGACGTCAGGGTGACCCCCACCGGCAGCGAGCCGGCGACCAGTGCGTAGCTGTACGGCGCGATGCCGCCGCTGCTGGCGAAATTGATGGTGGTGGCCACGCCGTAGTTCATCGGCAGGTTGCCCGGCGCCGGGGTCATGCTCAGGGTCGGCGCACCAACGGTCAGCGTGAAGCCCTGGCCGGTGGTGAACGGACCGTTGCCGGAGCTGCTGTCGGTTGCACTGGCGACGAGGCTGAAGCTGCCCGCCGCGCTCACCGTGCCGCTTACGGTCACGCTGTTGGCGGTGGTGCCGCTGATGCCCACACCCGCTGGCAGGCCAGTGACAGTGAATCCGCTATAGGGTGCGGTTCCACCATTCCAGGTGAACGTCTGGCTGTAACTTGCGCCGACCTGGGCGCTCATCGGGCCGCCCGCAGTCACGGTGATGGTCGGATTGCCGACCGTGATGCTGACCGTTGCGGGCGCCGAGGTGCCGGCAGTGTTTGTTGCGGTGTAGGTAAAGCTGTCCGGGCCCGCGTAACCCGCGGTGGGCTGGTAGGTGACGGTGGTGCCGCTGGCGACGGCACTGCCGTGAGCCGCCGCAGTGCCGATGGCCACCGAGGTCGGCACGCCGCCGGTGATGTTCAGCGTGATCGGATTGGCGCTGCTGTTGTAGGCCACGGTCGCCGACACCGGGTTGGCAACCGGCGGACTGTTGATGATCTGTAGCGAATAGCCACGTGGCGCCGAGCTGTAGGGCCCGCTGCCGGTGCTGCTGTCGGTGGCGGTTACCGCGAAATTGGAGATGCCCGCTGATGTGGGGGTGCCCGACAGGGCTCCCGTGCTGGCGTTCAGCGCGATGCCCGCCGGCAAACTGCCCGCAGTGATCGCATAGGTGTACGACGAGGTGCCGCCGCTGGCGGGATTGAGCGCAGCGCTGTACGCCACGCCCTCGGTGCCATTGGCCAGAGTGGTGGCCGGCAGCAGGACCGTTGCCGGAAGGAACGTCGTCGAATAGGCACGCGAGCCGGTGTGCGGCGCGCCGGCGCCGGTGCTGCTGCTGGTGGCGGTAACGGTGAAGTTGAAGGTGCCGCCTGCGCTGGGTGTACCGCTGATGACGCCGCTGCTGCCATTGAGTGTCACCCCCGCCGGTAGGGCGCCGGCGGTGATCGCATAGCTGTACGAGGCGATGCCGCCGCTGGCGCTGAAGCTCTGACTGTAGGCTGCGCCGACTGTGCCGCCTGCCAGCGTAGTCGGAGCTATAACGATCACCGGAGGCGCCACCACCAGGGTGTAGGCGTTGGAACCGGTGAAACTATTGGCGTCTGTTGCGGTCACGGTGAAGTTGAAGGTGCCGGCCGCGGTGGGCGTACCGGTCAGTGCGCCGGTGCTGGTGTTGAGGCTCATCCCTGCGGGCAGGGCGCCTGCGGTGATGGCGAAGCCATACTGCGCAGTGCCGCCGCTGGCGCTAAAGGTCTGGCTGTAGGCCACAGCGACGGTTGCACCCGGAACGGTGGCCGGGTTGATCACGATGGTCGGCGGCGCAACCACCTGCAGGGTCACGGATTTGACCTCCGCATAGCTGCCGGTGCCGGTGCTGCTGTCGGCGACGCGGATGCCGAAGGTGTAGCTGCCCTGGGTGGTGGGCGTGCCACTCAGGGTCGCGCCGCTCAGGCTCAGGCCGGGTGGCAGGGTGCCGTTTTCATACGCGAACGTGTAGCCGGGCACGCCACCGCTGGCAGTGAAGGTGACAGAGTAGGGAAGGTTCAGCGCGGCAGACGGCGACGACGGCGCGATGGTAAGCGTCGGGTTGGCTGCCGAACCGCTGAAGCTGCGCACGCCGCTGGCAGAGGCGCTGTCGGTGGCGCGGATGGTGAAGGCGTAGGCGCCGCGCTGGGTCGGCGTACCGCTGATGATGTTTCCGCTCAGGCTCAGCCCCGGCGGAATGGAGCCGCTGTCCAGGCTGTAGGTATAGGGGCCGGTGCCACCACTGGCACTGAGGCTGGTGCTGAAAGGCACGCCCACCGTCAGGTTGACCGCGGGGGTGGCGACGAGGGTGATGGCCGACGCCGGAGCGATCGTTACGGTGACAGTGATGTCACCGCCGAAGTCGTCCTGGATGACGAAGGTATCGGTGGAGGCACTGTCGCCGTTGTGGGTGTAGGTCAGCGGCAGGTTGGCACCCGACTGCAAACCTACCGTGCGGCTGCCGTGCGGAGTTGCTGCCGTGCCTGCGGCGATACCAAAGCCGCCGTGACAGTGGTTGATGTCGATCGTCTGCGAGCCACTGTTGGCCACCGACATGCTCAGCGTCGGGCAGAACGTCGATGAGGCTGCCGTCGCCAACTGCGGCCACAGGCTGCCCGCGCACAACAGCGCGACGATGAACCAGGAGCAGAACGATGAAAAGAAAGCGTGCGAACGCGCACGCGGCGTCTCCACGCGTTGCGCTGATGACTGATGCATGTTCTGCCCCTGTTGGCACCGCACGGGCTCGACCGTCCCCAGGGACATCGAGCCAGAACGGCGAGACCTTACCCCTGTCCGCGGACACCGGGCTGGACCCGGCACCGCACCCCTTGCGAACTGCTGCCAATCATTCAAGCAGGATTCAGCGTGAAAAAGAAAGTGCCTATATATTCATGAATGGTTAATGTTGCATTCGCACAAAGATTTCGCTTGTACGGCGTGTGGAGTGTGAGCGAGAGTAGCGGCGGCAGCGGACATGACGTCCGTGCCACCAACCTTTCGGGGGAAAAGGTATGACCCAGGTATTCCTCGGGCAGATAATGCTCACGGGGTTCGCGTTCGCGCCCAAGGGATTTGCCGTTTGCAACGGACAGTTGCTTTCCATTGCCCAGAATCAGGCGCTGTTTTCTCTGCTGGGGACCATGTACGGCGGTGACGGCAGAACCACGTTCGCCTTGCCCAATCTGCAATCGCGTACCCCGGTGGGCGCCGGCCCTTCGGCGGATGGGGGCTGGAATCCTGCGCCTTACGTCCAAGGGGAAGTGGGCGGCGTGGAGAGCGTTACCCTGCTGCCCACTCAGGTTCCGGCCCACAGCCCGGTGGTCAATGGCACCACCACTGCAGGTACGGCGCGCAATCCTACCGGCGGCCTGTATGGCACCAGCGGCAGTGCAATCTTCGGACCTGCCAACGGCACCCTGGTTCCGCTGAATGGCGTGGGGCCGGGCGGTGGCAACCAGCCGCACGCGAACCTGCAGCCCTACACCGTGATCAATTTCGTGATCGCACTGAACGGCATCTTCCCGTCGCGCAACTGATTCTTCCGAAGCCCATTACAGGAGTTCCCCATGAGCACCCCTTACATCGGAGAAATCCGGATGTTCGGTTTTGCGCGCGTGCCCAACGGCTGGTTCGCATGCGACGGTTCGCTTCAATCGATTGCCGAGTACGAAGTGCTGTACACCTTGATCGGCACCACGTACGGCGGTAACGGCGTCACCACTTTTGGTGTGCCCGACCTGCGCGGCTGCGTGCCGATCCATCAAGGCCGCGGCCCGGGATTGAGCGCCTACGTGATGGGGCAGAAGGCGGGCAACGAAAGTGTCACCCTGCTGCAGACGCAGTTGCCCCAGCATACCCCGTCGCTGATGGCCACCACGGCCTTGGCAACCACCGGTGCGGTTGGCGCTACCGTGCTGCCGGCGGCGCTGTCGGGCGAGACCATGTATGTCACCGATATCACCGGCGCCAATGCTGCGGTCATGTCGCCCAATGCAGTTGTCAGCATGGGTGGCAACCAGCCGCACGACAACCAGATGCCTACGCTCACGGTGCAGTTCTGCATCGCGTGGGCGGGCATCTTCCCGTCGCAGAGCTGAGTCGTCACCCGCGCATACCCGCTTCCAGGACACGACCATGACCGAACCTTTCATCGGCGAAATCCAGATCTTCGGCTTCAACTTCCCGCCACGTGGCTGGGCAAGCTGCAATGGCGTCACCCTGCCGATCCAGCAGAACACTGCGCTGTTTTCGCTGCTGGGCACCCAGTACGGTGGCGACGGACGAACGAATTTCCAGCTGCCCAACTTCGTCAACCGCGCGGCTACCGAACAGGGCCAGGGCCCTGGCCTGACCCCGCACACCATCGGCGAGGCCTATGGCAGCAATTCGGTGACGTTGAACACTGTGGAGATGCCGTCGCACAGCCACTCCCTGACGATCTACAACCAGCCTGACCAGACCAAGCGCACCGGCACCCCGGTCGCGGGCAACTACCTGGGTCTGCCGACCTCAGGTGCACCGTTCGTGCCCAGCGCCACCGCCAACGCACAGTTCAGTCCCAAAATGATCGGTCCGTCTGGCGGCGGCCAGCCCCACGAAAACCGCCAGCCCTACCTCGCGACGAACTTCTGCATCGCGTTGGAGGGGGTGTTCCCCAGCTTTGGCTGACAACATGCAAGCGATGTCGCAGCTCACTTCGTTTCCGGCGGGCCGCAACGACCACCTGGCCGTCCCCGCGCTCCTTGGCGAGCGCGGGTACGCTTTGCGGCCGCTGTGCGACGATGACCTGAGCTGGCTGCGCGAACTGTACGCCAGCACCCGCGCGGAGGAACTGGCGGCAGTGCCTTGGCCCGAAGCGAGCAAGCGCGCGTTTCTGGATAGCCAGTTCGCACTGCAGCACCAGCACTACCAGGCGCACTACAGCGACTCTGATTTCCTGGCCATCGAACGCCACGGCGTGGTGGTGGGCCGTTACTACCTGCAGCGCAGTGCGCCGGATCACCTGATCGTCGATATCTGCTTGTTTCCCGGTGAGCGCGGTCACGGTGTGGCCGCGGCCCTGATTGCTCACAGCCAGGGCGAGGCCGCCGCGCTGGGTCGCGGCGTGACCCTGCACGTGCAGGCTGACAACGTCGCTGCGCAGCGCCTGTACCGGCGTGCGGGCTTTGCCCTGATCCACGATCAAGGCTCGCATCTGCTGCTGCGTTGGGCACCGGGCTGAGCCGGCGACACGCCGCCGCAAGCCTGGCCGCGGGCTCACATTCTCAGTTGAAGATCGCCTGATACAGGAATCCGGCCTGCTCACGCGCTACCGGCACCAAGAATATGCCCACCTCACCGATGTCGTCATGGCGCATCTGATAGATCTGCTGCGGGAACAGGAAGGCCGAGCCGTTGCGGAACAACAGCGAAAACGGCACACGCGCCGCGCCCGGTGGCAGTTGCGATGGATTCAACGCTCGCGCCTCCACAAGCACAAACGGAACCTCGCCGTCGTTGATGACCGCCGAGAAGGTCTGATCGACGTGGCGGGCGAAATGGTCGAGCGTCAGCAATTCCATGCAGGGTTCCCCTAAACCGAACCGCATCGTCGCCGCGCGGTACGCTCGATGCAAGTGTGTTGCGGAAGTTTCCGGCAGGCATGCTTGGCTGCACGTGAACCGCTGGTCCATCAGTCCTGTGTACCACCCGAGGCGAGTGTCCGATTGCCTGCCTCGGCCCAACCTCCGCCCAGCGCCAGGAACAGATCCACCTGACGGTCCACCCGCTGCGCACGCGACGCTGCGAGCGCGGATTCTGCATCGGCCAGCGCGGCCTCGGCAGACAGCACATCGAGGAAGCCGATCCTGCCGAACCGGTACAGCTGCCCGGCCTGGCCGCTCGCACGTGCCGCGTCGTCGCGGGCGAGGGCAAGGCTGTGCTCGCGATCGATCTCCTGCGCATACGCCGACAGCGCGGTTTCGGTCTGCCGCAACGCATCCAGCACCGCGCCATCGAACGATGCCAGCGCAGCATCGGCGTTGGCCCCGGCAGCGTCGATCCGTGCGTGGGTTGCGCGGCGGTTCGGCCAGCGCCACGACAGCAGCGGTCCGATGGACGCGCCGATGCTGTCGCTGCCCAGCAGCTTCTTGAATGAACCTGCCATGCCAGCGGACGCGCCGATGCTCACTTGTGGATACAGCGCCGCCGTTTCCACGCCGATCATCGCAGTGGCGGCCGCCAAGCTGCGCTCCGCCGCACGGATATCCGGGCGACGCTGGATCAGCTGGCTGCCATCGCCGACAGGAATCAGCTGCTGCAGGCGCGGCGGTTGTTGGCAGTTGGCGACGTCCTGCGGGTAGTCCGCTGGTAGTCGGCCCATCAGTGCTGCCAGTTCGAACAGGGTTGCCTGCCGCTCGGCAACCAGATGCGGCACAGCCGCCGCGCTGCGGTTGACCGCCGCGCGCGCCCGGCTCACGTCAAATTCGGTTCCGCGTCCGCCGGCCGCCAAGCGGGTGGTGGCGTCCAACGTGGCGCGCTGCGTATCGAGCACCCGCTGCGTCGCCGCCAGGGTAAGGTTGGTCGAACAGATGCCGACATAGGCGCGGGTGACGGCGGCGGCGACAACCACCCGCACCTGGTCACGTGCCGCAGCGACGGCCTCTGCATCCGCGTTGGCGGCCTCGATGCCGCGGCGGATGCCACCGGCCAGATCCAGCGGGTAGGACAGGTGGATGCCGAGCGCGTACACCTGCGGTGGCGAGGAAGGGGAGGTGTATCCCCCGGCGCGGGCCAGCGTGGCCGATACGTCGGCGTCGGTGCCTACCGAGCCCTCGGCCCGGACCTGCAGCACCATCGCCGTGGCGCGCCGCAGGTTGGCGTCGGCCGCGCGTAGATCGGTGTTGGCCCGCAGCGCTTCGCTGACGTAGGCATCTAGCCGTGGATCGTCGTACAGCTGCCACCAGCGGTCCGGCGGCTCGGCCTGTGTGTAGGCCGCCTCGGGCCCCGATACGAATGCGCGGCGGGCAGCCGGGGCGGCGGCGACCGCGCTGGCGGGAAGTGTGTAGTCAGGGCCGGACACGCAGCCGGCCAGCGACAGCGCACAGGCGAGCACGCCCGCGCGTGATGCGGTGCCGATCACTTGCAGGCCCCCGGCGCACGCGGGGTGATGGTCACGCTGGCGGTTCTGCCCACGATCAGGCGGGTGTCCGGCGCAACGTCATCCAGGCGGATGCGGACCGGTATCCGCTGCGCCAGCCGCACCCAGGTATAGGTCGACGCGACCGACGGCAGCAGGTTGTGGGTGCTCGCGCGCTGGTCGTCGGCGATACCGGCGGCGATGCTCTCCACATGCCCATGCACGTTGCGGCCATCGCCCATCAGGCGCGCGACCGCGGCATCGCCTTCGCTGATGCAGTTGAGCTTGGTTTCCTCGAAATAGCCCTCGACCCTCAGGCTGCTGCTGTCGATCAGGGCCAGGGCCTGGGCGCCCGGTTGCAGGAAGTCGCCCGGATGCAGATCAAGATTGGTGATGGTGCCATCAGCGCTGGCGCGTACTTCGGTGCGCTGCACGTTCAACAGTGCCACCCGCCGCTCCGCATGGGCCTGGGCCAGACCGGCCACTTCAGTATCGACCTTGGCCGCATTGCGCTCGCGTGTCTCCGAGGCGACCAGGTTGCCCAGCGCCAGATCCCGTTTCGATTCACGGCGGGCGAGGGTGAGCGTGGCCTGCGCGCTGCTCACTGCGGCATCCGCCTTCTCCAGCGCGGCCGCGTAGCGCGGTTGGTCCAGCACCAGCAGCAGCTGCCCGGCTTTCACCCGCTGGTTGTCCTGCACCAGCACCTGGGTCACCAGTCCGCCCATGTCCGATGCCACGCGGATCACATCCGCGCGTACCCGGCCATCGCGCGTCCAGGGCTGCGTTTCGTATCGGTTCCAGAGGGACAGGGCCGCGATGACGGCGACGGCGAACAGGCAGAGCGTTGCGCTCCAGCGGCCAAGAACACTCAGCACGTGTTTCATTTCAGTTTCTCGAACAGGGGCGCGAGCTGGATCAGCAGCTCCGCCAGGATCAGGAACAACGAAAGGCCCACCAGCGGGCGATAGGCGAACAGCCGGTACAGCCCGAGGCTTGCCAGCAGCCGCGAGGCCATCATCGACAGGGCCAGCGCGATGAGCGCCACCGCCAGCAGGCCGGGAACGAAGACGCCATCGATGGAGATATCGGAGAACATCGCATCAGTCCTCATGAGCGAGCAGGTCGCGGCGCAGGCCGGAAAGCAGTGCAAGAACATGCTCGGTTCCGGGCGCGCTGCCAGTGCTGACGGCGTCACGTGTGCGTTCGAGCGATTCCAACAGCGGCGCATTCACCAGGCGGGTAGCGGGAGCGCGGAAGTGGGCGGTGGCCCTGTGCATCAGCAGCGCATGACACTCGCGGCTGCCCCGGTCCTTGAGCGTCCTGCCGATCACACGCAGTTCGGCCACAGCACTGGCCGCGCGCATGTCCGCAAACATCGTCCGCAATGTGCGGGCCGCATCCGCACGGCCGCGCAGGCGAGGAGCAAGCAGCGCAAGCCGATCCACCATGCGGCTTGTCCAGTCGTTGGCATCTCGAACGTCCCCGGCCGCCCGACGGGCGATGTCCCGCCTGATCACGTCCTGCAGGCGCGCGCGGCTGCGATTGCTGTCCAGGGTCTGCAACAGCGACATGCTGCACAGCGCCGCCGCCGTGCCGACGAACAGCGCGACGCCGCTGTTGAGCGCACCCACGATGTTGCTGGCATTGGTCGCGCCCAATCCTGCAATGAGCGGGAAGGTGAGCACTACGCCCAACGCCGCCATGATGAACGGCGGGCGGGCGAGGAACGAGCCACACACCAGCAGCGCGGGCGTCAGCGCCATGGCCAGGCCGACGAAATCGGACAAGCCCGGAAAGATCACCAGCGCGTAGAACAGCCCAATGACCACGCCGATGGTCGACCCGATCAGGTAGCGCATGACATGCCCGGCAGGTGCCTCGGCGGTCCCGAACAACACGCAGGCCGTGCCGATGATGGAGACGGCAGTTGCACCATCGGACCACGCGGTAGCGATCCACAGCGCGCAGCTCAGTACGATGCCGACGAAAGCACCTAAAGCGCTGCGCAGGGCGACCCGGTGATCACGATGCAGCACATGGCCGTTCGCCTTGCTGGCGAGGTGCACGGGCACACGCCGGCGCCAGTCCGGGCGGGCGGCGTGCAGCTGCTCTTCCAGCAGCCGGCAGTCGTGATGCGCAGCATCGAGTTCGGCCTGACGTGTGCAAAGCGCTGCACGCAGCAGGCCCGACCATGCTGTGTCTGTCGTGCCAACAGGCTGTGCGCGTAGCTGGACTATCGATTCGTCCACCGCGCTGGACAGCATCAGCACATCCAGCATCCGGTCATGCATTGCGCGCAGGATCTGCACCTGGGCAACGCCGTGCGCGCTGTCGAACGGCAGGTGGATGGACAGCGTGTGCAGTTCGAGCAGGTCCGCGGCTACTTTGGAGCGATCCTCCGCCAGTACCGTCTCCTTGGCGCCTGCGCGCATGTCCTGCGTCCAGCGTTCCGCATCGCCGAGGATCGAGGCCACGCGCGCGTGCACACGCGGCGAAACCCGGCGTGGCAGCACCAGCCCGTGGACCAGCGTTGCCGCAAGAATGCCGATCGAGATCTCCTGCACGCGGGTGATGGCAATGGTGAAGACTTCACCGGGCACCATCACCGCTGGGAAACCGATCAGGCTGGTGGTATACCCGGCCAGCAGGAAGGCATACGCACGCGGTGTGCGGTCGAGCATGGCCAGGTACAGGCACAGGCCCATCCAGGCCGCCAGCACCACGCTCAGTACCAAAGGCGCGTTGGCGAACCGCGGCACCAGCAACACCGTAGCGACCGCACCGCCGACGGTTCCCAGCAGGCGGAACAGGCCCCGGCTGAGTGTCGCGCCGGACATCGGCTGCGACACCAGGTAGACCGTGCCGATCACCCAGAACGGGCGGGTAAGGCCGATGCGCAGCGACACATACAGCCCGAGGATCGCAGCGAGCAGGCACTTGAGCGAGAACAGCACCGCTTCGCGGTCGACCTTCAATGCGGGCGACGTCAGCAGCGCACTGGGGCGCGAAAGCCAGGGGAGGGTAGGGGCGGGAATCTGCATGCCGCCATCGTATTCAGCGAGACCTGCAGCCGAATTTCGCTAGAATGCCAGCCTATCGCTGAATCTGGTCATTGAGAATGACTCGCATCTCGCTGCCTGGCTTTGATCTGGACCCGGACGCGACGGATCGACCTGCAGTGGCCAGCCGCCTGCAGGTGGCCGACCACGATGCCGAGATTCCGGTGCACGACCACCGCAAGGGACAACTGATCCTGGCGCTTCATGGCGCGGTGACCTGCGAGGTGGCCAATGCCCTGTGGATCGTGCCGCCGCAATGCGGCGTGTGGATTCCCGGCAGCCTGCCGCACAGCAATCGCGCCACGGCGAACGCGCGCCTCTGCTATCTGTTCGTCGAGCCGGGCGTCGTCGACCTGCCGCTGCACTGCGTGACGCTGTCGATCTCACCGATGGTGCGCGAGATGATCCTGCACCTGGCCGATGTGCCGCAGGACTACCCGCGCGGCGGGCACGTCGAGCGGCTGGCGCGGGTGCTGCTGGACGAACTGGTGCAGATGCCGGCCGAGCGGTTGTACCTGCCGGTGAGCGATCACCCCAAGATCCGTGCGCTGGCTGCGGCGCTGTCGGCCAATCCGGCGGACCGCAGCACCATCAGTGAATGGGCCAAACGCCTGGCGCTGGGCGAGCGCACCCTGACGCGCCTGATTGATCGGGAAACCGGTCTGTCGTTTGGGCGCTGGCGACAGCAGCTGCATCTGCTGGTTGCGATTCGCGAGCTTGCCGGCGGCGCAGCGGTGCAACGGGTTTCTGAAACCCTGGGCTACGAGTCGGTGACAGCGTTCATCACGATGTTCAAGAAAGCGCTGGGGCAGTCGCCTACGCGGTATTTTGTCGCGCGGCTGCGGAATCAGGATTCTGCTGCTCGTGGCGATTGACGTTGACTGGCTGAAAGGAAGTATCAGCTCTCCGCGGAACTGCGTTTGTCGCGTATCGAATAGATCACTGAAAAGATCTTCCAGCCTTGCTCGGTGCGGACCAGCTGCCACATTTCCCTGCCCCAGTTTTCTTTCGCGCCATTGGCGTGGAAGCTGTAGTCGAACGACACCGATGCCACATCGCCGTCTGTGTCGATCTTCGTGTTGAAGAACTTCTCCTCTCGTGGCTCTGCAGTGGCCACGGCCTCATCGATGAGCGAGATGAAGTTGTTCGATGGGATCTTTCGTGCCTTGACCGCATCGGGCTTGGCCGTGCGGATGTCCGCCAATCGCCGGTCCTCGGACACGAACTGCCAGCCGATGTCTTCCGGTCTATCCGAGAAGAACAAGCTCATGTAGGTCGGTTTGTCCTTGTTGATCAGCGAGGTGCGGAAGGACTCGATCACCTGTTCGATCGCTTCCACATCGGCAGGCGTGCTTTGCTCTGCGCAAGCCGGAAGGCTGGGCAACAGGCAAAGGGCGAGGGTGGTGAGGACCGTTCCTGGAATGTGCATCTGTAGTGTCGGGTTGAAGGAGAGGGCGGGCACACGCATCAGCGAGCGTACGTGCGCCAGAAGAGCACATGATCGCCCGCTCTGCTTGTTGCGACGAAGACCGACCTGTCTATTTCGTGCTCGCAGCGAAAGAAGGAGTAGGAGCGCTTCAGAGCCGCCTCACTCGGCCACCAGCTTCGATTGAACAGTGCCGGCTGGGTAGCGCTGTGGTCGACGGGCCGGCAACCGGACGGCAACAACAACTGCTTGCTGCGTGGTTTGCTGAAGGCAAGCGCGCTCACGTTTGAATCGAGGTCGTGCACCTCGCGCAGGTCGGTCGCCTCCTCGGGCACCCACGCGGGAATCCAGCCCTTGGTAATCATCTCGGCATCAACAGCTTCCTGCTTCGTGGCGAAAGAACTGTCCATCACCAGATCCAGATCGCAGGAGGTGAGTATCAAGCAGAGTGCGAAGAGGATGGGCAGCCTCATGCTGCTTCTGGCACGTTGTCGGAACGTCATTGCTGCCATGCGTTGCCTCGCGATCTACCGGGTCAATGCCTCGAAAAGACGGTTTCGATCCGCATCGGTCATCGACCACGATTGACCGACCGGCGCCATGCGCACGGTTTCCACCCGGCCGCAGGCCCGGTACTGCCAAGTCTCCGAGCCGTCCGCTTGCGTTGCCACATCGATCCCGTCCAGGCGCGCGCATTGCAGCCTTGCCAGTGCCATCGGCGTGAAATGGAACATGTAATGCTGCACTCTCTCGGCCGGCATTGCCGAGCCAGTCGGCAGGGGATGGGCCGGCGAGTACTCGCCCAGAAGGCTGATGCAGGTCGCGGCGGCAGAAAGCGTATTGCGGCCAAAGGCTCGGGAGGCATCACGTTCGACCTCATTGCCGAGCCTCTTTCCCTCCTTGCTGGCAGCGTAGGCCTGCGCCACCTGAAGCTGCGCGGGATCGAAGGTCGACAGCCAACGTTCGCGGCCGTCCTGCAACTGTAGTTTCAGGCCAGGCAGGATCTTCTGGCAGCGCGCCGAGATCGCCTGTGTCTGCACGAAGTCCTGGGCCCGATCGCTGGGAGTTGCGGCCGGCGGTGCTGCCGGAGCGTCCGTCGCCAGGAAGGCGGAGGTGATGACCAGGCCATATCCAATCCTGCTGCGCATCCTTGCACCTGTTGGAAAGTTTGATGGCGCACGCTATCACGGATGTTGGGTGGGACGTAGCTTGGAAGGGGGCTGCTCCCGACCTGGGTCGACCGCCATTTTCGCTATCGATAACCGTGACCTATATCTCAGGGCTTGACTTGATTATGTAATGGTCTTGCGCGATAAAGGCGCCATGCGGCATTGCCGCATTCCGGAACAGGGACGATCCGAAGCAGGGCGCGACAGGGCGGTGATCCGCCTGTGCGCCTTCGTCCCTCCCGGCGCGGTATTCGCCCAGGAAGGAGAACACGGATGTTCGGACGGACAATGAAGCTGGCGTGTCTGGCGCTGACGATGGTCGCGCTTGGCTGCGCGGCCCCTCTTGCCGCGCAGGCGCAGGAAAGCAAAAAAACCTGGCGCATCTCGCAGCCAGGCGGAAATTCGACCCAGTACAAGACCCAGCAGGCAGCGGTGCAGGCGATCCAGAGCCTGCCCGCGCCGAGTCCGTTCCCGCCGGAGTTCCAGATTGGTTGGAAATCCGTCAATTCGATCAAGTCCACCGTGGTCGACCTGGAAGGCAATACTTCAATTACCTACTGGATGGGAAAGTCCCAGCCTTCCGATCCTGAATGGTCGTATCTCAGTACCGATATGTTCCCAACCGAAGAGGCGATGGTCGCTTCCTATCTCGCTTATATCAAGGCATTCAATCCAGTATGCCCGGGTGCAGCCGTCACGCCTACAAGCGAGTGGTATGCGCTCAGCCCGGACATGGAAGGAACCATCGAGACACGTGAATTTGAAGTGATATACATGACCGGCGACAACACAGCCGAGTCGCCGTGCACGCCCTATCCAAGCGATGCGCAGATGACGCGGACTCGGCGCCTAAATTGCCCGGTCCCCTTCACCCAGTGGTCCAACAAGTACGAAGCCTGCGTCAGCGAAGAGTTCGTAGCAACCATTACCTCCAAGACGACGCAGTGCGACAAGGATGGCGGGAATGGCAACTGTCCGACCTCGGGTAACGGCGCCATGAGTGGCATGAGCCCGAACCCCTCCAGCACTTCGGCATCGCAGGAGCCTCCGTGCACTGGAGCGGTAGGCAACCCCTGCGACGTAAAGACCGGCGAGAAGTACGAGATCGCGCAGGACTTCGATCTGGGCTGGATCGCACTGACGCGCTATTACCATTCGGGAATATCCACCTCGTCCGGAGGCTTCGGCCACGGCTGGACACATTCGCTTGGAGCGCAACTGGCACTGGATGGGGCGGGTGGCGCAGGCATCGTTGAAGCCACCGGTTTCCAGCGCGCCTTCAAGAAGATCGGCCAGGTCTACGAGGCTGCTGACAGCAGTGGCGATCGCCTGGTCCAGAATGGAAACTGGACGCTGTACGCGTCCGACGCCATTTCGACATTCGACGATGCGGGTCGGCTCGCCGCGAAGCGCTTTGTGGACGGTACCTCGCTCACCTTCGTCTATGACAACAGCCAGCGCCTCGCTGCCGTTGTGCACAGCAGTGGCCGTACGCTTGAATTCGTCTATCAATCCAACGACTACGAAGCCCTGATCAGCTCCGTTCTGGTCGCGGGCGTGCCGCAGGCGAGCTATACCTATACTGCGCATGGGCAGGTCGCTACCGTCACCTACGCGGGCGGCGGGGTGCGCACCTATCACTACGAGAATCAGGATTTCCCCCAGCACCTGACCGGCATTACCGCCGAGGATGGGCGCCGCTACAGCACCTTCACCTATGACACCATCGGTCGCGTCATTTCGAGCCAGCACGCGGGTGGCGCTGATGGCGTAACCCTTGCCTACAGCCCAAATGGCGGTGCGGTGGTCACCGATGCATTGGGCCATCAGACCGATTACACGCTGACAGCCGGTGGCGACAGCGCACCTCCCCGCAAGGTGTCGGGCACGACCGATGCCCAGGGTTCGATCAGTCGCACCTACTATGATGGCGCGGTCGATTTCCGTCGGCGTCTGGATACCTATACGGACCGGCGCGGCGTCCAGACCAAGCACACTTACAGCGAAGGCGTCGACGCGGTGACGGGCCGACCGGCCAACACACATACCATTACCGATGCGGTCGGCCTGCCTGAGCAGCGTGTTGTGCAGACCACGCGCGACAGTGTTACCAACGCGGTGCTGGCTACGACCATCGCTCAGCGTGAGACGCGTACCGCCTACAACGCCCGTAGACAGCCGGTGAGCGTGACCCTGAAGGACCTGGCGTCCGGGCAGACGCGTACGGCCACGTATACCTATTGCGAGGCCGCGGATGTAGCCGCAGCCGGCAGTTGCCCCGTGGAGGGGCTGCTGAAGAGCGTGGACGGCGCACGTACCGACGTGGCCGACGTCAGCACCTATGCCTACTACGCCGCAGACGACGCAGGGTGCGCGACCAATGGGGTCTGCACCTATCGCAAGGGCGACCTGCGCAGCGTCACCAATGCACTCGGTCAGACGGTGGAGACGTTGGCCTACGACGCCTACGGGCGACCGTTGTCGGTGAAGGATGCCAATGGGGTGGTCACCGACTACGCCTACCATGCCCGCGGCTGGCCCACCTCGGTGACCGTACGCGGCGCCACCACCGCCGAGGATCGATCCACCCAGATCAGCTACTGGCCCACCGGCCAGGTGCAGCAGATCACCGAGCCGGATGGCGGCAGCGTGACCTACGTGTATGACGCAGCACTGCGACTGACCGATATCGAGGACAACGCAGGCAACACCATTCATTACACGCTGGACAATGTCGGCAATCGCCTGAAGGAGGACACCCTGGATGCGGGCGGTACCCTGCGCCGCACCCTGGCACGCACCTTCAACACGATTGGCCAGCTTAAGGCGCTGAAAGACGCCGGCAACCACGCCACTGGCTTCACCTACGATGCAAACGGCAACCCGCAGACGATAACCGACGCCCTGCAGCGCGTCTCCAGCCAGCAGTACGATCCCCTGAACCGGCTGGCTCGGACCCTGCAGGACGTGGGAGGTGTTGCTGCGGAAATCCGCAGCCAGTACAACGCGCTGGACCAGGTCACCCAGGTGACCGACCCGAAGGGCCTGCACACCACCTACGCCTACAACGGCTTTGGCGATCTGACCGGCCAGGTCAGCCCGGACAGTGGCGCCAGCAGCTTCACCGTGGATGCGGCAGGCAACCGCAAGACCGCCACCGACGCGCGCGGTATCACTGCCACCTATCACTACGATGCACTTAACCGCCTGACTGGTATTGCCTATCCGGACCCCAATCTGGACGTGGGCTACAGCTATGATGTGGCGCCGGCCGTCTGCGTGGCTGATGAGCGATTCGCCAAGGGGCGCCTGGGGCAGGTGCTGCACGCCAGTGGCAGCACCCAGTACTGCTACGACCGCTTCGGCCAGATCACCCGCAAGGTGCAGGCTGTCAACGGTGTCGCCAGTACACTGCGCTACGCCTACAGCAAGTCGGGCCGCTTGACGTCGTTGACCTACCCGGACGGCAGCGTGGCTGACTACTTGCGCGATACCCAAGGGCGCATCAGCCAGATCGGACTGACCCGGCCTGGCCAAGCGCGCCAGATCGTGGTGAACAACGTGAGCTATGCAGCCTTCGGCCCGGCGACCGGTTGGACCTATGGCAACGGCCGTCAATTGCAGCGGCCGCTGGACCTGGACTACCGCCCGCAGGTCGTGCATGACCCGGCCGCAGGGGGCCTGTCGCTGAGCTATGGCTATGATCCGGTGGGTTCGATCACCGAGCTGAAGAACGGCGCAGGGTCCGAAGTGCTGGCCAAGTACGCTTATGACGCGCTCGGCCGCCTGACCCAGACCCAGGACGGTACGACCGGCACGCCGATTGAAACCTACGGCTACGACGCCACCGGCAACCGGACCTCGCTGACTACGTCGGCTGGAACGGCCGCCTATACCTATCCGGCAACCAGCCACCGGCTGACTGCGGTGGATGGCGAGGTGCGGAATCACGACGCATCGGGCAACACCACCAGCATTGGCAGCAAGGTGTTCACCTATAACGATGCCAACCGGATGAACGCGGTGAAGCAGGGTAGCGCCGTGCTGGAGAGCTATGCGTACAACCATCGCGGCGAGCGCGTGCTGCGCACCCCAGCCGGTGGTGCAGCACAGCTCACGCTGTATGGCGAGGCAGGGCAGTGGCTGGGCAACTATTCGGCCACGGGGGAGGCGCAGCAACAGGCGATCTGGCTGGACAACTATCCGGTGGCACTGATCAATGTGCCGGGCACCGGCGTGCCGGAGCTGGCCTACATCCAGCCGGACCACCTGGGCACGCCGCGCGTGGTGATCGACTCCGTGCGCGATGTTGCGATCTGGGAGTGGAGCAACAAGAGCGAAGTGTTCGGTGATCAGATTCCTAGTGCTGATCCGGATGGCGATGGCGTGGCGTTCGACTTGGCGCTGCGCTTCCCCGGGCAACAGTCGACGGATGCGAGTGGGCTGTTCTACAACTACCAGCGGGAATACGACCCGGCAGTGGGACGCTATTCCCAGAGTGATCCGATTGGGTTGAATTCTGGTGTGAATACATATGCTTATGTATTTTCAAGGCCGATGAATTTCACCGATCCGAGGGGGCTAAAGACCACCTTGATAACCACCTACGATTTTGGAATTGGGAGTCACTCTGCGATCCATGTCGCAAGGCCCGGACAACCCGACTTCCTATACGATCCAGCAGGTTCGTACGCGCCCGGTGGACGTCGGGGAACTGGTGGGCTTTTCGAGGGGGATGATGCTAGCTTGGCTGGATACAGCAGGTATCAGCGCGCGACTGGAAGCCGTGTTGAGTTCACCGTTATTCACCTGTCGCCGGAGCAGGAAGCTACTCTGGTCCAGAATGCAGAGGAATGGGGCGATCCTCGTGGTTTCGGGTGTGCAGCCTCTGTGTCGGGTGCGTTGAGTGGAATGTGTGGTATCACTCAAACGTTCCGTCCTGGTGTCCTGAATGATATGGCGAAGGAGGCCGAATGCCCGGTCAAGTGAAAGATAGGTTGGTGGCATCTTCAGTTTGTTTCATGCTTTGTGTTGTTATCAACATTGCGGCATGGAGATGGGTTTCGGCATTTGTGAAGATTGAGGGGATGCGGATTCCATACGTCGTGCTGATTTCGTTAATTCTGTCTTTCGCATTCTATGGCTTTGCATTGATTCGCAAAGAATGGACGGTGCTCGCGGTTGCTGGGATCGGGGCTGCTGCCGGCGTTGTAGGCGGGACATTCGCCATTACGCTGTCCAATTTGGTAATCGTTGATGGCTTTCAGCGGCTCGTTGTCAGCTTCGAAAGATATGGGGCAATTGCTGCTCTTTGGGACGTCCCGGTATCGCTGCTACTTGGCAGCTGGGCTGTTGGGGCACTTTCTTTCTGCGCTGCATGGTTGAAGCTCAAGAGATCCTGTGGCGGGAAGGAGAGTGGGCGAAGAATTGGCAGGAATGCCTCTCGTCCGCGAGATGCTGGCTGACGCCGCTGGGAGCGGTATGCACTACGCTACCCCTCCCGCTGCAACCACCCCGCCGCCTGCGCGCATAACGATTGGCAGAAGATGACCAACCCCCTCATCACCCGGCCGCCCACGTACGGCTCGGGTTCGCCGTTCTGCCGGGTGCGTTCCGCTGCGTTCAAAATCCCCATGGGCCTGGAAGCTTCGGTGAGATGGTGGGTGGCAAGTGTCAAGAGCGACTGCGTATAGATCCGGCGACGCCGCCGGGTACCAAAGGGCAGAAGTACTCCCACTACCAATTGGACCAGAAATGTGAGCATTTCAGCCCTGCGCCTGGGGATCGCGATCCGAAATTCCGGTAGATGAATAGAGAATAGATTTCCCCCCGGTTGACGATGACGAGCCGGGGCTCATCGATCTTCTTGATCGTTGGAAGGCGGTAGGCTACCCGTCGTCCGGGTTGAAGTGTTTCCGTATCGAGGCCTGCTCGACCGGAAGCGTCATTCTCGTCTATGCAAGGACATGGCGGGTCGAGAACCTGTCGATGGCGCATACGGTTCTCTGAAGGACGTCCGATGCCCAGATTGCTCACCTCCGACGAGGTCTCCCTCATCCAGAGGATGCTGCCTGGGACTACCGAGTTGTCCGAGCAGCTGTTGAAGGATCTGGCGCTCGCCCAGGCGGATGTCCTCGGACTCGGGGCGTGCTGTTTCTCTCCAGCAAGACTCAGGTCCTTGGCCGTGACGCTGCCACCGCAACGCTTGTCGATGTCGCGGTATGCCGGTGATGGCCACCCTGTATGTGGACGATCACGATCAGCTCTTCGAGCTCGAATTGTGGGCGGTGGACTTCTCACCGATCATCTGCCTCGATCCGAGGAGCGCTTTCAGCGGGCACTGACGCCTGCTGAAAGCGCTCTTCGCTGAAGCGTTGCGTGTGGCATTCACCCCTCCACCTGCAACCGCCCCACAGCCTGCGCACTCAACGCCAGGCACGCCAGCATCAGCCCTTCCATCACCCGGTCGCCCACATAGTCCTCGGGCTCGCCGTTCTGCCGGGTCCGCTCTGCCGCCAGCAGCACCTCCTGTACCACCCGCAACCCGGCCAACGCGCAATCCGCATCGGCCAGCGCCATGCAGCGCCCGGGCAACTGATGCCGCTCCGGCCAGGGCTGCCCGTCGGCGGCAGCGCCTTTGCCGATCCGCTTCAGGTTGGCAATCAGGGTATTCGCATCCGCGCAGGACACAGCCTCTGCCAGGTCATCGGCATTGGCCGGGTCACGGTAGGCGTGCAGATGGGGAAGGTCAGATCCGTTCATGGCGAGGCTCCGTGCAAGGCAATCGGTAGCCGCCACACAGAGGTGGCGGACGGTACGTGGTTCGAATCCGGGTTGACCTCAAGCCGGCGGGCGCGAACGCCCCCACGCACCGCCCGCCATAGCCGGCAGACGGATTGCCAGCCGGCGCCACGGAATGTGGACGCCGACTGGCAAGCGCAATCACTCAAGGTCAACACGGGATTCGAAACCCGGCCACCCGTTTTCGGTGGCACGCCATCTGAGCCCGCGTCGCTGTGCAATGCCAATCAGAAGAGTTGCAAATAGCTCACGATTGGAGACGCTTTCGGCATTGAACCACGCTGTTAAGTACCGGCAGCGCTGATTGCCGCGATGATCCACCGCGACCAGGCAATCTGCGACAGGTGTCGTGGTTGGGTGCATGGAGTGAGCAGGACGGCCGGGGCGAAGGCGACATCACCGTGAACCCGGATGCATTCCGCCGGGCACGACCCGGCGCTACCGATTGCGTCGTGCCTTGACGTTCCCAGCCACCGAGCGCAGGCTTGCCCAGCACGTTTCCTAAACACAAAGGAGACTTATGACAGCCACCGCGTCTCTGCACCCCACGCCCGACACCCAAGGCCGTTCACGCCTCTGGAACGTCTTCTGGCTGCAGGGGGTCATTCCCAGCAACATTCTCTGGGCCGTTGCCCTCTGGGGCCTGGCCAACCAGCGCACCACACTGGTGCTGGCGGTGTTCGCCGTGCTGCTGCTCTACACCGGCTGGATCATCCCCGCGGTCTGGCGCGCAGCACCTACCGCGCGCACCCCGAACCTGGGCGTTGCTGCGCGCGGGCTGACCGTGGCCTGGGGCCTGAACACGGTGCTGGTGATCTTCTTCCTGACCCTGCAGCTGGTGGCTCAATAGAACTGGATCGGCTCACCGCTGCGGTCGAAGGCGGCGAAGCGGCCGATCTGGCCGTCGTTGATGGCGTTGACCATCAGCCGCAGCGGGCGCGTGGCCTCGTCGGTGGTGGGTGCGAAGCCCGCACGTCCATCCATTGCCGCCACGAACACCATGTCCCACTCCACACCGGTGGTGGTGGACTCGCTGGCCAACGCCTGGAAGCTGGGCACCTCGGCCGGCAGCTTGTCCACGCACAGCACCGGCGACAGGGTGCCGCCTTCGCGGCGGTCATGCCGGTCACGCTGGTCGTCGGTGGGCGATTCGGGCAGGTCGGCGCGGGCGAATACGAACAGCAGGCGTTGCGGTTCGGCCTGTTCGCCGGCGGCCTGCAGCAATTGCTGGAAATCGTTCATCATCATGATGGCTGTCACACGCACACGGCACGGAAAGCCGCATGCTGCCACAACGCCCGCGCGGCGTGGCCGGCGGCGATTGATTTAAGTCATCCCGTTGCCAATGCCTGCCGCGTAGGCTGGCGTCAGTCTCAGCAGGCGAGGGTATCCGGGCCGTTCCGGGCACAGGCAAGACGGTGGAACAACAAGGTGGACCAGCCATGAGCCAACTCACCGACGGATTCGGGCGCAGCTTTCCCTACCTGCGCCTGTCGTTGACCGAGGCCTGCAACTTCCGTTGCAGTTATTGCCTGCCCGATGGCTACCAGGCCGATGGCCGCCCGCGCTTCCTGGCGGTGGACGAGATCGCGCGCCTGGTGCGCGCGTTTGCCATGCTGGGGATGACCAAGATTCGTCTTACCGGTGGTGAGCCCAGCCTGCGCAAGGACCTGGACGAAATCATCGCCACGGTGGCGGCCGTGCCGGGCATCCGCAAGGTGGCCATCACCACCAACGGCACGCTGCTGCCGCGTCGCCTGCCGGGCTGGCACCGCGCCGGCCTGACCGCGCTGAACGTGAGCATGGACAGCCTGCAGCGCGAGCGCTTCAGCACCATCACCGGCCACGACCGCCTGCCGGAAATCCAGCAGGGGCTGGAGATGGCGCAGGCACTGGGCCTGCCCGCCATCAAGCTCAATGCAGTGCTGCTGCGCGGCCTGAACGACGACGAGCTGCCGAAGTGGATGGACTTCCTGCGCGACCGTCCCTTCAGCGTGCGCTTCATCGAACTGATGCGTACTGGCGACAACGAAGCCTATTTCCAGCGGCACCACCTGCGTGCCGAACACGTGATCGACCAGCTGCATGCCGCCGGTTGGCACGAGCGCCCGCGCGCGGCCGATGCCGGCCCGGCGCGTGAATTCAGCCACCCGCAGCATCGCGGCACGGTGGGCATCATCGCTCCGTATTCGCGTGACTTCTGCAAGGGCTGCAACCGCCTGCGGGTGACCGCCAAGGGCGACCTGCGGCTGTGCCTGTTCGGCGAATTCGGCGTGCCACTGCGCCCGCTGCTGCAGAGCGACGATGACCAGGACGCGCTGCTGGCACGCATCACCACACAGCTTGGCCTGAAAGCGGCCGGGCACGGATTGCATCAGGGCCAGACCGGGTTGACCCCGCACCTGGCGTCGATCGGAGGATGAGGAACACGATGAGTGGTGAATTGAACGCGGCCTTCCACATGGCCGATGTGCGCGACAAGCGCGTTACCCGCCGCCGCGCGGTGGCGGTGGGCGAGCTGAATGCCGGACCGGTGGCCTACCCGCTGATTGTCGAGCGCCGCCTGCCCAAGGGCGACGCGCTGGTGATGGCCGAGATTGCTGGCTTGCAAGGCGCGAAGATGGCCTCGATGCTGATGCCGCTGTGCCACCCGCTGCCGCTGGAACTGGTGCAGGTGTACTGCGCGCCGGTGCCGGAACGGCAGTCGATCCGCGTGTGGTGCGAGTGCGCCAGCGAGGCCCGCACCGGTGTGGAGATGGAAGCATTGGCCGGGGTGAACGCCGCACTGCTGACCCTGTACGACCTGAGCAAGCCGGTGGAGCCGGCACTGCGCATCGAGGGCATCCGTCTGCTGTTCAAGGAAGGCGGCAAGCGCGGCCTGTGGCTGCATCCTGATGGCATGGAGGATGGTGAGCGCGAGCGCTTCAGGCCGCGTCCGCCGAAGGGCTTGAACGGTGCTGCCTGCGCGGTGATCACGCTGAGCGATCGCGCGAGCGAGGGCACGTATGCCGACGAGTCCGGGCCGAAGCTGGTGAGCGGGCTGCAGTCGCTCGGTGGCGAGGTGGTGGCTGCCGAGGTACTGCCCGATGGCGTCGAACCGCTTGCAGGTCGCCTGCGTGCGCTGGCGGGCGAGGGCGTACGCCTGTGCCTGTGTACCGGCGGCACCGGGCTGGGCCCGCGCGACCTGACCCCGGAGGCGCTGCGTTCGTTGAACGCGCGACCGGTGCATGGCCTGGCGCAGATGGTGCGCGCGTTGAGTGCGCAGCACACGCCGATGGCCTGGCTGAGCCGTGCCGAGGTGGTGCAGCTGGATGACATGCTGGTATTTGCACTGCCGGGCAGCCCGCGCGCGGCTGCGCAGTGCCTGGACATTCTGGCGCCGGTGCTGGGCCACGCGCTGGCGATGGTCGATGGCGGTGGCCACGCATGATCGCCTACAGCGAAGCGCTGCAGCACCTGATGGAGGCAGCCACATCGCTGCCGGCCGAGCGCCTGACACTGCATGAGGCGGGTGGTCGCATCCTGGCCACGGACATCATCAGCGGGCAGTCGCTGCCGCCGTTCGACAATTCGGCGATGGACGGCTTCGCGCTGCGCGCCAATGGCACGCCCTTCGAAAGCGGTACCGGGTTTGCGGTGCAGGGCTGGCAGGCCGCAGGCGATGCCGGTGCTGAGGGCGGCGAGGGCGCATGGGAAATCATGACCGGCGCGCGCATGCCCGTCGGGCTGGATACGGTGGTGCCGATCGAGAACGTTGAGATCCTCGCCAGCGAGGATGGCCGGCCGACCCGCATTGCGTTGAAGAGCGCGGTGAAGCCTGGCCAGAACGTGCGTCTGCGTGGACAGGACGTGGAAGAAGGCGAGCGCGTGCTGCAGGCCGGGCAGGCGCTGGACATCAATGCACGCACCCTGCTGCATGCGATCGGCGTGGCCGAGGTGGCGGTGGTGGCACGGCCGAAGGTCGCTGTCATTGCCACCGGCAAGGAGCTGGTGACCGAAGCGGCGCAGGCGCTGGACTCCGGACAGATCCGTGACAGCAACCGGCCCTATCTGGCTGGCCGCCTGCAGGCCGCCGGTGCCGAGGTGGTGTGGCAGGGCACGGTGGGCGATGAGGTGGCTGCCTTTGATGCCGTGCTGGATGACGCGCTGGCGGCAGGGGCACAGGTGCTGGTGAGTACCGGCGCGGTGTCGGCCGGCCGCTACGACTTCATTCCCGATGCGCTGCGCGCGCGTGGCGCCCGCATCGTGTTCCACAAAGTGGCGATCCGCCCGGGCAAGCCGCTGTTGTTTGCAGTGCTGCCCAATGGCGCGCTGTATTTCGGTCTGCCCGGCAACCCGGTGTCGGCGGCAGTGGGGCAGCGCTTCTTCGTTGAACCGGTGCTGCGGCGCCTGCTGGGCCTGGCCGCCGAGCCGCTGCTGCACCTGCCGTTGCAGGCCGACGTGCGCAAGCCGCCGGGCCTGCGCTTCCACGCGCGGGCGCGGGTGGAAGTGGACGCGCAGGGGCGCTTGAGCGCACGCGTGCTGGCCGGCCAGGAATCGTTCCGTTTGAAATCCATGCTGCAGGCCAACGCCTGGGTGGTGCTGGAGGGCGAGGGTGACCTGGCCACGGCCGGCACACCGGTGCGCGTGCAGGGCTGGGGCCATCAGGACCCGCTGCAGCTGGCGACCCAGGAGTCATGATGAAACAGGTGAATCTGCAGTTGTTCGGTGCGTTTTCCGATCTGGATGCCAGCCGCGAGATCGCGCTGGAGGTGGCCGGCGGCACCGTGGCCGATCTGCGCCAGGCGTTGCGTGAGCTGTTGCCGGTGCGCTTTCCCGGTTTCCGCGCCGGGTTGCTGGACTATTCGGCTTTTGCCGACCAGCAGCGCGTGCTGCGTGACCACGACGCGCTGCCCGCCGATGGCAAGGTGGCGATCCTGCCGCCGGTGAGTGGGGGCTGAGCGATGAGCAACGTGACTGCGAAAGTGGTGGACCGCGCGCAGCGCGCCATCGATCCGGCCGAGGGCATCGCAGCGGTGTCCGACCCGGCATTCGGCGGCATCGATGTGTTCATCGGCAAGGTGCGCGACTTCAATGTGGGGCGGCCCGTGACCGGCATCACCTACGACCTGTTCGAACCGCTGGTGCTGAACGAGATCCAGCGCGTGGCGGCGGAGATCGAGGCGACGTTCGGGCCGAAGCTGAAGTTGTACGTGGCACATGCCAAGGGCCGCTTGGGCATTGGCGATGTGGCGGTGGTGGTGGCCGCAGGCAGCCCGCACCGTGATGAAGCGTTCCGCGCGTGCCGGCAGCTGATCGAGGCGGTGAAACACCAGTGCCCGATCTGGAAACAGGAACATTACGAAGACGGCGACAGCGAGTGGAGCGAAGGCTGCACGCTATGCCACGCCGACAGTGAACCGGCACATGAGCACCACCATTGACCCCAGTAGATCCACGCCATGCGTGGATGGGGCCTTCCCGTCGCGCCCGGCAGGGGCAGCCACGCATGGCGTGGCTCTACTGGAGTTTTCCGCGTGAACACGACCATCGCCGGCATCGTGCTGGCCGGTGGCCTGTCCAGCCGCATGGGCCGCGACAAGGCGCTGCTGCCCTGGCAGGGGCGCACGCTGCTGGAGCACATGCGCGGCACGTTGCGGCTGGCCGGGGCAGACCGTGTTTGGGTGAGCGGACGCTACCCGGCCTTCGGCGGCGTGCCCGACCAGATCACACGGTGCGGGCCGCTGGGCGGCCTGTTCAGCGTGGCAATGCAGATGCCCGATGGCCCCGCTTGGGTGGTGCCGGTGGATACGCCCCGTCTGACCCCGGATCTGCTGCGGCAATTGCGTGACGGGCATCGCAGCGCTTGCACGATCTTTGACGGGCATCCGCTTCCGATGCTGTTTAATGTGGACAATGAAAGTCGCACGATCCTCGAAAACATGATCCACGATCCCCTCGGTCCGCGTTCCCTGCAGGCCCTGCAACACCGGCTGGACGCGCAGACCCTGCGCCTGGCCCACGCTGATGAAAGCGCCCTGGTCAACTGCAATACCCCCACCCAATGGGAGGACGTTGCCTCATGAAGGTGCAGCTGCAAGAACAGACAATGCGCCTGCGCCTGGACGAAGCCGAACTGGCCCAGCTGCTGGCCGGTGAGACGGTGGAGAACGTGACCCGGTTCGGCGGCAGTGGCGGCTGGGGTACGGCTGTTTCGCTGCATGGTGGCGAATCGGCCGTGCTGCTCGACAGCGGTACCGATTGCCGGCTGGTGCTGCCACGGTCATCGGTGGAGGATCTTGCCGGGCGCCTGCCGTGCCGCGATGGCTTGGCCTCTGCGCTGTATCTGGATGACGGCACCACGCTGCAGCTGCAGTTCGATGTGGATGTGCGCGACAGCGTGCGCCAGCGCGGGGTGACGCGCCGCAGTTCCGCATCATCGGTTTGACATTTGTCAGGGGCGAGGGGGAAACCCGCGCCTGATTGATCCAGATCAACCCCGTCGTTACTGCTGCACGGCCTAATGGCTGCATGACGACGGGTTACAACTTGAAAGCAGTACCCACGTCATTCCACAGCCTTGGAGCCATGTATGACCGTCGGTAGCGATCCTGTTGTCCGCAGCACTGCCAGTCCTGGTCGCGTCATCAGCGACTGGACGCCGGAAGATCCCGGCTATTGGGAGCGCACCGGCAAGCGGGTCGCCACCCGCAACCTGGTCATCTCCATTCCCTCGCTGCTGCTGGCCTTCTCGGTCTGGGTACTGTTCTCGGCGGTGACCATCAGCCTGCCGAAGATCGGCTTCGGCTTCAGCACCGATCAGTTGTTCTGGCTGGTGGCACTGCCCAGCCTGTCCGGCGCGACGCTGCGCATCTTCTATTCGTTCGTGATTCCGATCTTTGGCGGTCGCCGATGGACGGCGCTGTCCACCGCATCACTGCTGGCACCGACGATCTGGCTTGGCTTTGCGGTGCAGAACCCGGCGACGCCTTACTGGGTGTTCGTGGTGATTGCGATCCTGTGTGGCTTTGGTGGGGCGAACTTCTCCTCGTCGATGTCCAACATTTCCTTCTTCTATCCCAAGCAGAAGCAGGGCCTGGCGCTGGGCCTGAATGCCGGCCTGGGCAATGTCGGCGTGTCGGTGGCACAGGCGGTGATCCCGCTGGTGATCACGGTGGGCGTGTTTGGTGCCCTCGGTGGTGCACCGCAGCCGGTGGTGGAGGGGGGTGCTCCGCTGTACCTGCAGAATGCCGGCTTCATCTGGGTGCCGGCCATTGCGATCTGCGCGGTGGCGGCCTGGTTCGGCATGAATGACCTGACCAGCGCCCGCTCCTCGTTCGCCGAACAGGCGGTGATTTTCCGCCGCAAGCACAACTGGCTGATGTGCTGGTTGTACATCGGCACCTTCGGTTCCTACATCGGTTTCTCGGCCGGCTTCCCGATGCTGGTGAAGAGCCAGTTCCCCGCCGTGAACCCGCTGGCCTACGCCTTCATCGGCCCGTTGCTGGGTGCGCTGATGCGCTCGGTGGGCGGCAGCATGGCTGACCGCTGGGGCGGTGCGCGGCTGACGTTCTGGGTGTTCGCGCTGATGATCGCAGCGGTGTTCGGCGTGCTGCATTTCCTGCCCAGCGATGGCCAGGGCGGCAATTTCTACGGCTTCCTCTTCAGCTTCATGGCGCTGTTCGTGCTCAGTGGCATCGGCAACGGCACCACCTTCCGCATGATCCCGGTGATCTTCCGCACGCTGCATGAGCGCCTGTCGGCAGGTGCCAATGCGGAAGGCAAGGCCGCGTCGGCGCACCAGGCCAGCATCGAGTCGGCCGCGGTCGTGGGCTTCTCCGGTGCGATCGGTGCCTACGGCGGCTTCTTCATTCCCAAGAGCTACGGCTCTTCGATCACGTTGACCGGCAGCCCCGACATGGCGCTGTACGGGTTCGTCGTTTTCTATGTCACCTGCCTGGCCGTGACCTGGTGGTGGTACTACCGGCGCGGCGCAGAGACGCCTTGCTGACATGAAAACGCACCGCAGCCAGATGACACACACAGCCACGATGCAGATGTCCGCAAAGGGAGACCCCCGATGAGTTATTTCCTTGATCGCTTGCAGTTCTTCAAGCGTGACCCCCAGCCCTTTGCCGATGGCCATGGGTTTGCCAAGAGCGAAGGCCGTGACTGGGAGAACAGTTACCGCCAGCGCTGGCAGTACGACAAGATCGTGCGTTCAACCCACGGTGTGAACTGCACCGGTTCGTGCAGTTGGAAGATCTACGTCAAGAATGGCCTGGTGACCTGGGAAACCCAGCAGACCGATTACCCGCGCACGCGCCCGGACCTGCCCAACCACGAACCGCGTGGCTGCCCGCGTGGCGCCAGCTATTCCTGGTACCTCTACAGCGCCAACCGACTGAAGTACCCGCTGATCCGCGGCACGCTGCTGCGCCTGTGGCGCGAAGCGCGCAGGACCCAGGGGCCAGTGGATGCGTGGGCCAGCATCGTGGAGGACAAGGAAAAGGCGCGCTCGTACAAGACCCGGCGCGGCATGGGTGGTTTCGTGCGGCTGAACTGGGAAGAGGCCAACGAGATCATCGCGGCCTCCAACCTGTATACGGTGAAGCAGTACGGACCGGACCGCGTGGTCGGCTTCTCGCCGATTCCGGCGATGTCGATGGTGTCCTACGCCGCCGGTGCGCGTTACCTGTCGCTGCTGGGCGGTGCCTGCCTGTCCTTCTATGACTGGTATTGCGATCTGCCGCCGGCTTCGCCGCAGGTCTGGGGCGAGCAGACCGACGTGCCCGAATCGGCTGACTGGTACAACAGCCGCTACATCATCGCCTGGGGCTCGAACGTGCCGCAGACGCGTACACCCGATGCGCACTTCTTCACCGAGGCGCGCTACAACGGCACCAAGACGGTCTCGATCTGCCCGGACTATTCCGAGCTGGCCAAGCTGACCGATCACTGGCTGCACCCGAAGCAGGGCACCGACGCCGCGTTGGCGTTCGCCTTTGGTCACGTGATCCTGCGCGAGTTCCATGTCGATTCACCGTCGCAGTACTTCCAGGACTACTGCCGCCAGTACTCGGACATGCCGATGCTGGTGCGCCTGGAGCGTCGCGCCGACGGCCGCCTGGTGGCCGGGCGTTTCCTGCGCGCCAGTGAGCTGGGTGGATTGGGCGAGGCCAACAACCCGGACTGGAAGACCCTCGCTTACGACGAGACCAGTGGCCAGATCGTGGTGCCGAACGGTTCGATCGGTTTCCGCTGGGGCGAAAAGGGTCGCTGGAACATCGAGGAGAAGGCCAGCAACGGGGCGGATACGCGCCTGCGCTTGAGCCTGTCCGATGCCAACGATGGCATCGAGGCGGTCAGCTTCCCGTATTTCGGTGGCATCGAGAGTGACGGCTGGACGGCCGCCCCGGCCGAGGAAGTACTGGACCGCAACATCCCGGTGCGCCGCCTGGCCACGGCCGATGGCAGCGAGACCCTGGTGGCGACGGTCTATGACCTGCTGCTGGCGCAGTACGGCGTGGACCGCGGTTTCGGCGGCGCCAATGTCGCCACGAGCTTCGATGAGAACGTGCCGGGCACGCCGGCCTGGCAGGAACGCATCACCGGCGTGCCGCGTGGCGAGGTGATCGAGATCGCCCGCGAGTTCGCGCGTACCGCCGACAAGACCCATGGCCGCTCGATGATCATCGTCGGCGCGGGCATGAACCACTGGTTCCACAACGACATGAACTACCGCGGCCTGATCAACATGTTGATCATGTGCGGTTGCGTGGGCCAGACCGGTGGCGGCTGGGCGCACTACGTGGGCCAGGAAAAGCTGCGCCCGCAGACCGGCTGGCAGCCGCTGGCGTTCGGCCTGGACTGGAGCAAGCCGCCGCGCCATATGAACGGTACGTCGTTCTTCTACTTCAACACCGGGCAGTGGCGCTACGAGAAGCTGCAGGTGGACGAGCTGCTGTCACCGCTGGCCGACGCCAGCAAGTACAGCGGCAGTCTGGCCGACCTGAACCTGCGCGCCGTGCGCATGGGCTGGTTGCCATGCGCGCCGCAGCTTGACCGCAATCCGCTGCAGCTGGTGCGCGAGGCCGAAGCGGCCGGCGTGGCCCCTGCCGATTACGCACTGGGCAAGTTCAAGGACGGTTCGCTGGACTTCGCCTTTGCCGATCCGGACGCGCAGCAGAACCACCCACGGATGATGTTCATCTGGCGCTCGAACCTGCTGGGTTCGTCGGGCAAGGGCCACGAGTACATGCTGCGGCACCTGCTGGGTACCCGCCACGGCCTGCAGGGCAAGGACCTGGGCGAGATGGGGGCGGTGAAGCCGGAGGAAGTGAAGTGGCGCGACGAGGCGCCGGAAGGCAAGCTCGACCTGCTGGTGACGCTGGACTTCCGCATGTGTACCACCGCGTTGTATTCGGACATCGTGCTGCCGACGGCCACCTGGTACGAGAAGGACGATCTCAACACCTCGGACATGCATCCGTTCATCCATCCGCTGTCGAAGGCGGTGGACCCGGCGTGGGAATCGCGCAGTGACTGGGACATCTTCAAGGAGGTTGCGCGCACCGTAAGCGAAATGGCGCCCGGCGTGCTGGGGGTGGAGAAGGACCTGGTGCTGGTGCCGACCCTGCACGACACCCCCAACGAGCTGGGCATGCCGTTCGGCGTGGCCGACTGGAAGAAGGGCGAGTGCGAGGCCATCCCCGGCCAGACCATGCCGTCGATGACGGTGGTGGAGCGCGATTACCCGAACCTGTATCGCAAGTTCACCTCGCTGGGGCCGCTGCTGGACAAGCACGGCAATGGTGGCAAGGGCATGAACTGGGACACGAAGCACGAGGTGGAGTTCCTCGGCAAGTTGAACCACACCGTGCACGAGGAGGGCGTCAGCCAGGGCCGGCCGGCCATCTCGACCGCGATCGACGCGGCCGAAGTGATCCTGCACCTGGCCCCGGAAACCAATGGCCATGTGGCGGTGAAGGCCTGGGAATCGCTGGGCGGCTTCACCGGCCGCGAGCACACCCATCTGGCGGTGGGCAAGGAGCACGAGGCGATCCGCTTCCGTGACATCCAGGCGCAGCCGCGCAAGATCATCTCCTCGCCGATCTGGTCCGGGCTGGAAGACGACAACGTCAGCTACAACGCGGGCTACACCAATGTGCACGAGCTGATTCCGTGGCGCACGGTGACCGGCCGCCAGCAGTTCTACCAGGACCATGAGTGGATGATCGACTTCGGCGAGGCCTTCATGAGCTACCGGCCGCCGGTCAACACCCGCACCATCGAGCCGCTGCTCAACCAGCGCTCGAACGGCAACAAGGAGATCGTGCTGAACTGGATCACCCCGCACCAGAAGTGGGGCATCCACAGCACCTACAGCGACAACCTGATCATGCAGACGCTGTCGCGCGGTGGCCCGATCGTGTGGATCAGCGAGGACGACGCGCACAGTGCCGGCATCGTTGACAACGACTGGATCGAGCTGTTCAACGTCAACGGCGCGATCGCCGCACGTGCGGTGGTCAGCCAGCGCGTGATGCCGGGCATGGCGATGATGTACCACGCCCAGGAACGCATCATCAACGTACCGGGTTCGGAGATTTCCGGTACCCGCGGCGGCATCCACAACTCGGTGACCCGCATCGTGCTCAAGCCGACCCACATGATCGGTGGCTACGCGCAGCTGGCCTACGGTTTCAACTACTACGGCACCTGCGGCACCAACCGCGACGAGTTCGTGATCGTGCGCAAGATGGACAAGGTGGATTGGCTGGATGGCGAGGCCGTCCCGGCCGCCGCCAAGGAGGTGGTGTGATGAAGGTCCGTGCACAGATCGCGATGGTGCTGAACCTGGACAAGTGCATCGGCTGCCACACCTGCTCGATCACCTGCAAGAACGTCTGGACCTCGCGCGAGGGTGTCGAGTACGCCTGGTTCAACAACGTTGAAACCAAGCCGGGCATCGGCTATCCGAAGGAATGGGAAAACCAGGAGAAGTGGAACGGCGGCTGGGTGCGTACCGGCAGCGGCAAGCTGGTGCCACGCGCTGGCGGTCGCTGGCGGATGCTGGCCAAGATCTTCGCCAACCCGGACCTGCCGCAGATCGACGATTACTACGAGCCGTTTGACTTCGACTACCAGAACCTGCACACCGCCAAGGACAGCCAGCACCAGCCGACCGCAAGGCCGCGCTCGCTGATCAGTGGCGAGCGCATGCAGAAGATCGAGTGGGGCCCGAACTGGGAGGAGATCCTGGGCTCGGAGTTCAGCAAGCGCTCGCGAGACTACAACTTCAATGAAGTGCAGAAGGAGATCTACGGCGCCTTCGAAAAGACCTTCATGATGTACCTGCCGCGCCTGTGCGAGCACTGCCTGAACCCGGCGTGCGTGTCGGCGTGCCCATCGGGCGCGATCTACAAGCGCGAAGAAGACGGCATCGTGCTGATCGACCAGGACAAGTGCCGTGGCTGGCGCATGTGCGTGTCGGCATGCCCGTACAAGAAGATCTATTACAACTGGAAGAGCGGCAAGTCTGAGAAGTGCATCTTCTGCTACCCGCGCATCGAGATGGGTGAGCCGACGATCTGTTCGGAAACCTGTGTCGGCCGCATCCGCTACCTGGGCGTGATGCTGTACGACGCCGACCGCATTGCCGAGGCCGCATCGGTGGCCGCCGAAAAGGATCTGTACCAGGCCCACCTGGACATCTTCCTGGACCCGCATGACCCGGCGGTGATTGCCGCCGCACGTGCGGAAGGCATTCCGGACAGCTGGCTGGAATCGGCCAAGCAGTCGCCGGTCTACAAGATGGCCATCGACTGGAAGCTAGCCCTGCCGCTGCACCCGGAGTACCGCACGCTGCCGATGGTCTGGTATGTGCCGCCGTTGTCGCCGATCCAGTCGGCCGCCGAACGTGGCCGCATCGGCATGAGTGGCGAGTTGCCGGACGTGGCCTCGCTGCGCATTCCGGTGCGCTACCTGGCCAACATGCTGACGGCCGGTGACGAGGCACCGGTGGTGCGTGCGCTGGAACGCCTGATGGCGATGCGCGCCTGGCGCCGGGCCAAGAACGTGGACGGCGTTGAGGACACCGCTGTGCTGGACCAGGCCGGACTGACCGTGGCCCAGGTTGAAGAGATGTACCGCTACCTGGCCATTGCCAACTACGAGGACCGTTTCGTGATTCCCAGCGCTCACCGCGAGTACGCCAACGACGCGTTCGGCGAACGCGGCGGCTGCGGCTTCACCTTCGGCAACGGCTGCAACGGCGACAGCCCGGCCGACCTGTTCGGGCAGCGCAAGAGCACCAGCTTCGTGGTGAACAACGGGCCCAACCACCGCCGCAAGGAGGTGGTCTGATGAGCGTTCTGAAGCTGGTGGGGGTGCTGCTGGATTACCCCCGCGAGGAACTGTGGCAGCACGGCGGGGAACTGCTGGCGGCCTGTGACGAGGTGGCACTGACGCCGACGCGGCGCAGGCAGCTGCGCGGCTTCGTGCAGCAGTTGCTGGACAGCGATCCGCTGGATGCGCAGGCCGCGTGGCTGGCAACCTTCGACCGCGGCCGTTCGATGAGCCTGCTGCTGTTCGAACACATCCACGGCGAATCGCGTGACCGTGGCCAGGCCATGGTCGATCTGGTGGAAACCTACCGCAAGCACGGCTTCGAGCTGGATGCACGCGAACTGCCGGACTACCTGCCGCTGTTGCTGGAGTTCCTGGCGCATCGTCCTGAGGCAGAGGCGCGGGAGTGGCTGCACCACATCGGCCACATCGCCGGGATGCTGGCCGCGCGCGCCGCCGAGCGCGAGCTGCCACATGTGCCGCTGCTGGAGATCCTGGTGGAGGCCGGCGACGGCAAGGTCAACCTGGAGGCGCTGCGGCAACGCGCCAGCGAAGAGCCCCGCGACGATACGGCCGAGGCGATGGACAAGCTGTGGGAAGAGGAAGCCGTGCGTTTCGGCGCCGAAGCTCCTGCCGAAGACTGCAAGCCACCGACACGCTCACCGGCCCGCCCTGTGCATCGAGAGGTCCAGCCATGAACTACTACCTGCATCAATTCGCTTTCCAGTACTACCCATACATCGCCGTGGCGGTGCTGCTGATCGGCAGCTGGGCGCGCTATGACAAGGCCATGTACACCTGGCGCACCGGTTCCAGCCAGATGCTGTCGGACAAGGGCATGCGGATCGGCAGCAACTGCTTCCACATCGGCATCCTGGCCATCCTGGGTGGTCATCTGGTGGGCCTGCTGACCCCACACGTGGTGTACGAGCACTTCATCACCTCCTCGCAGAAGCAGATGCTGGCGATGGTGGTGGGCGGCGTGTTCGGTGCGTTGTGCTTCATCGGCATCAGCATCCTGCTGGTGCGCCGCCTGACCAACGCCCGCGTGCGCGCCACCGGCAGCTTCGGCGACACCCTGGTGCTGGTGCTGCTGTTCGCCCAGCTCTGTCTTGGCCTGTACAGCATCCGCGTGTCGGCTGGACATCTGGACGGTGGGGTGATGGTGCAGCTGGCCGAGTGGGCGCAGCACATCGTGACCTTCCGTGCCGGTGCCGCTGACTACATCGAGGGCGTCAGCTGGGTCTACAAGATGCACATCTTCCTGGGCCTGACCCTGTTCCTGATCGCGCCGTTCACCCGTCTGGTGCACGTCTGGAGCATTCCGGTCAGCTATCTGTGGCGGCCATACCAAGTGGTGCGCCGTCGCCAGGCGGCGCTGCGTTACGGACCGCGGGAGTAAGCCATGGGCAGCCTGCCGAAGTTCCTGCCGATCACCGTGATCGATTCCACCCAGCCTGTTCCGGCCGAGGCCCACCAGCACCAGCATGACGGGGCAGAGCAGGGTCCGCGCTCGCTTGGGCAACCGGCACCGTGCCGGTTGTTCGTGGAGGACACGGCGATCAGCGAGGCCGACATCGCCCGCGAGATGCAACACCATCGGGCGCTGCGCCCGGAACAGTCGCGTGCCGAGGCGGCACGCGCACTGGTGGTGCGTGAACTGCTGCGATTGGAAGCACAGCGCCTGGGCCTGCTGGCGCCAGCCGGCGGCCGGGTAAGCGATGAGGAAGTGCTGATCCAGCAACTGCTGGAAGACGCAATTGAAGACCGGGTGCCGACCGACGAGGACTGCCAACGGTATTTCGAACAGAACCCGGAACGATTCCGCTCGCCGGACCGCGTGCGCCTGCGCCATATCCTGCTGGCCGCGCCGGCCGATGATGTGGCCGGGCGCCTGGAGGCGCGCACCGAGGGCGAGCGCTTGGCCAATGAACTGAAGGAAGCGCCGCACCTGTTCGCCGACTTCGCCCTGCGCCATTCGCGCTGCCCGTCGAGCAGCGAGGGCGGTGACCTGGGTTGGCTGCAGCGTGGGCAGACCACGCCGGAGTTCGATCGCCAGGTGTTCCGCCTGCGCGAGGGCCTGGCCGGCTTCCCGGTGGAATCACGCTGGGGCTACCACGTGGTCAGCATCGATGGGCGCGAGGAAGGGCAGCCGCTGCCGTTCGACGCAGTGCTGCCACAGATCCGTGACTACCTGGAGCTGCAGGTGCGCCAGCGCGAAGTGCAGGCCTACCTGTTGCAGCTGCAGGAGCGCTACCCGGTACGCGGGCTGGATGAGATCGAAGCCGAAGCCGAAATCGGCTGACCCACTCTTGAGGAAGGAGGTTGCATGAACCAGGCCCTTGCCCCCGCCAGTGCCGGGCAGCAGCAGCGTGCGCTGTGGCTGAGCACGTTCGCGTTCACCGTGTGCTTTGCGGTGTGGATGATCTTCTCCATCATCGGTATCCAGATCAGCGAGCAGCTGGGCCTGACCGACACCCAGTTCGGCCTGCTGATCGCCACCCCGGTGCTGACCGGCTCGGTCAGCCGTGTGTTCCTGGGCATCTGGTCCGACCAGTTCGGTGGCCGCAAGGTGATGGCGCTGGTGATGCTGTGTGGCGCGGTCGCCACCTGGATGCTGACCCATGCGCACACCTACCCGCAATTCCTGTTCGCCGCGTTGTGCGTGGGCATTGCCGGTGGCAATTTTTCGGTAGGCGTGGCCTACGTGTCCAAGTTCTTCCCGGCCAGCAAGCAGGGCACGGCGCTGGGCATCTTCGGTGCCGGCAACATCGGTGCGGCAGTCACCAAACTGCTGGCGCCGATGGTGATGGTGGCGGCGGGCTGGATGATGGTGGCCAAGGTGTGGGCAGTGGCACTGGCGATCACGGCGGTGCTGTTTTTCCTGTTCAGCAAGGAAGACCCCTCGCTGGAGAAGCGGCGCCGTGATGGGGTGAAGCCGGTGCCGTTCGCAGAACAGATGGCACCGTTGAAGAATCTGCAGGTATGGCGGTTCTCGTTGTATTACTTCTTCGTGTTCGGTGGCTTCGTGGCACTGGCGCTGTGGCTGCCGCATTACCTGGTGGGCGCGTACGGCATGGACGTCGGCACCGCCGGCATGCTGGCCGCGTGCTATTCGATCCCGGCCAGCCTGTTCCGCGTGGTGGGCGGCTGGATGTCGGACCGGATGGGGGCGCGCCGGGTGATGTACTGGACCTTCGGCGTCTCGGCCATCTGTACGTTCCTGCTGGCCTACCCCGATACCGAGTACGTGGTGAAGGGCATCCATGGTCCGATCCACTTCCACCTGGCCATTGGCGTGGTGATGTTCACCGTGCTGGTGTTCGTGCTGGGCTTCTTCATGTCACTGGGCAAGGCTGCGGTCTACAAGCACATCCCGGTGTATTACCCCCGGCACGTGGGGGCGGTGGGCGGCGTGGTGGGCATGATCGGTGGCCTTGGTGGCTTCATCCTGCCGATCGTGTTCGGTGCGTTGAACGATGCGCTGGGTATCTGGAGCAGCTGTTTCATGCTGCTGTTCGTGGTGGTGTCCGCCGCGCTGGCGTGGATGCACTTCGCCATCCGCCGGATGGAGCGTCGACACTTCCCGCAGATCGATCGCGAGACCGACCTGCCGGAGGCCATCGATGCGGCGGCGGTCGATCGTGCGCGCGGCACCTGAATGGTGGTGCCGGCCGCTGGCCGGCAACCTCAGGGCAATGCGTCACGCTTGATTTCGATCAGGGCTGTGCGAAGAGGAACGCGCGAGGATGACCGCCATGAGCTTCCATGTTGATGCGAGCGAGGACACTGCGCTGCAGGCGGCATTGCTGCGGCAACCCCGCCACGTGCTGTTTCCGCCGCCCGACCAGTTCAGTGCCGGCTTCGGTGAAAGCGGCTGGCGTGCCGCCGTGCGCGCCAGCAACGAGCACCTGATTCCGCGTGGACTGACGCTGGGTTTCCAGACCGGCCGCATGGGCCGCGACGTGCCGGCCGAACGCTATCTGGACACGTTGCTGGCCGCGTTGCGCCTGCAGGCTGATGTTCTGGCCGAGGACCGTGAGGTGGTGGCGATGGTGCTGCAGCTGGGCCTTGCCGAAGCACTGCCGCCGGCGCTGCTGGGGCAGTTGCTGGATGCAGTGCCGCGGCACCTGCGCACCGTGGCCCGGCCGCAGGTGGAGGTGCGGCTGGATGCCGGCAGCGCCGTGGCGCCGGCACAACTGCGCGCGGTGGGCTGCACCCGGCTGAACGTGATCGATCGTGCCGATGCACCTGGCCCGGCAGTGCTGGCGCAGGCGCGCGACGCGGGCTTTACCGCGCGCTACTACCAGTTGCGTGTACCTGCGGCGGAGGATGCGGGATTCATCGGGCGATTGCAGGCCGTGCTGGCAGATGCGCCCGAGCGCGTGCTGCTGCCGGCGCCATGCGCGCTGCCTGAGCATCCCTCATCGGAACGCTGGCTGCAGGCGTGGCGATTGCTGCGCGAGGCGGGCTATGTGGGTATCGGTGGTGACCATCACCAGCGCGGCGACCTGCCGGATCCGAACGGCCCGGGTGACGGTCAGCGTCATTGCGATCTGGCCGGCGTGCCGCGCCGCGATCGCAGCGATTTCATCGGCATCGGCCTTGCGGCATGCAGCCAGATCGGTGAGGTGTTCTACCGGACGGAAGATGACCTGGCGCGCTGGCAGGCCCGCCTGCACGCGGGGCATATGGGCGTGGCCGCGGGCCTGATCCTGTCCGAGGGGGAACGCCTGGCTGCCGAGGTCGCGCAGAGCATCGCCTGCGACCATGCGCTGGATGCTGCCGCCTTCGAGTGGCGCAATGATGTTCCGTTCGATGAATGCTTCGCCGAGACCCTGCCCGCACTCGCACCGCTGCTCGCGCGTGGCTGGGCGCGCTGGGACGGCGGCGTGCTTCGCCTGGCCGAGGAAGGGCGGTTGCTGTGGCGTATGATGGCCGCATGCTTCCGGCCGGCGGCCGCCATCGCTTGAGTGCTGTCCCGATGTCTTCGACTCCGCCTTCCCAGGCCAGACCCGGCCGCACCACGCCGAATCCCGCCGCCGCCGATGATGGCGATGCGCTGCATTTCTGCAGCACCTGTGCCTTCTCCGATGCGTGCATGTCGCAGGGCTATGACAAGACGGCGCTGGGCGAACTGCATGTGCTGGTTGACCATGTAGGGCCGTTCCATGCGGGCGACTACATTTTCCGCGCGGGAGAGGCCTTCGATTCCATCGCGGCGGTGCGCGCAGGCATGGTCAAGACCTTCGTCGATGACAGCCAGGGCAACGAACAGGTGCTGGGCTTTGCGCTGCCGGGCGAGGTGATCGGGCTCAACGCGATTCATGGCTCGCGTTTCCCCTGCAACGCGGTGGCACTGGATACGGTGCACCTGTGCCGCATTTCGTTCCCCAAGTTGAGCCTGCTGGCCACCCGCATGCCGGGGCTGCAGGCGAAGCTGTTCAGCCTGCTCAGTGCGGAGATTGGCAAGGTCGCCACGCTGGCGGCCAACCACCGCACCGAAGAGCGGATGGCGGCGTTCCTGCTGGATATGTCGGCCCGTTATGCACGGCGTGGTTTTTCCGCGACCCGCTTCAACCTGACCATGGCCCGCACCGAGATCGCCAACTATCTGCGGATGGCGCCGGAGACGGCCAGCCGGGTGCTGCGGCGGCTGAGCGATGACGGTGTGATTGCGGTGAAGCAGCGCGAGATCCTGCTGTTGCAACCCGACCGGCTGGCGGCGCTGGCCGTTGCAGATGAGAACGACCCCGATTGAACCTGGCCTGGGAGGCGACGATGAAGCGATGCGCAATGGTGTTTCTGGGGCTGCTGGTCTCGCTGCCTGCGTGGGCGGGCAACCTGACCGTGTCGGCGGCATCCAGCCTGACCGAGAGCTTCCGCGAGCTGGGCGCCGCCTATGAGAAGGCAAACCCGGGCAGCAAGGTCGACTTCAACTTTGCTGCTTCCGGCGTGCTGCTGCAGCAGATCGCGCGGGGCGCGCCGGTGGATGTGTTCGCCTCGGCCGATGAAACAACGATGGACCAGGCGGCGCAGCAGAAGCTGCTGGCAGCGGGTACGCGTGCGGTCTTCGCAGTGAACGCGCTGTGGGTGGTGGTGCCGCCGCAGGCGAAGGCGCCGCCGCGCGCACTGGCCGATCTGGCGGGTGCCGGCGTGCAGCGCATTGCACTGGGCAACCCGGACAGCGTGCCGGTGGGCCGCTACGCGCAGGGTGCGCTGCAGGCCGCAAAGCTGTGGCCGGCAGTGCAGGGCAAGGTGATCAGTACGCAGAACGTGCGGCAGTCGCTGGATTACGTGGCACGGGGCGAGGTGGATGCGGGCTTTGTCTACGCTACCGACGCGCAGGCGATGCCGGATCGCGTGCGGCGCGCGTTCGACGTTCCGGTTGCCGGACGCATCGCCTATCCGCTCGCGGTGGTGCAGGCCAGCACGCAGCCGGTGGAAGCCAAGCGCTTCGCGGCGTTCGTTCGCTCGGCGCAGGGCCAGGCGATCCTGCAGAAGCACGGGTTCGGCAAGCCCTGACGGATGGACCTGGACTGGAGTGCACTGGGGTTGTCGTTGAAGGTGGCCGGCTGGGCCACCGCGATCAATCTCGTAGCAGGCGTGGCACTTGGCGCGCTGCTGGCGCGACGGCGCTTTCCCGGCCGCGAACTGCTGGATTCGATACTGACCCTGCCGATGGTGCTGCCACCGACGGTGCTGGGCTACTACCTGCTGGTGCTGATCGGGCGCAATGGCCCGATCGGTGCCTGGCTGCAGTCGTGGTTCGGTATCAACCTGGTATTTACCTGGCAGGCGGCGGTGATCGCTGCCGCGGTAGCGTCACTGCCGCTGGTGTTCAAGCCGGCACGCGCCGCATTCGAAGAAGTGGATGGTCAGTTGGAGCAGGCCGCGCGCACGCTGGGCGTGTCCGAAGCCGCGGTGTTCTTCCGCATTACCCTGCCGCTGGCATGGCGCGGAATTCTGGCTGGCCTGCTGCTGGCGTTCGCACGGGCGATGGGTGAGTTCGGCGCCACGCTGATGGTGGCCGGCAGCATTCCGGGCCGCACGCAGACCTTGTCGATCGCCATCTATGAAGCGGTGCAGGCGGGGCAGGATGGCAAGGCGAATGCGCTGGTGATCCTGACGTCGGTGGTATGCATCGTGATCCTGCTGCTGGCCGCACGGCTGGTGGGCGGGCGCCGCCGGGAGCTGCGCGATGTGGCTTGACCTGCAGGTGCAGCGGCGATTGCAGGCATCCGGCCAGACCTTCGAACTGGACGTGGCACTGCAGTGTAAGCAGCGGCAGGTGGTGCTGTTCGGGCCCTCGGGCGCCGGCAAGAGCCTGACGCTGAAAGCGGTGGCCGGTCTGTTGCGCCCGGAGCACGGACATGTGCGCCTGCACGGGCAGGCGTTGTTCGATGCAGGTGCTGGGATTGATCTGCCACCGCAGCGTCGTCGCTTGGGATATGTGTTCCAGGATTACGCGCTGTTCCCGCACCTGAGCGTGCGCCAGAACGTGGCGTTCGGGCTTGAGCGGGGTTGGTTGAATCCGCGGCGCGGGACCCGTATCGAGGCAGTTGAGCAGTGGTTGCAGGCGTTCCGTATCGAGCATGTGGCGGATCTGCTGCCGTCACAGGTATCCGGTGGCCAGCGCCAGCGTACGGCGTTGGCACGAGCGCTGGTGACCCGGCCGCAGGCCTTGCTGCTGGACGAGCCGTTCGCAGCGCTCGACCACGACCTGCGCCAGCACCTGCGACAAGAGCTGGAAACCGTGCTGGATGAAACCGGTATTCCGCTGCTGCTGATCAGCCACGATCCGCAGGACGTAGCGGTGTTCGGCCAGCAGGTAGCGCGCGTGGTGGATGGGCGAATCGTCGGCGATTGACCTGTGATGGTAGTGCCGGCCGCTGGCCGGCAACCACGGAATCCGGAGCAGCCGGCCAGCGGCCGGCACTACCCGAAGGGCGGTTCAATCAGGACGTGGCGGTGTTCGGCCAGCAGGTTGCACGGGTGGTGGATGGGCGAATCGTCGGCGATTGACCTGTGATGGTAGTGCCGGCCGCTGGCCGGCAACCACGGAATCCGGAGCAGCCGGCCAGCGGCCGGCTCTACCCCTGGGCGAGGCGCCTCAATACAGCTCGCAGTGGGTGCGGCCCTCGCCGCGCAGGGCATCCCAATGGCCGTCACCGCCGATCGCGTCGATGGCTGCACGCACCGCACCTTCCAGGTGGCTCTTGTTGCCACACAGGTAGATGTGGCCGCCACGGGCCAGCACATCCTGCATCTGCGCGGCCTGCTGCTGCAGCACATGCTGCACATAGACCTTCTGCGCGGCATCGCGCGAGAACGCGGTGTGCAGGCCAGCCAGTACGCCACGCGCCTGCCAGTCCTGAAGCTGCTCGCGGTACAGGAAGTCGTGCTCGCGATGCTTCTCGCCGAACACCAGATGGACCTCCCGTGCGTCGCCGGTAGCCTGCAGTTCCTGCATCAGGCCCATCAGAGGGGCGATGCCGGTACCAGTGCCGACCAGCAGCAGGGGCGCGTCGCCGCTGTCGGGCAGGTGAAAGCCCGGATTGGAGCGGCAGTACACACGGGCTGTGTCGCCGCCGTGCAGCAGGCTGCCGGTGGCGGTGCCGAAGCGTTCGCGGCCACGCAGGGTGTAGCGCACCTCGCGCACGCACAGGCTCAGCTGATCATCGTGCGGATGCGAGGCGATGGAATAGGCACGGGGCAGGCGTGGTGACAGGAGTTCACGCAGGCGGGCCAGCGGCACGCTGTCCGGGCTGGCGTGGTCCTGCAGCACGTCCAGCAGGTCCAGGCCATGCAGGTAGGCGTCCAGCTCGCGCTTCTGGCTGATCTTCAGCAGGCCCTTCAGTACGTCGCTGCCGCCCAGCTTTGCCAACTCGCGCAGCACGCCCTTGCTGAGCAGGCGCAGCTCGCGGTCGCGCAGGGCGTCGACGGCGCTGGAATCGCCATACCATCTGGTCAGTGCCTGCAGCAATGCCGGATCGTTTTCCGGAACCAGATGCAGGGTGTCGCCGGCCCGGTAGACCATGCCGCTGCCGGCGATGTCCAGCTGCAGGTGCCAGGCGGCAGGGTCACCATGGCTCAGGCGTCGCCGTTCGACGATGCGGGCGTTGAAGGCATTGTCTTCGCCATAGGCCGTCACCTGCAGGCGCAGATCCTGGCCTGCGGCCGCATCACCCTCCAGAACCTGGCCCAGCACCGGGCGCCACTGCTGGAAGAACTGCTCGTAGCCCAGATCAGCGTCGACACGGTGCAGCAGTGGTTGGGCCTGACGCTCGCTCAGCGCCGCATCCAGCGCCTTGGTGAAGCCGCAGAAGCTGGGGTAGCCGGTATCCCCCAGGCCGAACACCGCATAGCGCAGTCCGGGCAGGGCGGGCGCCTGGCGCAGCGACTCGAAGAAGCGCTCGCCGTTGGCCGGCGGCTCGCCGTCGCCGAACGAGCTGGAGATGGCCAGCAGCACATCGCCGTGGCCGAGGCTGGCCACATCGATGTCATTGAACGGCAGGACCTGCGGCCCATGCGGCTGCAGGTCCGGGTCCGCGCCCAGGCGCTGGGCCAGGGCGCGGGCGTTGCCCGACTCGGAGGCGAAACCCACCAGCAGCCGGCTGATGGGCGTGCGTGTGGGAATGGCGTTCACGCAGCCTCGTAGAAGTCGTCGAACTTTTCCTTGCTGAACTCGACCAGGTCGTAGTTCTGCATCAGGTCGTTCACCACGCGGCGGATGCTGATGTACGAGGTGATGTTGCCCTCGGCATCGAACAGCGGCTGCACGGTGGTGTCGACCACGTAGAGCACGCCGCCCTTGCCCAGGTTCGGCACGATGCCGGTCCAGGTCTTGCCGGCCTTGATGGTGTCCCACATATCCTTGTAGACGGCCTTGGGCACGTCCGGATGGCGGACGATGCTGTGCGGCTGGCCGATCAGTTCCTCGCGCGCGAACCCGGTGAGCGTGCAGAACAGGTCGTTGGCATAGGTGATGTTGCCCTGCAGGTCGGTGGTGGAGATCACCATCACGTTCTGCATGGCGTTGAGCAGCTGGGCGTTGTCGGGGGTGTAGCTCATCGCAGGTCCTTTGGATGCCGGTGACGCCGGCGTATTGGGTTCCTGCATAGAGATACGCGCCCGTGGCGGTGGGCGGATTGATATAGGTCAAGCGTGCGCCGGGAGGGGGCTGCGACCGGCTGTCGCAGGGGGGGCGAAGGGGCGGCGCTAGCGGGCGATGCCGGGGAATCCGATGCTCTGCTGGCAGTACCGCAGCAGTGCGCGCCCGTCTTCGTCATCGCGTTGCATATGATCACCGCTGAAGAATGCCTGCAACGACCGGCCGATCGCGTTGCCGGCATTTCCAGAGCGGCGTGCAGCCGCCGGCAGCAGGCTGTCAGCGCGGGGATCATGGCGGCCGGGAAGCTGTTCGCGCCGAAGCTCACCTTCAATCGCCAGCAGCGCACATGCCCCGGCGAGGTATGCCTCCGGTTCCCGGTGCGCGCCCCATCGACGCTGGCCTGCCATCGCGGTGGCGATATGGTGGAATTCGTGCGCGGTGGTGGAGATCACGCGCTCGCGCAGTGCATCGGCATCGTCGCCGGCGGGAAACCAGAACGCCACCACCAGTTCTGGTCGTGCCGGCCTGGCGGGCTGTTGCCAGATGCCGCCACCGTCGCTGACGATCGTGACCTGATAGCGGACCGGCGTATCGTTCAGGTCTGCGCCGTGGAGCGGTTGCCGCGCCGCGTGGGCGGCGGCAGTGCATAGATTCACGGCCTGCCCAGCGGATAGGCTGGGTTCGACCCAGCGCACCACCACTGCGATTGTTTCCAGTTGGCAAGTATGCGAGCGCGTCGTCTGTTCGGAACTCTCCTGGCCGGGCAACACCGACGCGGTGCCAACGCTCAGCTGGGAGGCGTTGCCGCGCAGGAGCGTCGCAAACGCTCCGTCCGCGCCGACACTATCGCGCGGGGGAGTATCGAGGGTATTGCACGCACTGGTGCAGAGCAGCAACGCTGCTGCGCCTGTGGTGTGCCGCAACCAGGATTCCATCTGCAGGAGATCACCCTTCCAAGGCGGTGGATGCATCCTTGCAGACGCCCCGGCGCACGCACAATCAGACGTGTTGCATCTGGAGGCTGACTGTCGGCGCGGGTTGTCCTCTGCCGCTCACCCCATCACATACCGCAGCACCCCCGCCGATACCACGCCGATCAGCACCGTCGGCAGCATCGACAGCCGCGTGGCCGCCAGTAACGTGATGGCCAGCGCGGCCAGGTCGGCCGGCTTGTCGGCCACGAAGTCCGGGGCGATCACCGAGATCAGCACGCAGCCCGGGGCGGCTTCCATCACCGTTACCGCGCGCTTGCTCAGGGTGCGGTTGCGCAGCGCGAGAAAACCGATGATGCGGGTGAGATAGGTGGCGGCAGCCATCAGGATGATGGTCAGCACCGAGGTCCAGTGGATCAGGCCGTTGAAGATCATGCCGCGTCCTCCGCCAGCAGCCAGGCGGCAGCAAGGCCGGCCAGCGCGCCGCTGGCCACGTACCAGGCGCCGGGCACCAGCAGGTAGGTGCCCGCTGCCACCACCAGGCTGACCAGCCATGGCCGGGCGGCGCGCATGCCTTGCCACATGCCACGCAGCAGCACCAGGAACACGGCGGGGAAGGCCATGTCGAAGCCGTAGGCATGGATGTCGCCGAGCAGCGGGCCGACGATCGCGCCCAGCGCGGTGCACAGCACCCACACGGTGTACAGGCCGGCCGATACGCCGAGGTAGTAGGCCAGGCTGAAGCCCAGTGCGCGACGGCGCGCATCGGCCACGCCCAGTGCCCAGCTTTCATCGCACATGAAGAACAGCGCCGGCAGCACGCGACGGCGCGGCAGGTGCTGCAGCAACGGTGCCAGGCTGGCGCCCATCAACAGGTGGCGGCTGTTGACCAGCGCGGTGATCGCCACGATCAGCGCGATGTGCGGCGGCGAGGTCCACAGTTCGACCGCGGCGAATTCAGACCCGCCAGCGAAGTTGAGGCCGGTCATCAGCGGCACTTCCAGCGCCGACAGGCCCTTCTGCGCGGCCTGGGCGCCGAGCACCAGGGCAAAGGGAATGAAGCCGATCATCACCGGTACGGCGGCGCGCAGGCCGCGCAGGAACTCGGCGCGTGGTGCGGTGTCGCAGGCGGGATCAGGCAGGGGCAGGGTGGTTCGGGCGTCCATGGATCAACAACGAGTGGGGGTGACCCATGCTAACGGTCCGATCACGAAATCGGGTTGCGTTGATGCCATTGGTTCGGCCGAATGTGCAATATCATGCGGTGATCCGGTCAAGGAGTGGAATTCCATGCAGTACCAGCTCGACAACCTGGATCGTCGCATCCTGGACGCCCTGCAGCGCGATGGTCGCCTGCAGAACCTGGAGCTGTCCCGCCAGGTGGGGCTCTCGCCGTCGGCCTGCCTGCGCCGGGTTCGCCTGTTGGAAGAGGGCGGCTACATCGATCGCTACGTGGCCCTGCTGAATGCGGCGAGGATCGGACGGGGGTTCACCGTGTTCGTCCGTGTCTGGCTGCGCGGCCAGGACGAAGACACCACCAATCACTTCATCAACAGCATCAAGTCCTTCCCGGAAGTACTTGAATGCCATCTGATGGCTGGCGACTGTGACTTCCTGCTGCGGGTGGCGGTGGCCGACCTCGACGCGTACCGGCAGTTCCAGATACAGCACCTGAACCGCATCGCCGGGGTGCAGAACACCAAGACCGAAATCCCCATGCAGCGGATCAAGCAGACCACTGAACTGCCGGTCTGAACCGGCCCGGCGCGTCCCCTGCGCGCCGCCGTCATCGCAATGACACGTGACGCCGCTACGGTTTGACCCGCTTGCCGGCCGTGTGCAGGTCGACCCACCTGGTCGCACCGCGCTCCGCCGCTGCAGCTGATGTCGCTGCCGAGGGTCATGTGTTCTACGTCAGGGGGCTGAATGGACAGCATGCGATCAGACGTTGGAGGGTGGCCGCCGCCGCCGGGTTGCTGTTCGCCTTCGCTGCTGCCGCACAGGACGACATCCGTTCCTATGACATTCCCGCGCAACCGCTTGAACAGGCGGTCGAGCGCTTCAGTGTCGTCAGTGGGTGGTCGGTGATGTATCCCGGCGATCTCGGCACGGGCCGCAGCAGCCATCCGCTGCAGGCCAGCCTGCCGCCGCTGCAGGCGTTGCAGGTGGTGCTGCAGGACACGGGTGTCGAAGCCGAGCTGATCGGTGCACAACGCGTGGTGCTGCGCCGCGGTGCACACGCGGCCACCGGATCCTCCCTGACCGATGTGGCCGCCGACCTGGGGCAGCGTCGCCGCTTCGGCGACCTGCAGCAACGGCTGCGCACCGCTTTCTGTGGCGATCCTGACCTGGCGCCGGGAGCCTATGCGGCGACGCTGCGCTTCCGCATTGCCAACGATGGCCAGGTGCAGGAACCCGAACTGCTTGCCGGCAGTGGCAGCGCACGCCGCGATGCGCGCCTTCTGCAGGCGATGCAGGCCCTGCGGCTGGGCGCCGATGCTGCTGCGCTGCCGCAGCCGGTGACCCTGCAGATCCGTCCTTCCAGCGCGGGCCACGACTGTGGCCGGCGCCCGCCCCAACCATGACGTCAAGGAATCGAACATGAGCAACAGCACGGCTGGGGCGGTAGACCTGATGGACCATCTGCTGGGCGCCTACGACGAACTGAAGCGCCGGCTGGTGCGCAAGCTGGGCTCGGAAGAGCTGGCCGGCGACGCGCTGCAGGACACCTGGATGCGCCTGAGCACGCGTCGACACCGCCTGGACCCGGTGCAGAACCCTGCGGCGTATCTGCTGCGCATGGCGATGAACACCGTGATCGACCGCCAGCGCGCCGACCATCGCCTGCTGAGCCTGGAAGAAGTGGATACGTTGATGGACATGGCCGATCCCGGCCCGGGGCCGGCACAGGCGGCCGAGCAGGAGATGGCGCTGGAAGACATGGTCGGCCTGCTGCAGCGGATGCCTGAGCGCCGCCGCCGGATATTGCTGGCGATCCGCGTGGACGGCCTGCAGCAGCGCGATGTGGCCGAGCACCTGGGCGTGTCGCTGCGGCTGGTGCAGCGTGAGCTGAAAGCCGCACAGGATTACCTGGCCGAACGCAGTGGGCAGGGGCGGCAGGTGCGGTTCTGAGGCACGGCATCCGTCTACACTTTGACGCCGAGCAGAACCCCGCAGCGTGCGGGGACGGCAAGAGCCCTCATGGACGCTGACGATCAACCGCACCGCCCGCTCGACGCCGTGGAGCGCCAGGCCCATGCGTGGGTGGTGCGGTTGACCTCGGGCGAGGCCACGGCGGCCGATGGCAGGAAATTCCGCCAATGGTGCGAGGCCGACCCCGGCCACCGGCAGGCCTTTGCCCGCGCGAAGCGGCAATGGGAACAGGTACGCCTGGCCGGCGAGCAGCTGCCTGCCGCCGCACGCCAGCCGCAGGCGGCAACCCCGGCGCAACGCTGGAGCCGGCGCGCATTCCTGGGGGCGGCGGTGGCGGCACCTGCGAGCCTGGCCGTGGTGGCTGCGCTGCACCCGTCGTTGGGCCTGTGGCCTTCGGTGACGGCGATGACGGCCGATTTCCATACCGGTACCGGCGAGCGGCTGCTGATTGCGCCGACGCCGCATCTGAAGATCGAACTGGATACGCAGAGCAGCCTGCGCCGGCGCAGCGACGCGCAGGGTGAGGGCTTCGAGCTGGTGCAGGGACAGGCGGCGATCGACGCCGCAGCGGGGACCCGCCTGGCACTGTTTGCCGGGCCGGGCTGCCTTGTAGCCGACGAGGGCGCAGCACGCCTGGATGTGCGCAACACCGACGGCCAGGTGCGTGTGACCTGCCTGCGCGGCAGCGTTCGCATCGAGCATCCGCAGGGTCGCCTGCAGCTGCAGGCCGGCCAGCAGACGGTGTATGACGAGCGCCTCAGCGGCGTGGTGGCCGAAGCGGTGGCGGCCGAAGTCAGCGCCTGGACCGAAGGCATGCTGGTGTTCCGCCGCGCGCCGCTGCGTGAGGTGGTGGCCGAGATCAACCGCTACCGGCGCGGCAAGGTGCTGCTGGGCGAATCGGCACTGGCGCGCGCCCCGGTCAGCGGCCGCTTCCGCATCGATGATCCGGATGCTGCGCTGGAGCAGCTCGGGCAGACGATGTCGCTCGGCCTGCGTCGCTTTCCCGGTGGAATTGCCGTCTTGGGGTAAGACCCTGGCTGCGCGCGACGCGCACGGCCGCTGCATGCATGGAGAGGCCAAGGATGCGCAACGAGACCATCGGTGTGTTGGATCTGCGCCGGAATCTGTCGGCGCTGCTGGAAACCACCCAGCGCCGGCCGTTGATGGTGCACCGCTACGGCGCGCCGTGGGTCTGCGTGGTGTCCGACCTGCAGTGGCGACAGCAGGCGGTGCTGCTGGAATTCGAGCCGCAGGACCATCCGCTGGCGATGCTGTTGCGGTTGCAGCGGCAGGCGCTGCCGCTTTCGGAATCGGGAACGTTGCCTGCCGCTGCACTGGCGCGCGCGCTGCTGTTGATGGCGATGCATGGCATCGAGGGTCTTGCGGCGCTTCACGATCACGTGCGCTACCACCGGTTGTGGCACTGGTTCGTGGCCGCCAGCGATGCGCAGATGGAGGGATGGCAGCTGCCGTTGCTGCAGGCCTCGATGGCGGCACTGTTGGATGACCCGGATGCGATGCACGCACTGGCCGCATTCGCACAGCGCAGCGACGTTGCTGTGTTGGCCCGACGCTGTGGCGGCGATGCTCCGCGCCTGGACCTGGAAGCCTGCAGGCGGATGACGCTGCGGTGACATTCCCGCGATGCTGCCACGCACTGCTCAACATCGCATTCGTGCTGTCGCTTCGGCTGCCTTGCTGACGTCTTCTGCAGAGTACGACGCTCCCGCGTCGCGGAGCGCAGGCGACGCCGATGACCGACAGTCGCAGGATCAGCATGCTGGAGCTGGATCGCCACCTGAGCCAGTCGCTGGAGCAGGCACGGCATGCACCCGTGAATGTGCAGCGCTACGGACAGCCGTGGGTGTGGATGCTGTCCAGCAATGCCTGGGCCGACGCCGCAAGGTGGTCAGCGTTGGATGCCAGCGGCCATCCGTTGATGCTGCTGCGGCAGGCGCTGGACGCGCGCCTGCAGCCGTGGCCGGAATCGGCCATGGCCAGTCTTGCGCAGGAGTACGGGGAGGTGCGCATGGTGCAGCGTGCGGTGCTGCTGGTCGCACTGCGCGCTCCCGCCAGCGTGCAACGCCTGCACGACGATCTTCGCTATCACCAAGTGTATCGGCAGTTCATCGGCTTCGACCATGGCATGGCCTGGTCGCCCCTGCAGTGCATGCGCCTGCTGCAGGCGTGCGCCACGCCACTGCTGCACCGCTGCGTGGACGACACGCTTGCGCGTATTCCGTCGTCGCTGCTGGACGCTGCCTGCGTGGCCAATGCACGCCGCGTGGGTGATCGGCTGCAGGAACAGCGGATTTCCGCAGGATGTTTATCGTACTGACACATGCGCCGCTGACCATGGGGCAGCGGTCTCTTCCAGGATGATGAGGGCGGATCAATGGCAACGCAGATGGGTGGTCGCAGGGCTCGGCAGCAGGGCTTCAGCCTGATCGAGATCATGGTGGTGGTGGTCATCATCGGCATTCTGGCCGCACTGATCGTGCCCCGGTTGATGGATCGCCCCGACCAGGCCCGCGTGGTGGCCGCGCGCCAGGACATCGCCGCGCTGATGCAGGCCATGAAGCTGTACCGGCTGGACAATGGGCGTTATCCCAGCGCCGAGCAGGGCTTGCAGACGCTGGTGAAACCGCCGCAGGGGAGCGGCGCGATGCCGGTAACGCCCTACCTCGACCGCCTGCCGGATGACCCGTGGGGGCACCCGTACCAGTACCAGAACCCCGGCACGCACGGCGATATCGACGTGTTCTCACTGGGGGCCGACAGCAAGCCCGGCGGTGAGGCCGGCAACGCGGATATCGGCTCCTGGCAGTTGTGAGGCCAGACAATGGCACGCCGTAAAATTCCAGGTGCGTTTGCCCGCCAGCAGGGCATGGCGGTGATCGTGGCGATGCTGGTGGTGGCACTGGTGGCGGTGATCGCCACGGCACTGCTGACCCGTCAATCGGCGCAGCTGCGTGCGGTACGCAGCGATCAGCTGCGCATGCAGGTGCGTATGGCGGTGGACGCCACCCTCGAGCGCGCGGCGCAGCAGTTGCGTGACGACGCGCGCGAGCAATTGACCACTGTTGGCAGCGGACGCTGGGCGCGTCCGCTGCAGCTGCAGGTGCCACTGCCGGTGCACCTGCAGCTGGTGGACGCGCAGTCGAGGTTCAACCTGCGCACGCTGCTGGCCGACGGCCAACCTGCAGCGGAGGCACTGCGTGCGTTCACCACCCTGTGTGCCGGGCAGGGGCTGCCTCGCGCCGCCTGTGCCAGCGCCGCAACGCAGATCCAGTCGCGCCTGCGCGATGGCGAGCGGCAGGCGCGTGCGCCGTTGCCGCGCGAGTCGCTGATCGAACAGGTGCTGGCCGGCGCCGATCCGGTGGCGGTACAGGCATTGGAACGGCGCACGGTGGTGCTGCCTGCACAGACCCTGGTCAACGCCAATACAAGTGATATCGCCGTGCTGCAGGCGATTGCACCCGGGGTGGATGCCGGGCGCCTGCAGGCGCTGCTGGGCGAGCGCGATCGTGGCCACTGGCTGCTCAATCGCGGTGACATCGCCAACCGGCTGCAGCTGAGCAACGAACAGATGGCGGTGATGCCGCTGGGTATCCACAGCGAGTGGTTCCTGGCGGTTGGCCAGGTACAGGCAGACGGCGCATCGGTGGATTTCCGCGCATTGATCTGGCGCGAGTACCGCGACGACAGCGTGCGTGTGCAACGGGTATGGACAAGGATCGGTGCATGAGCACGCAACTGAGAATGCGCCTGCCGGCGCTGGATCGATTGGATGGGGACAGCGCGGTCGAATGGGCGCAGCTGGACAAGGACCGTGTACTGGCGACGGGCAGCGACCGTCTGTCGACGCTGGGCCAGCGCTTTCCGCAGGCAATGGTGCATGCGAGCCTGGACCCGCAGGACCTGATCCTGCTGGAGCTGCAGCTGCCGCCGCTGTCCGGGCGCCGCCTGCAGGCGGCCCTGCAGGGCGAAGTGGAAGCGATGCTGCTGGATGATCTGCAGGAGGTCGCGCTCGGCCATGGCACGCAGGCGGCCGATGGCACGGTGGCGGTGGCGTGGCTTGGCCTGCAGGCGATTGCGCGGGTACAACAGCAGTTGCAGGACTGTGGGCTGCAGTTGCAGGCGCTGCATCCGACGCCCTTGCTGCTGCCGTGGTCGGCCGGGCAGGCCACCTTGCAGTTGTGTGGCGAGCATGTACTGGTCCGCTGCGGCCGTGATCGTGGCTTCGTGCAATGGTGCAGCGGGCGTGACCTGCCCTCGGTGATGCAGATGCTTGCCGTACGCTTGCAGCAGGCTGGGGTGCAGGCGGTGCAGTGGATCGATGCCGTACCGCCTGCCTGGGCCGAGCGCCTGCCAGCCAGCGTGTTGGCGCAGGCGGCGCAGTCCAGCGGTCCGCTGCCTGGCTGGTCGCTGCCGTTGCCGGCCATGGGTACAGGTGTGCCGCGGCTGGCCATCGGCCTTGCGTTGGCGGCGGCGGTGCTAGCTGCGCTGGGCCTGCAACTGCAGGTATCGCGCTGGCATGGCGAGGGTGAAGCCTTGCGGCAGGACATGGCGCGGCAGTTCAGCACGCACTTCCCGGAGATCCACGATGTGGTCGACCCGGTGTTGCAGGCACGGCGGGCACTGGCGGTGCCGGCAGCGCCACCGACGCTTCCTGCCGTGCAGCAGCAGGTTGCCAGCGTGCTGCAGGCCATACCTGAGTTGGCTGGCCAGATTCGTAGCCTGCGCTATCAGCCGGGCCAGTTGGAAATGGAACTTGATGCCGACGCGCAGGCGTTGGCCGAGGACGCGCAACGGCTGGAGCGCTGGCAACAGGCGACGCAGGCACAGGGGCTGCAGCTTGCGCGCGAAACCGGTGGCCGGTTGCGGATCAGCAGCGGGGCCGCGCCATGACCGCAGCCGGGTTGCGCCCAGCTGCCTCCCTGCATGGATTGCAGCAGCGTTGGCAGCGGCTGGCGGCGCGCGAGCGCGCGATGCTGCTGTTGATGGCTGCCGCGATAGCGGCGGCTGCACTGTGGCTGAGCTGGCTGCAGCCGCTGCTGAAACAGCGCAGCCATTGGCAGGCTGAACTGCCTCGGCTGCAGGCACAGTCGGCGGCACTTGCACCGCTGCTGCGTGCCCGTGAACAACAGCAGCAGGCGCAGGGCCAGCACCCGACGCTTGCCGGGCTGCGCCAGCAGATCACCGCTGCCGGCCTTGCCGGCAGCCTGCATATCGAAACGCGTGACGGGCGCTGGCACCTGCAGGTGCGCAGTGTGCCCGCCGATGCGCTCTGGAACTGGCTGCTGCCCTTGCTGGCCGACCCGGCCATCGAACTGCAGCAACTGCAACTGCAACGCACAGGGGACGCGAACATGCCGGCGGCACGGATTTCCGGAAACATCGTGATGGCCGCCAATGGCGGTGGCCATCCATGAAGTCGATGCGCAGCCTGGGCTGCAGCGCGGTACTGGCACTGGTGGTGGGCCTGGCCCATCTTCCGGCGGCGGTGCAGGCGCAGGACGCCAGTGACGAACCGGTACAGCTGAACCTGGTGGACACCGATATCGGCGGGGTGCTGCGCATGGCGGCACGCTTCACCGGCCGCCAGTTCCTGGTCGATCCACGGGTGACCGGCAAGATGACCGTGGTCTCCGATGGGCCGGTCAGCCGTGTGCAGGCTTACCAGCTGTTGCTGGGTGCATTGCGCATGCGCGGCTTTGCCGTGGTTGAAAGCGGGGGCGTCAGCCGGGTGGTACCGCAGGCCGATGCCAAGCTGCTGGGCGGGCGCGTTGGTGCCGGCGGTGCGGGAGGCGAGATAACCACGCGCACGTTTGCCCTGCGCTACGAAAGCGCGGCGGCGCTGGTGGCGGTGCTGCGGCCGATGATCAGCCCGGATAATCCGATCACCGCGAACCCAGGCAACAACACGCTGGTCATCACCGACTACGCCGACAACCTGGAGCGCATCGCGCGGGTAATTGCCAGCGTGGATACGCCGGCCGGCATGGACACCGACGTGGTCAAGCTGCAGCAGGGCATTGCCGTGGACGTGGCGGCGATGGTCGCACCGTTGCTGGATGCGCAGGGCGCGGAGCCGGCGCAGAAGGTGGTGGTGATGGCCGACCCGCGCAGCAACAGCGTGCTGCTGCGCTCCAGCAGCCCGGGCCGCACGCGCCTGGCGCGGCAGCTGGTGGAGAAGCTGGACAAGGCCCAGGACGAGTCCGGCAACCTGCATGTGGTGTACCTGCGCAATGCCCAGGCCACCCAGCTGGCCGGAGTGCTGCGTGGCGTGGTGGCAGGGCAGAGCGATGCGCCGGCGATGGGCAGCAGCGACGGTATCACCGCATTGCCGGGCGAGACCAGCCGCAACGCCAGCACGCCGGCGCAACCTGCGCAGGGCAAGAGCAAGGGCAATGCGCTGGAATCGCCGCGGCTTGACCCGGGGCGTCGTGATCCGATCGATGCCGGCAGCAGCGGTTTCAGCCAGAACGGCATCTCGGTGCAGGCTGACATCGCCACCAACACCTTGCTGATTTCCGCCCCAGAGCCGGTGTACCGCAACCTGCGGCGGGTGATCGACCAGCTCGACCAGCGTCGGGCGCAGGTGCTGGTGGAAAGCCTGATCGTGGAGGTCAACCAGACCGATGCCGCTGAACTGGGAGTGCAATGGATGCTGGGCAACGGCCGCACGTTCGGTGGCACCCACTTCGGCGGTACCACCGGTGGCAGTGGCATCAGCACCACTGCGCGCACCACGCTGGATGTACTGCCGAAGGACGGCCTGAACATCGGCGTGATCGACGGCACGATCAACCTGCCGGGCGTCGGCCAGATCCTCAACATGAAGGCGCTGGCCAACGCCCTGCAGAGCAAGGGCGGCGCCAACATCCTCTCCACGCCGAACCTGATGACGCTGGACAACGAGGCGGCCAGCATCATGGTCGGGCAGACCGTGCCCTTCGTCAGTGGCCGCTATGTGACCGACGGTGGCGGTGGCAGCAACAACCCGTTCCAGACCATCGAACGCGAGGACGTGGGCCTGAAGCTGCGGGTGCGCCCGCAGATTTCCGAAGGCGGCACGGTGAAGCTGGACATCTACCAGGAAGTCAGCAGCATCGATGCGCAGAGCTCGGGCAGCGCCGGCATCATCACCAACAAGCGGGCGCTGGATACCAGCGTGCTGCTCGATGACGGCCAGATCATGGTGCTGGGTGGCCTGCTGGAAGACAGCGTCAGCCATGGCCGCGACGCCGTACCGGGGCTGGGGAAGATTCCGGTGCTGGGCGCGCTGTTCCGCAGCGATACGCGCAAGCGGGCCAAGACCAACCTGATGGTGTTCCTGCGCCCGCACGTGGTGCGCGATCCGGCCGCCGGACAGCGCCTGACCCGCGACCGCTATGACTACATGCGCAATGCACAGGCCGCTGCGCAGCCGGTGCAGAGCTGGGCGTTGCCGGCGCTGTCGGCACCGCAGCTGCCGCCGCAGGACCTGTCGGTGCTTGGCCAGGGCAATGCGCGTGATGGCCAGGGCCAGCCGTTGCAGAACGGCAGCCTTGCGTCGTTGTATCCGGCCAGCGAGGGCAATGTGCAGGTGGTGCAGTACGCGCAGGGGCTGGATGCGGCGCGTGCGACCCAGGCCGTGGCACAGGTGCGCGCGCTTGGCCTGCAGGCCTATGCCGAGACCACGCCGGGTGAAACGGGACAGCGTCTGCGGGTGCGGGTGGCGCGCGACCCGGCCACGCTCGACCCGGCGCTGCAGCAGCTGCGCGGGTTGGGCTACACCCCGGAACTGGTCATCGGGCCATGAGCATGCCCGTGCCGTTGCCATTGCTGCCGTATGCCTGGGTGCGCAGCCACGGGGTGATGCTGGCCGAAGCAGGCGGCGCGCCGGTACTGCTGGGCACCGCCGAGACCGCCGCCTGGGCCGTGGCCGAGCTGCGCCGCCGGCACGGGCCGGTACCGTTCCAGGTGCTGGATGCGGCGGTCTGGCAGCAGCGGTTGGGCGAACAGTATCGTGACGGTGGCGATGCCGCTGCGGTGGTCGGCGCGGCCGAAAGTGAGGTCGATCTCGACCGGCTGATGCAGGACATGCCCGAGGTGACCGATCTGCTGGACGCGCAGGATGACGCGCCGGTGATCCGCATGATCAACGCGCTGTTGGCGCAGGCCGCGCGTGATGGCGCCAGCGACCTGCACATCGAACCTTTCGAAACGCATTCGGTGGTGCGCTACCGCGTCGATGGCACCCTGCGTGACATGGTGCAGCCACGGCGTGCGCTGCATGCGGCGCTGGTATCGCGCATCAAGATCATGGCCCACCTGGATATCGCCGAGAAGCGCCTGCCGCAGGATGGGCGCATCGCCATCCGTGTGGGCGGCCGACCACTGGACATCCGCGTGTCCACGGTGCCGACGGGACATGGCGAGCGCGCGGTGCTGCGCCTGCTGGAAAAGGATGCCGGGCGTCTGCAGCTGCAGCGGTTGGGCATGGCCGACGATACGCTGGCCACCTTCACCGGGTTGATCCGCCAGCCGCATGGCATCGTGCTGGTGACCGGGCCGACCGGTAGCGGCAAGACCACCTCGCTGTATGCGGCACTGGGGCAGCTCGACAGCAGCACCAGCAACATCCTCACCGTGGAGGACCCGGTGGAGTACGACTTCGCCGGCATCGGCCAGATCCAGGTCAACGCGCGCATCGGCATGAGCTTCGGCGCGGCATTGCGCGCGATCCTGCGCCAGGATCCGGACACCATCATGATCGGTGAGATCCGTGACCTGGAAACGGCGCAGATCGCGGTGCAGTCGTCGCTGACCGGCCATGGCGTGCTGGCATCGCTGCATACCAACGATGCGATCTCGGCGGTGACCCGCCTGGCCGACATGGGTGTGGAACCGTTCCTGCTGGCCTCATCGCTGCGCGGTGTACTGGCGCAGCGGCTGGTGCGCAGGCTGTGCCTGCAGTGTCGGCGTGCCGAACTCGATACCGAGGGGCGCACGGTGTGGCGGGCCGTAGGCTGCTCAGCCTGCGCGAACAGCGGCTACCGCGGGCGCACCGGCATCCATGAGCTGTTCGTGGTGGATGAGCGCGTGCGGGCATTGATCCATGAAGGGCAGGGCGAACCCGCGCTGCGCGAGGCGGCGCGGCGTGCCGGCATGCGCAGCCTGCGCCAGGACGGGCAGCGCTGGGTCGACAGCGGGGTGACCACGCTGGAGGAGATCCTGCGCGTGACCGGTGACGACTGAGGCGCGCATGGCACTGTTCGACTACCAGGCCGCCAACGCACAGGGGCGCATCGAGAAGGGACAGCTGGACGCCGACAACGCGCGCGGCGTGCGCCAGCAACTGCGCGGGCGCGGGCTGACACCGGTACAGGTATCAGCCGCACGCGATGCCGGCAGTGGCTGGGGCACGCGCAGGCTGTCGGCCAGCGAACTGGCCTGGGCCACGCGGCAACTTGCCAGCCTGCTGGCTGCCAGCCTGCCGCTGGAAAGCGCGTTGAGCGCGGTGATCGAACAGGCCGAACGCCCGCACGTTGCGCAGGCACTCACCGCAGTGCGTGCCGATGTGCGCGCTGGCCAGCGGCTGACCGTGGCGCTGGCGGCGCGGCCGCGCGATTTCCCTGGGATCTATCGTGCCCTGGTGGGCGCCGGTGAGGATTCCGGCGATCTGGCGCGGGTGATGGAACGTCTGGCCGACTACATCGAAGAGCGCAACGCGCTGCAGGCGAAGGTACTGACGGCATTCATCTACCCGGCAGCGATCAGCCTGGTGTCGGTGGCGATCGTGATCTTCCTGCTCAGCTACGTGGTGCCCCAGGTGGTGACTGCATTCGTGCAGGCACGGCAGACGCTGCCGATGCTGACCCAGGTGATGCTGGCGGCCAGTGCTTTCGTACGCGCGTGGGGCGTATGGACGGGATTGGGCATCGGCGCGCTGGTGGTGGGCTGGCGGCTGGCACTGCGGCGGCCGGATCTGCGTCTGCGCTGGGACAGCCTGCTGTTGCGCGTACCGATGGTGGGCCGTTTCGTGCTGGGCGTGAACAGCGCTCGCTTTGCATCGACACTGGCGATCCTGCTGGACGCCGGCGTGCCCCTGCTGCGCGCACTGGACGCCGCACGACAGACACTGGGCAACGCGCTGCTGGCGCGCTGTGCCGATGATGTGGCCGCTCGCGTGCGCGAGGGTACTTCGCTTGGCGCTGCGTTGAAGGTGCAGAAAGTGTATCCGCCGATCCTGGTGCATCTGGTGGCCAGTGGCGAGAAGACCGGTTCATTGGCGCCGTTGCTCGACCGCGCTGCACAGACCATCTCGCGCGAGATCGAACGCCGTGCGATGGCACTTACGGCATTGCTGGAGCCCACGATGATCCTGGTGATGGGGGGCGTGGTGCTGACCATAGTGCTGGCCGTGCTGATGCCGATCATGGAAATGAACCAGCTGGTGCAATGACGTGCATCCACGCATGGCGTGGATCTACAGATGCCCGGTTTCTCCACACAATCCTCCACACCTTTTTTCGATCTTCCACAGGTTTCTTAAGCGGCCTGTCATCGGCGGCGACCAGCATGTCCCTGTCGCCGCAGAGTGGGCTGGGAGGCCCTCGGCGGCAGCAGGCGTGTAGTGACCGTTCCTCCCTTGGTGTTTCACCTTCGCAGTAAACCCTTCAGGAGAAGATCATGAACAAGTACAAGACCCTGGCCGCGCTGGTTGCTACCGCGCTGCTCGCCACTGCTGGCGCCGCTTCGGCCCAGACCGCCGTCACCGGCGGCGGCGCTTCGCTGCCGGCCGACCTCTACAAGGGCCAGGCCGACAGCATCCTGCCGGCCAACTTCAGCTACGCCGTGACCGGTTCGGGCACCGGCAAGAAGGCCTTCCTGGAAAACAACTCGGCGCTGTTCTCGACCACTGGCACCGTGCATTTCGCTGGCAGTGATTCGGTGCTGAGCGGCACCGAGCTGAACACCTACAACAGCACCTACAACGTGGCTGGCGATACCAACCGCTTCGGCGCGTTGGTGCAGATTCCTTCGGTTGCCACCTCGGTCACCGTTCCGTTCAACAAGGCCGGTTCGGCGGTTGACCTGTCGGTTGCGCAGATCTGCGGCATCTTCTCGGGCAAGATCACCAGCTGGTCGAGCATCGACAGCAACCGCAGCGGCAACATCCAGGTCGTCTACCGTGGCGAGAGCAGCGGTACCAGCGAGCTGCTGGCCCGCTTCCTGACCAGCGCCTGCCAGCCGGCCGACGTCTCCGGTACCACCCTGAAGCTGACCAACGGCGTGCCGGCGTTCTCGGTGCAGTCGACCTTCGCCAACCTGTTCACCACCGTGCCGTCGAACTTCATCGCCGCTCCGGCTACCGGTGGCACCTCGCTGTACAACGCGGTGTACGCCGTTGACGGCCGCGTCGGCTACGTTGGCCCGGACGTGATCCCGAGCCTGGTCGACGCCACCAAGGTGGCCAAGGTCAAGGGCTTCTCGCCGGATGAAGTGAGCGTGCAGGCGACCCTGGAGACCGCTGCTCCGCCGACCGGCGCCGCTGCTGAAAACCCCGCCAACTGGGTGCCGGTGTTCGGCAACCCGTCCGCGGGCTATCCGATCGCTGGCTACACCAACTTCGTGTTCGGCCAGTGCTACAAGAACGCCACTGTTGGCGCCAACGTCCGTGGCTTCCTGACCCGCCATTACGGCAGCGTCGTGGTCGCCGGCGTCGAGCAGGGCCCGAACGATGCGGCCATCCGCGCGCACAAGTTCATCCCGCTGACCAAGGCCTGGCGTGATGCGGTCCGTACCCGCTTCGCGACCGCCAGCAATGCCGGCGCCGTGAACAACCCGAGCACCTGCTCGGGCATCGGCCGTCCGCTGTAACTGTCTGCAAAGCAACACCTGCTGATCGAAGCGCCGGCCGAAATGCCGGCGCTTTCTTTCGTGGTGGCACCGCATCCGCGCTGAACTGTCGTCTTCACGCCGCGGCCACCGTCTATCAGGTGCAGGGCATGCGTAGCGCAGGCCCCCTTCGTACTCGCCGCCGCCAACGCGGCCCATCAGGTTGACGAGGTCCCCGATGTCGCACCCGCATTCGCCCGCTGCCCGTTTCTCCGCCTCCCTGTGGCGCAGCCACCCGATGGCCTGGGCCGTGGCCGTGGCGCTGGGCACCGTGGTTGCTCCTGCCAGCCAGGCGCAGCAGGCGTTCAGCCCCGGCTGGTTCGCCGACCGCGGCGCCGCCCAGGGCGCGGCAGCGCAGAGTGGCCGCATGCCCAATGGCGTGCCTATCCAGTTCCAGCTGCCTGCACAGCAGCAGGATGCGGCGCGACAGAAGCTGCAGCAGTCGATCGACAACCTCGGCACGGCCGCGCAGGCCATCGCATTGCAGCAGCGCATGCAGGAGCAGGCCAGGCAGGCGCGACGCGAGGCGGGCTTCGTGGTGGCCGATGGGCTGGGCAAGGATGGCCTGAAGGTGGACGGGAATCCGCTGACCCGTGGCTGGATCAATGCCCGCGAAGCGATCCAGTCGCAGGGCGCCGACGGCCGGGTGCAGGTCAGCATCGAGCAGACCGCTGACCAGGCGATCCTGAACTGGGAAACCTTCAACATCGGTGGCAACACCACCCTCAATTTCCTGCAGAACCCGGACTGGGCGGTGTTGAACCGGGTCAACGACCCCAACGCACGGCCCAGCCAGATCCTGGGCCAGCTGAAGGCCAACGGCACGGTGTTCGTTGCCAACCGCAACGGCGTGGTGTTCGGCAACAACAGCCAGGTCAACGTCCGCAACCTGGTCGCCGCCGCAGCACGGATCAGCGACGCGCAGTTCCGTGACAACGGCCTGTACAGCGCCGACGCGAATACGTCGGCCCTCACCGATGCGGTGGGCAAGGTCATGGTTGAACGTGGCGCGCGCATCACCACCCATGAACCCACCAGCGCAACGCGTGGCGGTGGCTATGTGCTGCTGGCCGGCCACAGCGTGGAAAACGCGGGCCAGATCGAGACGCGCAAGGGCCAGGCCCAGCTGGCGGCCGGTGACAGCTTCGTGATCCGTCGCGGCGTGGGCACGGCGCAGAACACGGCTTCGACCACGCGGGGCAATGAGATCGCGCCGCGCTTCGTCACCGACAGCACGGCCGGCAGCGTTCGCAACAGCGGTCTGATCCAAGCGCGCGAGGGCGACGTCACTCTTGCCGGCCGCACGGTCGAACAGACCGGTGTAGCGGTTGCCACCACGACGCTGAACCAGCGCGGTACCGTGCATCTGCTGAGTTCGTCCTCCGACAGCAAGGGCAGCGTGACTCTGGCCACGGGTTCGACGACCGCGGTGCTGATCGAAGATGACGGCAAGACCACTGCGCTGGACAGCCAGCGTAATGCGCTCATCAAGGAGTCCGGTGAACAGGACAAGCTGCGCGGGGCCAGCAACAGCGGCACCTTCGACAACCTCTCGCGCCTGCAGGATCGACGCGAGCAATCGCGCATCGAGATCGTCTCCGGCGGCGACGTGAACTTCCAGGCTGGCTCGCTGGCGGTGGCGACCGGTGGTCAGGTGATTTCCGATGCGGGCCGCCGCAGCTATCTGGACGACGGCGCCCGCGTGGACGTGGCCGGTGCGGTCGGCGTGCAGGTGGCGATGGAGAGGAACAACGTCAAGGTGAAGGTGCAGGGCAACGAACTGCGCGATTCGCCCGACAACCGTGACAGCGGCAAGCTGATCAGCAGCGAGGTGTGGATCGACCGTCGCCAGTTGACCGAGGTGGCTGCGGGGACAGGGGGCTATGAAGGCACTCGCTGGTATGCCGGTGGCGGCTTGCTGGAAGTGAGTGGCTACCTCGACAACCAGGGACATTCGATAGGCGAATGGGCCGCGCAGGGTGGCACCGTCCAGCTGGCTGGCAAGGAAGTCGTCAGCCACGCCGGTTCGAGTATCAATCTGGCAGGTGGCAGCCTTGATGTGCAGTCCGGCGTGGTCCAGCAAAGCTGGCTGCGTGGCCGCGATGGCCAGCTGTACCGTCTTGATGATGCCCCGGCAGAGATGCTGTACGACGGCCTGTACCGGGGCTTTGAGGTGAAGCAGGAGCGCTGGGGCGTCACCGAATCGTTCCGCAATCCGCTGGTGGCACCGGCGCAACGCTACGACAATGGCTACACCGTGGGGCGCGATGCGGGTCGGTTGCTGATCTCGGCGCCTACCGCCGTTCTGCAGGGGCAGGTGGACACGGCCGCCTTCCAAGGGCTGCAACAGACACGGCGACCCGATCAGGGGCAGGATGGATACGCGCAGGCGCAGACGGCCGCTGCCCGCAACGCTCAACTCTGGCTGGGCCGCTACGACAACACCGGGCGCAATGCGGTGTACGACTCGCACGTGCGGATTGGCGAGATCGCCGCCGACGCCCGCCCCTGGTCGCTGCAGGCGCCGGTGGAAGAGTCACAGCGCAGCACGGTGTCGCTGGACAGCAATGTCCTGAGCGCACAGCGCTGGGGCCGCGTCGACATCGCCACGGCGGGACGTGTTGAACTGGATGGCACGCTCAGGCTGCAGGAGGGCGGGCAGCTTGCTCTCACCGGTAGCCGGGTCAGCTTCGGCGGCACCGTGCAGATCGCGGGTGGGCAGGTGGAGGCGGGCAACCTGCTTCCGGTGCTCGGTCGGCCCACCGCGTTGCTGTCCGCCGGGCGTGGCGCGGTCGATGTTGCTTCTGGTGCAGGGTTTGATCTTGCTGGTGGTTGGAGCAATCCCTTTGCCGTGTCGGATGGCGGCGCCACGCAGGCTTGGATTGACGGTGGACAGCTGCGCATCAATGTCAGCCATGACATCACCGTGGCTGAGGGCGCACGTATTTCGGTGGATGCGGGTGGCAGCATCGATGCAAAGGGCAAGGGCCGGGTAGGCAAGGGCGGCAGCGTCAGCCTGTTGGCGGCCAGCACCGATGTCGCCACCGATGGCAGTGGTCGGCTGCGTATCAGCGATGGCGTCCGCTTCAGTGCGCTCGGCAGCGGCAGCGGCGCCTTCACCCTTGCGACCGGGGGCAAGGTCGCCATTGGTGGTGAAGCGCCGACGTCGGAAGCGCTGCGGTTGCAGGCACCGCTGTTCAGCAGCGGCTTTTCCCGCTACGACATCGGTGGCTACAACGGGCTGACCGTTGAAGACGGCGTGCAGTTGAATGTGGAACAACCGGTCCTGCGCCTGGCCGAGGGTGCGCAGAGTGCCTCGAGCCGTGAGCAGGGTCTGCAGGCATGGTCACCCTTGTTGTACATGGTGGATCCTGCCAGCGGTCGCGTCAGCCAGCGCGCGGGTGCGAGCCTGACGCTGCGCGCCGGGCATCTGCTGTCGGCCGGTGACCTGCACATCGGCAGCAATGCCGTGCTCAACGTCGACCCAGGGCAGTCGATCGAATTGTTCAGTTCCGGCGACATCAATGTGGCGGGCACGCTGAAGGCGGCGGGCGGTCGCATCCGTCTGGATGAAGCCTTCGATCCATCGACGGTGCGTGCCGACGGACGGCGCGAACGCCGCTGGGCGATCGCCGACGGGGCGCTGCTGGATGTGAGCGGCGATGCAGTTTCCGCCGCCGATGCGCGCGGGCAGCTGCGCGGGCAGGTGCGCAAGGGTGGCACGATCGAGATCGGCGGCGCACTGGATTGGGAAGAACAGGGCAGCGTGCGCCACCTGCCACCTGACACCTTCGTGGTGGTCGAGCGCGGGGCGCGACTGGATGCCTCGGGAGCATCGGCACTGCTCGATATCGACGGCAGCGGGCGCACTCGGGTGGACAGTGACGGCGGCAGCATCGTGCTGCGTGCGGCCAATGCGCTGTATCTGCACGGTGCGCTTGATGCGGCGGCAGGTGGTGACCAGGCGCGTGGCGGCACGTTGGGCGTCGCCTTTGGTGGCGGCACCTATGGCAGCACGGCAAAAGATTCCGAGGTGCTGGCGCCACGGCTGATTTCGCTCACCCAGAACACGCTGCAGACGGAGGTGCTGCCCGCGCGCCTCGAGTACGGTCACGCCGCGCTGTCGGTCCAGCAGATCACGGCGGGCGGCTTCGATCATCTCTCGTTGTTCGGTGATGTCCGGGCGCAGGGTGACGTCAATCTACGCATGGACCAGAGCCTGCGGATCCACGGCGTGAACGAGCGTTCCCTGGGATTCGCACCGGGCAACAGCGAGGGCAGCCGCCTGCAGCTGAGTGCGCCCTACGTCCGCCTTGCGCAGGGGCGTTGGTGGCAGCCGGCCGGCGAAGGCACGCTGCGTCCGCTGGAGGCATCGTTCGACGCGGGCAAGCAACATCGTTTCGATGTCACCGCCGACCTGATCGACCTGCGCGATGTCACCTGGCTGGCCGGCTTCGATCACGTCGACCTGCGCAGCAGCGGCGACATACGCATGCTGGCCCCGGTCGCCAGCAGTTCGCAGGAATCCACCCTTGCAGGCCCGGGGTCGATCGATATCAGCGCCGCGCGCCTGTATCCGGCGGCCCAGGCCAAGGGTCGCATCGTTGCAGGCGTTCCGACCATCGGCCCTTCTGGATTGCCGTCCTGGGAAAATCCAGAGGCCGTACTACGTATCCATGGTGTTGGCGGTGCCCCGCAACCGGTACCGGATTCGGCCTTCGGCAGCCTGGAACTGGTCGCGGCGACAGTAGTACAGGGCGGTAATGTCCAGGCTCCCTGGGGCCGGGTGCAACTTGGTGGCAGTCAGTTCAACGCAAACCGCGGCAGCCGGGTCGACCTGCTTGCCGGCAGCGTGACCTCGATCAGTGGCGCCGGCCTGGCGCTGCCATTCGGCGGCACGGTGGACGGTGTGACCTGGCGAAGAGGCGGTGCCGAATTCGATGTGCTTGGCCCCGGATCGGTCAATATCCCGATTGGTGTGGACATCGTAGCCAATGCGTTCAACGGCGCCACAGGCAGCGTCGTGGATGTTTCCGGCGGAGGTGAGCTGTCCGGCGCTGCTTTCGTGGCCGGGCGCGGCGGCTCGGTCGACATCCTGCGACACCCGTTGGCAGACGCGAATCCGCGCTATGGCTTCAGTCGCGCTGGCAACGCGGTCTATGCCATCGTGCCGGGGCGATCAGACGCGCAGGCACCGCTGGCGACAGCCGACGGCAGCACCAACCCGCGTGTGGGTCAACAGATCACCGTGCCTGCAGGCGTGCCCGGGCTCCCGGCCGGCACCTATACGCTGCTGCCGGCCACCTACGCCCTGCAGCCCGGCGCGTTCCGTGTCGAGATCGGGGCAGAGAGTGCGATCGGCAGCGCCCAGCCGGTATCGACAGGCACCGGCTCCTGGCGGCTCAGCGGCCATCAGGGTCAAGGTCTCGGCGGCGCGGTCTCGCCGCTGCTCACCGACCTGCTGTTGACGCCCGCGGAGACTGTACGGCGCCATGCCAGCTACAACGAAACACCCTACAGCTCATTCGTGCAGGGCGTGGCCGAACGCCGCGGTGAAGCGCTGCGTTGGCGACCGATGGATGCCGGCAACCTCAGCCTGATGCTCGGCGATGGCGCGGGTCGCATGGGCACACCGGCCGTCACCTTTGGTGGACTGTCCCGCTTCAGCCCAGGCAGCGCGCAGGGACGCGGTGGCATTCTTTCGGTCAACCTCCTTGCCCCGCAGGATGCCTTGCTCGAGATCGTCGGCGACGGGCGCGGCGCGCCTAGCACCGAACGCGGTGCCACCGTCTTCGACGCAGCGCTCAATGCGTTGCGCCCGGCAACCTTGTTGATCGGCGGAACGTTCCGCCGCGATGCGACCACCAGCACGGTGGAAGGCAACGCAACGCGCCTGGCCGTGCGCAGCGGCGTCAATCTGCTGGCGCAGGAGGTGCTGCTCGCGGCTGCCTTCGGCGGCAAGGGCATCCTTCTGGAGCAGGGCGCCTCGATCGACACCCTGTCCCAGGCCGATCCCTCGCGCGTGGACCAGGCCACGGCGCCCTACCTGGTCACGGGTGGATTGCTGGCGGTGTCCAACCAGCGCCTGACGGCGCTGAGCGCACAGGGCGGTTCGGCGGCAGGGGCGGTGGCGATCGATATTGGTGGCTGTGCGGCGGACTGCAGTGGGCAGACCCGTTTGCTGTCTGCTGGCAGCATCAATGTGGTCACCGACGGCGCCTTGAACATCGGTGATGCGGTGAGCTATGGCACCCGTCAGCTGGGACTGGGCATGTCCGCGCTCAACCTGGGCAGTGCCGAGGCCATTGCAGCGGCAATGGCGACGGGCGGATTGCCGGCCGGCATGACCATGAACCAGGATGTCCTGCAGCGGCTGCTGCGCGGCAATACTGCGTCTGGCGCGCCTGCGCTGGAAGCACTGAGCCTGACCGCGCGTGATGCGATCAATGTGTTCGGCAGCGTTGACCTGGATACCCGTGACAGCGCGACCGGGCGCAGCAGCCTGCGCAGCCTGGTACTGGGTGCACCGGCCATCCATGGCTACGGTGCCACCACGGACCGCGCGCGCATCACTGCCGATACGCTGGTCTGGGACGGCACGCTGGCGGGCACGACGTTGCCGGGCGGCGAACAGGCACAGCCAGGCGGGGAGGCGATGGTCGGTCGTCTCGGCAGTGGCCAGCTGGAGATCAACACGCGCACGCTGCAGTTGGGGCGAGCGCCGTTCACCCGGCCCAATTCGTCGGTGGCCGCCGATCGCCAGGTCCTCGGCTTTGCCGGGGTCACGCTGGCAGCGTCCGAGCGGATGCTGTTCTCGGGCAAAGGCAGTCTCGATGTTTTCCAGCAGCAAGGCGACTACGTGGCTGGCAGCGGCTGGCAGCTGACGGGAGGCGCGCTGGATATCGTCACGCCGCTGCTGACAGGCGATGCGGGCGCGCAACTGGCGATACGCAGTGGCGGCAACGTGCAGCTGCGCGGCGCAGGCGCCACCGCAGGCAATGACGCGCTGGGGGCGGAACTGTCGATCAAGGCCGATCGCATCGCGATCGACAGCCGGGTGGCGCTGGCCTCCGGCCGGTTCGATGCCTATGCACGCGAGGGAATTTCGTTGGGCGGCAGCGCCGTGCTGGACCTGGCCGGCCGCAAGGTCAGCCTGTATGACGTGGACAAATACAGCTGGGGTGGCGATGTCACGTTGTCATCCAGCGAGGGCGATATCAGCGCCGATGCGGCTTCGCGCATCGACGTATCGGCACGCAACAACCGTGGCGGTCGTTTGACGGTGCAGGCACTGGGCAAGCAGGGGGGCCGCGTGGCGCTGGCCGGAACACTGCTGGGCGGTGCAAGCGGGCGCTACGATGCCGGCGGCACCGAGGTGCCCTACGACGGCGCTGAACTGGTGTTGCGTGCACGCCAACTGCAGGACTTTGCCGGGCTCAACACACGGCTGACGAGCGGTGGCATTACGGGTGGCCGTACCTTCCAGTTGAGCGAAGGTGACCTGGTGATCGGTAATGAAGTGAAGGCTCGCCACGTCGATATCAGCCTTGATGGTGGCAGCCTGCAGGTCAACGGCCGCATCGATGCCAGCGGCGAACAGGTCGGCAGCATCCGCCTGTCGGCACGCGATGTGCTGCGCGTGGATGGAGCGCTGGATGCCCACGGCAGCGCCCTGCGCGTGGACAGCTACGGCAAGATCATCGACAGCCCGAACCGAGCGACGATCGAGCTGACGTCGGCCAGTGGAGGCCTGCAGCTTGGGGGGGCGTCGGCGTTGGATCTGCGTGCGGGCACCTCGGTGCCGGCCGGTACCGCTGCGGGGCAGAACGATGGACGTGCACACGGCAGCGTCAAGCTCAATGTGCCGCGCGTGGGCACCGATGATGCTGCCATCGACGTGGCCAACGGCATCCGCATCGTCGGTGCCGGCGATATCCAGGTCAACGCAGTGCGCATCTATGACTCGGCACCGCTGGCCAGCGCGCCGGATGTGCATGGCCATCGCCCGCAGGTGATCAACCAGCGCTGGCTGGATACGGTGGTGGACCCGGACAACAGCGTCTGGATGAACGGCGCGCTGGCCAACACCGGCCTGCAGCAGCGCACTGCGGCCTTGGGGAGCTACCGCCTGCGCCCGGGTGTGCAGATCGTGGCGCGGACCAGCAGTGACAACCCGCGTGGCGATCTGGTCGTGGCCGGCGATATCGATCTGTCCGGCTATCGCTACGGACCGCAGTCGAACCGGCTCGATCCTGCGCGCCGCGGTTTCGGTGAATCGGCCGCGCTGGTGCTGCGTGCCGAGGGCGATATCAATGTCTACGGCAGCATCAATGACGGCTTTGCGCCGCCGCCGGCCAATCCCGATGAGGACGGCTGGGTGCTGCTGGAGGGGCGCAGTAGCGGTACGCCCAACACCGCGTTCGGCGGCGACCTGATCGTGCCCGGCGAGGGTGTCCAGCTGCAGCGCGGCACCGAGTTCCGCGCCGGCGCCACGCTGAACTATGCATTGCCATTCGAGGGCGTGACCTTGCCGGCGGGAACCGTGCTGCCGGTGGAAATGGTGTTGTCCGGGCCGCTGCTGCTGCCGGCCGGTACTGTGCTGGGCGCGGCAGTAACGACAGGCAGCGGGCAGGTGATGGCGGCCGGTACCGTGCTGGCACAGGCGCTGGCATTGCAGTCCGGCTCCCGTCTGGGTGCCGGCTTCCGCCTGCGCACGCCAGCGCCGGTGGCCGCACAGGTGTGGCCGGCCGGTGTCGCCCTGCCCATGGCAATGAAACTCTCCGGCGCACTGGATCTGCATGCCGGTGCGATCATTCCCTCGATGACCAAGGTGGAGCTTGCCGGCGACGCGCCGGTAAAGCTGCGGACCGCGGATGCCAGCGGTCGGCAGGGACGCAACTGGGCGCTGGCGGCTATGCTGCCTGAAGGCACGACGTCCTGGGATCTGACTGCGGTGGCGGGTGCGGATACCACCGCCGCCGACCCGCGCACCCGCCGCTGGGGCAGCGAGGGCAGCATCGTGCTGGCGGACAGCCACTACAGCACCATCGGCACGGTGACCACGACGACGGAATGGAAAGGGGATCGTCTCCTCAACCTGGAAGGGTCACTGTTCTGGTGGGGAGATGACAGCCTGGTCGGCAAGTCGCCCAAGGAAGTCGCCGAGCTTCTGGGGGTGCTGGAAGAATCGGTCTGCAGCGACGGCCCCTACTGCATTGCGGCACCGCGCCTGGTGGACAAGGAAGGGTCCTTGCAGTGGTGGGGCGATGAGTCGTGGGTCGGCAAGCCGGCATCGGAACTGGGTGTCGAACTGGGCATGTCCGAAGAAGAGGTCTGCGCGACGATGGGCTATTGCTACGGCGGCGGCACGTTGACCGAAGTGACCACTTACGGCAAGCGTTTGGGCGCCCCTGCCTGGAGCGTGCTGCGAACGGGCAAGGGTGACTTGACGCTGCTGGCCGCCCAGGACGTGCGCATGAAGTCCGGCTTCGGTGTGTATACCGCAGGTGCGCCGACGTCGTTGGGCGATGGCTACGACGCGCAGTTCAACCCGGCGCGTGCGGCTGCGCCCTGGCAGACCTCGCTGCTGGGCAAGAATCAAGTCTCGGGCAGCTATGATGCGGCGCTGGTCAACTACCGTGCCTGGTATCCCGATCATGGTGGCGATGTCAGGGTCGACGCGGGGCGAGACATCATTGGCGATGTCTGGACGGGCCGGTCCGAATCGGGCACCGCGCAGCGTGACCAAGCGGGGCATTCAAGTGCTGCGGTGGGAAACTGGTTGTGGCGGCAGGGTTCGGGCACGACAGAGGGTGTCCAGACCACAGCAACCAGCTGGTGGATCAACTTCGGCACCTACAGCACCGTCGGCGCCGAGCAGGACGCGACGCCCCGCATGGTCGGCTTCACTGGCTTCGGCACATTGGGAGGGGGCAATCTGTCCCTGGAAGCAGGCCGCCACTCGGGGGTGATCGCTTCGATGGGCAATGCCCTGGGATTGTTGACTGCGCCCCATTCCAGCGCCATCGTCGCTGCGGTCGGGTCGACCGGACGCGTCAGCAACGGTGAACTGCATCTGACGGGGGGCGGAGACCTGACGCTGCGAAGCGGCGGTGCGCTCAACCCGGGCCTGCGTGCGAGCGCGCAGCAGTCCGAAGGTTTCCTGCAGGATCTGGATCTCAATGGCGCCGTGACCAATCTGCGGGGCAGTACACTGCTGCAGGCGGCGCGCATCGGTGGTCTCAGCGCGGTACAAAGCAGCTACGGAACGTTGGGCCTGAAGAATCCGTTCGTGGCCGACGCACCCGTGGCGATGGCGGGGCCGGTGCTCATCCTGGGTGATTCCACCGCCCGCCTGCAGGCCCGTGGCGACATTGTTCTTGGTGGCGCCGCAGATGCGGGGCGTGTACCGACGTCCAACTACAACGACGTGGTTCTGAGTGATGGCCAGCATGCAGCTGGCACTACGTGGTTCTCGCTCTGGACCCGAGGCACTGCACTGGACCTGTTCTCGGCAGGCGGAAATCTCGCACCAAGCCTGGCCGGAAGTCTGCATGCAACCGGTAGCAACATGTTCGCTGAAGGCGTCGCGCTGCAGGATCGATCCGTTCCCCCCAACATCAATTACTGGCTGTATCCGTCCAGGTTCAGCGCAGTGGCAGCGAGTGGTGACATCATCAGTGCCTCGCTTCGAGGCCTCGGACCGGGCGCGAACACAGGCGATGTGATGCTGCTCGCGCCTTCGGCCAGCGGCCAGCTCGAGGTTCTGGCCGGGGGCTCGATCTTTGCCGCGATCGATGCCACGGGCATTGCACGTTCCGGTAGTGATGCCCGCCTCCCTGGTCCCTTTGATCCTGCATTCATGGCCCAGCGGGGCGTCAGCCGAATCCGGGTCAGCCACAATCTCTCCGACGATGGGGTGCAGGGGGCCGATCCGGCGGCGATCCTGCCATTGTTCGCGTTCGGCCCCAGTACCCCGACCACCGGTGCGCTGACATCCCACCCCACTTCGCCAAGTCGCTTCTATGCCGTTGCCGGTGACATCATCGGGTTGGGCAGTGGTGGCCGCCGACAGCTGATGCAGAACACCGGTATCGCGAACCGGACCCTGTTTGATTGGTATGAAGCGGGATCGGCGGTACAACTGCGCGCGGGTCGCGATGTGATCAACGCGAATGTCACCGCGCTCAACACCAGCGGTACCGATATCAGCGGGATCGACGCTGGGCGGGACATCATCCGCAGCAACCTGTCGGTGGCCGGCCCCGGCAATGTCGAGGTGAATGCCGGCCGCCAGCTGCGCCAGGAAGAGGCCGGAAGCATCGTCAGTCTGGGAGGCGTCGTTCAGGGTGACACTCGCCCGGGCGCGAGCATTGCCGTGACGGCTGGCAATCAAGGCATAGACTTCGATGCACTGCGCGCGCGCTACCTGGACAGCGCCAACCTGGCCGATCCGGCGCAGTCGCTGGCGGCGCAGCCTGGCAAGTCGGTGAAGATCTACGACAAGGAACTGAAGCAGTGGCTGCAGCAGCGCTTCGGCAGGGCTGCCGACGGCGCCGAGGCGCTGGCCGTGTTCGACGCATTGCCGAAGGAGCAGCAGCGCATCTTCCTGCGCCAGGTCTACTACGCTGAACTGCGCGAAGGTGGTCGTGAGTACACCAATGCAGAAGGGCCGCGTTTCGGTTCCTATCTGCGCGGGCGCGAAGCGATCGCCACGCTGATGCCAGACAAGGATGCCAATGGCGCAACCATCAACCGTACTGGCGATATCGTGATGTACGGCGGTTCCGGCGTGCGCACCGAAGCGGGCGGCAACATCGAGCTGATGGCACCGGGCGGGCAGATCGTGGTGGGCGTGCAGGGCGCGGTGCCTCCGGCCAGCGCGGGCCTGGTCACCCAGGGCCAGGGCGACATCCGTCTGTTCAGCCAGGACAGCGTGCTGCTGGGCCTGTCGCGGGTGATGACCACCTTTGGTGGTGACATCCTGGCGTGGTCCGAGCAGGGCGACATCAATGCCGGCCGCGGCTCGCAGACCACGCTGCTGTACACCCCGCCGCGCCGGGTCTACGACACCTGGGGCAACGTGATCCTGTCGCCGCAGGCCCCTGCCAGCGGCGCCGGCATCGCAACGCTGAACCCGATCGCCGAAGTGGCGCCGGGCGACGTCGACCTGATCGCTCCGCTGGGCACCATCGATGCAGGCGAGGCGGGTATCCGTGTGTCGGGCAACATCAACCTGGCGGCACTGCAGGTGCTCAACGCCGCCAACATCCAGGTGCAGGGCGACAGCAAGGGCCTGCCGGTACTGGCCTCGGTGAACGTCAACGCGCTGGCGTCGGCCAGCGCTGCGGCCAACAGCGCCAGCCAGGCCGCACAGGACGTGATGCGCAAGAGCCAGGACGATGCGCGACGCAACCAGCCGTCGGTGATCAGCGTGCAGATTCTCGGCTTCGGCAGTTCCAGCAGCAGCATCGACCCGCCAACACGCGGAAACACGGCAGCCGCCACGGGCTACGACGTCAACAGCGCCTTCCAGTTTCCGCAGGCCCGGGCAGACGCAGGCAAGCAGCCGACCCAGTAGATCCACGCCATGCGTGGAATGAGGAACGGTGCGGACCACGGTCCGCACCCACCACGCGCAGACCAGAGGATCGGGCCAGCTGCCAGGGAACGGTGGCGGCCCCAGCCAGGACGGCACCGAGGGCAGGGAGCAGCCATCAGCGGTGAGGACCACCGACACGGCGTCGCCGGGCGCGGGACAGCGCCCGGCGACCGGGCGGCCGCGCAGTAGATCCACGCCATGCGTGGATGCAGTTCAGTAGATCCACGCCATGCGTGGATGCAGTTCAGTAGATCCACGCCATGCGTGGATGCAGTTCAGTAGATCCACGCCATGCGTGGATGCTCCTCTCAGAGCGCCAACACCCGCCGGTAACTCAACGGCCCGCGTCCATCACGCAACCCCAACCGCAATTCCAGACCGGTCGCCGGCAGTACCTCCCCCTGGCTGGGCAGCATTGCCCAACCCACTCCCGGCTGCCATGCCCGCACTTCGAAGCGCTGCACATCACGCGCCACCATCAACCCGCGCGTCGGCTCAGGCGCAGGCAGCGGATAATGATCGGACGGCGCACCGCTGGCACGCCACAACGTGCTGCCTTGCCGCCACCAGCGAACGCGCTGCCACTGCAGCCCGTCACTGCCGACGCTGCGGGTGATCTCCAGGGTAAAGCCGCCATCGGGGTGGCGCTCACTGGTCAACGACGGCGGCAGCAGCCGCGCAGTCTGATCGGCCGGTCGCACCGCGCCGTTCATCAGCGCATCGTCGGCCCGCATCTCGATATCGCGCTGGAACTGCTGCAGCACCCGCATCGCCGTACTCGTCTCGGCATCGGCCTGGCGCAGGCGCTGATCGGTGCTGGCAACGCTGTCGAGGGCGCGCCAGCAGATCACCGCCAGCACGCCCATGATGGTGATGGCGATCATCACTTCGATCAGGGTGAAGCCACCCGCAGCGCGTTTCATGGCGCCGCCGTCCATGGCAGCTGCAGGCGCGCCAGCGATTGTTTCGGTGCATCTTCGGCCACCACGCTCAGCTCCAGCTGCGGTTGCCCGTCGGCGCCGCTGCCCAGGTGCTGCTGCACCAGGAAACGGGTGCGCCCCTGCAGGCACAGCAGACGTGCATCGCCAGGTGGCTGCGCGGCCAGGCGCAGCTCCTGCCAGCGGTCCTGCGCGCACAGCAGGGCCAGCCGACGGTCACGCAGGCGCGACTGGTCATCGGTCGCCACCGCCACCGAGCGCATCACCGCCGCCAAGGCGATGGCCACGATGGCCAATGCGATCAGCACCTCGATCAGCGTGAATCCGTGTTGCTTCCGCTTCACTGCACGACCTGCAATTGCCCACTGCCATCATCACGAAGACGCAGTCGACGGCCGTCCAGCGACAACGCCAGTTCCCACGGCACGCCGATCCATTCAGGACTCAACTCGATGGCGGCTGTCGGTTGCACTTTTATGCCGTGGGTTTGCCACTGCTGGGGGTGCAGCAGGTCATCTCGCCGCAGTTCAACCCAGCCTTCGTTGTCGCGGCGGCTGAAGCGATAGCCTTCTGCGCTGGCCTGCCAGCGGATCGGCCGACCATCGATGCGTGCTTCATCGCGCGCGACCTGCAGGCGCTGCGCCAACCGCTCCGATTCCTGGCGCAGCTGCCGCGCAGGGTCGAGCAGGCTGCCAAGGCCAAGACCGATGCCCGCCGTGCAGATGCCGATGATGACCAGTACCACCATCAGTTCAATCAGGGTGAAGCCGCGTGGTCTGCGTTGCATCGGACATCGCCTCCCGTCCTTGCCGATACCTGCCAGCGTAGGCGCGGATGATGAAACAAAAGCGTCAGCGTCAGCTGCTAGCGTGGCCGCACAGGAACCTGGCGAAGGTGCGGAACATGGACGGCAGGCGTTGGGATCGCAATCGCACGTTGACCCTGCTGGCGGCCATGCTGCTGCTGACCGTGGCGGGATACTGGAGCATCGCCCTGTTCATGGCGCCGGTTCGCGTTGCCGCCGCCACGGTGCAGGTCGCCGTACCCGCTGCCCCGGCCTTCGACGACGCTGCGAGCGCACCGCTGGTGCGGCTGCTCTCGCCCGGCGCTGTGCAGACCGACGTGACCGTGCTGGGCGTAATGGCCGGGCAACACGCGCCGCTGGCGCTGCTGTCGGTAGATGGCGCGCCTGCCCAGGCCTATGCACCGGGCCAACGTCTGGGTCCATCTACCGTATTGGCAGCAATCAGCGCGAACGCGATTGAACTGCAGCAGGCAGGACAGCCGCGCTCGCTGCCCGTGCCCGAATTGCCGCCAATGCCTACCGATGGCATCGTCCCCGCCGCGCTGGGGCGGCACTGAACACGGCTCAGCGCGCTGGGCGCTGTGGCACCACCGAACGCCCGAACGCATCGCCCATGCGTTGCCGCGTGCCTTCCAGGTTGTACTGCAGCAACTGGTTGCCGGGCTTGCGCATCAAGCGTTCGGCCTCGGGAAGAGCAGGGCGGGCGGCTGCGTTCTCCGCCGGCGCCAGCTTGCGTTGCAGGCAGTCCCAGGCGGGGATGCGCTCGCCATTGACCTGTACTTCGATGCATGGCGCTGCATCTGCCTGTTTGGCAGCCTGGTCGGCCCGCGCCCAGGGTGAGGCCAGTGCCAGAACCAACGCCACACAGAGGGCAGGGCGGGCTGGCGTAAGCAGGGTGGCGTGCATGTTGAATCTCCTGAGGCAGCAAGCGCTTTGCAATGAAGACGTATGCCAGACGAAGTGTCCGCCTGCGCCTGTTTCAGCATCGTCAAAAGATGACAGTGCTGTCACAAAACTGTTGGCGGTTTTGACGCGGCCTGCACGTCCTGTTGGTAGACCCACGCGCCGCTCCCTGGCCATTCCCTTCGATACGACGCGATGCCTTCGATGACTCCCGTTCCGTGCCGTGCCGCTCGCCTTCCGCTGCCCCTGCATCCTCTGATGCTGGCCCTGGCGTCGCTGCCATTTCCAGTGCTCGCGCAGGACGCCGCGCCAGCGCCCACGGTGAACATCAACGAGTACATCGTGCGCGGCAACACCGTGCTCGATGCGCGCCAGATCGAACGCGCGGTCGAGCCGTTCCTCGGCCCCGGCAAAACGCTCGCCGATGTCGAGAAGGCGCGTGATGCAGTCAACGCGCTGTATCAGCAGGCCGGCTACCAATCGGTCTATGTGGAGCTGCCCGAACAGCAGGTCAATGCGGGTGTGGTGCTGCTGAAGGTGCAGCAGACGCCCATTGGCCAGCTGCGCGTGGTCGGTGCCCGTCATGACTCACCCGAACGCATCCGCGAGCGGGTACCGGCGCTGGCTGAGGGGCGGGTGCCGGACTTCGACCAGGCGCAGAAGGAACTGACTGCGCTGAACGAGGGGGGGCGTCGCCAGGTGCTTCCGCTGGTGCGCGAAGGCAAGGTGCCGGGCACCATGGATGTGGACCTGCAGGTGGAAGAGAAGTCACCCTGGCGTGCCAGTGCGGCGCTCAACAACGATCACAGCGCCGATACCGAGAAGCTGCGGCTGAGTGCATCGCTGGCCCACGACAACCTGTGGAAGCGCGGGCACAGCGCCAACATCGGTGTGTACCTTGCACCGGAAGATACCAAACAGGCGAAGGTGTTTTCGGCCTCGTACACGATGCCCTTTGAAGGCACGCCGTGGAGCCTGGAAGCGTCCGGCTACAAGTCCGACAGCCGCGTACTGAATGCAGGTGGGCAGGTCGGCACCGGCACCGGCACCAACGTGATCGGCAACGGTCATTCCATTGGTCTCAAGCTCAACTACCGCCTGGCCGGCAGCAGCCAGTGGTGGCGCCAGCTCAGCCTCGGCGTGGACTTCAAGGACACCGAAGAAGACACGCAGATGGGCAAGGACAGCCTGAAGACGCCGTTGAAGTACGCGCCGGTCACGCTGGCGTTCGTCGGCGTGCGCCAGGGCGAGAGCGATCAGCTGAGCATCAACACGCAGCTGGTGGCGGGAACCCGGCGTCTGTTCGGTTATGGCAGCAACGCCACCGATTTTGGTCAGAAACGCTACTGGGCCGACCCGAGTTTCGTAGCGTTCAAGGCGGATGTCTCCAATACGCACACCTTCGGCAACGACTGGCAGTGGTATGCGCGTGGCTCGCTGCAGGCGACCGATGCGCCGCTGGTCTCGGCCGAACAGTTCGCCGCCGGTGGCATGTACACCGTGCGTGGCTACCTCTCGGCCGAAGCGATCGGCGACTACGGTGGCCTGGCCAACCTGGAATGGCGCACCCCGGCGTGGTCGCTGTGGAGCGGTACCGACCTGCGCCTGTACAGCTTCGCCGACGCGGCCTACCTGCGCCTGCGTCAGCCGCTGCCGGAACAGCGCGACAAGTACAACCTGGCGTCGGTCGGGCTGGGCGCGCAGCTGCGCCTGGGCGAACACCTGCAGCTGCGCCTGGACTACGCCTGGCCTTACGCCGACGGCCCGGTCACGCGCAAGGACGACCCGCGCCTGCATTTCAACATCAGCACCAGCTACTGACCCTTCCCTTGAGATGCGTTCTCCGGAGACCTTTTGCATGGACCGTCTGCTTTCCCGAATGTTGCTGCTGCTGGCTGCGCTGATCGCGCTGCCCGCCGCCGCGGCCGATGCCAACTGGTGGCAGGCCGAATGGAAGTACCGCAAGCCGATCACCGTCGACGCCGGCCCACAGGGCGCAGGGTTGGCCGGCAATCCCGGACGTACCCCGCTGCTGCTGCGCCTGCATACCGGAAACTTCGGGTTTGATGGCACCCAGGAGGGTGGCAACGACCTGCGTTTCGTTTCTGCCGACGGTCGCACCGTGCTGGCCCATCAGATCGAGCAGTTCGACCCGAACCTGGGCCTGGCCCTGGTATGGGTGGACGTTCCGGCGCTGACCGCCAGCGCGCCGCAGACGATCTGGATGTACTACGGCAACGCGAAAGCACCGGCCAGCGGCAATGGCCAGCAGGTGTTCGATCCGGACTACACGCTGGTCTACCACTTTGCCGAAGCCAATGCGCCGGCGCGTGATACCACGGCCTACGGCAACACGGCCGGTGCGGTAGTGCCTGCGGCGGAAAGCACGGTGATCGGGCGTGGCGTGCAGCTGGGCGCGGGTCCGCTGCCGCTGCCGGCCAGCGCTTCGCTGGCACAGGAAGCGGGCGCGCCGCTCACCGTTTCTGCCTGGATCAAACCGGGCGCGCAGACCACCGCGCAGGCGATCTACGCCCGGCGCGATGGCACCGCCGAGCTGGTGGTGGGCATCGACAACCGCGTGCCTTTCGTGCAGCTCAATGGTCAGCGCAGCACGCCGGCACAACCGATCCCGGAAGGACAGTGGGCGCATCTCGCGCTTACCGCCGAGAAGGGGTCGCTGCAGCTGTATCTGAACGGTCGCGTGGTGGCCCAGCTCAGTGGTGAATTGCCGGCACTGACCACCGCTGCGGTGGTGGGTGCCGATGCACCGGGTGCGACGCAGCCGCTGGCCAACTTCGATGGTGCGCTGGATGAACTGCGGATCTCACGCGTGGCGCGCCCGGCGGCGCTGCTGCTGGCCGATGCCACCGCGCAGGGAGCCGATTCGCGCCTGATCAGCTACGGTGCTGACGAGCAATCGGCCGGACAGAGCCACTTCGCCTTCATCCTCAAGGCGATGCCGTTCGACGCCTGGGTGGTGGTGGCCATCCTCGGCCTGATGATGCTGTTGTCATGGGCGATCATGATCGCCAAGAGCCGCCATTTCGGCCGTACCAGCAAGGCCAATGCAGTGTTCACCGAGAGCTTCAGCAAGCTCTCCGGCGTGCCGCTGCGCACCTTGTCCGAGATGGACCGGCAGGGCAAGGTGCCGGCGGCGATGCACGACGGCTCGCTGTGGCGCATCTACCAGGTGGCCATCGATGAAATGCAGCAGCGCCATCAGCGCGACGGCAACTCCGGCTATCTGAGCGCGGCCACCATCGCCGCCATCCGCGCGTCGATGGACGCGGTGATGGTGCGCGAACAGGAGGCGATGGCGCGGCGCATGAACTGGCTGTCGACCACCATCGAGGGTGCACCGTATGTGGGTCTGTTCGGCACCGTGATCGGCATCATGCTGGTGTTCGTGGTGGCGGCGATGGCCGGTGCGGTGGACATCAACTCGGTGGCCCCGGGCATGGCCGCAGCGCTGCTGTGTACCGCCGCCGGCCTGGGCGTCGCGATCCCGGCACTGTTCGGCTACAACTGGCTGGGTGCACGCGCCGAAGCGATCGGCGCCGACATGGCGGTGTTCGTCGACGAGTTCGCCGCCCGCCTGGCCGAAGAGCAGGACGGGCGCGGCCCGGCCGCGGTCCAGGGCTGAGGGACCGGCCATGGCCTACAAGGCGAAGTTCGGCATCAAGAAACGCGAGAAGGGCATCAACGTGACGCCCTTCGTCGACGTGCTGCTGGTGGTGCTGGTGATCTTCATCCTGACCAGCAACGCCTCCATTCCCGGCATCGAGGTCAACCTGCCGAAGGCCAGCAACAGCACCGCACTTGAGAAGCCCAAGACCAAGGCGATCACCATCGACCCCAGCGGCCAGTTATTCCTGGACGCCTACCCGGTGACGATGGCCGAGCTGGAGGACCGCCTGCGTACCGAACGCGCGACGTCGCCGGATTTCCCGGTGATCGTGCGCGGTGATGCGCAGGTGCAGTACGCGCGCGTGGTCGAGGTGCTGGATCTGCTGCGGCGGCTGGAGCTGGCCCAGGTCGGCCTGGTCACCGGCAAGGCGCAGGGCTGAGGCATGGCCGGCCATCGACCACCCCTGCAGGAGCCTGGTACGCGCGGACGCCAGTTGCTGGTGACGATCGCGCTGGTGCTGGCGGCGCTGCTGGTACTGGGTGTTGCCCTGTGGTGGCTGCTGTTCAAGGACACCGCAAGCACGCGCCGGCCGGTGGTGCAGCCGCCGATGTTGGCATTGCCCCCACCGCCGCCGCCACCGCCGCCACCGGAAAAACCGCCCGAGCCGGAGACGCCGCCGGAAGAGACCGTGCCTGAGCCGGAACCGCTGGACCAGCCAACGCCGGCCGAAGAGCCGACGCCGACGCCGGACAACGCCGACCCGGTGACCATGGACGCCGATGCGCAGGCCGGCGGAGACAGCTTCGGCATCCAGTCGGGCAGCGGCGGTGGTTCGTCGGGTGTGGGCCGTGGCGGTGCCGGCAATGCCAGCTATGGCCGCTACCTGGGCTATCTGATGCAACAGGCGATCTCGCGCGATGCGCGGGTCAAGCGCCTGGCCTTCCAGCTGCAGGTGAATGTGTGGCTGGCGCCGGATGGCCGGCTGGAGAAGGTCGAACTGGTGCGTGGCAGCGGCAACGAGGAGGCCGACGTGGCCGTGCTCGATGCGCTGCGGCAGATCGGCAAAGTCGACCAGATGCCACCGGCGTCGCTGGATTTCCCCGCGCGCGTGCTGATCCAGGGGCGCCGCCCCGGCGCTTGACCGATGACTTCCGTGATTTCCCTTCTTTCGATGAGAACCGTGATGAACGACCACGACCGCGCTCGAACCGCATCCCGCCGCCCGCGGCCGGCCCGACGGGCGCTGCTGTGCTGCGCCGTACTGCTCAGCCTGGCCGTGCCGGCCAGTGCAATGGCTGCCGAAACCACCATGGTCAAGCTGATCAAGGGGTTGATTGCCAGTGGCGCGCTCAAGCCCGAAGACGGCCAGGCCCTGCTGGTTCAGGCCGAAGCAGAGGCGGCGGCTGCGCAGCGCGGCACCGCGGGCAGCGCAGCCAACAGCGGGGGCGTGGCGCTGGAAGCCGGCGACGTGCGTGTGCCGTACGTGCCGCAGAGCGTGCGTGATGGCATCCGCGATGAAGTACGCCAGGATGTGATGGCGCAGGCCAAAGCCGAGGGCTGGGCCGCGCCGAACGAAGTGGCCGAGTGGACCAAGCGCATCAAGGTCAGCGGTGACATGCGTGTGCGCAGCGAGTCGCGCTTCTACTCCGAGCGCAACAGCGACATCGAAACCAACTGGGCCTCGGTGAATGCGGGCAGCGGTTTCGATACCAACAACAACACCAACCTGCAGCTGCCGCCGCTGCTCAACACCCGCCAGGACCGCCGCAACCTGTGGCGCATCCGTGCACGGCTGGGCATCGAAGCGATGATCGGCGAGCACACCACCGCAGGCGTGCGCCTGGCCAGTGGCAGCAGCAACGGGCCGGTGTCCACCACCGAACAGCTTGGCGGCGGCCTGGGCAAGAAGGACGTGTGGCTGGACCAGGCATGGCTGGCCTACAGCCCGGCCGACTGGGTGACGGTGCGCGGCGGACGCTTCGGCAATCCGTTCTGGACCAGCGACACGCTGTTCTCCAACGACCTGAACTTCGATGGCCTGGCGGCCAATCTCAGGTACGACATCGCTGACGACGTCGGCCTGTTCGGCAACCTGGCGGTGGTGCCGTTGGAGTACACCTCCGACAGCGCTCCCAGCCAGAGCCGGGTGAAGACGCCCAACGAGAACAAGTGGCTGTCCGGTGCACAGGTGGGGGTGAACTGGCGCTTCAACGATGACAACAGCCTGCGTGCAGCGCTGGGCTACTACGATTTCAAGAACATCAGTGGACGCCTGTCGTCGCCGTGCGCGCTGTACGCAGGTGCGGTCGGGTGCGATACCGACTGGTCGCGGCCGGCGTTCATGCAGAAGGGCAACACCCTGATGCTGATCCGCGACATCGCCCGCAATCCGCTGGATCCGGCCAATACGCCCACGCCGCAGTACGTGGGCCTTGCCTCGGCATTCCGCCTGGCGACCTTCAACCTGCGCTGGGATACACAGCTTGCGCAGGACATCGGCATGCGCCTGGACGCGGACTACATCCGCAACCTGGCCTATGACAAGCAGGCCATGTTCGCCCGGGCCAACAACGGCATCGTCAACAACTACGGCGCCGGTGGCAGTGCCAGCATCGACACCTTCCGCAGCGGCGACACCGCCTGGATGCTGCAGGCGACCTTCGGCGCCACCGAGCTGAAGGAGAAGGGCCAGTGGCAGGCCCTGCTGGGCTACAAGCGGATCGAGGCCGATGCGCTGCCTGACGCCTACAACGATCCGAACTTCCACCTCGGCGGTACCAATGCGCGCGGCTACTACGTCGGCGGCGCCTATGCGTTGGATGCGCGCAGCTGGATCAGCGGCAAGTGGATGGCGGCCAAGGAAGTGTCGGGTCCACCGTTGTCGATCGACGTGTTCCAGCTGGAGTTCAACACCGGTTTCTGATCGGACAGCGTGATCGCAGTCACGACACGCGTGGCGGGGGCGCGGCGACGCGCCCGTCTAAGGAAGGAAGACCACGCGTTGCACAAAGGAGGAGTGGATGAGCCGTCGCAAGCTGTTCGAGAGTTCCGAGCCCGCCGCACAGACACTGGGCATCGGGCCGGCCTATGTCTCGGTGGAGGGGTTGCGCCAGCACCTGGCCGAATTCCTGCTGTATGCAGGGCGCCCGGTCGTCATCATGCGCGGGCGAAGCGAGGTCGGCTATTTCCTGCCGGCACGCTGCTGGCGCCAGCGTGAGGATGATCCGCTGGCTGCCGCTGCCGCCGATCAACTGCTGGATGCCGCCGGCTTCCAGGCCGAGGACATCCAGCAGGTCGAACAGGAGTTCAACGCCATGCGCCAGCGCACCGTGCTGCACTCCCGGCGTTGAAGGGTCAGTAGATCCACGCCATGCGTGGATGCGCTTATGCTGCCGCCCCGCGCTCGCTGGTGATCCGTGCACCCTCGCGCATCACCAGCGTCACCGGGGTCTTTTCCACCACCTCCAGCAGGCGCTGCCACTGCGCATCACTCAGCTCGGCGGTGGCATGCAGCACGCGGTGCACGTGGAAACGCCCGTCCGCATCGCGTTCGGAACGCAGCTCGGCGTGGAACTCGCCCAGCTCCCAGCCCTTGCGCTGGGCATACATGCGCAGGGTGATGGCGGTACACGCGGCCAGCGAGGCCAGGTACAGGTCGAACGGGGCAAAGCCCTTGCCCTGGCCACCGAGCGAGGCGGGCTCATCGGCCGCGACATCGAAATGGCCGTTGCTGATGTGGTGCAGGTAGTTGTCGGCGGTCGAAACAATGCGTGCGTAGGCCATGGGAATCCCCGGTTGTAGAGCCGAACCATGCCCGGCTGCAGGAAAAGGCGGCGCCAGCCGGAGCCGGGGCCGCCACGGAATCACTCCGTACGATCGTACGAGAACTGGATTCCGGCCGTACCACCGGTTTCGATGAAGAGGTTCATGAAGGCCGGCACCGTCTCCGCCCGTGCCCAGTCGCGCTGCAGTTCACAGAACAGCTGCGTCACGCTGATCAACTGGCCACCGGCCTGCTCGATGCGGCGCAGCGCGGCATCGTGCGCGGCCAGCGAGGTGCCGCCCACCGCATCGACCACCACGTAGACTTCATAGCCTTCCTTCAGCGCATCCAGGGCGGGGAAGGTGAGGCAGGCTTCGGTCCACAGCGCGGTCATGATCAGTTTCCTGCGGCCGGTCGCTGCCACCGCCTTGCGGAACTCGACGTCTTCCCAGGAATTGATGGTGGTGCGGTCGTAGGTCGGGTAGTCGCCCAGCACCTTGCGCAACTGCGGGATCGGCGGCTTGTTCAGGCCGGTCTGCACGTTCACGGTTGAATGCACGATCGGCAGGCCGTAGGCAACCGCCGCCTTGGCGGTGCCGACAATGTTGTTGACCAGCAGCTGGCGGTCCATCGAGGCGATGGAGTTCACCTGTACCGGCTGGTAGTCGATGATGATGAAGGCGGAATTCTGCGGCGTCAGCAGGTGGTCGCTGACGGGGTCACGGATCGGTTCACTGGCCATGAGGGTGTCCTGGTCGGGGTTGGCTTGCGGTGGAGCCGGCGGTGTGCCGGCAGGCGGGAATCGCCTTGGACGCAGTGGGCTCAGCTACGCTGCGAATCCAGCGGCTCGTGGTGCTTCTGCACGTCCTGCGCCTTCTGGTAGCTCTCGATCAGCAGCTGGTAGTTGGGGAAGATCTGCGTGTAGATCGCCGCCCACTGCTGGGCGTCCTCGCGGTTCCAGGTGCGCTGGATTTCCGAGGCAACCGCAGCGGTATCCATCGGCACCACGCCGGCCTGCACCACGCGCGCCAGGGTGATTTCCTCGGCCATCTTCGAATAGGTGCCGGAGGCATCGACCACCGCGAACACCTGGTAGCCGTCGGCGACGGCGGCAATCGAGGGGAAGGCCATGCATACGCTGGTGATGGTGCCGGCGATGATGAGCTGTTTGCGGCCGGTGGCCTTCACCGCGGCGACGAACTCGGGGTTGTCCCATGCATTGATCTCGCCGCGGCGCGCCACGTACTGCGCATGCGGTGCGGCGTCATGGATCTCCGGGATCAGCGGGCCGTTCGGTCCCTGCGGTACCGACGCGGTAGTGATCACCGGCATCTTCGCCAGCGTGGCCATCTTCGCCAGGGCGGTGGCGTGCGCACGTACGGAGGTGAACGGCATGTCACCGATGGTCTGGAACAGGCCGCTCTGGTGGTCGATCAGCAGCATCGCGGCGTTGTCCGGGTCGATCACCGGGCGGGCGCCGTTGAAGTTGGCGGGGGTACTCATGGTCAGTTTCCTGGGGAGGGGGCGAAGGCCCGGAATGCGGCGGGCGGGTTGCCCGCCGCAATGCACTGCATCAGTGCGCGATCTGGCCGAAGCGGCCGCCGTTGAAGTCGTTGACGGCCTGGCTGATCTCGGCCTGGGTGTTCATCACGAACGGCCCATAGCCCACCACCGGCTCGTCGATCGGTTCGCCGCTGAGCAGCAGCACGGTGGCGTCGCTGTCGGCATCGATGAACACGTCTTCGCCGCTGCGGTCGAAGGTCACCAGCTGTGCTTCGCCGACTGCCTGGCCGCCGTTGATCCGCACCGTTCCCTTCAACACCACCAGCGCCAGGGTGCGGCCATCGGCCACCGGCAGCTCGGCGTGCTGGCCCTGCAGCAGGCGGATGTCCCACACGTCCATGGGGGTATGGGTACGTGCCGGTCCAGCATGGCCATCGAATGCGCCGGCGATGACGCGTACGCGGCCGGCACCGTCGGCCAGGGCCACCGAAGGAATCTGCGCATCGAGCAGGGTCTGGTAGCCCGGCGCACCCATCTTGTCCTTGGCCGGCAGGTTCACCCACAGCTGCACCATGTCCAGCGTGCCGCCGCGCTTGCTGAATTCCGGCGTGTGGAATTCCTCGTGGAGGATGCCGGAGGCAGCGGTCATCCACTGCACGTCACCCGGGCCGATGGTGCCGCCGGCGCCGGTCGAGTCGCGATGGGCGACTTCGCCTTCGTAGACGATGGTGACGGTCTCGAAGCCGCGATGCGGATGCTGGCCGACCCCGCGCGGGGTTTCGCTGGGCGGGAAGCTGTACGGTCCGGCGTAGTCCAGCAGCAGGAACGGGCTCAGGTGCTGGCCATGGGTGTTGTAGGAGAACATCGAACGGGCAGGAAAGCCGTCGCCCACCCAGTGCGGGCGGGGGGCGCTGTAGGTACCGGTGACACGCTTCATGGCGATCTCCTGACCGGGGCAATCGGTCGCTGTTTTTCGTTGCGGAGACGATATCGCCGTGACAATGGGCCCGGTAGTCGGCAGAATTTGCCGTCATAGTCCTATTTTGTGAACGATGAAGGCCCGGCAAGGGCCGCAGGAGATCGTCCCGTGTTCATCGCCGACATCCGCCGCTGCGACCTCAACGACCTGTTCTATTTCGCCATGGTGGTCGAGCACGGCGGCTTCTCGCAGGCAGGGCGCGCACTGGCCATGCCCAAGTCCAAGCTCAGCCGCCGCATTGCCCTGCTGGAGGAACGGCTGGGTGTGCGCCTGATCCAACGTTCCACCCGCCGCTTTTCGGTCACCGAGATCGGCCAGGACTACTACCGGCACTGCAAGGCGATGCTGGTGGAGGCCGAAGCAGCCGAGGAGGCCATCGCGCTGTCACGCGCCGAGCCGCGAGGCGTGCTGCGGCTGGCCTGTCCGATCGCACTGCTGCACGCGCGCATTGGCGGCATGCTGGCTGACTTCCTGGCCCTGCATCCGCAGGTGACCCTGCAGCTGGATGCCACCAACCGGCGCGTGGACGTGGTGGGAGAGGGCGTGGACGTGGCCATCCGCGTGCGCCCGCCACCGCTGGAGGACAGCGATCTGGTGGTGCGCGTGCTGGCCCGTCGCATCTGGTGTACCGCTGCCAGCCCGGCCCTGCTCAAGCAGATGGGTACGCCGAAAGTGCCTGCCGATCTGGCGATGATGCCCACCGTGGACCTGGCATCGCCGGCCCAGATGCATGTCTGGGAGTACGCTGGGCCAGAGGAGGTCCAGGCCAGCGTGCACCACCGCCCGCGGCTGGTCAGCGATGACATGATCGCGCTGCGCAGTGCGGCGGTGGCCGGTGTCGGCGTGCTGATGCTGCCGCGGATGATGATCACCGACGAACTGGCCAGCGGCGCGCTGGTGCCGATCCTGCCGCAGTGGCAACCCAGGCACGGCATCGTGCATGCCGTGTTCCCCTCGCGGCGCGGCCTGCTGCCGGCAGTGCGCGCGTTGATCGACTACCTGGCCGAGCGCTTCGATGCGCTGCAGGAACCGTAGGCACCACATCCACGCATGGCGTGGATCTACTGGACCTGTCGTCGCCTGGTAGATCCACGCCATGCGTGGATGCTGTGCGGAACTTCGCTTGCCGCGCATCGCTGCGCGGCCCACAATCCACGTACGGACCGTCGCCATCACGCCCATCATTCCCCGGTCCGGCCTTGGCACTTATGTCTCCCAATGCCCTGGCGCTGATCGAGCTGTTGATCCGCGAGCGCCGTGCGTTGTCCCGCTTCATTGCCCGCTACCTCGACCCGGCCAGTACCGAAGACACCCTGCAGAACCTTTATCTGAAGGCCAGCAGCGTGCCCGGCGACCCGCCGATCCTGGAACCGCGCGGGTATCTGTACCGCATGGCCTACCACCACGCGCTTAACCGCAGCCAGGCCGACGCGCGCGAACGGCGGGCGATGGCGGAGTACGCCAGCGACCTGGCCGATGCCAGCAATGATGGCGAGGCGCAGGTGTTGGACCAGGCCCAGCTGCGCGAGATCAGCCAGACCATCCTGGCGCTGCCGCCACAGGTGCGCGAGTGCTTCGTGCTCAACCGCTACCTGGGCCTGAGCGAGCGCGAGATCGCGGTGCGTCTGGGTATTTCCAAGAGCGTGGTGGGCAAGTACGTGCTGCGCGCAGCCCTGCTCATCCAGCAGCACCAGCGGGGAAGCCGCGCATGACCTGCATGTGCCGTGGGCAGATGCCGCTCACCGTTGTCTCAACTGTAAGGCGCACCCGTTGGTGGTGCCGCGGGCGACAATCATGACTACGTCCATACCCTCGCCGCGTCAGGCCAGGCAGGCGTTGCGCTGGGTGATACGGTGCAATGCGGGCCGGTTGCCGGAGCGCCAGCAACGCGCCCTGCAGCGCTGGCTGCAGGCCGATCCCCGGCATGCTGATGCCTGGCGCCAGCAGCAGGCCTTCTGGCAAGGCTTGGATGCCGCCGGCCCGGATGTCCTGGCTGCGCTTCCGGAACTGACCGCCGAACCCGCGCTGCGGCCGCTGCAGCCGCGTCGTCGGCTGCCTAGGCTGCTGGCCAGTGCGGCGGTGCTGCTGCTTTCGGTGACGGTGGCGCCGCACGCGTGGCTGCTGGTCCGCAGCGATGTGCGCAGCGGCAACGCGCCGCGCACGGTGCAGCTGCAGGATGGCAGCACTGCCATATTGGATGCAGGCAGCGCGCTGGCGCTTGATTTCAGCGCCGGCCAGCGCCGCCTGCAGTTGCTGCGTGGCAGCGCCTGGTTCCAGGTCGCGCACGAAGCACGACCGTTCCGGGTGGAGGCCGGTGGCGGCGAGATCCGTGACATCGGCACGGCATTCAGCGTTGCGTTGCAGGATGCCGTGGTGACCACCGAGGTCAGCCAGGGCGAAGTGGAGATCAGGCCAGGTCATGTCGCTGCGCAGCGGCTGCAGGCCGGGCAGGCACGCGCGTTCCGTGATGGCCGCTGGCTGCAGCCGCTGCAGCTGACCGATGTGGAGGCCATCGCACCGTGGCGGCGCAGCGAGATCGTCATTGATGATCTGCCTGCGCAACAGGCGATCGAGCGCCTTGCCCGCTATCGGCGTGCGCCGGTCTGGGTTCTGCGCGGGCAGGGCGCGCAGGTGGCGGTGAGCGGCCTGTTCCACCTGCAGCAGCCGGATGCGGCGATTGCCGCCGTGGCCCAGCAGGCCGGCCTGCGCAGCCAGCGCCTGCCGGGCGGCGCGTTGTTGCTGTGGTGATGTCGAGGGGTGGCGGATGGGCCCATCCACGCATGGCGTGGATCTACTGCGTGAATCGGGTTCATCCACGCATGGCGTGGATTTACCAAGAGCCCGGGTAGATCCACGCCATGCGTGGATGATCTGCCGATCAACCAAAAAAACCGTGGGCAGATCCGGCCCCCCCTTGTCTCTAGTGGTATAGCCAGAGCGAAACCGCGTTTCTTCTCAAGCCAACCGAGCCGCGTGCACCCGATGTGCGCACGGTACCGCCACCTTGAGGAGTCACCGTTCATGCCGTTCCCGGCATCCGCCCGTCATCGCCGCGCCACCGTCCTCGCCCTGGCCATCGCCACGGCACTGGTTCCCTTCGCTTGGGTGCCGACCGCCCGCGCCCAGGCCGCTACTGCCTCCGTGCGCACGTATGCCATTCCCGAACAGGCCTTGGCCGACGCAGTGCGCAGCTTCGGCCGCCAGTCGCAGGTGCAGGTGGTGTTCCGCAGCGATCTGGTGGAAGGGCGGCGCTCGCGTGCAGTGCAGGGCCAGTACAGCCCCACCGAGGCGCTGGACCAGTTGCTGCAGGGCAGTGGCCTGCGCGCGCAGCAGGAGCCGGGCGGCACCTGGACCCTGCAGGCCGCCGCCGCTGACGGCGGGGTGGTGGTCACCGATACGCTGAAAGTGGGCGGGCGCCTGCAGGCCGACGGCGGCGAAACACGTGATCGTTGGGGATACGACGACGTGTTCGCGCTCGACCTGAGCACGGCCTATTCCGGGCGTGACCGGGTGGAGCGCTATCGCGGCGCCAACCCGGCCGACGTGGTCAAGGACCTGGTCGGTGTGTTCAGCGGCGACGCCCGCAACAGCGGCGCGCTGGACCTCAACATCCGCGGCATCCAGGGGCCGGGGCGGGTGCCGGTCAGCATCGACGGTGGCGAGCAGGCGCTGACCGTATGGCGGGGCTACAACGGCGTCAGCAACCGCAACTACATCGATCCCAACCTGATTGGTGGCATCCAGGTCATCAAGGGGCCAGCGTTGGTGCGCGATGTACACAGCGGTATCGGCGGAGCGATGGTCATCAAGACCCTCGACGTCGACGACATCGTGCCGGCCGGTGAGCGCTTCGGCGGGGAGCTGAAGATCGAAGGCAGCAGCAATGCGGTGTCACCGCGCCTGCCACGGCTGCACACCGGCGAGGACTACCGCACGGTGGAGGGTTTCCCGCAGCAGTCGCCGAACTCGCCCTATGCTGACCGCACCCTGGTGGTGCCGGTGAAATCGCGCAGCGGTGACAACCCGTTCGATGGCGATGACCAGGCCTGGCGGCTGGCGCTGGGCTGGCGCGGTGAGCGGGTGGACGTGATGGCGGCCTACGCGTGGCGCAAGCGCGGCAACTATTTCTCGGGCAGCAAGGGCAGTGCCTACTACGATCAGGACCCGCGCGAGCAGTACGAATACCAGGGCATCGATTACATCACCACGCTGGCGCGCTACTTCAAGCCGGGTGATGAAGTCCCCAACACGTCCAGCGAACAGGAGTCGTGGCTGCTGAAGGCCACCTGGCAGATCAGCGATGACCAGCAGCTCAAGGCCACCTGGCGGCACACGCTTTCGCACTACGGCGAGATCATGCCTTCGCGCATCCTGTCCGCGCCGGATTACGGGCGCATCCAGTGGCCGCTCAGCCGGGTCGATTCCGATGCCTGGAACCTGGAGTACCGCTGGCAGCCGGCCGGCAGCCGTTGGCTCGACCTGCGCGCCAACCTGTGGCGGACCGAAACCAACAGCGATACCTACACCGCCGGTGGTTTCCCCAACTTCGCCTCGGGCAACCCCGATTGGGACCCCAGCCGCAGCCCGATCCTGCGCAACACCGCACTGGCCAATGCCCGCAACGACCGGACCGGGTTGACCCTGAGCAACCGCTTCGGCCTGCATTCCACGCTTGACCTGACCGTGGGGGGCAACTGGCAGTATGAAAAACTGGGGTCGGGAGACCCGTACTTCGGCGTCAGTGATGGCTGGCGCATGTACCCGCGCGCGGGCCGTCGCCAGGAAGGCGAGGGCTACCTCACGCTGGAGTGGCGGCCGGTCGATTTCCTCACCCTCAATGCCGGCGTGCGCTACAGCCGCTACTGGGCCTTTGATGACTTCCTCGGCGAGCATCCTGAACTGCTGACCCGCGGGGTGGGCGGCAAACAGGCGAGCTACCGGGTCAACGAGCTGCCGGAGCGCCCAGCCAGCGTGCAGGCGCAGGTGGATTCGCTCGAAGCCGAGCGCGCCTTCTGGGAGAGCATCGGCATGGGCTGGTTCGTCGACGATGCGATCCGTGGCCTGCTGCAGAGTTACCAGACGCCACAGCCGGTGGAGCACACCATCGCCTGGCTGCCCGATGCCGACGGCAACTACTCCCGTGCCACCAATCCGTGCCTCAATGGCGAAGTGGCCGCCATCCCCGGCGCGCTGCCGCTGTTCCCCGGCAGCGACCAGGTCTGCAGCATCCGCAACACAGTGCAGTCGCGGCCGGTGGATGGACGCAATACCCGCCGTCGCGACCATGCCTGGCTGCCCACCTTCTCGGCAACGGTAAACCTGTCGCCGGCCGCGCGCATCTACCTGCGCTACAGCGAGGCGGTGCGCTTCCCGAGCATGTTCGAGAGCACCATTGCCTTCTCCAGCAGCCTCAATCCGCTGTACGCGCTCAAGCCCGAGCACGCCTACAACTACGAGCTGGGCTATGTACACAATCTGTCCGCGCTGTTCGGCGGCACCGCCGATGCCGACGTCAAGTTGGCCTACTACGTGCACAAGACGCGCGATGTGATCGAGCGCGACGCCTACTTCCTGTTCGACAACATCGACAAGCAGACCATCCGTGGCATCGAACTGCAGGCGCGCTTCGACAATCGACGCTTTTTCAGCGACCTGGGTATCGCGCGCACGCTGGAAAACGAGGTGTGCGACGAGAGCAGCGCGGTGCTGCTCGACGCCAACCGCGGGCTGGTGCCGAACTGTGTACAGGACGGTTTCGTGGGCGGCTACCTGCTGACCCAGGCGATTCCCAAGCTGTCGGTGAATCTGTCACTGGGCACGCGCCTGTTCGATGAGCGGCTGGAACTGGGCAGCCGCATCGTGCACTACCGGCGTCACGACAACCCCGACCTGCAGGTCTACCGCGATCGTCTGCTGGCAGGTGGCAGCAGCCTGCTCTGGCAGAACGTGCCGTTCACCTGGGGAAACATCACCACCGTGGATGCCTATGCGCGCTGGCGCTTCAACGACCACGCCAGCGTTGAACTGGTCGGCAGCAATCTCGGCAACCGCTATTACGTCGACCCGGCCACGCGCTCCACGCTGCCGGCGCCGGGTCGCACCGTCAAGCTTGCGCTCACTGCGCGCTTCTGAGTTTCACCGTTGCAAGCGTTGTACCTGTAGTTCCCTCAATCCAAGGAGTTTTTCCATGAAAATGATCTCCCATTCCCTGCTTGCCGTCGCCGCCAGCCTGGCCCTGGCCGGTGCCGCCCACGCTGCCGATATCGTCGGTGCGGCCAGCGCCGTCACCGATCCGCAGTTGAACGTCAACGTCGGCGAATCGCAGGTCAATGGTGGCCCGCACTCGGCAGGCAAGGCCGGTATTGGCGTCGGCACCGTCTCGGGTGGCACGCGTGTGGACTTCCAGGGCTTGAGCGCCTACTCGGCACCCACGGTCATCAACGGCACCACCGTGCGCACCCTCGCCATGCCGATCACCGGTACCCCGGGCAGCCACGCCGGCATGGGCCACTTCAACTTCGTCAAGGTCGGTAGCGGCGATGTCTGGTTCGGCGAATGGTCCAAGGATGGCGCGGCTGGCGGCTTCAACAACCGCCAGGTCTACTTCGCCGGTGACCGCGCGGGCACCACGCTGCCGGCAGGCGTGGCCACCTACGCCGTCGCAGGCCTCAACAAGTTCAACGGCAGCAACCTGCTCAGCGGTACCTTCCGCGCTGACTTCGGCACCGGCCGCCTCAACGGCGCGCTGGCCGGCTCGGGCCTGACCGTGGCCGTGGCTGCATCGATCAACAGCGCCAACGCGTCGTTCGCCGGTTCGGCCACGGCCAACGGTACGGTTGCCGGCACTAGCCAGGGCCAGTTCTTCGGCGCCAACGCCGCCACCCTGGCCGGCATCGCCACCTTCGCCGGCAACAGCCAGTACGACACCGCCTTCGGCGGCAGCAAGAACTGATCGCCACGCCCCTGACGGGGCAGGGCAGGGACAAGCCGCGATCCGCCAGTCCCTGCTTCGGCCCGCGATAGTGCTTCAACCGGATCGAACATGCGCCACCTTCTCTTTCTTGTCGTCCTGCTGCTGGCATGGCCGCTCAATGATGCCCGCGCCCAGCAGGATGACCTGCGCCGCGTGCTCGAACAGGGCAGCGAGCTGCGTCATCAGCAGCAGGACCAGCAACGCCTGCGCCAGGCCGAGCGCGAGCGGCCGACCATCACCCTCGACGGCCAGCAGTACCGCGTGGAGCGCACTGTCGACGACCTCGGCCAGGCGCTCTATCTCTCGCTGCAGCATCAGCAATGGCAGGCCGTGGCCGCCTTCCTGGCCGAGTACATCGAACTGCCCGGCCATGATCCGCTGCTGCGCCACTACGCGCAGGGCGCGCTGGCGCGGGTGGCTGGACAGCACGGCAATGCCGCCGCCGAATACGAGGCCGTGCTCGCCGCGCAGCCGGACTTCCTGCCGGCGCGGCTGGAACTGGCACGTGTCTACGCCGAAGACCAGCGCGACCGCGATGCCATCGTCCTGTTCGAGGCGATCGCAGCCGGTATCGATGGCGACGATCCGGCAACAGCGGGCGTGCGTACGCGGGTGGACGGCTACCTGCAGGCCCTGCAGGCGCGCCAGCGCTGGAAGGGTGGGATCGCCGCTGGCCCGGCCTGGAGCGACAACATCAACCGCAGCTCTGCCAGCCGTACCTGCCTGTTCGGTGACGGCACCACCTGTTTCATCGAACGCCGGTTGCCCGATGCACAGGCAGCATTCGGCCTGGACTACGACGCCAGCCTGGAACGGCGCCTGCCGTTGGCCGGCCACCATGGGCTGTACCTGCGCGGGCTGGCGTTCGGCCAGGCGTGGCGCGGGCACAGCGACTACAACGAGCTCAATGCCAGCGTGCAGGCCGGCTACAGCTGGCGCAGCGCACGGCATACCGTGCTGCTGGCGCCCAGCTACGATTATCAGGGGTTGGGCAACCATGCGCTGCAGGGCGGTGCCGGCGTGCATGGCGAATGGCAGTTCGCCGCCGATGCGCGCAGCCTGCTGAAGCTGGAAGCCGACTGGAAACGCCAGCGCTATCGACAGCCGGGGTTGGCCAGCAACTACGACGGTGAACTGGCGGCGATCTATGCCACCTGGTTCCGCGCGCTCAACCCACGCTGGACGGTGTTTGCCGGGGTCGACCTGAGTGACAGCAGTGCCGCTGATCCGGCCAATGGCTACCGGCAACGCGGCCTGCGCCTGGGCGCAGCACGCCAGTGGAGCGGCACCACGGCCACCGTGTTCGTGTCGCTGCGTGAGCGTGACTACGATGCCTGGAGCCCGTTGCTGGAAGCGCGTCGGCAGGACAGCGAGCAGAACCTGATCGCCATCGTGCGCAGCGAGCGCCTGGCCGTGGCCGGGCTGGTGCCCAGCCTGAGCCTGCGTTACGCGCGCATCGACAGCAACGTGGACTGGCTGTACAGCCACGATCGCAGCCTGCTGAGCCTGAAATGGGAGCGGGCGTTCTGAGCCGTCGACCGGATCTGTAGGGCGGGAGGGTCCATTTATCCCCAATTTGGCCAAATTGGGTATAGTGGCCTCATATCCTTCCGCTGGAGCCGTGCCATGACCCTCCCGCTCGACCTGCCCGGCCTCGACAAGGCCCCGGCATCCTCAGTCAAGACCCGTGGCTGGCCCAGCCTGATGCGTACCGTGCGCGAGAAGCAGGCGCTGGTCATCACCAACCACAACCACCCCGAAGCGGTGATCGTGGACATCAAGACCTACCAGGAGCTGCTGGCCAGGGCCAGCGGCAGTGACACCGAAGAGCGCAGCGACGTGCTCTCGCGCCTGCGTACCGAGTTCGACCAGGCGCTGGCCGGGCTGCAGCAGGGTGAGGGGCTGGGCAAGGTGATGGGCAAGCCGATCCGCCGCGGCCACAAGGTCGCGCTCGGCCGTCCGCTCTGACTCATGGGGCGGATCCTGGCGTTGGCCGGCGTCAACGGCGCCGGCAAGAGTTCGCTGCTCGGTACCTGGCTGGAGGCCGACGGCCTGGGCTGGTACAACCCGGACAGCTTCACCCGGCGGCTGGTGGAGGCGGGCTGGCCGTTGGCCGAAGCCAACGCTGAAGCGTGGCAGGAAGGCGCACGACGGCTGCGCCAGGCGATCGCCGACGGCAGCGATTTTGCCTTTGAAACCACCTTGGGCGGCAACACCATTCCGCGTCTGTTGCGCGAGGCCTGCAGCCAGCACGACGTGGCGATCTGGTTCTGCGGGTTGGCCACCGTCGAACTGCATGTGGCCCGCGTGGCCGCCCGCGTTGCTGGCGGCGGCCACGACATTCCGCAGGACAAGATCCGCGCACGCTTCGATTCCGCGCGCGAGAACCTGTTGGCGCTGATGCCGCACCTGGCCGAACTGCATGTGTATGACAACAGCGCGCCAGCCGATCGCTATGGGCGTGTTGCCCCCTTGCCGGTGCTGGCGCTGGATCGCCAGGGCCTGCAGTATCCGGTGTCGGTGGTGGAGCTGCTGCACACCCCGGACTGGGCCAAGCCCATCGTCATGCGCGCGATGGAACTGCATGCCGACAGCACGCCGCTTGCCGGCCCGCCTGTGCGATGATCCGACTCCGCAGATTCAGTGATCGAGGAACAGGGATGTACGAGCGGAAGCACTGGCAGGCCATCGGCCTGCGCGCGCTGGTGGCGGCCATGGCATTGACGGTGGCGGCACCGCTGCTTGCCCAGAATGCAACGCCGGCCGACGCCAAGGATGAAGCGAAGAGCGAGGCGAAGAACGAGCCGATGAGCTACGACAAGGCACGTCGTACCGCCGAGGCCTCCCTGCGTCTGCACCCCGGCACCGACAGCCAGTACGATTACCGTCCGCTGTGGGCCGGCAATGCCGACCTCGATGGCGATGGCCGCCCGGAAATCGTTTATCTCTACACCGCGACCCAGACCGGCAGCGCGATGCAGCTCAACGAACTGGTGGTGATGACCCCGCTGGCCGAAGGCGATGCGCGGGGCCAGACCGCATCACCGGGCAAATCCGCCTATGACGACGAAACCTACGCGTTGATCCGCGCGTCCGGCTACGCCGATGACGCTGCCGTGCACATTCCCGGCGACATGGAAACGATCACCATGGACGGCGACCGTATCCGCGTCACCTTCAACAGCACCCGCAACTCGAAGCTGTGCGTGCGTGGCAAGGTGACCTGCCCACCGGAAGGCCAGCATGCCTGGGTGTACCGCTGGACCCCGGGCAAGCTGACCCGCGCCGAGTAATCGCGTTACCGGCTGCACCATTCACCAAGGAGAACACCATGCACGGACCTGCATTTTCCCGTTCCATCCTGCTGCCTTCCGCATTCGCACTTTGCACGCTGGTCGGTTGTGCCCCGGTGTTTGCGGCATCGAAGGCATCGCCACCGAGCCTGGTACAGGCGTTCAACGCAGCCGAGGCCTCGCTGCGCCTGATCCCTGGCGATGACATCGAGAGTGATTTCCGCCCGGTGTGGACGGCCGTTGCCGATCTGGACGGTGATGGTCGTGCGGAGGTCATCTATCTCTATACGTCGACCTATACCGGTGGCTCGTTCGCACAGAGCAATGTGGTGGCCGTGATGACTGCACTGGCAGCAGATGATCCTCGGGGCAAGGAAAACCCCAAGAGCCTGTCGCCTGTGGAGGCAGAGGACTTCGCCGCCATCCGCGCGTCAGGTTATGGCGATGATGCGGGCGAGCAGATTCCGGGTGCCGTGCATTCCATCAAGATCGAAGGTGACCGCATCATCGTCGCGTTCAAGGTCGTTGCCGGTGCGAGCACCTGCGATGTCGTGGGCTACAAGCATGTCTGCCCACCGGATGGCGACTATGTCTGGACCCTGCGCTGGACGCCGGGCAAGCTGACCCGCGCCGAGTAATCGCGTTACCGGCAGCGCCGGGCAATGCCCGGCGCTGCCTCAGCCACTCAGGCCGGGGTCACCTGTTCCGGTTCGGCTACGTCCGGCAAGGGCGGCAGGGTGCGATCCACTGTTACCGGGGCATCGCTCTTCAACAGCGCCGCCGCCTCCTTGTTGCAGCCCACGGCTGGCGGCGAACCGCGCAGCGGCAGGCCGGCGGTTTCCTTCACGAAGATCATCGTGATCAGGCCGATCACCGCCGCGCCCATCAGGTAGTAGGCCGGCACCAGCGGATCGCCGGTGCGCTCCACCAGCCAGGCGGTCACCAGCGGCGTGGTGCCACCGAACAGCGACACCGACACGTTGAACGCAATGGACAGCGCGCTGTAGCGCACCGGCGTATAGAACAGTGCCGGCAGCGTGGAGGGCATCGAACTGGTGAAGCACACCAGCGCCAGGCCCAGCAGCATCAGGCCAAGGAAGATCAGCCAGTCGTTGCCGCTGCCCACCAGCAGCAGGCTCGGCACCGCCAGCACCAGCAGCGCGATGCAGGCGCCAATGATCATCGGGCGCCGGCCCAGCTTGTCGCTGAAAAGGCCACCGACGATGTTCAACGGCATCATCACCAGCATCACGATGATGATCAGCAGCAGGCCCTTGCTCTCCGCATACCCCATGGTCACGCTCAGGTAGCTGGGCATGTAGGTCAGCAGCATGTAGTCGGTCACGTTGAACACCAGCACCAGGCCCATGCAGACGATCAGCTGGCGCCCGTGCACACGGAACAGATCGAGCAGGCCGGGGCGCTCATGGTCGCGCTTCTCGGCTTCTTCGGCGAACGCGCGGAACGCTGGCGTTTCCTCCAGCCGCATGCGCATATACAGGCCCAGCAGGCCGAGTGGGCCGGCCACCAGGAACGGAATGCGCCAGCCCCAGTCCAGCATCTGCTCGCTGCTCAGCAGCATGTGCAGGGCGGTGACCGTACCGGCGCCGGCGATGTAGCCGCCCAGCGTGCCGAACTCCAGCCAGCTGCCCATCAGGCCGCGGTTGCGGTCGGTGGAGTACTCGGCAATGAAGGTTGCCGCGCCGCCATACTCGCCACCGGTGGAAAAGCCCTGCACCACGCGCGCGAGCAGCAGCAGCACCGGCGCCCAGATGCCGATGCGTTCGTAAGAGGGAATCAGGCCGATGGCGAAGGTGCCCAGGGCCATCATGATCATGGTGAAGGCCAGTACCTTCTGGCGCCCGTACCGGTCGCCCAGGGGCCCGAAGACCATGCCGCCCAGCGGGCGTACCAGGAAGGCCACGGTGAACGTGGCGAACGCAGCGATCACCTGCGCGGTGGGGTTGCTGGAGGGGAAGAAGACCTGGCCGATGGTGACGGCGAGATAGCCATAGACACCGAAGTCGAACCATTCCATCGCATTGCCCAGTGCAGCGGCGCCCACGGCGCGCTTGAGCATGGGTTTGTCGACAACGGTGATCTCGTCGACCTTCAGATGGCGGCGGCGTTTGAACCAGCCGAAATGGGCGTGGGCATCGGAGTTGTCCTGCATGGGGACTCCCTTGGAAGAATGGAAATGGAGTGGAATGGGCGGTACGGATGTCCCGAAAGTCGGAAACGGCGATGCTGGCGCAGCAGGCGCAGGGGCATCGAATGGAAGGCCCGGAACGGGGCGAATGGTGTGTGCGATCAAACGCCGCGCACGCGACAAGCATTGCCCGCTGCCAGAACGCGGGACAATCGGATGGGTCCGATTACGTGTCAGACCGCGTCAGTGCACGTGGGGTGGTGGCAGGCGCAGAGAACAGGCGGGGCAGGGCCCGCAGGCGTCATCCGCCGGGATCCAGCGCGAGGCGATGGAAAGGCGAGGGGGAAGCAATGATGGAAAGCGAAGCGCCGGTCGGCAGTGCTTCCCGCATGCCAGCAACAGGTGCTGACGCGCAGTGGGTCGTGTCGATCATGTGTTCATGATAACGGTTACAGTGTGAGCGTGCCGAGAATCGCGCCAGCACGAACGCAGCGTTCCATGTTGCCTGTTCATGCAGATGACCCACGCACATCGAATGAACATGTTGTGCTCACCTCGCTCACGCCATGCCTTCTACGGTGGTTGCGAACCAACGCAAGGAGTAACGCATGACCCGTCGCATTCCCGAAGGCACCCTGGTTATCGTCGCCGATGGTGGCTCGGCCCGCGTGTTCACCAACGTCGGCAGCGAGCAGAAGCTCACCTTGAAGCAGGAAGGCGAGCTGCGCCTGCAGGACATCAGCGAGCAGGGTGTATCCGGACAGGGGCCGTCCGGCGCGGTGCCCAAGGACATGTCGATCTCGCAGCTCAACGAAGCGACCTTCGCCAAGCAGGTGGCCGAGCAGCTCAACGAAGATGCACTCAACAACCGCTACGCGCATCTGGTGCTGATCGCCGATCCCACCACGCTTGGCCGCATCCGTCCGTTGCTGCATAAAGAGACGCAGGCGCGGTTGCTGGTCGATATCGCCAAGGATCTGACCAACGCGCCGCTGGAAGACATCCAGCGCACGCTGCAGGCGTAACCGGCATGCCCTTCATGCGTGATCATGTAGCCGCCGAGCCGGCCCGCGCGGAGGTGGATGCGCAGGCCGGTTGGCTGCTGCTGGAATTCGGCGCGCCGTGGTGCGGCCATTGCCAGGCCGCGCAACCGGCACTGCAGGCCTTCGTGGATGCGCATGATCTGCCGCACTGGAAGATCGAAGATGGCAAGGGCAAGCCGCTGGGCCGCTCGTTCCAGGTGAAGCTGTGGCCGACGGTGATCCTGTTGCGTGACGGCAAGGAAGTGGCGCGCGTGGTGCGGCCGGTGGATGCGGCAGATCTCGCCACACTGCAGAGCGCGCTGCCGGATTGACCGGCTCCTGTAGAGCCGAGCCCATGCCCGGCTTGCTCCGTCACCAACCGTAGTGCTCGATCACACCAGAGTCGAGCATGGGCTCGGCTCTACACGCTTCAATGCAGCGTCACCCGCACATGCTGCTCGCGCAGTTCATGCAGCAACCGCCGGCCATGCTGGCTCAGCGCCATCATCGCAACCATGATCTTCTGTAGGTTGTAGCCCGGGCGAAGATGCGCCTGTGGGTCTACCGGTTCGTTCTCACCGATCATCATTGCCATGCCCTCGGCGGTGTTCAGGGCGTGCTCGATGCGGAAGAACAGGGATTCCATTTCCGGGGTCAGGATGGGCGGTTCATGCGACATGCGATGGCTCCTTGAGGTACGTGGCCACCGGAGGGTGGCGGGCGATGCGGGTTGGAACTTCGGCTGAGCTACGAGAAAAGCCGGAGGGCCATGCGGCCGCCGCGCACCGCCCGCCGTAGTCATGGCAAGCAGCTCTCGTAGCTCATTCCGGGGTTCCAATCCCGGCAGCGGTGTTCGCGCTGCGCGGACATCCTGCACACGCCATCCAGCGCAGTTCCAATAGATTTTTCATACGGAAATTTCTCCACCTGAAGCGCGAGCATCTGCATGTCGCGCGCAGCCCAGCAGACGACCTGATAGCGCCATGATGTGGCGCGATGCGCTCGTTCCGCAGCGACGAGCGCGCTCGCCCGCGCAACCCGAAAAGCAAAAAGGCAGCCCGGCACGCAAACCCGGGCTGCCCTCACAAGGCCAGAAACGCCTTACCAGCTGTAGCTCACACCCACCTGCGCACTGGTCTGGTGGAAACCGCTGGCCTTCTGCAGCGACAGCCCACCCCACGCACCCACACCGTTGCCGAACCTCAGCGACGCACCGGCACTGAACTCGCCACGGCTGTGCGGAATGCGTGCGTCCACGACTTCATCGTCCATGCGGATCTGCGATTCGGCACGGGTGTGCAGCCAGTGGGCCGCGATGTACGGCTGCACTTCTGTCGTTCCGTTGCCCCAGCGCGTCACGCCGGACAGGCGCAGGCCGGCGCGGCCGAACAGGCCATCGGCATCCTCGCTGGTTACCACCGTGCCGTTGGCTTCGGTGTGGCGGTTGCCGTCCCAGCGGTTGTAGCCCAACTGCAGCTGCGGCTCCAGATAGATGCCGCCGTTGCTGGCGCCGCCTACACGGAAGGCGTAGCCGGTTTCCACCGCACCCTGCCATGCACGGCTGTCATAGCGCTCGTCGGCCAAGCCGATGCCTTCAACGCGGTTGCGGAACTGGGCGCGCTGCACCGAGCCATCCACGTAGAAACCCGCATACGGGTCGGCGCCGTTATTGCCACGCCAGGTGCCGTACAGGCCCAGCGCTTCGCCCTTCACCTTGCCGCGTGCGTAGTAACCGGTCAGTGCATTGGTGGAGGTGCTGGTGGCATTACCTGTGGACAGCATCACGCCCACGCTGCTGCCCGAATCGTGGCGCCACACATCGGCACCGACGGTCAGTGCCTGGCTGTTGCCGCGGATGTCGAGCTGGCGGCTGACCGCATCGAAACCGTTGCGCGAGCCGTCCACGCGCGCCCACGCACGGCCACCGTTCTGGCCGGCCTGGCGATCGTGGTAGCCCAGGCGGAACATCGTCTGCGCGGCCTGCAGGTTGGCCAGATAGGCGCCGGGTTCGGGGCGCAGCACGGGTTCGGGATTCACCGGATTGCATTCGGGCAGGGTGGGGTCGACCTCGCACGGTTCCGGCTGGGTGGGCAGCTGCGAACGCAGATACCAGTTACCATCGGCGCCGGTGCCCTTGTGCAGGAAGTACTCGTACTGCCCACCCACGGCACGGCCGGCCAGGTTGAACTGGCCATTGGAGGCACCGCCCACCTGGATCAGCTCGATGCCCTTGTCGGTCTGCGCGCCGGCGCCACCGACATTGTTGACGCGCACGTTGGCGCTGCCGCTGGTGTCGCCGCCGATGATCAGTTTGTCGGTGGCAGCGCTGTCGCCAGCCAGCACGGTGTTGAACAGGATCGTGCCGTCATTGCCGCTGAAGTTGCCCGCGACGTTGAGGGTATTGAAGGTTGTGCCGTTGCCCAGCGACACCGTGCCGCTGCCGAGATCGAGCCGGCCAACGGTGGAATTGCCGGTCATGTTCCAGGTAGCGGCATCCAGCGCCACGCTGGCGACGTTGGTCATGGCGCCGGTGATGCTGGCGTTGCCGGACAGGGCCACGTGCATCTGCGACGCCGCATCGGCGCGCAGGTCGCCTTGCAGATTGGAGGCCTGCACATTGAAGTCCAGGGTGCCGCCGTCGATGACTTCGGCGATTACGCCGTTGCCGCCAGACACCGTACTGCCGTTGGTCACATTGATCGTGGTGTGGTCGAAGTCGACGCCGCTGCCAACCAGGATGCCAGTGCCGTTGCGGCCGATGACCGTTGAGCCATCAATAGTGATGGTATTGTCCGCAATCTGGCTTTCAGAGCCCACGCCGTCTTCCTTGACGACAATTCCGTTATCGTCGCCGGAGACCGACGAACCATCGGCGATCCGGATGGTCGAGTTGGAGAATATCGCAAGGCCGGTTGCGAGACCTGTAGGCATCCCCAGCGCATCATTTCCAGCTGACTCGACTCGGGTATTGGAAAGTTCAAGCATGCTGCCCTGAACGTATGCGCCTACGCCACGACCAATGATGGTCGAATCCGTGGCAGTCACCGCAGAAGGCAGAAGTGTTCCGGAACCATCGGGAAGCAGGCCATTGGTAACGCCCATTCCAGCGGCCAGGTCATTGCTCAGCCGGGAGCCGGAGATGCGGGCCGAAGCTGAGGTAACCACAACTGCTCTGAACGCTTGGCTGGCGTCCACCGTCGCTCCCACCATCTGCAGATTCGCACCTTGTAACACTGCGACAGAAGAGGCCGCGCTGCCCGATGTGAATGCAAGCGTAGCGCCGGAGCCGATCGCTCTCCAGGCTTCGACGGGATCACCGGCATTGACGGTGGCGCTTTCACCGGGGTTGAGGTCCCTGGACTGAGCGGCGGGGGCAATGGCAAGACCAGCCGCAACGGCCAGCGCAAGCGAACAGCGAACAGCGATCTTCATGAGGACTCCTGGTAGATGGAAATTCCGGAAAGGGACCGCATTCATGTCGCCGGCGTGAATCAAGCGCGCAGATGCAGTGAAGGCGGTGTGATTTTTCGAGACCTTCGGGGGCATGGCTGTGACAGAGTGCGAAAGCGGTCACATCACGACTAACGGTGTCGTCTTTGCTCAGATTCGGTCGTGATTGGCATGGAGCACAGTCTGTTGATCGATCGCGGTTCGATCCATGCAACTTGTTGCAATCGTTCCGTTCAATAGTCCCGGTGAATGAAGCCATTCAGCCGCAGCGCAGCATGCGGTGTGGCAGGGCCGGTGCTAGGATCTGACCATCACCTGAATCGATCCAAATGCCGATGCCCACGCTGGACCGTCGTCTCCTGATCGCTGTCGCCGCTACGGCGATGTTCGCCTCCGGCCTGGCTGTGGCCGCCCCGGCCAGGACTGCCGCCGACAAGGCCTATGCCTCGGTCGATCCGTTCATCGGTACCGGCGGTGAGGGGCACACGTACCCCGGCGCAACGGTGCCGTTCGGCATGGTCCAGCTCAGCCCCGACACGCGCATCCAGCCGCGAGAGAAGGCCTATGGCTGGGCGGCGGGCTATCGCTATGACGACAGCAGCATCGTCGGCTTCTCGCACACGCATTTTTCCGGCACGGGGCATTCAGACCTGGGCGACATCCTGCTGATGCCGTTCACCGGGAACCCGGGCCTGGAGCGCGGCGACCCCGAGAAGCCCAAGAGTGGTTACGCCTCGCGCTTCCGCCACGACGACGAAAAGGCCGAGCCGGGTTACTACGCAGTCACCCTGGACGACTACAAGGTGCGTGCTGAGCTGACCACCAGCGCGCGCGTGGGCGTGCATCGCTATGCGTTCCCCAAGGGCACCGAGGCCAAGGTGTTGCTGGACATGCGCACCAGCATGTATGACTACCCGGGCAAGATCCTGTGGTCACGGGTACGCGTGCGCGACGATGGCACCGTCACCGGCTTCCGCGAGACCCGCGGCTGGGCCGCCGGCCGCCAGCTGTACTTCGCGATGCGCTTCTCGCGGCCCCTGGCCAGCCACGAACTGCACAACACCGAACAGAACATCGTCTACAAGGGCTTTGCGCCCCCGGGCGAGAAGGACCCGAAGCAGCGCGCGCAGATCGAGGGGCGGCAGCTGGTGGGCACCTTCGACTTCGGCAAGCTGGAGGCGCCGCTGGTGGTGAAGGTGGCGATCTCGCCGGTCAGCGAGGCCGGCGCCATCGCCAACCTGGATGCCGAAGTGGCCGACTTCGATTTCGACCGCGTGCGCGTGCAGGCAAAGCAGGAGTGGACGCAGGCGTTGTCGGTGCTGGATATCGACGCGCCGGAGCACGCGCGTCGCAGCGCCTACACCGCGCTGTACCACACGCTGCTGGGGCCAACGCTGTTCATGGATGCCGACGGCCAATACCGCGGCTCTGACAATGCGGTGCATCAGGCCAAGGGCTACACCAACTATTCGACGTTCTCGCTGTGGGATACCTATCGGGCGCTGCACCCGTTGCTGACCCTGGTGCAGCCGGAAAAGCGCAACAGCGACTTCGTCAATTCCATGCTGGCCCATCACGAGCACAGCCCTTACGGCATGTTGCCGGTGTGGTCGTTCCATGGCCTGGAAGACTGGTGCATGATCGGCTACCACGCGGTGCCGGTGATCGCCGATGCCTACGTGAAGGGTATCCGTGGTTTCGACGCGGACAAGGCGCTTAAGGCGATGGTGGAGACCGCCAACTACGGTCCTTACGATGGCATCGCGCAGTACCGTGAGCTGGGCTACGTGCCGATCGACGAAGAAGGCGAAGCGGCCAGCAAGACGCTGGAGTACGCCTTCGATGACTGGACCATCGCGCGCATGGCACAGGCGATGGGCAAGGCCGATGTGGCGGCAACCTTCGACAAGCGTGCCGGCAACTGGCGCAATGCCTTCGACAAGGACACCGGCTTCATGCGTGCGCGCAAGCGCGATGGCAACTTCCGCACCCCGTTCGACCCCAGCGCCAGCGGCTACGGCACCGACTACACCGAGGGCAATGCCTGGCAGTACTCGTGGTACGTGCCGCAGGACGTGGCTGGTCTGGCCGCCGCACATGGTGGCAGCGACAAGCTGCTGGCGCGCCTGGATGAAGTGTTCAACGCCAAGGTCGATCCGGCCATCTTCGAACACATGGAAGACATCACCGGCCTGATCGGCTGGTATGCGCATGGCAACGAACCCAGCCATCACGTGGCCTACCTGTACTCGTATGCCGGCCAGCCGTGGCGCACGCAGGCACGCCTGAAGCAGATCATGGACACGCAGTATGCCGATCGCCCCGATGGTCTGGCCGGCAACGATGACGTGGGCCAGATGTCGGCGTGGTATGTGTTCACCGCGCTGGGCTTCTACCCGGTGGCGCCGGGCTCGGGCGAGTACATCCTCGGCCGGCCGTTCCTGCCGAAGACCGCAATGCGGTTGCCGAACGGAAAGACGTTCACCATCGTGGCCGAAGGCCTGGACGACAAGCACACCTATGTCGGCAGCGTGACCCTCAACGGCAAGCCGTTGCAGCGCACCTTCCTGCGCCACGATGAGATCCTGGCTGGTGGCGAGCTGCATTTCACCATGCAGGCCGAACCGAACAAGAACTGGCCGGGGCAGGGCGCGCAGGCGCCGTATTCGATGTCGCGGTAACACCCACGGTAGCGCCGGGCCATGCCCGGCGTTGATGGACGGCGCCAACCAAGGTTGGCGTCTACCGGAACCGCGCACACCGCTGGTAGATGCCAACCTTGGTTGGCATGCGATCTACACCATCCCACCATTGGCGCGCAGCACCTGGCCGTTGATCCAGCCACCATCGGCACCGGCCAGGAACGCCACCGCACCGGCGATGTCTTCCGGCGTACCCAGCCGCTCCAAAGGATTCATCTTCGCCAGCCGCTCGATCAGCTCCGGCGACTTCCCGTCCAGGAACAGATCGGTGGCGGTCGGCCCGGGTGCCACCGCGTTCACGGTGATGCCACGCCCACGCAGCTCCTTGCTGAGGATCGCCCCCATCGTCTCCACGGCGGCCTTGCTGGCGGCATACACGCTGTAGTTTTCCAGCTTGATGCCCACCACGCTGGTGCTCAGGGTGACGATGCGGCCACCATCGCGCACGCGTCGCGCGGCCTCGCGCAGCACATTGAACGCGCCCTTGAGGTTGATGCCGATCACGCGGTCGAACAGGGCATCATCGCTGTCGGCCAGTGTGGCCAACTGCAGCACGCCGGCACTGTTGACCACCACGTCGATGCCACCGAAGCGCGCCTCGATCGCGTCGAACAGGGCATGCACAGCCTGCGGGTCGGCGACATCGGCCTGCAGGGCCATGGCGTGGCCGCCATGAGCGGTCAGTTCGGCAGCCAGTGCCTCAGCCTCTTCGCGGCGGCCGGCATAGTTGATCACCACGGTGTGGCCGTCGGCGGCCAGGCGGCGCGAGATCGCAGCGCCGATGCCACGGGAGCCGCCGGTGACCAGAGCGACAGAACGGGAAGCGGGGGAGGTCATGGCACATTCCAGAAGGTCACGCCGGGATGGCGCAGGGCCATCTTCGTCTCTCCGCCGTCGCGGATAATCATGGATAATCCGGAAACATCATCCGGCCGGCCGAACAATGGATCGATTCACCGCCCTGCGTGCCTTCGTCCGGATCGTCGAGCGCCGCAGCTTCAGCCGGGCCGCCGAAGACCTGGGGCTGCCGCGGGCCACGGTGACCGATGCGATCAAGGCATTGGAACAGCGCCTGGGCGTGCGCCTGCTGCACCGGACCACGCGCGTGGTGGTGCCGACGCTGGAAGGCGAGGCCTTCTACGGCCGCTGTCTGCGCCTGATCGCGGACATGGACGATGCCGAAGCCGCGTTCCGTGACGTGCCACCGCGCGGGCCGCTGCGCATTGAAGTGCACGGTACGCTGGGCCGTCACCTGCTGTTTCCGCAGCTGCCGGATTTCCTGCAGCGTTACCCGGACATCGAACTGGAAGTCAGCGAGGGCGACCGCTATGTCGACCTGCTGCGTGAGGGCGTGGATGCGGCCATCCGCGTGGGCACGCTGGCCGACAGCGATCTGGCCGCGCGGCGCCTGGCGCTGCTGCGCGAGGTCACGGTGGCGTCGCCTGCCTACGTGCAGGTGCACGGACAGCCGGATAGCATCGCGTCGCTGGCGGCGGGGCACCAGATGGTCGGCTACCGTTCCAGCGCCACCGGCCAGCTGATTCCGCTGGAGTTCCAGCAGGGCGGCCAGGTGCGCCATATGCCGTTGCCGGCGCGCGTGCGGGTGTCCGGCGCCGACGCCTTCCTCGGTGCCGCGCTGGCCGGGCTGGGCATCATCCAGGCACCGCGCTACCGGATGGACCCGTACATTGCGCGTGGGCAGTTGCTGGAGCTGTTGCCGGATATGCCACCCACGCCGAGCCCGGTCAGCCTGGTCTATCCGCGCAACCGCACGCCATCGCCACGGTTGCGGGTATTCATCGATTGGGTGGCGGGTGTGTTCGAGCCGGAGCGCGCGCACGGCGGCCCATCCACGCATGGCGTGGATCTACTGGCGTGACCGTTCGAGTTGGCGCCGCGTGGTGGCTCATCCACGCATGGCGTGGATCTACGGTAGCCACGCTGACGGCAGGGTACCGACAACGCGGCGGAAGGCAGCGCTGAACTTGCTGGGATTGGCGTAGCCGCAGGCCATGGCCACCTCGGTCACGCTGAGGCCGCCCTGCAGCGCCTGCTGCGCCCACTGCATGCGGCGCTGGGTCAGGTAGGCATACGGTGGCATGCCGGTGGCGGCGCGCAGCGCGCGGCTGAAGGTGGTCGGTTCCATGCCGAGTACGCCGGCCAGTGCTGCGACATCCAGCGGCTGCGAACGGTGTTCTTCAATGAAGCCCTGCAGCTGGCGCAGCTGCCGCGATGACAGCGGTGCAGCCATGCGTGGCCGGGCGGGCGGTTGGCCGGCAAGCTGGGCCAATCGCCGCACCACCACTTCTGCACCGTACTGCAGGAAGCCGGGCACGCAGGCGTCAACCTGTGCGCTGGACCATAGCGCGTGCAGTACGGAGGCGATGACCGGGTCGCGATGCAGTCGCAGGGAAAGGGAGGGGACGTCCGGGAAGCCGCCAGGCGCATCGCGCCACTGCGCGGTATCGATGGCCATTCCCAGCAGCTCCACCGCAGGGCTGGCGTAGTGTCCATGATCGCCGGGCAGTACCACGTTGAACTGGCCTGGATGCCACGGCGCCTGCAGGACCCCGCCAGTGGTGCGTTGGTACAGGTTGCCGCCGCCGGCCAGCAGCAGGCCCAGCCGCACCTGGTGCGGGTGCCCCATGGCGCCTTCGCTGGCCTGGAAGCCATGGCGCAGCAGAACGACCGAGCCATCCTCGCTGGTCACGGTTCCCTCCATGGGCTGGGTGGCTTCCCGGTGCAACTGGTCGGCGAGGGCGGGCATGGCGGGTCCAGGAATGGAGCAGCGCTGACTGCAATGGAGTGGCGGCGAACGTCGAATGTTACAGGATAACAGTTTGCGCCAGCCGGCCCGCCAGGCGCGTTTCCGTTCCTCATGAGGTTTCCCTTGAAAGCCCCCGTTTCCTCCGTTGCCCTCGTCGCAGCGTCGTTGCTCGTTCCTGTTCTTCCCGCCCACGCGCAGTCCGCCGATGCCACCACCCTCGATGGCGTGGTGGTCACCGGCTCCAAGCGCGACACGCCCTACCTGAAGAGTGACCTGTCGGTGACCGTGCTTGATCGGCAGGCGCTGAAAGAAGCCGGTGTCACCGAGTTCCGTGACCTGGACAAGCTGGCCCCCAACGTGAAGTTCAACGTGATGGGCCAGCTGAGCAACATGTTCATTTCCATCCGCGGCATCGAATCCAATCCTTTCCTGGTCAACCGCGCGTCGGTCTACATCGATGGCATTCCGTTCCGCGAGCTGAGCAACGCGGTACTCAACCAGGTGGAATCGGTCGAGGTGCTGCGGGGGCCGCAGGGCACCCTGTACGGCGCCAACAGCGAATCGGGGCTGGTGCTGGTGCGCACGCGCGGCCCGGCCGATACCCGCGAGGGTGAGGTGAACGTACGCAGCACCTGGTTCGGCAACGGTAACGGTACGGCCGTGGATGGCTTCCTGGCAGGCCCGCTGAGCAAGGACGGCACGCTGTCGGGCTCGGTGGCGTTCATGGGGTCCGATGAGGATGCCCACCTGAAGAACCTGACCCCGTACGGCGCGCGCGGCGAAGTGAAAGAGGGCTATCTGCAGGGCAAGCTGCGCTGGCGGCCCAGCGATTACGTGACCGTCAACGCCTTGGCCTATCACCTGCGCACGCGCGCACCAGGCATGTTCGAGTACGAGTACCTGCCGCTGGATACCGGCCTGTACAACCGCACCTATGGCGACCGCCTCAATGGTGGCCGCCATGCAGGTGATTTCACCTACATCAACGATGCGCCCAAGCGCACCGAAAAGGACGAGACCGTTGCCGGCCTCAGCGCGCAGTGGCAACTGCAGTCCGGCACCCTGGATGTCGCCGCCTCGTACCGCAGCGAGGAAACCACCTCGGCTGGCTATGACTTCGACATGACCGCCAGCTCCGCGCTGGCCGGCTACATCTACGACAAGAAGGATGCATGGAATGCCGAGGCGCGCTTCAGCTCGCCCAGCGACCAGGCGCTGACCTGGATGGCCGGTGTATCGACCTATCGCATCGACAAGGATTCGATCCAGGGCACCTTCGTCGGCCCGGCGCTGCGCGGGCTGGACAGTTACAACCTGGCGCCGCGGCAGACCTCCAAGGGTGAGGACTACAGTGTTTTCGCGACCGCCAGCTACACGCTGCCTGCATTGCCGAAGCTGACCGCCAGCCTCGGCATCCGCCACGAGCAGGCCCGCCGTTCCACCGAACAGCGCGCCGGATTCCTCGACCTGGGTGCGGGCGGCCTGGTGCGCTACCGCGACGCAGCCCTGGCGCATACGTTCTCGGCCACGTTGCCGCGCGTCTCGTTGCGCTATGACGCCAGCGATGATCTGTCGTTCTATGCGGCCTCGGCCAAGGGCTATATCCCCGGTGGCTTCAACCTGGCCGCCGCGCAGAGCGATGTGATCAACGACAAGGTGCTGCGCTACGAATCCGAACGCATGTGGAGCCATGAAGTAGGCTTCAAGATGAACCTGGCGGGCGGCCGTGGCCATATCGGCGGCGCCCTGTTCCATATCAGCTCGGACAACTGGCAGGAAATCCAGGTGGCCACCGATGCCAACGGCCGGCCGATCTCCTCCGACTACGTGGGCTCGGATGCCTCGATACGTTCGCGCGGTGCAGAGCTGGAAGGGGTGTTTGAAGTCGCGCCGGGGTTCACGGTGATGGCCAATGTCGGCTATGTCGATGCGACGTACACCAAGCTGTGGGTCAGCCCGCAGGAGAACCTGCACGGCAAGCGGGTCAAGCTGACGCCGCACTACACCGGCTACCTGGCCGCGCGGTATCAGTTCGATTCCGGCATCTATGCCCGGGTGGAATCGCAGTTCACCGGTTCCAGCGCGCTGGACGAGCGCAACCGCGCGTTCCAGCCGGCCGTGGCCGTACTGGGCGTGCAGCTGGGTTACGAGCGGGGCCCGTGGAGCACGCGCGTGTTCGTGCAGAACCTGACCGACAAGCGCCGCATCAACGGCCTGATCTTCGACAACCTGGCCTTCGGCCGCGATGGCAACTACTACGGGCCGGTGGACAGCCCGCGCATTGTCGGTGCCGAGGTCGGCTACCGGTTCTGAAGGGTCATCAGCCGGCGGACCGCAGGGCCCGCCGGTTGCGCAGATGTGCGACGGCCAGCATCACCCCTCCGCAGGCGGTGGCAGCGCCATGCCAGAGCAGCGATTCCTTCAATGGCAGGTACAGCCAGGCCGACAGCAGCAGGATCGCGCCTGCAAGGGCCACGCACAGCGGCAGTGCGCGCTGATGGCGGCGCTGCCCGGCGGCGGTGCTGAGCAGGGCGATCGTCGAGGCCAGCAGCGCGAACAGCCATTCCCAGCGCGACATCACCAGCAGCGCGGTCATCGCCGCGTGGCCAGGGTGCTGGAACGAGCGCAGCGCCATCATCGCCGCGGGCGTGAAGGCCAGCAGCAAGGGCAGGGCCACGCAGTGTGCGGCACAGGCCAGCGACAGCCAGGCGCCTGCCAGATCGAAGCGGGGATGCCAGCGTGCCGAAGCTGGCGGCTGGGTGCGGGCCCTTGCGGGCGAGGTCGGGATATGGTCCATAATGTTACATAGTAACAATACGGAGCTCCCCCATGAAACGTTCTGCCGCCCTTCTACTGCTGCTTGCTGCTCATTCTGCGAACGCCCACGACGTGCGCCATCACGATGCGCATGTCCATGGCCAGGCCGATGTCGATCTGGCCGTGGACCAGGGAACGCTGGAGCTGGCACTGCGTGCGCCGGGCATCGGCATCCTCGATTTCGAACGACCACCTGCCGACAGCCGCGAACAGGCCGCATTGGCGCGGGCGCGATCGATCCTGCAGAGCGGCAGCTGGGTCACGTTGCCGAGCGCTGCGCAGTGCCGGTTGGACCATGCCGAGGCGACTGCGGAGGGGTTTGCGCCAGTAGCAGTGGCAACGCAGCCTGGCCAGCACACGCACGCCGGATTCACAGCAGCACTGCGCTACCACTGCGCCAACCCGGCGGCATTGCGCGGGCTGGCATTGCCGCTGCCGACGCTGTTTCCAGGTCTGCATGAGGTGATCGTCAATACCGCGACGTCGACCGGGCAAGGCCGCAGCGTGGTGACCGCCGACAGCCTGCGGGTGCCGCTGGCGCCATGAACGAGGCCGCCATCATCGACCTGCAGGGCGTGCAGTTCGGCTACGCAGACCGGGCAGTGCTGGACATCGCACAGCTGCAGGTGAGCGCGGGCAGCAGCGTGCTGCTGCGCGGCACCAGCGGCTCGGGCAAGAGCACGCTGCTGGGCCTGCTGGCAGGCATCCTGCTGCCGGGCCGCGGCAGTATCCGTGTCGCCGGCCACGCAGTGAACACGCTCGGCGCCGCCGCGCGCGATCGTTTCCGCGCCGACCAGCTGGGCGTGATCTTCCAGCAGTTCAACCTGCTGCCGTTCCTGAGCGTACGCAACAACATCGCCCTTGGCGTGCGCTTCTCGCCGTTGCGCAATGCGCGCATCGACGGTGGGCTGGATGCCGAGATCGCGCGCCTGCTGCGCGCGCTGCAGCTGGACCCGGCACTGATGGCGCGTGCTGCGGGCACGCTCAGCGTTGGCCAGCAGCAGCGCGTTGCCGCTGCCCGTGCCTTGATCGGCCGCCCGGCGGTACTGCTGGCCGACGAACCGACTTCGGCGCTGGACCCCGACGCGGCCACGGCCTTCCTGCAGCTGATGTCCGCGCAGTGCCGCGCCGCCGGTACCACCGCGCTGGTGGTCAGCCACGATGACCGCCTGCAGCCGTTGTTTGACCAGGTGCTGTCGCTGGGTGATCTGAACCGGGCAGGGGGCGCACATGCTTGAGTTGGCCTGGGCCAGCCTGCGCAGCCGCGCCCTGAGCGTGAGCCTGACCGTGCTGGTCATCACTCTGAGCGTGGTCCTGCTGCTGGGGGTGGAACGCATCCGCACGCAGGCCCACGAGGGCTTCGCCAGCACCGTCTCGGGCACGGACCTGATCGTCGGCGCGCGCTCGGGGCCGGTGAACCTGCTGCTGTATTCGGTGTTTCATATCGGAGACCCGACCAACAACGTGTCCTGGCAGTCCTACCAGGAACTGTCCACGCTGCCGCAGGTGAAATGGGCAGTGCCGCTGTCATTGGGCGATTCCTGGCGTGGCTATCGGGTGATCGGCACCACTGCCGACTACTTCGAACATTACCGGTATGGCGCAGGTCATCCGCTGGCATTCGCGCAGGGCAAGCCGTTCGACGACCTGTATGACGCGGTGGTCGGCGCTGAAGTCGCGCAGGCGGCGCACATCGGCGTGGGCGCTGACATCGTGCTGGCCCATGGCACCGGTGCGGTAACCCTGGCCACGCATGCCGACAAGCCGTTCCGTGTGGTCGGCATCCTGCAGCGGACCGGCACGCCGGTGGATTCTTCCGTGCTGGTGTCACTGCCGGCGATCGAGGCGATCCATGTCGACTGGCGCTCCGGCGTGCACCTTCGCAGCCAGCATGTCAGCGCCGAACAGGCGCGCCAGCTCGACCTGACCCCGACCAGCATCACCGCCTTCATGCTGGGCCTGAACTCGCGCATCGCCACGTTCGGCGTGCAGCGCAGCATCAACGAGTATCCAGACGAAGCGTTGCAGGCCATCCTGCCCGGCGTGACCCTGCAGCAGCTGTGGCAGTCGCTGGGGACGGCCGAGCGCGCGTTGCAGTTGATCAGTGCGATGGTGGTGCTGCTGGGCATGGTTTCGCTGATGGCGCTGCTGGTATCGACGCTGCAGGAGCGCCGCCGTGAGATGGCGGTGCTGCGCGCTACCGGTGCGCGTCCAGCCTATGTGGCCTGCCTGCTGGTCGTTGAAGCCGTGGCCACCGCTGCGATGGCCTGCGCGCTGGCGCTGGCCGTGCTGACCTGCGCCAGCGTGGTGGGGCGCAGCTGGGCGCTGGCCAATTTCGGTCTGTCGATTACCCACGTCTGGCCGGACGCGCGCGAACTGGCCTGGGTGGGGGGCGTGCTGCTGATCAGCGCGGTCGCAGGCCTGCTGCCTGCGCTGCTGGCCTACCGGCGCACCCTGGCCGATGGCCTGGCGCCTGCGTCATGAGCCCGGGCGTCCGCGGATTGCTGCTGGCTGCGGCAATGCTGCTGGTCGCCTGCACGCGGCCGACCGATACCGGTGTGCAGGCACTGCCTCCGTCGCCGGTGCAGAGCAATGCTGGCACCGAAAGCGAGCAGGAACTGGACTGGTTGCAGATGCTGCCGGGCGATGAACTGGCCGCACTGGAGCGCGGCGAGGGGCCGGAGGTGCAGCACAGCGGCAACCGGCGCATGGCCCAGTTCGGTACGTTCCGTACCGTGGACGCGGTACTGGATCGCGCGGTGCGGTTGCCGGGCTATGTCGTGCCTTTGGCCAATGCGGCGGATGGTCGACTGCTCGAATTCCTGTTCGTGCCGTACTACGGCGCGTGCATCCACGTGCCACCGCCGCCACCGAACCAGATCGTGCACGTGGTACTGCCGCGGCCGATCGCCATGCCCGACATGTACTCGCCGTTCTTCCTGGCCGGCGTGTTGCGCGCCGAGCGGGTGGACGATGATCTTGCAGGCTCGGCATACAGCATGGCCGACGCCGAATTGAGGCCTTATGAACCGTAGCGCGAAGGTGCTTGCCGTTCTGCTTCCCGGTGTACTGCTGACCAGCTGTGGCCGGCCCGCCGTGGAGGCTCCGCAGCCACAGGCCAGCAGCGCTGCCGCTTCGCCAGCGGCGCCGTCTGCAGTGATCGACCGCTGGGACGCGCTGATGCCCGGGGAGGACAGCTTCCAGCGTCCTCCGCCGCAGATCGGGCTGTCGCGTGGCAACGGCATGGATGGGATAGGCGGATTGATCGACGACACCGGGTCGGGCTCGCTGCCCGGGCAGGCCATCGATCATTCCAGCCCTGTGCGCGCGCGGCAGTTCGGCTCGTCGGCGGTGGTCGATGGCGTGGATGGACGGGCGCTGGACCTGGATGGCTATGTGGTGCCGCTGGCGATGAACGACGCGGGACAGGTGGACGAACTGCTGTTCGTGCCGTTCTATGGCGCGTGCATCCACGTACCGCCGCCACCGCCGAACCAGATCATCCATGTGACCCTGGCCACTCCAATCACGATGGGCGCGTTGTGGGATCCCTACCGGCTGTCAGGGCGCCTGCAGGTGAAGCACTTCGAGGCGGACATCGCCAGCGCGTCCTATGACGCAGCCGCGGCGACGCTTTCCGCGATCACCCGATGACGAGGCTCCGCGCACGCACCGTCACGCTGCTGATCGTGGTGCTGCTGCTGGCAGGGACCGGCGTGGCGCTGCTGTGGAACGCAACGCACGCGCCCTCGCCACCGGCAGTGGCATTTCCCGCACCGGCGGCGGAAGCGCAGGCACGCATCGAACATCACATGGCTGCAGACAAGGCCTTTCGTGATGACCTGCTGTTCCTGCTGGTGGCGACGCTGCGCGACCGTTGCGAACCGGCGCAGGCGGGAGTGCTGGCACGCATGGCCAACCGTGCGTCGCTGCCGGTGCTGGCGGCGGTGAGCGCCGTGACCACGCAGGATGCGAGCCTGGACCGACCGATCTACCAGTACATCCAGCACCGCGCCGACGCTACCGGCTGCGGCCAGCCACTGCGCCTGCCGGCAGGCGATGGCGGCAGCATCGAGGTGGATATCGAACAGTACGCACGCACCTTCCCGGACAGCTACTTCGACCCGCAGCGCAGCAGTGCGCCGCGTGACTTCGGCGGGCGCCCGCTGCCAGAACGCGCCGGCAACGCCTGCAACAGCGTGGTCTATTCGGTGCTGCCGCTGGGAGGGGGGGATTGGCGCTGCAGCACGCTGCGCAGCAACGCCCGTGCGCGGGTGCGTGCGCTGTGCGAAGAGGCGATGCAGCGGCAGCACGGCCATCTGCGTGGCGAGCTGGATGCCGAAGTAGGCCAGGCCATGCAGGAGCCGGTAGTGCAGGCGGTCGCTGCATTGCCTGCGGAGTGCAGGTAAGCCAGGGCCGTGGCGCAGCGGGCAGGGCGCCTCCCGGAAGCTGAATGGCGTTCGCTGGGACATTCATAACTATACAGGACGTCCTGTATAGTTATGGGCGTACTCCTTCCCCTCCAGGTTCCCATGGCTCTCTCCCAGCCCTTGGACGGTGCTCCGTCCCTGTCGCGCGCCCGACGCTGGTCGCTGCTGTTCACCGTCGCCGCCGGCCTGCTGCTGGTCACGTTGGACAATTCGGTGTTGTACACGGCGCTGCCGACCCTGACCGAGGAGCTCTCGGCCAGTGCCGGGCAGGCGTTGTGGATCATCAACGCCTATCCGCTGGTGATGGCCGGCCTGCTGCTGGGCGCTGGCACCCTGGGTGACCGCATCGGCCACCGGCGGATGTTCCTGATCGGCCTGGTGGTGTTCGGCGTCGCCTCGTTGGCGGCCGCGTTCTCTGCGACCGCCGCGCAGCTGATTGCAGCGCGTGCCTTCCTCGCCGTGGGTGCGGCGGCGATGATGCCGGCCACGTTGGCATTGATCGGGCTCAGCTTCCATGAAGAGCGCGAGCGCAACATCGCCATCGCGATCTGGGGTTCGGTGGCCATCGTCGGTGCGGCACTGGGGCCGATCATCGGTGGCTGGCTGCTGCAGCACTTCTGGTGGGGCTCGGTATTCCTGATCAACGTGCCGGTGGTGGTGGTCGCCTTCATCGCGACCCTGGTGCTGGCGCCGGAAGGGCAGCGCGACAGCACGCGGCCGTGGGACCTGCTGTCCTCGTTGCTGGCACTGGCCGCGCTGTCCGGGCTGGTGCTGGCGATCAAGTCGCTGATCGCTACGCCGCCCTCGTACGGTGTCGGCGCGGTCTCGCTGCTGCTGGCGGTCATCGCCGGCTTCGCCTTCAGCCGCCGTCAGCAGCAGTTGCCCTATCCGCTGCTGGATTTCGCCATCTTCCGTAACCCGGCGTTCCTTGCAGGCACGCTGTCGGCAGTGTTCACCCTGTTTGCGATGGCCGGGCTGCAGCTGCTCACCACCCAGCGTTTCCAGCTGGTGGCCGGCCTCAGCCCATTGCAGGCGGGCCTGCTGGTATCGGTGGTGGCGCTGGGCAGCCTGCCCAGCGCGTTGCTGGGCGGCAGCGTGCTGCATCGTGTCGGCCTGCGTCCGTTGATCTGTGGCGGCCTGGCGGCTGGCGCGGCAGGTGTGGGCGTGGTGGCGCTGGGCTTCCCGCACGGCCTGGGCTGGGTGGTAGCCGGCATGGCGATCACCGGCTTCGGCATGGGTGCTGCGATCTCGGTGGCGTCCACCGCCATCCTCAACAACGTGCCGCCGCATCGTGCGGGCATGGCCTCGTCGGTGGAGGAGGTGTCTTACGAGTTCGGTGGCCTGCTGGCGGTCGCGCTGCTGGGCAGCCTGAGCGCTGCGATGTACGGCGCGTTCCTGCCGGAGTCGGCGGACATTCCGGCCGCCGCGCGCGAGGGGTTCACCCAGGCATTGCACGTGGCGCGTGAGGCGGGGCAGGGTGAGTGGTTCGCCCTGGCAGCCGCGGCCTACGATCGCGGTTACCAGATCGTGCTGCTGGTGATCAGCGCGGTGCTGGCGGCCGGCGCGGTGATCATCGCGCGCCTGCTGCGTGGACGTGCTGGCGGCCGCGACGGCGCTTCCGATCGCGTAAAATAGCGGCAATGAGAACCAGCAAGCGCGAGCGCATCCTCGACGCCGCCGTCAGCGTGATCAACCGCGACGGCGTGCGTGCGGTCACCTTTGAATCGGTGGCGGCCGAGGCGCAGTTGACCCGTGGCGGCCTGCTGTACCACTTCCCGTCGCGCGAAGCGTTGCTGCGCGGCATCGACGAGCACCTGGTGCAGAGCTGGGAAGCATCGATGGAGGCGCTGCTGGGCAAGTCGGCTGGCGAGGCCACTGCGCTGGAGCGCTACCAGACCTTCGTGCGCGTTTCGGCACAGAGCGCCACCCGCGCCGAGCTGATGTTCATGCTGGACTCGGTGGACCCCGAGTTCCCCAGCGACCGGCCGTGGGCACCGGTAGTGCAGCGCTGGGCACCTTCGCCACCGGCCGCCGGCAGCGACGACCCTGCGGCGCTGGACAATTTCGTGGCGCGGTTGGCCGCCGACGGCCTGTGGATCTACGAGGCCATGTACGAAGGCCAGCTGGACGAGAAGGTGCGCGCACAGTTGACCGAGCGGATCGGCGGGCTGCTGTCTCCCGAGCAGTCCCCGAAGGACTAGCCGCGGGCTACAGCGTCGCCAGCCACGCGCGGGGCGAGAGCCCCAGGCGCTTGCGGAACGCCTTGGACAATGAAGCGGTATCGGCAAAGCCGACGTCGGTCGCCACCTGCTTTGCCGCTGCCCCCGCGCGCAGCTGCGTGCAGGCCAGGCTCAAACGCCAATCCAGCAGGTAGCTGGCCGGCGTGGTCTGCATCACGTCCTTGAACACCGCTGCGAACGCGCTGCGCGACAGCCCGGCGATGGACGCCATCTTCGGCAGGGTCCAGGCCTGCTGCGGCGACTGGTGCAGGGCTACCAGCGTGCGTGCCAGGCGCGCATCGGACAGCCCGCGCATCAACCCGTGGCTTACCCCCGCAGCATCGGGATGATCGATCACCCAGCGCAGTACCTGGATCAGGGCAACCTCGAACAGCCGGTTGGTCAGCAGGCGCGAGCCGCAGCGCTGGCGGTCGGCTTCCGTGAACAGCAGGTGCAGGGTGCCGTCCAGTTCACCGATGGCTGACAGCGGCACCACCATCACCGGCGGCAGCGACTGGACGACCGGATTGCGTGCACCGCCGTCGAAATCCAGCGTGGCGCAGGTGAAATCAGGGCCGTCCAGCGGCGCGTTGAGGAACACATGCCGCAGTGGCCGCGGGTACAGCAGCAGGCTGGGGGCGGTGACCTTCAGCTGGCGCGTGATGCAGTCCGCGTCGGGGTGATGCACCTCCATTTCCCCCTTGCGCAGGATGTGCAGGAAGGCGCGCCCCGGCTGCGGTTCGAACACGTGCCGTCCGCACAACGGGCCGGAATGGAACAGCGCTGCCTGTACCCGGAACCGTTCGAGCAGGGTCGACAGCCGGTCAGGCACATCGTCGGACGGTGGGATTGGGGGCAGTGTGGCGATCATGGATGAATGGACAACATATCTGGAGATAAATGCTCAATTCGTCCGGCGAGTCTACCTACGATGAGCCCATCGTCCAATCCCGGGCGCTATCGCAAGGAGTACCCCATGTCCCGCATTCCCCTGATCGATCCGACCTCGACCACGCCCGAGCGCCAGGCCCTGCTGGGCCAGGTCCACGCCGCCTTCGGCGCCACGCCGGCGATGTTCCGTGCCGTGGCCAACTCGCCTGCCGCGCTGCAGAGCATGTGGGGCTCATTCGGCGCGCTGGGTGGCGGCCGTCTGTCGCCGCTGCTGGGTGAGCAGATCGCGGTGGCCATCGCCAACCGCAATGCCTGCGAATACTGCCTGGCCGCGCACACGGCGCTGGGGCGCAAGGCCGGCGCCAGTGGCGAACAGATGGCCGCTGCACAGATCGGCCAGTCCAGCGATCCGGCCACCGCCGCCGCCTTGGACTTCGCGCTGAAGGTGGTCGAGCAGCGTGCGCAGATTGCCGACGCTGACGTGCAGGCGCTGCGCGCGGCTGGTTTCGATGACGAGCAGATTGTGGAGATCCTGGCCCACGTAGCGCTCAATCTGTTCACCAACTACGTCAACGTGGCCTTTGACGTGCCGGTGGACTTCCCGAAGGTGGCGCTGCGCTGAGGCCGCGCCGTCAAGCAGGTGGGTGGCCGTGCAGGCCATCCCCCTGCAGCCGCTCCGGGTGGGTATACACGTTGAAGCCCCCTTCGCGGGCAAAACCCACCAGGCACAGCCCGGCGCTGCGGGCCAGATCGATGGCAAGCGCGGTGGGTGCCGAGACGGCGGCCAGTACGCTGGCACCGGCGCGTGCTGCCTTGCTGACCATTTCGTAGCTGGCACGGCTGGACACCACCAGCAGGCCGCCATCGATGCTGTGTTCGTTGTGGTGCAGCGCACCGATCAGCTTGTCCAGCGCGTTGTGGCGGCCCACGTCTTCGCGCACCCAGCCGATGCGGCCGCTGGCATCGGCCCACGCCGCTGCATGGGTCGAACCACTGGCAGCATTCATCGGCTGGTGCGGGGCCAACCCGGCCAGTGCCCGCTGCAGGGCAGCCGTCTGATAGGTGCGGCGGTCATTTACCGGCGGCAGCGGACGCAGCACGTCTTCCAGCTGACGCGCACCACACAGTCCGCAACCGCCACGACCAGGCAGCAGGCGGCCATTGTCGGGGTCCAGCCCTGCGCCAGGGGCGTTGGCGGACACGGTCATCTTCAGCTCGATGCCTTCCAGTTGTGGCTGCACCTCGGCGGACAGCAGCTGATCGGGGCGCTCGATCAATCCTTCGCTGAGCGAGAAACCCAGGGCGAAATCCTCCAGGTCGCACGGCGTGGCCATCATCACCGCGAAGGCGGCACCGTTGTAGCGCATCACCACCGGCACTTCTTCGGCGATCACGTCCACCTGTTGCTCCTGCCCTGTGCTGCGCCAGCGTTGCAGCGTGCGCAGTGCCGTGCCGGCGGGCGGAGGGGAGGGCGGCGTCGATCCTGGCATGCGGCACATCCTGGGCAAAGCAGAAGGGCAGGCTACGCCCGCAGAATAGCGCAGCCATCCAGTGAAGACGCGGCGGTAACCGTTGCCATGGCAGCCTGCGTTACCACAGCCGGGCTATGGCGCCGCGGTTGCCGGCGTGCTTGACTGGCCACGGCAGCCGGGCGCGGGCCCGGCACTGCAGGCAGGCACTCCACCAACGCAGGTTCCCGACCATGTCCGAACAGAAGCCGCCGCGTTACAAGCCCTACAACCAACCGGCAGGCGGCTGGGGGGCCGCCGGTGCGACCGCCAAGGTGCTGCTGCAGCAGAGCGTGATCGGCAAGGGATCGAAGGCACTGCTGGCGATGAACCAGCCGGGTGGCTTCAAGTGCCCCAGCTGCGCGTTCCCCGATGCCGACCACCGCAAGAAGCTGGAATTCTGCGAGAACGGCGCCAAGGCCCTGGCCTGGGAAGCGACCCAGCACCGGGTGACCCGCGAGCTGTTCGCCCAGCACACCGTCACCGAGCTGATGGCGCAGACCGATTACTGGTTGGAGCTGCAGGGCCGACTGACCGAGCCGATGCGCTACGACGCCGCCACCGATCACTATGTTCCCTGCGAATGGGACGAGGCGTTCGCGCTGATCGGCCGCCATCTGCAGGCGTTGGACCACCCCGACCAGGCCGAGTTCTACACCTCCGGCCGCACGCCCAACGAGGCGGCGTTCCTGTATTCGATCTTCGTGCGCGAGTTCGGCACCAACAACTTCCCGGACTGTTCGAACATGTGCCACGAGCCGACCAGCCGGGGCCTGCCGCCGGTGATCGGCGTGGGCAAGGGCACCATCGTGCTGGACGACTTCGAACACGCCGAGGCGATCTTCGTGATGGGCCAGAACACCGGCACCAACTCGCCGCGGATGATGAGCAATCTGGTGGAAGCGCGCAAACGCGGCGTGCCGATCGTGGCGGTCAACCCGATGCCGGAGCGCGCCCTGATCCGCTTCACCGAACCGCAGGACGTGGTGCAGATGGCCACGTTCGGGTCCACCGAGATCACCAGCGAGTTCGTGCATGTCCGTATCGGCGGCGACCTGGCGCTGATCAAGGGCATGATGAAGGTGATGTTCGAGCGCGAAGCCGAGGGCGAGCAGGTGCTGGATCATGCCTTCCTGGCCGAGCACACCGTTGGCCTGGAGGCATTGCGCCAGGATGTGCTGGCGCAGGACTGGGATGAGATCGTGCGGGTGTCGGGCATCGCGCAGGAGCAGATACGGCGCTGCGCGGAGATCTATATCCGTTCGCGTGCGACGGTCATCTGCTATGGAATGGGCCTGACCCAGCACCAGCAGGGTTCGCGGCTGCTGCAGCAGGTGGCCAACCTGCTGTTGCTGCGCGGCAACTTCGGCAAGCCGGGCGCGGGCATCGGCCCGATCCGCGGGCATTCCAACGTGCAGGGCGACCGCACGGTCGGCATCGATGAAAAGCCCACGGCGCGCTACCTGGATCGGGTGCAGCAGGTGTTCGGTTTTGATCCGCCACGCGAACACGGCCACCACGTGGTCGAGTCGATCGCGGCGATGCTGGATGGCAGCGCCAAGGTGTTCATCGGCATGGGCGGCAACTTCATCCATGCCGTGCCCGATACCGAACGCGCCTACGAAGCCATGCGCAGACTGGAACTGACCGTGGGCATCGCCACCAAGCTTAATCGAGGCCATCTTGTGCATGGCCGCGACGCGCTGATCCTGCCGGTGGTGGCGCGTTCGGAGTGGATCCGCACACCACTGGGGGAACAGTTCGTCACCATCGAAGATGCGATGTCCAACGTGACCGCGTCGCGCGGCGTGCTGGAGCCGGCCAGCGAGCACGTGCTGCCGGAAGTGGAGATCGTCTGCCGCATGGCGATGGCGGCGTTGCCGGACAGCAAGGTGGACTGGGCCGCGTACATGCACGATTACGGCCCGATCCGCGACCTGATCGCCGCCGTCTACCCGGACATCTACACAGGCTTCAACGAACGCATCCAGGCACTGCACGGCTTCCACCTGGATATTCCACCGCGCCGGCGCGTGTGGCCGACGCCGAACGGCAAGGCCAACATCCTGGTCATGCCCGGCCTGGAAGTGAACACGGTGGTCGATGATCCGGAGATGCTGCGGCTGGCCACGGTGCGTTCGCACGACCAGTACAACACCACCATCTACAGCTACAACGACCGCTACCGGGGCGTGTACAACGACCGCATGGTGGTGTTCATGAACATCGAAGACCGTCTGGCGCGCGGGCTCGGCAAGGAAGCCCTGGTGAGCCTGGAAACGATCAGCGACGATGGCGTGACGCGGCGCATCGAAGGCCTGACTGTGCTTGACTATCCGATGCCGCGCGGTGCGTTGGCGGGCTACTACCCGGAGCTGAACCCGCTGCTGCCGCTGGACTACTACGATCGGATCAGCGGTACGCCAGCGGCGAAGTCCATTCCGGTACGGATGCGCGCGCAGGTCGAGGTGCCAGCGTAGAGGAGAGTCATGCCTGCTTGCCGGCGGGGCCGGTGGCGTCGAGTAGACTCGGCGCTAGCGGGCGCCCAGGTGTGGGTTGGTATCTTCGTCCAGGGCAAACGAACAACGGTAGTAGTCGGCGGTATCCCGCCACACCGCCAGGATGGGCTCCTGGATCTTTGTCACCAGTCCGCGGGCCGTTTCCCGATCATTGGCCTGGCAGGCGAAGTAGGCGAACGCCTGCTGGTTCCATTCGTCCGGGTAGCGCGCCAGGATGTCCTCGAAGCCGCGTTTCATGCTCGGCCAGTCGACGGCCGAATCGACGAACAGGCGTTTGCCATACTCATCCTGCGAGGCTACCCAGTAGATGCGCGCATACAGCATGTACTGATCGCGCGGCGGCGCCAAAGCCATGACCCGCCGTGCGTAGATCTCCAGGCCCTGTGCATCGCCACCCCATTTTGGCGCGAAGTAGCGGACGGCCGCGAAGTACAGCGGGTAATAACCGGGGAATCGCTTGATCCCTTCGTCGTGCAGTGCGATGAACTGCTCCAGTGGCCAGCTGCGCTCGATGGCGAGGTGTTCCATCAGCTCGTACCAGTATGGATCCGTCGAGACGACGGCCTTGTGCTGCTGCAGGTAGTCGATGGCTTGTTGCTGGTAGGTATTGAAGGGCCCCCAGTCTTGGTCCTTGACCGTGTTGGCATAGCCGCTGCCGCGAATGCTCCATGCGTGGCTGGACAGCATCCTGGCCATGGCCAGGTGCGCCGCTGGCGACTTCGGATGCCGTTCGATCCAGGTGCGCACGATCTTCTCGCGGCCAGCCCAATAGGCGGGGTCGCGGTTGGTGATGCTGAACGCTCTGGAGATACCGGCGTAGTAGGTGGACAGTTTCCAGACGCCACTGCCGAAGCGCTGATCCGTCGTGCGGTAGCGTTCGCCCAGTCGTTCCAGCGTGGCGAAATCCTGCTTCTCGAACAGTTCGGTGGCCTGCCGGGTAACAGCGTGGCGATCAGTCAGTTCGTCGGCACGGATGGACGTGGCGGCGAAGAGCAGGACGAGCGCCAGCAGCGATCGCATGATTCCATTCATCGAGACAATTCCGTGTCCTGGAGGAGGCCCGAGCCTAGGGGCGCGGGCGCGACCGCCATATCGCCACAGACCGGTGCACCGCGCAAGTCCGGGACGGGTCAGCCAGCCGATCAGGCCGGCGGGTACCGCCCCTAAGGTTTCTCGTTGTCGCTCAGCACGATGCTACCATCCAGCAACACAGGAACCATCTGGGTCCAGCCCTTGGCGTTGTAGTCGAGGCTGACCAGGTACACCCAGCCGCGCGCTGCGTCTTCGGCAGGCGGCGCCGCGCCGGCGGTGAAGCGCTGCAGGCTGACCTCGGAGACCACGAAGTCATCGCTGAGATAACGCTGGCGTGCGTGGGCCAGCGCTGCCGCCGTCGCTTGATGTACCGACAGCGGCGGCTCGGCGCGCGCCGGGTCGAAGGCGGGCAGCGTATGCAACCGCGTCGCGCTCACCTGCCAGCGCTCATGGGTGAAGTCAGCATCGCCGCTGGACAGCACGGTCCATTGGCGTTCGCCTGCCATGACCGGAAAGCTCAGCAACGCAGACAGCAGGAGGGCGGCAGGGGCGCAGCGGGCAGACATGGAAATGCTCCAATGAACGTCATCCATGATGACACCAGGCAGCGGCGACGGGTGCCTCGTGCGTCGGCTATCATCAGCCCGTGGATATATCCGGCCTGCTGCTGCGACTGATGCTGCTCCTGACCCTGGTGCTGAATGCACCGGCGCTGGCGCTTGCCTCGGGCGGCATCAACGGTCAGGCCAGCGATGGTCATTGCGGTGCGCCCCACGAGAGCGCCAACACTGCAATCTCTGCCGCGCCCGCCTGCTGCGATGAACGGGACGCAGGCGCGTGCAGCAGCGAGGGTTGCGAATGCGTGCCGGCCAGTGTGGCCATGCTGCCGTCGGCGGCAAGCGTTGCTGCATCGCCGCGACGTGCAGTGCCCGGCGAGGCGCTGCGACCCGGTCATCCCGCGCCTGCGCTGCCGCACCTGATCCGTCCGCCGATCGCCTGATCGCGCGCAGGCATTGCGTGCCTGCCGTCCTGCAGTACCCCCCCTCATTTACCTGACCCACGCGAATCCGTCGTGTGGGTGGCAGGCGCTCGCGCCTGCGATTGCAAAGGACAACCTGACATATGAACCGCACGCTTTCCCTGAGCCTGTTGCTTACCACCGTTCTGCTTGGCACCGCCTGCGCGCGCGCCTCTGAAGAAGCCGTGTCCTCGTCCGCCACGGCAACCGCAGCCGCAGCCGCAACCGCCTCGGCAGCCGCAGTGATGGCTGAGGCGACGATCGATCCGGAACTGCCGCTGGCGATCGTCCACAAGACGGCCAGTTGTGGTTGCTGTGGCGTGTGGGCCGACCACCTGAAAGCCGCAGGCTTCCCGGTTGAGATACGCGACACCGATGACATGCATCCGGTCAAGCAGCGCCTCGGCGTACCGGCCGGCAAGGCGTCCTGCCATACCGCCGAGATCGGTGGCTATGTGGTGGAAGGCCATATTCCTGCCAGCGACATCAAGCGCCTGCTGAAGGAACGGCCGACGGCGCGTGGCCTGGTGCTGCCGGGGATGCCGGCCGGATCTCCGGGCATGGAAATGCCTGATGGCTATGTGCAGCCGTATACCGTAGAGCTGGTGCTGGCCGATGGCAGCACCCAGCCCTTCGCACAGCACGGGCAGGGAGGCTGACAGTCAGTGGCGGTGCCGGTCGGTCTGACCGGCACCCTTCCACGCGGCCTGTGTAGAGCCGAGCCCACGCTCGGCTGCTTTCGGCCGGCAAGCCGAGCATCGGCTCGGCTACAGGATCAGCGGGCCCCGGCCGCTTCCTTGGCCAGCTGCGCGTCGAACTTCTTCTCGGCCTCATCCGCATAGGCCTTGCAGGTCAGGGCCTTGGCACCGGCCTTGGCACCAGCGCTGTAGTTCCAGTTGCTGGCACCAGGATGCGGGGTCAGCAATTCGTCGCAGGGCAGCGCCCGCACCGTCGCGAAGCTGCGCTTGTAGTCCTCGATCAGGCGCGGATAGCGAGGGTTGTCCCTCAACTGGTAACCCGGTGCGCTCAGGCTGTCAGCGTAGGCGATGCGCACCGGCGTGCCATCGCGGGTGTCGGTCCAGGTCCAGGCGGTACTGCCCGGCGTATGGCCCGGCATGAAGTGCGCGGTGAAGTCGATGCCGCCCACCGTGACCACTTCGCCATCCATGATGATGCGGTCGGCGGTTGCCGGCGGATAGGTGATGCCGTCGCCGAAGTGCAGGTCGTTGCTGCCCCCGCGCGCCAGCAGCACCGCCGATTCTGCATTGGCCACGATCTGCGCAGCGGTGCCGCGCTTGAGCGCAGCAACCGGGCCGGCGTGGTCGGCATGGGCATGGCTGAGCAGGATCAGGCGCAGATCCTGCGGCGCAACACCGCGCGCTTTCATGTTGCGCAGCAGGTGGTCGGCCATCTGCGGCATGCCGCCATCGAGCAGCACCGCGCCCTGCGGCGTCTGCACCAGCAGCGCGGTCAGGTCTTCGGTGCCGACCTGCCAGGTGTGGTCGGCAATCTGCAGCGGCACCATCGGCTGCAGCCAGGACGCATCCACGGTGTAGGCACGCAGCTGTGGAAGCGGCGGTTCGGCGGCAGAAGCCGCAGCGGGAAGCAGGGCAGCGAGCGTGATGGCGAGGGTCTGCAGGCGCATGGGTGGACACCGATGAAGGAGGCCCAGAAACTAGCATGGGCCTCCTTCGTCGCGTCACGCATAGATTTCATGGCACCCATAAGGGCGGCATGCCTCAGTAGCGGTACTGCCACCCCAGCGTCAGCACACGTCCGCGCCCGGCAAAATAGCTGGGATTGGATGGCGTGGTCTGCGAGTAGTAGGTGATGTACTGCTTGTTGGCGAGGTTCTGCACGCCCAGGGTGAAACTGCTGTTGTCCAGCGCATAGCGGGCGACCAGATCGAACGTGGTGTAGCCCTTGAAACTGGCCACCGGCACGCCGCGCAGGTCGAAGTCGCGATCGAAGGCATGGCTGGCCTGCAGGCGGGTGCTGAGCTGTGAGGTCCAGCTCTGTTCCCAGAACGCGGTCAGCCGGTTCGGGGCGATGTTGACGCCCGCCAGGTCGCTTTCCAGTCGGCCATCCAGATTGGCGTCGTAGCGGCCATTGGCGCGGGCGTAGCCCAGGCCGAGGCGGCTGTCGCCCAGGCGCAGGCGCAGGTTGGTCTCGAAGCCTTCCACCCGCGTAGCCTGGCGCTGCACGTTGTAGGCATCGATGCCGGCGTCATAGACCAGTACCGAACCCAGCTTGGATTCGGACGTGTAGTACGCGATGTCGCCGCTGAAGCGACCATCGTCATATTCCAGCCCGATCTCGCGGTTGTCCGACACCACCGGCGACAGGTCCACCAGGTTGTCCACGCGCTGGCCATCGCGGTTGATCGCGCGCAGCACGCGGCCGACGTCGGCCACGGTGTAGCCTTCCGAATACGATGCGTAGGCGTTGAGGCGATCGTTGATGTACCAGACCGCGCCGAAATTGGGCAGCGTCTCGCTCATCGTCGGTTTGCCACCGGCCACCTTGCGTGCGCCGTAGCGGGGCAGGGTGGTGTAGTCGCCCACTTCCAGTTCGCCCTTTTCGTAACGCAGGCCAGCGGACAGCATGACGTGGTCGGTGGGCCACCACTGCAACTGCAACAACGGGGAAAGGCTCTGGTAGGTCGTCAGCGGTACCCAGTTCAGGCCGCTGGCCAACAATACCTGGTGGGTGCGGTCGCGCAGGCCATCCAGGCCCAGGGTGACGTCCAGCGACGTGTCGCCGATGCGACGCCAGCTCTGGGTCAGCTTGAAGCCGCGCTTGTCCGACTCGTTCTGGGTCTGGTCCCAGGCGGCGTTGGCACCCGTGTTGCCCCACGGGTCCCACTGGCTGGCACCGTAACGCCCTTCAAAATCAACCGCGAACGCCTGCGCCAGGAACTGGCCGCCGAACAGATCGGCATTGCTGTAGTCCAGGGTCAGCGAGCGTGAGCGGTTCATTGGCGGATCGAGCGGCGTATCGCCGGGCACCGACGTGGCCGGGCGACCGGTACGGAAGTTGCCATCCACGGGCAGGTAGTTGTCCAGGCCGCGCAGTTCGTAGCGGTTGGCCATCAACTGCAGGCGCTGGCCTTCGGCGATGTTCCAGCCAAGCTTGGCGAAGATGTTGGTCGAGGTCGAATCCATCAGTTCGCCCTGCGCATTGGTGCCGATCGCACGGCCGTCGCCATCGTAGTACAGGCCCTGCCGCTCATGGGCCAGGCCGGCAACGAGGTCGAACTGTTCGCCGCGGATACCCACCAGTGCCGAAGCACGCTGGCCATCATCATCGCGGCGGCCCGGCGAGGCGGCAGTGAGTGAGAGGTTGCTGTCCAGCAGGAAAGCACCCGGCTCGCTCGGCGCGCTGCGGGTGATGATGTTGACGATGCCACCGGTGCCGCCGATACCCTGCAGCGCGTTGGCGCCGTGGATCACTTCGATGCGTTCGATCATCGCCGGATCGATGGTGTGCGAGTCACGCGAGCCGTCGCGCAGCGGCGTGGACTGTGGCACGCCGTCGACCATGTAGAGGATGCCGCGCCCGCGCATGCTTTCGCCATAGTTGGACATCTTCTCGCGTGCCGGGGCGAATGCCGGGATCTGCGAGGACAGCACGCGCGACACATCCGAGCCCAGTGCCAGCTGCTGCTGGATATCCTCACGGGTGAGCACGGTGATGGTGTTGGGCATGGCGGTCTCGCCCTGCGGCATGCGCGCGGTGGACGCCGACACGGTCACTCTGCCGAGCGAGGTCGCGGCTGCCGGCGCTGCTGCGGTGCGCGGGCTGTCCGCTTTTGCCGCCGGCTTCGCGGTTGCGACCGCACTGCGGATCACGAACACACCCGGCGAGCGTTCCTCGACGTCCAGGCCTTGGCCGGCAATCAGCCGTTGCAGCGCCTCGCGTGGGGCGTAGCGGCCGTCCAGCGCTGGTGCCTGGCGGCCGGCAACGCTGTCCGCAGCGAACAGCAGCTGGATGCCGCTCTGCCTGGCCATCGCATTGAGCGACTGCTGCAGCGGGGCTGCCGGAAGATGGACGTCCACCGTCGCGGGGGTGGACTGCGCCGCCACCGGAAGGGCGGCGCACAGGCTGACGGCCAGCAGGGCAGGCGTCAGGCGGCGCAGGGCGGTGGGCAGGGCAATGCGGGTCATGCGGGGTCCTTCAGAGGGGTTCAAGCAGCAGCCGGATGAGCGGGGCCACAACCCACCCTCGGTGCGGAATTCAGTGGCGTGCGGAGATGTGGACGCTGCCATCGTCGCGGGGGTGGACGGCGACCGGCAGGATCTCCGGCAGCAGCGCCAGCGCGGTGGCGGCATGGTCACCATCGAACACGCCCGAAACCTGCAGCGTGGCCAGACCGGGTTCGTCCAGTACGATTGCGCCGCGGTGATAGCGCTGCAGGCTGCGTACCACTTCGCCCAGCGGGGTCTGCGCGAACTGCAGCCGGCCCTCGGTCCATTCTCCGCTGCCGGCGGCGATCGGCTGCGGTTGCTGGACCGGGCCCGTCCCTGCCAGCAGTTGCTGGCCAGGGTGCAGGCGCTGCTCGCCATCGCGGCCAGCCACGCGCACGCCGACCTTGCCGCGCCACAGGCGGACTTCACTGCGGTCACCGCGTCGATCCACATCGAATACCGTGCCGTAGTTGCGCACCTGCACCGGTCCGGCATCGACCTGGAACCGACGCCAGTGCGACGGCGCCACCTCGAAGCGGGCGCGCCCGGAAACCAGCACCGTGCGGCGCGAACGCAGGTGGTTGCGCACCTGCAGATGGCTGTCTGCATCCAGTTCGATACGGCTGCCATCGCCCAGCAGCACGCTGCGGCGCTCGCCGATGGCCGTCTGGTAATCGCCCTGTTGCCAGCCGGGATCGAAGGCGTAAAGCCCGCCCAGTCCAGCCACCAGCAGCAGCCCGAGCACGGCGCCGCCGATCCGCCGGCTGCGATGAGGCCGGTACAGTTGTGCCGGACCGGGCACCGGAAACAATGCCTTGAGAGTGTCCCGATGTTGTTCCAGCACACGATCAGGCGAAGGCGCGCCGGTCTTGTCCGGGCGTGGCGTGCGCGGGCGGCGTGGTGCTGTCACGTCAGCGCCCGCACATCCAGCGAATGCCGGCAATCGAGCATCGCCAACCGCAGATGCCGCTCGACGGCCTTCAGGCCGATGCCCATGCGCCGCGCAACCGCCGCCTGCGGCACGTCATGGATCTTGTGCAGGATGAACACCTGGCGGCGGCGACAGGGCATCGCATGGATGACCTCGACCAGCCGAGCCAGTTCCTGCGTGGCAACGGCCTGCCTGGCCGGGCCGGCGCCTTCGCAGGCGGCATCGGGCAGTTCGGCACGGGGTTCCACCCACTGGCGGCGCAGGTCTTCGGCACGGCAACGATCAACCGCGGCGTCATGCGCCATCCGCCGCAGAAGCGCCATCGGTTGCCGCACATCGGCCGGGGCGGGGCGTTCCAGCAGGCGGATGCAGACATCGTGCACCACCTCGCGGGCCAGCCCGGGGGAGGCGAAGCGACGGCGCAGGTAATCCACCAGATCCTCGTAGTGGCGCACCAGCGAGGACACCAGCGGCAGCGCAGGTGGTGGGGAGTGCGGTGGGGTGGACATCCGGGAAAGCGGCGCAGGCGGGAAGGGGCGGGGCCACGCAAGGCCAGCCCTGCGCGGTGCCACGATAGTAATGGGAACTGTTCGCATTTGCTATCGGGTGTGCCACGGGGGATTGTTCGTGGCCGCCGGAAAGTGAATCCACGATCACCCTCTGCCGCGCACACTCGGCTGCAGATAGGCTGCAGGGCAGCCATCGGGGAGAGTGACCATGCACGTGCTTCTGGTGATCGTCGGCGGGTTCCTGCTGCTGGGCGTCTTCGCCCTGTTCGGCAGGCTCTGGAGCACCGGCAGCTCGCAGCTGCCCACGGCGCTGTTGGCCTTCATCGGCACCTGGCTGCTGGTGTCGGTGGCGAACATGTGGGTGGGGGTCAGCCGGGCGGGCTATGCGGTGCGCGAGGAGCTGCCGATCCTGCTGCTGGTGTTTGCCGTTCCGGCGCTGGTGGCCGGTGTCATTTTCTGGCGGCTGGGCCGCTGAAGCGAGGATCCGCGATGCCGGCATCACCCCGTCTTCCTGCCCTGCGTCGTCGCGACGGCCATCATGCGCGGGTGACCTACGAAGAACTGTTCTTCGACCTGGTCTACGTGTTCGCCGTCACCCAGCTCAGCCACCACCTGCTGCACCACCTGGGCCTGCTGGGCGTGCTGCAGACGCTGGTGCTGTGGTTTGCGGTCTGGCTCGGCTGGCAGTACGCGTGCTGGGTCAGCAACTGGTTCGACCCGGAGGCGCCGCGCATCCGCGGCCTGCTGTTCGTCACGATGCTGCTGGCGTTGCTGATGTCTTCGTCCATCCCCGAAGCCTTTGCCGGACGCGCGTGGATATTCGCCGGCGCCTACGCCACGATGCAGGTGGGGCGGACGCTGTTCGTCCTGCTGGAAGTAGGGCGCGCGCACCCGCTGGCCGCCAATTTCAGGCGCATGCTGGCCTGGGTCAGCGTTTCGGCCTGTTTCTGGCTGGCCGGTGCAGCGGTCGAGGGCAATGCGCGGCTGGCACTGTGGGCACTGGCCGTCGCCTGCGAATACATCTCGCCGATGTTCGGCTTCGCGTTTCCCGGCCTTGGCCGTTCGCGTACCCGCGAGTGGACCATCGAAGGCGGGCATCTGGCCGAGCGCTGCCAGCTGTTCGTGATCGTCGCATTGGGTGAGACGCTGCTGGCAACCGGCGGCGTGCTGAGCGAGGTGGAACACTGGAGTGGAGAGGTGGTTTCGGCGGTGCTGGCGACCTTTGCCGGTACGCTCGCGATGTGGTGGCTGTACTTCGGCATCTCCAGCCGGGACGCCACCGACACCATCACCCGTTCCGACGACCCGGGCCGCATCGGCGCCTATTTCCACTACGTGCACGCGCTGCTGATCGCCGGCATCATCGCCACCGCCGTCGGCAATGACCTGGTGATGGACGAACCGGAAGCGGTGGTGACCCTGCCGTATGCCGCGATGCTGGCGGCGGGACCATTGATCTACCTGCTGGGCAGCGCGCTGTACAAGCGGGCGGTCTACGGCCACGTGCCGCGCTCGCATCTGCTGGGGGCAGCGGCGTTGGTCGTGCTGGGCGTGGTCCTGCCGCATACGCACTTGCTCGCAGCCGGCTGGTTGACCAGCGCTGTGCTGCTGATTGTGGGGCTGATGGATACGCGGTTGCAGCGGCGCCTGCAAGGCGCCTGATTGCGGCCAGCGACTGGGTGCTTGCGGAACCCGGTGATGGGAGTAGCGTTGCGGATGTCGACCCTCTAATGCAGGAGTGGAGTGGCATGCAGAACATTCCGCAATGGCTGGTATGGGCCACGTTGTCAGCACTGTTTGCGGCGCTGACAGCCTTGTTCGTCAAAGCCGGGGTCAGGGATGTCGACTCGGATCTGGCGATGGCGATCCGCACCCTGGTAGTCGCTGCAGTAGTCCTGCCATTGGTTGTACTCAGCGGAAAATGGTCCAACCCGTTGCTGCTGCCGGGTCGCACCCAGTTGTTCCTGATGCTGTCTGCGCTGGCCACAGGTGCATCGTGGCTGTTTTATTTCCGCGCGCTGAAGAGTGGCGAACTGGCCAAGGTTGCGGTGGTCGACAAGTTCAGCGTGGTACTGGTCATCGTGCTGGCCTACCTCCTGTTGGGTGAACGGCCGAGCCTGCGTGAATGGAGCGGGATCGGCTTGGTGGTCGCCGGTGTGATCGTGCTGGCGACCAAGCGGTAGCATCAAGCCAATCGACAAGGGAGAGCAGGATGCAGGGCGAAGCAACTGGTACGTTCGAGGTCACGCTGTTGCCGATCGGCGGCAATAACGGCCCGATCGGGGTGATGTCAATCGACAAGATCTTCCATGGCGACCTGCAGGGTATCAGCGTTGGCCAGATGCTGGCATTCCGCAGCGCGGTGCAGGGTTCAGCGGGCTACGTGGCGATGGAGCGGGTGACCGCCACGCTGGCCGGACGCCAGGGCGCGTTTACGCTGCAGCACACCGGCGTGATGACGCGCGGCACACCGAGCCTGAGCGTAGTGGTTGTGCCGGACTCAGGCACGGACGGACTGCTCGGGTTGAGCGGCACGCTGCAGATCACCATCAGCGATGGCCGTCACGACTACCGTCTGGCCTACAGCTTGCCCGACCCGGAGTAAGCCAGGATCAGGCAAGCAAGGTTCAGGCGAGGCCCGCCTGCAGCCGATCGTACATGCGCACCAGGTCCACCAGCGTGCGCGCGCCCATCTTGCGCATCACCTGCGCACGTCGCACCTTCACCGTGATCTCGCTGACCCCAAGGTCAGCGGCGATCTGCTTGTTCAGGCGACCTCGCACCACGCCGTCGACCACCTCGCGCTCGCCGGTGTTCAAGGTGTCCCAGCGTTGCTGCAATGCGCCCAGCAGGTCGCCCTCGCGGCGTCGCTGGCGATCGATCTCGATGCCTTTGTGGATGGCATCCAGCAGTTCCTGGTCACGGAAGGGCTTGGTCAGGAATTCGATGGCGCCTTCCTTGATTGCATTGACACCCATGGCGATGTCGCCGTGCCCGGTGATGAACACCACCGGCAGGTGCAGGCCATGGCTGGCCATGGTGCGATGGAAATCCAGTCCGCTCTGGCCCGGCATGCGCACGTCCAGCACCAGGCAGGCCGGGGCATCCTCCAGCGCTTGCGCAAGAAATTCGCCGGTCGAGGCGAAGGCCCGTACCTGCAGGCCCATCGAGGCCAGCAGGTCTTCCAGCGCCGCACGCACCGAAGCATCGTCGTCGATCACGTAGACGATCGGTGACGGTTCCACTGGGAGTATCGTGGGTTTACGCATGGGTAGCTTCCATGTGCGTGGGCAGCTCGAAGATGAAACAGGCGCCGCCACCAGCGGGTCGCTCGGCGCGGATATGGCCGCCGTTGGCCTCGATCATCGAGCGGCTCAGGCTGAGGCCCAGGCCGAGGCCGTTCGCCTTGGTGGTCCAGAATGCATCGAACACGCGGTCGGGCTGCTCCGCCGGCAGGCCGATACCACGATCGCGCACGCTCAGGCTGACGTGGCCGTGCCCATCATGCGCGGTCAGCAGCGACAGCCTGCGCTCGCCCGTGGGCGTACCGGCCATCGCGTCGACGGCGTTGAGGATGAGGTTGCCGATCACCTGCTGTACCTGCACGCGATCGGCACGGGCAGGGGGCAGGTCACTGCCCAGCACCAGCGCGACCGTCACACCATGCTGCTCCAGTTCGCTGTGCGACAGCGCCAGCATTTCCTCCACGGCCTGGTTGAGGTCGAAGGCCTGGCGCTCAGGTGCAGCGCCCTGGGTCAGGCCGCGGATGCGGGCGATCACGTCACTGGCACGATGGGCGTCGGCGACGATGCGGGCGATGGTTTGACGTGCTTTGTCCAGATTGGGCGGGTCCTGGGCCAACCAGCGCTGGCTGGCCTCGGCGCTGCTGGCGATGGCAGCCAACGGCTGGTTCACCTCATGTGCGATGGAGGTGGTCAGCTCGCCGACGGTGGAGGCGCGGGCAACCCGCAGCAGGCGCGCCTGTGCGTCCTGCACCGCGGCCTTGGCCGCTTCCATCTTCAATGCCAGATAGGTAGTGATGCCGATCACCAGCATGCCGATTGCTGAATTGACCAGGCCGATGCGGTAGGTGCCGAAGCGGGTCAGGAAGAAACTGAGGCCGGTCAACGCGATGCAGACCGCGGCAAGCAGGATGAGGCCGCGTGCGGGCAGGCGCCGTGACGCCGCCAGGATGACGGCTGCGTAGAAGCAGGCGGCGGCAACGGCGTAGTCGGTAACCGTATCGACCAGGAAGATGGCCGCCATCACGATGATCAAGGCCAGCACGACCAGGGGGCGGCGGGGCGACAGCGATGGCATCCGGATGGCTCCCTGGCGTGGGTGGAAAGGATAGCAAAGGTGAGCCTATGCCCTCGAACGGCCGCGGGTGCCGCGGTGGGTGCCGACCGTTGGTCGGCACAGCAGCAGGAAGCCGGGGTATCTGAAGATCCGTGCCGACCAACGGTCGGCACCTACCGAAGCTTGGTGTGCACGCTCTTGCTGGTTGCCGGCCAGCAGCCGGCACTACCGGGCGTCATTCCTCCAGGCTGGCGTTCCAGAACCCCTGCAGCACGCCCGGCGTGGCCGCCAACGTCGCCAGCACGGCATCCAGTTCGCCGCCATCGACCGTGGTGGCGTACAGCACCGCTTCGATCTCGACATCGCGCTCGCCGAACGGGCGCTGGTCGACCGCGCGTACCGGGTACTGCGCCTGTTCCAGCAACAGCAGAAGCCGGTCCAGCACCTCGGCCTGCTGCTCACGCTGGCAGACCACGTTGATCGCGTAGGTTGCCTCGCTGAACGCTTCCGGCAGCGGTTGCCGCTGGATGCGGTTCACCACCGGCCGCAGCAGGGTGTTGGCGGCCAGCACGAACACCGCAGCCAGCACCGCCTCGGGCAGCAGCTTGATGCCGGCACAGGCGCCGACCGCCGCCGAGCCCCACAAGGTGGCGGCTGTGTTCAGGCCCGATACCTGTGCGCCATCCTTCATGATCGCGCCGGCACCGAGGAAGCCGACGCCGGAGATCACATAGGCCACCACATGCAGCGGTGACGGCGGCCCGCCGTACAGGTCGTGGAAACGCACGGCCAGGTCGACGAACACGGCGGCGCCCACCGCCACCAGCGTGTTGGTGCGCAGGCCGGCGGTGCGCTGGCGGAACTGCCGCTCCAGGCCGATCAGCGCGCCAAGCACGAAGGCTACGGACAGGCTGATCAGCGAGCTGAGGGTGGCGCCCGCGTTGAACGCGGGCAGGTGGGGGTTGAAGTCCATGACGATTCTCCCTGCGCCGATGCGCTTACTGCCAGCCGTAACGGCGGATGTAGAGCTTCTTCAGCGCGGTGGTCAGCACCGCATAGCCGAACAGGATCGCCACCAGGAACGGCCAGTAGCCGGCCGGCAGCGCCTGCAGCTTGAAGTAGCCCGCCAACGGGCTCATCGGCAGGATCACGCCGATCGCCATGATCGCCCCGGTCATCAGCAGCAGCGGCGGCGCGGCGATGCTCTGCAGGAACGGCACCTTGGGCGTGCGGATCATGTGCACGATCAGGGTCTGGGTCAGCAGACCGACCACGAACCAGCCCGACTGGAACAGGCCCTGGTCGGCCGGCGTGCGTGCATCGAACACGTACCACATCAAGGCGAAGCAGCTGAGGTCGAAGATCGAGCTGATCGGCCCGAAGAACACCATGAAGCGGCCGATGTCCGCCGGGTTCCACTTCAGCGGCTTGCGCACCAGTTCCTCATCGACGTTGTCGAACGGAATGGCGATCTGCGAGATGTCATACAGCAGGTTCTGCACCAGCAGCTGCAACGGCAGCATCGGCAGGAACGGCAGGAACGCCGAGGCCACCAGCACCGAGAACACATTGCCGAAATTGGAGCTGGCGGTCATGCGGATGTACTTGAGCATGTTGCTGAAGGTGCGCCGCCCCTGGATGACGCCTTCCTCCAGCACCATCAGGTTCTTTTCCAGCAGGATGATGTCGGCGGCCTCCTTGGCGATGTCCACCGCGCTGTCCACGCTGATGCCGATGTCGGCCGCGCGCAGCGCGGGAGCATCGTTGATGCCATCACCGAGAAAGCCGACCACCTTGCCTTGTGCACGCAGTTCGCGCACCAGCCGTTCCTTGTGCAGCGGCGTGAGGCGGGCGAACACGCGGTGTTCCTGCAGTGCACGTGCCACGGCCGCATCGTCCATGCGCTCGATCTGCGGGCCAGTCACGATCGCGTCGGCGTCCAGGCCGACCTGGGCACAGACCCGGGCGGTGACCAGTTCGTTGTCGCCGGTGAATACCTTTACCTCCACACCGTGCGCGGCCAGCGCCTGCAGCGCCTGCGCGGCCGACTCCTTCGGCGGATCGAGGAAGGCCACGTAGCCCACCAGGGTCAGCTCCCGCTCGTCGGCCTGCGAGTACACGCTCTGGCTGGCCGCGGTTTCCTTCATCGCCACGGCCACCACGCGCAGGCCCTGTTCGTTCAGTTCCTCGGTGGTCTGCCGCACGCGGGCCAGGCGCTGCTCATCCAGCGGCATGTCCTGGCCGTTCTCGCGCACGGTGCTGCACACCGCCAGCATTTCCTCCACCGCACCTTTGCAGATCAATTCGTGATGGTCCTCGCGCTCGGATACCACCACCGACATGCGGCGGCGCTCGAAGTCGAACGGGATCTCATCGACCTTGCGGTAGTCCTGTGACAGGCGCAGCGAGCTCTGCAGCTCCACATGCTCCAGCACCGCACGATCGAGCAGGTTGATCAGGCCGGTCTGGAAGTGGCTGTTGAGGTAGGCGAAGGTCAGCACATCCTCCGAATCCTGCCCGAACACATCGGTGTGCCGCTCCAGTGCGATCTTGTCCTGGGTGAGGGTGCCGGTCTTGTCGGTGCACAGCACTTCCATCGCGCCGAAGTTCTGGATCGCGTCCAGGCGCTTGACGATCACCTTGCGCCGCGACAGCAGCACCGCGCCCTTGGCCAGGGTCGAGGTGACGATCATCGGCAGCATTTCCGGGGTCAGGCCGACCGCTACCGACAGCGCGAACAGGAAGGCTTCGGTCCAGTCGCCCTTGGTCCAGCCATTGACCAGCAGCACGAACGGCACCATCACCAGGGCAAACCGGATCAGCAGCCAGCTGACGCTGTTGACCCCGGCCTGGAATGCCGTCGGCGCGCGATCGCTGGCACTGCTGCGCTGGGCGAGGGTGCCGAAGTAGCTGCTGTTGCCGGTCGCCAGCACCAGCGCGGTTGCCGTGCCGGACACCACATTGGTACCCATGAACAACAGGTTGGCCTGTTCCATCAGGCCAGCCTCGGCATTGCCCGGCTGCACGAACTTCTCCACCGGCAAGGATTCACCGGTCATCGCAGCCTGCGCGACGAACAGGTCCTTGGCCGCGAGCACGCGGCAATCGGCCGGGATCATGTCGCCGGCCGACAGCACGATATGGTCGCCCGGTACCAGGTCGCGGATCGGCAGATCCAGCAGCCGTGCCGGCCGCCGGCTGTGCAGCTGTGCGCCGAAGTACTGGTCGGCCACTTCTGCCGCTTCGGTGCCCGCAGCGCGGCGCAGCACGCGTGCGGTATTGCCCACCAGGGCCTTCAGCCGTTCGGCAGCGCGGTTGGAGCGCCCCTCCTGCACGAAGCGGATCAAGGTGGACAGCACCACCATCGCGCCGATCACCACCGTCGCCTTGGCATCTTCGGTCAGCCAGGACACGGCCGCCAGCACCGTCAGCAGCAGGTTGAACGGATTGCGATAGCACTGCCACAGATGGCGCCACCACGGCAGCGGCTTCTCGTGGTCGACCTCGTTCGGGCCGAAGCGCAGCAGGCGCTCTTCGGCTTCGTGCGGGCTGAGACCGTCGACATGCGATTGCAGGGTAGCCAGCGCATCGGCTTCGCTGCCCTGTGCAAGCGCGAGCAGTCCGGCAGTGAGCGTGGCCGGTGCGGCCTGCGTGCTGCCACGGCCGTAACCGGCTTCGGGCATCGCACGACGACCGAACAGGTTGCCCGCGCGGCGGCTGCGCAGGAAGGCGTTGAACCAGGCGTTGAGCAGGCTCATGGGAAGATCCTCTTGGAACGGCGCCGGGTGGAGCCGGCGCGTGGAGCGGAAGGGGCAGGTCGTCAGGCGTGGCGCATGGCCAGCACCGCGGGTGACCAGGGCTGCATGCGCAGCCGCTGGCTGCCGCCGATGCACAGCGGCTTCATCGCATCGCGCAGCGGGTAGGGCAGGTGGCGCAGCACGTTGATGCGCTCGCTGATCGGCAGCAGCGACAGGGCGTCTGCCACCACCCGTGGCGAGCCGAGGGCCAGCGAACGGGCGAACAGGACAGGGCCGTGCTGCAGCAGCAGGCTGCGCAGGGCGGAAACATCGCGCTCACCGATCAGGCGGCGGACAGTGATGTAGAGAATCTTGTAGGACATGGGATTCCTCCGGGCAGGCGCTGCCCGGGGCTCCCATCGCTTACACGGACAGGAACCGGTCGTCAGTCGCCAGCAGTGAACAAGTAGGCAGGCAGGGGCGCGCGTCGCGCCCGGCAGGGTCGGGATCCATCTGCGTCTCCGCGTGGGGCGGCCAGTCGCTGGCCAGTGGCGCTATTGTCCGCGCTCGTATTCAGCAGGCCTAGAGGCCCGTGGGTTAGCCCGGCTATACCTTGGTATAGAAAAAGGGGCCGTTGGCCCCTTTTGTTCAGCTGCGGTCCGCGAAAGCGTCGGTGGCCCGCACCAGCGCATCGGTCGTGGCCGCTTCGTTGGCACTGTGGCCGGCGATGACCATCTCCAGGGTGGCTTCCGGCCAGGCTTTGGCCAGGTCCCAGGCGCTGCGTGGTGGGCAGATGATGTCGTAGCGACCCTGCACGATGACGCCCGGCAGGTGGCGGACGCGCTCGATGTCGCGCAGCAGTTGGCCGTGTTCCAGGAAGGTGTTGTGGCGGAAGTAATGCGCCTCGATGCGCGCCTTGGCCAGCGTATCGAGCGGATCGGTAGCGGACGTCGCGTCGACGTCATGCACCAGCGTGGCGGCATTGTCTTCCCAGCCCAGCCAAGCCTGCGCCGCGGCAATGCGGATGGCTTCGTCGGCATGGTCCAGACGCTTCCAGTAGGCTTCGAGCATGTTGCCGCGCTCGTCCTCCGGAATGTGGGCCTCGTAGCGATCCCAGCGCTCCGGGAAGATCCAGCGCGCACCGCCGTTGAGTTCGGCGAACCAGCGGTTCTCTTCCTCCCGGCCCAGGAAAACGCCGCGCACGATAAGCCCGGTGGCGCGGTCGGGATGCGCCTGTGCGTAGGCCAGTGACAACGTCGAGCCCCACGAGCCGCCGTAGACCAGCCAGCGCTCGATGCCCAGGTGTTCGCGCACCTTCTCGATGTCGGCCACCAGATCCTGCGTGGTGTTGTCACGCAGCTCGCCGAACGGCGTGGAGCGGCCGCTGCCGCGCTGATCGATCAGCACGATGCGGTAGCGCGCCGGGTCAAAGAAGCGGCGATGGGTAGGCGAGATGCCAGCGCCCGGGCCACCATGCAGGTACACCACCGGAATGCCATCAGGCGTGCCGCACTCTTCGATATGCAGGGTGTGCAGCGCACCTACGGGCAGCGTGTGCTCGCGGTACGGGGTGATCGGCGGGTACAGCGTGCGCATGGCGATGCCTCACAAGCGGGGACTGCAAGGATAGCGGGGTGCAGCGGTCAGCGTCATCCGCGTCAGGTTCAAGTATTCTCTGCGTTCAAGGGGTAATGGCCGGCGATTCCTGGCGATAGAGACCCTGCAGGACGCAGAGGATGAATGACTTGAGCGCGCAGGACGTCACCGTACACGCCCCATTGGCGCGCGGCACCCTCAGCAGCGGTGCCCGTGAGTCGATGAAGTGGATCGCGCTGCTGTCGATGACCGGTGACCACGTCGCCAAAGTGGTTTTCGGTGGCTATGTGCCGGTGGTCAGCGAGTTTGGGCGCATCGCCTTCCCGCTGTTCGCGCTGGTGATGGCCTGCAACCTGGCACAGCCTGGTGCCGATCTGGGCAAGTCGATCCGGCGCCTGTCCGCCTGGGGCCTGGTTGCGCAACCCCTGCACATGCTCGCCTTCGGCCACTGGCTTCCGCTCAACATCCTGTTGACCTTCGGTCTGGCCGCCGTGGCGGTACATGCGCTGGTCAACAACCGGCAGCTGTTGCTGCTGGTGGCGGGAGGCCTGCTGCCGTTCTTCGTGGATTACCAATGGGCGGGCGTGGCATTCGTGATGCTGGGCTGGATCGCGTTCCGCCACCGGGCGTACTGGCTGCTGGCGTTCGGATTCGGCGGGCTGTGCTGGGTCAACGGCAACGGATGGGCGTTGCTGGCCATCCCGCTGGTGCTGGCGTTGGCCAGGGTGCCGTGGAAGGTTCCGCGTTCACGCTGGGCGTTCTACGTGTACTACGTGGGGCACCTGGCGGTCCTCGCCGCCTATGCGCAGTGGCTGCGCTGAGCAACGGCACTCATGGTAGCGGTCAGCTGCCCCGATCACGCCGCTGGTGTCTTTCCAGGCCGCAACGCACACCAGGCACGCTCGCCTCTACAATCGGCCAATGCCTGCCCCGCCAACCCTCGACGATCTGCGTCGCTACGCCGTAGCCCGCACGCTGTTCACGCCCACCACGCTGCTGACCGCGATCCGTCGCCTGGGCTTCGTGCAGGCCGATCCCATCCGTGCACCCGCGCGAGCCCAGGACCTGACCCTGCGGCACCGGGTGAAGGGCTATCAGGCCGGGGATCTTGAGCGCCGCTACAGCCGGCTGCCGATCGAGGAAGACTTCCTGGTCAACTACGGTTTCCTGCCGCGCGAGCACCTGGCGTTGATGCATCCGCGGGTGTCCCGCAGGCCGTGGGATGCCAGCACGCGGCGCAAGGCGGCCGAGGTGCTTGCGTTCGTGCAGGAGCGGGGTGCGGTGCATCCACGCGAGGTCGATCAGGCGTTCGCGCATGGCCGGGTGACCAACTACTGGGGCGGCACCAGCAATGCCAGCACCCATCTGCTGGATGGCATGCACTACCGCGGCATGTTGCGCATCGCCCGTCGTGACAGTGGTACCCGCATCTACGCCGTTGCGTCACATGCACTCGCCGAGGGCGGCAAGGCCGCACGCCTGCAGCGCGCCACCGCACTGATCGACCTGGTGGTGCGCAAGTACGCGCCGTTGCCTTCGGCCAGCCTCACCTATCTGGCGCGGCTGCTGGGCTATGGCGCTCCACATCTGTCCGTTGAGATCCAGCAGGCACTGCGGCTGGCGCGCGAGCGACTGGCTGGCGGCGTCATCGACGGAACCAGCTGGTACTGGCCGGCCGAGGAGAACCCCCGTTCGCGGCGCTACCAGGCCGATGAGCAGGTGCGGCTGCTGGCACCGTTCGATCCCGTGGCCTGGGATCGGCGACGATTCGAACTATTCTGGGGTTGGGTCTACAAGTTCGAGGCCTATACGCCGGCGGCCAAGCGTCGCTTCGGCTACTACGCGCTGCCGCTGTTGTGGCGCGAGCAGGTGGTCGGCTGGGCCAATGTCACCGTCAAGGATGGCGCTCTGCAGCCGGATATTGGTTTCGCCAGCGCCTCTCCCATGAAGGACGTTCTGTTCCGCAATGCGCTGGATGATGAACTGGAGCGGATGACGCGATTCCTCACCGGATGAAGTCTTGCCTTGCGGTGACAGCAGACGCTGTTGCTAGTCGTCGCGCCGCTGCGTGCGCACCCGTGCGCGTGCGTCATAAAGCTGGCTGTCCGCATGATGGATGGTGTCGGCCACGGATTCCCCTGGCGCGCTGACCGCCGCGCCCATCGAGAACGCCGTCGGCGACTGCGCTGCGTTGGTGGTGTACCAGCCCTCCAGTACGGGAAGGCGTTCGGACGCCGATGCGGTCAACACCACCAGGAACTCGTCTCCGCCCAGACGGACCACGGTCTCTCCCGCACTCAGAGGCGCCTTCAGGAAGGCGGCAAACTCGACCAGCATCGCGTCGCCGCGGCGGTGGCCCTGCGCATCATTGATTCGTTTGAAATCGTCCAGGTCAAATACCAGGCACGCCCACGTTCCGGCGGTCATCTCGTCGAGCCGGTGCAGGTAGCGGCGGTTGTGGCACTGGGTGAGTGGATCCTTCAGCGATAGTTCGCGCAGGCGCTGCTCCTGCAGGCGCAGCGCGGTGACATCCTGGGCGTGGCCCAGCACGAAGGGCGGCTGTCCCTCGCTGTCGAGCACGTTGTTGTAGGCCCAGTAGCGCAGCGTTCCATCGGCGGCAATGAGTTCGATGACGCCGGCATCGGTGTGGTTGGCTTCGATACGCTTGAGGTAGGCATTGAATACCTCGCGGCGCTCGGCTGGCATGTAGTCGCACAGGCTGCGGCCGATGATCTGGCGCTCCTCGTAGCCAAGCGACTGCAGCGCTGCCGGGTTCACCGAGGTCAGTGTGCCATCCAGCGTATGCGTGCAGATCAGCCCCAGGCTGTAGTGGAACAGACGCCGATAGCGCACCTCGCTCGCCTCCAGGGCGTCCAGCGCAGCGCGTTCTTCGGTGACGTCCTGGATCGCGCCCACCAGCCGCGGATGGCCCTCCACCTGCTGCCGGTTGCCCACCACGCGGGTCCAGATGCTGCGTCCATCGGCTGTGCTCATCGGCAGCTGCACCTCCCAGGGCGTGCCATCCTCCACGCAACGCTGCACGGCAGTCTGGATGATGCTGCGGCTGTCCTGGCGGTAGAACGACAAGGCCGATTCGAATGTGGGCTGGTAGCTGGAGCGCACGCCGTGGATCTGCTTGGTCTCGCGCGTCCAGCGTACCTCGCGGGTGTCCAGGTCCAGTTCCCAGCCGCCGACCTTGGCCGCGGTGTTGGTGCGCTGCAGGAAGTCCTCGCTGCGCTTCAGATCGCGATGCAGCGCCTGCGCCTGGTCGATCTGCCGCAGCAGTGCGCTGCGCTGTTCAAGCACCTGCGTGGTGACCCGGCCAAGATGGACCATCAATTCCCGTTGCGACGGCGACAGCACGCCGGGCAGCGTGTCGAGCAGGCACAGTGTGCCGATGCGTGCGCCATGGGCGGTGGTCAGTGCTATCCCGGCGTAGTGGCGTACCCGGTGCCCTGCGGTGACCAGCGGACTGCTGGCGAACCGTGGGTCCTGCCTCGCGTCTCGAATCTCCAGCAGCTCGTCCTGCTCGATGGCATGCGAACAGAACGAAATCGAGCGGGGCGTTTCGGTAACGTCTCCCAGCCCGATGCTGGACTTGAACCATTGCCGCTGCGCGGCAACGATGGAAATCAACCCGATGGGCATGCCGGTGGCAGCGAGCGCGGCGGCAACAATGGCATCGAACACGGGCTCAGGCGGTGTATCGAGAACACCCAGGCGGTCGATCTCGAGGAGTCTGGAAGCTTCATCCATGGCAGGCACTGCGTCTCCGGCAGGGAAGGGCAGGTCACAGCGGTCACGCTAGGGCTCGGCCCGTTATGCCGTTGCGCGAAACAGTGAGGCTGGTGTCAATGATTCTTCAGTGATGGGTTTCATGCAGGTCTCTTTCGCGTTGCCGCGCGGGGCGCGCGTACCGAAACGTGACGGTGGTCGCGCACGTGCCAGCGCCAGGGAAAATCCACGGCACGGGTGATGCCGATGCGCGGCCCCACCACCGGGTCGTCCGGCGGCGCCATGCCATCGTCCAGTATCGTGATGCCGTGGCTGGTGGTCACCAGGTCGGCGCCGTCGAAGCGCCGGTCCAGGCCAAACGCCTGCGACAGCTTGCCGGGGCCGCTGGCCAGGTCGTGGTCGCGACGGGCGGCAGGGCGCAGCGGGTACATCAGTTCCTGCCCGGCAACCGGCGCGGCGGCGCGCAGCAGTACCGCAACACCCTCGCCGACGTCACCGCAGACGACATTGCTGCCCCAGTGCATGCCATAGGTGAAGTAGACATAGAGATGGCCCGCTTCGCCGAACATGCTGGCGTTGCGCGCGGTCATGCCGCGCCAGGAGTGCGCCGCCGGATCTTCGCTGCCCGCATACGCCTCGACCTCGACAATGCGCGCCACGCGGCCATCGGTGCGGACCAGCAGTTTGTTAAGCAACTCCGGTGCGACCACCGTTGAAGGCCGCTGATAGAAGGCGCGCGGGAGCCGGGCTCCGTCAACGGGCAGCGCGGCGAACGTGGCATCTGGATCGGTCTGCTTCGGCATGCTGGAATCATCGCCTGTCCGCGGTGAAGCTGTCGCCAGCGCGGCGTCACTCCGCCGTGGCCGGACGATCGAGCGCGGCCCGGCGCGCGGCAAACACCTCCGGTGTCTGCGGTTTGATGAACAATGCCACCAGTTCCGGGAACTCCTGTTTCACCGCAGACTCGATGCGGGTGATGCAGGCCTCGATCTGCGGCGTGGTGCGATCGTCCTCGAATTCTGCACTGAGCATCGCCACCACCTGTTCCGGGCCCATCTGCAGGGTGGTCACACCGTTGGCGCGGCGCAGATCCGGGTCGGTCACGGCCACGGCCATGATCCGTTGCGCCACCGCCGGGTGGGCCGGCTCACCGATCAGCAGGCCCTTGGTCTCGCGCGCGAGCAGGAACGCGGTCAGCGCCAGCACACCCGCAATGCACAGCGAGGCGACCCCATCCAGCACCGGCATCTCCAGCAGCTGCGCGGCCAGCAGCCCAACCAGGGCGAAGCCAAGGCCGAGCAGGGCGGCACTGTCTTCCAGCAGCACGGTGAAGGTGGAAGGATCCTTGCTGCGGCGGAACGCCTCGAAGTATCCCAATGAGCCCTTGCCGCGGCGGAATTCGCGCAGCGCCACCCACCATGAGGCACCTTCGAACAGGATGGAGATGCCCAGCACGCCGTAGCTGATGGCGTGATTGGTGGCCGCCTCCGGCTGGCGGATGTGCTGGATGCCCTCGTAGGCCGAGACGCCGGCACCGGCGGCAAATACCAGCAGGGCGACGATGAAGCTCCAGAAGTACAGCTCGCGACCGTAGCCGAACGGGTGCAGGGTGTCGGGGACCTTCTCGGCACGGCGCAGACCGTACAGCAGCAGTACTTCGTTGAGGGTATCGACCAGCGAGTGCACGCCCTCGCTGAGCATGGCCGAGCTGCCGGACAGGCCGGCGGCGATGAACTTGGCAATGGCGATGGCGAGGTTGCCTGCCAGTGCAGCGTAGATGACAAGGCGTGAGCCGGTAGGACGGGACATGGCAGCGCGGCGGTGGAATCGATGGCCGATGATCGCGCTGCCGCTGTCCCGGCGGTGTGCAGGACCCCGGCTGGAAGTCAGGGACGCTGTCGGGCACGCAGCATCAGCGCAAGCACCACGACACCCGCAGCGATGCTGGTATGTCCGGACAGGCTGGCCAGGCCGAAGCCAACGCCCTGCGCGAGTACTGCCGTGGCCAGTGCCAGCAGCAGCAATGCCCAGCCGGCAATGCGCCAGCGAAGGCTGCGATGCTGCGCGAACGCATGGCCACACAGATCGCGCTGGTGGCGCTCCATCGCCAGGGCCAGGCAGACGAACCCTGCCAGCGAAAGCACGAACAACAGTGCATGCACCATCACCCGACCTCCGCTGCCGAACGCACGGATGCGCTTTGCGGGGCGGCAGATGCGCGCGGCCGTCGGGCCTTGGGTGTGAATCGCCAGGTGCGCCATCCGATGTAGGCATGCAGCATCGCCAACGCCAGCAGGGTCAGGTCCGCACCGGCCCACGCCCAGTCACCAGCGCCCAGGGTCCGCCATAGCGGATGCGGGGTGGTGAACGCGGTCAGTGCGGGAAGCAATGCAAGCAGGATGGCCGCCAGCGCGAACTGCTCGACCCACGCACGTTTGGATGGGCGCAGGAAGGCATGGACGAACATCGCCGCCCACGCCAGGAAGAACACATGGACTTCCCACGCCGCGCGACCGGCCACCGCGACCGGCAGCAGGCGGTTGGCCCAGAAGAACGCCGCCATCGCCACTGACAGCCCAGCCACCGTGCCGATGTTCAGGCATTCGACCAGCCGGAAGCCGAAGTAGGGGCGCTGCGGATCGGGCAGCTGGCTGCGTCGCTTGACCGTCCACAGCACCAGCCCGCTACCGACCATCGCCGTGCCAGCCAGGCTGACCAGGAAGTACAGCCAGCGCGTAGCGGCATCGGCAAAGCGGCCCAGGTGCAGGCCGTACAGGACGCCCTGGGTCTGTGCAGCGGCGCCCGAGGACTCCTTTGCCAGGAGCAGCTCACCACCGGTGCCATCGAACAGCAGGTAGTTCGGGGTGGTGGATACGCGGGTGGACTGTGCGCGCACCACCGCCACGCGTGCCTGTGCATCCCCGGGGTTCTGGATCTGCATGCCGCCCACGGCGCCACTGCCCCAGCGATGTTCTGCCTGGCGCACCATCGCACCGATATCCGCCAATGGCGCAGCGCTTGCGGCGGCGGGATGTGGTGGCAGGAACAGCCGCATTTCGCTGACCACTTCGGCCTGCTGCCGTTTGTCGTCCAGCGTCGACAGTCCCCACGGCATGTACAGCACCGCCAGCATCACCAGCCCGCTCCAGGTGATCATGAAGTGGAACGGCAGGCCCAGCACCGAAGCGGCCGCATGGCCGTCCAGCCACGATCGCTGGCCCTTGCCCCAGCGGAAGGTGAAGAAGTCGGCGAAGATCTTCTTGTGGGTGATGACACCACTGACGATGGCCACCAGCATGAACATCGCGCATATGCCGACGATCCAGCGACCCCACATCGCTGGCATGTAATGCAGGTTGAAATGGAAGGCGTAGAAGAAGTCACCGCCGCTGGTATCGCGCGACTGCAGCGGTGTGCCGGTGGCGGCGTCGAACAGACCCGAATCGAATCCGTGGCGACCGCGCCCACCCGGGCTGGCCCACATCGCTGACGCCCACGGCGTACGTTCGCTGGGCAGGGTGATGTTGATCTGGGTGACTGCAGGTGCGTTGGCCAGCACGTGGGTTGTCAGCCGCGTGGCAGTGTCTGCCGAATCGGGCAGGGCCTGCGGTGTGTTGATTTCCGGACGCGTGTAGCGGGAGATCTCATCACGGAAGTAGCTTGCGGTACCGGTGAGAAACATCGCGTACAGAATCCAGCCTGCCAGCAGCCCCACCCAGATGTGCAGGTCGGACATGGTCTGGCGGATGCCGCGCGGCATCGCCGCACCGGCGGCGGACGACCTCATGGGCCTGCTCCGGCAGAGACCCGGCAAACCGCCGGCAGCAACAGCATGGCGGCGATCCCCAACCCCAGCCAGGCCCGTGCCGCCGAGCGCACCGCGAACACCCAGATCACCGCGCCGGCATACAGCAGGAAGCTGGCCAGCATGCCGGTGAACACGGCCTGTTGCGGATCAATCGGCAATGCGAGGGCCGCGACGCTGCACAGCGCAGCCAGGGCGTAGCCGCCGAACAGTGCAGCGGCGATACGTGACATCAGCGGCAGCCATGCGGCTACCGGGGCAATCCAACGAGCATTCACGGAAACGAACTCCAGCGCGCCAGGCCCGAGGACCTGGCGCGGGTTGGCAGGCAATCAGAAATCAACGGTGGCCGACAGCAGCGCAGTGCGCGGCGAGCCCAGTCCAGAACCGAGGCTGCCGGCCCAGTACGCCTTGTTGGTCAGGTTCTGCACGCTTGCCCGCAGCACCAGCGGATGGCCCGCCGCCTGCGTGGCGTAGCGCGCGCCCAGATCGAACACCGTGCGGCCTGGTACCCATTGGCTGTTGTCAGCGGTGATGTAGCCCTTGGACATGCTGATGGCGTTGCCGGTGAGGGTGAGGCCAGGCAGGGTGGGGACGTCCCATTCCGCGCCGAGCTTGCCCTGCCATTGCGGCGTGGCGGTGGCCAGTCGCCTCTCGTTGACGCCGCCCTGGGTGCGGGTCAGCTTCGGCTGCAGCCAGCCGATGCCGCCGAGCAGACGCAGCTGATCGCTGACCTGCCCGAACACGGTCCATTCCACGCCGCGGTTGCGCTGCTGGCCGCCGAACGAGAACACATTGCTGGCCGGGTCCGTATAGGAGCCGGGCTTCTCGATCTCATACACGCTGAAAGCGCTGGCCAACTGGCCGAAATCCATCTTCGCACCGATCTCGCGCTGCCGCGTCTTGTAGGGCGGGAACACTTCGCCGGCATTGGCGGCGGTGACCGGTGCTGTGGTGCCCTGGCTCAGGCCTTCAATGTAATTCGCATACAGCGACAGGCGTTCGCTGGCCTTGAACAGCAGCGCGCCTGCGGGCGTGTTGGCGCTGGCATCGTAACGCGCGGTGCGCTTGCCGGTAGCGCCGTCCAGGGTGTCGCTCAGCACGGTCTGGCGACGGATGCCCACGGTCAGCTGCAGCCGGTCGCCGGCGAAAGACAGCGTGTCGGCGATACCGACACTGGTAGTGCGCACTTCGCCGGTTTTCGGCAGCGAGGCGTCACTGAAGCTGCGATCCACCGCAGGGCCCCATTGCGGGTCGTGGATGTTGGTCATCCAGTCCCGCGGCAGCAGGTTGCGCTGGAAGCCAAACTTGTAGTCGTGGTGATACCACGCGGCACTGAGCGCCAGCGCGTGGTCGACCGGACCGGTGCGGAAGCGCGCGGACAGGCCGGCCTCGGCCGTGTCCTTGCTGTAGATGAAGCGCTGATGGGCAAAGTTGTTGCGGAAGTCGCCTGCACTGTTGACGATCAGCGTGGTGCCACTGGCGATGGAATCGAAGTCGGTGTGGCCATGGCCGTAGGCCGCGTGGGCGGACAGCTGCTCGTTGATGTCGAACTCCCAGCGCAGCGCCGCTGCCTGGTCCTTGACGTTGCTGAAGGTCCAGTCCGGCGCGAACAGGGTGTCTGCCTTTGGTGGGTGCGGCACCGCCAGCCCCGCCGCCAGCGATACGCCACGATTCAGGCCATCAACATGGTCACGGCTGGCAAACAGATCCATCGATACCCGCGAGCGCTCGCCACGCCAGTCCAGCCCCAGCGATGCCAGCTGCGATCTGTGCTGCTGGTTGCGCGTCGCGGTGTCGCCATCGCGGTGCACGGCATTGAGGCGCACACCGAACTGCTTGCCGGCACCGAAGCGCCGGCCGATATCAAGATGACCGCCGAACTGGGCATCGCTGCCGTAGCTGGCGGTGAAGCGGGTCAAGGGCGTGTCGTCGGCCCGTTTGGGCACCAGGTTCACCGCGCCGCCCACCGAGCCACCGGGCGGCATGCCGTTGAGCAGCGCCGACGGGCCTTTCAGCACTTCGACGCGCTCGGCCAGCTCCGGTGTTACTCGATAGTAGGGGATCAGCCCGTACAGGCCGCCAAATCCGATGTCCGACGAGGCCACGCCGAAGCCGCGGATGTTGAAGTAGTCGGTGATGCCGCCGCTCGAGCCGCTGCTGTAGACACTGGGATCGGTCAGCGCGATTACCCGCACCAGGTCCGGTGCCTGGATGTTGTCGATGAACTCGGCCGTGTAGCTGGTGGTGTTGAACGGCGTATCCATGAAGTCCAGGTCGCCGAGCAGGCCGACGCGGCTGCCGCGTGCGAGCTGGCCTCCGGCATACGGGGACGTCGGTGAGCGCTTGTCGGCACGGACGTTCACCGACGGCAACTGCGTGGCGCCCTGATCGGGCTCGGCCGCCTGTACCAGTGACGCTGCCAGCAGCGATGGCAGCAGTGCCAGCTGCGCGGTGCCAGCCAGCAAGCGCAGGCGAGGAAGGGTGGGGATGGACGTGAGGCAGATCATGGGGGGTACTCGTCGTGGGAAGCGGTGCGTTCGGCCAGCGCGGCGCCGTCGATGGCCTGGGGGCAGGACGACGCGGGCTGCAGGGATGGCTGGCAGAGGGCACGCAACACCCTGCGACGGGCAGGGGACATCGGCGATCTGTGGCTCGGTGTAACGATCTCCGTGCTTCGGGGCGCGGAGGATGAAGCGGGTATATGAGGGCGGATCAGATGTCGTCGGCGAGGTCGTCGACATCCTGCAGGCCACCGCCACGTGCCAGCACGCGCTCGTAGTTGCGGCGGCGACGCTGGTCGGTCTCGCTGGTGGTCTCGCCGCGTTTCCAGTAGCCGGCGACTGCAACGTCCGCTCGATCCAGGCCGATGTCATGCAGGAAATGGCGGCGCAGCTCACGCATTTCTTCGCGTTCACCGGCCGCCCACACCACGCTTGCCGCGCTGGTGCTGCGGGCGCGCGCAGTGCGCAGCAGCGGCGTCGGTGCAGCCGGGGAGGGCGCCTCGATGCGGTGCAGGACCACGCCGGCGACCGCAGGCAGTTCGGCCACCGGCAGCGGGTCATCCGATGCAATCCAGGCCTCGGCGCGCAGGCCCTCAGGCCATTGCTGCAGCAGCGCGTACAGGGCAGGAATGGCGCTCTGGTCGGCGAACAGCAGCGCACTGGCGCCCTGTCTGTATGGCACCTGCAGATGCGGGCGCGGGCCGGTCAGGGTGAAGGTGTCGCCTGGCTGCAACGCAGCGACCCAGGCCAGCATCGGCCCCGGTGATGCGTGCAGCACCACGTCGAACACGAAACGACCTGCGGCAGGGTCGACGCTGCGCACGGTATAGATGCGTGAGACATCGCCGAACGTGGCACCCAGCGCGATCCGTACCGCTGTGTTCGCGCGAAGCCAGGGTGCCAGATCGGCCTGCGCAGGCAGCTGCGCGGTCACCCGCTGCAGGCTGCCGGCCGGTCGCACTACATCGACGACGCCGACCCGCAACGACTGCAGGCCGCGATCGTGGTCAGCGCCGCGGAGGGCGCCGGGCGGACCTTCGGCAATGGAGGTGTCGGACATCGGATATGGCCTGCAACTGCGCGAATGCGAATTAGTTACATCATAGTAAACTAATTTCACGCGGCCGCAACAATGCGGTTGCTGGCGCATTGACCAATCCGGCAGTGCTGACCACCATGGCGCGTAATCCATCCACATGCCGCGCACCGGAGTTCCATGGCTGCACCGAAGAAAAGCTCGACGCGCGGACGACCGCCCAGCATCACCCGTGAGCGGATTGCCGACGCCGGCATCGAGATGACCCTGCCGAAGCTCAGCTTCGTCGGCGTGGCCGCGTTGCTGGGCGTCAGCCATATCGCGCTGTACAAGCACGTGGCCAATCTTGCGGCGCTGCGCGAGCAGGTGGCCGAGGCGATCTTCGAGCGCTGGCACGCGCCGCCGTTGGCCACGGGCAAAGGTGCGACGATCGAGGGTGATCTGTTCACCTTCCATCGATCGCTGCGCACACTGGTCGAACAGAACCCGGGCCTGGCACCTTTCCTGGTCAGCCATGGTGCGAAGACGCCGGAGATGGTCGAGCGCATCCACCAGCACCATGCGGCATTCGCGCGTGCGCACGACCTGCCGCTGGAACAGGCCGCCTGGCTGCTGTCGACCGTGGCCTACCACTGCGTGGCGTTGGCTGACACGGTGTATGCACGGCACGAGACGGTGGACACCTCACGCCGCGCCTACGACCCGGAGCAAGCCGAGACCGAGTTCGATCGTGGCATGCAGGCGCTGATACGTGGCGCGTTGGCGATGTGCCGGGGCCAGAACGCCGGATAGATTTCCCGCGTCGATTGCCTGCGCAGACCCGGGTAGCGCCGCCCTGTGGCGACGCCACCCGGCATGGGTGCCCGCTAGTTCGGGGACACCAGGATCGCAGCGTCGAGCACCGGGAACGATTGCGGTGCCTGGCCCGACGAGGCGACCAGGCGGATCTCCAGCGTCGTCGAACCGCCGCCGGCAGCATCCGCGCGCAGCGCCCCCAGCGTCTGTGGCAATGGCACGGCGAACGTCGTTGGATGATCGTGGCCCATGGCCGCCATGCTCGGCCCGAAGAATGAGACCGTGCCGGCGTAGTACGGACTGTCCGCGCTGACCGACGTGACGTCGGCCGGTGCATTGATCAGCACGTCGAACTCGCGCGTGTTGTGCAGTCCATGGGGACGCTCGAGGGTCACCTCCGCAATCAGCATGCGCGGGCCGGTGGCCGCCAGATGCGCACGAACCGCTTCGTTGGGCACGGCTACACGCACGGCGCCGTCGGTCCGCTTGCCGCGCACCAGCCGCGCGGCCTTCGCGGCGTTCGGAGCCGTTGCGGCCTGCTCTGCGGCACGGACACCGCGGCCATAGACGTAGTCATAGTCGAACGCGGTGGTGGAGAAGAATTCCGCGGCCGGGCGCGTGCCGACGTAACGGCCCTGGCCATTGACGAAGAAGCGGAACGGTTCGTCCATGAACTGCCGGCGTTCGGCAGCGTCGGTCGGCATGATCGGGCGGCCGAAGGCCTGCTGCCTGCGTGTCCACACATCCCACAGGCGATCCATGTTGGCGTGGTGCAGGTAGAAGATCGGATCCAGCGGCGACAGGAAGTTGGTCATGTTGCCGTAAGGGCCGGGATCGACGGCGCCGACACCGCCAATGCAGTTGTGCACCTTGTTGTGCGGGAAGCCTTCCAGCACCGAGAACTTGGTGGCCCCATCGGGCTGCAGCACGTGCGAGGTGGTGCGCGAGCTGGTGAAGCTGCGGCTGATGTCAGGGTTGTTGAACTCCACCGGTGACAGGCCGGCACGGATGGTGTCGGCGGACACGGCGGAGGCCGTCTTCGGGTCGAAGCCCGGATGCTCGCGCCAGAGATAGCGGGCGCCACAGGTAACCGCGTACGCCGCATTGCCGGAAATGCCGGTCTGTTCCTTGGCGTTGTAGCCGGTGACGTCGTTCCAGACGTCTTCGGCGCTGTTGTAGCCACGCAGCGACAGCTGCTGCCGCTGCCCACTGTCCAGGGTGTTCCAGTGGCGCTGCAACGCAGGCTTCATGAACTGGGTGAACACCGCCAGGTTGCGGGTGTAGGGCGTATAGGCCTTGTCGGTCGGGGTCAACAGGCCGTCGAACATCGCAACCGGAATCTGCGGAAGTTCAGTCCAGTCCCAGTACGGCATGGCGAACTGGCGATCGCCGCTGAGCTCGCGGATGGTCTGTTCGAAGTAGCCTACGTAGCCGCGGTGCCAGACATAGAACCACCAGTTGCCGTGCGGGCAATCCATCAGGTGCACGAACGCATTGCGGAACCAGTTGCGCGGGTCGTCAGCCGGCAGCGCCAGCATTGCCTGGATGCCTCGGGCATAACTGGCCAGCATGCGCTGGCCTTCCGGGCTGGTGACGTTGTAGCGGTGGAAGCGCGCCACTGCGGTACCGTCGGTCGCGCTCTGGGCACTGGCCAAGGCACTGGGCGCGAACAGCGAGGCCAATGAGGCGGTGGCAGTGGTTGCTAGGAAATCACGGCGTGTGTAACGCATAGCGTCCTCCCTGGTGATTGGTTCAACCGCGTCGGGTTACGAATCACTGCAAGGGCCCGTGACTGCTGCCACGGGCCGGACGGGGACATCCAGCCCCGCCGCCCGGATCGACGGGCGCGAAGGCGCCGCCGGACCAGGGCGGCAGCAGTATAGGCACGGCATTGCGCCCGGATCTGGGCAGTACGCCACAGTCATGGCCGGCCCTGGCCGGCCGGGTCGACTATTCCGGGCCGGTCTTCACCCGCGCCACACGCTTTCGGTACTCATACACGTTGTCACCGCGGATCCGCTTTTCCTGCGTCCCGCTGATGCTGTCCACGCGACGATCCGAGCCGGTCACCGGCTTGGCATCGATCTCGGTTTCGTGTTCGAACGAATGCGATTTGTCGGTGTTGCGGTAGAACCGGTACAGCGCCCAGTACAGCGCGGTCGCGCCGGCCGGGCCTGCAGCCAACAACCAAAGACCACTGTCATCACTCATGTGCTGGCCACCAGGAAGGCAATTGCGAGGGCTTCGATGATCGTGCCGGCGGTCAGCGCCGCCAGCAGCATTTTCCACTGCTGCACGGGCACGCTGCCCATGGTTTCACCGGTCCGGCCGTTCACTGCGATGTAGTGCAGCATGCCGCCGTTCTTGCCGGGCTGGTGGTACGAATACAGCCACACCGGCAGGTACATGGCCACCCAGCGGGTGCCGTGCACCTCCAGCTGCTCCTGTTCCCAGCGCACGCCACGGTCGTAACGGCGCACCGTGCCTTCCACCTGCGCGCGGGCGATCGACAGCAGCTGGTCTTCCAGTCGCGGCCGCAGCTTTTCGACATCCAGGTTGCGCTTTTCCGAAGTGAAACCCGCCAGGTAGGAGGCGTTCCACTTCACTGCATTCTTGGTGTCGAACGGCAGAATCGTGTTGATGATGTTGTTGGTGTTGGCGCGCGTGTCGAGGTTGCCGCGCTCTGCCGACGATTCCAGCGGCAGGTCGTCCACGGTGAAATCGACCTGGCGTTCTACCTGGTAGATGTCCGCGTCGTAGTAGGTCTGCTTGTTCTTTTCGCTGCCACGGGTGTATTCGCGTGTCTTGATCTCGCCCTTGCCGGCCACCGCCGCACTGACATTGCCGTCGACGATCATGTAGGGCAGGTACACACCCACCACGTTTTCCGGGGTGAACTGTTCCTTGAACGCCTTGAGCGCGAACATCCGGCGCTTGTCGACGAACTGGCGGATGCGCGCGACCGCATCCTCCTTCTTGATGTGGAACGGCAGCACGGCGTCAGGCACGGCGCCATTGGCGATCTGTTCGTTCACGCCAAATACGTGACGGCACCAGTGGCAGCGCGCCGTCATCGTGCTTTCGGTGTTGACCGTGACTTCGGCGCCGCAACCGGTGCACTTGAAGGTCATCAGTGCCGAGGTGTCGGCATCGATATCGCGCGCGCCCGATGCGATGACGGTGCCACGCAGCTGGTCGATGGCTTCGCCCAGGCCGAATTCTTCTTCCACCCGTGCGCCATGCCATTCGTGACGGCAGTACAGGCAGACCAGGATATCGGTACCCAGCTTGGGCCGGATATCGGTAGCGCCACACTTCGGGCAACGGTTGAGGCCGTCCTTCAGTTCGTCAGCGGATGTGTCGATGGCGACCGGGTCGGGCGCCCCGACCTCGTTGCGGATGGCCTCAGGCAGCGTCGAGGTATCGAGCGGGAAGCTGCCGGGCAGGGGAGGGACGTCCTGCGGCGATCCCGGCCCATCCAGCACCGCCGCCGGCAGGGGCGGCGGTGCTGAAGCGGAGCGGGGTAGCGGCGGCGGCGTGTTTCTGGGATCGGACATGGTGGTTGCGCGTCCTGCGTCTGCTTACAGTCCCAGCGCCTTGGCCTTCAGCGCGTCATAGTCGGTCTGGGTGATCAGGCCCAGATCCAGCATTTCCTTGGCCTTCTTCAGCTTGGCCACCGGGTCGTCGGCAGCCGGCGCGGCCGGGGTTGCCGGCTGCTGCAGGTTGCCCGCGCCGAACATGCCCGACGCCATGCCCACGCCGACAAGGCCGGCGGCACCGCCGTTCTCGCCTGCGGACTGGATGCCCTGGGCAACGCTGGCCTGCAGGTTGGAATTGCCGCGCGAGCCGGACAAGGCATCGGCGCGCTGCACGGTCTTCAGCAGCTCACGGGTGTTGGCGTCGTACTCGATCGAGACGATGGCGGTCTTGACGATGGCCAGGCCGCGATCGGACTTCCACTGGTAGCCCTGCTCGACGGCAGCCGACAGGCTCTGCGCAAAGCCCAGCGAATCCTGCTGCAGCTTGGTGATGCGGTTGCCCTTGCTTGGATCGTTGGTGTACAGGCTGAATGCCGGCGCCAGCGAACCCACCACTTCATTGAACAGCTGGCTGGCAGCGGCGTTGTCCAGGTCGGTGAAGTCGAACACCTGGCCCGGCTGCAGGTAGCTGGCCGGAACGAAGTTCTTCACGAACAGGATCGGGTCGACGATCTTCAGCGTGTACGAGCCACGGGTGACCGCGCCGACCTGGGTGTTGAGGAAGCCATCGTCCCAGTAGATTTCCGACTGGGTGCCGAAGCGGTTGTCCGGCAGTTCCTTCAACGAAACGAAGAAGGCGGCCTGCTGCGAGCCCGGCTGGCCGCCGAACTTGAAGCGCTCCCAGCTCTGCTTGATGAAGGTGCTGACCAGGCCGTCGCCGGCGAAGATCGACTGTGAGTTCAGATCGTCCGAGTGCCACTCGTAGCCACCCGGCTCGGCGACGAAGGCGGTGATCGCGCCATCCTGGAACAGCAGCAGGCCGTAGCCCTCCGGCACGACGATCTTGGAGCCGTTGCTGATGATGTTGGAGGAGCCGCTGGTGTTCGAGCCGCGCCCGGCGTTGGTGCCCTGCGGCACCGCTGCGAACAGGGCTGCCGTGGACGGCAGGCCGGTCGGCACGGTGTAGAAGTCTTTCCATTGGTCAGCCAGCACGCCGCCGACTGCACCCTTCACCGCTTGTACCAGACCCATGACCCACTCCCTGTAGTTGCCGGACAGGCACCACGCCTGTCGTGCTCGGCTGACTATAGAGGAGGCAGGCTACGCCCGGCTAGCGGCCGGGCGAGCCCCCATTCATCTCGTTGTGGGGCCTTGGCCCGCCTGACGCCCCAGCCGCAGCTCGTAGCACGTGCAGGCGTCTCAGCGCACCGATTGCGGCACCCGGCGCAGCTTCCCGGTGTCGTACCCCATTGCCTTGATGCGGGCCACCGCCTGCTGATACTCCGCTTCGCTCACCTGCGGCGTACGCGCCATGTACCACACGTAGTCGCGCTTGCTGCGGGCCACGATGGTCTGCGTGTAGCCCTCATCCAGCCAGGCAATGAGGTACTCGGCCTGGATGGGCCAGATGAACTGCATGCCCCAGACCGCACCATTGCCATGCTTCTCGACGCGGCCTATCGGGTGCATCGACTTCTGTGGCGACTGGAAGCTGCCCTTGCGATAAGTGAAGGTGGTCTTGATGCGCCCATCAGCCTGCAGCGCATAGCTTTCCACGGCATCGAAGGCCTCGCGCTCGGGCCGCGAAGGAATATGGGCAATGACATACCAGTCGCCCATGAAGCGGGGCACGTCCACCTTCGGTGGCAGTGGGATGGGGCGGGTGTCGTGGCTGCTGCAGCCTGCGCCGAACAGGGCCACGGCCAGCAGCGTGAACAGTGGGGCGATACGCATGGTGGCGGTCTCCTTCAGCGCGGGCGGAACAGATAGTGGGCGACCAGCCATTGCTGACCATCGTCGTAGCCGAACAGCTCGGCGCAGGCCATCCAGAACATGCGCCAGCGCTGCCACCAGATGCGTGCGGCGGCTTCGTCGCCATAGGTCTGCGCCAGGATCGGCAGCAGCTGCTCGCGGGCGGCATCCTGGTTGGCCAGCCAGTGGTTGGCGGTACGCTGGTAGTGGGTGCCGTCCAGCAGCCAGCGCTGGTCCAGTACCAGCTCGCGCTGGAAGTGCAGCAGCGTGTCCGCAGCCGGCATCAGGCCGCCGGTGAAGAAGTGCCGGCCCATCCAGTTGTCGTCGCCCTCGGTCTCGAACGGATACATCAGGGTGCGATGGGCGAAGATGTGCACGAACAGCGCGCCGTCCGGCTTCAACCAGCGGGCGATGCGACCCAGCAGGCGGTCGTAATTGCGCACATGCTCGAACATCTCCACCGATACGCAGCGGTCGAATGCCGCTGCAGGCAGCTCCAGCTGGTTGACGTCGCGGGTCAGCACCTCGACGTTGCCGAACCCACGCGCCTCGCACTGCGCCAGGATATGGTCGCGCTGGCTATGCGAGTTGGACACGGCGGTGATGCGCGCGTTCGGGTGGCGCTCGGCCATCCACAAGGTCAGCGAGCCCCAGCCGCAGCCCAGCTCCAGGATGTGCTGGCCGTCGGCCAGCCCGGCGCGCTGCCCGTACAGTTCCAGCATCGCGTCCTCGGCCTGGTCCAGCGTCTCGCTGCCGGTACGGTAGTAGCAGCTGCTGTACTTCAGGCGATGCCCCAGGCAGCCCTGGAAGAAGGCGGCAGGAACCTCGTAGTGCTGGCGGTTGGCTGCATCCACGTGCAGGGCGAGCGGGCTGCTGGCCAGTTCGGCAATGCGGCGGCTGAAGCGCTGCGACTGCTCCTCCATGCTGCCGGCCGACTCTTCGGCCAGGCGTTGTGCGCACAGGCGACGGATGCCCGCGCGCAGCGCCGCATCAGGCAGCCAGCCACGCTCGGCCCAGCCGGTGAGTCCGCCCTCGGTATCGGCAACCGGAGCAAGGGACGGGGTGCTGTTCATCGGAATCACTCCTTGGGGCTGCGCGGAAACCACGGGAAGAACATCGGGGTGCTGCGCTGGTAGTCGCGATAGTCATCACCGCGACTGCGCAGCGCCTGTTTCTCGGTGAAGGGAACGCCACTGAGGTAGCGCAGGAACACGTACATCAGCACCGGCCCGGTCCAGGCCAGCCACCACATCGGCGACCCCGCTGCCAGCACTACATAGGTGAACCAGTGCAGCCACTCGAAGAAGTAGTTGGGGTGGCGCGTATACCGCCACAGCCCTTCGCGGCAGGTGCGGCCCTTGTTGGCCGGGTCGGCACGGAAACGAGCCAGCTGGCGGTCGGCGAGTGCTTCGCCACCTACACTGAGCAGCCACACCACGAGCGCCGCTGCGATCCAGGCAGGCATGTCGCTGCGCGGGTTGTTGGCCACGGCCACGAACGGCAGCGCAAACAGCACCACCAGCGCGGCCTGTGCCATGAAGAAGCCGAAGATCTTTCCCTGGTGGCCGTGCCAGTGCTCACGCAGATAGCGGTAGCGACCGTCCTCTGCTTCGCTGCGCACACGCCGCCACAGATGCAGGGCAAGCCGGCTTCCCCACAGCCCACCCAGCAGCGCCAGCGCGATGCGGGGCTGCTGCGCGCCATCGCCCAGCCATGCAAGCAACAGCGCGCCTGCGGCCACACCCTTTGCCCACAGCACATCGACGATGCCGATGTTCTGGTGCCTGCGCTGCCACGCCCAGCCCCAGGCCATGATCAGCACGGCATACAGCAGTACCCACCACAAGCTGCTCATCAGGTTGCTCCAATCAATGGGGTGGCGTGGTTGCCGGGCGGTCTGCGGCGTGCCACCGCGCACAGCAGCGACAGCGCGATGCACCAGCCCAGCGCCAGTGTTGCTACGCCCTGCCAGGCCGGGGGGGTGAAATGCACCGCCTGGAATCCGCGCGCCGCAGATAGATACGCCAGCGGCGCCAGCAGGCCGAGGGCCACCGGCAGCAGCCAGTGTCGCTGCAGGAACGCCATCGATGCAGTCAGCGTCATCGCAAAGGCAGCCCACAGGGCGAGAATCCACGGTGGCGGCACCCAACCCAGCGGCGCAGCGGCGTAGTGCACGCCACCACTGGCGGCCGCGCTGCCATCCACCAGGAATGCGCAGGCCAGCGCGAGCAGCAACAAGCGCAGATCCAGGCGGGGCTGCGCTGAGGTGAGCAGCTGGCTGCCGATGTACACAGTGGCTGACAGCATTGCCGGCCATTGCCAGCCACGGCCGGCGCCGGCAACGGCGCACAGCCACACCATCTGGTTGCCGCTCACGTTGACCCAGGTGCGGCGCATGTCAGCCGGTCCGCTCGCCATGGGAATCCGCTTCGGGGCGGTAGCCAGGGCGTGCCAGCAGCAGATGGGAAACGCCGATGGAGCGCTCCAGGAAGCCACCTTCGCAGTAGGCCAGGTAGAACTCCCACAGCCTGCAGAAACGCTCATCGAAGCCCTGCGCGTGTACTGCAGGCAACTGCGCGAGGAAGCGCTGCCGCCAGGCGCGCAGGGTCAATGCATAGGAGTGGCCGAAGTCCTGCTGGGCGATCAGCTGCAGATCACTGGCCCGGGTCTTGGCGGCCAGGATGGCGTTGATCGAGGGAATGAAGCTGCCTGGAAATACGAAGCGCTTGATGTAGTCCACGCTGCGCCGCGCCTGTTCGTAGCGCTGGTCCTCGATGGTGATAGCCTGCAGCAGCGCCACCCCATCAGGCTTGAGCAGCCGCTGCAGGGTGGCCATGTAGGTGTCCAGATACTCGGCACCGATGGCCTCGATCATCTCGATGGAAACCAGTTTGTCGAACTGTCCCTGCAGATCGCGGTAGTCCTGCATCAGCAACGTCACCCGATCCTGCAGGCCCACATCGGCCACCCGCCGTGCGGCCAAGGCATGCTGTTCGGCGGAGATGGTGGTGGTAGTGACATGGCAGCCGTAGTGCTGCGCGGCATGCACGGCAAAGCCACCCCAGCCGGTGCCGATCTCGACCACGCGATCACCCGGCTGCAGTCGCAGCTGCTGGCAGATGCGGTCCAGCTTGCGTCGCGACGCGCTTTCCAGTGAGTCACCGGCATCGGTGAACAGCGCGGAGGAGTACATCAGGTCCGGCGACAGGAACAGGGCGAAGAAATCATTGCCCAGGTCATAATGGGCGGCGATGTTGCGACGGCTGCCTTCGCGGCTGTTGCGCCGCAGCCGGTTCCAGCCGCGCAGCAGCCAGCCGCCGATGCGCGCCGGCCCGCGTTCCATGCCATCCAGCAGGTCGCGGTTGCGGACCAGCAGCTGCACCAGCGCCACCAGGTCGTCGCAGCGCCAATCACCGTTGATGTAGCTCTCGCCGGCGCCAACGCTGCCGTTCGCCGCCACCTTGCGGTAGAACGCCGGGTCATCGATGGTCACGGTGACCTGCAGGTCGCTTCCTGCGTTACCCAACTGCACTTCTCCAAACGCATCGCGCACGCACAGACGCCCGTTGTGCAGCGGCGCAAGCTGGGCCAGCAGGCGTCGGCGCAGGAACGAGTCCAGGGTGCCGGGCTGGGGCAGGGTGGCCGAGGGGGTCATTTCGTTCATCGCGGTTTCTCGGCGAGGGAAGGATGGTCGTGCACAGGGTTGCGCTTGAGCCAGAGGCGCAGTGCCTGCCAATGGATGGCGGCGACCACCTGCGCGCTCATCAAGGGGTAGCCGGCCAGCACCCGGGCAAGTCCGCGGGCATCAATGGGCCGCCGCTGCATGCTCTGGGTGGCATCGAACTGGCGTTGGCCGTCGCGCCAGACCTGCATGTGCACACGCAGGTCGTCAGCGGGCGCGGTAAAGCGCCAGTCGTAGGCGCAATCCATCGGCATGAAGGGGGAAACGTGGAAGGCCTTGTCGAACTGCCAGCGCAGGGCGCGACCCTGCTGCACCGCGGTTGCGACCGGCAGCACGTAGGCGTGCCGTTCCTTCCACGGGGTATTGGTGATCTCGGCGACGATGCAGTCCAGGGTTTCCCCGTCAGCCTGATAGCAGTAGTAGAAGCTGACCGGATTGAACACGTGGCCGCCGAAACGCAGGTGGCTCAGCAGGCGAACCGGGCCGTCGGGGCGCCGCCCGAGCACCGCGGCGGCATGATCCCGCACGGCGTCGGCCAGGGAGAGGGCGGGATCACCGAAGTAGTCGCTGCGGCGGAACTCTGCCAGGTTGCGGCGCCCGACCGACCACAGCCAGCGCCCGGCGAATACCTGGTCCAGCTCGTCGAGGTCCAGCAGCAGCTGCGCGATCGGGTAGCGGAACGCGTGCGCATGCGGGTGGTAGCGACGATGCTCGACGTGGCCGAAGTAGATGGCGCTGGCGCTCACGCGGGCACCTCCGCTTGCTGCGCGCTGTGGCAGCGGAATGAGCGTGCCTGCAGCGCGTCGACCACGCGGCGGGCACTGCGGATGCCGTCCTCGTGGAAACCCCAGCCCCAGTACGCACCCGCGAACCATGTGTGGCGATGTCCCTGCACCTCGGCCCAACGCTGCTGTGCCTGTACTGCGCCGTGGTCATGTACCGGATGTGCGTAGTGCAGGCGCCGCAGTACCTTGGCCGGATCGATGGCCTCGCTGCGGTTGAGGGTCACCACCAACGGAGTGTCGCCGGGCAGCCCCTGCAGCAGGTTCATGCAGTAGCTGACCGTGCAGGGCGCAGCGGGGTCGCGCGGCACATGCGCGTTCCAGGCCGCCCAGGCCTTGCGGTTGGCGGGCAGCAGCGAGGCATCGGTGTGCAGCACCGCCTCATTGGGCTGGTAGCGGATCGCACCGAGCACCGCCTGCTCAACCGGGTCGGCGTCGGCCAGCAGCGCCAGGGCCTGGTCGCTGTGGCAGGCCAGAATAACCTCATCGAAGCCTTCGATACCGTTCGCCGTGTGCACACGCGCGCCCCAGGGCATGCGCTCGACCGCGTGCACCGGGCATTCCAGCCGCTCGTGTACCCGCCAGCGTGCACGCAGGGCATCCACATAGCGGGCCGAACCGCCCTTGACCACGCGCCAGGACGCGCGCCCGGTCATCTGCAACATCTGGTGGTTGGCCATGAACTGCGCCAGGTAGCGCGCCGGGAAGTCCAGCACCTGCGCCGTCGGTGACGACCACAGCGCAGAGGCCATCGGCAGCAGATGCTCCTGCACGAACGCCTCGCCATAGCGCTGGCTGTGCAGGTATTGGCCCAGCGTAGGCCCCTTCTCCTCGCCGAGCAGCAGGGGTGCGTCACGATAGAAACGCCGCAGGTCGGCCAGCATCCCCCAGAAGCGCGGTGAGAGCAGATTGCGGCGCTGGCAGAAAAGTCCATCCAGCGACGTGGCGTTGTATTCCACGCCGCTGCGCTCGCTGTGCATCGAGAAACTCATCGTGGTGGGCTGTGAGGCCACGCCAAGTTCATCGAACAGTGCCGACAGCAGCGGGTAGTGGTGCGGATTGAAGACGATGAACCCGGTATCGACCTCCATCCTGCGTCCGTCCACCGTCACCTCATGGGTGTGGGTATGGCCGCCCAGGTAGTCGTTGGCCTCGAACAGGGTGACGTCATGCTCGCCGTCCAGCCACCACGCGCTGGCCAGACCGGCGATGCCGGAACCGATGATCGCGATGCGCATGTCAGTGCCTCGCCTTGGCCAATACCCAGGCCGGGATCGGCTTGAGGCCCTTCACCAGGCCCAGCGCGGCCATCACCCGCAGGCCATACCAGCTGATGTCGATCTCCCACCAGCGGAAGCCCTGGCGCGCGGTGCCGGGGAAGAAGTGATGGTTGTTGTGCCAGCCCTCGCCGAAGGTCAGCAGGGCCAGCCACAGGTTGTTGCGGCTGTCATCGCGGGTCTCGAAGCGGCGCCGGCCGAAGCGGTGCGCCAACGAATTGATGGTGACCGTGGCATGGAACAGCACGACGGTGGAGATGAAGAAGCCCCAGACCAGCAGCTGTGGGCCGGAGGTATGCAAGGCCGGGGCCACGCGCTCCAGTACCGCACCGAGGCCGTACAAGGCAGCGGCCAGCAACACCGGAACCACGGTGTCGAACCGGTCCAGCCAGCGCAGCTCAGGGTATTTGGCCAGATCGGGAATGCGCTGCAGATCGGTGGCAAAGGCGCCGCGGGTGAGGAACCATCCCATGTGGCTGCGCCAGAATCCGCCCTGGCGAGGGGAGTGCGGGTCCTGCGGTTGATCCGCGTGGCGGTGGTGATGGCGGTGGTGGGCTGCCCACCAGAGGGGGCCACGCTGCACGCTGGCGGCACCGATGACCGCGAACACGAACTGCACGGTGCGCGATGCCTCGAAGGTACGGTGAGAGAAGTAGCGGTGATAGAACGCGGTGATGGCGAACATCCTGATCGCGTACAGGAACACCGCGACCGCGACGGCCGTCCAGGACACGCCTACCCAGATCACCCCGAGGCAGGCCACATGCAGCAGCGCGAAGGGCAGGGCGCGCAGCCAGTCGATGCGGTCACCCTGGCCACCGTCGGCCGCCGCTTCGCTTCCGGCATCGGTATCGAACCAGCGCTGGAAGGTACGCAACAGGCGCGAACGTCTGCGGAGTGGAGGCGCTGCGGATGCCATGGACGGAAGCCCGAGGGAGTCGATTGCCTACCTCTACGTGTAGTAGTGCAGGTTGGATGCAGTGGATCGCATCCGTCTGTGTTTTCACTTGGTTGTCACAACGCAGCTCGATACCAGCGGTCGCTGCAGTTCATCGCGCCAGCGTTGCTCCGGTCGTTCCGTTGCGGGTGCCGAGAAGCGCACGGTCACCTGCGGATAATCGCCACGCGCATCGCGCAGATTGCTGGTGCCGCGGAACTCCAGCAGACGGCGATCGGCATCGGCGTAGACCAGCGAAAGACGCGGCGCCACCGCCCCGAACCAGGTATCAAGGCGGACCTCCACCGCATGGGCGGCAAGCCCTTGCCAGCGCACCAGGCCGCGGTACTGCACCTGCACGGGATAGAAGCGCTGCCGCCCGGGGACCAGAAAGGGCAGGCTGACCGGCGTACCACCCAACAGCGTCTGCCAGTGGGCCCGTACGGCGGCATCGAAGCCGACGTCGATCACGGCATCCGCCGGTAGAGGCAGCTGCTTCGTTCGTGATGGCGAAGACCTGTCTTCCTTCCAGTCGACCTGCACCCCGTCGCGGCCGACCACCACGCGGGCCGCCTGGCCGCTGCGGGCGTCCTGCAGCACATAGCCCCGCGCCTGCAGCCGCGCGGCGGCGGGCATCTGTTTGCGGGCGAAGGGCTGCCCTGCAGGGCAGAGGTACTCCACCCAGCGCTCGCTGCCATCGCCGGCGCCGCGCTGCCAATGCACTTCGCGGTAGGCGGCGGTTCCATCGGGTAGGGTGGCAACGCCCTCCGAACGCAATAGCGGCGCCGCACCGGCGGCGCAGGGGGCAACCATCAACAACCAGGCAACACGCATCGGGGCGATCCATGGGAGGCTTGCCCGGCTGTACGGGCGGTGGCACCGGCTGGATGCACGCTGGCGCCCATCCGGGGTGCATCCAACCGGTGCTGCTGTGCGTAGAGACAAGGACTCCTCTTCACTCAACGGCTGCCCCCGCCGATGTACCGTCCTCCCGCCAGCCCCTCTCTTTCCTTTGACACCGCGCGGATCGTGTCCAGTTCACAGCAGCCCAGCAACGAGCCGACGAACTGGAATGGCGAGATGGACGGCGTCGCCCGGCTGCGCGACCGTGACTGTTTCATGCGCATCTACGACCATTTCATGCCGCGCCTGTGCATCTACCTGCGCGGCCTTGGCGCACCTGCGGCGGTGGCCGAAGAACTGGCCCAGGAGTGCCTGCTGCGCCTGTGGCTGCGCGCGTCCGAATTCGATCCTGCGCAGGGCGCGCTGAGCACCTGGCTGTACCGCATCGGCCGCAACCTGCACATCGACCGCGTGCGCCGTGAGCGCAGCTGGATGCAGGTGCAGGAGGCGGTGGAGGATGCTGCCGCTGGAGATGTCAGCGAACGCAGCAGCGCCGAACAGTTTGCCGATCATGCCCGTCTGCGCCAGCGTATCAACGAGTTGCCGGCCACACAGGCGCGCCTGGTGCGGATGTCCTATTTCGAGGCCAAGAGCCACAGCGAGATCGCACAGGCGCTGGGCATGCCGCTGGGTACGGTCAAGTCGCACCTGCGACGAGCGTTCCTGCAGTTGCAGTCGAAGGTCGGGGGTGCATCATGAATCCGCACCATCACCTGCATGAGTCGACGTTGATGAGCTACGCCGCCGGCGCCCTGCCGACGCCCTTGAGCATCGTCGCCGGCACGCATCTGGAACAGTGCCCGCACTGCCGCCAGCGCCTGCGCGAAGCGGAGGCCATCGGTGCCGCACTGCTGGAGCAGACCCAGCCGCCGGCAGCTGAGGCGCGGCGGGCAGGGCTGCGCGACGCAATGCTTGCGCAGCTCGGTGAGGACCACGCCGGCATCGTATCGAGCCCGCTGCGGTCGATGCCGCCGGAACGGCCCGAGGCCGATCCGGACCATCTGCCGAAGTCGCTGCATCCTTACTTTGGCGATTCGCTGGGTCGGCTGCACTGGCGCTGGATGGCCCCCGGTGTGCATTGCATCCGCGCCGAGCAGATGCCTTCGCTGATCATGTTGAAGATCGCGCCGGGCAAATGCCTGCCGATGCATAGCCACGGCCGCAGCGAACTGACCCAGATCCTGCGAGGCTCCTACAATGATGCGCTGGGGCTGTTCGCGCCCGGCGATGTTGCAGACCTGGACGAGGACGTCGAGCACCAGCCGGTAACGGCGCCTGGTGTACCGTGTATCTGCGTTTCCGCGCTGGACGCGCCGCTGGTGTTCAGCGGTTGGCTGGCCCGAAAAATCCAGCGCTTCGTCAAACTCTAGTCTTCTTCAAGGTCAACGCATGCACGAAACACGCCCGCTGCGGATTCTGCTGACCGGTGCAACCGGACTGGTCGGGCAGGGCGTTGCCCGTGCCTGCCTCGCTTCGCCGCAGGTTGCGCGGACCGCAGCCTTGGTCCGCAGCAAGGCCGGGCTGGACGCTCGAATCGAGCAGATCGTGCTCGCGGATTTCCAGCAGGCCCGCAACGTGAGCCCGCAGTTGGCCGGATTCGATGCCTGTTTCTACTGCGCCGGCGCGCCACCGGTCGGCACCGCTGAGGATGAGTATCGGAAGGTGACGCTCGATGCCACTCTGGCTGTGGCTGCAGCGTGGGCGGAAGCGAATCCGGACGGCCGGTTCCTGTATGTCTCTGGCGCCCACGCCAATCCACACAGCCGGATCATGCCGCTGCGCATCAAGGGCGAGACCGAGGCCGCGCTGGCGCAGCTCGCGGTGCGCACCGTCATGCTGCGTCCAGCCGGGGTACGCCCGGTGGCGGGAACCGGCACCCGTCATGCGGCATTGAAGCCGCTGTACCGCTTCGGCGGCCCCTTGATGGCGGCGGCGGGCCGCGTCCTGCCTTCGCTGGTGACCAGCAACGAGGCCATTGGCCGCGCGATGATCGTGCTGGCGACGATGCCGGACCCGCCAGCAGTGCTGGAATGTGCGCAGATCAATCGACTGGGTTCTGCTTCCGCAGGCTGAGGACCGTGGTGCACATCTGCTGCACATCGCGGCAACTACAGTCGAGGCTCCTCCTTCTGTGACGCATCGACGTGAACCTGCAGCCATCGTCCTCTCCGCTTCGCCCCTCGCGTCCAGTGCCTGACAACGGCCGTTTCGACCTGCTGGATGTCAACGCGCTGCAGGATCCCGGCAGCGGCCGCATCGTCCATCTCTACTCGCTGGTGGCGCGCTGCCTGTCCTGCGAACTGGTGTTCAAGGCGCAGGAAGGCGATGGACTGGTCAGCACCTCTGCCGCACGCGTACTGCGTTGTCCGACCGGCTGCGGCGAGCAGGCTTTCAGGGGCAGCGTGCTGCGCCAGTGGCGGCAGGCGCCACACGCTCTGTAAGCATTGCCCGGCTAAAGCACGCCCGGATTGGTCTGCCACACGGCGAAGTTGAGCGCGCTGGCGAACGCCACCCATGCCAGGTAAGGCAGCAGCAGCCACGCCGCTGCCGGACGCACGCGATGGAAGGCGACCACCGTGGCCACGATCAGCACCAGCAACAGCAGAATGTCCGCAAACGCCAGCGCTCCCTGCTTCCAGCCGAAGAACAACCAGCTCCACAACACGTTGAGGGCCAGCTGCAGCAGGTAGAGCACCAGCGCAGGCGTGGCCGCGCGCCATCCGCCCTGGCGCCAGACCAGCCACGCGGCCAGCGCCATCAGCGCGTACAGCACCGTCCACACCGGACCGAACACGCTGGCAGGCGGCGCCCATGCAGGCAACGTGAGGCCTGCGTAGAAGTCCGCCGCAGAAATAGAGGCGCGAGCACCCAGCGCGGCAGCCAGAAAAGTAACCACGGCCCAGCCCAGAAGACCAACAACCTGCCTGCGGACATTCATGGTGTATCTCCTCCTGCACTGCCACCGGTTGTGACAGCGCGTTGTACGCAGTTGCGTCGCGACTGGATGCAGGCGCCCGGTCAGTCGGCTGTGCCACCGGTGCCAGACTGCGCAGGGGCTGGCAACAACGCAGGCCGACCGTCGAACCACTCCCGCGCGCCGGCCAGATGCCATTGCCGGCGCTGGCCATCCAGTTCGATGCCGGCGCCCAGCAGGCCCCAGCGCAGGTAGAGGTCGCCGCGCTTGCGCTGGTCCAGCAGATCCAGCCGCGCACGCAGCGAAAGACGCTCGTTTTCCGCTTGCAGCCCATCCAGCACCAGATGCCCGGCCCGCCAGCGCAGTCGGGTATGCGCGTCCACCTGGCCGGAATCGAGCAGGGACAATGCCCAGCGCGGGTAATCGCTGCGCTCGGCGAACAGCGCCAGCAACGGGCCGGCGTCGCGCATGGCAAGGTCCGCACGTGCGTCCACCTGGAAGGGGGACTGCGCATCGATGTCGCCGCGGGCGATGGTGACACGGCCCCACCACGGTTGTGGTCGCTGCTGGTCACCGACCTGTACGTTGCGCAGTTCGATCACGCTTCCGCCCAGATCGAACCGGCGCTGGCTGAAATCGCCACGCTTCAGCCTGCCATCCACCCGGGCGTCGCCCTGCAGGTCCAGCCCCGCCACCTGCAGGCGTGCGCGTTGACTGCGCAGGCGGACACTGCCGTTGCCGACCCGGCCTTGGGTATCAAGCTGAGCATCGCCGCTCACCTGGCCGGCGCCCCCCAGCAGCCGTACCTGGCCGCTTCCCAGGTAGCGGTTGTAGGCGGTGAGGTCTGGAATGGTCGCGTCATCGAAGCGCAGCTGCGCACGCACACCCTTGCGCAGCTCGCGCAGGCGCCCGTCACCGGTCAGTGTCAGCGCCAGGTCGCGCCCATCGAACAGCGTGGCACCTTTGGCGTTGCCCGCACGGGCATTGAACGTGGGAAGCTTCACTGCCAGCACGGCGCGCGTCGGCGTCCCGGCCTGCAGTTGCCCATGCGCGCTGGCCGTTCCCTGCATGTGCACGCCGGCGACCTCGGCCACCGCCCGCGCCGCGGGAATATCGACGCTGCTGCCGGCGGCCAGTTCGCCGTTCTGCAGGCGCAGGTCCGCCCGCAGCACGCCACCGCCCTGCAGCTGGAACCAGGGCTTCTGCACGAACAGTGCGGGAATCCAGTTGAGCGAGGTAAAGGTCCATTCGCCCTTGACCGTGCCAGAGGTGCGCCCCAGCATCTCGCTGGGATCGTCAAATGGAATCTGTCGCCCGGCAATTATCAGATCCGCATCCAGTGCAGCACCGGTGCCATCGCGCTGCGGCAACCGCGCCTGCAGACGGATATCGCGAGTGGCGTCCAGCTGTATCGCCAGCGTTCCTCGATCCGGTGCGCCGGCCCCCACCTGCAATGGAACCCGCCAGACGGCATGGCTGCCCGGCTGTAGTGCGCCCTGGTCCAGGGTGATCGAGGCCTGCAGCTGCCCCGGCACGGCGGCGCTGGCAACGGAGGGCCGTTGCGTGTCCGTATCCAGCCGCAACCCCTGGCTGCGAGCCTGTACCTCCAACACTGCATGCAGCAGGCCCAGCTTTGCCAGCCCGGGTGCCTGGTCGCGGTAATGCCGTGGGTAGGAGAACTGCGTCTTCAGCTGCATGTCGCCGAGCAGCTGGGTGCCGTCAAGGCTGACATCGGCATCAGCGAACGCCACCTCCGAGTCCAGCAGCTCCGATGGCCCGCCACGCAGCTGCTTGACGAAGCCGACCGTGCCGCTGCCTTCGCCGACGATCAACAATTTGCCGGCGCGGAAGCTGCGGATGCTCTCACTGTGAATGGCATCGAATCGCAACGTCCAGCCGCGATCGCCGCGCGGAGGTGAGGGGATCGCCTCATCCACCCGCGCGATCTCGGCGGCTACACCGGTTGCGTGCAGCGACGGCACGCGCACCTCGCGCTCGAACAGTGGCAACAACGCCAGACGTGCACTGGCCCGGTCTGCGCGCAGCACATACACCGTGTGATTGACGTGGCCGCGCATCTGCACGTTCCAGGCGATCACATGGCCCGGCAGCAGCGTGATCGCGGGCCCGGTTGTCATCACGAACTTGTGCGGCTTGCGATTGGTGACCTGATCGAACAGCGGCGTGTTGAGAAAGACATTGCCCGCGAGCAGGTACAGCAGATACAGGCCCAGCAGATAAGGCAGGATCTTGCGGGCATGGTGGAGCCATCGCTGCGGGCGGGCGAGGGAGCGGGGCATGGACCCTCGGCAGGGAATGGGATGGCCATCACTATCGTGGATGCTGCTGCGGCGCGATGTGAACGTGCCGCGCGCCCTGCGCCCTATAATCAGCGCGTCTCTGTTCAAGGAGGTCACGGCATGAATGCCCAGACCAGCAAGGAAGGCGCAACCCCGGATGCGCCGCGCGATGCCGCCACGGCGTCGTTCGATCCGACTTACACCTCGGCCAACAGCGAGGTCCGCGCTGCCGCCGGCGGTTACTCGGTCACGTTGAACGAGGGTGACGGTGCGTTGAAAGTGGGTGCCGAGCAGAAGCGTGCAGCGTCCAGTCTTGCATCGCAGTTCCAGGGCACGTCGCTGAACATGGCCGGCAGCCCGACGCCCGATGGCGGCAGGGATTACCTGCTGACGATGGAGTCGGTGGTCGGTGCAAGCGTGAAGGGTGCCGGTTTCCAGGACACCAGCAGCACGGGTGTACGCGGGCGCTACAGGGTCACCCTGCCCAGTGACGCCCTGGACGTCGATCCCACACGCATCAACCCGTTTGATCCGCAGACCATTCCCAAGGGCGGCAGCATCACCCTGGATGGTCAACAGTTCACCGGCACCGCGCTGGAAAGCAGTTTCCGCAACATCGCCATGCAGAGCCAGACGACCGAGGCGAGCGGTGCCAGCTACCGCGTGGATCGCCTGGATGATGGCCGGGTGCGCGTTACCACCGGGCCGAACGAGGCGGTCGAGGCCTTCAATGGCATCGGCTTCAACGCAGGCAGGTTCAGCGCGATTGCTGGTCGCCAGGACGCGCTCGGTCACTCCGCCGTCCGCACCGCCACCTTCAACCTCGATCACGCCGAGGGCCGCCAGGCCTATGAACAGTTCATCGACAACGGCACGATGAACAGCCAGACCGCGGGCGTGCAGGATCTGGCCACGGTCGAGCGCCTGGGGATGAGTTCGCAGACGCGGCTGAAGGTCGGCTACGGCGACACGTTTGGTGTCGACCTGGCCGGTGCACGCAACAGCGGTGATGTGGTGCAGGTCAGTCGCGAAGACGGCAGCCGCACCGAGCTGCGCAGCGTGCAGTACAACGGCAACCTGCCTGCATCCCGGATCAGCACTTACGGCGCCGATGGCCAGGAGGATACGGCGCAGCGCCGCTACGAATTCACCTTCGACCTGCGCGGGAATGCGCAGGGCGAACAGATTGCCGGCATGGTCAACGCGGCGCTGTCCGGCGACCCTGCCGGTGATCGCGGGCCGATGAAGGCCGGTGAGCTGAACACACTGAGTTTCAGCGAGGCCCAGATGCGCACGCTGATGGAGCGCACCCAGTCGATGGTCAAGGACAACCCGATGCTGGGGCCATCGTGGCAGGTGCTTGCAGAGGACGGCAGCGGCAAGCCGCAGCAGGACGTGGACGCCTTCGCCCTGGGGCTGGCGCGCAACCAGGGGCAATCCACCTACGGCATGGCCGAGCGCATGTTCCACATCGCCGCGGCTGGCGGCAAGGATCTTCAGAAGATCGACGCTGGCGTTCAGGGCGAGCACCTGCAGTCACTTGCGCCGCCGTCACCGCTGCTGCCCCGGCAGGACCCCCGGCACACTTCCAGCCCGGACCATGGCATGTGGCTGCAGAGCCAAGGCGCGGTCAGCAGCCTCGACCAGGCGATGGGGCGACAGCCGGATGAAATGAGCGAACGCCTTGGCATGGCACTGCTGGTAGCGGCCAAGGACAAGGGCATGCAGCGGATCGACGAGGCCGTGCTCAGTGACGACGGCAGGTATGCATTTGCGGTGCAGGGCCAGCCGCACGCCGCGGATCGACAGATCGCCCGCACCGAGACCGCGCAGGCGGTGGCGACGCCGGTCAGCGAGCATGTGCGTGAACTGCAGGAGCAGACGCAGTCGGCAGCGGCCCAGCAGCCAAGCCCGCAGCAGGAGCGGGAACAGGAGCAGTCTGCGCGTGAGCAGTCGGCCCGAGTCATGGCGCACTGAGTTGAGCGTTGGCGCAGGGGTGAACATCCCTGCGCCAATCCGCAGCGGAATCTGCCTCGGGTACACGCCGCTGCGCGGACGTCGACCAGGGGATTGACCCCGCAGGCGGTACGGCTCAGGCTAGGCCGCACCTATGGCCGCCCACTCCCCTCAGAGTCCGGAATTGCTGCGCCGCCTGCTGCGCGCAAAAGATCACATGGATCGGGCCAGCCATGAGGACTGGCCGGTGGCACGGCTGGCACAGGTCAGTGCGGTCTCCACGGCCCATTTCGCGCGTTCCTTCAAGGAGGCGTTCGGAGTGCCGCCGCACCGCTATCTGCTCAGTCGACGCATCGAGCGCGCCGTCGCTCTGTTGCGCGATACCGACCTGCCGATCACCGAGATCGCGCTGCAGACCGGCTGGGCCAGCCTGGGCACCTTCGGCCGGATCTTCCGCGACATCACCGGCGACAGCCCCGGCGCCATCCGCGACCGCCAGCGTGCAATCTCCCCGGCGCAGGGCCCCGTTCCCGAGTGCCACGCCCGTGCCGCGCAGCGTCCGGACCTGAAGATCGCAGTTTTGGAGAAGCGCCGTCGCAGCGGCCTTGTTAGCGTAGATCCCACCTGAGGGAGGATCCTATGACTGGCATGGTGAATGTGGTCGGCCTGTATGTGCATGACCAGGATGCAGCGCTCGATTTCTACGTCAACAAACTCGGCTTCCAGGTGCACACCGACGTGGGCAGCGGCGACTATCGCTGGCTGACGGTGCATTCGGGCGACGAGGGCGGTTTCCAGCTCGGGCTGTTCAAGCCGGGGCCGCCGGTGCACGACGCAGCCACTGCGCTGACCCTGCAGCAGATGGTGGCCAAGGGCGCGATGCCGCCGCTGGTGTTGGCGGTGGATGATTGCCGGGCCAGCTACAAACAACTGCAGGCCCGTGGCGTGGAATTCACCCAGGAGCCGGTGGAGCGCTACGGTGCGGTGGATGCCGGATTCCGTGATCCGTCCGGCAATGGCTGGAAGATGATCGAGCGCCCCGCGAGGAAGCCACAATGAGGGCCGGTGGCTGGGCGCGTCCCGTGCACCGCTGGACCTCGATCGTTTTCACCCTGGCGGTGATCGCCAACTTCGTGGCGCGCGGGATCGGGCAGGGCGAGCCCCCGGCGTGGATCACGTACTCGCCGCTGCCGCCGTTGTTCCTGCAGTTGTTCACCGGGCTGTATCTGTTTGCGCTGCACTACCGGCGCGGAGCTCTCGGTTCGCGCGCCGAGGCGGCACCTTGAGGCTGCCCAGCAGAGGGTCACCCAGGCTGAGCCGGCGGGCGTGATGGGCCCGGCGGAGCGCACTCCGTCGGGCCGTTGGGTGCTCAGCTCAGATCGCAACCGCTGGGCAGCGGCCAGCTGGCGCTGGGCAGCATGTTCTTCAGCGACGCCGGTGCGTTGATCGCCACGTAGCTGGCGCCCAGCAACTCTTCCAGATCCGCGATGGTGACCAGATAGCTGTCCAGGCTGCCCAGTCCCGTTTCATTGGGAATGATCCAGCTGATGGCCTTGGCGGTGCCGGTGTTCGGATCCTTGGTGATGATCGTCTTCCAGAAGAATTCCGGGGTCGGAATGCCATGGCTGGACAGGAAATAGTCATTGGACGCATCGCCATAGACCACGCCGCCATAGACGTCGACCGGGGCAATGTCCCGATAGCACTCGGCCACGTTCTCGGCCTTCACCCAGATGCCCTGGTTGAAGCTGGAAACCTGCGGCACGATGTTGGTCATGTAGTTGGCGCGGCGGATGTAGGTGGTGTCGTAGTCCATGTGGTTGGACGTCACCAGGTGGCCGCGGTCATAGCCGGACTGCACGCTGGCATAGGAGGCGGTGCTGGTCTGGCCGAGGCAGCCGGCCGGCAGGTCCGGGTCCTTGTAGAAGCTGGACGGGCGGGCGGCCGAGCCGGTGTCGGCCACCAGTGTGTATTCGTATCGGGTCGCGCTGTGGATGCTGCAGTCATAGGTCAATACGTACCCGCCCTTGTTGAGGGTCACGACCTGAGCATGTGCAGCCCCGGCAAAGGTACTGAAAACAAGGGCAAAGAAGAACGTGGCAAGGCGCATTGCGGATCTCCATGGGTATGGGCAAGGCGCAGCCGTCCACCACGGCAGGCCAGGCCTTTCCGTGTGAAGGACGATGCGGTGACAGGTATTGGGGACGCGACCCGGCCGTGGCCGGTACTGCCTGGGATCTCGACCGCGGAAGGGCACTAGGAATAGTGCTGCGGTGTCGTTAGCGTCATTTGTTGACGCCAGCAGGTCAACGACCAAAGTGCGAAGGTGTGACTGCGCGCAAGCACTGGGCTCCTGTCAGATCAGGGCACCCATGCATGAAAAGAAGAGCTGCTAGTGGCGTGGCCGTTGCCTGGGCGAGACCTGCCTGCAGAGCGCTCGCCGATGATTAACGTGACGCATCACGAGTGAGCGGCTCGATGCCCCGTAGCGGCCGCGCAGCGCTGGCGCTATGCTCGCCCGAAAAAGGGCATACGCAGATGAAATGGACTTCCATCGCGGCCGCAGCACTCTGCGCGCTACCCATGAGCGGTTGCACCTCCTACTTGGCCAGACCCGATATCCCGCTCGCCACAGACGAGGGCATGGTGGTGATGTCGATGAACTGCCAAAGCAACATCAACTACGTCACCCTCTTTCCCAGCGGCGCGGATTCCGGCGGCGCATTTGCCGAGAGGCGCAGTGACTTCGATGTGGGCTGCAAGGCGGGACTGGTGTCCTTGCGGATGAAGGCAGGGCGGCACTACATCGGCCACCTTATCGAACATGGCTACGGCTTCATGGGTCTGGTGAAGGAAGGTGAGGCGCTCGTTTTCGATGTTCAGCCCGGCGTGATCACCTACGTCGGCGAGATCATCGTGTTCGGGCTGTACAGCCACACCGGCAACAGCGATCGCTGGGTGTCGGTACGCAACCGCGAAGCCGAATCCCGACGCCTTCTCGAAGAGAAGCAGGGATGGCTGCTCGCGCGGTATCCCTTCCGACGCCAGCTGGCCGTTCCCGCGCAGGGCGCACCGTCCAGCGACGCGCTCGAAGAAGAGTTGAGAGCCTGCGGCGAAAAGTGCAACGCGTACCTCGCACCACCATTGCAGATGCGGTAGTCCCCGCGTGACACCCAGCATTTCAACGGAACCTGGAAAATGAAGCGAATCATTGCGGCGGCAGTGCTGCTGATGCTGTCTACAACGGCCTGCGCGGGTATCGAGAACATGAAGGAATCGAAGAAGCTCAAGCCGGACGAAGGGATTCTGGCCACTTCGGTCACCTGCGCAGATCAGATCAACTTCGTGCAGCTCTACCTGTCTGGAAATACGTCGACCGGCTTCTGGGGGCCGTACAGGTTCGATGCCGTAGCCACCTGCGCAAAGGGCCTGAAGACCCGCCCCATCAAGGCTGGCCGCTACTACATCGGCTGGGTTGGCATCGGGCAGCAGGGCATCGCCATTGCCGAGCCCCAGGCAGTCAGCTTCACGATCGAGGCGGGCAAGCTCAACTACATCGGTGATATCTACGTTGGCGACGTTTCACCCTTCCGCGTGGACACCGAGACACTGTTGCGGATAACGGGCAATCTGGTCAGCGTCATTGATCGGGAGGCACAGGCGAGAGCCGCCCTGGCTGCCGATCACGCCTGGTTGCTCGCACGCCATGAATTTGTCAGCGCTCCCGCAGTGCCCCCGCCGGCAGAAGAAAAGGGCGGGCAGCATCTGGTCACGCCTTGATGTCAATGGCTCACGCGGGAAAGCTGGCAGAGGCCGATCTGCACGCAACGGCCATCCATTCTTGACGCCGCCTTGGCGCCGGGCGTGGATACTGCCGCCGTCGCATGCTGAGGAGGACTCAAAATGGGTAGCGCCGAGACCATCAGGACGCCACGCATCCTGCGCGTGGAGGTGATGCCGCTGGACTGCGGGGAAACTGCGGTGGTGGTGGAGTTGGCATCGGCTCCGGGCAGAGCCTGGGAAAAGACGTTGAAGCGTGTCCTTGCTGAAGCAGAGGGGCTTGAATCGGCCCAGTCGCGCTGCGATGGCCGCTTCGTCTACATCATCGGTATCGAACCCGGTGGTCGTGGCACGCTTCATCGCGTGAACCAGGTTCTCGCCGCCACCCACGAGCGCGTTGCGCCGTCGAGCAGACATTGCATGCCCTTGCGGCAGCAGCCCGCAGGCATCGTGGCCAGTACCACCAGCACCTGAGCAGCCCGCAACGCCTGACAACGCTGGCGTGATGGATGTCAGGGGATGGAGTGGACGTAGTGGATTACGAAAGGTGCCGGGGTAGCGACCTTACCGTTCACCTGGAGCAGTTGCAGATCGCAGAGCTGCAGGCGGAGGCATGCAGTCGACGAAGCGCGCGTTGCTGACGGCTTGGTGGGCGCCGCATTTTCCGCAGGTCAGCAGCGTACCCCCGCTTACACGCTGGACGCCGGCTTCAGTGCGGGACACGTGGTGGCATTGGTTGCAGCGAAAGGTGATCGAGCTGACCTGATCGGGGCCGCCCATTGCGTCGGCCGCGTAATCCACTGAAAAGACGTAGAAGAGTCCGGTATCGGGCATGGAGCAGACCTCTCTGGTAGCGGTGCAAACATGCCACTGCTCAAGCGCTGTCGGCGTGAATCCACGTCAGGTCGAGTTTCACATCTCGTTGAAAACGCCTGATCCAGGCCGCCGCGACGGTGTTCTGTCGCGGCGGCTTTTCCTTTGAACGCCCCATGGCGCCAGCATGGGATCGAGCACCCTTACGGCAAGCTGAGGGTCGTCCTTTTGGAGCTCAACGCTTTGCAGGAGGCTGTGGCGGGGCATCCTTTCCGTCGTTGGCGTCCGTTCCCGATGCCTGGTCCTCGGAGGCTGCGGTCCCGCTGCCGCCGCCAGGCACGTTGCGCGCCGGCTCGCTGCCCGTTGGTGCGGTTTGCCGAACCGCATCGGCATGCTGTGCCTGATCGGTCCGTTCGGCCTGGTCGCAGGCCGACAATGCCATCACCGCCACGGCACAGAACAGTAGTACCCGCATGGCCAGACTCCAGAGTGGAAAACCCCCTTGTTTCTAGCGCTGAGCGCGTTCTCCGGGCGTGACGGGATCGCGTTGCCACCAACGAAAATCCACCGCCTCTGGCGCTGAAAGGGAGCGCACGTGGCCCTTGTATCGCCCCTCCCACTCACCCCGCGACGACGAGCAGGTGCGTTACAGTTTCACCTGTAGGTGCCCCCCGCGTCGCGGTCCGGGGCAGCCGAAGAAGTGACGCATCAGGAGTCCACATCATGAGTGTTCCCGAGGGATTGGAAGGGAGTGGGCAAGGCCTGACGCGCAGAACCTTCCTGCTGGCCGTCGGCTCGGCTTCGTTGCTGGTGGCCTGCAACGGCAAGGTGCCAGCAACCGCTGCCAATGCCGCCCCAGCAAAGCCGGCGGACGGGCGCTTTCTACAGTTGTCTCAGGCGCTGACGGGCAAGACCGATCTCGATCCGGCGACCGCCGGCCGCATCGAAGCCGCATTCGCCAAGCTGCATCCTGAGATGCACGCCCGGTTCCCGGCACTCGCGGCCAAGGCGCAACAGGCACAAGGCCCCGAAGCACTGCTGGCTGCGGCTGGCGATGCACGTCCCACAGCGCTGGCCATCATCACTGCCTGGTACACCGGCAGCGTCGGCAAGGGCCCGCAGGCGATCACCGTCTCCTATCGCGACGCGCTGATGCAGCGCCCGGTGGACGATGGTCTGTTCCCGCCGACCTACGCACAAGGTGGCCCTGCGTGGTGGACGGCTGCGCCGCCGCCGACGGTACGAGCGCACGGCTGAGCCAGCGCTTTCATCTCTTTCCCGTAATTGATCTGGATTCCCCCTCATGAAAGCTCCGGTTTTCCGTGATGGCGACGCCGATGCCGATGTTGTGATCGTCGGTTCGGGCGTCGTCGGCGCATTGATCGCCCATCAGTTGGTTCGTGCCGGAAAATCGGTTCTGGTCCTTGAAGCCGGCCCGCGCCTGCATCGCTCCGACGTGGTTGAAAACTGGCGCAACGTCAGCTTCGAGCGACGCATCGGCAGCGACTTCCAGGGCCCATATCCGCAGTCGCCGCTGGCCACCGCGCCGCTGTATTTCCCGGCCAACGACTACGTGGGCCTGACCGGCCCGGACGCCAGCAGCTTCCACCAGGGCTTCATCAAGGCGGTGGGTGGCACCACCTGGCACTGGGCCGCCTCCTGCTGGCGCCACCTGCCGGTGGACTTCAAGATGCAGTCCACCTATGGGGTAGGGCGCGACTGGCCGATCAGCTACGACGACATCGAGCCGTACTACTGCCGCGCGGAAGAGGCCATGGGTGTCTCCGGGCCGAACGACCCGGGCAAGCAGAGCCCCTCCGAGCGATCCAAGCCGTACCTGGCCGACATGATTCCCTGGGGGAACGGCGACAAGGTGTTCGCCGAGGTGGTCAATCCGCACGGCTACAACCTGGTGCCCATTCCGCAGGGTCGCATGGTCACGCCGTGGAATGATCGGCCGGCCTGCTGCGGCAACAACAACTGCCAGCCGATCTGCCCGATCGGCGCGATGTACAACGGCATCCATACCATCGAAGCGGCCGAGAAACTGGGTGCGCAGGTGCTGGCCGAAGCAGTGGCCTACAGGATCGACACCGATGCGCAGAACCGGGTGACGGCCATTCACTGGTATGACAACAACAAGGTCAGCCACAAGGCCACCGGGCGCAGCTTCGTGATTGCATGCAACGCGCTGGAGACGCCGCGACTGCTGCTGCTTGCCGCCAACGAGCAGAACCCCAACGGCATCGCCAACAGTTCCGACCAGGTCGGGCGCAACATGCTCGATCACTCCGGGTTCCACTGCTCGTTCATCGCCGATCGCCCGATCTGGCTGGGACGCGGACCGGCGCAGTCCAGCTGCATGGTCGGTCCGCGCGACGGTGCCTTCCGCTCGCAGTACTCGGCCACCAAGATCATCCTCAACAACATCAGCCGCGTGGCGATCGCCACCGACCAGGCGCTGAAGAAAGGCTTGGTTGGCGACGCGCTGGATGCAGAAATCCGCCGTCGCGCGATCTTCGGCGTCGATCTTTCGATCAGCCTGGAACCCTTGCCGGACCCGAGCAATCGGCTGACGCTGTCGAAGACACGGGTCGATGGCCATGGCCTGGCTTGCCCGGACATCCACTACTCGCTGGGCGACTACGCCCGCAAGGGCTATGACGAGTCCTGCAAACAGCTGCGGCATATCGGCTCGCTGTTCAACGCCGAGGAATTCGTCATCACCACGGCGCTCAACGCCAACAACCACATCATGGGCTCGACCATCATGGGCGCTGACCCGCGCGATTCGGTGGTCGATGGCAATTGCCGAGCGCACGACCACCCGAACCTGTGGCTGCCAGGCGGTGGTCCGATGGTATCGGCCAGCGTGGTCAACAGCACCTTGACCATGGCCGCGCTGGCATTGCGGGCTGCAGATGCCATCGAGCGTGCGGCATGAAGACCTTCGCGTCGGCTCTGCTGATGCTGCTGGCTGCAGCCAGCCAATCCGCGCGCGCAGACGAGGTCGCCGAACGTGGGCGCTACCTCTCGGTCGCCGCAGACTGCGTGGCGTGCCACACCAGCCCGAAACAGGGCAAACCCTACGCCGGCGGCTACGCGATTGCGTCCCCGCTGGGTGAGATCTGGGCCAGCAACATCACCCCCTCCAAGAGCCATGGCATCGGCCTCTACAGCGAAGATGACTTCGCCAAGGCGGTACGTGAAGGCGTGCGCAAGGATGGCGCCCATCTGTATCCGGCGATGCCCTATACCTCGTATGCCAAGCTGACCGACGAGGACATCCACGCGCTGTATAGCTACTTCATGACGGAGGTGGCGCCGGTCGATGAGGAAGCGCACGCGACCGAACTGCCGTTCCCCTTCAGCATCCGCCAGTCCATGGCGGTGTGGAACCTGCTGTTCCTGGACAAGGAAACGTTCAAGCACGATGCAGGCAAGAGTGCGCAATGGAATCGCGGCGCCTATCTGGTGGAAGGCCTGGCGCATTGCTCCAGCTGCCACAGCCCGCGCGGGCTGATGATGCAGGAAGTGAGCGGCAAGGCCTTCGCCGGCGGATCGCTGGGGGACTGGTACGCGCCCAACATCACCTCCCATCCCACCAGCGGTATCGGTGGCTGGAGCGATGCAGAACTGGCCCAGTACCTGAAGACCGGCCGTGTCGCCGGCAAGGCGCAGGCCGGTGGCGGCATGGCCGAAGCAGTGAGCAACAGCCTGTCCAAGCTGCAGGACGAGGATATCGCCGCGATCGTTGCCTACCTGCGCACGGTACCGGCGGTGGCCGATCCTGACGCCACGCGGGCCGCCTTTGCCTGGGGCGATGCCGCCGCTACGCCGGGCGAGCAACCGGTACGCGGCACAGGTGCGGCATTGGCATCGGGCGGAGTACTGTATTCGGGACTGTGCGCAAGCTGCCATGGATCGCGGGGCGAGGGCAGCAGGGACGGGTACTACCCCTCCCTGGTGCACAACACCACCGTCGGCATGACCCGCCCGCAGAACCTCATCGCCACCATCATCGGCGGCATCGACCGCGATGTGCATGGCGAACACGCGTTGATGCCGCATTTCTCGAAAGGCTCATTCGTGCAGGACCTGAGTGACGCCGATATCGCAGCGGTGGCGACCTACGTGCGTACACAGTTCGGGCCGGGCGACCAGGTCACCGAGGCTCAGGTGGCGCTGACCCGCGCCGGCGGCGAGAAGCCATTGCTGGCGAAGATCGCACGGCTGTGGCTGCCGATGCTCATCGTTGCCGTGCTGGCGCTGGTCGGCGTCGTGCTGCTGGTGCGGCGCGCCTGGAAGAAGCGCAAGGACAGGAGGGCCGCAGCATGAAGCTGCTCTCCTTGAACGGCCTCGGCCTGCTCCTGCTCGTGGCCAATGGCCCGGTGTCGGCCGCCGAAGCGAGTGCCACCGCCAAGCCCAAACCGGTCGACAGCATCGTGCAGACGCCGCTGAGTGCGGATTGGGCCGTGCGCCTCTGGCTGCAGGACCGTGGTGTAACCCCCAGCGCACGCATCGTGATCGGCAGCGGCGTCAACAGCGACGGTTACAAGGGCAGTGGTTGGTCCACCGCCGAACACATCGATCTGGGCGCGACGATCGATACCGGCAAAGCACTCGGCTTCGACGGTACGCTGCGCGTGGTGTTCTCCGACCGCTTCGGCAACGCCATCAACGAGCGGTCCACCGGTTCCTATATCCAGAACCAGGCCTTCTATGGCCAGGGCCAGAACCTGCGTTTCAACGAGCTCTCCTACGAGCGGCTGCTGCTGGACAAGCGGCTGAGCCTGAAAGGGGGCTTCTACTCGATGGGCAACGACTTCGGTGGCTTGCCCTACACCTGCAACTTCAACAACAACGGTCAATGCGGGCATCCGCTGGGCCCGATCTACAGCTCCGGGTGGCTGGACAACCCGACGGGCCAGTGGGGCCTGCGGGTGAAGTGGAACGATCCGTCGGGCTGGTACGCACAGACCAGCATCTACGACGTCAACCCGACGCGCAAGCAGGCCAACAGTGGCTTTCGTGTTTCGACGAGGGGAAAGACCGGTCTGTTCCTGCCCGTGGAAGTGGGCTACAGCCACGGCAAGTCCGGCGAGGACTATGGCGGCACCTACAAGGTCGGCTACTACCTGGACACCTCCAACGCCGATGACATCGGTAATCCGGCCGCACCTCGCGCCTCGCATCGCAGCGGTTCATACGTGCAGGCCGCGCAGCGCGTGTGGAAGCCCGAGGGCGATACGGTGCGCGGCATCTCGGTGTTCGGCGTGGCCACCCGTGCCGATGCAAAGACAGGGCTGATGCGCTACTCGTGGGAAGCGGGCGTGAGCTGGCGCGGCGTGATCGCGTCGCGCGAGGATGATGTGCTCAGCCTGGCCTGGAATCGGCTGGACATCTCCGACCGGCTCGCTCGCCATCAGCAGCTGACCGGAAAGGATGTGCAGAGCAACGAGCAGTTCGTCGAGTTGAACTACGGCGTGCAGGTCGCCCCGTGGCTGGTGCTGCGGCCGGCGGTTCAGTACGTGGCACGTCCCGGCGCCTATGCCAGCCGACCCGACAGCTGGGTGTTCACCCTGCAGGCGCAGGCGACGCTGTAGGCGCATTCAGGCCCGTGGCGTGGGGTGGCAGGGCCGCCACCGCATGTTGCGGCGCAAGGTGTCAGCCACCATTCGCACTGGTACGGTCCAACCCGTTGCACCACCAACAACGGGGAGAGACGACGATGCGCAAGGTATTGCTGCTGTTGATCCTGCTGACCGGACTGGCGCCCACCGCCTGGGCCGCCACGGTCAAGACCACCCACCGCACCGTTCCCAGCTGGGACGGCACACCCCTTGGGGTCTTTGTCATCGAGCCCCAGGACGCGGGTAGCGGCAAGTACCCGCTGCTGGTGATGCCCAGCAGCTGGGCCGTTCCCAGCGTGGAGTACGTAGGGGTCGCACAGTCGCTGGCCAAACGCGGCTACGTGGTCATCAGCTACAGCTCGCGCGGCTTCTGGGAGTCCGGCGGGGCCATCGACATCGCCGGGCCAGCCACGGTCGAGGATGTCAGCGCATTGATCGACTGGGCGCTGGAGAACACCCAGGCCGACCCGGCGCGGATCGGCGTCTCGGGCATCTCCTACGGCGCCGGCACCAGCCTGCTGGCGGCCGCACGCGATCCCCGCATCAAGGCAGTGGCCGCCCTCAGCGGATGGGCCGACCTGCAGGCGTCGCTGTACGCCAACGACACCCCAAGTGCACAGGGAATCGCACTGCTGGTGGCCGCCGGCCTGGTCACCGGCCGCCCCGGGTCCGAACTGGCCACGATCAACCGCAACGTGGTGGTCGGCAACTATCAGGGCGCAGTGGAATCGCTGTTGCCGGTGGCCGCGATCCGCAGCCCCGCTGCGAGCATCAACGAAATCAACGCCAACCAGCCGGCCGTATTCCTGGCCAACGCCTTCAACGACAGCCTGTTTCCGCCGGGTCAGCTGGTGGATTTCTTCAACCAGCTGAAAGGCCCCAAGCAGCTGCAGCTGCGCCACGGCGACCACGCCCTCAACGAGGCCCTGGGCGCACTGGGCATTCCCAACGAGGTCTACGACTCGGTGGGCGACTGGTTCGACCATTACCTCAAGGGCGTGACCAACGGCATCGACCGCGAACCGGCGGTGCAGCTGAAGTCACAGAAGGGAAGCTGGAGCAGCTACCCGAACTGGCAGGCCACCAACAGTGGCGCGGTCAGCTACGCGTTGACCGCACCCGGCGGCCTGCTTCTGCCCACCGGAGGCCTGGCTGAAAACGGGCGCAGCAATGGCTGGAACTACCGCATCGGCAGTGGCCTGCCTACCGCCGCCAATTCCGGCGTGGCGATGGTGTCGGGCTCGCTGCAGATGATCAACCTTCCGCCGGGTGCATACGTGCCTTTCATCGGGCGCAACGCTGCAGGCGTCTGGCAGGGGCCGATCTACTGGAACGAACGCCGTCTGGACGGTGCGCCGGAAGTGCGCGTGACCGTCACCCCCAGCCGCGCCAACACCACGCTGTATGCCTATCTGTACGCGGAAGATGTGCTGGGCAATGGCCAGCTGATCAGCCACAAGCCCTACACCCTGCGCGGCGTTGCACCGGGCCAGGCGACCACCCTCGATCTTCGGCTGGAAGCAAGCAGCTGGAACATTCCCGCCGGCAGTCGCCTGACGCTGCTGGTCGATACGGTGGACCTGCGTTACGCAGGCATCAGCCAGTTGGGCGGGGCGGTTACCTTCAGTTCGCCCGCGTCCGCGCCATCAGTGCTGAAGGTGCCGTTGCACTGAATCCATGCCGCGTCCGCTCCGTGGGCACACCGGCGGCAGATGCCGCGTGGTGTGCTCAGAGCTTGCCGGCCACCCGGTAGCGGGAGACACCCTGTTCGATCAGCATCTGCAGTTCGTGCAGCAACGCTGGATCCCAGGCATCGAAGTTGAAGCAGGACTTCCCCTGCATATGCTTCTTCAGGGCCGGGCTGATGCCGGCCAACAAGTCGGGGAAGGTGTAGATGGGCATGAAATGGAATGAATGCCTGCGACCCGATACTTTCACCGCGCCGAAAAACTGGGCCTTGCCCTTGGCGTCTACGTTCCTGCAATTGGCGTAGAAGTGATCGTCCTCGTCATGCACGACGAGAAGATCGGTTTTGTAGGGAAGCAGCAGATCGCGCAGGGCGGCAAACAGGTTGGGCGACTGGTCCTCCATTCCACGATCCGACTCGGCGGCAGGTACGGGTGGGTTCTTCATGGAAGTCATCCCGGAAGGAGGCGTGACTGGGAGATCGTGCGCAGTTTCTGCTGGGCCAGCCTACCACGGGGCAGTATGCCGACAGCGGCAGATGGCTATGGACTTATAGCCACGAGCACCTGACCATGGCGCTCCAAGAATACCCCGCACAACCTGGCAGCTCGATGAAAACACTGGCCCTGATCGCACTTTCCCTCTCCATCTGCATCAGCCTTGCCGGCTGCATTGCCCCGTTTCGCGTAAAGGCGCGCGAGTATGCCTCTGCCGACATGACGCCGCCAGAAAAACGTGATGCGCCGGTTCCGTCAGCGCCACCGCAGTGACACCCCATCGGTCGGCATCACCCGCAGCACCGGCATCGATTTAAACCTTTCCCGCATTGGCAGCATCCATCAGGTGCCACGCCACTATCGCCAAACGGAAGGGAAGTCGCCCGTGCCTGGAATCCTGCATTTTCTGCTGGCTGCCGCCATCACTTCAGCCGCTTCAGGCGCGAGTGCCGGCGCCAATGCCACGCCCGTGGCTATCCCGTTCGAGCAGGACAAGGACCACCGGATCTACGTCCGCGGCAGCGTCAACAGGTCCGAGCCCTTGCGATTCCTGGTGGACACCGGCGCGGACGGATTGGCCATATCGCGCGCCATCGTGCCGAAGGCCTCGGTGGTCATCGATGATCGGACTGAGAACACAGGTTCAGACGGCGTCACCACGATGGACTACAGCACGCGCAACGACGTTGAGATCGACGGGCTGCATACGCGCATGGGCGCGGTAGTGGTCGACTACAGGAACCGTCCCTTTGATGCGGTTCTGGGATGGAAGTTCTTTGAAGGGAAGGTGGTCGAGATCGATTACGACCGGCAGCAGCTGCTCGTCCATCGTAGCCTGCCGGATGTAACCGGCTATACCCACGCCAACGTCCGCTGGATCGACAACACACCCGCAATCGAAGTCACGCTCGGCAACGGCGACGCCATCTTCAAACCGTGGCTGGCACTGGATACGGGAAGCAACGGCAGCATCGATCTCAGTTATGCCTACAGCTCGCGCCATGGGCTGATGGAGGTATTCACCCAGAAGGTGGGGACCTCCCGATCTACGGGCAGCGCGGGCAATGTCATCCGTGCAGTGGATGTGCGGGTGCCCTCGGCTGGCATCCAGGGGCTGGCCATCGGCAAGCCTGCTGCATCCTTCTCAATCGACGATGACGCCTCCACCGGCGACGGTACGATCGGCGCGGGTGTTCTCCGGCAGTTCAACATGCTGCTGGACATGAAGACGGGTGAGGTCTATCTGCGACGGAACCAGTACGTTGGCGTGGACCCGGCCAGGAAGTAGAGGCTTCAGCCTTCCATCGCCTCTTGTGAACGGCGAGCGGTAACAGCACACTCCTCGCCAGCCATTCCCTTCAAGAGACGTCCATGGCCCTTCGCATCACCTGCCTGTGCGGCGCAAATACCATGGAACTGCACGGCAGTCCCGCTGCGCAGGCGAACTGCCACTGCGCAACCTGCAGGGATTTCTACGGCGTTGCGATGCTCTCGGCCACCGCATGGGCGGCGGAATCGGTGACCGTTTCAGGGGTGAAGAATGCGCGGTTCCAGCACCCGTCCAAGCAGCTTTCCAAGACCTTCTGCCTGAACTGCGGCGATGTGTTGTTTGGAACCAATCGCCTTGGAATGCGCGTGGTTCCCAACGCGGTAGTTGCTCGAGCCGCTGATGGCGTGCTGGATGAAGCGTTTTCGCCGACGATGCACCTGTTCTATCGGGAGCGCGTCATCGACGTTGCAGATGCGCTGCCGAAGTACCTCGATGGCTGGGACGGTCCGCTTCATGTGAGCCCGGGTCATCAGCAATTGCCTCTGGATCATGCAGCCCACGCAGCTTCTTCTTGTTGATCTTGCCCACGCTGGTGCGTTCCAGCGAATCAACGAAGCTGACGCGGTCGGGGATCGCGTAGCGGGAGATGTCGCCTGAGCGGCTGCGTGCTGCGACCAGTTCGATGATGTCAGCCTCGGTCACATCGCTGCCGTCCTGCCGGACCACCAACGGCAGCGGCCGCTCGCCCCATTTCGTATCGCTGATGCCGATCACGGCGACCTCGTTGACCGCCGGATGCAGGGCGATGATGTCTTCCAGGGCAAGCGAGGAGATCCACTCGCCGCCGGTCTTGATCACATCCTTGATGCGGTCGGCCACGCGCAGGTAGCCGCCGCCATCGATGTTGCCGATGTCGCCGGTATGCAGGTAACCGCCCGCCCACAACGCCGTTGAGGCGTCCGGGTTGTGCAGATAACCCTGCGTGAGCCAGGGCGTGCGTACCACCACTTCGCCGGTAGCGACGCCATCGTGGGCAACGTCGTTCATGTCTTCGTCCACGATGCGCAGGTCCACCAATGGCACTGGGATGCCGGCCTTGGTACGCAGTGACAGCTCCTCATCCGGGTCGTCCAGGGCGTGGGCATCGATCTGCGCGACGGTGAGCAGGGGGCAGGTCTCGGACATGCCGTAGCCGCCGAAGATGTCGATGCCACGGGCCAGTGCCTGCTGCGCCAGTGCCCGCGGCAGTGCCGCACCGCCGATGATCACTTTCCAGCTGCGCAGATCGGTATCGGTCGCCGTGGCATGGCCCAGCAGCATATGCAGGATGGTCGGCACGCAGTGCGAGAACGTCACCTTCTCGCGGGCGATCAGCGCCAGCAGCTTGCCCGGCAGATAACGCCCGGGGTAGACCTGCTTGATGCCCAGCAGCGTAGCCACGTACGGCATGCCCCAGGCGTGGACATGGAACATCGGGGTGATCGGCATGTAGACGTCGTCGCGGTGCAGGCGCCCCTGGCTGGACGCGCTGCCGAGTGCGGCCATCGCCGCAAGCGAGTGCAGCACCAGTTGCCGATGGCTGAAATACACCCCTTTGGGCAGGCCCGTGGTGCCGGTGGTGTAGAACGTCGTGGCGCGGGTGTTCTCGTCGAAGTCCGGGAAGCTGATGATGGGCGTGGCCTCGCGCAGCCCGGCTTCATACTCGGTCACGAAGCCCGCTGGCAGCGGCCCATCCTCATCATCCAGCAGGACACGCGTGCGCACATCCGGCAGCTGTTCGTCGATGGCTTCCAGCACCGGCAGGAACTCGCGGTTGGCCAGGATCACCCGCGCACCGCTGTGATTGAGCGTATAGGCAATCTGCTCGGGTGCCAGGCGGATGTTCACCGTCATCAGCACCGCACCGATCATCGGCACGGCGAAATAGCTCTCCAGGTAGCGGTTGCTGTCCCAGTCCATCACCGCCACGGTATCGCCGTGCTTTACCCCCAGCGAGGTCAACAGCCCGGCCAGCTGGCCGATGCGCGCCTGCAGGGTGCGGTAGTCGAAGCGGACGTTGTCGCCGTAGACGATTTCCTGCTGTGGACGCACGGCCAGCGGCGTCAGCAGCAACTGCTTGATCAGCAGGGGATAGGCATGAGCCTCGGCGGCGGGCGCGTCTGTGGCGGTGGCGGGTGACATGTGGGGTTTCCTGGTGGCGGCGCGTCAGCGGTTGGGGATGGCCTGGGCTGCGGGAATGGACAGCTGCTCGCGCAGCAAGGGCGCTTCGGCGCGTGGCGTTGGCTGGATGAGCGCATCCTGCGGCAGTGGATGCGCTGGATCCTCAAGGTGATCCCATACCTGGTCCATCGCCGCGAACATGTAGGGCAGCAGCGGCACGTAGCGCTTCCGGTAATCCGGGAAGGCCAGCAGCGAGTCGAAATGCTGTGCGTTGTTCACCCGCCAATAGGCGATCGGCGCCCCCGCCTTGCGTGCAAGTGGCACGTAGCGATCGCTGGTCATGCTGATCGGCACCAGCCCATCGTCGATGCCATGGATCACCACGATGGGCAGGCCGCGACGCGGCGCCTTGGTGGTGGCCGCGGCGATGCCGGCGCGTACCCGCCGGGCATCGGCGCTATCGCCCTTGCCGAGTGCACGCAGGCAGTTCAGGCCACGCAGCGGATTGTCTGCCGCCCCGGCTGCATTGCCATCCACCAGCACCACGCCGTTGCCCGGTGGAATGCCGCTGCCCTCACTCCACCAGGTTGCGCGAGCCTCGGCTGCGGCCACGCCAGGCCTGCCATCTGCCCCAGTGGCCGAGAAACTGTACGCGCAGGGATGTTCGCCAGCGCCGTGGCGTCCATAGGCCGACGAATATGTCGCTGCGATGGCGCGCCACAGATCGAATCCCGTCGAGAACGCGCCGGCGCGAAGTGCGTCGGCGCTCAAGCCGGCGTCGAGCAGCTGCTGGCGTGCCGATCGTGCCTGTGCCGCAGTGTCATCACCTTGCACCAAGCCGGCGGACTTCAGCGTGGCGCATCGCTGTGTCCACACCGGCACGGCCTGCGCCCGCATCGGCGGTTGCGGCAGATCGTCCTCTGCCAGCAGGGCACAGGGCATCAGCAACGCGGCTTGGGTGACGAAGTCGTACAGCGGCGGAGCGCCTGCCACCGACACATTCGGTTCGCCGGCCACCATCGCATCGAACCAATCGCCTTCGATCTCCGCCGCGCGCAGCACAGCGCCACCGCCATTGGATACGCCCACGCCCAGCGTGCGCGTGTTGGCCGCTGTGAATGGCTTCGATCCCGGGTAGGCGCGGTCCAGTGACTGCAGGCCGAACTGCAGCGCCTGCAGCAGATGCCGGCCCCAGTCTGCTTCCGGGTTGTCACCCGAATGGGCATGTTTGAAAGCTATCCCCTGCGTGGTTGCCGCACCCGCAGGAATGAAGGCCAACGCGCCTTGTGAGGCGGGCGTGCCGTCTGCCTGGAAGCCGGCCTTGGCGTCCAGGTCGTAGTAGTCGCTGCCTGCGCCCTTGTCGGTATAGGCGACGGCGCAGCCGTGGGCCAGACCCCAACTGCCGGCTACCGCAATCGCGCCATAGATGCCACGCGAGCCGGATGACGCAGCGACGACCAGGCAGCGTCGCGAGGCGTCGAAGTTGTCGGGTACCTGCACCAGCACGCGATGGGGCTGGCGCGCGCCAGTAATGCGCGCGTAGGCCGAGAACTCGCGGCCGGGCACCGCCTGCAGGCTGCCGTAGACATCGCCGAAGCCACCACCGGGAGTCAGGTCGGCGATGCCGCGCCAGCTGCTCCAGATCGCACGACGCCGGGCCTCCTCTGTCGTGGGCTGGGCCGGGTTGCTGAAGGCTGGCGCGGTGGTCGAGCGCAGGGCGTCGATGTCCAGTCCCGCAGTCAGCAGTTCATCGTTGCCGCGATGCGGGGTTTCCCGCCACTGCTCGAACACCGGAGCACCGGTGGCGGGGCGGGGCGTGGCGGCATCGGCGAAGGAGATACCGCCCGGCAACAGGGCCAGCGCGGCGCACAGCGGAGCAAGGGAGCGATGGATGTTCATTGCTCCACCCTAGCAATCCGGGCGGCGCACGCCAGCGTACCTTGGTACCCGTGCCCAACCGCAGGCGATTTGCTAACCTCGGCTGGACATGCCGACCCTGCTCATCGCCGATGACCACCCCTTGTTCCGCGCGGCGCTGCATCGCGCGGCCGAGGAGGCAGTGGCTGACCTGCAGATCAGCGAGGCCGATTCGCTGCACAGCGTGCTGGAAGCGATCGAGAGCCAGCAGATCGACCTGATGCTGCTGGACCTGCATATGCCGGGCAACCATGGTCTTGCCGGGCTGGCGACCATCCGTGCACTGCAACCCGGGCTGGCGATCATCATCGTCTCGGCCAATGAAGAGCCGCACGTGATCCGCCGCGCCATCGATCTGGGCGCAGCCGGCTATCTGCCCAAGAGTTCAGGGCTGACCGACCTGCAGTCCGCGCTGCAGACCGTGCTGGAAGGTGAACGCTGGATTCCGGCGCTGCTGCGTGAGCCGGTGGCGCGGGTTGCGCCCTTCAACAAGGACGCCGATCTTGCCGCGCGCTTGTCCAGCCTGTCCGCGCATCAGTACAAGGTGCTGAGCCTGGTGGCCGAAGGGCTGCTCAACAAGCAGATCGCCGACCGGCTGGGCGTGCAGCTGCGCACGGTCAAGGCGCACATGACCCGCATCATGGGCCGGCTGGGCGTGCGTAATCGTGCGCAGGCCATCCGTGTGCTGCACGAGATGGGGTTGACCGATCCTTCGCGGCAGATCGAAGAGACGCAGGACGCCTGACCCTTGGTCAGGGCGTTGCCGTAGCGGCCGTTGCCAGCAGATGATTGATCGCCCAGCGCAGTGCCAGCGGTTTGAACGGCTTGTTGAGCAGTGACAGGCCCACGCTGCGCACCGCCTCGCGGGTGTCGCTGCCGGTGTCGGCGCTGAGGATCACCGTCGGCCGCGGCCCGTGGACGGCGACAAGGCGCTTCCACAGCGCGACACCCGTATCGCCATCGTCAAGGTGGTAGTCGAACAACCACAGTGCCGCCTCCTGTGCTGAAGCACCCAGCGCATTGACATCGCGCGCCGCGATGACATCGCAGCCCCAGGAAAGCAGCATCTGCCGCATCGCCTCCAGCGCCTCCGGATCGTTGTCGACCACCAGCACGCGGATGCCCTTGATGCTGCTGTTGCCAGCGGCGGGTTCAGTGCGCGGGGCCGCAGGCGGCGCTGCCCGCACCACGGTGATGGAGAAGGTCGAGCCGCGATCAAGCGCGCTCTGCAGTTGCAACGGCGCGTGCAGCAGGTCGGCAATGCGGCTCGCGATGGTCAGGCCCAGACCGAGGCCCTGGCCGTTGCTGCGATCGCCACGATGGAATTCCTCGAACACTACCGCCTGCTGCTCCGGCGCGATGCCGGGTCCGCTGTCATGCACGCCGATCGACAGGGTCTGGCCATGCCGGCGCACGCCCAGCAGCACGCCGCCACGGCGGGTGTAGCGGATGGCATTGGCCAGGAAGTTCTGCAGCACCCGGCGCAGCAGCAACGGATCGCTGTGCACCCACGCGCGGGTCCGTACATGGCGGAACTGCAGGCCGCGTGCCGCCGCCAGCACGGCGAACTCCTGTGCAAGCGGGTCCAGTACGGTCGACAGCGCGAACGGGCGCGGATCGGCCACCAGTCCGCCGGCTTCCAGTCGCGAAATATCGAGCAGGCCCGAGAGCAGGTCGTCGGTGGAGTCCAGCGCACCACGAATCTGCCGCAGGAAGCTGTCCAGGAACTCCGATTCGATGTGCTGCGACATGGCATCGGTCAGCAGCTGTGCCGCATGCAGGGGCTGGATCAGGTCGTGGCCAACGGCGGTCAGGAAGCGCGTCTTGGCCACGTTGGCCCGCTCGGCTTCATGCACGGCCTGCTCGAGCCGCGCGGTGCGGTCCTGCACGCGGCGTTCCAGGGTTTCGTTGCTGCGCTTCAGCGCGTCCTCTGCCCGCCGGAAAGCAGTGACATCGGTGAAGGTGGCCACGTAGCCGCCACCGGGCATCGGGTTGCCTCGGATTTCAACGATGGTGTTGTCCGGGAAGATCCGCTCGGACAGATGCGGAGTGCCGCGCCGCATGTGTACCACCCGCCGTTGCAACGCCTTGTCGCGCGAGTCGCCGGGGGTGTCGCCGATCTTCAGCTGTCCCAACGCCCACGCCGTCAGGTTCGACACCGGCTGTCCCACCTGCAGCAGTTCCGGCGGGAACTTGAACAGCGCGGCATAACGGCTGTTCCAGGCCACCAGCTGCAGCTGCGCATCGACCACGCTGATGCCCTGGCTCATGTTTTCCAACGCGGCTTCCAGCAGGCGCTGGTTGAAGCGCAGCACCTGGGTGGCTTCGCCGACCGCGCGGGTAACGGCGTCCAGCGGTGCGGCACCACCATCGCGGGCCGCCTCCACCAGCAGGCGTGCCATGCCCGCACCGACCACGGCAGTCAGCTCCCGCTCGATGGCGGTGACCCGCTCGTCATCCAGCATCTGCCCGGCATGCCCGTCCATCAGCTGGCGTGCCCGTTCCTGGCCGAGGAAGCGACCGGCCGTCTTGCGCAACGATGCCGCGGCCACCGCGTCGCGCTGCCGTGGCATCGAGGGACGCACCGCACGCGACACCAGCACAACGGTCGCCAGATTGACCGCCAGGCTCGCCCCCATGCTGATGGCGATATGGCCCGGCTGCATGCGCAGCGAGAACATCGCCAGCCAGTGCAGTCCGTCGGGGCTGGCCGACGGCGGCGGGGCGGGGATCACCATCGGCAGCAGTACCAGCCACAACCAGACCAGTGAGCCCAGCACGATCCCGGCGATGATGGCTGGGGAGGGCGTGCGCGGACGGTACACCGCCAGCAGTACTGCCGGTGCCAGCTGGGAGAGCGCGGTGAACGACATCAGGCCGAAGTCGCTGAGTGCCTCGGTGCCGCTCATCGCGCGGCTGTACAGCCACGACATCAGGAACACGGCGAGGATGCCGGCGCGACGGAAGGCCAGCACACGTGGTCGCAGATCAGCGCCGCTGTTGAAGCCGTTGACGCCGCTCAGCAGGCGCGAGCCGACGCCGTGGTTGCCGAGCATGATCGACAGGGTCAGCCCGGACAGGATCATCATGCCGGTGGCCGCGCTCAGGCTGCCCAGGTAGGCCAGCAGCGCCAGCAGGTGGTGGCCGCGTTCCTGCGGCAGGGCCAGGACATACAGGTCGGGCGACACCGAAGACGGCAACTGCGCGGCACCGGCCAGTGCCATCGGCACCGACGGCAGGCCGATCAACAGCAGGTACACCGGGAACAGCCAGCGCGCCGTCTTCAGGTCCGACGACTGCCGCAGTTCGACCACGCCCACATGGAACTGATGGGGCAGGGTGAACGCGGCCATCGCACCGAGCGCCACCATGGTCAGGTAATCCGGCACGACTGCCGGCGGCGGCAGCTGCGCCATCTTTTCAAGCAGCGGCGCACCGGACTTGTGCACCGAGAGCGCGGCATACAGGCCGATCGCCAGCAGTGCCGTCAGCTTCAACAGCGATTCCAGGCCCAGCGCGACCACGATTCCCCGGTTGTGTTCGGTGGCAGACGCTTTGCGTGCGCCGAACAACGTGGTGAACGCCGCCATCGTCAGCGCGAACCAGAACGACACGTCCAGCTGCCAGCCGACGGGCGCGAACTGATCGCCAAGCAAGGCGCCAAGGCCCTGGCTGACTGCTTTGAGCTGCAGTGCGATGTAGGGAATGATGCCGAACAGCGCGACCAGGGTGATGGTGATGCCCAGCCCCTGGTCGGCTCGCAGCCGCGCGACCACCAAGTCGGCGATGGTGGCACTGTTGTGCTGTTGGGCCAGTCGCCCCAGCCGCACCAGGAAGGGCAGGCCGAAGGCAAAAATGAGCGCCATGCCGATCAGTGTCGGCGGGATCGGAAAGCCCCACTGCACGCCCTGCGAAGCGGCGCCGTAATAGGTCCATGCCGTGCAGTGCACGCCCAGCGACAGCGCGTAGATGGCCGGCCAGACCTTCGACAGCCGATGCCCCTGGCGCTCCCCCCACAGGGCGACGCCGAACAGCAGCACGGTCCACGCGATGCAGGCGAACAGGACGATGGAGGGCGTCAACATCGCTCCAGTGTAGAGAGAACCGCGTCCGGCGGGCAGCCGGCAGGTGCTGCGCTGCAGGGTTAGGGCGGCGCTAGCCGGCGAGCACGATCAGCGACAGTTGCTCGGCGACCACGGCCACCTCACCGGCGGGGATCACTTCCACCGTCTTGTGCTGGGTCAGCAGCCACTGCCCGGGCCTGCGTGCCTCCAGTGACAGCAGCTGCGAGCGCACCCGCACCTCGGAGCCGCTGGGCACCGGCGCCAGGAAGCGGACCTTGTTCAATCCGTAGTTCAGTACGTGGGCGATGCCGGGAAAACCGGCCAGGGCCGCCACATCGTCCTCGACGGTAAGCGAGAGCAGGAGGAAACCATGCGCGATGGTCTGCCCGCCCGGCAGGCCGGTCTGGGCGCGAACCGGATCGGTGTGGATCCAGTTGTGATCACCGGTGGCGGCGGCGAAGGCATCGATGCGCGATTGTGTGATGCGCGTGCTGCCGCTCAGCCGTTCACTTGCCGCCCATTGCCGCAGGGCCTGCAGGGTGGCAGGCAGCTCATCCGTCGAAACGCCGGAACTCATCGCACGCGCTCCAGCAGGGCCAGAATCGCATCACGCGCCTCGGGCTCGGACAGCATCGGCGCATGGCCTACCTCCGGTACTTCAACGAGGAGGGTGTTGGGCGAGGTGGCTGCCATCTGCCGTGCGACATCGACAGGCAGGATGTCCGACAACGCCCCGCGCACTACCAGTACCGGTACCCGCGAAGTCAGGCCACGCACGGCCCGCCACAGCACCGGGCGCAGGAGCCACAGCAACCACGGCCGCGTGGTGCGGATCACCGCCGGGTCGTAGTCCAGTTCCAGCAGGCCATCGCTGCGCTGGCGGAAGGTGCGCACCGCCATCGCGCGCCAGTCGTCGGTGGTAAACCGCGGGAACGCGGCCTTGCCGATGGATTCAACATAAGTCGTGGCCTGTGAAAGGTCCATCGGTGGCACGGGCTTGCCGGCGTACTTGCCGATCCGCGCCAGAGCTCGGCGCGGCACCTTGGGGCCGGCATCGTTCAGCACCGCCGCGGCGATCAGCCCGGGTACACGCGAGGCCAGGGTGATGGTGACCAGCACCCCCAGCGAGGTGCCGACGAACACCGCCTTGTCGATGCTCTGTGACCGCAGCAGTGCCACCATGTCATCGGCATAGGCGCGCGGGTTGTAGCTGGACGGGTCCGGCGCACGTTCCGAACCCGCACGTCCGCGCAGGTCAACCGCGATCACCCGCCAGCCGACGGCGGTCAGCGACTGCGCAAGGGCATCGAAGTCGGCGCCATTGCGGGTCAAGCCGGGGATGCAGACCACCGTGCCACGGGGCGGTCGCCCCGCACCCGGGGCATGGTCGCGCGCATGCAGGCGCAGCCCATCGTCACTTTTCCAGTACAGATCATCGTAAGACGGTGTCATGCAGAAGCTTCCTAGAAATCGTAACGGACGCTGAGGCTATATTGGCGCGGCGGCCCATAGAAACCAATCAGCGTGCCGACCGCCGGAATGTTGTAACCGGTGGTGCGGTATTCCTTGTCGGCCAGGTTGGTGCCCTGCAACGAGAACGTCCAGGCGTCATCAAGTTTCCAGATCACGCCGGCATTGACCAGCCCATAGCCATCCTGGCGGATCACCGGGCTCAGGTCGGTGGTCGGCCACACTTCGCTCTGGTAGCTGTAGCTCACCCGAGCGGACAGGTTGCTGCCATTGGCCAGCTCGGTGCGGTATTCCACGTTCAACGCGCCCGAGAAGTCCGGTGCGTTGGTGAACTTCATCTGCTTGGCCACGTTGACGCCACGATCCATGTACTCGTCATACTTGGCGTCCAGCCAGGCCAGGTTGCCGGAGATCAGCCAGTGCTGGCTGGGCAGGTACTGGTACTCGATTTCCAGGCCGTTGATGGTGCCGGCGCCGGCATTGGTGAAGTCGCCGAAGAAGGCATCGTCGACGCCATCGCCATTGGTATCGATGCCGGTGAACACCGACAGCTGGATGTCCTTGTACTTGTTGTGGAACGCCGACAGGTTCAGGAACAGGCGCTGGTCGAGGAAGGCCATCTTGCTGCCGATCTCGAAGCTGTCCACGGTCTCGTCATCGAACGGTTCGGCCGAGCGCGGCACCGCCACGGCATTGGCGCGGATGTTGTAGCCACCGGACTTGAAGCCTCGCGTAGCCAGCCCGTAGACCATGATGTCCGGGGTGATCTGATAGTCCAGCGACACCTTCGGCGAGACGTTCTTGAAGTTGGTCTTCTTGTCGAAATCCGCCGCCACCGCGATGGGTCTGCTGAAGGTCGCGTCGGCGTAGAAACGGTTCAATACGATCGCGCGCTTGTCCTCGTCGGTGTAGCGGGCGCCGACGTCCAGCTTCAGCTTGCTGGTCAGGTCGAAGGTCCAATCGGCATACAGCGCGATGCTGTCGGTGAGCACCTTGCCGCGGGTGTCGCCGAACTGCAGGTTGAAGAAGTTGTTGCGGATCTGGCCGCCGGCTTCGCCACTGAACTGGTACAGGCCGACCACGCCGCGCACGCGTCCACCGGCATCGTAGTTCAGCTGCACCTCGTTGCTGACCTGGTCGTCATGGTAAGTGCCACCCACATCGGCCAGCTTGACCGGCGTGCTGTCGAAATCGATGTTCGCGTCGCTGTCCGATTCGCGCTTGGCCACCACGTACTTCAGTGCAACATCTTCGCTGGGCCGCCAGTTCACCGTGGCCGAGGCGCCCTTGGTCTCCACGCTGTTGAGGTTGCGCATGCCCGAGCGGATGTCGTAGCGGTCATCCATCGGCGGGTAGGCACGCACGAACGGGTTGGGCGCCAGCATCTTCGAACCGCGCATGCCGGACTGGTCATCGATCCAGTCCAGAGCGAACTGCACATCGAAATCGTCACCCGCATACGCACCCAGGTTGAAGCGTGCCGCATTGATCTGCTTGTCACTGACCGGCTGGTTGGTGAACGTGTTCTCGCCGAAGCCGTCACGATTCATGCTGGCCACCGCCACGCGTGCGCGCAGACCACTGTCGGCGTCACCGATCGGGCCGCCGATCGCCGCCTTGGCGTCGAGCTGGCTGTAGTTGCCCACGGTGATCTGGGCAAAGCCTTCGGTCTGGGTGGGCAAGCCGCGCGAGATGTACTTGATCGCACCGCCGATGGTGTTCTTGCCGTACAGCGTGCCCTGCGGACCGCGCAGCACCTCGATGCGCGAGACGTCGAACACGTCCAGCAATGCCCCCTGCGGGCGGGCAATGTAGACGTCGTCCAGATAGATGCCTACGCCTGGGTCAGCGCCCCAGGTGGGATCGGACTGGCCGACGCCGCGGATGTAGGCCGTGACCGTGCTGCTGGCGCCGCGCGCCGCGTAGATGGTCAGGTTGGGCACCTGTCCATCCAGGTCGCTGATGTCCTGGACGTTCATCTTGTCGAGGGCTTCGGAGGTAAAGGCAGTGACCGCAACCGGCACCTCCTGCAGGGTTTCCTCGCGCTTGCGCGCGGTCACCGTGATGCTGTCCAGGTTGGTCGCCGAAGCGGTCCTGCCCGCCGCCGGCGTGCCCTGCGGTGCGTCCTGCGCCAGAACCGGCCCGGTGGCCAACAGCGTGCCGATCATCAGGCTCAAGCAATTCCGTTTCATTCGGTCCTCCCCCAAGGCAGATGGCCCATTGCCACCCATGCTGCCTAGGCTAGCGGCGCCGTGGCGCACCGGCGAGTGGACCTAGGTCCAGTCGGCAGCGGTCGCCAGATCCGGATACTGGGCGCGTCCCCACCTGGAAGCGCCGTATGTCGTTACTGATCGTACTTGCAGCGCTGGCCTTCCTCATTCTGGTGGCATACCGCGGTTACAGCGTGATCCTGTTCGCGCCCGTCGCCGCACTGGGCGCTGTGCTGCTGACCGACCCCTCGCTGGTGGCACCGATGTTCACCGGCTTGTTCATGGACAAGATGGTCGGCTTCCTCAAGCTCTATTTCCCGGTGTTCCTGCTGGGCGCGGTGTTCGGCAAGCTGATCGAACTGTCCGGGTTCTCCCGCTCCATCGTGGGGGCTGCGATCCGGTTGTTCGGACCTCAGCGGGCAATGCTGTCGATCGTGCTGGTGTCGGGCCTGCTGACCTATGGCGGCGTGTCATTGTTCGTTGTGGTGTTCGCGGTCTACCCGTTCGCGGCGGAAATGTTCCGCCAGAGCAACATCCCCAAGCGCCTGATTCCGGCCACGCTGGCGGTGGGCGGCTTCAGCTTCACCATGGACGCGCTGCCGGGAACGCCGCAGATCCAGAACATCATTCCAACCACGTTCTTCGGTACCGATACCTGGGCGGCACCCGTGCTGGGCACGCTTGGCGGCATCTTCGTGTTGGCGGTTGGCATGGCCTACCTCGAGTGGCGCCGTCGCGTTGCGCTGCGCAACGGCGAAGGCTACGGCGATCCGGCCACCCTGGTGAACGAGCCCACACTATTTGCCGGCACTCGACTGGCACATGCGGGCATTGCCGTGCTGCCGCTGCTGCTGGTGTTCGTCTCCAACAAGCTGTTCACCCTGGGCATGCCGCACTGGTACGGCGCCGAGCACAGCTTCGTACCGTCGATCATGGGCAGCGCCGCGCCCGTGGTACAGGACGTGGCGAAGATCACTGCAATCTGGGCCGTGCTGGGTGCGCTGCTGGTTGGCATCCTGTCGGTGCTGGCGCTGGCCTGGCGTCCGGTGGTCACCCAGTTTGCAGAGGGCACCAAGGCGGCGATCGGTGGTGCAGTGCTGGCCGCCATGAACACCGCCTCGGAATATGGCTTCGGCGCGGTCATCGCCGCGTTGCCGGGTTTCATGGTGGTGGCCAACGCGCTGGGCTCCATCAAGGATCCGCTACTGCACGAAGCGGTCACCGTAACCGGCCTGGCCGGCGTCACCGGCTCTGCATCGGGCGGCATGAGCATCGCCTTGGCGGCAATGTCGGAGACCTTCATCGCCAACGCACAGGCCGCCGGCATTCCGATGGAGGTGCTGCATCGTGTTGCGGCGATGGCATCCGGCGGCATGGACAGCCTGCCGCACAACGGTGCGGTCATCACCCTGCTGATGGTGACCGGGCTGACCCATCGCCAGGCCTACAAGGACATTTTCGCAGTGACCGTCATCAAGACCCTCGCGGTGTTCGTGGTGATCGGCATCTACTACGCCACCGGCTGGGTTTGACAGCGGCGTCGCAGCACCCTCTGGAAGGTCGGTCCACGAGGATTTCCGGTACCACTTCATCCACGACTCACGCATGAGGATCTGGTCATGAAATCTGGAATCGATTCAATCAAGGCGTTGATGCTGCTGCTGTGCACCTGGCTGGCGACGACGGGTACCGCATCTGCGGCAGACCCACCCGGGCATTGGGATGTTGGCCTGTACGGCAATCTGTTCGGCGCCCGCGAGTACCAGGTATGGGTGCCCGCCGGCTACGACGAAACGCAACCGCTGCCCCTGTTGCTGGTGCTGCACGGCTGCGTGACCGGGCCGAACCTGATGGGCGAGGCCTCCGGCTTCAACGAGGTGGCTGACACCGAAGGCTTCATCGTGGTCTACCCGCGGCAGAACGTAACCTCCAATCCGGCACGCTGCTGGAACTGGCAGTTGCCGATCAACCAGGCGCGCGACAGTGGCGAGGCCTCGATCCTGGCCGGCATCGTGGACAAGGTGAAAGCGGGCTACAGCATCGATCCGCATCGCGTGTACGTCACCGGCATTTCCGCTGGCGGGGCGATGACCTCGATCATGCTGGCCTGCTATTCGGATGTGTTCGCTGCGGGCGCGATTCATTCCGGTGGCATGTACAAGGGTGCGACCACGATCTCCGGCAGCGCCTACGCACTGTTGGCCGGCAGCATCTACTCACCGGACAGCAACGGGCGACTGGCCTGGCAGTGCTCGGGTTCGCCGTCACCGCGACCGATCCCGGTGCTGGTGTTCCATGGCACCGCCGACGCCACGGTGAACCCGGTGAATGGACAGCAGGCCGTGCGCCAGTTCCTGCAGACCAATGACCTGGCCGACGATGGCCTGGACAACGACTCGGTGAAGTATGTGCCGACCAACACTTTCCACGGACAGGTGCCGGGTGGGCGTGCCTACACGGTCGACACCTACACCTACGGTGGCAGGACGCTGGTCCAGCATTACGTGGTGCAGGGCATGGGGCATGCCTGGAGCGGCAGCCAGTCCGGGTTGCCGTTCACCGACCCCAAGGGTCCGGATGCCACGCTGATCACGTGGCTGTTCCTGAAGGATCAGCAGCGCTGAGTATCGGAGCGCAAGGGTAGGGGAGGCGGCGCCAGTGCGGGAGTGGAGGGCTCCCGCACTGGCGCGCGGCCTTTGCCTGGGGAAGCCGGGCGCGTTCGACAGCATGCGCCCTCCCGCTCAGCCCTGTGCCAGAAGCTCCTCGCGGATGATCTGTGCGCCCGCACTGAGCGCGCGCAGCTTGCCCCGTGCCACCTCACGCGACAGCGGCGCCATGCCGCAGTTGGTGCTGGGGTAGAGCTTGTCAGCGTCCACGAACTGCAGGGCCTTGCGCAGGGTGTTGGCCACGTCTTCCGGCGTTTCAACCGTGCTGGAAGCCACATCAATGGCGCCCACCATCACCTTCTTGCCACGCACCAGTTCGATCAGGTCAATCGGCACGTGGGAGTTGTGGCACTCCAGCGAAATGATGTCGATGCTGGAGGTCTGCAGCTTCGGGAACGATTCTTCATACTGGCGCCATTCCGAACCGAGCGTCTGCTTCCAGTCGGTGTTGGCCTTGATGCCGTAGCCATAGCAGATATGCACCGCGGTTTCGCACTTGAGCCCTTCGACCGCGCGCTCCAGGGCGGCTACACCCCAATCGTTCACTTCGTCGAAGAACACATTGAAGGCGGGCTCATCGAACTGGATGATGTCCACGCCGGCGGCCTCCAGTTCCTTCGCTTCCTCGTTGAGGATCTTCGCGAACTCCCATGCCAGCTTTTCGCGGCTCTTGTAGTGCGCGTCATACAGGGTGTCGATCATGGTCATCGGGCCCGGCAGCGCCCATTTGATCGGCTGCGTGGTCTGCCTGCGCAGGAACTTCGCATCTTCCACAAACACCGGCTTCGGGCGGCTGACAGCGCTCACCACGGTGGGCACGCTGGCGTCGTAACGGTTGCGGATGCGGACGGTTTCGCGCTTCTCGAAATCGACGCCGTTGAGGTGTTCGATGAAGGTGGTGACGAAGTGCTGCCGCGTCTGTTCGCCATCACTGACAATGTCGATGCCGGCATGCTGCTGTTCCTGCAGGGACAGGCGCAGGGCGTCCTGCTTGCCTTCATTCAGCGCTTCATCCTGCAGCTTCCAGGGCGACCAGAGCTTCTCGGGCTCGGCCAGCCAGGAGGGCTTGGGCAGGCTGCCTGCGGTGGAGGTGGGGAGCAGTTTCTTCGTCGACATTGCGTCTTGTGTCCTGGGGGGCGAATGGAAGATCGATGGATCAGCGGGCGGCCCACTGCTCAAGCACGGCGCGGTGCGGCTTGATGAAGTGCTCTTCAGTGAACTTTCCCTGCTTGACCGCGAGCTGGCTGCGCTCCTCGCGGTCGTAGACGATGCGGGTGGAGGAGTAGTCCTGGTGCTTCAGGCTGGGCTGGTAGACCTTGCCGGCCACGGAATTGGCGTTGTAGATCTCGGGGCGGTAGATCTTCTGGAAGGCCTCCATCGTGCTGATGGTGCCGATCAGTTCCAGGTTCGAGTAATCGCCCAGCAGGTCGCCCTGGAAGTAGATCGCCAGCGGCGCGACGCTGCCCGGCGGCATGAAGTAGCGCACCTTCAGCCCCATCTTGTCGAAGTACTGGTCGGTGGGGGAGAACTCGCCTTGCCGGTACTCCACGCCCAGGATGGGATGGTGGTTCTCGGTGCGGTGGTAGGTCTTGCTGCTGGAGACGCTGATGCAGATGACAGGCGCCTTGCTGAAGTTCGCACGGTAGGCCTCCGACTCCAGGAAGTGCTGGAACAGCTTGCCGTGCAGATCGCCAAAGCCGTCGGGAATGCCGAAGGTGGCCTTGCCCTCGTTGCTGGCCGGGAGTACCACGCTGAAGTCGTAGTCGCGCACATACGACGAGAAGTTGTTGCCGACAATGCCTTCGGTGCGCGTACCGGTGAGGGTGTCGACGATGGTCGGCCGCAGCACCTCGATCAACGGGAACGTATCGCCGCCGTCGCTGCCATCGATGTGCATCTCCACAGAGATGATGTCCAGCTCGACGACATAGCGGTCCGCGCTCGGGTTGTCCCAGTGCGCGAGGTCATTGAAGCGGTTGTTGATCATGCCGAGCGTGTTGCGCAGGTTTTCCTGGCGGGATTCGCCGCGGGCCAGGTTGGCGAAGTTGGTGGTGATGCGCGTGCCATCAGCAGGCTGGTAATCCTCGTTGAAAGGAATACGGCTGATGCTGAAGGTGAAGTTGCTGGTCGTCATGGGCGGCGTTCCGGTTTGCGGGGTGACATCCGAATGCAGGTCGATGGCAGTCGGCATTCAGAGAGCGGCAGCAGCCACAAGGGGGGCAGGTGCTGCGCGATGGGAGAGGGCAAGCAACGGCATCGCCCGCTGTACCGCCAGGCGCGCCCGCTGGATCAGCGCTTCGTCGTGTACACGGCCTTCGGCGAAATCGCGGTCGGTTGCGTAGACGCCCAAGGGCAGGGTGCGGGCCTGGAAGAAGCTGAAGAGCGGTCGCAGCTGGTGGTCGATCATCAGTGCGTGGCGCTCGCTGCCGCCGGTGGCGGCCAGCAGGATGGGGGTATCGACCAGCGCGTCCTGGTCGATGAAGTCGAAGAAGTGCTTGAACAGGCCGGTGTACGAACCTCGGTAGACCGGCGTGGCCACCACCAGCACATCGGCCTGCTCGACAGCGGCCAACTGCCGCTCCACGGTCTCGGGCAACTGCGAGCGCCAGAGCGCACCGGCCAACTGCGGCGCCAGTTCACCCAGTTCAATCAGGTGCTGATCGCAGGGCACGCCTTCGCCGATCAGGTCCAGCAGGTGCTCGGCCAGGGTCGCGGCCCTTGAGGGGCGCTGCAGCCCGCCGGAAACGGCGACGATACGGAGGGGGCGGGTCATCTCTTCGCTTTCAGCAGGGGAGGGGCTCCTTCGGATGATCTGCAGGGGCGCAGTCCTGCAGGCCGGCGGGGTGACCGGGCTGGCAGGTAACCGAAGGCATGGGCCGATGCTAGCCAGCCCTTCCCATGACGTAAAATGGTATTACTTCACCAATCCATGAGTGAGATTCATCGTCATGTTGGAGCGGATCCATCTCAGCATCGTGCAGCAGGTCGAGCAGCAGGGCTCACTCACTGCCGCTGCCGGCGTGCTGAACCTGACCCAGTCAGCCCTGAGCCACAGCATGAAGAAGCTGGAGCAGCAGCTCGGCACCAACGTCTGGCTGCGCGAAGGCCGCAGCCTGCGGCTGACCCAAGCCGGGCAGTACCTGCTTGCCGTCGCCAACCGGGTGCTGCCGCAGCTGGACCTGGCCGAAGAGCGGCTGGGCCAGTTCGCGCAGGGCGAGCGCGGCGCGCTGCGCATCGGCATGGAATGCCATCCCTGCTATCAGTGGCTGCTGAAGATCGTCTCGCCCTATCTGGCCGCCTGGCCGGACGTGGATGTGGACGTCAAGCAGAAGTTCCAGTTCGGCGGCATCGGCGCGCTGTTCGGCTACGAGATCGACCTGCTGGTCACGCCCGACCCGCTGCTGAAGCCCGGCCTGAAGTTCATCCCCGTCTTCGACTACGAGCAGGTGCTGGTGGTGGCCAAGGGCCACGCGCTGGCCAAGGTCGACTACGTAAAGCCCCGCCAGCTCAGCCAGGAAGTGCTGATCAGCTACCCGGTGCCGTTCGAGCGGCTGGACATCTACAACCAGTTCCTGCTGCCGGCCGGCATCACGCCACGGCGGCACAAGGCCATTGAAACCACCGACATCATGATGCAGATGGTGGCCAGTGGCCGTGGCGTGGCCGCCATGCCGCGCTGGCTGGTGGAAGAGTACGCCGCCCGCATGGACGTGGTGCCGGTACGGCTGGGCGCCAAAGGCATTCCCAAGCAGATCTATCTGGGTGCGCGCGAGGCGGATACCGGCATCGATTACCTGCAGGCGTTTGTCGAGCTGGCACGGCACAGCTCCACCAGCGCCGGCAACCTGCGCGGAGCCGGCTGATGTCAGGTGGCACCGGCCGTTTGGGGCAGCCTTCGAACGGGACTGCTGACCGCGCGCAGCGGGCGCAGGCCTTCGTCAGCGCCGTTTCATTGGAGGTGAGTGCCAAGGCCATGCCTGCGCTGCGCGCCGAGGCTGCGCGCATGGCGCGGGGCACGACCATCTCCATTCCCTACCTGCCGAGCGAGGACGACACTGCCCGACTGGCTGCGGCACGCACAGTGCGCGAACTGGGTTTCGAGCCGATGCCACACCTTTCCGCGCGCCGCATCGGCTCGCGGGCAGCGCTTGAGCACTTCATCGACCGTGCCGTGATCGACGCCGGTGTCGAGCGCTGTCTGCTGATCGCGGGGGATCTCTCCACACCTGCCGGACCGTTCGCCGACAGTGCATCGATCATCGAGAGCGGTGTCCTCGAGCGCGCCGGCATCAAGGTCGTGGCTGTGGGCGCGCATCCGCAAGGTCATCCGGTGATGACCAGCGCCGATCGGTGGCGCGTGCTTGAACGCAAGTGCCAACGCATCGAAGCGCGAGGCATGGCGCCGCTTGTCGTCACCCAGTTCGCATTCGATGCCGATGTCGTGCTGACCTGGTTGAATGAACTGCGCGCCCGTGGCATCACCCATCCGGTGCTGGTCGGCGTTCCCGGGCCCGCCAGCATCGCGCGGCTTGTACGCTATGCGGCGATGTGCGGCGTAGCTGCAAGCACCTCGATGCTGTCGCGGTATGGCATCTCCATGGGCCGCCTGCTGGGTAGAGCTGGGCCGGATGTGTTCGTGGACCGCCTGGTGGATGGGTTGACCGAAGCCCATGGGCAGGTCAGCCCGCATCTATTTCCCTTCGGTGGCATCGCACAGTCCATGGAATGGGTGGAGCACTACCGGATGCGTGCGGGTGAGCTCATGACCCAGGACGAACGTCGCTCTCCGCATCGTCCATCCCCGGGCTGACGCGGCGGCCGATGTCCTTCAGCCTGGCCAGCTGGTCGACCATCGACGGTGCATCGTCGAGGCTGCCGACAAAGGTCCACAGGTAGGTCATCACCGCATAGACGTGGCCCGGGGTCACGCCATCGGTTGTGGCCAGGCGGCCAATGGTCAAGGCGAACAGCACCGCGGCCGCCGCGCCGACCACCACGAAGGCACTGGCTTCGCGATCTGACAGCAGGATGCGTAGCCGCGACAGCGTGGCGTAGTGACGGCGCAGCACCGATGGGCTGACCCGGTCGACCAGCCGGATTTCATGCTCCAGCCGGTTGTTCAAACGTCCGTGCAACTGCTCGTTGCGGCGAGCGAACGAGGGCAACAACAGCAGCGCACCGAGCAGGGCAATGAGACTGGCCGCGCCAACCAGGGGTTCGATCGCCAGCAGCATCGCCGCCGCGCCGAACATGGAGACCAGCGCCGTAGCGATGATCGGCACGTGCTTCTCGAAGAAGTCGACGAACTCGCGGGCCAAGACCACGCGCGCCGCCGAGGTGGAGGTGGCCTGGCCCATGCGTCGCTGCGCCTGCACCACGTTCACTGCCAGATCGGCATAGATGCGGGTGAACGTGCGCGTATCCACTGCGCGACGGGCGGCGCCGACCAGCCAGAACAACAGCACCACGCCGGCGTAGGAAATGGCATGGCCGACGTTGCCACGGATGATCGCATCCACCGCGAAGCCGGCGAACAGCGGATAGGCCAGCAGCAGCGCATTCTCCAGCGCCACCAGCGAGAAGGTTCCGGTGAGCTGCCAGGGATAGGTGCGCAGGATGGCTTTCAACGTAGCGGCCGCATTCTGCTGGCCGATGCTGCCGGCTGCAGCAGCCGGGTCGTGTGGGTGCTTCATGGGAACCTGGGTGGATCGAGGGTGGGGCAGGGGATGGACGAAGGCTTCTCCCCGGCCGCACCCAGTATCGGCAACGCCTTGGAGCGGGGATGGAGGAACGATGGAGATCGCGTGGAGAAACCGGTGGCGTTCAGCGACGGGCGTGCACCGGCCAGCGGATCTCGAATACAGTGCCGCCACGCCCGCTCGGCCGGCACTGTGCCGTTCCGTGATGGGCCACGGCGATCGCACGCACCACGGCCAGGCCGAGCCCGGAACCGCCACTCTGCCGCGACCGCGACACATCGGTGCGCTGGAAGGCCTCGAAGATGCTGTCGCGCAGTTCATCCGGCACGCCGGGTCCGCCGTCGTCCACGGTCACGCTGCAGTGCCCCTCGGCCAGCTTCACATACACCCGCAGCGGGCAGGGAGTAGCGTGCCGGCGCGCGTTTTCCAGCAAGGCCAGTACCGCCTGGCGGATGCGTGCCGGATCGCAGTCCGCCAGCGCGGCGCGTGCCTCCAGCGTCACTGAAAAGCCACTCTCGGCCAGGGCGTCGGACATCGCCTCCACTACCGCAGCCACCTGCACGCTGACGTCGCTGCGCTGCAGGCGCAGGTCCAGATGACCACTTTCGGCCAGGCTCACCACCCGCAGGTCTTCGATGATGCGGGTCAGGCCTTCCAGCTGGGTCAGCATGCTGGTGAACTGCTCCAGCCGTGGCTCGAACACACCGTCGGCGATGCCCTGCAGGCGACCGCGCAGGATAGTCATCGGTGTACGCAGTTCGTGCGCGATGGCCGCGTTCCAGAACACCCGGTTCTGCGACATGCGGCTCAGCCGCTCGGCCATGGAATTGAAGTCGCTCACCAGCGTGGCCGCTTCGGTCATCGAGGTGTGGTCGCCGCGCGCACGTGCATCCAGATCGCCGCTGGCCACGCGGCGCAGGCTTTCGGCCACCGAGTTCAAGGGGGTGATGATGCGCCAGGTGAGGCGCGAAGCGATCAGCGAAGCCAATACGATGACCACGGTGGCAGTGAGGCCGATCCACAGCCATTCCAGCCCCGACGGCAGCATCGTCTGCGGCGTGTCGTACCAGCGCGGGTAGAAGACTTCCATCAGGTAATAGAACAGATAGAAGCCGGCGATCGACAGTACCGTCGAACACAGCGATGCCACCACGATCGAAAGCGTGATCTGGCGGCCGATGCTTTTGCCTTTGGTGGTCATCCGTCAGCCCAGCAGCCGGTAGCCGACGCCGCGGATGGTCGCCGGAATGCCGCGCACGCCCACATCCTCCAGCTTGCGGCGCAGCTTGCTCACGTGGCTGTCCACCGTGCGCTCCTGGGCATCGCCCTCGGGCAGGCAGGCGTGCAGAAGATCGGCACGTGCATGTACCTGGCGCGGCGCACGGGCCATGTGCACCAGCAGGCGGAACTCAGTGAGGGTGACAGTCAACGCATGTCCCTGGCCTTCGACATGGACCGTCACATCGTGGCTGCGCAGATCGATCTCGAACGGCCCTTGGCGGATCACGCCGTTGGGCACATCGGCCCCGGAAGGCGCGCTACGGCGCAGCACCGCCTGGATGCGCGCGACGATCTCGGCGGGGTTGAAGGGCTTGGCGACATAGTCATCGGCGCCCACGCGCAGGCCGGTCAGCTTGTCCAGGTCCTGGTCGAGTGCCGTAAGCATGATGACCGGGGTGTTGCCGCGCCGGCGCAGTTCGCTCAGCACCTGCCAGCCATCCTTCTTCGGCATCTGTACATCCAGCAGCACCAGGTCGGGGCGCAGCTGGTGGTGGCTCGCCAGCGCTGCCTCGCCATCGCTGGCCCTGACACTGCGCATTCCGGAACGCGCAAGGTAAGCGCAAAGGATATCGGCGATTTCGCCTTCATCTTCGGCAATCAGGATCAAAGGCATCTGATGGGTGCGGATATCGCGCTTCATTGCAGGCAGGGGGCGGAAGAACCCGGCGAGGCTAGCGCCCCTTGATGGAGGCCCGGTCGAGATTGTGTCGAGATTGTGTGGACCCGCACTGGAGGGTTCAGCGGCGGGTGGTACACCTGAACGCAGGCCCTGGCTCCATGCGATCTCCACACTGGCTCCAGGAAACCTCCAACCAAGGCTCCCAGACTGAGGCCTTGGCGGTCGCGATGGGTGACCGCAAGCAGCCGGGCATCTCGATGAAAACCCGCAAGACTCTGATCATCGCCGCCGCCGTGGCCGTCCTGGCAGGCGGTGTCGGCTGGTGGGCGTTCGCCGATGGCGATGATGGCGCCCTGATCATCGCGCCGGCAAGGGTGGCTGATCTGGAGAAGACCGTGCAGGCGGTGGGCCGGGTCAATCCGAAGGAACTGGTGGCGGTGGGCGCGCAGGTGTCCGGGCAGGTCAAACGCTTGCACGTGGTGCTGGGCCAGCGCGTGCAGGCCGGTGACCTGATCGCCGAAGTCGACTCGCAACCGCAGCGCATCGCCCTGCGCAGTGCTGAAGCATCCACCAACGCACTGCGCGCGCAGCATGCCGCCAGCCAGGCCCGCTATGTGCAGACCAGCCGCATGCTGGATCGCCAGTCGCAGCTGGTGGCATCGCGGCTGGTCTCGCAGGAGGGCTTCGAGGCCGCGCGGGTGGCCCGCGATGCGGCACGCTCGGAGGTGGCTGCACTGCAGGCGCAGATCGACCAGGCGGTGACCCAGGTGGAAACGGCCCGGATCAACCTGGGCTATACCCGCATTCTCTCGCCAACTGACGGCTACATCGTTGCCATCGTCACCAAGGCTGGGCAGACGCTGAACTCCATGCAGACCACGCCGACCATCGTGATGCTGGCGCAGATGGACACGATGACTGTGCGTGCCGAGATCGCCGAGGCTGACGTGGAACTGATCGCAGTTGGCCAGCCGTTGTGGTTTTCGACGCTGGGGCCGAGCGGACGGCGCTACGAATCGCACCTGCAGCAGCTGGAGCCCGCGCCGTCCTCGATTGCCGACGCGGCTTCGGCCGCTACCGGCAGCTCGGCGCAGACACCAAAGGCGGTGTACTACGCGGGCCTGTTCGATGTGGGCAACCCTGGCCTGAAGCTGAAACCTTCGATGACCGTCAAGGTGACGCTGCAGCTGGCCCGGGCCAGCAACGCACTGCAGGTACCGTTGACCGCACTGAACGGATCGGACAGTGGCGACGACAGTCGCGGCAGCGTGCGCGTGGTTGATGCCAAGGGGCGCGCCCACGAGCGCGCGGTGACCACCGGCCTGCGCACTGCCACCGCCGTGCAGATCCTGTCCGGCCTGCGGGTTGGCGAGAATGTGGTGGTCGGCCAGGCCCCCAGTAGTGGCGAACCGCAGGCCAGCAGCCTGCTGGGGATGTGAACATGACCCACGCGCTGCTTGAACTACATGGCGTATCGCGCGCCTACCGTACTGCCGCCGGTGAAGTGGTGGTGCTGAAGGACGTATCGCTGCGCATCGATGCCGGCGAGTTCATCGCCATCATCGGCCCGTCGGGCTCGGGCAAGTCAACGCTGATGAACATCCTGGGCTGCCTGGACCGCCCCACCCAAGGCAGCTACTGCGTAGACGGCGCGGCCACCGAGCAGATGTCGCCGGACGAGCTGGCGCGCCTGCGTCGCGAGCACTTTGGCTTCATCTTCCAGCGCTACAACCTGATGGAGAATCTGAGCGCCACCGAGAACGTCGCGTTGCCAGCGATCTACGCAGGCGTGGATGTCCCGACGCGCACGGCGCGGGCACGCGTACTGCTGGAAACGCTGGGGCTGGGCGAGCGTACCGGCAACCGGCCGAGCCAGCTGTCCGGCGGCCAGCAGCAGCGCGTGTCCATCGCCCGAGCGTTGATGAACGGCGGTGCCATCGTGCTGGCCGACGAACCCACCGGTGCGCTGGACCATGCCAGCGGCCAACAGGTGATGGCCGAATTGAAGCGCCTGCATGCGCAGGGCCACACGGTCATCCTGGTGACCCACGATGCATCGGTTGCCGCCCACGCGGCCCGGGTAATCGAGATCGCCGACGGGCACGTCGTGGCCGATCGCGGCGCGGGCGGTCGCGCGGCCGTTCAGGCCAGATCCGCGCCCGAGCGCGGCCAGTCGTCGCGTGTCGAGCGGCGTGCTCGACTGGATGGCGTGCGCGAGGTTGCGCAGATGGCAGTGCGCTCGATGCTGGCCCATCGCCTGCGCACGTTGCTGACCATGCTCGGCATCATCATCGGCGTGGCCGCTGTGGTCACCGTGGTGGCATTGGGCAAAGGCGCACAGGCCCAGGTGGAATCACAGATCAACGAGCTTGGCGCCAGCACACTGGAGATCTTCCCGGGCGTCGATTTCGGTGACCCGCGTTCGGCGGAAATCGAAACGCTGGTGGTCGCTGATGCCGACCATCTGGCCGCACTCAGCTACGTGGACAGCGTCAGTCCGTCCTTGAGCGGCTCGGTGGCCGCGCTACAGGGCAGCCGACGCGCCAACACGCAGGTGATGGGCGTTGGCGCAGATCTGCCGCGCGTACGCGGCCTGCGCCTGAAGGCCGGGCGCTTCTTCACCGATGCTGAAGTGGATGCACACCGCGCAGTGGGCGTGGTCGACCAGAAGGCCGCCACCGCACTGTTCAGCGGCAGCCCGATCGGCAGCACGGTACTGCTGGGCGGCATGCCGGTAGAGGTGATCGGCGTGGTCGGCGCCAGCACATTTGCCGGCGGTGCAACGCCCACTGTCTATGTGCCGTATACCTCGGCCTCCTCGCGCCTGCTGGGCAGCCAGCGGCTGGAGAGCATCACCGTGCGCGTGCGCGACAATGTCTCCACCACCGCAGCCGAAGCTTCCTTGGCCGCCGAACTGCAGCTGCGGCATGGCCGCCGCGACTTCTTCATCTACAACGCCGACCAGATCCGCAAGGCGGTGATGAAGTCCAGCCAGACCATGGCCGCACTGGTGTCGGCCATCGCCGCCGTAGCCTTGATAGTGGGCGGGGTAGGGGTGATGAACATCATGCTGGTATCGGTGAAGGAGCGCGTGCGCGAGATTGGTGTGCGCCTGGCGGTGGGGGCGCGGCAGGGTGACATCCTGCGTCAGTTCCTGATCGAAGCAGTGCTGATCTGTCTCTTCGCCGGCGTCCTCGGCGTGCTGCTGGCCTTCAGCGCGGGTGTGTTGTTCAGCCTGTTGTCGCTGGGCGTGCCGTTTCTGTTTACCGCCGCGCCGGTGCTGGCCGCACTGGCGTGCTCGTCAGCCATAGGCCTGGGCTTCGGCTACTTTCCGGCGCGCAGTGCCGCACAGCTGGACCCGATCCAGGCGCTGGCGGCGGAGTAGGGTGCGAGCCTGCCCAGCCGTGAGAACCGGCACAGGCGTGGGCCTTGGCCATCGGCTATCTTAAGGCCCCATTCTGCACCTCCCTTCAAGCGGCGACGCATGCACGTGACTTCGATGAGTGTTCGAAACAGGCGATGGCTCAGCTGCCTCCTGGTGTCCGCCGCGCTGTTGGCTGCAGGCTGCGCCAGCGAAAAGGTTCCAACGAAGGATCTGGGGACGGAGATCGACGACGTTGCCGCAACGATGATCCGGCAGCCGTTGCTTCATTCAACCTCGATCGGCGTCGTGTACCGGGGCAAGGAATTCATCCGTCATCGCGGCGACATGGAAACCGGGAAGCCAGGCCCTCCAACCGATGCGACCCTCTACGAGATCGGTTCGTTGAGCAAGACCCTGGCGGGCACCCTGATGGCCAATGCCGTCCTGGAACACAAGGTGAGTCTGGACGACGATGTTCGACAGTACCTGCAGGGGGACTATCCGAACCTGCAGTACAAGGGTGAGCCCATCCGCATCCGCCATCTGTTGTCGCACACCAGCGGCCTGCCGAACATGTTGCCGGAGCGTGCGAACACGGTGCTGGCGGACTTCACCGATCATCGTACGCCAGGCGAACTCAACGCCATCTACGCGCACTACGGCAAGGCCGATTTCTTCAAGGATCTGCACGCTGTCGAGATTGGCCGGGCGCCCGGTAAGGATTACGCGTACTCCAGTGCCGGGACGGAGCTGACGGCGCATATCCTCGAGACCGTCTACAAGCGCGACTACGCGTCGCTGTTGCGCGGACACCTTGGCGATTCCGCAGCGATGACAGGGCTCAGACTCACACTGAGCGACGACGAGGCGCTGCGCCTTGCAGTCGGCTATCACAGCGACAACCCGGTGCCGACCACGCCGATGCCGCAGTTGCCGTGGGGCGCATCCGGGAACGTAAAGGCGACTGTTCCGGAGATGGTGAAGTACCTCAGATTCCAGCTGGCGAACGGGCCCGTGGTAAAGGAATCGCATCGCCCCTTGGTCAAATTCGATTCCGAGTTCAGCATCGGCTACTTCTGGAACATCGTCGCCGGCGATCAGCTGAAGGGCGTGTACTACGCCCATCATGGTGGCGTGCCCCGTTCCCAGTGCTACATCTACATCATGCCGAAGTACGATCTTGGCATCTTCGTCATCACCAACCAGAGCGGTGACCAGACTGCGCGCGCCATGCAGACGGCGATCGATACGCTGGTCGAGAAGATCGCCGCGCGGGAGGCTGCCGCTGGCAGTGAAGTTTCCCGATAGAGACTGTACTTCCCGTCCGTCCGGTGTAGTGCCGAATGGTGTTGGCACCCCCAGGCAGGAGCATTTCGCGTTGATCACCCGTACGTTGAACAAGGTTCTGCTGTTCGCAGGCCTGGCACTTTCCATGGCGCCCACCGCGCCAGCAGCAGAATCGATCCGCAAGAACGTTCCCAAACAGGAAGACATTGATCGTGCGCTGGCGCTCGTGTCCTGCAAGGCGGATCGCACCGCATTCCGAACATTGGCCTATCAGTTGCGTGGCATCGCATCCAGCGGAAAGCCGTCGGCTGGCTGGGAATCGGTCGCAGGCAGGGGCGAGGGTTACAGCAGGGCACTAGGCGATTTGCCCGGCGTTGTGGCGGAAATGCAGCTTCCATCGCCGGTTCTGGTCTTCGGCCATCCGTCCGAACGGTTGATACTTTCGCGCAGCTCCGTAGTGGCTGTCTTTGATGAAGCCCTTGCTGCGGATCTCAGCAAGGCGCTGTCCCTCGACGCACGCGGGACACAGCACACGCCTGCAGGGATGCGCGTGGTGCAGTCAGCACCGGAAGCCCAAGGCGATGGCATCGAAGTGATGGCACTGGTCGCCCAGCGGATAGAGGCCGACCCGACGCCAATCGCCGTAGCCGGTTGCCTGTACTTCACCCGGTGAGTCCCGGCACCTCCTACGGGTGAACCAGAAGGCCGGCAAGGGGCACTCGACAGCCATTGAAGATATCCAGATCCGGCCGGTACACCCTGCTGCTGACTTCGAACAATCCCAGCAACGAGTGGAAGAGGTTGTCGTGGCTATAGGATCCTGTGCCTGCAGCGTGGCGTAGGCAGGCAAGATCAAGGCGTGCGTTGTCCGCGAACCCGGCAGAGAACCACATCACCAGCGGCACCTGGGTCTGCTCCCGTGGCGCGATGAAGTAGGGCGTTCCGTGCAGATACATGCCGTGCTCGCCAAGCGATTCGCCGTGGTCAGAGACATGGATCAGGGCAACGTCGCGCTGGTCCGCATAGGTCTGCAGCAGGTCGATGGCCTTGCCCAGCAGCCGGTCCGTGTAGACAAGTGTGTTGTCGTAGGTATTGACCAGCGCTTCATTGCTGCACTTCTGTATCTGGTTGCTGTCGCAGGTCGGACTGAAGGCCCTGGCATCGGCTGGATAACGTTCAAAGTAGGTGGGCCCATGGCTGCCCAGCTGATGCAGTACGATCAGTCCATCTCCCGGCATGGCCTCGATGCGCGCGGCCAGCTGGTGCAGCAGGATCTCGTCATGGCAGGTACCGTCCTTGTTGATGCAGAGCCCGGGCACCTTCAGCGGAGGCATGTCATCGGTAGGCACGCGATCGCACACGCCCTTGCAACCGCCATTGTTGTTGTCACGCCAAAGCACGCTGGCGCCAGTCCGTTGCAGGATATCCAGCACGTTCTCTTCCGATGCCGCGGTGACGCCGTCGTACTGCGATCGTGTCATCTGCGAGAACATGCAGGGCAATGACACCGCCGTTGCGGTACCGCAAGAGGAAACGTTGCGGAAGCTGATGACATCTTTCTGTGACAGGTACGGATTGGTCGGACGCGGGTAGCCGTTGAGCTGGAAATTCTGCGATCGTGCCGTCTCGCCAGCCACTACGATCACCAGGCGTGGGCGCTTGCCGGGGATACGTATTGCATCCTCGCCGATAGCCCGCAATGGTTGCGCCTTGGCGCTGTAGCTGCTCTTGAGATAGCCATAGGTGTGGCGGACCACGTTCAGCGGCAACACCTGCTCGCGGATGTAGCGATTGTTGCGCAGCAACGACGAATACTCCTTGTAGAACGCAAACGTCACCGCCGTCAGCACCATCAACGTCGCCAGCACATTTCCCAGCCATACCAGCGCCGCCCGCAGGGGCCGACCGCTGTTTCCGGTGCGCATCACCAGCAGAACGCACGAGGGCAGGGCGCCCAGCAGCAGCACTGTCAGCAGCAGTGGCACCGAGAGATAGGACGTCATCTCGGCCTGGTTGGTCTCCAGCGCGTTCTGCACCATGTCGCGGTCGATCAGTACGCCGTAATGAAGCATGAAGTAGCTGCACGCCGCACTGGTGACAACCAGAATCGCCAGGACCGGCTTGCGCACATAAGGAAGCACGCCGATGGGCGTGAACAACAGATTGAACAGGCAGAACAACAGTGCCGGCAGGCTGAAGAAGAACAGGGCGCTGCGCAGGTCATGGATGTCCATGACAGACCACAGTGTTTTCCAGAGTGCTATGTTTCCCAGCGTCGCGAAGAACAACGCGGTGCACCACACAAGCACGATCGGATGATGAGGGGAAAGTCTGAAACATGGACGCACGTGCACAATCCGTTGTACGAGAAGTGCGCGCAGTATCTGGATGCGTCTATCAGGAAGTTGTCAGCTTTCATGATCAGCCCAGCAGAACCACCGCCCATACCGTAGCGACCATCAACAGCGCAGTGGTCTGCGCCGCACTGCCCATGTCCTTGGCGTTCTTGGAAAGCGGATGATGTTCCAACGAGATGCGGTCGACCACCGCTTCGATCGCCGAGTTCAGCAGTTCCACAATCAGGCTGATGAAGCAGACCATCAGCATCACGGCACGCTCGCCTCGGCTGACATCCAGCAGGAAGGCGACGACCGCCAGCACGCCATGCAGCAACAGCAGCTGCCGGAATGCTGCCTCGCCCCGGAAGGTGGCGATGAAACCATCGCGGGAATGGATCAGGGTATGGAAGATGCGGCGCAGGCCGGTCTTTCCGTGGGGGTACTTGCCGTCGCCATTGGGGTGCCCTGGCTGCATTTCTGTCCTGCCTTCACGTGGAAATCCGGCAAGGATGTGCAGGCCCGTGTCAGGAAGCTGTCAGGTGCCCGCCGGGGCTGGGTGCATCTGCAGGGTGAACAGGCAACCTTGCGCCGATGTCTCGACCGTCATCTGCCACCCCATATGCTCGACCGCACGCTGCACGATGGACAAGCCCAGGCCTTCACCGCTCTGCCGGGCACTGGGCATGAAACGCTTGAACTGCTGCGCATCGATGCTGGGCGGCAGCCCCGGGCCGGTGTCGGCGATCCGCAGCGTGGCACCCCGCAGCTCGAGCCGCACCTCACCTTCTTCCGTGTACTGGCAGGCGTTGCGCAGCAGGTTCCAGATCACGCTCCGCGCCAGCTCGGCATTGGTCAGCGCCTGCGCGTCCTGCGGCGCATCCAGAATCAGGCGCACCGGCTTTCCCGAGATCCACGGCGAACATCGCTCCATGCATTCCTCGATCAGCGCCCGCAGAGGAACGAGGCTGCGCGGCACCGTCCTGGGGTCACGCGAAAGCAGCAGCAGGCAGGTCAACTGCCGCTGCATTTCCTGGGTGGTGCGCATGATGCGACCGGCGCTGGCCACCAGGTGGCTGTCGGCGGGCAGCTGGTGCACCAGTGTCTCGGCCGCGCCACCGATGATCGCCAAGGGCGTGCGCAGCTCATGACTGGCATCGCCTGCAAAGCACTGTTCGCGTTGCAGGAACTGCTCAAGCTCGTCGCTGTGCTGGGCGAAAGCGCGCGCCAGCACGCCTATCTCATCGCGTGCATCCTGGTAGGGGAAGGGCTTGTGCTTGTTCTGCACCGCCTCGGCCAGACGGGTGATGGGCGCGATGACATGGGCCGCGGTTCGGCGACCGATCCAGAACGCGCAGAGCACGCAGGTGAGGATGACCAGTGCCGCAAAGGCGTTGATCAGATGTTCCAGGTAGGCGTAGTGCTGACCGTCCTGCAGCAGGTAGTAGCGCTGTCCGTCGCTTTCGAAGACCCGCAGATGCCATTCGTTCGGGCCTTTTTCACCGTGGTAGCCCGGCCCGTACCTGCGCAGCACCTGAGGAGCCGAGCGCGCGTCATACAGCTGGCTGCCCTTCGTCAGTTCCGGTTGCTCGCCACTGGCCAGTGCGGCCTGCAGCCGATGGACCTCGCGGTCCTGTGTCATCGAAACGACGGAGGCTCTTACCTCGTCGTAGTCCACCAGTTCGACCAGCACAATGAAGCCCATTGCACCGGCCATCAGCAACACGAACGACACCGTGATGCGCGTTCTCAGTGTCATGCTTCGATAGAGCGACCTCAGCGAGCGGGTAGTCATCGGCAGCGACTACTCCGCAGGTGCCAGTGCCGGCCTGTCCAGCCGCCAGCCAACGCTGTGCACCGTGGCAATGAGTGCAGGGTTGAACGGCCTGTCCACCTGCAGGCGCAGCTCATGGATGTGCGTGCGCAGGGCACCGCTCTCCGGCGGCTCGTCGCCCCATATCAGGTATTCCATCTCCTGCTTGCGCACCACTGCGGGGGCAGCCCGCACCAGGCACATCAGCAGCTTGTGCGTTGTCGGGGTCAGATCGAGGGTGCGGCCCTGGCGCCACGCCTGCGGTGAGCGGGTGTCGACGCGCAGATCGCCCCAGTCCAGCACACTCTGGACCTGCCGGCCCTGGGCGCGGCGGACCAGCGCCTTGATGCGTGCGTCCAGCTCCTTCAGGGAGAAGGGCTTGATCAGGTAATCATCCGCACCCAACGCGAGCCCCTGCACGCGGTCCTCCACCGGATCACGGGCGGTCAGCATCAGGATCGGCACCGGGTTCTGGAACTCCTGACGGAGCGTCTGGCACAGCGCCATGCCGTCAAGGCGGGGCAGCATCAGGTCCAGCAGAATGGCGTCGTAATCGTTCTGCGTTGCCCTGCGCAGGCCGGTGGCACCATCCCGCGCATCGTCAAGCACGTAGCCCAGTGGCTCGAAGAAGGCGTAGAGATTTGCAACCAGCTCGGGGTTGTCTTCAATGATGAGCAGACGTGTCATGGGCTATGCGCATCCGTGCATGATCAATGGACGTTGAACGACCACCGCTAGTTTGCCACGTGCAACGGATCGCTGCGGGTCATTGCCGGACACGGCGGCAGGTGCCTGTGATAGCGTGCCGGGATGAAGATCCTTGCCCTATCCGGTAGCGCTCGCCGGCTGTCCACCAACACCGCATTGCTGAGGGCGCTGGAAGAAATCGCGCCACCGGATATCGCACTGAGTACCTACGCCGGCCTCGGCGGACTGCCCGTTTTTTCTCCCGATCTTGAAGATCTGCCCTTGCATGACAGCGTTGTGCACTTCAAGCGCTGCATTGAAGCCTGCGATGGCATTCTGATTTCGAGCCCAGAGTACGCACGAGGCATTCCGGGCGGCCTGAAGAACGCCATCGATTGGCTCGTATCGGGCGATCTTGTGATTGCAAAGCCCATCGCGCTGGTGCATGCATCCCACCGCGGCGACGACATGCTCGCGTCTCTGCGGCTTGTGCTGTCGACAATCAGCTCCCGCTTCAACGAAGAACTGTTCCTGCGCTTCCCCTTCATGAAGATGGAGCCGGAGGCCATTGCCGATGCCGTAAAAGAGCCGGTCAATCGCGGACCGGCGGAGGCCTTTCTTCAGGAATTTGCCCGCTACTGCCAGCGACCAGAGGGTGATTGAACATGATCGTTGGTGCAGTCTGCTGACAAGGGCTTGTGGCGTCAGCGGTTCACCGGTGCTTGCAGATGGGAATACCCCGCGGCCTCCACGAACTGCGGCAGTGTCCACAGCTGGCCGTTGGGCCCCCACGTTCCATCGGTGACATCGCTCACCATGATCGAAGCAGCCAGCCGCTGCGTATCCGGCAGGGCCAGCGATTCCAGAATGGCCTGGTGCACAACCACCGCGTAACGGGACCGGTGCTGTTCGTCGAGTACGCCGGCGGGTGCGAGGACGTGGACCAGGCACGGAATGACATGGAGGAAGTCGGCACTGCCGCCACAGCGCCAGAAGCCGGCCGGCACCTCCTCGGCAATCACCCAGCACAGGCTGCGTTGGCGGGGATCAGGCCCCAGGCCGCTGCATTGCGTTGCAGCGGTATTCACCGCGGCAATCATCCGCTCGCGCTGAAGAGCGGTCAGTGCGTCGGCGGGTGTCTTGATGAGGATGGTGGGCATGGATAGCGCTCGTGGGTGAGGGAGCGCCCATTCAATCGTGCTACGGCGCGGGCCTGAAGTGGCCGATTTGCCAACAATCGCGCAGAATCAGCCAATGCATGATTTCACCCTAGTGGTGCCACAGGCCCCCTTTGCCTCCAGCGTCACCCTCACCCTTGATCTTCTGACCACCGCGGCCAAGCTGGCGTGCCGGGTCGGGGTTGCACCGCCGCGTTGGCGGGTCTGCGCGGTGACGCCAGGAAGCATTCCGCTTGGCAACGGCCTGCACCTGCAGGTGGACACGTTGCCTGCGCGCTCCTCTGCGCATGAATGCTGGATCCTGCCGGGCCTGGACATCGACGATGCCTGCCAGCTCGACGCGCGCCTGCGCCAGCCGGACATTCCACCCTTGGTCGCTGCGCTGAGCCGCCACGCCAGAGCGGGCGGCACGATTGCAGGCTCCTGTTCGTCCGTGTTTCTGTTCAACGCAGCCGGATTGCTGGAGGGACGCTGCGTGACCACAACGTGGTGGTTGGCCTCTGCGCTGCGGCGCGTGGCGCCCACTACCCGTGTGGAGCCTGACCGGATGGTGTATGCCGATGGTCCGCTGGTCACTGCCGGCGCCGCGATGGCACACATGGACCTGGTGCTTTACGTGCTGCGCCAGCGCTTCGGCGAGCAGCTTACTGCCATGCTGGGCCAGGCGCTGCTGGTCGAGCAGCGTCGCCTCCAATCGCTGTATATGTCGCCGGCGATGATGGCGACCGAGAATGGCCTGATAGCGCTGTTGACCCGCCACATTGCAGAGACGCTCCCGGAACCAGTCACCGTGGGCACGCTTGCAGCGCGGGCCAACATGTCCACACGCACCCTCAACCGCCAAGTGAACAAAGTACTCGGCTACGGGCCGCAGCAGCTGATCCAGTCGGTGCGCTTGAACCGGGCGCGGGTGCTGCTGGAAAGCGGCGGGCTTTCGGTGGAAGAGGTGACCGCGCAGGTGGGACTCGGCGATTCTGCGACGCTCAGGCGACTACTGCAGAGGCGATTGGGCCTGAACCCCACCCAGGTTCGAAAGTGAGAGCGCGCATCCCGAAGCGCCGGCTTGCGAGCGCCCAGATTCGCCGCATCATCCACGTGGCAACGGACCATCGCCCCATGCAGGCGGGCCCACAAGCGTGACGCACCACCGCCGGGCAGGCAGAAGAAGGCGTGGCGCCGTGCTGATCGCTTGCCGTGGGCCGAGGTTGACCGGCTGTGGGTGGGGATTGCGACCGGCGTGATCATCGACGCCTTGCGCCGCTAGGGATTCCAGCGCAGGGCGCCAGGTGTCGCGCCACCGCTCCGGGGCCTTGGCTTGCGGTCATGGAAACCGGGCGGGCCTGGGCGGCTTCCTGCTCAGGAACGGGTCGACTGCATGTAGTCCTGCAGCCGCCAGCAGTGTCTGGGAAACAGGCGGCCATTTCACCGGATACCGCAGCGCCAACCGCCACACTCGCCACTTCCCTGGTCCCATCGGCGCTCACAGAATCAACCGATGTTCGATCTTCAACGTCTCCGCGCTCGCCTATCAGCGATGGTGCTGACCGAAGGATGGCGCCGGCGCGCGGCATTGTGGAGCGGCGCGGTGGCCGTAGCACTGGTTGCCATCGTGTTCGCCAAGGCCAGCGATGCCGCCTTCCATGTCTTCCAGCGTGTCATTGCCCATTCCCCATGGTGGGCGTTGCTGCTCACGCCGGGCATCTTCGCGCTGCTGGCCTGGCTGACCGCCGGTGCGCTCAGGCCCACCCGTGGCAGCGGTATTCCGCAGGTCATCGCATCGCTGGAACAGCCCGACCCGGAATTCCGGCGGGTCAACCTCTCGCCTGCGGTTTCGGTGGGCAAACTGCTGCTGACGTCGCTGTCGCTGCTCGGCGGCGCATCGGTTGGCCGCGAAGGCCCCACCGTGCACGTGGGCGCCAGCCTGATGTACCTGTTCGGGCGCTGGTTCGGGTTCAAGGATCCTCGCGAGCTGTCGCACTTCCTGCTGGCAGGTGGCGCGGCCGGCATCGCCGCGGCCTTCAATACGCCGCTGGCGGGCATCGTGTTCGCCATCGAAGAGTTGAGCGGGCGCTTCGAGCACCGCTTCTCGGGCACTCTGCTCACGGCGGTCATCGTTGGCGGCGTGGTGTCCCTGGGCTTGCTGGGCAACTACACCTACTTCGGGCACGTCTCGGCGCTGCTGCCCCTGGGACACGCGTGGGGCGCCATTGTGCTGTGCGGCGTGGTCGCCGGCCTGTTGGGCGGACTGTTCGCGCGGGTCGTGCTGCTGACCATGTCCGGTCATCCGCGCTGGCTGGGCAGGCTCAAGCGGGACCATCCGGTGCTACTGGCCGCGGCCTGTGGCTTGATCGTGGTGGTGCTGGCCCTGCTGTTCGGCGACGGTGCGTTCGGTACCGGCTACGAGCAGGCGCGCAGTCTGGTGCAGGGCCAGGCAATCGTCGGTCACGAGTTCGGCCTGATGAAGCTGCTCGCCAATCTGGCGTCCTACGTGGCGGGCATCCCCGGCGGATTGTTCTCGCCAGCGCTCGCGGTGGGGGCAGGGCTGGGGCACAACCTGGCGGTGCTGATGCCGGCGGTGGACCCGAAGGCGTTCGTGCTGCTGGGCATGTGCGCCTACCTGACAGGCGTGACCCAGGCGCCACTGACCTCGGCGGTGATCTCGCTGGAACTGACCGACAGCGGCGATCTGCTGCTGCCGATCCTGGCTACCGTACTGATTGCCCGGGGCGTGTCCGGCATGGTCTGCCGGGTGCCGATCTACCGCGGGCTGGCCGAGCAGCTGCTGGCCAGCAGCGCCATTCCAGGCGGACAGCAAGCCGCCTCCGCCACACGCTCTGCTGACTAGGCGCTCGCCTGCCGGAGGGTTTCCAGCCTTCGCCCTGATCAGAGCAGCAGCAACGCCCCGATCAGCGCGGGCGGCATCACCAGCGCACCGACCCGCAGGAAGTCGAGCGCGCTGACATGTTCGCCTTCGCGGCGCAGCGCCACCAGCCACAGCATGGTGGCCAGCGAGCCGGTCACCGACAGGTTCGGGCCTAGGTCCACGCCGATCAGCAACGCCGCGCGCGTCTGCGCCGGCAGCTCGGCCATCTGCCCCAGCGAGCCGGCCGCCAGACCCACCGGCAGGTTGTTGGCCACGTTGCTGAGCAGCGCAGCTGCGGCACCGGCCAGCCAGCCGGCCTGATGCGGCGACGTCTGTGCCAGCGTCTGCAGCGCGCTGGCCGCAGATTGGATGACACCGGTCTGCGAGACCGCTTCAACCAGCACGAACAGGCCGGCCACCAGCGGCAACACGCCCCAGGACACGTGGCGCAACAGCGGCAACGGGCTGCGGCGCTGGCGGATCGCCACCACCGCTACGCTCAACGCGCCCGCACAGAAGGTGACCAGGCCCAGTGGGCCGTTCATTGCGGAGGTCACCAGCAGCACGGTGCCGGTGAACAGCACGCCCAGCGCGCTCAGGCGCCCACCCTGGGTAAGCGGGCGGTGCGCGGGCGCCGCTGCCAGCGGCTGTGCGATCTCTCGGCGGTGCACCCAGCGCAGCACCAGATAGGTGGCGCCGATCGCAGCCAGCGAAGGCAGCGCGAACTGCGCCAGCCACTGCAGCAGCGACGGCATGTGACTGCCGTACACCACCAGGTTGGCCGGGTTGGAAATGGGCAGCACGAAGCTCGCCGCATTGGCGATGAACGCGCAGACGAAGAGATAGGGCAGGGGATTGGCGCGGGCCGCCTTGCATGCTGCATAGACGGCCGGCGTCAGCACCACCGCCGTGGCGTCGTTGGACAGGAATACCGTCACCACCGTGCCGACCAGGAACACCAGATCGAACAGGCGCCGCCCCGAGCCGCCAGCATGCCGCACCGCATACAGCGCCAGCCAGTCGAACAGACCCTCGCGCCGCGCCAGCTCGGCCAGCACCATCATGCCGATCAGGAACAGATAGACATCCCGCCCTTCGGCAACCGCGTGCCAGGTCGTGCCGAGCGACACCGCCCCGAGCAGTGGAAGCAACGCGGCAGCGCCCAGCGCCCACACGTATTCCGGAATACGGAACGGCCGGAACAGCAGGCCGACGGTGGCAACCGCCACGGCCGCCCAGATGATGAGGGGAGAATGGGAAGCAAGCATTGAATAAATGGGGTCTCAGCTGCACCGGCGCATAGCCAACAGGAACGCGCCCGCTGCAATCACGGCAAGTGCGAGAAAGGCGGCATCATACCCTGCCGGCTGAACCACCAGCCCGGCAGGTACTCCCGGCCAGTGCCGGGTTGCGGAGTTATGCGTGTTGCGCCGTGATGATCGCGTCGCGCGCGGCGAGCCTGCAGATGCGAAACCCTGCAGTTACAGCACCAGCCGTCACTCTCCCGGCTTCCTCGGCGGCAGGCAGTCGTCACGCTGGTGCCAGGCCGGCAGCTCCAGCGCATGGCGCTTCAGCATGGCCTGAATGCAAGCGTGAGCATGCTCCCTTTCCACGTGCTCACATTGGTCCAGAATCTCTGCAGCCAGCGTTTCAAACTGCGGCCAGAACTGCGCCGGATGGCGCACCTGCGCCAACCAGTGCACCAGCATGTCGGCCAGCGCATCAAGCTGCACCTGTATTTCGGGGCGAACGTTCATTCCGGGGCCGCACCCAGGTCAAGCGCAACCCGGTAGTGATGGCCGTCGTCGCGGAGCAGGACAGTGAGGTCCGGCTGCAACATGCCATCCACATGCAACGTTGGCTGGCCCTGCGCAGTGCGGGTCACCACGAATTCGTAGAAGCTGCGGCCAAAGCGGTAGCTCAGTTCGAATGACGGCCAGTGATCGGGCAGGCACGGTGCAAGCGACAGCCGGTCCCCTTCACGACGTATGCCGAGCAGGGATTCGACCAGCAGGCGATACATCCAGCCGGCCGAACCGGTGTACCACGTCCAGCCGCCGCGCCCCACATGCGGTGACACGGCGTATACATCGGCCGCCAACACATAGGGTTCGACGCGGTAGGTCTGCACCGCCTCCGGGCCCAGCGCGTGATTGAGGGGGTTGATCATGTCGGCCAGCTCCCAGGCACGCACCGCGTCTCCCTGCTGTGCGAATGCCATCGCCGCCCACACCGCCGCGTGGGTGTATTGGCCGCCATTCTCGCGCACGCCCGGTACATAACCACGGATGTAACCAGGGTCCTCCGTGGTCTGGTCGAAGGGCGGATCGAGAAGCTGGATGAGCTTGGCGTCCTTTCGCACCAGATGCGTGTACAGCGAGTCCAGTGCTTGCTGGGCACGCTCAGGTGCGGCAACGCCCGACAGCACCGACCAGCTCTGGGAAATCGAATCGATGCGGCATTCCTGGTTCTGTGACGAGCCCAACACGGCGCCATTGTTGAACCAGGCGCGGCGATACCATGCCCCATCCCAGGCATGCTGTTCCAGGTTCTGGCGCAGGCTGTCGGCCTGCTGTTGGCACCACTGCGCACGAACGGCGTCGCCACGCGCATTGGCCAGCCCGATGAAGCGGTGCAGCGTGTCATGCAGGAAGAACCCGAGCCACACACTCTCACCGCGCTGCTGGTCGCCGACGCGGTTCATGCCGTCGTTCCAATCGCCGCTGCCCATCAACGGCAGACCGCGCTCGCCGAGAAGCCGGCAACCGCGCTCGAGGGCGCGGACGCAGTGCGCATACAGCGTGTCACGCTGTGTCGACGGTGTAGGCAGGTCGTAATACCCTTCCTCTTCCGGCGTCACCGCGCGCCCCTCGATGAAGCTGACCACTTCGTCCAGCACGCTGGCGTCGCCGGTGACCTCCAGATAGCGGCATGCGCCTTGGGGCAACCAGAGATAGTCGTCCGAGCAGCGGGTGCGCACGCCGCGACCTTGCGGCGGATGCCACCAGTGCATCACATCGCCATCGGTGAACTGGTGTGCAGCGCACAGCAGCAGGTGTTCGCGGGTCAGGTCGGGGCGAGCGTGCACCAGGGCGAGCGCGTCCTGCAGCTGGTCGCGGAAGCCGAACGCGCCGCCTGACTGATAGTAGCCACTGCGCGCCAGGTAGCGGCAGCCCAGGGTCTGATAGACCAGCCAGCCATTGGCCAATGCGTCCAACGCCGGGTCCGGGGTGCGCACCTGCACCGTGGCCAGCACATTGCGCCAGTGGATGCGCACCGCGTCCAGCGCGTCGATGGCCTCCTGAGCGCCTTGGCGGCTTCGTGCCAACGCCAGCGTTTCCTCGCGGTCGCGCCCTGCGCCAAGGCGGAAGGTCGTTTCACTGCGGTCGCCCGGGGCCAGTTCCAGCGGCACCTGGATCGCCGCACAGGGATCCAGGCCCGCACCCACCCGTGCATCCAGACGCTCGCGCCGCAGCGCTGCCGGTGCGTGCAGGCTGCCATTGCGGCCGATGAACTCCAAGCGATCACAGGTCCAGCCGCAGCCGTCGGCATCGGTGTCGAAGAAGGCCATCCGGCCGCCGAAATCGGTGCTGTAGGCATTGCGCGCCAGCAGCGCCCCGGTCTGGTGGTCGCGTTCGGTGACCACGTGCATGCGCGACTTCGCGCGCAGGTCACCCATCACCCATTCGACGTAACCAATGGCCGACAGCCGCCGTGTCCTGCCCGACAGGTTGTGCAAGCGCAGGACCGAGAACTTCAGCGGTGCGACGACGTCGACGAAGACCCACAACTCGCTGGCGATGCCGTCCTCTACATGTTCATAGACGGTGTAGCCGAATCCATGGCGCGTACGGTAGGCACCGGTGCCCCTGCGTGGCAGCGGCATCGGCGACCACACACGACCGGTATCCTCATCGCGCACGTAGAACGCCTCGCCGCCCGTGTCGGATACCGGATCATTGAGCCAGGGCGTCAAGCGGAATTCGTGTGCATTCTCGAACCACGTGTAACCCGGTGCGCTCTCGCTGACGACCGTGCCCAGGCGGGCGTTCGCGATCACATTGGCCCATGGCGCTGGCGTCGGCGCGCCTTCCCGCAGCACCACGACGTACTCGCGGCCGTCCTCGCTGAAGCTGCCGGTACCGTTGTCGAATTGGCCGGCGCCGCGGTAGGGAAGGAAGGGCCACGGGTCATCCACGTCCTCGTCGTGCTCCGCGCCCGGGGGCAAGCCGGCATCGGGGGCCGAATCGGCAATGATGGGCAGCCCCGGGGTCGGCTCCGACGTCAGTGCCAGTTCCTCCTGCACCGCCTGCGGTGTCAGCGGAGGGATCCGTCGCGGAGGCAGCGGTTGGCGGCCGACCTGAGCTGCCAGGGTGCCGTCCTCGTCGCTGATCACCGCCCGCGCCACCGCCTGCAACAGAATGCGGTCCTCGTGGGTCATGTTCTGCACCGGCCGCACGAAAATGCCGCCAGGACGGTCGAGCAGGCCGGTCTCCGAACTGGCGGCCACCATTCCCAGAATCTGGTCCTGCAGTTCCTGCCGATAGCCGGCCTTGCTGTCGTTCCAGATGACCAGGTCGGTGTTGAGCCCTTTCTGGCGCCAATAGGCGTGCGCCTGCACCAGTTGCCGGACCAGTTCCACGTTGTCCGCGTCGGTGACCTTGAGCAGCACGATCGGCAGGTCGCCCGAGATCGCATGACTCCACAGCCCGGATTGTCCGCGTTGGTTCTGCAGCAGGACGCCGGCGCCCGCGCGCAGCAGTGGACCGGCATACAGCACGTGGGCAGCCAGGCGCTCGTACAGTGCCGCCTCGGCCTGGCTGGCGTTGATCTGCCGGCGCACCACCTGGCTGTGCGTCCACGCCAGGTCGAAGACGCGGTCGGCCAGGCGTCGGTCACGGTATTTGTCCACCAGCACCTCGCAACCGGGGCGGTCGGCGCCGACGCCATACACCATGTCCAGCTGCACCGTCTGCTCGGGCTCAAGCACCACGCGGACGCGGATCGCCACGATCGGGTCGAGCACCGAACCGTCGGTGCGGGAAAGATCGGTATCGGTGGTCAATGCCTGTGGCGTCCGCGGTGTATTGCCACGGCCGAGGAAGCGCGCACGGTCGGTTTCGTAGGAGATCGACACCACCTCCGCGTCATGCACCGCAACCAGATGGAACATCCACGGTGGCACTTCGTCGTGCGAACGGGGCCGGCGCGTGCACAGCACGGCCTGCTTGGCCGCCAGGATCTCGCTCTGCACGAACAGGTTGCTGAAGGCCGGATGCGCATCGTCGGCCGCCGCAGGTGCCAGCACCACTTCGGCATAGGTGGTGATCTCCACCGTACGCGGGCGACGGCTGCGGTTGGTCAGGCGCAGGCGCCTGAGCTCGATGTCGTCCTCAGCGGAGATGGCGACCTGCAGATGGCTCTCGCAGCCGCGGCGCGTACCACGGAATTCCGCCTTGGCGTCAGAGAAAATCGCCTCGTAATTGTCCACCGCCACGCAGGTGGGCTGGTAGGCGGCAGACCAGAACTCGCCGCTGTCCACATCGCGCAGATAGCAGAACGACCCCCAGGCATCGGTGGTGCCATCCTCGCGCCAGCGGGTGAGTGACAGGTCGCCATGACGACTGTAGCCGCCGCCGGCATGGGTCAGCATGCCGTGGTAGCGTCCGTTGGACAGCAGCTGTACCTCCGGGCGCGGGCCACCCGGGTCCCGCAGCACGCGCAGGGACGTCTCGTCTTCGGCCATGGCCGAGTGCTCGCCCAGCGCTTCCACCTCATGTGGATGGAAGACGCCGATGCGCGGGATGCGTTCCTGCAGCAACAGCAAGGTGGCCTGGAACTCGACATCGGCAAGGAAGCGGCGCTGCATCGGCTGGTCGCGCAACAGGTAATCCAGCGACAGCAGGCCCATGCCCTGGTGGTGGGCCATGAACGAACGCAACAGCACGTGATCCTGCCCCGGCGGCAGCCGGGCAGGGGTGTAGTCGATCGCCTCGTACATGCCAAAGCGCCCGGAGAAACCCAATCCCTCCAGCACCTGCAGGTTCTGGCACGCCGCTTCCGGCGCCACCATCAGCGCCATCATGCTGGCATAGGGCGCGATGACCCGATCCTGGCCCAGGCCGCGCTTCAGCCCCAACCCCGGCACGCCAAACGCCCGATACTGGTAGTTCAGGCGGGCATCGACAGCGTTGTAGCCGGACTCGGACACGCCCCACGGCAGGTTCAGGGTACGGCCGTAGACGATCTGCGCCTCGACCGCATGCCGTGTGGTCTGGTCCAGCAGCGTGTCCGGATAGCTGGGCATCACCAGCTGCGGCATGAGGTACTCGAACATCGAGCCACTCCATGACAACAGCGTCGGCGTGCCGTTGACCTCGGTGAGCATCCGGCCGAGCGCGAACCAGCTCTCCTGCGCCAACTGTCCCTGGGCGATGGCGACGAAGGCGCACAGCCGTGCTTCGGAGGCCAACAGGTCGTAGAAGCTGTTGTCGAGGCGGTGGTCGTCGACGTTGTAGCCGATCGAGAGCAGGTTGCGGGTGCGGTAGAACAGGAACCCGTATTCCATCAGCGAGAACTGCCCGGCGCGGTGCGCCAGGGCCTGCAACTGCTGGATGCGCGCACGGGCATCCGCACCGGCGGTGCCGCGCAGCGCAGCCAGCTGGCGCAGGGTTGGCACCGCTGCCTCGGCGTCCGCGCCGGCATCGGCAGGGAGGTCGGCCAGCGTCGCGTGGGCGGCATGGCATTCGGCGGCGAACAGGGCCGGCCAGTGCAGCTCGCCTTCCTCTGGCGATTCCGCTGCCGGCCACTGCATCGACACGGCGTCGGCCAGGTCGACCAGCTCCTGCAGACGGGCGAGGATCTGCGCCTTTCCGACGGGGCGATCGACACGCGCTGACGCCAGGCGCTGGCGAAGGTGGTTGAGCGCCTCGCCCAGCAACGCATCGTCGGGGCGATGACGCTGCCGTTCCTCTTCCAGCACGCCCAGCGTATCGGCCAGGCCATCGAAGGTGTGCGGTGCCAGCACCGGCGCATCCACCAGCGCGAGCAGGCCCTGGCGCAGCGTCAGCAGATGCCCGGCAAGATTGCCGCTGTCCACGGTGGAAACGTAGCGCGGCGGCAGCGGCGCCAGGGTTTCGGTGTCGTACCAGTTCAGGAAGTGACCGCGATGGCGCGGCAGCTGGTCCAGCGTGTCGAAGGTGAGGGCGGTACGTTCAGCGACCGCGCCCAGCTGCAGGTAGCCGAAATCCCACGCCGACAGATTGGCCAGCAGGGACAGGCCGATGTTGGTCGGCGAGGTGCGCCGCGCCACCACCAGCGACGGATGCTCCTGGATGTTGTCCGGTGGCAACCAATGGTCCTGCTCGCGCACCCAGGCCTGGAAGAAGGACCAGGTGCGCCGCGCCAGCCGGCCCAGGAACGCCCGCTGCGTTACGGAAAGCTCCGCCACGCTCGCGGCTGGCGGCCGGCCCAGCCACGCCATCAACGCGGGCGCAAAGGTCCACGCCAACAGCAAGGGCAGGGCGAGCGGCAGTGCCTGCGGACGCACGCTGGCCACCACGACCACCAGCGCGAGCGCCAGCAGCGAGGCCGGTGCCATCACCCGCCATTCCGCGCCGCGGTCGCTGCCCAGGCGGCGCTCGACTTCACTGGAGGGGTTCCACTGCAGCAGGTGGCGGCGTGTGACGGCCATGCGCCAGAGTGTGCGCAGCACCGCGTCACTGGCCAGCAACGCTTCGAAGGGCAGACACGCAACCTGGGTCGACGCGCGCAGCAATGACTGCAACGTACCGCGCCCGACCTTGATGTAATGCGCCTCCAGCGGCGTGTCGTCCGGAACGCTCAGGGCATCGCGCAGCATGCCTATCAGCGGCGGCGCGAACCACAGCGCCAGCACCCACGCCGTCCATGCAGCAGGGTTTGCGGCATACAGCCAGCCCACCACCAGCAAGACCAGGGTAGCGATCGGCACCAGGCTGCGGCGCAGGTTGTCCAGCAACTTGCCGCGCGACAGCAGACTGAGCCGGTTGCGTTCCCATCCCTGGCCCGGGCGCGGCGTCCACGGCATCAACCACGGCAACAGTTGCCAGTCACCGCGGATCCAGCGTGCACGGCGCTTGGCGTCGGCGGCGTAGCGCTCGGGGTAGTCCTCGTACAGGCGCACATCGCTGACCAGGCCCGCGCGTGCATAGCAGCCTTCCAGCAGGTCGTGGCTGAGGATGCGGTTCTCGGGCAGGCGACCCTCGAGCGCATGCTCGAAGGCCTCGACGTCATAGATGCCCTTGCCGACGAACGAGCCCTCGTCGAACAAGTCCTGGTAGACGTCCGAGACCATGCGCGTGTACGGATCGATGCCAGGTTCGCTGCCGAACATCCGGGCAAAACGCGAAGTGCGGCGCCGGCCAAGGCTGGTGCCGACGCTGGGCTGCAGGATGCCGTAGCCCTCCACCACGCGTTGCAGCGTCGGATCGAAGCGCGGGCGGTTGAGCGGGTGCGCCAAGGTGGCGACGAACGCGCGTGCCGCATCGCGCGGAAGTTGTGTATCCGAATCCAGGGTGATCACGTAGCGGACGCCGATCAGCGCAGCTGCGTCACCGACGATGCGCATGAACGCGGCCGCATCGCCCAGGCGGAGCAGGGCATTGAGCGCGGCCAGCTTGCCGCGCTTGCGCTCGTGTCCCATCCACACGCCTTCGCCCGGGTTCCATTGCCTGGGGCGGTGCAGCAGGTAGAAGCGGTCGCCGCGCTCGGGCGCGTAACGCCTGTTCAACTCCTCGATCCGTGCCGTGGCGTGCGCAAGCAGGGGGGCGTCCGTCGCCGCCGTGGCCTCCGCCGCGTCGAGAAAGTCCGTCAGCAGCACGAAGCGCAGTTGAGGATCGCGGTTGGCCAGGAACCGGACTTCCAGCGCCTCGACCAGCACATCGATCCCGTCGACGCTGGACAGCATCGAGGGGACCGCGACCACGGTGGCGCAGGCGGCAGGGATGCCCTCGCTGAAATCCAGCTTGGGCAGCGGCCTGGGGGCGACCAGAACCGTCGCGGTCCAGTTCACCAGCACGATGCCCAGCTCACTGAACACCAGCAGCCCCAGCAGCGCGGCCAGCCAGAGGGGCACCGCGCCACTGCCGGTTGCCAGCAGGCCAGCAGTAGCCAGCACCGCCAGCAGGACGATGGGCAGCAGGTACAGCGCAAGCGGCACGCGATGTGCCAGTCGCCGTGCCTTGCGGTGGCGCGGTGCTGCCTCGGCCACTGCTTCAACGGTGGCGTTCACGCCTTCGCCAACCAGCCAGTAGCCCACGTGCGTGCGCGGTCCCTCCGGTGGTGCAGCCGCCCGTGCCAGGTCCAGCGCGATGGTGGCGACGCGCTCCTCTGCCATGCGGCTGCCGCGGGCGATCTTCTCCACCACGTGGCGATACGCGTCGCGGGTGGCGAAATCCATCTGCGCATAGACGGCCATCGGGTCTTCGCGCAGCCGCTGCTCCACCACACTCATGTCTTCAACAAAGGTGCGCCAGTCCATGGTGGAGAGAAAGCGCAGGCTGCCAATGCTGTTGCCGATGGATACTTGGTCGGCCGCCTGCTGCTGCCCCTCGGCGGCGACCAGTTCGTCAATGCGCTGCCCAGCCGCTGCCGCCCACTGTTCCAGCCAGGCCACGGGCATGGCCCACGCACCGCCGCGGCCATGCAGCGACCGCGTCAGCTCGGCGATGAACGCGCCGGTCAAGGGCGGCGCGGACCGCGCCATGTCCGCAACCACCAGGACCACATCGGTCGGGGTCTCGGAAGCGGCTTGATTGAGGTTGTCCGCCCATTGTGAAGCCAGGCGACGGTCAGTCCCATCGCGCATCACCCGTGCGGCCATGCGCCGCAGGTTCTCCAGCAGGGCCAGGCGCAGCATGATGGGGACCGCCCACAGCTCGCCCAGGCTCAGCGGCGCGAGCGACTGGTACGAAGCGATGAAACGGCCCAGCGTATCGGCGTCAATGCGGCCGTCACCGTGCGCAATGGCCTGCATCGACAGTTCATACACCCGCGGCAACCCGGCAGAGGGGCCCGAGACAAGCGACGGCAGCTGCCGGCTGTAGCCGCGCGGCAGGTGGCGTCGCGCGGTCTGGATCTGTTCTTCGATGAGGTAGTAATTGTCGAGCAGCCATTCCCCCGCCGGGGTTACTGGCCGCTGTTCCCGCACCACGCTGCTCAGCAGCGTATTGGCGTCTTCCAGCACACGCTCGTTGGCCTGCAGGCGTTCGAGCAAGCGCTCCGGGCCGGGGCGCATCCGCACGCGATGCTGGCGCGCAAGCGCGCGGCCGTACACCTCCATCTGTTCAACGCTGTACAGCGCGGCACGCAGTGGACCCTCGGTGGCCTCGATGGCCGGCACCGAGGCCTGGTGCTCACGCCAGTGCCAACGCACGCGACGACGCAGGCGCAGCCAGCGGCCAAATAGACGACGAAGGTGGGGCATGGGTTACCGAGGGGGGGGGAGGGTGCGTTCTGCATGGTTGCATTGCAGGTGCCGTGGTAGCCGTGAAGGCCGGGCTGTCGGCCCGTGATGCCGGAGTTGAGCCCCCAGGACGGAACTCCCTCGCCACATTCACCCCGCAGCAGCGAAAATGCATCACCGGGCGCGCTCTGATGCGCGTCGCTCACTGCCCGCAGGATCGCGAAGATGTCCAACACCCCCTTTGGCGAGTCGTCATGCGCTGCCGCCGCCAGCGGTTGCGTCGAGGTACGCGGCGCGCGCGAGCACAACCTCAAGAATGTCGATGTCTCCATTCCGCGCAATGCACTGGTGGTGTTCTCCGGCGTGTCGGGCTCCGGCAAGTCATCGTTGGCCTTCGGCACCGTCTTCGCCGAGGCGCAGCGGCGCTACTTCGAGTCGGTTGCGCCGTATGCACGACGCCTGATCGACCAGGCGGGCGTGCCCGATGTGGATGCCATCGATGGGCTGCCACCGGCAGTGGCCCTGCAGCAACAGCGTGGCGCCAGCAATGCACGTTCGTCTGTGGGCAGTGTCACCACGCTGTCCAGCCTGGTGCGCATGATGTATTCGCGTGCAGGGGCATACCCGGCCAATCAGCCCATGCTGTACGCCGAGGACTTCTCACCCAACACGCCGCAGGGCGCCTGCAGCACCTGCCATGGCCTGGGGCATGTCTACGAGGTGACCGAAGCGCTGATGGTTCCGGATCCGTCGCTGACCATCCGTGAACGCGCCATCGCCTCCTGGCCGCCGGCATGGCATGGCCAGAACCTGCGCGACATCCTGGTCACGCTCGGCTACGACATCGACATACCGTGGAAGAAGCTGCCGAAGAAGGACAGGGAGTGGATCCTGTTCACCGAGGAAACGCCCAGCGTGCCGGTCTATGCCGGCTTCACACCCGCCGAGACCCGTGCCGCGCTCAAGCGGAAACTTGAGCCCAGCTACATGGGCACCTACACCGGCGCCCGCCGCTACGTACTGCACACGTTTGCCAATACCCAGAGCGCGCTGATGAGGAAGCGGGTCTCCCGCTACATGGAAGGCAAGCTGTGCCCGGCCTGTCACGGAAAGCGCCTGAAGCCGGAGGCACTTTCGGTCACCTTCGCCGGTGTGGATATCGGTGAATTCATGCGACTGCCGCTGGATCAACTGGCGGACCTGCTGGAGCCCATCGCGCAGGGCGATTTCAGCGCGCATGGCCGGGGTGAACGCACCAGCAAAAGCGCCACCCGCCGCGACCGCACCACGCGGGCAGCGAGTGGTCGTGCTGTCCATGCTTCGGCCCCCGACGTACGGCTGACCTCGGCACTGTCGGAGGAGAAACGTCTGGCTGCACAGCGGCTCGCAGGCGGTGTCATGGCGCGTGTACACCAGCTGCGAGGCCTGGGCCTGGGGTATCTCTCGCTGGATCGCGCCACGCCAACGCTATCGGCCGGCGAACTGCAGCGCCTGCGGCTGGCCACGCAGCTCAGCTCATTGCTGTTTGGTGTGCTGTACGTGCTTGACGAGCCCTCGGCCGGTCTGCATCCCGCCGACAGCCAAGCGCTGTACGACGCGCTGGACCGACTGCGCGACGGCGGGAACTCGGTGTTTGTTGTCGAACATGATCTGGAGCTGATGCGCCGCGCGCAATGGCTGGTGGATGTAGGCCCTGAGGCGGGCGAGCATGGCGGGCGCGTGCTCTACAGCGGCGAGCCGGATGGCCTGCGGCACGTACAGGATTCACGCACGGCCCTGTATCTGTTCGAGCAGGTACCTGCGCCTGCCAGCCGGCAACGCAGCGCTGGGGGCTGGCTGGAACTGAAGGGCATCCACCGCCACAACCTGCAGGGTGTGGATGCGCAGCTGCCGCTGGGGCTGCTGACCGCAGTGACCGGCATTTCGGGCTCCGGAAAGTCCAGCCTGATGGCGCAGGCGCTGCCTGAGCTGATGCTGCTGCATCTTGGGCATGAGCCCGCGGATGATGGCGCGGAGGCCTCGCCGACGGACGGGCCGACCGTGATCGAAACCACGCGAGGCCAGTTGGCAGGTGATGTCGACGCAATCCAGCGGGTAGTGCAGGTGGACCAGAAGCCCATCGGCCGCACGCCACGCTCCAACCTGGCCACCTATACCGGGCTGTTCGACCACGTGCGCAAGCTGTTCGCCGCGACGCCCGCCGCGCGCCGCCGGCGTTTCGACGCGGGCCGCTTCTCGTTCAACGTTGCCAAGGGCCGATGCGAGACCTGCGAGGGCGAAGGCTTCGTTAGCGTCGAACTGCTGTTCATGCCCAGCGTCTATGCACCGTGCCCCACCTGCCACGGCGCCCGCTACAACGAAGCCACGCTGGCCGTGCTGTGGAATGACCGCAACATCGCCGAGGTCCTGCAGATGACGGTGGAGCAGGCGCATGCGTTCTTCATCGAGGAGGATGCCATTGCCCGCCCGCTGCAGTTGCTGCAGGAAATCGGTTTGGGCTACCTGAGGCTGGGCCAGCCGGCCACGGAACTGTCAGGCGGTGAAGCACAGCGCATCAAGCTGGCGACCGAACTGCAGCGCAGCCAGCGTGGGCGCACGCTTTACGTATTGGACGAACCCACCACCGGCCTGCATGCGTCGGATGTGGACAGGCTGCTGGTCCAACTGCAGCGGCTGGTCGACGCGGGGAATACGGTGGTGATGATCGAGCACGACATGCGTGCTGTCGCGCAGGCAGATTGGGTAATCGACCTCGGGCCTGGCGCGGGCAGTGCGGGTGGCACCATTGTGGCGAAGGGAACGCCGCAACAGGTGGCCCGCGCCAAAGGAAGCCGGACGGCGCCGTTCCTTGCGCGCGAGCTGGCGTAGCGTGGCTGAGCCGATGTCTTCGGTGCGTCTTTTACTTGCAAGCGAAGATGACGCTTTTGCTTGAGAGCGCCTACACGCACTTGAGATGACCGAAACCTCTCACGCATTGAAGCCAAGGGGCCCCGCCGGCACGTGACACTCAAGTTTCAACAAGCAGATTGGGTCTGTTGACGGGGCTAGCCGTATCCAGCCCCGCTTCCACTTGACAGGGCTATTCACTGGCTCCAAGCTCCGCGCGGGGTTGCGCACAATGGAAGCTGCGCAGGGGATGTTATGCCACAGGGAGACGCGGCACCTTCGGTGCCGGGGGAAGTGCATGTGCAGGATCAGCAGGATCTCGCGCTGCGCGGTTTGGTACTGCTTGCTCAATTCCACGGTATTGCGGCTGACGCAAGTCAGCTGGCGCACGACGCTGGGCTGGGCAATACCCCCACGGACGAGACAACATTGGTATTGGCGGCCCGCAAGCTGGGCTTCAAGGCGCGGATGGTGTCGACGCCACCTGCGCGCCTCGCGTTGGCCAACCTGCCTGCACTGGCGCTCGGTGAGGATGGTGATGCGTTCATCATCGCCCGCATCAATGGCGATCAGGTGCTGATCCACGACTTGGCCCAGAAGCGCCCGCAGAGTATCGACATGGCGACGCTCCAGCAACGCTATCGTGGGCGATTGCTGCAGGTGGCGTCGCGGGCTTCGGTTCTCGGCGAACTGGCCCGGTTTGATTTCAGCTGGTTCATCCCAGCGGTGGTCAAGTATCGGAAGATGCTGCTGGAGGTCTTCGCGGTTTCGTTCTTCATCCAGTTGTTCGCACTGGTCACACCCCTGTTCTATCAGGTGGTGATGGACAAGGTGCTGGTGCATCGAGGCCTGACTACACTGGATGTGATTGCCATCGGCCTGGTGTCCATCGCCGTCTTCGACATCGTGCTCGGTGGACTGCGTACCTACGTATTCGCCCACACCACCAGCAAGATCGACGTAGAGCTCGGCGCCCGCCTCTTCCGGCATGTGCTGGCATTGCCGCTGGCGTATTTCGAATCCCGCCGCGTGGGCGACACCATCGCACGCGTGCGCGAGCTGGAAAACATCCGGAACTTCCTGACCGGACAGGCATTGACCTCGGTACTGGACCTGCTTTTCACCGTGGTCTTCCTGGCAGTGATGTTCCACTACAGTGGCTGGCTGACTCTGATCGTCGTGATCTCGTTACCGCTGTATGCGCTCATTTCGGCGGGCATCACACCGGTACTGCGCAAACGGCTGGATGAGAAGTTCGCACGAGGCGCTGACAACCAGTCCTTCCTGGTCGAAACGATCAGCGGTATCGGCACAGTGAAGGCCAATGCAGTCGATCCACGCGTCACGCGCACTTGGGACAACCAGCTCGCCGGGTACGTGAATGCCGGCTTTGGAGTCACCAAGATCGCCACCGTCGGCCAGCAGAGCGTGCAGTTGGTGCAGAAGCTGGTCAGCGTGGCCATCCTGTTCTGGGGCGCGAAGCTGGTGATCGATGGCAAGCTGTCACTGGGGCAACTGATCGCCTTCAATATGCTGTCCGGGCAGGTGGCCGCCCCAATCATCCGCCTTGCGCAGCTGTGGCAGGACTTCCAGCAGGTGGGCATCTCGGTCCAGCGACTGGGTGACATCCTCAATACCCGCACCGAGCTCCCAGGCAGCCGGATGGCATTGCCTCCCATCCGTGGTGATGTCACTTTCGAGCAGGTTGGATTCCGCTACCGCCCAGATACCCCCGAGATCCTTGCAGGCATCGACCTGCATATTCCCGCCGGGCAGGTGATCGGCATCGTTGGGCGCTCAGGATCCGGCAAGAGTACGTTGACCAAGCTGGTCCAGCGCCTGTACACGCCTGAGCGAGGGCGGGTCCTGGTGGACGGGCACGATCTGGCCCTGGCCGATCCAGCCTGGTTGCGGAGGCAGCTGGGCGTCGTGCTGCAGGAGAACTTCCTGTTCAACCGCAGCGTGCGCGAGAACATCGCACTGAGCGATCCAGGCATGCCGCTCGAGCGAGTGATCAAGGCGGCAACCCTGGCCGGCGCCCACGAGTTCATTTCGGCGCTGCCTGAAGGGTACGACACCAAGGTAGGTGAGCAAGGCGCAGGCCTTTCAGGCGGCCAGCGACAGCGCGTGGCGATTGCCCGTGCACTGATCACCGACCCACGCATTCTGATCCTGGACGAGGCCACCAGTGCACTGGATTACGAGTCGGAGCACGCGGTGATGTCCAACATGCGCGAGATCTGCAGGGGTCGTACCGTCATCATCATCGCGCACCGCCTGTCCACTGTGCGCAGGGCCAACCGGATCGTGGTCGTGGATCGCGGCCGCATCGTCGAGAGCGGAACGCACGATGAGCTGCTGACGCAGTCAGGCGGGCACTACGCTCAGCTGCATCGCCTGCAACAGGGTGCGGCATGAAGCACATCCGTGACGGAGTGCGTGTCTTCGCAGCGCGCTACCTGGCAGTGTTCCGTAGCGCTTGGCGTGTCCGGCACGATATGGATCCGCCTTCGCGCGAGGCCGAAGAGCGCGCCTTCCTGCCCGCGCACCTGGAACTGATTGAAACACCTGCGTCGCCCACCGCGCGGTGGACCATGCGCATCATCATCGCGTTGTTCTGCGTGGCGCTGCTCTGGGCTACCCTCGGCAAGCTCGATATCGTCGCAGTGGCGCCCGGCAGGACCGTCGTGGACTCGCGGACCAAGGTGGTGCAGCCCGCGGAAACCGGCGTGGTGCGGCGGATCCTGGTACGTGACGGCCAGACGGTGAAAGCAGGGCAGGTGCTGATCGAGCTCGATGCCACTGCCACTGCGGCCGACGTTGCCAAAGCGGACGATGCATTGCTGAACGCGCGCATGTCCGCTCTGCGCCTGCGCGCCCTCACCGAGGCTCTGGAGGACGGCGCGGCTCCCGTGTTCCGTGTCGACAACGACCTCCCTGCCGACCGTGTGCAGGCCGAGCAGGCGCTGGCGCGCAGCCAGTACGAGGCACTGCAGGCCAAGCGCCACAATCTGCAGGCATTGATCGCACAGCGGCGCGCGGAACTGGAAACCACCCAGGCCTCGGTGAAACCGTTGGAGGAGTCTGCACGCATCTCTCGGCTGCGCGCAGACGACTACCGCAGCTTGTTGCAAGGCAACTACGTGGGTCGCCACGACTATCTGCTGCGCGAGCAGGAACGCATCGCAGGCGAGCGTGACCTTGCCGCACAGCGCAATCGCGTGCAGGAGATCCGGTCGGCCCAGCGGGCAGCTGAAGAAGAGTTGAGGGTGTTGGTGGCCGACTTTCGGCAACAAGCCCTGGACGGGCTGCGCGCGGCACAGGAACAGATCGGGCAGATGACTCCGGAAGTATCGCGGACGGAACAGCGCGACCGCCAGATGACCCTGCGCGCCCCGGTCGATGGCACCGTGCAGCAACTGGTCGTGCACACGGTGGGCGGCGTAGTTACTCCGGCGCAACCGCTGTTGGCTGTGGTCCCCAGCGAGGAAGCGCTGGAGGTTGAAGCCAGCATCCTCAACAAGGACATCGGCTTTGTGCGCACCGGCCAGGCGGTAACCGTGAAGGTGGAGAGCTTCCCGTACACCCGCTACGGCTACCTCACAGGAAAAGTAGTGAGCGTCTCCCACGATGCGATGCAGGACGAGAATCTGGGCCTGATATTCCCGGTTCGGGTGAAACTGGACAAGGCCACCCTGCAGATCGACGGTGTCAGCGTGCGCATGACGGCGGGCATGAGCCTGAGTGCCGAGATCAAGACCGGGAAACGGCGGGTCATCAATTACCTGCTGAGTCCATTGCGCCAGCATGCCGGCGAGTCGCTGCGCGAGCGTTGATCCACGCCTGGCGCCTGCGGCGGGCGTCCATACCACTCTACAAATGAGGTCATTCGTGCGAATTCTGCGCTTGCTCCTGCTTCCGCTGCTGGCAGTCCTGTCCGCGTGCCAGGATCCGCCACCCCAGCGCCCAGTACATGTGATGCTTCGACCCTACCTGCTGCGGCCCGGCGTTGACCCGGCTGGCGCCAACGCCGTGGTGGTCTACCTGAACCGCGACAACGGCCGCGTAAAGGAAGGACCGGGCAGAGCAGCAGGGACGCCATGGACAACCCTCCGCCTGCTTGTGGGCGTCGGTGCCACGCTGCCTTCGTCAATGTCACTTCGAGGCGATGAGCGCGTCACTGATGAAGGCGGTGGATTCGAGCGACTGGAACGCGACAGCGGGTCCCGGGTGCACAGCGTGCTTCGCTTCATAGGTCCCTGCGGACACGAGGTGCTTGCCACCGCATGGTCGAACGACTCACCGAGCAGGGGTATCTACCGTGCAGAAGTGCAGATGGATGGATTGTACCTGCAGTACTCATATGGCGCGGAGAGCCACGCCGACCATCTGCGCTTCGCGGCTTGGGCATATGCCTGGTACAAGGGTCGGCCTTGCTCGCAGCCGCTACAGGATTTCGAGAGGGGCCCGCGCACGGGAACGCGCATCGCGCCCGGCGGGCATGCCCCCTGATGCATTTGCAGTGCACTTCGTAACGGTCTTGCTTACCCCTCAACCTTCACCATGCCGCATCAAGGAAGAACATGTCCGGTATTCTCAATCTCGATTCGTCCCAGCGCACAACGCTTCAGAACTACAGCAACTCAGGCCAGCATGCCGAGGCCTATCGCTATCTCAGAGATCTGGCCGCAGCCCAGGCCCGCACCTCGGACGCTGCCACGGCTACCGAGCTCAACAAGATGTCCAACTGGTTCGATGCCGCTGGCAAGATCAATGCGAATGACGGCAGCCTGGTAAGCGACCTGGTCCGTGGTGCCACGATGTGGCAGGGCACGATCAATGGACTCAACGCCAATGAGGCATGGTTCCAGCAGGGCTCCGATCACCTTGCCAACACAGTGGTGAACGACGTACTGGGCGGCAATGTGCAATCGCTGGGTGACATCATTGGCAAGGATGTGATGACCGCCGTGCAGGATATGCAGCTCGGTGAGGCTGACCGATGGGCGGGCACGCTGGGTGACCAGTTCGATCCGCCGCTGGGGCTGGGGGAGGACTTCGTCCAGGTGCAGAGCGAGGACGGTACGGTGACCGGCTACGTGCAGGATCTTGCCGCCGCCATCCTGTCGAACATCAACGGCGTGCTGCGCGCGGCCGGCCTGGAAGCGCCGCTGAGCGAGGCGATGGGCTGGGCCATGGACCATGGGTTCGGTCGGTTCCTTGACCTGCTCGGCGAGGGAATGGGCTGGGCCATGGACAATGGCCTGGGCCGCTTCATTGATCGGTTCGAGGACCTCGCGCGGCGCATCCGCGGCGACAACACCTACCGCATCGAGCGTTACGATCCACTGGCACTGGATCTGGATGGAGACGGCCAAGTGCGCACGGTGGCCGAACGAGGCTGGGCCGGCACCCTCTTCGACCACGATGGCGATGGTATCCGCACCGCCAGCGGCTGGGTGGATGCTCGCGATGGTCTGCTGGTTCGTGACCTGGATGGCAACGGTCGAATCGATTCGGGTCGCGAACTGTTCGGCGACCAGACACGTCTGGCCAACGGGCAGCGAGCCGCTGATGGCTTCCAGGCACTGGCGGCATTGGATGACAACGCCGACGGCCGGATCGATGTGAACGATGCGTCCTTCGCGTCGCTGTCGGTGTGGCGCGACGCCAATGGCAACGGCATCACCGATGCAGGGGAGCTGCTGACCCTGCAGGAGCTGGGCATCACCTTCCTCGGTACCACCATGGGCGGCGCCAGCGGCGACGTGGAGGGGGGGGCACTCCTGGGCTCTTCAACATTTGGCCGGCGCGATGCGAATGGTGCGGAACAGACGCATCTGCTTCAGGATTTCAACTTCGACAACGACAGCCTGCGCTCGGACTATGCCGAGGATGTTGCGGTACCGGAGGCCATCCGCGGGCTGGTCAACAGCCGCGGCATCGGCAACCTGCGCTCTCTGCACCAGGCCGCCGCACTGTCTCCCGCATTGCAGGCCCTGCTGGTCAGCTTCTCTGCGGGAGAGACCCGCCAGGTACAGCGTGACCTGCTTGATGATCTGATCCTGGAATGGGCGCGTACCAGTCCCTACTTCTCTTCGCAGGCCATCCGCGTCAACAGCGGCGGTGGCGTGGAGGACCCCAACTCCACCAACGTGGTGCGGCTGCGCCCCAATGAAGTGCTGGTATGGCCTGAACCAACCTGGCTGGATGAGGTGCAGACCATGAAGATGCGCGTGGTCGAAGCGATCATGGGCTACGCGCCGATTACCGATGTCTGGTGGGGAACGCAGACCGTGCAGCAGTATGTACAGGTCTACGATGCGATCTTTGAAGCCTTCTACGCAACGCTCAGCAGCAAGTCGCGCCTGAAGGGCTACACCGACCTGATCCAGCCCACCTGGGATGTGCAGGCGGGCCAGGTCAGCTTTGCCTTTGCGCCACTTGAAGCGAAGCTCAACACGCGCTTCGCCAACAGCCAGGCCGATGCCATCATCGACCTGGCCGAGCTGCTGCGGGCGCAGGGGCGCTTCCTGTTGGGCAACGGATGGTCCGCAGGCGAGACCATGCTGCGCACCTGGCTTCTGCAGGCGGAGGCCCAGCCTGACCTTGGTGCGGCACTGGCCGCCGCAGGCCTGCTGCTGAGCAGCGTAGCGACGGACGGCTCGGTGGCAGGCAACCTGGGCAGCAATGATGGAATCCTTGTTGGACGCGACCAGGCCTCCGATGTGCGCGAGCAGCTGCGCGGCGGCGCAGGTGATGACCTCATCCTCGGCGGTGCCGGCGACGATCTGTTGGACGGCGGCCAGGGCAGCGACACCCTGTACGGCGACGCAGGCAACGACACCCTGTCCGGCAGCGCCGGTGCCGACCTGTTGTCCGGAGGCGAAGGTGAAGACAATCTGGATGGCGGGGAGGGCGATGATCTGCTGTACGGCGACGCAGGCAACGACAGCCTGAGCGGCAGTGCCGGTGCGGATCGCCTGGAAGGCGGGCTGGGCACGGATGCACTCTACGGCGGTGCTGGCAACGATGTTCTGGACGGCGGCGCGGGGGATGACTATCTGCAGGGCGGCGAAGGCAGTGACCGCTATCTGTTCGGGCGTGGCAGCGGTCATGACCGCATCAACAACTACGATTCCTCCGGCGGCCGCATCGACACGCTCGAGATCGGCGCGGGCATCCTGCCTTCAGACCTGAAGGTATGGCGCAGTGGCGACTATCTGTGCATCCAGATCATCAGTACCGGCGACCGCGTCGATATCCAGGACTACTTCCGCGCGGATGGCCAGAGTGACTATCGCCTGGATCGCATCCGTTTCTCCAACGGGGTGCAGTGGAGCATTGCCGACGTCAAGGCGCTGGTCCTGATCCCGGTGCCGGGCGTGGATGATCTCTATGGCTACGACAGCGACGACATCATCCATGGCGGGGACGGCAACGAGTGGCTCAGTGGCCGCGGCGGCAACGACACCCTGACCGGTGGTGGTGGCGCGGACACGTTGAACGGCGACGATGGCAATGACCAGCTTGACGGTGGAGAGGGCGACGACCGCCTCAATGGTGGTGACGGCCAGGACCTGCTGGTGGGCGGCAGCGGCAACGACACACTGGATGGAGGGGCCGGCGATGACCAGCTGTGGGGCGGCGTCGGCAACGATCAGCTGCGTGGTGGCCACGGCAATGACGTGTACGCGTTCGCCGCTGGATTCGGCCAGGATGTGATCGACAATCATGATGACAGTGCTGGACGCCTTGACGCGATTTCGTTCGCAGCGGACATAGCGCCGGCGAACATCATTGCCAGCCGCGTCGGCGACGACCTGCTGCTGGTGCGTGCAGGCAGCACCGATCGCCTGACGGTATCGCGTTACTTCCAGAACGACGGCAATGGACCCTCGCGTGTGGATGAGATCCGCTTTGCCGATGGCACCGTATGGACCGTTGCAGCCGTGCGCCAGCGGGTGCAGGTGGCCACTGCCGGCGATGACCACCTGCAGGGTTATGAAGGCGACGACGTGCTTTCCGGTGAGGGTGGCCATGACACCCTGTCCGGCGGGCAAGGCAATGACCAGCTGTTCGGCGGCGAAGGCGACGACACACTGCAGGGCGGCGATGGCAGCGACCTGCTGGATGGCGGCCAGGGCAGCGACACGCTGGATGGCGGCGAAGGCGATGACCAGTTGTCCGGTGGCGCGGATATGGACGCGCTCTACGGCGGTGGCGGCAACGACGTGCTGGATGGCGGCGAGGGGCGCGACTGGCTGGCCGGCGAGCAGGGCAACGACGAGCTGCGCGGCGGTGCCGACGACGATGAGCTGATGGGCGGGGAGGGCAATGACCTCCTGCAGGGCGATGCGGGCAATGACCGTCTGGCCGGTGGCAGTGGTGATGACCAGTACCGGTTCGCCATCGGTGACGGCCAGGACATGATCCTGGATACAGAGGGCACAACCACCGTGCAGCTTGTCGATCGGGCGCTGGCCTCGGCCGTACTGCGACGTGACAATGCCGATCTGGTCCTGACATTCCTCGACGGCAGTGCCGACCAGATCCGCCTTGAGCGCTATTTCGATCCGATCACCGGCCTGGCGGTCCTGGGTCTGTCGCTGGTGGCCGGCGGCCACACCCGCCTGCTGGATCCTGCAGCTCTGGATCTGGCGGTGCTCGAATCGACCCCGTTGGCCGACGTCATCCATGGCAACGCCGGCCAAAACACCGTGCACGCCGGAGATGGCGACGACATGGTCCATGGCCATGACGGCGATGACTCACTGTACGGCGAAGCCGGTGATGATCGTCTGTTCGGCGGACAGGGTGCCGACCTGCTGGAGGGCGGAGCTGGCAACGACTGGCTCGACGGTGGCGAGGGTGTGGATGAGGCGCGCGGCGGTGCGGGTGACGACACCTATGTCGTGGACAGCAGCAATGACCGCATCGTCGAGATCGCCGGCGGCGGACACGACCATGTATTGAGCAGTGCGACCTACGCGCTATCCGCGCAGCTGGAGACCCTGACCCTGACAGGTGCAGCCGACATCGACGGCACCGGCAACGAACTGGCCAACGTGCTCACGGGTAACGAGGGTGCCAACCGGCTGGATGGCGGCGCCGGCGATGACCAGTTGTTTGGCGGCCAAGGAAACGACCGCCTGCTGGGTGACAGCGGCAACGACGTGCTTGATGGCCAGTCCGGGGACGATCACCTGGAGGGCGGTGCCGGTGATGACATCTACTACGTGGACAGTCAGCTGGACAGCATCGTCGAACTCGCAGGCGAGGGGCTCGATGTCGTGCATGCCACCAGTGACTACGCTCTGTCGAGCAACATCGAGCGGTTGGTGCTGGTGGAAGGGAGCAACGCCATCACCGCCATTGGCAGCGTTGATGACAACGAACTGATGGGCAACAGCAACAGCAATCGCCTGGACGGCGGGGCGGGCGCTGATCGCATGCTGGGTGGCCTGGGGGACGACACCTACGTCGTCGACCAGGCGGGCGATGTCGTAGTCGAACTCGCCGACGAAGGCCATGACACGGTGGAATCCAGCATCGATTATGTGCTCGGCGATACCCTGGAAGATCTGGTGCTGACCGGCACCGGCAACATCAATGGCACCGGCAACGGCAGCAACAACCAGCTGACCGGCAATGCAGGCAACAACCGCCTCGACGGTGGCGCCGGTGGCGACCGGATGCAGGGTGGCGAAGGAGACGACTACTACATCAACGACAGCAGCGGCGACTGGATCGTCGAGCATGTCGGGGAGGGTGTCGATACCATAGAGCGGCGCTATGAAACGAACCTGGTGCTTGCCGATGAGGTCGAGAATCTGATTCTGGCCGTCGGCATCCAGACCGGCAATGGTAACGGGCTGGACAACGTGATCACCGGCAATGCCGGTGCCAACACCCTGGGCGGCTGGGATGGCGACGATCTGCTGTACGGCCTGGATGGCAATGATTCGCTGTTTGGTGGCAGCGGCAGCGACACTCTGTACGGAGGCAACGGCAACGACTACCACGATGGCGGCGAAGGTATCGACCGCATGGAAGGCGGCGCCGGCGATGATGTCTATATTGTCGATGACAGTGCCGACGTGGTGATCGAGGCCGTCGGTGCCGGCAAGGACCAGGTCCAGTCGAGCGCCTCGTACGCGCTGTCGGACAACATCGAAAATCTGTTCCTTAACGGTGCTGGTGCCATCAATGGCAGTGGCAATGCGCTCGACAACTACCTTGCCGGCAATGCGGAATCCAACATCATCCACGGGCTGGGGGGGAACGATACGATCGTCGGCGGGGGCGGCAACGACACGCTGGTCGGCGGTAGCGGCGATGACAAGTACGTCTTCGACACCGGCAGCGGCACCGATAAGGTGGACAACACCGGGGGAGGCTTTGACGGTGTGTTCTTCACCGGCGGCATCAGCCGCGAGCGGATTTCGTTCAGCCGCGACGGCAACGACCTGCTGATCACGCTGGACAACGCGGCCACGCCGTCCGTCCGCGTCACAAACCACTTCATCGGCGGCGACGCCGCGATCGACTATGTGCAACCGGATGGCGGTTCGTACCTGACCACCGCGCAGATCAACCAGATTGTCGCCGGTGGCGGCACCGGCGGGCAGTTCGACCAAGTCATCCAGGGAACGGCCGCCGGCGAACAGCTGGCGGGCAGCTCGGGCAAGGATCTCATCGAGGGCCTGGCCGGCGCCGACACACTGTTCGGCATGGGCGGCAATGACACCCTGCGCGGCGGCGACGGAAACGACTACCTGTCCGGCGGCAATGGCAGCGGCAGCGGCTCAGGCGACGATCGCCTCGAAGGCGGGCTGGGCAATGACACATTGCGCGGCGAGGACGGAAGCAACGCACTCATCGGCGGCGCAGGTGATGATCAGTACGTCTATGGCGGCGGCATCGATGTCATAGACAACACGGGCGGCGGTACGGACTGGCTGATCTTCCAGAACGACATCTCGCTCTCCAAGCTGGCCTTCGCCCGTGACGGCGACAACCTGGTGATCACCGTCAACGGCAATGCCAACCAGAAGGTAACCGTCACCAATCACTTCCTCGGTGGCGACATGGCACTGGACTACCTGCAACCTGTCGGCGGCAATGCGTTGAATACGGCCGCCATCAACGCCCTGGTGCCAGGTGCCGGCGGCAACCCGGGGGGCGGCAACGATGGCGACTACCCGTCCCAGATTGCTGGCACTGCCGCGGGCGAGCAGCTGGTGGGCACCAATGGCCGCGACCGTATCCAGGGGCTGGGCGGCGACGACACCCTGTTCGGCATGGGTGGGGATGACAAGCTCGAGGGAGGCGATGGCAACGACTACCTGTCAGGCGGCAATGGCAGCTTCAGTGGTTCAGGCAACGACATCCTGATCGGTGGTGCGGGCGACGACCAGCTGGTGGGCGAAGACGGCAACGACCTGTTGTTCGGTGGTACAGGCAACGACACCTACTTCTACCGTGCAGGTGGCGGTGTGGATACCGTGGATAACACCGGCGGCGGCACCGACTGGCTGTACTTCGACGGCATCGCACGCAGCCGCTTGAGCTACTACCGTGATGGCGATGATCTGCTCGTGCGGGTTGACGGCGATTCTGCTCAGCAGATGCGGGTGCTGAAGCATTTCCAGGGCGGGCAGTACGCCATCGCGTTCGTGCAGCCTGGGGATGGAGGCAACGCCATCTCGGCATCGGCGATCGCCGGCCAGCTAAAGCCGCTGTCAGCAGCAACCTCACTTGCTTCGGCCCGTGCGGTGGATGCGTCGACCAGTGCCGAAGTGCGGCAGCTGATTGAGGCCATCGGCGGATTTGCCGGAGATGCCAGCACCGGCTGGAGTGAGGCGCAGGGCAAGGTGGCGGAGCCATTGCTGGGTCATGCGGCTTACGATCAAGGGCATGCCATGAGCGCCGCGGCGCGCATCAGCGCGTAAGGGAGCGGCCGCCGAGGCGCCCGCGAAGGCGCCTCGGCACATGGTCATCGACGATTAGACCCAAGTCCTTCGGCACCGGCTCGACTGCTCTTACCTGCCACAGCGCTCATCCTCTGGCACATCGCCAGCAACCATCAGCAGCAATCGATCCTGCAACGTTGGCTCCTGCACACCCTCGAGGACCTGATCCAGATAGCTCAATGGCTGCAGTGGCCACGCCAGCGTGGCCTGCAGGAAGAAGATGGCAGGCGCCCGTCGCCCGGCCCCAAGTGGCAGGCTGATCAATAGAAGGGACTGCTCCCTCTCCACGTACAGGACGGGTACACCCCTGCACTGGATCTGGAAGGAAGACGCTGCGTTCGACCCATCTGTGAACTCGAAGCCTTCCCGCGCCCGCGCCTCTGCGAAGCGGACTGCGTGGCGGCGCAGCGTCCAGAACGTCTCATCGGATACGCCCCGGTACGCGAGGATCTCTGGCTCTTCAGGCTCTGGCCAATGAATCCGTGCTGCAACGACCAGCGCCAGGAAAAGCACCCACATCACTGCGTGGTGCACCTTCATCAGCGGAGTGCGCGCAACCACCGTGCACTTCACCAGGGCAATCCTTCAGTCTGCCGGCTGCAGCCGCTCGCTTGCGTGGGCTACGAGCCCCATGCCGGCCATGATCAGCCCTTCCATCACCCGGTCGCCAACGTACTGTTCCGGCTCGCCGTTCTGGCGGGTGCGTTCTGCGGCCAGCAGCACTTCCAGCACCACGCGCAGGCCTGTCAGTGAGCAATCGGTATCCGCCAGGGCCATCTGCCGGCCACGTAGCTGATGGCGCTCTGGCCAGGGCTGGCCGTTGGCGGCAACGCCCGAGCCGATGCTGTGCAGCAGCGCGATGAGGGTGTTGGGGTCCACGGCGGGCCCGGGGGAGGGCGCCTCATGGATGGGCTGTGGGGCAGGGGAGTAGGGCGTGGTCATGGCTGGGCTCCTTGCGTGCAGGCAGAAGCCGCCACCGATAAAGGTGGCGGACGGTGCGTGGTTCGAAACCCGGTCTACGCTGGAACCGGCAGGCACAAGGCCTCCACGCACCGCCCGCCATAGCCGGCCGACGGATTGCCAGCCGGCACCACCTGATGGGTGATGCCGGCTGGCAAGCGTTTACTTCAGCGTAGAACCGGGGTTTCGAAGCCCGGCCACCTGTTCAAGGTGGCACAGCAAGGAATACGCCCGGTTGTGCGCGATGCCAATGCAGTAGGGCTGAAGCCGACACCACTTTCAACATTTTCAGAATCGTTGCATACGACGCAGCGACGCTGGAGCCTTGCGCTGCAATGCTATCGGCGATGTCGGCTGTGCCTGCCTGCGGACTGTCGGCATCCGCCCGGCGGGATTGCGAGCGGGGCGGATGCGACAAAGGGATGGGCGGGTCGAACCCTCAACGCACCCTTCAGGTCCGCCCTGGTCCGCTGCAATCCGATTGCACTGCGTGGCTGACGCCGCGCTCCACGCCATGGCACTATCCGGGATGCGTCAGGGGCGCTTGAAAGGGGTAGTACATGGAAAGTACGCAAAAAAAACTAACGATGGCCGATGTGGCTGGCTGGGGTTCGGCCGTCGTCACGTTTGGCTTGATTCAAGGCGCGCTCTATCTGAAGGCGTACTGGGGCCACTTTGGCCTTGATCCCTTTCAGTTTGTCGCCGTGAGCGAGCTGGCCCTAGCCGGCCTGGCAGGCATCGGCATGGTGTTGTTTCTCATGCTGGTGGCCTCGCTGTTTGGCGGCTGGGTGGAGATAAAGGTGACGAGCGGCAGCTCCAAGAGCAAGCTGTTCGCATGGCTGTTTCCGATGCTTTTCTTCACTGGCCTAGGGCTGCTGCTTTGGTGGTCGAACACGTGGCCTCTTCTGATAGGGCTTCTTCTGACGATCATCTGTGCGCTGATCGTGCAACTTTCGCCGGTGGTGCCCGCTGCGGTGAAAGATTCCCCTTGGCTGATCTACGCCTTGGTGATGCTGGTCTACGTCTCGATAGTGTCAAGCATGCTTGGTTCCGGGCGTGCCGCGACGGTTTCCTCTGGGGGCGGCAAGCACGTGACGGCTGTGACTGTTGACGGAAAGGTGCAGGACGGCCTGAGCCTGATTGGTCGACTTGGTGATTCCTATGCGATGTGGGACCCGGCGCGGAAGGCTGCTGTGCTTGTGCCTGTTGGCGATGTTGGGAGGTTGGAGATTGTGCGAAAGGGTGTGATGCCAACTTCGGCTGGCCAGTAGGGCTGGGTTTCGGCAAGCATCAGAGCGCGGGCTGAGGCGCTCTTTCTTCGGGGAGCGGCGATAAGGGATTTTTATCGGGGTAGGGAAAGCCAGCTGCCGGCCTTAGCTGCCCTTCATGTAGGGCAGCTAAGGCCAAACGCGGACAGGCTGAGCAGTTCTTCCTCGAAGCTTGAAAGCGCCTAGAGAAATAGGGGGCGACTCACCCCATATCATTTGCAGGTCTAAGCCAACTCTTCGACCAAGTGGACGTGATGAGGATATATCTTGAATTTCCTCTCAGGCCCACTCTGGTATCTGGCTGCACTCGATGCGAGAGAAGCTAAGTCAATTTCGACCTGGTTGACCAGCTCCTTCAAGGCTTGCTTAGGAATTTTGTTTTGCACAAGCAGGGGTAGCAAGCTTATGAATGAACATGGATTGCTGGAGACTAAGGCCAATGTTTCCCGTGATGTCGGGGTGGCGGCCTGATCTAGCCATTTGCTGTAATTTTCATTATTCGCGTTCTCTGCTTCGACTGTCCACCGCAGCCTGCGAATGACTAGGTGTTGCTGCATGATTGGCCAGAAGTCGTCACCATAGAAGTCAATGCTCAACATCTCAGTGGTAGCCTCCCACAGCGCTTGAAATAGCGCGGCGGATTGCTTAAGTACTTCGGTATTGAGAGTCTCCTGTGCGTTGGTAGTACAGTCCAGAATCCCCAGACCTATGTCAACCAACGTGCGCATCAGTCCTGAGGCATCCGAAGGTTGCCATTCTGTGGAAATCTTATAAATGGGACGGAATTCGAGAATTTCTCTCAGCGCAACGCTAGAGTTCCACATGCGCAGCCAGTGAGTGGTGAAGTCATCGCTCAACGCGACGGAATACCCAAGCACCCGGCAAGCATAGCTGTTGGGCTGAGTGGCATGATATTCACTAACATGGCTTCGAAGCGACTTGCCTTTGGAGGAGTTCCACTCAGTGGGTGTCAGGCTCCATTCTTTGATGAAGGCGCTGATGTCCGGTGTCGGAAACTTGTTGGGGGCGTTCGAATGTAGAAGTGCTAGCATGGATTGGTAAACCCATGGCTCCCAAGAAAAACTCAATTGGTCGCAAACGGTTGGGGTGCAAGGAAGTGGGAGCTTATCGGCTAATTCCCATAATATATCTTGGCTGCTCAGAGGTCGTATTTTATCCGAGTTGTTATCAGGGAAATTAAGGTGCTGGCGAGTGAGCCAAGTGCCCCAACGCTTGAACAGGCCCTCGAAATCGGATCTTTTAGCGACAGTAGCTACGAAACAGGCGAGCAGCGACCTGACGTGCGGCTCTAGCACGGACGGATGGTATTCTCGGCCATTGGCTATGTGGATGATTTTCGTACTCCCGTGCCTGAGCAAGCTTGGAAGCAATAGGGCGCCATTCCACGAGCCATCGCTTTGGAAGCTTGGTGGAGACCCGAGTGTGAAATGCTCCCACAGATCGTAGTTACGGTAAAACTCCGGACTGTCGAGTACTCGATTGATCAAAAGAAGGCTTTGTGTGGAATTCATCCATTTAAAGAGTTTGCCGGGATCAAGCTTTGCTAGCAATTCGATCCACGGCCAACTGGATTCATCGATCCGACCTTCCCTAGTGTGTCCGTACCAAATTTCATCGAGGGTGATTGGATGGGATGGGTCAACCCCATCTTCCTGAAGTAGTTTTTTTTCAGCATCAACGAAATGTTGTTCAGCTAAATTTAAGAGTGCGTCTTTGAATAGATCATTTTTCAGAGCTACAACCAGCGCCACCTCAGTCCACAAATGCTCAACCCACAATGAGTTTCGGACGAGAGCCCTGAAGGCGATGTACCGGCTTTCGGTTTCTGAAGAGGCCCAGGCCGTTACAATTCCGATCACCAAGGCCGCCTGAATTCTCGGATCGTCTGACGCATCGAAGTCCTCGCTGTAACCGCCAAGTTGGGTGGTAAACCTCTTAAGAGCATTCCTGGAATCGTCCTGGGCGCAGAAGTACTCTGTAACAGACGTGAACAATATGTCGGGAGGTGCGAATCGACCTTCTGCGAAGTCTCCAATCACCGACTCGGCGATTGTGTACGATTTGTGCAAGTCCGACTCGTAAGCGGGCGGCAACTGCCATTCTTTGTTCATGACTATCTTTTCCCGTTGTCGCTGGCCATCTTCCAAGCTGTATCAAAGAACTGCACTGCGCCATGAGTCTGAGCATTCCAGCCTCTACTCACAGCATTTACGTCCCGGTGAAAGCCGCCTACGGTTGCGCCAAAATGCCATAATTCGTCATCAACGATAGCAAAGCGATCGTGAATGCAATCGGCGTCTCTGAGGGCAAATGAGAGTGCTATTGTGATGGGCGGGGCGAGCTTGGCTCGGTCTTCTGTTACGAGCTGCCTTAAGTCCTCGAAATCCTTCTCGATTTCCTTCCTTGAATCATGATAGCCAGTTAGTATTTTTACATTTTGAATATTATCTGTGTAAAACCAGTCCACGACTTTTTTAATTCTTCGGCGATGATCTGGTTTTGGGCCATCCGCAGAGAATAAATGCTTGTCAATTATCCATACATTTTGTGCAGTACTAATCGCTTTTTCAAATTCTTCGACTAACCGCACATCCGCAATTGCACGACGAGCCTTGATGGCATTAATGCAGGGAAAATGGTGGCGTGATTCATCCCGGTAGGGCGCCTCGCAAGGTATGAGTAACTGCGGAGTAAAGTTTGTCTCCACCGCCTGCACGGTCGTACTGACGCTAATCTGGGACGAGAATTTAGCCATTATTAACGGCCTGTGCGTCCGGTGCGTCTTGCACCTCCGCGCCCTGTATCCCTTGTCCGTTCGGCAGGCCCTGCTCCTGCCCCCCTCCCTCCGTTTTTGGTGACTGCACTTCTTTCGTGCCTACCATGTCACGCCCGCAGTGCACACATGGCTTTTTGGGCGCTTCCCGCGGAACTTTGAAATCCTCCAGAGGAGCGGCGTTTTTGTAGAGGCCCATAAGGTGGTTGAGGATTTTTTCACCATGCGGTATGCGCATGATAAGCGTTGGCCGTATGCCGATAGAGTTCAGTGAGCTGCCGAGCATCCACACGCGACCATCGACGGCGAGGAATCGATCATGGAACAGACTGCTTTCTGTATTCGCTACTTTGACTTCAATACTATTTTTGTGATTGGCTTGGAATACATTCAAGTTTTGGAGCAATGCCTGGTGAGTGGCCAGGGAGCCCTCACTAGCCCCGGCCTCAGTACCGCCATCTGCTTCCTTGATCTTCTTGAAGGCGTTACTTGAGGTCAAGATTTGTATCTTTATCTCGTCTCGCTCTATGGCAAGCAGGTATTGGGGGATTTGATTTGCGCCGAAGTAGGGGTCTGCGATGAAAATAGTGGAGCGAGCGTGTTTGAGCTTTTCCCTGACGTGCTCGAGTGCTTCTTTGCGCTGGTCAGTCGTAAACCAAGTTTGATCATATAGCTGGGCGCTGTGATTGAGCAATCGTTCACTTTTTGCGACCAGCAAACGCTGAAAGGCGTCGGTTGTGTTCGGTGCCGCACCAAATGTTTGAGAGGATGCCAACGTTTTCTTTTCGGCAAAGTATTCATTGACAGGACTCTTCTTTTTATCAGTTTCAGGGGCTTGAACCTTGACGCGTCGTTCGACCAACTCTGTCGTCATGTTCATTTGGCGCATGAACTGCCGCATGGGCGTTTGCATCAACACCCCACGATCCTTGTGCGTCAGAACTAGCCCTGAGACGTGGATAGAGTATGGTCTTTTAATCTCAACCAACCCATCCTCCGGTACCGGAACTGTATCGAAGGAGGTGAGTACGCCTTCCTGGCCTTCCATTGAGGTCAAGCTTAGACCTTGAAGCTTCCGGCCTGGATGGGGCTTCAAATGGAAGTACAACGATTCTGAGCTGCCCTCTTTAGGATCAACGAATTGTCGGACTGAAAGCACATCGCAGTCAGGCACGGCGAGCGCCATCCCACCCAGATATTCAGGGTACTCCTTAAAATTGACATGCATGTGGTGCTCTAGAAATTGGAAAGCTTCTTGGCAGTGTTTGCTTTGTCCCTCTTGGCCAAGGAAGCTCGGCCATTCTTGGCTGTCCGAAATTCGACGCGAGTACCTCGTGATGCCGAGGTTACGGAACGGAATGGAAGAACGTTCAGATTTAAGTGTGATGTCGTCACTTTCCATTGGCACGCCCAGTACAGGCCAGCTTGGGAAGTCGCTTAGTCTGCCAGCGGAGAGGGGTACGTCGTCGGAGCCCTCCCGGAACCCATTTACCGGCCTAGGTGTATGAAGTTCTTCCGATGCGCTTCGGTACCATCGGACGGCCTCTTCCGCGGTCATGACGATACGGTCGACCGCAATAGCGCCTTCTTCCTTGAATTTTTTGAAGTAGGGCTTGGGAGGTCTCGATGGGACCTGTCTTCCTGACGCCAGGAACCAGACCGATGCGAACAGTAAACGCAGAGGAGGTTTTTCAGATGTACGTGGAGCGTCCGATGTAGGAAGCTTCGAAGATGGCGGTACAACCACCGCGACATGCACGACGGCATGTTCGAAGCCCTCAAGTAATTTGCTGTATGGGTTACTGCTTTCACTTTCCATGTAGGGCTCGGTATCGGCAGGATGCCTATCAGAGCTAGGATAGTGGCCTGGGCACTGCCCCTTCAACAACTGCGTACAACTTCCAATCCGATTAGGTTGTAGGCTGCGCAGACTGGGGAGCGTAAGCAGGGGGTCGAAGGAGATGATTCCCCAGGATTTCACGGTTGCGGCGCTCAACCGGATGAGAAGGCGCGGGGCACAGTTCAAGTACAAAACAGATGATGGAGCACTCCCTAAGAGTCAAGCTGAGTGGACGACCCTGCTAACGTCAATACAGAACCAAATCCTAGACGGGACCTTTAGGTTCAGGCCCTTCAGCACACGCTCTCTATCGAAGGAAAAGAAACTATTCTTTACGGGAGAGGGCGGGGCCGATTCGCTGCTTCCAGACTAGGGTCCAAGTTTGACTTTCAGGCCGGCCACCACCAATGCCTGATCTACGACCGACGGTAATTCCCAGGCCAATTCGCCCTCAGCCGACCGGCGCTGGACATGGTCGACCACGAACTGCAGCCTCGATGCCGTAGCGCGCCGCATCCCAGTCGGCCCAGTAGCGTAGGGCGCCGCTGTGGCTGCGAGTAGTGTTCTCGGCCGCCGCTTCGGCGAGCAGCTCGCGGACCGCATCGGCAGCCTGTTGGGCCAGGTGTTTACGTCAGACGATCCCCAGGACGCGGGCCAGCGGTAGTCCGGTTAACCTGGCCAAAGTTGCGCACATCGCCGTGTCCGGCAGCGAATAGCCGAATTTCCAGTTCGCACCCGCCACCAGCACCCTAAGGCCGCTGACGGGCTCCCTTGGGATAGGAGCTTGGGCAGGGGTAGGCACATGGATGCACTTATCGCCATCGCGCTTGTTGATCTGCAGCTCACCAAGCGCGCAGCAAACCAGTCGAACATCAACTGCACCTATGGGCACCAAGCGCAGCAGCGAAACTTGAGCAACTCAAGCTCATTCGAGCATGACCCGATCCGCCTCCGCGAGCAAGCAAACCTCCAGCTCGGTTGCTTCACGGGTCAGCTTTTCCAAAGCTTCCTCCACGGCCATGAAGAAGACCTTTCCTTTGAACTCCTCAAGCCGGCACCACGCCATGAACTGCCTGACCTCAATCATAGCGATGAGAACATTCTCCAATCGGGCCTGGTCAGCGGCGCGCAGTGTCGCGACGTCCTCAGCGGCCCAAACCACCAGATTCATTGCGGCCTCGAGCGCCGCGATTTTGGTCTCACGGAACTTCGGGGCAAGGGTCTCAAGAGTGTTACCGCCCTCCGGAAGACCTTCGGGAAGCGCTCGAAACCCCTTGATCTGGCGCTTGGCAAGACTGGCCTTGGAGATCATGTAGTCAAGGCGACGGGCGCGCGCGTCGCGATCACGATCGCGCGCCCGCCGCCCCTCTTCCTCGCGCTGCAGCTGAGTTTGATGCGCATAGTAGATCGCACCTGCTCCGATCGCCCAAGTCCCGACTCCAGCCATCCAATCGGCCCGGGTTCCGGTACCGAAGTCAAGGCCATAAGTCCAAGCCGCACCAAACATCAACCAGACTGCAGCAGCCCCAGCGAAGAAGACAATCGTTGTGGCAATCACAACACCAATCAAGGACAGCTCGAACGTTTTGGTCTTCATGCCCCCCCCCCCTGTGGCGCGCTGGTGAATGGTTGGATTCTGGCATGAACCAGCCCCTTCTGATCTTGGTTCTGCTGGCCGCCATCCTGATCGTTTACATCGGAGGCGCAAAGCTCGTTGGCCGCTCGACCGGCGAGATTACACCGCCTCGCAGCGGTCCCGCGAGGCCGAGCTGATTGCAATCGCACAGGCTGAGATCGCCGCGACCACCAATGTTCAGCTATTCATCGAAAAAGCGGTCACTACGAATTCTCTTGCGATCCCCTTCCAATCGCTCATCCTCGACGTTGAGGAGCTCAAGAATCCCATCGGCTTCAACCTTGATCGTCGACGCCACCCTGAGAAGCTCCACAAGGAATGGCTTCTCTGCATCGACAAAATCCTCTTCGGAGGTCGCCAGCGCATTGGTCGCGCTGGCGCAAGCCGACTCAAAATCCTCTATCGAGATGCTGAAGGCATTCATAGCATCGATGACGTCGGTATCGAGAACGATTCCTCCGCGATCCATCCAATCCATCCGCTTTATCTGCTTAAGCCCCACGTTTATCGAGCGGGCCAAGCCGTTTGCGCTATAGAATTTTCCATCGTCAAGCGAGTCCTCGTCGAAGAGAGTCATACAGTACTTCGTGATGTCAAACTTGACGATCAGGTCATTGAGAGCGAACAACTTCGCGTCAATACCTACAAGCCTCTCGGTCCTCACTTCGAACATGCGGAGCTTGTGCGCCTCACCGGCATATCTCCATGCTCCCGCACCAATTATCCATGTGCCTAGCGCAGCAAAGATCCCAGAGATTGCGGCCCACCAATCGGCTCCGTCGCTTCCTTCACCGCCCCCAAGGCCGTAAGACCACTCAAGCTCAAACAGCAGCCACGTTGTGACTGCGCCAGCGCAAAACGACAGAGCGATAGCGCACGTCAGCGCCCATATCGAAATTTCAATTCTGGAAGAAGTCCTCATTGCGCCCCCCTGCGGCGATTCTGTGCGTGGGGGGATTCTGGCATGACCGAGCCCCTTCTTGCCTTCGCACTGCTGGGTGCCGTCGTGGGCTTCTCCATCGGCTGCGCTCGCATCGTTTCGTGGTACTGGATCGGCGTGTCGTGGTACTGGATCGGCTTGATCATGCCGCCGCCCAGTGCACCAAGGAAGCGGCCCTCGTCGCCCAGGCACGCGCCGAACTGGCCGCGACCGGCTGGACCCCGCATGACGAATCGCCGTATCAGGCCGAGATTGCTGCATCGAAGCGCGGCGACCTGCTTTCCGTTGCCCGCTTCGCTGAGCAGCAGGAGGCTGTCCATGGCTGAGTTCTTGCTCGATCCGCTGGTGGCCTGTGTGGTCGGCGGCATGCTGCTCACAGGCCTGTATTGGTCGCTGGTGTTGGCCATGCGCAACAAAGGGGAGACGCAATGGCCGCTGATCGCGCTCGCTTCCGCATGACTGTCGAGGGCGGGGCAGGGGGCTATTCCCCGCTTTCGCCCGGTGAAAAGAGGCAGCGGGCGGCGGCGGGGATTGGCCCGGGAGTAACACGGGCCAAAAGGGTCAGGAAGACGCAATCATCGACTACCTGACCTTTGTGGTCCCGCTCTCCGCCCTTGAAGAAGTCAACCGCAAGAAGCTCAACCTCTTGTTGTTCCGCATTTTCGGCTTTCGGGGTGAAGTCGTTGCCGGTGCTATCCGTGAGAAGCACTGGAATTTCGACGAGCAGTCCGCGGTGCTGATTGACCATGAGAACGAGGTCGTTGGTCGGGTTGGTATCGGTGGCAAGAAGAACACCGTGTGCATCAGCCTCACCGACATGGGGTGCAAGTGGATTCGCGACCGCGCCCGCATTTTTAAGCAGGTTTCCATGCTTGACGCGAAGATCACTCGCATCGGCATCCGGCCTGCCTTCATCCCGCTGGGTGCGCGCTGAGGTGCGCCTGTTCAGCAAGCACATGGAAATCCCGTTGGATGTGCTACTCAACCCCGGCTCCTACCTGCGCGGCGCGTACAGCGCCCTGCAGAACCTGATTACTGGCGTATGCATAAGCCTCTCGGGGCCGCACCGATCGGGCGACCACGACCACCAGGCCATGTCGCAGGGATCCAGCTGGTGACCCTTCGGGGTGAACATGTGGCCGCCCTGAAAACCGAAACCGGCCCAAGGGCCGGTTAGATCTATGCGGTCGTGCGGATCAATCGTGATCATGCTGCGAGCTCGTCCTTGTCGGGGGAACGAGCAGGAAGGCAAGAGCCGAGCCAGAGCCGGAGCCATTGCCAAGAGGAGCCGACGAAGGCTGCAACAGACCGATACAGTATTGCGCATAATGTATAGACGGTGCCACATCAAAACCGGCCGGCATTGCCGCCTGAGCCTTGTGGGGCAGGGAGAACCCAACTGCCAGGCACAGCGCCATAGCCGTGATTGCTAAACGCTGTGCCAGCGCTGCCCATGCCTTGCCTGCCTTGCCATCGGCGCGCACCGCCTTGATGGCTACGAGCCATTGCACCGGGTCATCCCCGGCCATGATTGCCATCTCTGCAATGTGCTCTTCATCCGGGTAGGCATCGCCGTTTCGCCACTTCGACACGGCCTGCCGGTGCACCCCAAATTGCGTCGCAAGGGCGCTATCTGATGCGATCCCGGCTCGCTGCCGAGCCTTGTCGATGAGGGTGCTTACGATGCTCATGTCCCGTACCTAGTTGACAATCTGTCCCGCAATCAGGTTACATGCTCCCCGTCCCGTGTACACGGGACACCCGCCACCGGCACCCCAAGGCCGCTGGCGGGTTCCCTTGGGGTAGCGCTTGGGAGCAGAGCCACCTCCATGAAGCACCTAGATCAACTCTTCAAATTCCTTGCGCAGCTGCGCCGCAAGACGATCTCGATCCCAAGCAAGCGCTTCGTTCGTGGCGACAAGCCCGTTAAGGGCATCGCCAAGCGTCCCGTCCAGTATCCGCACGTCTCTGGAGACGGTCCGAATAACTCCTTCGTTCTCACTTGCCGCTCGCTCGCGGGGGTGCTGCATGAAATTGTCGTTGATGTAGGCGATCCGACCCGCCAAGTCGTTAGCAATACGAATGGCGATACTCATAACGAGGTCTGTGGAATCTGTGGCTGTGGCCCGATCCTCCGCACTCCAGATAGGCTGCCCCACGACATCAATAATTTCATTAAAGGCAACACTGACGTCGTAGAGCGCAGCATTCTCGAACGCGGCCCCATGCTCCTCCAGAGCCTTGAAGTACTGAAGCGGACGGTCCAGACGGTTTCGGGCCGAGATCGTTGCCGCAATTGCCGCTCGAAGCTGGGATATCTCGAGCTTCATTCTCAGCATCTTTTGCTCTCTGCGTTCGTGCAATCGAAGCCGACGATCGCCGGAAGCGAGCACAAACGCTGCCAAACCGACGACCCACGTACCAATCGCCGCCACCCAGTCCGCTGCGGAGCCGGGTTCATCGAATATTTCGAGGCCGCTTGGTGTAAGCCACCCTTTAGCGATGATCAGCGCGGCCACGAGCAATATCGCAAGCCATATGATGCGCGCTATGGACAGTCGATCAAAGATTGCTCGAGTCGTCTGATAGCGCAGCGGAAGCTTTGTCGCACTCATTCCTTCCCCTGGTCCCGACATAAGGATGGGGGGATTTTGGCATGACCCAGCCCCTGATCGCATTTTCCCTGCTCGCGGCCATCACTGCCGTTTCCGTCGGTGCCGCTCGCATCGTGTCCTGGCTGCTCGACCGGCGCGACTGCGCCGTCATCCAGCGCGCCAATGAAGCCGCCTTTGTCGCCCAGGCACAGGCCGAACTGGCCGCGTCGGGCTGGACCACTCGGGATGAAGGCCGCTACCAGTCCCGCCGTCACGGTGGCCGTCATGACTGAGTTCTTGCGCGATCCGCTGATCGCCTATGTGGTCGGCGGCGTGCTGCTCTCGGGCCTGTATTGGTCGCTGCTGTTCGCGCTGCGCGACAAGGGGATGCGCAATGACCGTTGATCGTGCTCGTTTCCGGATGGCCGCTGATGGGGCGGCAGAGGGCTTTTCCCCGCTTTCGCCCGGTGAAAAGGGGAGGGCGGCAGCGGCGGGAATTGGCCCGGGGAGTAACACGGGCCAAAAGGGTCAGCAGGACGCAATTATCGACTACCTGACCATTGTGGTCCCGCTCTCCGCCCTTGAAGAAGTGAACTGCAAGAAGCTGGATCTGTTGCTGTTCCGCATGTTCGGCTTTCAGGGCGAAGTGGTTGCCGGTGCGATTCGGGATCGCAACTGGAATTTCTACGAGCAGTCTGCCGTCCTTATCGACCGGGAGAACGAAGTCGTTGGCCGCGTCGGCATCGGCGGCAAGAAGAACACCGTGTGCCTGAGTCTCACTGGAATGGGCTGCAAGTGGATTCGTGACTGGCCGCGCGTCTACAAGCAGTGCGCCATGCTCGACGCCAAGATTACCCGCGTGGATTGCGCGCACGACGACTACGAAGGCGAGCGCCTGGACGTGCATGCGCTGCGCGAAGTCGCCGCACAGGGCGGCTTTACCGAAGGCGGTTGCCCGCCGCGTCATCGTTTCATCTCCGATGAAGGTCACAACACCGGCTGCACGCTGTATGTCGGTGGCAAAGGCCACAAGGAACTGTGTGTGTATGAGAAGGGCAAAGCCGAGGGCCTGCCGTCTTCTCGCTGGGTGCGCGCCGAGGTGCGCCTCTACGGCAAGCATATGGAAATCCCGCTGGATGTGCTGCTCAACCCCGGCGCTTACCTGCGCGGCGCGTACAGCGCCCTGCAGAACCTGATTACTGGCGTGTGCACTCGGCTGCGCACGATCCGCAAGCAAGTTGAAGTTTCGGCTGAGGCGATGGTGCTGTGGTTAGAGCGCCAAGTCGGCCCGGCCATCGGTGTTCTGCATGGAGCGTTCGGTGATTCGTTCTCCGACTTCCTGCTGGCCCGCGTCGTCCGTGATGGTCACCCCGGACGTTTTCGCGGTATCGCAAAGGGTGACGCACTCCATCGCTACGTGAGAGAAGAACTATGCCTATCTGCCGCGTGAAGTCCGCTGCCGTCGAAGAACGGCACAACAGCAAGACCAACTCCATCATCCGTTCCCAGATGGTCGGCCTCGATTTCGGCAACGGCTTCGAGTTGCCGTTCCGTGTCGGTCTCGGCTCGCGTCCGTCGTACCCGCCGGGCGAGTACGACATTGACCCGCAGTCCTTCGCGCTGAGCCAGTACGGCGATCTGATCCTGAAGCGCTACGTGGATCTGGTCCCGCTGCAAGCCAAGGCCGCAGCACCGGCGGCAAAGCAGTAAGCCATGGCCGTGTTGATGCCCGCGTGCTTGGAGGCGAACTTTGACGCCGCAACGGGAACCTGCACGGCAATGGTGTGGATTCCTCAGCCGTCACTTCTGCCGGAGCTGGCGGTTGAGGATGCGCAGTTGATAGGAGCAAAGATCGCGCTCCTGTGGGCTGTGGCTTATGCGCTCCGGCTCGTTCGCAAATCAATCCACCACTAGGAGATTCACGTGAAGAAGTTCATCCAGTCCCTCAAGGGCAAGAGTGCCGCTCTGCTCGCAGTTGGCTCCACTGCAATGGTTGCGCTCCCGGCCATGGCCTCTGGCGGCACCGGCGGCGTGGACGTTGCTGGCGTTGTCAGCGCTATCGAACAGGCTGGCACTGCTGTCGGTGATATCGGCAAGGCCGTGATCCTGATCTTCGTCGGCATCGCGGTCTACAAGTGGGTGCGCCGCGCCCTGTAACTCTCGCCGGTGGGCAGGGCCGACTCCCTCCCACCGGTCTCTTGGGGTACCACGATTCTGTAGGGGCGCGTTATGGAAGGCTGGATCTGGCTCGTTGCGTGGCTAGTGGCCTGCGCGATCATCTTTGTGGATTTCAACTGATGGCTCGCTCGTTTGCACTCGTTGCGCTGATCTTCGCAATGTGCCTGCTCTCGGTACGTTCGGTCGAGGCAGCAGAGGCGGATCTGCCTTGCCGCCCAGCGGCGAACTGCGAGCAAGGGCACGCATTCTCGCAGTCGCTCAATGACGCTGCGTACATTGCGGCGATGCAACCGAACGCTGTTCGCTGCGACATTATTTCCGGACCAATACATGTTGAGTCCGCGCGCCACTACCGCGTTGAGCGACGTTGCTACAACCAGGATGGCGGCTCTATTGGCGGCTTCGGTGTAGCGTACTTCTACGGATCAACCTGTGAGGCTCGGCCCGACTGGAACGGGCCATATCCTTATCTCAACGGCGGAAAGCCCAAGAACGGCTCAGTCACTTGCAACGACGGCTGCAAACAGGCTTGGTTCTCGACCGGCGATGGTTACTTCAATGGAAAGTATGACGTTGATCCGGGAACGTGTAGTAAGTACGACGATCAAGAATGCAAGGCCCAGTTTGGCAGCGGCTACTACTGGAATCAGGCGATGTCGGCCTGCGAGCCCGAGGAGTCCAAGTGCAAGGACGGTGCTAAGGCAAACTCTCTCGGCGCGTGTGAGCCGGAGCCTTGCCCAGAGGGCATGGCACAGAATCCTGATGGCACGTGCAAGAAGAAGGACAACGAGTGTCCTGCTGGCCAGGTCAGATCACCCGACGGCAAATGTCTTCCCGGCGACGGACAGTGTGCAGCTGGCGAGGTTCGTGGCCCTGATGGGACATGTAAGAAAGACGCCGATGGCGACGGCGACCCTGATGATCCAGGCGAAAAGGAGTCATTCTCTGGAGGCGATGACTGCAACTCTCCGCCTTCCTGCAGCGGATCTCCCATTCTGTGCGGGCAGGCGCGAATTCAATGGCGCATTGAGTGCAATACGCGCCGTAACCGCAACATCGCGGGCGGGCTTTGCAGTACGCCTCCTGTCTGCACTGGTGACAAGTGCGACGCGATGGAGTACTCCAGCCTGCTGATGCAGTGGCGCTCAGCGTGCGCTTTGGAAAAGCTGGCCGCTGCAAATGGCAACGGTGGTGGTGACAACGGCGACGTCAAGGCGATTCGTGACGCGCTTACCGGTACTGGCGGCAGCGTCAACCCCGGTACCGTTCCCGGCTCCGATGCATGGGTTGCAGGTACGGGCCAGCCGACCAAGCCGGACACGTCGGGCTATGGCTGGGGCGGCGGATCTTGCCCATCCATTCCAGCAGTCGATTTTATGGGCGCAAGTATCCAGTTCGACGCTGCGCCGCTCTGTAGCTGGCTGTCTCTTGGCTCATTCTTTGTCATGGGTCTCGCGGCGCTTGGCTCCCTCCGAATCGTTGCTAGCAAGGACAGCTAATGCCACTTCTTATCGCCTCGTTGCTGTCTGGACTCGCTGCGATTTTCCGTTCTCAGATCGGAACATGGATCGTTACTGCAATGGCGTGGCTTGGCATCGCCTGGGCTACGCACGAGTTCGCCGTACAGCCGTGGATTGACAACATGCAGGCACAACTTGCTGGCGGGACACCCGGCGGTCAGTGGGGGTCCGTTCTAATGGCCTATGCCGGCATCATGAAGTTCGATCAAGCCTGCACCATGATCGCGTCCGCCGTAGTTACGAAATTCGGTGTAAGTGCCGCACGCGCTGTGCTGGTCCGGAGGGTCTGACGTGCCCATTGAGATATTCACCGGGCAACCCGGTAACGGCAAAACCGCTTTGATGATGGAGCGGCTGATCAAGGAATCGAAGGAGGCTCAGCGTCCCATCTTTGCTGCCGGCATTGATGGCTTACAGCCGGGCTTGGCAACAGTGCTGAAGGACCCCCGTGAGTGGAATGCTGTCAAGCCCGGTGAGGTTTGCACATGCAGCGACACTGAGTCCGATGATCCTTGTACCGCGCATGTAATCCCAAATGGCTCGTTGATCTTTGTCGACGAGTCATGGAAGTGGTTTGGGCACTTGCATGATGCTTCTCGACAGGCCACGCCAAAGCACGTCCTTGAACTGGCTGAGCATCGGCATCGCGGATTGGACTTCGTTTGGACGCTCCAGCAGCCGAACCAGCTGTTCCCCTTCGTCCGAGGCCTTATCGGCTCTCACTCGCACGTTGTGCGCCGGTTCGGCACGAAGTTCATTGATGTGTTTCGTTGGGGCGAGTTGCAGGAAAATATCAAGTCGTCCGGCAAGCGCGAGCTCGCCCAGCGCACTACGCGGCTACTGCCGTCTGCCAGTTTCGGCAGCTACAAGTCTGCTGAAGTCCACACCATCAAGGCGAAGCTTCCTCTCAAACTGGTGGCGCTTCCCGTCATTGTGGTCTTGGCTATCTATCTCGCATGGTCTGCATGGTCGCGACTGGATGATGCCCCTAGTGCGCATGGCAATGCGGGGAGCGCAAAGCAATCCGCGTTAGCGGATGCTGGCGCTGCCCCGCAGGGCTTCGCATCCGTTGGAAAGGCGCAGCCGCGTTGGAAGTCTGCGAGCGAGTACGCCAAGGATCATCTGCCGCGTATTGCCACTATGCCCTGGACTGCGCCTGTCTTTGATGCCCGGCCAACCGCAAGTGATCCGTTGCTTGTTTGCATGTCTTCTGGTGCGGGCTTGGATGGTCTTGGCAATCACGTAGAGGGTTCGTGTACTTGCGTTACAGAACAGGGCACCGCATACGACATTAGCCAACCTGAGTGCCGCACGCTTGCTCGCCGCGGCCCCGTATACAACCCTTATCGCCAGAGAAGCGATCAGCAGCCACAGCAGCAGCTTCAACCGCAGGTTGCGGGCGAGGGCAGGGGGGCGGTTGGTGTCGGCGACCTCAACGGCTCCGTGATTCAGCGTCAGACGCGCGCGCTTGGCTCGTTCCCGGAGTCGCCTGTTTACACCAGCAGCACCAGCGTCACGCCGCCCACAACTAGGGATTTGTGATGACCAGCAGCGCACGCGAAGTGTTGAAGTGGCTGGCGGTCATCCTCATGACTGGGGATCACATCGCCAAGGTGGTCTATGGCGGGTACGTGCCTGGACTCAGTGAAGCGGGGCGCGTTGCCTTTCCGTTGTTCGCGCTGGTGATGGCGTACAACCTCGCTCAGTCCGGCGCTGACGTGGGCAAGTCCGTTCGGAGGCTCGCGTTGTGGGGTGTCATCGCGCAGCCGGTGCACGCGGTGGTTTTCGGCTACTGGCTGCCGCTGAACATCCTGCTCACCTTCGCGCTCTCCGCCGCGGCGCTGTATGCGGTCAATCAGCGCGGATGGACAGCGTTGGTGGCATTCGCGGTCGCTGCGCTGGTGCTACCAGCATTCGTGGACTACCAGTGGTCTGGCGTGTGGTTCGTGCTGCTGACTTACTTCGGCTACCGTGAGAAGTCGCCCGGCGCGCTTCTTGCGGCCTTCGTGCCACTGTGCATCTTCAACGGGAACCTCTGGGCCGTTATGGCTGTTCCCGTGGCCGCACTGCTGGCGCACAGCCAGTGGCGCGTAGCGAGGGCAGGGCGAGCGTTCTACGGCTACTACGTGGGCCACCTCGCCGCGCTGGGTGCGATTGCCCTTATAGCTCACCCATGAGCCGACTGTTCGATATTCAGTACTGGGTTGCCCGATGGATGGATAGGGCGTTCGCGCGTCAGCAGACGAGCGTCAAGAACTAAGCACTCACGGGCAGGTCTCGCCCGGGATGTTCTCCCAGCCGCCCGGGATTCGCCGGAACGCGACGCCGCCGATGCAGCGAATCTCGGCGCGACGCTGCTGGATCTCACGTTCTGCGGCTGCTCTGCGCAAGCGAATTTCGGCGACAGATGCGTTTCTACGCTCTTCTTCGGCAGCTTTAGCCATGGCTGGCTCGGCATCTTTTGGTAGAGCAGCTGCGATCGGGGCTTTTTTGTCGCTGAAGCGTGTTGTCCAGGCTTCGTTTGTTCTCACATGTAGCCAGATTCCGGCGACGGCCATTCCCAGCAGGAATACCGCCCACAGGCCCAGCCACGGAAAGCTCCAGCGTCTTGCAGGAATCGGTGGCAGGTAATCAGGTCGTTCGCGTTCCATACGTCCCCCAAGGCGTCCTGTGCGCATTCTAGCCGGGGTGTAGGGGCGTTGCCCCTACGGGGGCGCCTCACACGCGCTGGCGCGGCCTCGGCCCACGGCTCATGTAGACCACATTGGACGATTCGGCGCCGGGACCGGGAGCACCGACGCCAGACCGCCGTTCTCGGCGAATTCTGAGGGCTTCGGCTAGGTAGATGACGCTGGATTTGGTTGTGGCAGAAGCCTTTGGTGGTGGCGCCGACCGGGGGACCATCTCGGCACGCGCCTGGGCCATCATCAGGCGCCATTCCCGGGCGATGTTGCAGGTCAGCGACCACCAGGCCATATCGCCGGGCTCCAGCTGGTGGCCTTCGGGGGTGAACATGTGGCCGCCCTGAAAGCCGAAACCGGCCCAAGGGCCGGTTAGATCTGTACGGTCGTGGGGATCGATCTCGATCATGCTGCAAGCTCATCCTTGGCAGGTGGCCGCGAAGGATGACAGGAGCCGAGCCAGAGCCGCAGCCATTGCCATGCGGAGCCGACGAAGGCGCAGATCCGGGCAATCCTTGATTTCGCATAATGTATATTATGTTCTAAGCCGGCTGACTTGGCTGCCACTTGCTCCTGCCCAGGCCCACTACTGAGTTGCAACCACTTCCCAGGCCGATCTCCCAGGCTGACGCCCGGAGTTCGTCTACCTGGCTCGCCACCAACCCCAGCCCCGCGGTCAGCCCTCGGCCAGCGCTGCATCAGCACGCCCGCGCCGTTGAAGCCAGCGATCGTCTCCCGATAGATCTGCCGAGCTCACACACGCTTTCTCACCCAGATATCGCGCCGAGCCGCAATCAGCCGCTCAGCCTTAACTGACGCCGGCCCGTCCATCAAATCTGCGCGTCTGGGCTGCAACCGAGCATCCAGATTCTGGCCACGGGTCCGGCGAACGCAACAGGCCAGCGGCACCAGCAGGTTGGCGTGCATCGCATCAGCAAGCCACTGGGGGTGATGCGCACTTGCCGACGTTACCACTTGGAGCGGCCCACAACCCCCGTCCAAGCGCCCGCTTCCGCACGCTCTACAGCACCTGGCCCGCAAGCCCGGCGCAAATCGCTCACCTCGTCCCGTCACCCAATCAAGGAAGCTGCATGATGACTCGACTGCTGCACGACCGTTCGCCGCCCTCCCCTTTGCCAACCCCTTGGCGACTGCCGTAATCAGTTCGCTGCTGCTGGCAACGGCGCTGCCCGCGATGGCCACCGAATCACTGGATGCCTGGCAGCAACAGCGCCAGCTGCAGGAAGGATGGGCGCAGCCGACGATCAGCAGCGTTACTGTTTCATCCGTTGCCGGCCCCGCCTCGGCGACGCTTGCGCCGGCAGCGGTCGCCAGCACTGCCATTCTTGGCAATGCTGGTGATCCAGGAAGCTGGCGCACCGATGAGTTCAAAGCGGACTGGGGTTTGGCTGCCATGGGCGCCGAGTTCGCCTACGCTCGCGGCCTGACCGCCAAGGGCGTCCGGCTGGGTGTTTTCGACGATGGCGCCGGCCTTGGACATCCAGAGTTCGCAGGCAAGAACCATCGGAGCATCCGCCTGGCGGGCGTTCTTGCCGATGGCAGCTTGTGCCCGGCAGAAGTGATCGAAGGCCCCAACAGTTGCTTCAGGACCGATGGCGATCAGGTCCAGCTCACCTATCAGACCCTTGAGCCTCGATACGCCGCTTTGCTCAATCGAAACAACTATTTTGAAGGGGTCACCTATGGAACACATGGCACCCATGTGTCCGGGACGATCGCTGCCAATCGGGATGGCTCCGGCATGCACGGCGTAGCCTTCGGTGCCGACCTCAGTGTCGCCCGCCTGTTTTCCAACAGTGTGGCGCATCTCAGTGTTTCGCCACGAATGACGCTCGAGCGAAACTCCAAATCCGTCAGCGCCCCTACAGCGGCCTTCAGCCAGTTGTACGAACAGCTCGAACAACAGCAGATCCGGGCCATCAACCACAGCTGGGGGCTTGCTACCGAGCCGAGCACGGCCCAGCAGATGGACGTCTATCTGTCGCATACGGTTTTCGCCGACAGGCTGGCCGTGATGGCCACCGCTTCGCGCAGGACCGGCCTCATTCAAGTATGGGCTGCAGGCAACACCGACGCGCCCAATCCATCTCCACAACAGGCGCCGATCGCAGGCATGTACGCCACGCTGCCACGCGCCCAGAGGGATGTTGAGCCGTACTGGCTGGCTGTCTCGTGAACGTCAATGAAGCCCTGGAGCTGAGCAATCGCTCCATGCGCTGCGGCCTGGCGGCAAACTGGTGCTTGGCAGCACCTGGCACGGCAATTCTTTCCACAACCTATGGCTCCAAAACCAAGCTTGACGCCACGCTTTCCAAGGACAGCGCTGGCAACGTCACGATTGACACGCGGAGCCTGCTGCCGGACTACGACTACGTCAAGAAGAGCGGAACCTCGATGGCCGCTCCGCACATCACCGGCGCATTGGGTCTGTTGTTTGAGCGCTTCCCCTATCTGGACAATGCGCAGGTGCGTGACGTCCTGCTGACAACGGCGCGTGACCTCGGCGCGCCGGGAGTGGACGATGTCTACGGCTGGGGCATGGTCGATCTGCGCAAGGCTATCGAGGGCTATGGCTCGCTGCGCGTGGACACCGACGTGGCAATGAACCAGAAGGCCGGCGGCCTGAAAGTCTGGGAAGGTGACGCCTGGGACGACTGGACCAACGACATCGCAGGCCCCGGCAAGCTGACCAAGTCCGGCATCGGTTGGCTGCGCCTGAGCGGCGACAACAGTTTTAACGGTGCGGTGCTGCGCGAGGGCACGCTGGAGTTGAACGGCAGCAACACCCTCACCTCAGCGGTCGAGGTGCAGAATGGCCAGCTCCTGCTCAACGGCACTCTGGTTTCCACCGCACTGAACACCACTGGCGGTGTCAGCACGATCAGCGCCAGCGGCGTACTGAAGGACAGCAACCTGGTGGTCAACGGCGGCGTAGTCTCCTTCAACGGCACGCAGAGCGGCGGCACCACCACGGTCGACGCCAACGGCCTGCTGAAGGGCATCGGCACGCTCGGCAACACCCGCGTGGATGGCATCATCGCGCCCGGCAATTCCATCGGCACGCTGACCATCAACGGCAACTACGTGCAGGGCGCTGCCGGCACCTATGCGGCCGAGCTCGCACCGGGCAGCCGCAGCGACCAGCTGCACGTCACCGGCACTGCGACGCTGGGCGGAACCTTGCTGGCACTACCCGAGCCGGGAGTGTATTACCTGGGCGAACAGTTCAACGTGCTGCGCGCCGATGGCGGCGTGAGCGGCCAGTTCTCGAAGACCGATTTCAGCGCGTTCTCGCCTTTCCTGCAGTTCAGTGTGGCCTACGCTGCCAATACCACGCGCATCGACGTGGCCCGCGGCGCCCTGCTGGCAACCGCGGCCGGCACTCCGAACCAGCGCGCCGTGGCCGCTGCTGCCGATACCCTCGCGATCAACCAGGGCCTTCCCAAGCCGTTGACCCAGCTGTTCCCTCAGCAGGTGGCTGCCGTACTGGATGGCCTGAGTGGCGAACTGCACGCTGCGACGCCGCTGGCGCTGGTCGAAAGCAGTCGCTATGTGCGTGATGCGGCGTTGTCGCGCCGCGCCGGCGCAGCCGCACCAGGCGCCGGTGGCAACGACGCCACCGGGGTCTGGGTGCAGGCGATCGGCGGCAACGGCAAGCTGGATGGCAATGCCGGAACGGCACGTACCGAAGCCAACAGCAACGGCCTGCTGGTCGGCATCGACCGCGAGTTCGATGGATGGCAGGTCGGCCTGCTGGCCGGCACCGGCCGCACCGACGTGAAGCAGCAGGATGGCCGGCGTGCCAAGTCGAAGATCGACAACACCCACTTCGGCGCCTACGCCAGCCACAACTGGGGTGGCTTCGGCCTGCGCGGCGGCGTGGCCTGGAGCAAGCACGAAGTGGAAAGCACCCGCGAGGTGGCATTCACTGGCTTCAGCGACACCTTGAGCGCGCGCTATGACGGCCGCACGCGTCAAGCCTTCCTTGAAGCCGGTTATCGCTTTGGCGGGCCCGAGGGCGGGTTGGAGCCGTATCTGCAGGTTGCGCGGGTGGAAGTGGACCTGAAGCGCGTCAACGAGCACGGAGGTGCGGCGGCGCTGCGGGGCGAGGTCGACGACACCGGCACCACCGTGGCCACCGCCGGCCTGCGTTTCGACAAGGGACTGAAGGCCTCGTTCCAGCAGGAAAGCTGGCTGCACCTGCGCGGTGCGGTGGGCTACCGCCAAGCATCTGGCGACCGCAGCCAGGTGGCCAACCTCGCCTTCGTCAACGGTGGCACCGCGTTTGCAGTCAGTGGCGCTCCCATTGCTGACAACGCGGTGGTGGCCGAACTGGGCGTGTCGGCATGGCTGAGCCCGCGCCAGCAGTTGGAACTGGGCTACAGCGGCCAGTTCGGCAGTGAAAGCCGCGACCATGGCGCGAACGCGCGGTGGTCGGTGCGGTTCTGATTGCAGCACGCCCATTGAGCGGCATTGGGGCGGCCTTACGGCCGCCCCTTTTTTAAGTTCATTGAGGCTCCGCTGTCGTTGGCGCGCCCATCGAGCGTGACGCGTCACGTTAATAGGCGCCGCCACACCCGGATTCGGGAGCGCCGCATGCGAAAACGGCAACGAGCGCTTCACGAATATTGCAATGATCAAAGACGCAACAGGCTGCGCTGACGGACCCGCGTAGCGCCATTCCCGACACAGAGCTCCAGCTTTTACCAACTCCGCTCTAGGAAAAGTCTCAAAAATCGAACGTTTTCGATGCTCGACGCGACAGCAGCGCCAGAATGGGCGCCACGCCACTCGGCGCTGACAACACTGCTGCGCATGAACGGATTCCCTGCACCGCGCCGGCTTCGCCTGGCGCTGCTCGATGACCATGACGTCGTCCGCCGCGGCACGGCCTTTCATCTCGGCAACGACAGCCGCTTCGAGATCGTCGCCAGCCACAGTGACAGCCAGGCCTTCGTGCTGGCCCTGCAGCAGTGCCGCGCGGATGTGGCGATCATCGACATCACCCTGGCGCCGGGTGATATCAGCGGCGCCGAGCTCGTCCAGCATCTTCGACAGGCGCTGCCGCGGGTAACGCTGCTTGGCTTCGCCGGGCAGAATTCGGTGGCGATCATCAACCACCTGCTGGATGCGGGAATCAGCGGCTTTGTCGGCAAATCCGAGCCTTTGGCTGAACTCTCCGACGCGGTTGTGCGCGTCTCGCAAGGACTTTGCCGGATACCGCCTTCGTGCAAGTTGCTGACGCCCTGCGATGCCCTGAGCCGGAATGAGCGCGAGGTCATTCGATTGGTTCTGGACGGGCTGACCGTCTCCGAGATTGCCCTGCACCGGCACCGCAGCGTCAAGACCGTAAGCACGCAGAAGATTGCCGCCCTGCGCAAGCTGGGGCTGCGCAACGACGCGGAGATCTTCGCCATGCGGCAGCAGCTGGAGGCCCTGTGACCGCGCTGTTGAAGCGCGCCCGCAAATCCCTGCTGCTGGCGCTGCTCACACTGCTTCCCTGCACGTCTGCCGGCGACATCCAGCACGGAGAATGGGCGGCTGGGCGCGAGGTCCGGGTGGCCGCGGGACCCACCCTGCACCCTGCCCCCGAAGATGCCGCCAACACGGAAGTGCTGCAGACGCTGGCGCATGGCTATGCTGCGCTCGTTGCCCGCCATTCCGGCCTGGCCTTCGTTGAAGTTCCCTTTCCCAGCACCCTGGCAGCGATGAGTGCCGTCTGCGAGGGACGGGCTGATCTGGTGCTGGTGCAGGGTGCTGGCGATGGGGCGCACCTGCCCTGCCCCAGCCTGGCGCCATCGCGCAGCTTTCATGGCGGCGCGAGCGTGCTTGCCGGCCGCATCGGTGAGCGCTTGCCGCGGCGGGTTGCCGATGCCGGCACGCTGCGGATCGCTGCCGTTGACGGCGGCCCCTATCCGGCGTGGCTGGCCGAGCACTATCCCGCAGTGCCCGTGCTGCCCCAACCCAGCATGCGGGCGGCATTGGCTGCGGTGGATGCTGGCATTGCCGACGCAGCGATCGGTCTGGAATCCACCGCGCGTGCGATGGCGCGGCGCTACTTTTCCCACAGCCTGCGCCTGCAAGTGCTCGACGCCAGTTTTCCGACCCAGCTGCACCTGCTTGCCAGGCGCGAAGACCAGGAGCTGCTTGAGCGCATCGAGGCAGCACTGGATGACATCACCATCGAAGAACATGCCCAGCTCCTGCAGCGCTGGGCCCAGCAGGCGTTGCCAACCGCGTTCGGCCACAAGGCCCGCGGAGGTTTCGATGGCGCCACGCTCTGGCTATTGCCAGCCGCTGCCCTGCTGCTGACGCTTCCATTGCTGGCTGTGCGCAGATTGCGCCAGCAGCAGGGCCGTGAACGGAAGCACGCACAGATGACCGGCATGATCAGCCATGAGGTACGCAATTCCGCCCAGGCCGTCATGGCGTCAATCGACCTGCTGGGGCAAGCGCCACTGCCGGCCAGCCAGCGCGAACTGGTGGCCTCCGCTGCAAATGCGGGCCACGCGCTGCGCGGACTGCTTAATCGCACACTGGATTTCTCCCGCCTGGCCAGCGGCACTTTCCGGCCAAAGCGAGAGCCCTGCGACGTTCCCGCACTCTGCACGCAGGCACTGCAGGCCATCGCGCCCCAGGCGCAGAAGAAAGCTCTGACCCTGCAGCTCTGCCTGCCGCAGACGCCGTTCCCGCTGCTGGCGACAGACCCGGACTGCCTGCGGCAACTGCTCGACAACCTGCTCGGCAATGCCGTCAAGTTCACCGATGTAGGCGGCATTGAACTGCGCCTGCAGCTGGACGCACCAGCAAAGCCCGCAGCATTGCTGATGGAAGTCATCGACAGCGGCATCGGCATCACGCCAGCGCAGATGGCTGGGCTGTTCGAGCCCTTCCGGCAGGCCGACGCGGGCAGGCAGCGCGGTGGCAGCGGGCTGGGCCTGTCCATCTGTCGCACGTTGGCCGAAGCCATGGGCGGCACTCTGGATGTTCATAGCGTGCATGGACGTGGCAGCCGCTTCATTGTTCATCTGCCCGTGCAACCGGTGCAGGAAGATGCGCAGAACGCTTCAACAGCGGCCGCCCTGCCCCGGCTGGACGGCATGGACATCCTGCTGGTCGAGGACCACGCGCTGAACCGACAGGTCATTGCAGCCCAGCTGCGGTGCTGGGGCGCGACGGTGCAGGAGGCTGCCAACGCCGACGAAGCATTGGCACTGCAGAAGGAGGCGCCCTGCCCGCTGGTGATGCTGGATATCGGCCTGCCGGGAATGGATGGCTACTCGCTGGCCCGGCAATTACGGCTGCATGAGGCAGAAGGAGCGCCTCGTGCCCGGCTGCTTGCGCTTTCCGCCTTCAGCGGTGGCGACCACGCACTACGCTGCCAGGCGGCCGGTATCGATGCGGTACTGGTCAAGCCGCTGCAGATCGATGCGCTGCTGCGGGCTCTCGATCAGCCTGTGACCGCCACTACCAGCGAGGGCATTGCCCAGGAACTGGTGGCCGCCTACGAAGAAGACATCGATCGCGAACTGCAATGCCTGCATGAAGCGATCGGTCATTGCGATGCCGTGCGGCTGCGCCATCACGCGCATCGACTGCAAGGGGCGTTGCAGATGCTCGGCGCGGGCGGCATGGCGGCGCTTGCCGGTGAGCTCTGGGAGTTGGGCGACTGCGTGCCACCCAGGTGGGACGATGCGCGCCAGGTACTGGCCGAGATGCAAGGCTGGCGCGGCTCCCGGCGTGCGGGAACCGCGCCGGCGGCCTGAAATCAGGCGGCGTTGCGGCCCGCCTGGCGGCGGGTCAGGTCGTTGAAGCGACCCAGCGACATCAGGTGCTGGTGGATCAGCGCCAGCCAGCCGTTGCGATGCCATTCGACGACGGTCGCGTCCGGAAGCGCGATGAACTTCTCCACGTCGACCACGAAGAAGCCGTTGAGGTTGAACTCGCGACCATCGGGCAGGCGCACGGTTGCATTGCGCTCGACCAGCAGGCCGTTGTCGACCAGCGCCTTGGAGAACGCCTGGGTCTGTTCGTGTTCGCGGGTGAACTGGCCGCAGAACTCGAGTGCCTGCTGAACCATGTCGGTGGCCTTGCCATCGACAAACAGCGGCTGGCCTTCTTCGCCACCACGGACAACGCGCGGGCTGTCTTCGTCGATGCCGAGCAGGAAGTCATTGTCCGCGCCGGTGTCGATGAAGATGAAGGGATGGCGGCGCAGGTAGGCCGGGATGTAGGTCTCGTCGTCCCACAGGCCATCGGTGATGAACAGGTTGTCGGTGGTCACACCCACGGCGGCCATCGGCACCGCGCTCGGGCCTGCGAACAGGATCGGGAAGTGGTGCAGCGCCAGCGAGAATTCGCCCAGCACCAGCGGGATCGAGTTGCTGCTGGCAGCGAATTCGAGCTTGCCCGGCAGGATGCGCAGATCGGCGTGCAGGTCTGCCTGCAGCGGCACCGGACGGGTGTAGAACAAGGGCGCGCTGCTCGGCGCAGCTTCGGTGGTGGTGTCGCTGGTGGTGGTCATCGTGGAAACCATGTCGATCATGCGCGCCTGCCATCCCGGGCGCGCCAGCGGGAACAACCTGAATCCCGCATTATCAACAAGGCAGGTGACAACGGCCACCCCGCGGCCGACTTATTTCAGCTGCAACGGGTAACGCTGCCACAGAACGTGGACCAGGAAGCCGGCCAGTTCGGTGTCGCGCGCACTGACCGCCGCGCGGATCTTGTCCAGCAGGACCATGTCGCTGCAGTGCCGCACATCAGCGTGATTGGCCTGCCCTGCGCGCCGCGCCCGATAGCGCGCGGCCCGCTGCGCGTCGCTCATTGCGTACCCGAACTTGGGCGGCCGACCGCGTTTGCGCGGCAGGGTCAGCTCCAGGGTTCCGGGATCATTGTCATCACGCATGGGCAGGGTGCGGGCGGCGGCAAGCAACGGGGGGTGCGCAATTTATCGTGAGGCATCACTTTAATCCAGCTTTTTCTGCAGTTTTGTTGCAATGCAGTGCAAGTGAGTGGCGCACGGATGGCACCCATGCACGCATGGCGTGGATCTACCGAAGGCCAGCTGTGCAGTAGATCCACGCCATGCGTGGATACGGACCCCGTCACTACAAGATCAGTAGATCCACGCCATGCGTGGATGAGCCCCCGCCAATACACAAAAAAAAGGGAGCCCGCGAACGGGCTCCCCTGCTCCTTCCTTACGACGCACGCACCGGCTCGTAGCCGTGCAGATGCGATTCGCTGCTGGCCCGTCCCTGGCTCAGCGAACGCAGCGAGGTCGTGTAACCGACCAGCTGCGCCAGCGGCGCGAAACCGCTGACTTCGGCGCGACCGTCCTGGTCGTCGATGCGGGCGACGCGGCCATGGCGACGATTCAGATCGCCCACCACGTCACCCACCGAGGCGGACGGCGAATGCACCGTCACCGCCATCACCGGCTCCAGCAACTGCGTACCGCTGGCCGCCAGTGCAGCCTTGATGCCCTCGCTGCCCGCCCGATGGAACGCCATCTCCGACGAATCCTTCGCATGGGTCTGGCCATCCACCAGGCTGACTTCGATGCCGACTACCGGGTGGCCTTGGGGACCTTCCGACAGCGCGGCACGAACGCCCTTCTCCACCGCAGCGATGAAGTTGCGCGGGACCACGCCACCAACGATGCGGTCATTGAACACGACCTCGCCGTCGTCGCGCGGCACCACATCCAGCACCACGTGCGCGAACTGGCCCTGGCCACCGGTCTGCTTGACCAATCGGCCAACCACACCTTCAACGGCACGCTGCGGCGTCTCCTGGTAAGCCACGCGCGGCGCACCAATGCCGATGTCCAGCTTCCACTCGCTGCGCAGGCGTTCGACCATCACTTCCAGGTGCAGCTCGCCCATGCCCCAGGCCAGGGTTTCACCCGTATCGCGATCGGTTTCCACCCGGAACGAGGGATCTTCCTGGGCCAGGCTGGCCAGACCTTGCGCCAACCGGATCAGATCAGCCGCACGCGCCGGTTCCAACCGCCATGCCAGCACAGGGGCCTGCGCCTGGATACTCTCCAGAAGCAACGGCTGCCCTCGCCCGCTCAGCGTTTCACCGCTGACCGCATCCTTCCAGCCCAGCACGGCAACGATGTCGCCGGCCACGGCCTGCCCGATGTCCTGGGTCTGGTCGGCCTGCACGCGCACCAGCCGGCTGATGCGACGCCCTTGCGGGTGCTGCGAGCTGGCCACGTTGTCGCCCACCTTCAAGGTGCCCGAGTACAGCCGCACGAAACTCAAGGCGCCGTGCTGCTGGTGGGTGATCTTGAACAGCAGGCCCGCCAACGGGCCGTCCGGGTCCGGCGGCAGCAGGACGTCGCCGCCCTCGCTTTCAGCGGTAACGGCAGGACGATCCAGCGGCGACGGCAGGTAATCGACCACCGCATCCAGCAGCGTTTCGATGCCCTTGTCCTTGAAGGCGGCACCGGCCAGCACCGGCACGCCGGCACCAGACAGGGTCGCGCGACGGATCGCTGCGCGCAGCATCGCCGCGTCGATGTCACGGCCTTCCAGCCACGCCGTTGCCAGCGCATCGTCATGGTCGGCCACGGCCTCGACCAGCGCATTGCGCTGCGGCTGCCATTGCGCGCGCTCGGCGTCACTCCATGCCGTCACCGTCGCCGCGCCTCCGTCCTGCCAATGCAGCACGCGGCCATCGACCAGGTCGACCCAGCCATGGAAGTCACCTTCGCTACCCAGCGGCATACCCAGCGCCCACGGGCGCGCCCGCAGCTTGTCCTGGAGCTGCTCCAGCACGCGCTCGAACGAGGCGCCGATGCGGTCCATCTTGTTGACGAACGCAATCAACGGCACGCCATGCCGGCGCGCCTGGCGCCACACGGTTTCTGACTGCGGCTGCACGCCGTCCACGGCCGAGAACACGGCCACGGCACCGTCGAGCACGCGCAGCGAGCGCTCGACCTCGATGGCGAAGTCGATGTGGCCGGGGGTGTCGATCAGGGTCAGCTGGTGCAGCGGCAGATCGCGCGGCGCCCATTGCGCGTGCACGGCAGCAGCGCCGATGGTGATGCCACGTTCGCGTTCGATCGCCGAGAAGTCGGTGGTCGCGTTGCCGTCGTGCACTTCGCCGACGCGGTGGATCTCGCCGGTCTTCCACAGAAGGCGTTCGGTAAGGGTGGTTTTGCCAGCGTCGATGTGGGCAATGATGCCGAGGTTGCGAAGACGCGACAGAGTCTGGGTATTGGTGTTCATGAGATGGGTTCCTGCTGGGCCAACTTCGGGGGCCGCACACCCCGGTTGGCTACAGGGTGTGCGGCTGACGTTCGGTCTCGGCGATCTGGTGCATGGCACGTTCTCCTTGCGGTCGAGCGGGTTAAGGGATGGAAGGCGGAAACGAAAAGAGCGCCCCGGAGGGCGCTCTGTGGATGGTCCAGCGAAGGCCGCGATCAGCGGCCTCGTGGGGCTCCAGGCAGACACGCCCGTTCCGCGCTTGCGCGGGTCAGGGTGAAAAACTTCAGGAGCGGCATCCGGTTCATGCGGCGCATTCTAGACCTGTCAGTCTGGCGCGCAAGTGAATATTGCGCGCATGGATGGAACGATGAGCCCCAAGGTAGAGCCACCCCATGGGTGGCTGCTACGCAGGCCAACAGGCGCCTTACTTGCAGTCGTGCAGACGGCGAGCATCACCCACGGTCGCCGCCTGCTGCTCGACGGTCGACACCCACCCCTTCAGGGACATTGCCGGGTCGGTGCGCGGCTTGCGCGGACCGCCATGGATCAGCACTTCGGTCCAGCTGCCGGTGGGCGCCAGTTCGGCCAGGCGCGCCGCCTGGTCTTCATCGGTACTGAAAGTGTCACCCGGCGCGGACGGCTTTGCGTTGTTGACCGTCGCCTGCTTGCGCACGCGCGCACGCAGGACGCCATCCGGCATGCGCTGGGTCGCCACCTCGTAGCGCTCCACGCCGTAGGCCCATGTGGATTCACCGGGGCGACGCGTCTCGGTGCCGTCATCGGCCACTTCGATCGACTCGCCGGTGACCGCGCCCAGCGCAGCAATGCCGCCGAAGCCGGCCATCATCGCCTCGTACGCCACCATCTGCCGCTGTTCGACCGACAGCTTGCTGGCGTCGGGCTTCATCCCAGGCAGATTGAGGTAGGCCGCATTCTTGCACAACAGCAGCACACGCTTGTCCTCCCAGGCCATGCCGATCTCACCATTGCCGAAGTACTCGGTGGTGAACGATGAAACCGCTGCACCCTCGCCGGTCGAATGCCGTGTCTCAATCAGCGACGCCTGCTCGGATGCAGTCATCAACGAAACCTTGGTGGTCGCAGCGGCGTTTGCAGCGCCGACAACGCCGATCAAGGCGACAAACAGGGCGCAACGCGGGCGGGAGAGATTCATCAGGCCATTCCTTTGAAAAAATCGAGCCGCACATGATACGCGGCACAACCTGGCATGCCCGCTTCGCCTCAGGTAACCACCACCAACGGCACACCGCGGCGCGGATGCTGCAGCACCACCACGTCCTGTTGGTAGACGCGCTGCAGGTTGGCCTCGGTCAGCACCTCCGATGGCGTGCCGTCAGCAGCCACCCTGCCCTGTTCCAGCAGCACGATGCGATCGGAGTAGCCGGCCGCCAGGTTGAGGTCATGCAGCACCACGATCACGCACGCGCCCGCTTCGGCGCAGGCACGCACGCTGCGCAGGGTGCGCTCCTGATGGCGCAGATCCAGCGCAGCCGTGGGCTCATCCAGCAACAGCAACGGCGTGTCCTGTGCCAGCACACGGGCGAAGGTGGTCCGCGCCGATTCACCGCCCGACAGCTGCTGCACTTCGCGCAGGCGCAGTGCCTGCAGTTCGGCAGCATCGATTGCGCTTTCCACCTGCGCATCGTCCACCTGCGGATCCGGCGGATGCGGCAGGCGCCCCATCGCCACGACTTCTTCCACGCTGAAGGCGAAGCGCACGCCGTGCTCCTGCGGCATCACCGCACGTTCGCGCGCAAGTGGCCCGGCTTTGTAGTCGCGCAACGGGCGTCCGTGCAGATGCACGTCGCCACCGTCGGCGCGCAGATCGCCGGCCGCCACACCCAGCAGGGTGGACTTGCCGGCACCATTGGGCCCCACCAGCGCGGTCACCGTGCCCGGCTGGAACGCAAGGGTGATGCCATGCAGGATCTCGCGCTGCTGGCGGCGCACCACCACGTCGCGCAATTGCAGGAATGCGCTCATGCGGCCGCCTTGCGACGCTGCTGCAGCACCAGCCACAGGAAGAACGGCGCGCCCAGCGCGGCAGAGAACAGGCCCAGCGGAATCTCGGCAGGCGGGTCCAATGTGCGTGCAGCAGTGTCGGCCACCACGATCAGCAGCGCACCCAGCAGGCCCGACAACGGCAGCAGCCATCGATGGCCGGGGCCAACCAGCAAGCGTGCCACGTGCGGCACCACCAACCCTACGAAGCTGATCGACCCGGCGAATGCCACGGCAGAGCCAACCAACAGTGCACTGAACGCCACCAGCAGGCGCCGTGTACGTGCCACATCCAGCCCCAGGTGCTGAGCCTGACGCTCACCCAGCGCCAGCATGTCCAGCGGCGTGGCCAGGCGCTGCAGCGCGAATGCGCCGATGGCAAACAGCGGCAGCACCGCCACCACATCAGCCCAGTTGGCACGCGCCAACGAGCCCATCTGCCAGAACACCAGCGATTGCAGCTCGCTTTCGTTGGCGATGTAGGTCAGGAAGCCGATCAGGGCCGAGCAGAAGGCGGCCATCGCAATGCCCACCAGCAACAGCGTGGCGTTGCCACTGCCCTTGCCCGGCCGTGCCAGTGCGTAGGTCAGTCCGATCGCGGCGGCACCACCGCCGAACGCCGCCACTGGCACCAGCCAGCCGGCTGCGCCCGCCGCACCGAGCACGATCGCCGCCACCGCGCCCAACGCAGCACCCTGACTGACGCCGACGATGCCCGGATCGGCCAGCGGATTGCCGAACAGTCCCTGCAGGCTGGCGCCGGCCATCGCCAGCGCCGCCCCCACCATGGCACCCAGTAGTGCACGCGGAATGCGCAGCTGCCACACCACGGCCAGGTCACGGCTGCTGACCGATTGCGGATCCAGCAGGCCCAGCTTTACCGCCAGCGCCTGCATCACTTCCAGCGGCGGCAGCCGCAGCGGCCCCACGGCAAACGACGCCAGCACCGCACCCAGCAACGCGACCAGCGCAATCAACAACATCGTCCGCCCGCGACGGCGGCGTCGATCCGCAGGACTCATGCTTTCGGCAGCGCCGCCAGCGCCCGGGCCAGGGCCAACGCGCCCGCACCGGAACCGATGCTGGCGTACTTCAGCTGCGCATCCGGCATCACCCAGACCCGGTTGGCCTGTCCGGCCGGGGTCTGCTTCAGCGTCGGGTAGGCCTTCCACAGGCCCTCGGCGCCGCCGAACAACTGCAGGTCATGCTCGGTCACCAGAATTACCTCCGGTGCCGCCGCGACCACGCCTTCGTTGCTCAGCTGCGAATAGTTGGCCACGCCGGCCTCGGTGCCGATGTTGATGCCGCCTGCCAGCGCGATCAGCTTGGCCGACGCGCTATCGGCACCGGCCACGGTCGGTGAACCGCCTGCACCCGTCGCCGACACATGGATCACCCGCGGCGCATGCCCCAGGCCCTTGCCGATCGCGGCAGCCTCATCCAGCTGACGCTGCACCTGGGTGGCCAGGGTCTGCCCTGCATCGGCCACGCCGAGCACGGCGGCAATCTTGCGCACCTTGTCCGGTGCCGGCTGCAGGTCATCAATCACCACCGCAGGCTCGCCCACTTCGCGCAGCTTCTTTGCCAGCTCGGTGTGGCGGCGCAGGCTGTTGCCGATGAACAACGAGCCCTGCAGGCTCAGCACGCCTTCCACGCCGGTCGTGCGGTTGAACAGGAACTGATGCGGCGCAGCCAGGCCTGCCTGAGTCGTGGTGTTGGTCGGCGCGGCGAACACCTGCTTGCCCAGTCCCAGCGCTTCGATCACCGCGATGATGTCGTCGCCGCCGGCAATGATCCGGCTGGTGTCGTCCACCTCCACACCGGCACCATCGTCGGACTGGACCTTGGTCGGCAACACCGCCTGCTGCCCCGGCAGGGTCGGCACGTCATTGCCCGCCACCCGCTGCCAGCCTGCGGGAAGTGCCCCGGCCTCGGCGGTGGCGGCAGCCGGCGCAGCTGCGTCGGGGTTGCCCGAAGACGGCGGTGCCTTGTCGCCACAGGCGGCCAGCACCAGTAAAAAGGCAAGCGGGAGCGCGCACAGGCGCAGGCGGGAAGCGATGTTCATGCAGGTTCTCCTTGCTGGCAGGGCGGCGGGGTGCCGCCCTGCCCTGTGGCTTACGGCTGGCGCAGGCTGATGCGGGTGATGCGGTCACCCTTCGGATCTTCAGCGCCACGCGACTTGTTCACGGCGAAGACATTGCCCTTGCCATCGGCGCGGACGTGGTTCGGGAAGGTGCCGCCATCGAGGTTGCCGACCACCTTGCCATCACGATCAACCGCGGTGACCGTGCCGGCGCCGCGGTTGGTGACGTAGGCCAGGCCGCTCTTCGCATCGAAGGCCACGTTCAGCGCGCCGGCGCCGACCGGCACGTCGTGCACGACCTTGCCGCTGGCCACGTCGACGATCAGCAGGTTGTCAGTACCCTGCGAGGCCACGTAGAGGCGATTGCGCTGGGCATCGAAGGCCACGCCCGAGGCGCTGATCGAATTGCCCAGGTCGATCACCTTGTCGACCTTGCCGCTGGCCACATCGATCACCGCCGCTTCCGGGGTACCGATGCTGACCGTGAACAGCTTGCCGCTGGGCTCATCCAGCACCAGGCTCATCGGCACGAACTTCTCGTCGTCCACGCCGGAGGCCAGGGTGATCGGCTCCAGCGCTTTCAGCGTCTTCGCATCGAACACCGACAGATGGTCTTCGCCGGTGGCCGAGGCGAACACTTTGCCGTGCGTGCTGTCGACCACGACGTCGCGAGCGTGCGGCACGGTGCCGACCGGGAACTGATGCACCAGCGACAGATCCGCCTGGCGATAGACCGCCACGGTGTCCTGGCGGGTGTTGCTGACCCAGACGTTGCCATTGGCATCATCCACGCCCACGCCATACACCGCGAACACCGCACCGTTGGTGCTGCCCGGCACCTGCGCCGGGGTGATGGCCTTGGTCACCTTCAGCGACTTCGGGTCCAGCTTCAGCAGCTGCGACTGGGTGACCGGCGGGCGGCCGACGGCCGAGGTCACGAACACTGCGTTGCTGGCGGCGCTGTAGGCGGACTGGTACAGGCCCGGCACCAGCTTGTTGGACTGGGTGGCGAACTGCGCCTGGCCCGACAGCGGCAACTGCGGCGACACGCGCAGCTTCAGCACGGTTGCGGCGGCCGGCTGGCTGGCGCGCACCACCACCGGGTGGGTGCCCGGCACTGCGTCGGCCGGAATGGCCAGCTGGGTCTTGAAGTTGCCATCGGCATCGACCACCACCGGCTGGCTGTTGAGCACGGTATCGCCGCGCAGCAGGCTGACCTGCTGGCCCGGCACGAAGCCGCGGCCGGTGACGTCGGCGGTGCTGCCGGGCACCACGTTCTCACCGCGTGAGACAACCTGGCCCTTGAAGGTGGCGCTGGCCGGCTGGTCGAACACCGGCTGCGCGGTGGCGGTCACTGCCAGCAGCAGGCCGGCAGCCAGGGAAGTGAGACGGAAAGACGGACGGAACGACATGGAAGGCTCCTTGCACACGTAGGCCGCGCCTCGTGGCGCGGGATTCATCGGTTGCCTTGGCCGCTGCACGTCGACAGTCCGCCTGGGTAGTGGGGTCGCACGGCACTGCCGTGCGAGGGATTCATTCGGCGGCGTTGTCACCACCGGTTGACTGGCCGTCACCGGCACTGCGATCGGTCACGCCATACAGTTCATGCAGCGCCGCGTGGAAGGACGCCGGCAGCATCGGGCCATGGCCGAGACCAGGGAACTCGCGGTACTGCACGCTCAGCCCCGGCACGTTGCCCAGGCGTTCGGACAGCTGCATTGCCGCATCCGGGGTGGCGCCACCAATGCGGCGCAGATGCGCGACCACGCGCGGATTGCTCATGTCGCGCTTGCCGCGGTCGCCGACGCGCTCGGCGCCGCCCAGCATCAGCCACACCTTCGCGGGCTGACCGTGTGCGTTCTGCACGAACTGCTGTTCGACGTCGCCCAGCGGCGCTCCCTGGCTCCACCACAACGACGGGCTGGCGCTGAGGTAGTACTGGAAGGCGGCCGGACGGGTGTACAGGCTGCTGAGCACGAACAGGCCGCCCAGCGAGTGACCCCACAGCGCCTGTTGCTGGTGATCGATGTTGGCGCGGCGCTCGACTTCAGGCTTGATGCGGCGCTCGATCATGTCCAGGAACGCCGCCGCGCCGCCGCCGACGGCCTGGGTCTTGCCGCTTTCGTCATCGGCGCGATCTATCCACGCGGTGTAGTCGCGGGTGCGCGCAGCCGAATCGATGCGCAGATCGTTGTCGTAGCCGATCAGCACCAGCACCGGCGGCGCCTTGCGTGCGGCCAGCTCGGCCAGCAGCGGCTGGTCCAGCACCATTGCCACGGCGTTGCCGTCCAGCGCGTACAGCGCCGGCGCCGGGGTCTTCGAGGCCTTGGCCGGGATCGCAACATTTACCCGCCAGCGTCGCTGCTGGTCGGGGCTGTCGATCACGAAACGCTCGAAGCGATAGCTGGCCGCCGGTGCGTCGAGCACGGTCTGGCCCATCTTCTGCAGCGGATTGCGTTGCTGCGCATATGCATACGGGGTAGCCAGGAGCAGACCCATCATCAAGGCGGCCAGGCCGGATACCAGCGGGCCACGGCGCGGCGGCAGGACGGAAGACTTCATCAGTGACGGCGAAAGCGGCACACGGCCACCGGTTCACAAGGGACCGCAGTCTACCTTAAACGCGAATGATTATCACATCGATCAAACGTCACACTGTGTATCACGCGCGCGCCAGCACGTGCGCCAGCGCTTGCGCCGGAAGTCCGTGTTCATCTACTTTTCGTGCCATCGGGGCGCAGGAATCGCCCCGCCTCCGCGGGTGCCTGCCTGGCCCCCGCCCATCAGCTCCACAACCCCCGTGGGATCGGATCCCATGATTGTGAGAACACCTTGAAGCACAAAGCACTGATCGCACTTGCCGTTGGCCTCCTCGCTCCGCTGGCCGGCCACGCCGCGCCAAGCCTTGCCGGGCTGTATTCGGCCTATGAAGAGGCTGGCTATTCCTCTCTCGGGCTGGAAGAGCTCAACCAGACCGTGCAGTTCACGGCGGTGAGTCTGGGCGCCTCCAGCAACCTGCAGGGCGAGCCGGTCCTTGAGGCGGGCGACGAAGATGGCCAGGTATTGGCCCGACTGACCGCTTCCGATGACGAGCAGAACGCCAAGCTCGCAGCGATGGAGGAAGGCGTTTCCTTCACCGCCAGCTGCACGCTGCAGTTCAGCTCGGGATCGGATTACCTGGCGTTGGGAGACTGCGTTCTGCAGTAAGCAGCTCGGCACCACTGACAGCAGCGCAGAAACGACGAAGCCGGCTCAGAGCCGGCTTCGTTGCATGAGGCGACGTTGGCGACCTCAGGGGCCAGTAGGCACAGGGCCGTACGGGTTGTCCTGCGGCGTACCCGGTAGCAGCGCAAAGATCAGGATCACCAGGCCACCACCCGGCACCAGGGCCAGCAGATACAGCCAGCCGGACTGGCCGCAGTCATGCAGGCGGCGCACGGTCACTGCGATAAGCGGCACGATCGTGGCCAGCCAGAGCAGACCCACCAGCGCCAGCGCCCCGATGGTGATCCCGGCCATCCAGCTGGAATCAGCTTCCAGGACGAGGCCGGCAACCAGCGCCACCGTGAGCGAAAGCGCGGCTACCACGGTTGCCGCAAGCAACAGGAACAGCTGGAACATCCAATACTCGCGGCGGTTGGCGCGACCCTCGAACTGGGCATAGCGCTTCAACGGCAGCATCATTTCCTGCACGGCATCGTTCCTTGAAAAACAGGGCCGCGCAGTCTGCCAAATGCTGGCGGGCGGGGCAATGAGAAACCTTGCATGAAGCGAACCGGGCTATGCGCCCTTGGCCGCCCTCGCCGCCTCGCGCTCAGCGCGCAGCCGGTCCAGCTTTTCCTTCAGCTTGATTTCCAGCCCGCGCGGCACCGGGTTGTAGTACACCCGCTCGCCCATCGCATCGGGGAAACCGGTCTGGTCCAGCGCGATGCCGCCCTCGGCGTCGTGGTCGTACTGGTACTCGGCGCCGTAGCCCAGCTCCTTCATCAGCTTGGTCGGTGCATTGCGCAGGTGCAGTGGCACTTCTTCGGTACCGCTGTCGCGCACATCGGCCTTGGCCTGGTTGAAGGCGGCATAGCCGGCATTCGACTTGGCGGTGCTGGCCAGGTACAGCACCAGCTGGGCGAAGGCGAGCTCGCCTTCCGGGCTGCCCAGCCGCTCGTAGATGTCCCACGCCTCCAGCGCCATGCTCTGCGCGCGCGGGTCGGCCAGGCCAATGTCTTCGATGGCCATGCGGGTCAGTCGACGTGCCAGATACGACGGATCACAGCCACCATCGAGCATGCGCGTGAGCCAGTACAACGCGGCGTCGGGATTGGAGCTGCGCACCGACTTGTGCAGCGCCGATATCTGGTCGTAGAACTGCTCGCCGCCCTTGTCGAAGCGACGGGTACGGTCAGCCAGCACCTGGGTGAGGGTCTGCGGGGTGATGCGACCACCCTCCCCGCCCGCCAGTTCGGCAGCGATTTCCAGCAGGGTCAGCGCACGACGCACGTCACCATCGGCGGCAGTGGCGATCTCCAGCAGCAGCTCCGGCGCAACCTCGATGTGTTCCTCGCCAAGGCCGCGCTCACGATCGCCCAACGCACGTTCCAGTGCTTCAACGATGTCGGTCGGCGAGACGCCTTCCAGCACGTGCACGCGGCAACGCGAAAGCAGTGCCGAGTTCAACTCGAACGACGGGTTCTCGGTGGTGGCGCCAACGAACAGGATGGTGCCGCGCTCGATGTGCGGCAGGAACGCATCCTGCTGCGCCTTGTTGAAGCGATGCACTTCGTCGACGAACAGCACGGTACGACGGCCTTCGGCGAAGCGCTGCGCCGCCTCGGCCAGCACCTGGCGCACCTCCGGCAGGCCGGACAGCACCGCGGAAATGGCACGGAATTCGGCGTCGGAGTATTCAGCCAGCAGCAACGCCAGCGTGGTCTTGCCGCAGCCCGGCGGCCCCCACAGGATCATCGAATGCACGCGCCCGGATTCAACCGCGCGGCGCAGCGCGCTCTCCGGCGCGAGCAGACGCTTCTGCCCGACCATTTCGTCCAGGGTGCGGGGGCGCATGCGCTCGGCCAGCGGGCGCATGTGTTCCCGATCGACACTCAGCAGATCGGGTCCGGGGAATGAAGTGGAGCGATGTCTTGGCACGTGCTCATTGTACCGCGAGAGCGTGCCAACCAAGGTTGGCACCTACCTGGGGCGGTAGTGCCGGGCCCTGCGAGGCGGATCAGGATCGGTAGTGCCGGCCGCTGGCCGGCAGATCAAAAGCGTGTCAACCAAGGTTGACACCCACCAAGGGCGAAGGTTGACACCCACCAGAGCAGGTAGCGCCGGGCCATGCCCGGCGGCCACGATCAATTGCCGATGACGTCGGTGCCGGCCGGCGGGGTGAAGCGGAAGGTGTTGGCGGCGAAGCTGGGGTTGCGCTTCCAGCCACTGAAGCTGATCACGGTGCGCTGGCCCACGGCGTCGGTGATCTCCATCTTCGCCAGGCCCTGCGCGTTGAAGCCGAGTGCGGCGTACTGGAAGCTGGCTTCGGTATCGCGCTTCGGCGACAGCGACAGCCACTGCAGGCCATCGCGCTGTGCGGCCTCTTCACTTACGTCGTACTGCTGCTCCAGCAGCGCCGGGTTGATCAGCGCGGTCAGCGGACTGTTCTGCTCTTCCTTGCCCTGCTCGCGCACGGTCGCCTGTTCCAGGTCCGGCTCGAACATCCAGACCTTCTTGCCGTCGGCCACGATCAGCTGCTCATGCGGGCGCACGTACTCCCAGCGGAACAGGCGCGGTGCCGACAAGGCGACGCGGCCGCTGGTGGATTCCTTGACCTTGCCGCGGCTGTCGAACACCTGCTGGCTGAACTGCCCATCCAGGCCCTTAAGGCCGGTGGTGAAGGTCTTCAGGTCATCACGGGCGCCGGCCCAGGCGCTGCCGGCGGCGGCGCAGGCCACGGCCAGGGTGGTGGTGGCAAGGAAACGACGGAGGCGAAGGTTCATGCAGGAATCCTGTGGGCGCGCGGCCAGGAAAGTTGGGTGCCAGTGTGCCCGGCAAAAGATGAATGGGCGATCAGGACGCCATTATGACGCCCTGATCGCTGATCGGCGATTCAGCCGCCAGCGCCCGGCAGCTTGCCGTACAGCACCTGACCACGGAAGCCGCGGCGCACCTCGCGGAACAGCGCGCGGAAGGCGGCATAGTCCTGCGGCTGGCACAGCGCCTCGGCGCCGCGCACCGCGTTCTGCTGCAGGCGGTGATGCACGGTCACTTCCTGGCCCTGTCGGCTCCAGTCGACCCGGTACTCGCCGGCCGCATTGGCAAACCGCTGGCTGCCGGGAATCGCGATGATCGGGGCATTGACCGGGAACTGCAGGCGATAGGTTTCCTCGCGCAGGCTGGCATTGCAGTAGAACGGCGTCTCGTTGTCCGGTGCCGAGGCGCTGGCATAAAGCCCGCGCACCGATTCGCCACCCGGCGGATCGGGTACGGCCATGCCGCCGGCCACGTCGAAGTCCACGTAATCCTCGGCCTGGAACGCCATGCGATAACCGAACGACCGGGTCAGGTCGACCGGTACACCCTGCAGCTGCAGCTGGCCACGGCCATCGAAACCGGACGCGGCCATGATCGATTCTTCAGCGCGCGCCCGGTTCTGCGCATTGAGCTGGGCGAACTGTGCGCGCATGCCGATCTCGGCGTTGTCGCTCAGTTGCGGCACCGTCTCGCCACGCAGATTGCCCTGTGCGTCGAAGGTAAAGCGTACGTCCATCACCGTCGCGTTGCGCTGCGGATCGTTGGCCGGCGTGCGCGCCAGGGTCGCATCGCGGGTGTGCAGCACCGGCGCGCCAAGATCACCATCGGGCAGCTGGCCGAAGCGCGCCCAGGCACTGGTCGAGTCCAGATACAGATCGAACTCGGGCACATAGGTGATGGCGTGGTTGAAGCGACCCAGCAGCGGAATCTTCGGCAGCGTTGGGCCGCCACCTGCACCGATCAGCACCGGCGAACTGGTGATGCCCTTGGCCGCCAGCAGCGCCTCAAGAATCGTTACGTGGTCCTTGCAGTCGCCGTAGTGGTTGTCGAGGATGCTCTGCGCACTGTTCGGCTCCAGGCCACCGTTACCCAGGTACACCGCGACGTAGCGGATGTTCTGCGCGACCCAGCGGTACAGCGCATCGGCCTGCGCGCGGCGGTCACTGATGCCGGCAGTCACTTCGTCGGCCAGCGCCTGGATCTCCGGCGTGACCTGCGCGGCCGGACCGGCCTTCAGTTGATAGGCGCGACCCATCTGCGCCCAGTCGCGGTAGGTGCTGGCCATGATGTTCGGCCCGAACTCCCACACCGCCGCCGACCAGTTCTGCGCCTGCATCGGTTCGCGGCGCTGGTAGCGCCAGCGCCACGTCGCCTGGCCGTTCTTCACCACCGGGCGATCGCTGCCCTGCACGCCGCGGCTGTCCACGTGCATGGGCAGGTTGGCCGGCGCGCTCAGGGTCACTTCGGCATCGTCGTACTGGGTGAACACATTGAAGGTTTCCCACAGGCCGAAGTAGCCCGGGAAGTACGGCGTCAGCTGGGTGCGCCGCACTTGGTAGAACAGCCGCGTACCCGGCGCCAGGTTGGGGAACACGATCACCCGCACCTTGCGGTCGGCATACATCGCCGCCGAGGCGCTGGAATAGCTTTCCTGGGTGTAGATGCGATCGGCCGGCACCTCGCGGCGCTGGCCGTCGGCGGTCAGCGTGTAGGCGTTGACCACATCCAGCGTTTCCATCTTCTCGCTGTAGCTCAACCGCACCTGGCTGAACTGCTCCACCGCGGCCTTGGTCTTGAGCAGGATCTCGTAGGTTTCAGTCTGTACGTTGCCGGCATCAGGGCGCACCTGGTAGTCGGCGCGATAGCGGACGAAGCTGAAGTTGTTGCTGGCCTCGGCATCGCTGCCGGTGGATGGCGGCGCGACCGCGGGTACGGCTGTCGCGGCGGCATCGGCCAGCGCCGGGCCGGCTGCCAGCAGGCAGGCCAGCGCCAGCGCGCAGGAAACGGGTTGAAGCATGCGTCGGTTCCTTGGACGTCGGGAATGCGGCAGGGCTTACTTCGGCGGCGGCGGTGCCAGCACCGTGCGGTCGCCGTTGTGCTCGGGCGAACTGACCACACCGGCCGCTTCCATGGCCTCGATCAGTCGCGCTGCGCGGTTGTAGCCGATCTTCAGGCGACGCTGCACGCCGGAAATCGATGCACGACGGGTCTCGGTGACCACGCGCAGCGCTTCGTCGTACAGCGGGTCGGACTCATCACCACCGCCGGAACTGGTCTCCGGCAGGCCGGTCGCACCGACCACCACGCCATCGCCCATCGTCTGCACTTCGTCCAGCACGCCGTCGACATAGTCGGCCGGGCCCATCGCCTTGAGGTGCTCGACCACGCGATGCACTTCTTCATCGGACACGAAGGCGCCGTGCACACGCTCGGGCATCGCCGTGCCGGGCGGCAGATACAGCATGTCGCCGTGACCGAGCAGCGTCTCCGCGCCGGACTGGTCGAGGATGGTGCGCGAATCGATCTTCGAGCTGACCTGGAAGGCGATGCGGGTAGGAATGTTGGCCTTGATCAGACCGGTGATGACGTCCACCGACGGGCGCTGGGTGGCCAGGATCAGGTGGATGCCGGCCGCACGTGCCTTCTGCGCCAGGCGCGCGATCAGCTCTTCGACCTTCTTGCCGACGATCATCATCATGTCGGCGAATTCGTCGATGAAGATGACGATGAACGGCAGCGTCTCCAGCGGCCGCGGTGCCTCGCCCAGCTCCGGGTTCGGCTTGAACAGCGGGTCCATCATCGGCTGGCCAGCGTCCTGCGCGTCCTTCACCTTCTTGTTGAAGCCGGCCAGGTTGCGCACGCCTACCGCGCTCATCAGCTTGTAGCGGCGCTCCATCTCGGCCACGCACCAGCGCAGGCCGTTGGCGGCCTCCTTCATGTCGGTGACCACCGGCGCCAGCAGATGCGGGATGCCCTGGTAGACGCTCAGTTCGAGCATCTTCGGGTCGATCATCAGCATCCGCAGGTCTTTCGGCGACGCCTTGAACAGCAGGCTCAGCACCATCGCATTGACCGCCACCGACTTGCCCGAGCCGGTGGTACCGGCCACCAGCAGGTGCGGCATGCGCGCCAGGTCGGCCACGGTCGAGCGGCCGGCGATGTCCTTGCCCAGTGCAAGGGTCAGGGCGCTGGCCGACTTGTCGTATTCCTTCGAGCGCAGCAGCTCGGACAGGTAGATCATCTCGCGGGTGACGTTGGGGATTTCCAGGCCGATCACCGACTTGCCCGGGATCACATCGACCACACGCACCGACTTGACCGACAGGCCGCGGGCGATGTCCTTGTCCAGCGAACTGATCTGGCTGACCTTGATGCCCGGCGCCGGCTCGATCTCGAAGCGGGTGATGACCGGGCCGGGGTTGGCGCCGACCACCTGTGCATCGATGCGGAAATCCTTGAGCTTGAACTCGATCTGCCGCGACAGCGCGTCAAGGGTTTCCTTGTCATAGCCCACGGGCTGCGGCTTGGGATCATCCAGCAGGGCCAGCGGCGGCAGGTCCGAGCCATCGCCATTGACGCCGCGGAACATCGGGATCTGGTTGTCGCGCTTGGCCCGATCACTCTTTTCGATCACTGGTTCGGGGCGCGGCTCGATCTTCACCGGCTCACGCTTGGCGCGCACTTCGGCATCGGCCTTGCGCACTTCCTGGCGCTCCTCGCGCATCACGCGGGTCTGCTGCCACTCGGTGGCCTGCTCCTTCTTGCGCTCCAGCAACGGCGCCAGTGACATCACGCCGCGACCGATCTTCTCCATCACCACGAACCAGGACAGGCCTGTGGCCAAGGTGATCGAGGCCAGCAGCAGCACCAGCACGAACAGGTTCGCCCCGAGCGCGCCAAAGCCGACGCTGAGCGAATTGCCGACCAGCTTGCCGAGAATGCCGCCGGCATGGGACACGTCACCACTGAACAGGCGCACGTGCAGGAAGCCGGTGCCGGCAATCAGGAAGCCGACCAGCCCGACCAGCCGCAACGCGGGGTCCAGATCGTTCTCGCCCTTGCTCTCGCGCTTGAGGCCGAACATTGCGATCCAGGCCAGCGCGCCCAGCACCACCGGCAGCAGGAAGGCGATATAGCCAAACAGCTGCAGCAGCACGTCGGCGATCCACGCGCCCGCGCGGCCGCCCATGTTGTGTACCGGCGCGACCACGCTGCCCGTGTGCGACCAGCCCGGGTCCGTCGCTGAATAGGTGAAAAGGCTTGCAGCCAGATACAGCAGCGCCGGCGCGATGGCGATCAGACCCAGGTCTCGCCACAGGCGCTGACGGCGTGGATTGTCGGTCGTGGCCGCTGCCGCCGTGCGACGCGATGCCTTTTTGTCGTCGGACTTGGAGCGTTCGGGGACCTGCTTCGCCACCTTAGACCATACCTTTGGAATGTGCTGTTAGTGTTTGATAATAAACGAGACGGCGTCAGTTTTCAGTTATCCGTTGCCGCACAAGCGGGGACAGGACCCGAAACCGCCCGTGGATGGCGCTGTTCTGTTCATCGGCTTGAATCGCCCTGCCCCAGCCGCCACTCTATGACCAGCCAAGGATGCTGTGCAAACATCGCCGCGCCTTGTCCCATCTACCTTTTCGCGAGTCTACATGAGCACCAGCCTGCCCTCCCGCCACCAGCGTCTTGTCATCCTCGGTTCCGGCCCGGCCGGTTGGACCGCTGCCGTCTACGCTGCCCGCGCCAACCTGAAGCCGGTCGTCATCACCGGCCTGCAGCAGGGTGGCCAGCTGATGACCACCACCGAAGTGGACAACTGGCCGGGTGACGCCCATGGCCTGATGGGCCCGGACCTGATGGCGCGCATGCAGGCCCACGCCGAGCGCTTCGAGACCGAGGTCATCTTCGACCACATCCACACCGCGGACCTGTCGCAGCGCCCGTTCAAGCTGATCGGCGACAGCCACGAGTACACCTGCGATGCCCTGATCATCTCCACCGGCGCGACCGCCAAGTACCTGGGCATACCGACCGAAGACGAGTTCAAGGGCCGCGGCGTCTCCGCCTGTGCCACCTGCGACGGCTTCTTCTACCGTGACCAGGACGTGGTCGTGGTCGGCGGCGGCAACACCGCCGTGGAGGAAGCGCTGTACCTGTCCAACATCGCCCGCAAGGTCTACCTGGTCCACCGCCGCGACACCCTGAAGGCGGAAAAGATCATGCAGGACAAGCTGTTCGCCAAGGTTGAAGCCGGCAAGATCGAAACCGTCTGGCACCACCAGGTGGAGGAAGTGCTGGGCAACGAGGCCGGCGTGACCGGCGTGCGCGTGAAGTCGACCCTGGACGGCAGCACCCGCGACATCGACGCGCACGGCTTCTTCGTGGCCATCGGCCACCACCCGAACACCCAGCTGTTCGACGGCCAGCTGACCATGAACAACGGTTACCTGGAAATCCGTTCGGGCCTGGGCGGCAACGCTACCCAGACCTCGGTGGAAGGCGTGTTCGCCGCCGGTGACGTGGCCGACCAGCACTACCGCCAGGCGATCACCTCGGCCGGCTTCGGCTGCATGGCCGCACTGGATGCAGAGCGTTACCTGGATGCACAGGGCAAGGCCAGCTGAGAGGTGAATCCGCTCCTGTAGAGTCGAGCAATGCTCGACTTAGACAAAAGGCCGACGCGAGAGCGCCGGCCTTTTCTTTTCAGTAGTGCCAGGCCATGCCTGGCAATGCCCCGTTCGCCTTCAGGCTTGCACGCAACTCTGCTGGAACTCGACCGGTGGCGCTGCAACGCCGTCCGCGTCCCGAAGCACCACACTCCAGCGCGCAATGCCGGGGCTGGAGCCATTGCAGGCAAGATCGATCGTCATCGGCGTCGCGGGGTCATCAAAAGTTGCTTCCCACGGCGTACAGGCCCCAGGCTCCGAACAGGACGCCAGCGAGAACTGCGCGACCACTGGATGCTGGGGGTTGCCCAGATAGCCAAGATCAAAGGCTCGTGATGATTGAACCGGCACATCGATATCCGCTATCGCGTTTAGCACCAGCGGCTCGCATGCCTTCCCGGCCGCCCACAACCGATAGCCCTTCTCAACGCCCTTCATCGCGGCGGACCGGAAGGCTGGGTCGAGAAGCGCTTTGGCGTCATCCGAGTTCGTGTGGAAGGCGGTCTCCACGATGATCGATGGCATATGCGCCTCTCGATTCTCGCCCTTGTTGTCGGAATGCACATCAGGAGCGACGGCGAAGGACTCGTAGCCCGATTGCGCCTGGACAACCTCCTTCATCGCACACAGTACGCTCCGCCCCAACGCCGCATCCTCCGCCTGTCCCGGCTGTACGATGACACGCGCTCCGCGTACGTTCCCCGTCGCTTCTGCGTTGCTGTGCAGGTGGATGGCCACCTCTGCGTCAATATGATTGGCCAGAAGCGGCCGACTATTGATGTCCTCACGTTCCTCCCTATCCCACAGGGTGCTGCCCGCATAGGTATTCCAGATCGCGACATTGCCGGGATATTGTTCGGCTATTGCATAGCGCGCGGCCATCGTCCACCACTCCTTTCCACTGGGCGGGTGAACCAGACCACCCCCTTGCTGTACACGGGGACGAACAGCCGGCATTCGGCTTCGTTGTTCGATCAATTGCTTCAGCTCGTCTGCATACGACGGGGTTACGATCCCTTCGGAAACGCCATGAACTTCTGGACGAGACGTCACCCAGTCGTTCGATCTGTGACTGTAGAAATAGCCGTGCCCAGCGGCAACGAAAGCCATCCCAGCGCCCTTTCCTGACCTTTCTCGTCGTTTCCGCCGCACCTCGCGGGCGGCGCTATCCGCCTCCTGCACAGCAGGAAAATAGTGCTCGACCTCTTTTCCGTCATACAGAAAAATGACACGACTGAACGGAGCCGCCTGCTCGGCCCAATGCAGCAGCCCAAAACTGATCTCGCTTCTCTGATCCTCGAACGACGGTCCGTAATCGGCAGGCAGGAAGTTCCGATCCAAGGCCACGGTCACAACACCGTTGGCGATATCCGCTGACACCTCGACCCGGCGGCTCCGCGCCTGCCCATCGACGAGACGGACGCGTTCGAGGATGTCGCGCGCCTTCTGAGTCAAGAGTATGTTGAGCCCCGCGTCCTGCTCCATCGGGGGGCGGGATTCAGCGGCCTGCGCAGGGCTGGTCATAAGCACGCCCCCCAACAGGGACAGCAGCACGGAAAGTGTTACAGAGCGAAGCGTTCGGTTCATTGTGGCTACTCCATGCGTGAAATGAATGCACCGCTTCTGCGACGCAACACACCCTGGCCCGTCACCGCGCTGGAGTTCGGCACCACGCGCACATCAACGCAGAATTCGAACTTTCCTCACCCTCAGGCAGAACGAACCAATCCGCTTCCGCCAACACCGTTCGCGATCGTCCTGCCCTATCCTTTCCCCTCATGCCCACCGCCCGCTTCCTCGACTCCCTGCAGTCCATTCCCGCCACCGACTGGGATGCCCTGCACGACGGCCGCAACCCGTTCGTCAGCCACGCCTTCCTGTCCGGCCTGGAAACCCACGGCTGCCTGCGCGAGGACTGGGGTTGGCAGCCGCAACACTTCACCCTGTGGGACGGTGACACCCTGGTCGGCGCCGCTCCCGGCTACCTGAAGACCAACTCGCATGGCGAGTTCGTGTTCGACCACGCCTGGGCCAATGCCTATGCGCGCCACGGCCGCGACTACTACCCGAAGTGGCTCGGCGCGGTGCCGTACTCGCCGGTGACCGGCCCGCGCCTGCTGGCCCGTGACGATTCGCAGCGCGCTGCGCTGTTGACGGCACTGCGCGAACAGATGCCCGCACTCGACGTGTCGTCGGCACACATCAATTTCCACACGGTGGCTGACGAAACGGCCTTCAGTGACGATTGGCTGCTGCGCGAGGACATCCAGTTCCAGTGGCAGAACCCGGGTGACTGGAGCACGTTCGAGCAGTTCCTCGGCGCCATGAACCACAAGCACCGCAAGAACATCCGCCAGGAGCGGGCCAAGGTCACCCGCCAGGGCATCAGCTTCCGGGTGGTGCATGGCGACGAAGCCAGCCGCGCCGATCTGCAGGCGATGTACCGCTTCTACCTGCAGACGTTCCTGGAATACGGCAACGCGCCAGCGCTGACCGAAGCCTTCCTGCGCCACTTGGCGATTTCACTGGGGCGCGGACTGGTGCTGTTCCTGGCCGAACAGGACGGCGAACCCATCGCCGGCGCGCTGTGCCTGCGCGGTGGCGACACGCTGTACGGCCGCTACTGGGGCGGTGCCACCCTGCCCGGCCTGCACTTCGAGGCCTGCTACTACCAGGGCATCGAATACTGCCTGCGCGAGGGGATAGCCCGTTTCGAGCCCGGCGCGCAGGGTGAGCACAAGCTGGCGCGTGGCTTCCTGCCGACCATCGTGCGAAGCCGGCACTGGGTGGCCGATGCGGAGTTTGCCGAGGCGCTGCGCGACTGGTGCCGGCAGGAGCGGCGGGATGTGCGGCGCTACCAGCAGGAGCTGCAGGGGCATAGCCCGTTTCGTGCGGAACCGTAGCGTCGGAGAAGCGTGCCAACCAAGGTTGGCATCTACCAGAGCAATTCAGGGCACTGCGCTCAGGTGCACTGCCAGAAATGCCCGCTCACCCGGCACTTCGCGCACCAGAAGCTGTAGAGCATGCCGCCACTCCCCCACAGCAACATGCCTTCATTGGTGGTCGGCAACGTCGAGTCGAGCTGCATCACGAAAGGCATCTGCTCGCCGCAGTCGATGCACGCCGGGTAGTGCGCGCTCTGCACCCAGCTCGGCGCGCCGCCCACGCGCGACAGGTTCTGCCGATGATTGGACTGGCCCCAGTCCTGCTGCTGCCAGCGAGGGCTGTCCATCGCGGCAAGACCGACGTCGGCCTGCATCAGGTCCCCGCTGTCGGTGGGATTGATCGGCACCTCACGGTGCTGGCTGGGGTGGCAGCTGGGCACGCCGTCCGCATCGTGGCGATAGAAACGCACGGGCGGATCTTCCCAGCCGCAGCAGTCCAGGCACAGGCCCAGGGTGATCGAGCCGGCCGCTCCCTCTTCCAGCGCCGCAGTGTCGGTCTGCAGCAGGCGCTGCAGCGGTGCATGGCAGCTGCCGCACACGGCGTCGAGCGGGCCGCCCATGCTCCCCGCATGCTGCACCTGACCGCCATTCCAGGTGGGGTGCAGCCGCCAGATCCGCTTGCGCCAGCCCGGCTCTTCGGCCACCTGTGCACGATGTTGCCTGCTTCCGAAACGCAGGTGCAGCGGTTGCTGGCCATGCAGGCGGTGCAGCCGGGGACCATCGGCCAGGCCCGCCCAGTGCGCCCAGACCTGCGCATCCAGATCGCTCCAGTCGGCCAGGTAGCCACGCGCGGCAGCATGGGTTTCCGGCTGGTTGGCCAACAGCACTGCCTTGGCGCGCTCCAGTTCGCGATCGTCATCGGCCTCGGTCAACCGATGCGCCCAGTTCGCCGCGACCGGCGGCGGCAGTGCCTGCCAGACCTGCGGGGCCAGTTGGATGTCATCCTCGATGGCAACCGCCAGCAGCGCGTCCCAGTCCTCCTGCAGCACCTGCGGCGCCTGGTAGCTGGCGAACTCCAGCACGCTGGTCAGCAGCTCACTGCGCTCGCCGTCACGATAGCGCCGCCAGGCATCGATACAGACCGGCGCGACAGCTTCATCCGGCAGCAGATCCAGCGCCGTATCGAGGAAGGCGGAGCTGGGCGAGCGGCGCTCCAGCGCCTGCAGCAGCAGCTCGCCAAGCAGGGGGCGGTCTTCGCTGGCCAGGGTCAACAGCATGCCCAGGCTGTCATTGCGTGTGCGCGGCGCATCGTACGCATCGAGGATGGCGGTGATGGGGTCGCTCATGCGGGGCTCCTTGCCGGTGAAGCGTGATGGTGCCAGACATCGCGTATCGCCACGACGAATACAATGCCGGCATGACCCGTCAGTTTCCCTGGCGCCTGGCCGATGCGCCGGATGCCCCCTTCCCGCCAGCCGAGACCGCCCTGCGCCAACCCGACGGGCTGCTGGCCGTGGGCGGCGACCTGCATCCGCTGCGCCTGCTCAACGCCTATGCCGGCGGCATCTTCCCGTGGTTCAGCGAGGGCGAGCCGATCCTGTGGTGGTCGCCGGACCCGCGCATGGTGTTCCGTACCGACGGTGTGCACCTGAGCAGCAGGTTCCGCCGGCAACTGCGCGGCAGCCGCTGGGAAGTGACCGCCGATACCGCTTTCAGCCAGGTGATGCGCGCCTGCGCCAGCGCGCCCCGCCCCGGCCAGGACGGCACCTGGATCAGCCCGGCGATGGTGGATGCCTACAGCCAGCTGCACGACCTGGGATTCGCGCATTCCTTCGAAGTGTGGGACCGGCAGACGCTGGTCGGTGGCATCTATGGCGTGGCCATCGGTGCGATGTTCTTCGGCGAAAGCATGTTCAGTGGCGCCAGCGGCGGTTCCAAGGTGGCGCTGGCTGCACTGGCGCGGACACTGCGTGGCTGGGGTTGGCCACTGATCGATGCGCAGGTGGAGAACCCGCACCTGCTGCGCATGGGGGCGGAGCACCTGCCGCGCGCGCCGTTTCTGCAACAGGTCCGCAGCGCGGTGCAGGCACCGGGCCGGGAAGGCGCCTGGACTCAGCTGGTCGGGCGCGTGCCGGCAGCGGATTTTGCCGGGGAATAACGCAATCTTTGCAAGCTGGGCGTTTGACGCGTAAAATGCTGCGCCTTAGGCCCAACGTGGCCGTTTTCTGAACCGCACAGGACTACATGTCGAAAGACGATTCCATCGAGTTCGAGGGCACCGTCAGCGAGACGCTGCCGAACACCACTTTCCGCGTTCGTCTGGAAAATGGGCACGAAATCATCGCCCACATCTCCGGCCGCATGCGCAAGAACTACATCCGCATCCTCACCGGTGACCGGGTCAAGGTTGAAATGACCCCGTACGACCTGACCAAGGGTCGTATCACCTACCGAATGAAGTAAGCGGCTGGCGCGTTGCGCCACCCCGACAAGGCCAGCCCTGGACGCTGGCCTTTTGTCATGCCTGAAATCCGGCCCTGCCGGACGGCACCCTGACCGAATGCACCGTGACATCGGTCAGCCATGCTTGCGGCAGATTCGCATTCGCACCGGCGGCGTCATCGTGGCACCCGATCCAGTCCGGATCGCCACCCCCTGCCCCCGCCATGAACATGCATTCCCTGCCCGCCGGCTTCGCCGCTCTCGCACTCATCGCTGCCGCCCTGATCGCTCCCGCCGCCCAGGCCGCCGACACGCCGCCAGCCACCACCGGCGACAGCTGCATTGCGTTGAGTGAGGACCAGCAGATCGTGCGCGCCGGCGCCGATCGCGATGTGCTGCTGCGCAATGGTGACCAGCACTACCGCGTCATCTTCACCGCCTCCTGCAACAGCGCCGTGACCTCGCGCCGGCTGGCGTTTGAAACCCAGGGCGAGAGCAACCAGCTGTGCGGCGGTTCGCGCAGCGTGCTGAAAACCGACCGCGCCAGCTGCACGGTCGAGCGGATCGAGCCCCTCGAAGCTGCCACCTTCCAGCGCATGGCCCGCCAGCGCAGCCGCTGAAGGCTGACACGACAAGGGCGGCCTGAGCCGCCCTGTCGTTGCCTCCGTCGCCGGGCAGTGCCCGGCAGACGCTTATTCCACCGTGGCCGGCAACAGCCGCTCAGGCTCGGCCTGCGCCTCGACAACCAGCTCGTCGTTGCGCACGTCGATGCTGACCTTGCCGCCGTTGACCAGCTTGCCGAACAGCAGCTCGTCGGCCAGCGGGCGCTTGACCTTGTCCTGCAGCACCCGCGCCATCGGGCGGGCGCCCATCAGCGGGTCGAAGCCGTGGTGGGCCAGCCAGTCGCGCGCGGTCGGGGTGGCCGACAGGCTGACGTGCTTCTCCTGCAGCAGCATTTCCAGCTCGATCAGGAACTTGTCCACCACGCGCAGGATGTGCTCGAAGCCGAGCGGCTGGAACTGCACCACCGCATCAAGGCGGTTGCGGAACTCCGGGGTGAACGCACGACGGATGGTCTCCATCGCATCGGTGGCGTGGTCCTGCTTGGTGAAACCGATCGAGCGCCGCGAGGCCTGCGCCGCGCCGGCATTGGTGGTCATCACCAGCACCACGTTCTTGAAGTTGGCTTCGCGACCGTTGGTGTCGGTCAGCACGCCGCGGTCCATCACCTGCAACAGGATGTTGAAGATGTCCGGGTGCGCCTTCTCGATTTCATCCAGCAGCAGCACGCAGTGCGGCGTCTTGACGATCTTCTCGGTCAGCAGGCCGCCCTGGTCGAAGCCGACGTAGCCCGGAGGCGCACCGATCAGGCGGCTGATCGAATGCGGCTCCATGTACTCGGACATGTCGAATCGGACCAGCTCGATGCCCAGCTGCAGCGCCAGCTGCTTGGTCACCTCGGTCTTGCCGACACCGGTGGGGCCGGCGAACAGGAAGTTGCCGATCGGCTTTTCCGGATTGCCCAGGCCCGAACGCGCCAGCTTGATGGCCGACGCCAGGGTGCCGATGGCCGGATCCTGGCCGAAGATCACCATCTTCAGGTTGCGCTCCAGGTGCTGCAGCACATCCTTGTCGGTGGCACTGACCTGCTTGGCCGGGATGCGCGCCATCTTGGCGACGATGGCCTCGACCTCTTCGACGTCGATCAGCTCCTTGCGCTGACCTTCCGGCAACAGGCGCTGGCGGGCACCCGCCTCATCGATCACGTCGATGGCCTTGTCCGGCAGCAGGCGATCGGCAATGTGCTTGACCGACAGGTCGACGGCGGCCTGCAGCGCTTCATCGGCGTAGGTCACGCCGTGGTGCGCTTCGTACTTGGACTTCAGACCCTGCAGGATCTCGTAGGTTTCGCCCACGGTCGGCTCGACGATGTCGATCTTCTGGAAGCGACGGGCCAGCGCCCGGTCTTTCTCGAAGATGCCTCGGTATTCCTGGAACGTGGTCGAGCCGATGCAGCGCAGCTCGCCCGATGCCAATGCCGGCTTGATCAGGTTGGAGGCATCCATGGTGCCGCCCGACGCCGAACCGGCGCCGATGATGGTGTGGATCTCGTCGATGAACAGCACCGCATTGGGCACCTTCTTCAACGCGGTCAGCACGCCCTTCAGGCGCTTCTCGAAGTCGCCACGGTATTTGGTGCCGGCCACCAGCGCGCCGAGGTCGAGCGAATAGATGACCGCATCGGCCAGCACGTCCGGCACCGAGCCTTCAACGATGCGTCGGGCCAGGCCTTCGGCAATCGCGGTCTTGCCGACGCCGGCCTCGCCCACGTACAGCGGGTTGTTCTTGCGGCGGCGGCACAGGACCTGGATGGTGCGTTCGATCTCGTCGGCACGGCCCACCAGCGGGTCGATGCGACCGGCACGGGCCTGCTCGTTGAGGTTGCTGGCGAACTCGGTAAGGGCATCGCCCTTGGGCTCGCCCTCGCCCCCTTCCATGCGGCCCTCGCCCTCGGACGAGGACGGCTGCTCGCCCTCCTCACCCAGCTTGGCGATGCCGTGGGACAGGTAATTGACCACATCCAGCCGGGTGACATCCTGCTGGTTGAGGTAATAGACGGCGTGGGAGTCCTTTTCGCCGAAGATGGCGACCAGCACGTTGGCGCCGGTGACCTCCTTCTTGCCGGAGGACTGCACGTGGTACACGGCCCGCTGCAGCACGCGCTGGAAGCCCAGGGTCGGCTGGGTATCGCGGCCATCATCTTCGGCCAGGCGGGACACGGAGGCCTCGATGGCCTGCTCCAGCTCCTGGCGCAGGCGGTCGGCGTCGGCGCCACAGGCCTTCAATACGGCCTGGGCGGACGGGTTGTCGAGCAGTGCCAACAGCAGGTGTTCGACCGTCATGAACTCATGTCGGGCCTCACGGGCGCGCTTGTAGCACTGGCCGATGGTGTGTTCGAGGTCTTTGCTGAACATGGATTACTCCGGCGGCAGTTGGGGACAATATGCGGCCTGACTACGCGATTTCCATCACCCTAGCGGATTGCGACGTTCAGATGGCGTTAGCAGTGCGAACCGCTTGATCATCGTTCACTCCAGGACAGCACCCTCACCATGAGCGAACCCTACCTGAGCCGCTGGCGATTGCGACGTGATGGTCCTTCGATCCGCACCCCCCATGCCCGGCTCTGGCCGGTGCTGACCGCCTCTGGCGAGGCGGCCATGTTGAAGGTGAGCACGGAGACAGAGGAACAGAACGGCCATCGCCTGCTGCGCTGGTGGAACGGCGACGGTGCCGCACGCCTGCTGGCCCACGAGGGGCCGGCGATCCTGATCGAACGGGCGCACGGCGACTCGCTGCGGCAACGTTCGATCAAGGGCGAGGACGACGCCTGCACCATGATCCTGTGCCAGGTCCTGCAGCAGCTGCACCGGCCACGGAGCGCACCGCCAGAAGATCTGGTCTGCCTGCGTAGATGGTTCGCCGATCTGCTACAGGCAAGGGCACCGCTGCCGCCATTGCTGGAACAGTGCAGATCGCTGGCGATGGCACTGCTGGAGGACGAGCAGGAGATACGGCCGCTGCATGGCGACCTGCACCACGACAACGTGCTGGATTTCGGCGCACGGGGTTGGCTGGCGATCGACCCGAAGCGGCTGCTGGGTGACCGTGCGTTCGACTACACCACGATGTTCAGCAACCCGGACCTGTGCGGGCCGGGCATCCATGTGGCCACCCGGCCAGAGCGCTTCCATGCCCGGCTGGAACAGGTCTGCCGGCTGGCTGATATCGAGCGCACGCGGCTGCTGCGCTGGATCGCGGCCAGTGCCGGGCTGTCAGCGGTGTGGTTCCGGGATGACGGCGACCCGGCCGACATCGATGAGGCGGTAGCCGGGATGGCTTTGCAGGCGCTGGCGGAGGCGTGAACCCTCTGCCTGCCCTGGTAGGTGCCCACCTTGGTGGGCACGCTCCATCCAGGGTCGATACGCCCGGGCAGAAAGCAGCCGAGCATCGGCTCGGCTCTACAGATCGTGGGCGGTCAGGCCTTTTCCATCGTGCACAGCAACGGATGCTGGTTCATCCGCGCGTACTCGTTGACCTGGGCCACCTTGGTTTCGGCCACTTCGCGGGTGAACACACCGCAGACGCCACGGCCACGGGTGTGGACATGCAGCATCACCTGGGTGGCCTTGTCCAGGTCCATGTTGAAGAACTGCTGCAGGACGTCCACGACGAAATCCATCGGGGAGTAGTCGTCATTGAGCAGCATGACCTGATAGAACGGCGGCGGCGCCACTTCCGGGCGCGCGGGCTCCACGGCAACGCCGTGCTCGTGGTGGGAATCGGGGGCGGACTCGCGAGGCATCGGTCCATTATAAGGGGTGAGACGGTCCTGCGTCGGCCTTGCGCGGAATGGACGGCACGGACGCCCGCCGTCACAATTGCACCTTCCCACACTCTTGGTTTCACAGGATCTTCATGAAAAGGACCCTTCTCTCCGCCCTGCTGATCGCCCTGGCTGCCGCTGGCACCGCTGGCGCTGCTGGCGCTGCGACCACCACTGACAGCGCGAAGGCCGACAAGGCCGTTGCCCGTCATCTGGAAAAGCTGGGCTACACCTACGAGGTGGATGAAGACGGCGACTACCAGATGGTGTTCGACGTCGAAGGCGATCGCACCCAGATCGTCTATGTGCGCTCGTCGGTGGAAGACTTCGGTACCCACAACATCCGTGAGATCTGGTCGCCGGGTTATACCTCGCAGACCAAGCAGTTCCCGGTGGCCGTGGCCAACCGCCTGCTGGAAGACTCGCAGGATGCCAAGATGGGCGGCTGGGTGAAGCAGGAGTCGACCGCGATGTTCGTGGTGAAGATCGATGCCGACGCCACCTCCGACCAGCTCAGCGACGCCATCGATGCGGCCATCCGCACCGCCGATGCGATGGAGCTGGAGCTGACCAAGAAGGACGACCTCTGAGTTGAACACCTCGCCGGACCCGCGCTGGGCACCGCACGCAACTGTCGCCACCGTGGTGGTCGACGGCGGCCGGGTGCTGCTGGTTGAAGAGACCATCGAAGGCCGGCAGGTGCTGAACCAGCCGGCCGGGCACCTGGAGCCGGGCGAAAGCCTGGCTGCCGCCGCCCTGCGCGAGACCGTCGAGGAAACCGGCTGGACAGTGGAACTGACCGCCTTCATCGGCTGCTACCAATGGACCGCCGCTGACGGCACCCCGTTCCTGCGCTTCTGCTATGCCGCGCGCCCGGTCTCGCACGACCCGGCGCGGCCGCTGGATGCCGGCATCGATCGGGCGCTGTGGATGACCCCGGCCGAACTGCAGGCCGCCGCCGGACGCCAGCGCAGCCCGCTGGTCTGGCAGGTGCTGGCCGACTACCTGGCCGGCCAGCGCTACCCGCTTGCACTGGTCCGGGAGGTCGCATGAGCAGCCCACGGGTGATGGTTGGCGTGTCTGGCGGCGTGGATTCCTCCGTGGCCGCCTGGCGGCTGGTACAGCAGGGCGAGGCCGTGGCCGGTCTGTTCATGCAGAACTGGGCCGACGACGGCAGCGGTGACTGCCGCGCTGAAGATGATCGCCGCGATGCGGTGGCTGTCTGCGGGTTGCTGGGCATCCCGTTCCATTTCCGCGACTTCTCCAACGAGTACTGGCAAGGGGTGTTCGAACACTTCCTTGCCGAGTACGCCGCCGGCCGCACGCCGAACCCGGACGTGCTGTGCAACCGCGAGGTTAAGTTCAAGCACTTCCTCGATGCTGCCCGCGAGCTGGGCGCTGAGCGGATTGCCACCGGGCACTACGCGCGCATTGCCCAGCGCGGCCATCAGTGGCTGCTGCTGCGTGGCGCCGACCGTTCCAAGGACCAGAGCTACTTCCTGCACCAGCTGGGGCAGGAACAGCTGGCGGCCACGCTGTTCCCGATTGGCGATCTGGAAAAGAGCGACCTGCGCCGGATTGCTCGCGACGTGAGCCTGCCGACCCACGCCAAGAAGGATTCGACCGGCATCTGCTTCATCGGCGAGCGCGATTTCCGCGAGTTCCTGGGACGCTACCTGCCGGCCAAAACCGGGCAGATCCTGGACCCCAGCGATGGCAGCGTGATCGCTGAACACCCTGGCGTTTTCTATTTCACCCTGGGCCAGCGCGAAGGCCTGAACATCGGCGGCGTGCGCGGCCGCCCTGCCGCCCCCTGGTACGTGGTCGGCAAGGACGTGGCCAGCAACGTGCTGTACGTGGACCAGGACCGTGACAGCCCGTGGATGCTGTCCAACCGGCTGCGCTCGGAGACCGCGCACTGGATTGCCGGTGCGCCGCCGGCACGGCGTTTTGAATGCACCGCGCAGACCCGCTACCGGCAGCCGGATGAGCCCTGCACGGTGGACGTGCTGGACGACGGCAGCGTGCAGGTTTCGTTCGCCCGGCCGCAGCGTGCAGTCACCCCCGGGCAATCCCTGGTGCTGTATGACGGTGAGATCTGCCTGGGTGGCGCGGTGATCGCCGCCACCGACGCACCGCTGGAACAGCGCCTGCGCACCACCCCTTCCCCTTTTGAGGTACTCGCTGCATGAGTTTCACTGTCGACGACCGCGTTCTGGCTTTGGCCGGCATTGCCCAGGCCCTGCAGCAGGTACGCCGTATCGCCGATACCGGCCATTCCGACGCCGCTGCCGTGCGCACCGCCGTGGACAGCGTGTTCCGCATCGATGCGTCCTCGCCGCAGGCGGTGTTTGGTGATCGGCACGCACTGAAGTCCGGCCTGCGCCTGCTGCACAACCATTTCCGCAGCCAGGGCCAGGATCCGATCCTGCCCAAGCTGGCCCTGTCGGTGCTGCAGCTGGAGCGCCGGTTCGTGCAGGACGGGGCCACCGTGAACAAGGTCGCCTCGGGTATCGAGCGCGCCCAGCAGCAGGCCGCCGCGCTGGGAGACAGCGGACACCCGGATGTACTGGCCGCGCTGGGCGGCCTGTATGCGGACACCATCAGCCACCTCAAGCCGAGGGTGATGGTGCAGGGCAACCCGCACTACCTGGGCCAGGCCGGCGTGGTGGCCGAGATCCGTGCACTGCTGCTGGCCGCCGTGCGCGCCGCGGTGCTGTGGCGGCAGCTGGGTGGCAGCTACTGGGATTTCCTGCTCAGCCGCAAGGCGATGGTCGAGGCCGTGGACCGGCAGCTGGCCTGAAGTGCGGGGTCGGATCCCTTTCCTGCAGGGATAGGGCCCTGACCCCAGACCACCCGGGCGCGCCGGAAAACCGGCGCATTCAGAATGCATTTCGGAGCACATCGACGTTAAAGAGAAGGGGGGTACGGCCGATACATCCTCCGTGCACCTCCCGAGAACGTCCATGTACTCACGCATTTTCATCCGTCTGGCCGCCCCCCTGGCTCTGACCCTGCTGCTCCCCTTCGCCATCGGTTTCGAATGGCCGGTCGCCCTGCGTTGGGCGATCCTGACCACGATGACGCTGAGCTGGCTCGGCTTTGCGTGGTGGACCGCCCGCGCCCAGGCGCACCGTTCCCCGGAACATGCCCGTGTCCTGCGTGAGCAGGACCAGCTGCTGACCGAGCTGCGCAACTTCGTCGGCAACGAGATCGACGGTTCGCGTGGCGAAGTGGAACGCGCCCGCGACCTGATCCGCCAGGCCGTCTCCAGCCTCGGCGGCAGCTTCGATGCGATGAACCGCAAGTCGCGCCAGCAGAGCCAGGCGCTGTCGCGCATCGTCGACCGCGCCGGTGACGAAGGCGGCGCTGGCCTCGACGTTGCCCGCTTCGCCCAGCACGCCAGCCACCGCATGGAACAGCTGGTGGAAGCGCTGGAACAGGTGAGCGGCCAGAGCAGCACCACCGTGCAGCACATCGACCAGATGGCGCAGCACCTGGATGGCATCTTCGCGCTGCTGGAAGACGTCAAGTCGATTGCCGACCAGACCAACCTGCTGGCCCTGAACGCCGCCATCGAAGCTGCGCGCGCCGGTGAAGCCGGTCGTGGTTTCGCCGTGGTCGCCGACGAAGTACGCAACCTGTCCGAGCGCTCGACCACCTTCAACGAGCAGATCCGCAAGCTGGCACACAGCTCCAAGGACGCCATCGCCAAGGTCCGCGAGACGGTTTCGCACATGGCCTCGCGCGATATGGACCGCTCCCGTGAAGCGCGCCAGGAAGCCGCGGCGATGCTGGACAACGTGGCGCAGATCAATGCGTCGCTGGGTGACGGCATGCGCGAAGTGTCCGACTGCGCGCGTTCGATCGATGGCAGCGTAGCCGAAGCCGTGCGCGCCCTGCAGTTCGAGGACATCGCCACCCAGGCGCTGGGCGGCGTACATACCCACCTGGACCGCCTGACCGCAATCAACCGCGAAGCGGTGGCCCTGCAGGAACTGCTGCACCGCAACGGCGGCGTGTTCGACGAGGAAATCGCCTCGGCCCTGCAGCGCACCGGCAGCCGCCTGCGCGAACTGCGCAGCGAATGGGAACGCCCGCCGCACAAGCCGGTTGCCCAGCAGAGCATGGGCGCCGGTACGGTCGAGCTGTTCTGATCCTGATGTCCGCTGCCTCTTCCGGCAGCGTGCAAGGCCCCGGTTCTGCCGGGGCCTTTGCGTGTGACCCGCCTTTGGATGCATCCTGCAAGCGCACCATGACCCTGATCCGCGCCCTGCCCCCGATCAACGAGAACGAACGCCCGCGCAATGCGAGCGTACGTGAGCAGCTGCGGCAGCTGGAAGAGGTGGCCCGCGAAGAAATACAGGAGCTGCAGCAGCTGGCTGATGCGCGCCCCGCCCCCGCTGTGGCCGGCGACGACCTGCTGGGGTTGGCGTGGGACCTGGGGCTGGATGGCAGTGCGTTGAAGTAGATCCACGCCATGCGTGGATGAAGCTCCCCATGGCATGATGCGCCGGTCCTGTTCATGGAAGACCGATGGCCATCGCACTGATTACCTTGCTGCTGGTCGAAGTCCTTCTGCTGGTGATGTGGGCGCCGTTCTTCTTCCGTACCGGCATCGCCTTGTTCAACCAACGCATCGCCGCTACGCCGACCGAACTGGCCCAGCTTTCGTTGGCCGGCCTGGAGCATGACCTGCCGACCGATACCTGGCTTCGCCTGGTGTTCCGCGCGCTGCCGGACGGCAGTGTCGCCTTTCGCGAGAGCTTCGCACCCAGCTTCGGCGGTCGCTACTTTCCGCTGATGCGCGGCCGGGTGATGCTCGACGCGCGGCGCCGGGAGGTGCGGGTGGTCGGGCTGTGCAGCTGGTTCGCGCTGGGCCTGACGCTGATGATGGTGCCGATCATTCTGGTACGCCCGGCGGCGTCGCCGATGCTGGTGGCCCTGCTGCTGTTCTATATGGGCTTTTACATCCAGCGGCGACGCTATGCCAACGTGGTCGAAGCGGTGCGCGCACGGCTGCGGTCCGAGTTTCCGCAGAGGCTGGTTGCCGCGCCGCACTAGATCCACGCCATGCGTGGATGATCGCGCGTGCAGGCATCAATGCCGACCAAGGTCGGCATCTACCAGAGCAGTGTAGATCCACGCCATGCGTGGATGATCGCGCGTGCCGACATCAGTGCCGACCAACGGTCGGCACCCACCAAGGCAGGGTCGTGGCGCCTCAGCGCGCCAGCACCACTTCGCTGGCGGCATCGGTGCGGCCGGGTGCGGCGTGCTGCTGGCGCAGCCATTGCGCCAGGTCCCGCGGACTGAGCGGGCGCGAGTACAGGTAGCCCTGGATCTCGTCGCAGCCCTGCCGGCGCAGCATGTCTTCTTCCTGGTGCGTTTCCACGCCCTCGGCCACCACTTTCATGCCCAGCGCGTGGCCGAGGTGCACGATGGCCTGGGTGACCTCGGCGGTACCGGAATCATGCAGCATGCCCTGCACGAAGCTGCGATCGATCTTCAGGCGACCAACCGGGAAGCGGTTGAGGTAGTTGAGGTTGGAGAAGCCGGTACCGAAGTCATCGACCGCCAGCGGCACGCCATGCCGTTCAAGCACATCGAAGCAGTGGCGCAGGATGTCGGTGTCACGGATCAGCGCCGATTCGGTCAGTTCCAGCTCCAGCCGCTGCGGCGGCCAGCCGTGCGCGTGGCAGATTTCGATCACCCGCTCAGCGAAGCCGCGATCACGCAGCTGCACCGCCGACACGTTTACCGCAATGCGCTCGAAATGCAGGCCGGCACGGTCCCATGCTGCCGCCTGGCGACAGGCTTCGGACAACACCCAGTCGCCGATGCGGACGATCTCGCCGCACTTCTCGGCAATAGGAATGAACTCGGCCGGGCTGCAGTAGCCGATGCCCGGGCGATGCCAGCGCAGCAGCGCTTCTATTGCCGGCGGCTCTCCGTGATGGGCGTGCAGCAGCGGCTGATAGGCCAGGCTGAACTCGTCGCGCTCGATGGCGCCATGCAGGCCATGCTCGATCTCCAACCGCCGCTGGATCCGCGCCAGCGCGTCCTGGCTGTAATACTGATAGGTATTGCGACCGGCTTCCTTGGCCGCGTACATCGCCGCGTCGGCTGCGCGCAGCAGCGAATCGAAGTCGGTCTGGCTCTCGCCGAGCATGGCGATGCCCACGCTGGCGCCCACCTTCAAGGTGGTATCGCCGCGACGCAGTGGTTCGGCCAGCGAATTGATCAGCTTGCGCGCTACGTGCCCGGCATCTTCCGGCTCGGCCAGGTCGCGCAGCACCACGATGAACTCGTCGCCACTGAAACGGCCGAACAGGTCGTTGTTGCGCAGGTTCTGGTGCAGGCGGGTCGCGGCGGCCTTCAGCAGCGCATCGCCGGTGGCATGGCCGAAGCTGTCGTTGATGTTCTTGAAGCCGTCCAGGTCGATGAACAGCATGGCCAGTGAGGTGCCGCGATCGCGCGCCTCCTCGATGGCCTCGGACGTCTGCTCACCCAGCAGAACCCGGTTGGGCAGCCCGGTGAGTAGATCGTAGTGCGCAAGCAGCTCGATGCGTTCGTTGGCTTCACGCTCGCGGGTGATGTCACGGAACAGGACCACGAAGCGTGGCGGCAGGCCATCGCGACGATCCAGTTCGATCAGCACCTGCACCCATACGCGCAGGCCGGATTGGCGGTAGAAGCACAGATCCAGCTGCTCGGGCAGGCCGCCACCGGCAATCCGCCCCAGCGCCGCTTCGAACGCCGCACGCGAATCCTCGGCGTACAGTGCGAGCGCCTGGTCGAGGGTGATCGGTTCCTTGCGCAGGCCGTGGATGCGATAGCACTCCTCGGTCCATTGCATGTTGCGCGTGGCAACTTCGATCTCGCAGCCGCCGATGCGGCCCAGCGCGGATACGCGGTTGAGCAGTTCGGTGCGCCAGCGGATGAGCGCATCGGTCTGGTGCTGTTCGGTGATGTTCTGCACCTGCCCCAGCAAGCGCTTGGGCTGGCCGTCCATGTCCAGCAGCGGTTGCATCCACAGCCGCAGGTGCTGGGAGGGTTCGTTGCCGCGGGTCAGTTCCAGTTCGATGTTGGCGGCGCGGCCATCACGCCACAGGCGCCGCCAGGCGGCACGCAGTGCGCCGCGTGAGCGGGGGTGCAGCTGCTTGAGCCAGCGTCGCTGCCCCGGGATGCTGCCTTGCTGCAGCGCCAGCAGCGAGCGCAGCTCCGGCGACCACCAGAAGTGGCGGCTGTGCGGATCGAACGACCAGCTGCCCATGCTGGCGATGCGCTGGGCTTCGCGCAGGTGCAGCTGCTGCTCCTGCAGCATGGCTTCCAGCTGCTTCTGCTGCTCGATGTCGGTATGGGTGCCGACCATGCGCAGCGGCTGGCCATCGGCGGTACGGGCCACCACCCGACCGCGGTCCAGCACCCATCGCCACTGGCCATCGGCCTGGCGAAAGCGGAACTGGGCGCTGTACTGCTCGCTGCCACCCTGCAGGTGTTCATCCAGCGCGGCACGCACCTGGGTGATGTCGTCGGCGTGCACGCGCGCTAGAATCTGGGTGGCGGTTTCCTCACCCAGCGCGGGCGTGCGGGCCACCCGGTCGCTGGGGATGTCCCAGTCCCACAGACTGTGGCCGGCGCTGTCCAGCGCAAGTTCCCAGCGGCCACCGCCGTCGATCGGCACCGGCTCGGGCACGCTGAGGGTGAAGGCAAGCAGGTTGCCGCTGTTGTCATGCACGGCGCGCAGGTGGCCATCGTAGTGGCCGCGTGGGCCGCCTGGCAGCGTGCAGGCGACGATGCCACCGTCGGCGGCCAGCAGGCGCAGGTCTTCCAGCATCGGCGCGTAGGCGGCCACCGTAGCCGGCAGGCCATGCTCGCGCGCGGCCGGATTGGCCGCGAGCGGGCGCCCGCTACGGTCGACGATGACCAGCGCCGAGGCGAGCGGATGCTGCAGCAGGCTGGCGATGATCCCTTGGTCCACGCGATCTTGCTCCGGATGAAACGCCCGACAGCGGGGCACGCAGTGGTTAACGGCGCCTGCGGCGGATAATTGAGTGGCCAGGGCACACCTGCGCGGTAAGATGACCGGCACCCCTCTTCCCTGCCCTCCTGCCTGCCCTGTCCATGCCCGTAGAACCGACCGGCACTGCCCCTGTTCCCGACCCGCGGATGGCGCAGGCGCTGGGGCGCGACCGTCGGCGCGTGGTGCTGAGCTACCTGGCGATGGCGCTGGCCTGGATGATCGCCACAGACGGCGCGGTGACAGCGCTGGTGCCCGACCCGCAGCAGGCGGCACTGTGGCAGAGCATGAAGGGAGCGTTCTTCGCCCTGGCCAGCGCAGGCCTGTTGTACCTGCTGCTGCGGCCGCTGGCCGAGCACGTGCTGCACACCCATGCCCGCCTGCAGGCTTCGGAGCTGCGCCTGCGGCAGATGTTCGAGGGCAACCCCGGCCCGATCCTGGTCTATGACCTGGACACGCTGGCCATCCTCGATGCCAATCCGGCCGCCTGCAGCACCTTCGGTTGGGACCGCGACGCGCTTCTGACGCAGACCATCGACGTGCTCTGGCCACCGGGCCAGGACCAGGCGTTGCAGACCAAGCTGGAAGAGATCCGCGAGGCGCCCGAGCAGCTGTGCATCCTGCGTGCGCAGTTGCAGCTGCGCGATGGCAGCCTGCGGCAGATGGAACTGCGCTCGAACGCGATCGACTACGACGGGCACACGGCGCGCCTGCTGATCGCCATCGACCGCACGGCCGAAGACCTGGCGCAGCTTCGGCGCGACCAGGCATTGGCCCGGGTGGAAGAAGCCCACGAACTGGCGCGGATCGGCGCATGGGAACTGGACCCGTCCACCGGCCAGGGCCGTTACTCCAACCAGGTCTATCGCCTGCTGGGCCGTCGCCCGCCCGAGGCGCGACGCTGGCACCGTTTCGACGAACTGCTGGTGGCAGCCGACCCGGCTACCGCCGCACAGACCGATCAGGTGCTGGCCGGGCTGTGCTCCGGCGAGCAGGTGCAGGTGGATGTGCTGCTGCCGGTACTGGCAATGGATGGCCGCGCGCTGATGGTGCACCTGCGTGCGGCCAGCGGTGTGGATGAGGCCGGCCGTGACCGGATCCTGGGCACCTTGCAGGACGTGACCGAACGTGAGCAGTCACGGCGCCTGCTGCGCGAACGCGAGGAGCAGTTCCGCGAGCTGGTGCGGGTGTTGCCCGACGGTGTGGTGATCCTGTCCGACGAACATGTGCTGTATGCCAATGCGTGGGCGGCCGGCCTGTTCGGCTACGGCAGCCACACGCTGCTGGGCGAGCCGCTGTCAGCCTTGGTGGCAGGCAGCGATCTGGCCCGGCTGCGCGCGCAGATGCGCGCTGGGCAGCCCCAGCACAGCCCGGGCCACAGCAGCGTGCTGGCCATGCAGCGCGCCGATGGCCGCAGCTTCCAGGCCGGCCTTGCGGTGGGTGACGTGCGCTACGGCGGGCGTGACTGCAAACTGCTGATCGTGCGCGACCTGAGCGAATCGGAACAGACCCGCAGCGCGTTGGAGACCAGCAACCGCGAGCTGCAGGCGATGGCCGGTCGTCTGTTCTCGCTGCAGGAAGACGAGCGCCGGGCAATCTCGCGCGACCTGCACGATGACATCGGCCAGGCGATCACCGCGATCAAGCTTTCGGCCTATGCGGCGCAGGACGAGGACGATGCGCAACGGCGCGGCGAGGACCTGGCGCAGATCGTCAGCCTGGCCGATACCACCGTCGCCAAGCTGCGCGACATCTCCACCCTGCTGCGGCCGCCGCAGCTGGATGCGCTGGGCCTGGAAGCCGCGTTGAGCTGGCAGGCGCGCGTGCTGTTCCGCTCGTCCAGCGTCGAGCTGCAGGCCGAGATCGAATCGCTGCCCACGCGCCCGGACAACAGCATCGAACAGGCGTGCTTCCGCATCGCCCAGGAAAGCCTGACCAACGCGCTGCGCCACGCGCGCGCCAGCCAGGTGGTGCTGCAGCTGCGCGACGTCGACCAGCGCGGGCTGCACCTGATGATCCGTGACGATGGCGAAGGGTTCGATCCGGATGGCCCGCGCGGCCTGGGCCTGATCGTGATGCGCGAGCGTGCGCAGAGCGTGGGTGGCCATGTCCGGATCGAGTCGGCGCATGGCGCCGGTACCCTCGTCGATGTCCACCTTCCTTACCAGGCCGCTGTTACCGCGGCCGTCGAGTCAGCGGAATACTGAGCCCATGTGGAACCCCAACCTGCCCCCGGTCAGCATCGATGATGCGCCTGATCGCCTCGGCGCCGGCAACCCCGAGCTGCAGGCGATGGTCGCCGAAGCCGCTTCCGGAGGCACCGCGCTGATGCTGATGCATGTGGACATCGATCACTTCGCCTCGGTCAATGAAAACATGAGCGCGGAGGTCGGTGACCAGGCCCTGGTGCTGGTCGCCCAGCGCCTGCAGTCCTACCTGCGCGGACGCGGCAAGCTGTGGCGGCATGGCAGCGACGAGTTCCTGATCGCCGTGCCGCGCACCGCCGATCTGCCACTGGCCGAGGATTTCGCCGAAGAGATCCGCCAGCAGATGGAGCTGCCCCTTTCGGTACTGCCCTATACGCTGTTCATGACCGGCAAGCTGGGCGTGAGCCTGTGCCCGGAGCATGCCAGCAGCGCCTCGCGCCTGCTGGACCATGCCGAGGACGCGCTGTACCAGGCCGCCCGCGAAGGTGGCAATGCGGTGCGCATCCATGCGGTGGACACGCCGCCGAGCGCGCACAGCGAGAGCATCATCGCGCGGCAGATTGTCGATGCGATTCCCAACGGCGAACTGAAGCTGCGCTACCAGCCGCTGGTCAGCGCCCGCGATGGCCACGTGGTGGGCATGGAGGCGCTGCTGCGCTGGCAGTCGCCCACCCTGGGCATGCTGGTGCCGGAGCGGTTCATGCGTACTGCCGAGCGCCTGGGCATCATCGTGCAGATCGGCACATGGGTGCTGGAAGGTGCCTTGAAGCAGGCCCGGCTGTGGCGCGACCAGGGCTTCGATGACTTCACCATCGCAGTGAATGTATCCACCCTGCAGCTGCTGCGGCCGAACTTCTTTGCCGAAGTGATGGGCGTGATCCAGGCGTCGGGCGTGCCGGCGCAGATGCTGACGCTGGAGATCAACGAAAGCGCGCTGACCAACAACGTCAACTTCGTCCACGAAACGCTGGCCAACCTGCGCAACGAAGGCATCAGCCTGAGCCTGGACAACTTCGGCACCGGCGATTCGAGCCTGAGTGCACTGGTGCGCTACCCGGTGGACAAGCTGAAGATCGACCGCAGCTTCATCAAGAGCGCGCCGGCCGGCAATCGTGAAGCGGCGATCGCCCGCGCGATCATCGCGATGGGCCACCAGCTGGGCATGACGGTGATCGCCAACGGCGTTGAATCGCAGGCGCAGCTGGGCTTCCTGCGCCGCAACGACTGCGACGTGTTCCAGGGCTACCTGTTCGGCGAGCCGATGTCGGCCGACGCCGCCGGCATGACCCTGCGCCGCCGTTACCTGCGACCGGAGGCGTTTGCCGAAACCCGGCCGGACCGCACCCTGCTGCTGCTGGACGACGAGGAGAACGTGCTGCGCTCGCTGGTGCGCCTGTTCCGCCGCGATGGGTACCGCATCCTGGCGGCAGGAAACGTGCGCGATGCGTTCGATCTGCTGGCCATCAACGACGTGCAGGTGATCCTGTCCGACCAGCGCATGAGCGACATGAGCGGCACCGAGTTTCTGGGCCGGGTGAAGATGCTGTACCCGGACACGATCCGTCTGGTGTTGTCCGGCTATACCGACCTGAACACGGTGACCGATGCGATCAACCGCGGTGCGATCTACCGGTTCCTGACCAAGCCATGGAACGACGACGAGCTGCGCAAGCACATCCACCAGGCGTTCCGCACGTACGAGGAACAGCGACGCAGCAACGGTGGGCCGGTTGCCGCCGAGCCGGCTGATGGTGGCGAGGATCGGTCACCGCTGCGCTGAACCTGCACACGGGTAGTGCCGGCCGCTGGCCGGCAGCTGCTGGGTAGCCGATTTCATCGGGTTGCCGGCCAGCGGCCGGCACTACCAGAGGCCTTTACCGTGGCTGCTTGATCGGCAGCACCAGGCGGAAGCGCGAGCCGACGCCTGGCGTGCTGTCCAGATCGATGCGGCCGTGGTGCTTGTTGATGATGCTGTAGGAGATCGACAGGCCCAGGCCGGTACCGCTGCCCACCGGCTTGGTGGTGAAGAACGGATCGAAGATGCGCTGGCGCAGTTCCGGCGAGATGCCGCCGCCAGTGTCTTCAAATTCCACCCACACCGTGTCGCCGTCCACGCCGGTACGCACGGTGATCGTGCCGCGCTCGGCGATGGCGTGACCGGCGTTGAGCAGCAGGTTCATGTAGACCTGGTTCAACTCCGACGGCAGGCATTCCACCAGCGGCAGCTGGCCGAACTCGCGCACCAGGTGCACCTTGTACTTGAGCTCGTTCCAGATGATGTTGATGGTCGATTCAAGGCCGGAATGCAGGTCGACCAGCTTCCACGACTCGTCGCGACCGGAATAGGAGAAGTCCTTCAGGTCGCGCACGATGCGGGTGACCCGCTCGATGCCTTCGCGTGATTCGGCCATCAGCTGCGGCAGGTCGCGGCTGATGAAATCGATGTCCAGGCGGTCACGGATATCGTCGATTTCCGGAATCAACGCCTTCGGGTCCGGCGCACGCAGAGCACGTTCGTAGGCCTCGATCACCGTGAACAGGCTGCGCAGGTATTCCTGCAGGCTGCCCAGGTTGGAATGCACGTAGCCGATCGGGTTGTTGATCTCGTGCGCCACGCCGGCGGCAAGCTGGCCGATGGAGGCCATCTTCTCCGACTGCAACAGTTTTTCCTGGGTGCCGTTCAAGCGCAGGTACGCCTGGCGCAGTTCGGCATGGCGCTGCTGCAGTTCGCGCTCGTAGTCTTCCTGGCCTTCGATATGGCGGAACAACGCCAGGTAGTGCCCCGAACCGGGCTCGCCATGGAAGTACAGATGGGCGATGACCACGCCCTCGCCCAGCGGCAGGCTGCCATTCCAGTGACCGTGCTGGCGCGCATGTTCGAGGGCATCCGGCGGCAGCAGTTCACGCAGGCGCTGCGGCGGCGGCAAGGCGCCTTCGTCGCTGCCCAGCAGGCTCTGTGCGGCCGGGTTGGCCAAGGCCACCTGTCCATCTTCGGTGAACAGCAGCAAGCCTTCGCGCAGGCGCTCAAGAAGGGCCTGCAGCACCGGTTGCGGCGGAAGGGGGGCGGTAACCAGAACGTTGGCAGCAGACACGGCGGCTCGGGGCGATCAAACAGGCGCCCAATATACGCGTTCATGCGGCGGCCGACAGCCGCCATCGGACGGTCAGCCGACCGCCGGCCTGTCAGGCGACGGCGAGTGGCCGCCGCGCGGTGACGGTGTGCGACTGGCCCTTGGCATCGTATGCCGAGGACTCTTCGGTGCGGCCCATCTGGCGCAGTGCCCAGTTGACCTCGCGCCGGCGCCGCGACAGCAGCACGCCGTTGGCGCGGTTGCGCTCGGCCAGTTCCTGCAGTTGCTCGCCCTCGCCCACCGGTGGCGCGCCTTCCAGCGCACGCAGCGCTTCCAGCTTCGCACCGGTGGCACGGATCAGTGCGTGCACGTCGTGCTCGACCAGGGCCTGGCGTTCAACGTCCAGGGCCTGGGCAAGGCGCTGCAGCGGCTCGCTCATCGCCGCGGTCATCCTTGCAGCTGCTGGTCCAGTTCAAGCATGCGCGAAGCGATCGCGTCCGGATTGATCTTGTAGGTGCCGTTCTGCAGCGATTCGCGCACTGCTGCAACACGCTGGGCGTCAATCGCCGGGGCGGTGCTCAGCTCACGCTCGATGGCCTGCAGGTTGGTGGCTTCGCCGGTCAGGCGCAGGCTGTCGGCCGCCTCGACCGGACGTGCCGCCGAATCGGTGCTCACGCCGGGCTTGGCGGCCGGGGTGGTCACGCTGCGCAGTGCCTGGGGGACCTGCAGGTTGCCGTCGATTTTCTGGCTCATGGGGTGTCCTGGAGTTGCCGTACACAAGGGATAACGGCCGCAGGGCCGTGATCTTTAGGGGAATTCTGCATTATTTCAACGCGCCACGATTACGTCACCGGCCGCGTCCACCGTGCCCTGCACGATACGGCGCGAGGACAGGTTTTCCACTGAGACGCGCTCGTTCTGCCCGGCATCGCCCAGTGCGCGCCCGGCGATGCGGACCTCGACCGAACCACGCCGCGATACCAGTGCCACATTGTCTCCACGCTTGATGAGACGCTGCGCCACCAGATCGTTGCTGGACAACAGGGTTCCCGCCGGCAACGGCCGACGGGCGATGCGGCCGATCGCTGCGGCAGGATCGGCCAGCACTGCGCCGGCAATCCGTGCCGCGTCACGCTGGGCGGTACTGATATCGGCGGCGGCGATGGATTCTCCAGTGCCAATGCCACGGGTCAACACCAGTACGGTCTGGTTGCGGCGCACCTTCACCGGCACGAACAGGCGCCAGCCTCCGGCGTCGGGGCAACTGACTTCCACGGTCGTATTGGCGGTGGGCTGCACCTGCAGTGCGCCGCCGCAGCGGGGAAGGCGCAGCGCATCGGCGACGACAGCCTCACCTTCGGTACCGGCGGCCAAGGTCGACAGTGCCGCGGCACGGATGCTGGCCACCGGCTGCCAGTCGGCCGCAGTTGCCCACGGCGCGGCCACGGCCAGCGCAATGGCAAGGAAAGAAGCAATGCGGCGCATGGCGCCTCCTGTCGGTAAGACCTGGCCCAGACGCGTGCAAGCTGCGTGCCACAGCCAGCGCACGGAAATCCCTGCGTGCCCGGCCCTGTACACTGGCCCTCAAGTTCCGCCCTGCCCGCGCCGATACAGCAGCCATGTCCCATGACCTGCTCAACCGGATCGACCAGCGAACCCGACTGGCCGGCCACAATCGCCTGGCGCTGCTGCTGTTCCGCCTCGGCGGACGTCAGCTTTTTGGCGTCAACGTCTTCAAGGTGCAGGAAGTGCTGCGCCGCCCGGAGCTGTTCCAGGTGCCCGGCCTGCCCGGCCAGTTTGCCGGCGTGGCCGATGTACGCGGCCGCTCGGTGCCGGTGCTGGACCTGGGCCTGGCCATCGGCCACCCCGAGCGCGAGCCGGATGCGGACACTGCACCGGGCTATCTGGTGGTGACCGAGTTCAACCGCTCGATCCAGGGCTTCCTGGTCAGCGGCGTGGAGCGCATCGTCAACATCGCGGTGGAAGACATCCACCCGCCGCCGGAACTAGGCGCCGAATCCAGCTACCTGACCGCGGTGACCCGCTTCCAGGGCGAGTTGATCCAGGTGATCGACGTGGAAAGCGTGCTGGCCGACATCGCCCAGGTGCGCGGTGAAGCGGTGCTCGACCCGGCCATGGCGATGCCCGCCGATGCCCCGCAGCTGCAGGTGCTGGTGGTGGATGATTCGCGGGTGGCGCGCCAGCAGATCCGCAGCGTGCTGGACCAGCTGGGGGTGGGTGCGACCCTGCTCTCGGACGGCAAGCAGGCGCTGGACCACCTGCTGCAGATCCATGCCTCGGGTGAAAATCCGGCCGATCGCTACGCCATGGTGATCTCGGACATCGAGATGCCGGCGATGGACGGCTATACGCTGACGACGGAAATCCGGCGGCATGCCGGCCTGTCCGGGCTGTACGTGCTGCTGCATACCTCCCTGTCGGGCGTATTCAACAATGCGATGGTCGAGCGCGTGGGTGCCAATGCCTTCGTCGCCAAGTATTCGCCGCACGAGCTGGCCGATTTCGTGCTGGACCGCCTGCGCAAGGTGGCGATGGCGGCGTAAGGCCGCCCGTGGGGTCGGACCCCCGAAGGGGCTCCGACCCCATACATCGCAATGCGTGACCCTCGGGGTCAGAGCCCCTGCGGGGATCTGACCCCACGCCTTTGGCACACCGCTTGCAGCTTCCCGGGCAATGTTCCCGTGGGAGTGCACCGTGCGCAACCTGATTACCGACTACCTGGGCGTCCATGCCCAGGCAATGCCGTTGCGCGAACAGCGCATGAAGCTGATCGCCAGCAACCTCGGCAATGCCGACACCCCCGGCTACAAGGCCCAGGACCTGGACTTCGATTCGGCCCTGCGCCACGCCCAAGGGCTGGATGCCAACGGCCTGATGACCACCACCAACGAGCAGCACTACGAAATCAGTAGTGGCCTCAATCCGTTCCAGGTGGCCCGCGAGGGCGTGCAGCCCAGCATCGACGGCAACACCGTCGACCCCGATGCCGAACGCGCCGCCTATGGCCGCGCTGCACTGGAATACCGCGCTTCGCTGAGCTTCGTCGAAAGCAAGGTGCGTTCCATGCTCACCGCGATCACGGGGCAATAAGCCATGAGCAACCTCCCGATCTTCGACATCGCCGGTTCCGCACTGCAGGCGCAGTCGGTGCGCATGAGCACCATCGCCTCCAACCTGTCCAACGCTGACAGCATCGCCGGCTCCGCCGACGCGGTGTACAAGCCGCTGGAACCGATCTTCCAGGCGGTCACCAGCAAGACCGATCCGAACATCACCTCGGTGCAGGTCAAGGAAATCACCCAGAGCAACGCGGCGCCGATCAAGCGCTACGAGCCGGGCCATCCGCTGGCCGACGGCGATGGCTACATCTACCAGCCCGACGTCGATCCGGTGGCGCAGATGGTCAACCTGATCTCGACCTCGCGCAATTACCAGGCCGGCGTGGAGATGTTGACCACCGCCAAGGAACTGGCCCTGGCCACCCTGACCATGGGCCGCTGAGGCCCGCTGCACCGGACACCGTCATGACCACTGCCGTCAACAACCAGAGCAACCAGGACGTCTACACCGCCCTGGGCCTGAACGCCCCCAACAGCAACGCCACCAAGAAAAAGAACACGTTGGACCAGGCCGACTTCCTGCGCCTGATGACCGAACAGCTGCAGCACCAGGATCCGCTGAAGCCGATGGACAACACGCAGATGGTCTCGCAGATGGCGCAGATGTCGACCGTGCAGGGCATCACCGATCTGAACAAGTCGGTGAAGGGCTTCCAGGAGTCGATGGCCAGCGACCAGGTGCTGCGTGGCGCGGCGCTGGTCGGCCACCAGGTGCTGGTGCCATCGGAAAAGCTGGTGCTGGAGAAGGAAGGTTCGGTGGAAGGCACGGTTGCCGCACCTGCCGCCGGCATCGTCACCGTGGACGTCACCGACGCCAACGGCGCCAAGGTCACCTCGATCAGCGTTGAAGCCAAGGCTGCCGGCGAGACCGCGTTCACCTGGGACGGCAAGGATGCCAACGGCAAGCGCATGGAGCCGGGCAAGTACAACATCGTCGCCAACCACGTCGACACCACCGGCAAGAGCACCAAGCTTTCAACCTTCGTGCAGGCACCGGTGGAAAGCGTGACCGTCGGTTCCGACGGCCTCTACCTGAATCTCAAGGGCCTGGGCACGGCCCCTCTCGACTACGTGCTCCGCGTCAGCTGAGCCGCACCCACCGCATCCAACAGGAGCATCCCATGGGCTTCAACATTTCCCTGTCCGGCATCAACGCTGCCAACTCGGACCTTAGTGTCACCGCCAACAACGTGGCCAACGTCAACACCACCGGCTTCAAGCAGTCGCGTGCGGAATTTGCCGACCTGTTCGCCGCCACCAGCTATGGCCTGTCCAAGAACGCGATCGGTTCGGGCGTGCGTGTCTCCAACGTGGCCCAGCAGTTCATCCAGGGCAACAACGAGCAGACCGGCCGCAGCCTGGACATGGCCATTTCCGGTGAGGGCTTCTTCACCATGAACATGAACGGTGCACGCGTTTACTCGCGCGCGGGCAACTTCCAGACCGACGCCGCCGGCTACGTGGTCAACCCGCAGGGCGCACGCCTGCAGGTGCTGGCACCGAACGCCGACGGCACCAACTTCGATGCTGGCCGCCTGGTCGATCTGCAGCTGCTGACCACCGACAGCCCGCCCAAGCAGACCAGTGAAGTCAAGGTCGGCTTCACCCTGCCGGGCAATGCCAAGCAGCCGACGGTGACCACCTTCGACCCCACCAATTCCAACAGCTACAGCCACTCCAGCGGCGGCATCACCGTGTATGACTCGCTGGGCGTCAGCCATACCCAGGTGTCCTACTTCGTCAAGGAAGCGGCCACCAACGCGTGGACGGTGCACAACTACGTCGATGGCCAGCCGGCCGGCGCGCCGACCCCGCTGACCTTCGACAACGCCGGCAAGCTGACCGCACCGGCCAACGGCAGGATCAGCCTGGGCACCTTCACCCCGACCACCGGCGCTGGCGTGCTGAACATGACGCTGGATGTGAGCGGCTCGACCCAGTACGGCGAGAAGTTCGCCCTGCGCAACACCCAGCAGGATGGCTACGCCGCCGGCAAGCTCAACGAGATCACCGTTTCCGAAACCGGCGTGGTGTTCGCCCGCTATTCCAACGGCGACGACAAGCCGCTGGGCCAGGTGGCGCTGACCAGCTTCAACAATCCGCAGGGCCTGGAACAGAAGGGCAACAACCTGTGGGTGGAGACCTTCGATTCGGGCACGCCGCGCACCGGCGCCGCCGACACCTCCAACCTCGGCAAGATCCAGGCCGGTTCGCTCGAGTCCTCCACCGTCGACCTGACCGAACAGCTGGTCAACATGATCACCGCGCAGCGCAACTTCCAGGCCAACGCGCAGATGATCACGACCCAGGACCAGATCACCCAGACCGTCATCAACATCCGTTGATGACCTGCTGACCCTGTCACGGAACTCCCCGCATGGATAAAGCCCTTTACGTGGCGATGACCGGTGCCCGCGCCTCCCTGCAGGCGCAGGGAACGCTCAGCCACAACCTCGCCAACTCGGACACTCCCGGCTTCAAGGAAGCGCTGGCCAATACCGAAGCCTTCCCGATCCGTGGCCCGGGCTTTGCCTCGCGGGTGGATGCACTGCACGTCGATGCGGGCTTCAACCGCACGGCCGGCGCGCAGCACATCACCGGCAAGCCGCTGGACCTGTCATTGCAGACCGGCACCTGGCTGGCCGTGCAGTCCCCCGATGGCAGCGAGGCATACACCCGCGGTGCCGCGCTGTCGGTGACTCCGAACGGCCAGCTGGTGACCTCCAGCGGCCGTCCGGTGCTGGACGACAACAACAACCCGATCGCGATCCCGCCCTACCAGGCGATGGAGATCGGCAACGACGGCACGATCTCGATCATCCCGCAGGGCGAAGGCCCGCAGACGATGGCGATGATCGGCCGGATCAAGGTGGTGCAGGCGCCGGATGAGCGCCTCGAACGCGGCCTGGATGGCCTGTTCCGCAATACCGATCCGCTGCAGCCGTTCGCCCAGGCGCAGGGCACGGCGGTGCACAGCGGCCAGCTGGAAGGCAGCAACGTCGATGCCGCCGGCGCGCTGGTACAGATGATCCAACTGCAGCGCCAGTACGAAATGCAGGTGCAGGTGATCAAGCACGGCGATGACAACGCGCGCAGCGCCAACAGCCTGTTGCGCCTGGGCAGCTGACGGAATCCCGGCACCGGCCTGCGCCGGTGCTGGCACGCCGCTTGCACTCCCTACCCCATGGGCCGCATCGCGCGGCCGGCTTCACCCAGACAGGACTCCGAAGATGAACCAGGCATTGTGGATCGCGAAAACCGGACTGGATGCGCAGCAGATGCGCATGTCGGTGGTTTCCAACAACCTCGCCAACACCAACACCACCGGCTTCAAGCAGGACCGCGCCAGCTTCGAGGACCTGCTGTACCAGCAGGTGCGCCAGCCCGGCGGTTCGTCTTCGGCACAGACCCAGTTGCCCACCGGCCTGCAGATCGGCACCGGCGTGCGCGTGGTGGCCACCGCCAAGAACTTCGAACAGGGCAGCCAGCAGCAGACCGGCCGCGCGCTTGACGTGATGGTCAACGGCCGCGGCTTCTTCGAAGTGCAGATGCCCGACGGCAGCTCGGCCTACACCCGCGACGGCTCGTTCAAGATCAACCAGGACAGCGAGCTGGTCACCAACAGTGGCTACCCGGTGCAGCCGGGCATCCAGATTCCCGAAGGCGCGCAGTCGGTGACCATCGGTACCGACGGCACCATCAGCGTGAAGATGGCTGACGGTGCGGCATCGGTGGAAGTCGGTGCGCTGACCCTCACCGACTTCGTCAATCCGGCGGGCCTGCAGGCACGCGGTGAAAACCTGTTCCTGGAAACCACCGCGTCGGGCCCGGCACAGAACGGCAACCCCGGTCTGAACGGCCTCGGCACCGTGGTGCAGGGGGCGCTGGAAGGCAGCAACGTCAACGTGGTGGAAGAGCTGGTGTCGATGATCGAAACCCAGCGCGCCTACGAAATGAACGCCAAGGCGATCTCGACCACCGACTCGATGCTCGGCTACCTCAGCAACAAGCTCTGACCGCCCTCACCGGGAAACTGCCATGTCGCCCCTTTCTTCCTTCGCCCGTACTGCCCTCGCCTGCGCCGTGGCTGCCCTGCTCGGTGGCTGCGTGATCGCTGGCGACGTGCGCCCCTATCCGACGATGGCGCCGTTGCAGCCGATCATGCCGCCGCAGGCCGAGCCGACCGCAGGCGCGATCTACGCCGCCGGCCCGACCCTGCAGCTGTACTCGGACCGCCGTGCGCGCGATGTCGGCGACCTGCTGACCATCACCCTGCTGGAAAACACCACCGCGCAGACCAGCGCCAACACCGCCACCAACAAGGAATCGAACCTGAGCCTCGGTACGCCGTCGATTCTCGGCGCACCGGTCACCCTGGGCGGCAAGGACATCCTGAGTGCGACGGCCAAGGGCGCGCGTGATTTCACCGGCAAGGGCAACAGCGCGCAGAGCAACCGCCTGCAGGGCAACGTGACCGTGACCGTGGTGCAGCGCCTGCCCAACGGCAACCTGGTGGTGCAGGGGCAGAAGAACCTGCGGCTAAACCAGGGTGATGAGCTGGTGCAGGTACAGGGCATCGTGCGCCCCGGCGACATCAGCGCGGACAACACCGTGCCCTCCAGCCGCGTGGCTGAAGCGCGCATCGTCTATGGCGGCCGCGGCCCTGTCGCGCAGTCCAACGCGATGGGTTGGCTGAGCCGCTTCTTCAACTCCGGCCTGACGCCGTTCTGAGTATGGCCATGAAACTCTTCTTCTCTTCTACGTGGCAGCGACGCATGGCGTCGCTCTACGGATCATTCTTCCTCCTTCTGGCAATCGCTGCGCCCGCCAGCGCCGAGCGCATCAAGGACCTGGCCCAGGTGGGTGGCGTGCGTGGCAATGCGCTGGTGGGCTACGGCCTGGTGGTCGGCCTGGATGGCAGCGGTGACCGCACCAGCCAGGCGCCCTTTACCGTGCAGAGCCTGAAGAACCTGCTGGGCGAGCTCGGCGTCAACGTGCCGGCCAACGTCAACCCGCAGCTGAAGAACGTTGCCGCCGTGGCGATCCATGCCGAGCTGCCGCCGTTCGCCAAGCCCGGCCAGCCGATCGACATCACTGTTTCCTCCATCGGCAACGCCGTGTCGCTGCGTGGTGGCTCGCTGCTGATGGCGCCGTTGCGCGGTGCCGATGGCCAGGTCTATGCGATTGCTCAGGGCAACCTGATCGTCGGCGGCTTTGGCGCGCAGGGCAAGGATGGTTCGCGCGTCTCGGTGAACGTGCCCAGCGTCGGCCGCATTCCCAACGGTGCGACCGTTGAACGCGCCCTGCCCGATGTATTCGGTGCCAGCGGCGAGATCACCCTGAACCTGCACAACAGCGACTTCACCACCATCTCGCGGATGGTGGGTGCACTCAACAATGCCTTTGGCGAGGGCTCGGCCCGCGCGGTGGACGGTGGCACGGTTGCTGTGCGTGCGCCGACCGATGCCGGTGCGCGCATCGGCCTGCTGGCCCGTATCGAAAACCTGGAACTGACCCCGGGTGCTGCGCCGGCCAAGGTGGTGGTCAACTCGCGTACCGGCACCGTGGTCATCGGCCAGCAGGTACGGGTCGGCCCGGCCGCGATCTCGCATGGTTCGTTGACGGTGACCATCCAGGAAAACACCAACGTCAGCCAGCCCAACGCCTTTGCCGGTGGCCAGACCGTGGCCACGCCGCAGTCCACCATTACCGCCACCAACGATGGCAGCCGCATGTTCAAGTTCAATGGCGGCACCACCCTGGACGAGATCGTGCATGCGGTGAATGCCGTTGGCGCGGCACCGGGTGACCTGATCGCGATCCTGGAAGCACTGAAGCAGGCCGGCGCCCTGAGCGCCGAGCTCGAGGTGATCTGACATGCGCATCACTCCCGCATTCGAATTGAGCCCCGCACAGCAGAACGATCCGGCGAAGATCGACAAGGTCGCGCGCCAGCTTGAAGGCCAGTTCGCGCAGATGCTGGTCAAGAGCATGCGTGATGCCAGCTTCGGCGATTCGCTGTTCCCGGGCGAGAACAAGATGTTCCGGGAGATGTACGACCAGAAGATCGCCGAGGCGATGACCCGCGGCAAGGGTCTGGGCCTGTCGAGCATGATCACCCGCCAGTTGTCCGGCGCGCAGGCCGATGGCCCGGCACTGGATACCCGGGTGGATCCGGCCAAGGCCAGCCGCGCCTACCAGCTCAATGCGCCGGCGGCGCCGTCGCTGCCGCTGCAGGATGCCGGCCAGGCCGTGCGCATGCTGCAGCAGATGGCGGCCGGTGTGCAGGAGGGCGCGCAGTCTTCGGTCGCACCGATGGAGCAGGCGCTGGACCTGATCGCGGGCCGGGAAAGCAGCAGCATGCACCGTTCGCTGGGCACCGACGATCCCTATGCCGGCGCCATCGGCGGTGCCGATTGGGCCGCTGCCAGCGACCAGTGGGCACCGACCGCCAGCAACCGCGGCAGCAGCGGCACCCCGGCCGATGCACTGGCCACCCGCACCGCCGTCGCCCAGCTGGGCGCGCACACACCCGAAGGCTTCGTCGCCAGTATCTGGCAGCACGCGCAGAGCGCGGCCAAGGAACTGGGCGTGGACGCCCGCGCCCTGGTTGCGCAGGCAGCGCTGGAAACCGGCTGGGGCAAGCGCCAGATCAAGCATGCCGACGGCAGCACCTCGCACAACCTGTTCGGCATCAAGGCCACCGGCTGGAAGGGCCAGAGCGCTACCGCCGGCACCCATGAGTATGTCGATGGCGTGCGCCGCAACGAGACCGCCAGCTTCCGCGCCTACACCTCGCCCGCGGAGAGCTTTGCCGACTACGTGCGCCTGCTGAAGACCAGCCCGCGCTACCAGCAGGCGCTGCAGGCCGGCACCGATGTGCAGGGCTTCGCGCGCGGCCTGCAACGCGCCGGCTATGCCACCGATCCGCGCTACGCGGCCAAGATCGCCGCGATCGCCGGCGGCCCGACCATCGAGCGCGCCGTGGCCGCCGTGGCCGACGCCGGCTCACGCATCGGTCAGACCTTCGCCAGCACCGCAACCGCGGCGCTGGGTATCACTCGTCGTTGAGGAACCCCATGTCCAGCGTACTTTCCACCGGTACCAGTGCCCTGCTCGCCTTCCAGCGTGCGTTGGCCACCACCAGCCACAACGTGGCCAACCTCAACACGCCCGGCTACAGCCGGCAGAAGGTCGACTTCGCCACTGCCACCCCGCAGAACTATGGCTACGGCGACGTTGGCAACGGCACCCGCATCGTCGACATCCGCCGCGCGGCCGACCAGCTGGCGATCTCGCGCCTGCTCGACAGCGGCGGCGAGCTGGCGCGCCTGAAGCAGCTCTCGGGCATGGCCGACCGGGTCAATGCGCTGTTCTCCGACGCAGCCACCAACGTGGCCGGGGTCTGGTCGAATTTCTTCGACACCGTCAGCGGCCTGTCCTCCAACGCGGCCGGCACTGCCGACCGGCAGAACATGCTTGATGGTGGCAAGGCGCTGGCCAACCGCTTCAGCCAGCTCAACACCCACCTGAACAACCTCAATGGCGAGGTCAACAACGGGTTGATGGCCGGTGCCACCGAGGTCAACCGGCTGGCGTCGGAGATCGCGCAGATCAACGGCGCGATCGGCACCAACATCGCCAACGCCGCGCCCGACCTGCTCGATCGCCGCGACCAGTTGATCTCGCAGCTGGTGGGCTACACCGGCGGCACGGCGGTGATCCAGGACGGCGGCATCATGAACGTCTACACCGCCGGCGGCCAGGCGCTGGTGGTGGGCACCACTGCATCGAAGGTCACCACGGTGGCCGACCCGTACCAGCCCGAGCGCCTGCAGCTCGCACTGCAGACCCAGGGCGGCACCATTACCCTGGACCCGAAGGCCGTGGGCGGCCAGATCGGTGGCCTGCTCGAGTTCCGCGACACCGTGCTGACCCCGGCCCAGGCCGAACTGGGCAAACTGGCTGTCGGCCTGGCCGAGACGTTCAACAGCACCCATCGCCAGGGCATCGATCTGTACGGCAAGATGGGCGGCGACTTCTTCAACATCGGCACGCCGCGTGTCACCGGCAATGCCAGCAACACCGGCACCGGCTCGATCAGCGCCAGCTATGGCGACCTTGGCAAACTGGAAGCGCAGAACATCGTCCTGAAGTTCGATGGCAGCAACTGGACCGCCAGCCGCGCCGACACCGGTGCGAGCGTTCCGCTGACCGGCACCGGCACTGCCGCCGACCCGTTGCTCATCAACGGCGTGAAGCTGGTGGTCGGTGGTACCCCGGCGGCCAACGATCGCTTCCTGCTGCAGCCGACGGCCGGCGTGGCCGGCAGCCTGGAGATGGCGATCACCGATCCGTCGCGCATTGCCGCGGCCGCCGCGATCAAAGGCGCTGCGGCACTGGCCAACACCGGTACCGGCAAGCTGAGCGGCGTGACCGTGACCGACTCGGCCAACGCCAACCTGCGCAATCCTGCTGCGATCGTGTTCACCTCGGCCACCACCTACACCATCGATGGTGGCCCGCCGCAGACCTATACTCCTGGCCAGACCATCAGCGCCAACGGCTGGAGCTTCGTGCTGGATGGCGTGCCGAAGAACGGCGACACCTTCAACATCACCCCGACCCCGGCCGGCTCGTCGGACAACAGCAATGCCACCAAGCTGTCCAAGGTGGAATCTGCCAAGGCGTTCAACGCCGGCACGGTAACGCTGGGCGGCGCGTTGGGCGGGCTGACCACCCAGGTCGGCGCTGCGGCGCGTTCGGCGGAATATTCGCTGGGGGCGCAGCAGGTGATCGCCGACCAGGCGCAGGCCGCGCGTGACGAAGTCTCCGGCGTCAACCTGGATGAGGAAGCGGCTGACATGCTTCGCCTGCAGCAGGCCTACCAGGCCGCCTCGCAGCTGATCTCCACCGCCGACTCGATGTTCCAGACCATTCTGGGAGCCGTGCGCCGATGAGCAACCGCATCTCCACCGGAATGATGTACAGCCAGTCGGTGGCGCTGATGATGGCCAAGCAGGCCAAGCTCAGCCATCTGGAACAGCAGATCGCCACCGGCAGCAAGATCGTCAGCGCCAAGGACGATCCGGTCGCCGCAGGTGCCGCGGTTGGCCTGGACCGCAGCCTGGCCGCCCTGGAACGCATGAAGCTAAACGGCAACAACGTGCAGAACCGCCTGGGCGTGCAGGAAAACACCCTCGCCCAGGTCAACGACCTGATGGCACGCGTCAACGATCTGACCATCCAGGCCAGCAATCCCGCCTTGAGTGCGCCTGACAAGAAGACCCTGATCACCGAGTTGAACCAGATCCGCGACGGTCTGCTGTCGCTGGCCAACAGCAGCGATGGCACCGGCCGCTACGTGTTCGGTGGTACCAACGACAGCGATCCGCCGTTCGCCAAGATTGACGGCAAAGTTGTCTATCGCGGCGACCAGACCCAGCGCCAGGTCGAAGTCGGCCCGGACACCTACGTGCGCGATGCCCTGCCCGGCAGTGAGATCTTCCTGCGCATTCCCACCGGCGATGGCTTCGTCGATGGCAGCGCAGCGGCAGGCAACACCGGCAACGGCGTGCTGACCAACATCACCCGCGACGGCAGCGACAGCTGGAACGGGCAATCGTTCAGTGTGCGCTTCACGGCCGCCAACCAGTACGAAGTACTGGACGGTGCCGGCAACGTGACCAGCACCGGCACCTACAAGGCCGGCAGCGAACTGGAGATCAATGGCGTTCGCCTGCAGATCGCGGGCACGCCAGCGACTGGGGACAGCTTCAACGTACAGGCCGCCAGCAGCCGCGACATCTTCGGCACCATGGACAAGCTGATCGCCGCCCTTGACGCCGATACGGGTACGCCGGCGAAGATGGCCGCGCAGCAGAACGAGCTGCAGAGCGCATTGCGTGATGTCGGCCGCGCTGCGGAACGGATGATCGATTCCCGCGCTGCCGGTGGCGCGCAGCTGAAGGCGCTGGACAATGCGGCGGAGATGCGCGAGGCCAATGGCGTAACGCTGAAGACCACGCTGTCGCAGATGCGCGACCTGGACTACGCCGATGCGTTGAGCCAGTACCAGCTGGAAAGCACCGCATTGCAGGCGGCACAGACACTGTTCTCGCAGATGCAGTCGATGTCACTGTTCAACAAGATCCGCTGATTCCACGCGCCAGCGTTGGAGCCCAAGGCCGCGATGCCCTGCATCGCGGCCTTTTTCGTTTCTGCGGTCATGTACCGCTGCGCTCGCCGGGCACGGCCCAGCGTTACCAAAGGGTTGGCCCTGGTAGCGCCGGGCCATGCCCGGTGGATGTTCCGGGATCGCCCATCAAGCCCAGCCGGCCCCCGCCGATACCTTCATCTGCGTGGGTTGGTCGTGCCTGGCCGCCCCTTCCAGGGTTCACCCCGCTCCTTCCGGGCCAGCGGAAATCCAGGGAAAAACAGCTTTCAGCGACGAAATTCGGCTGCAACGAAATTCCCGGCTAAAGGTTGTTGACAAAGCGCCGTTATTCATTTGGCAACGGCGAAGCACACAGCCAAACAAAAAAATCAGGCGGCGCTTCGTTTCTTTCACCAACGGGTTCCACATAAGAGGAGACGACCCCATGGCACAGGTAATCAACACCAATACGATGTCGCTCAACGCTCAGCGCAACCTGAGCACCAGCGGCAGCTCGCTCGCTACCACCATCCAGCGCCTCTCGTCCGGCCTGCGCATCAACAGCGCGAAGGACGACGCCGCCGGTCTGGCCATCAGCGAGCGCTTCACCACCCAGATCCGTGGTCTGGACGTGGCCATCCGCAACGCCAACGACGGCATCTCGCTGGCCCAGGTCGCCGAGGGTTCGCTGAACGAAGTCGGCAACAACCTGCAGCGCATCCGCGAACTGGGCGTGCAGGCCTCCAACGCCACCAACTCGGCCAGCGACCGCAAGGCGCTGCAGGCTGAAGTGACCCAGCTGGTCAGCGAGATCGACCGCGTCGCCAAGCAGGCCGACTTCAACGGCACCAAGCTGCTGGACGGTTCGTTCACCAGCCAGCTGTTCCAGGTGGGCGCCAATGCCGGCCAGGCCATCGCCATCAACAGCGTGGTCAACGCCAAGGCCGATTCGCTGGGCGCGGCCAACTTCGCCAACGGCTACACCGGCACCGCACTGGCTGTCGACAAGGCGACCGCCGATACCACCTACTCCGGCCTGCAGATCTCGGTGACCCCGCCGGGCGGCACCGCCACCACGGTCACCGTCAGCGACTTCACCGTGAAGGCCGGCGAGTCGATCACCTCGGCCACCGCTGCTGCGATCAACAACAAGCTGGGCGAAACCGGCGTGGTTGCCTCCGTCAACGCCGGCGTGGTCAGCCTGGCGTCGGTCAAGGACGGCCAGACCTTCACCCTGGGCGTCAGCGCGGCCACCCCGCCGGCCGGCGTCACCGCCGCCACCATCGCCGGCCTGGGCCTGACCGAGACCAGCACCAACGGCGGCACGCTGACCGGCGCAACGGCCAGCTTCGTCAAGGACCTGAACGTCACCACGGCCGAGGGCGCGCAGAAGGCGATGTCGATCGTCGACAAGGCCCTCGAATCGGTCAACAGCGTGCGCGCCGACCTCGGCGCGATCCAGAACCGCTTCACCTCGGTGGTCGCCAACCTGCAGACCTCCTCGGAGAATCTGTCCGCATCGCGCAGCCGCATCCGCGATACCGACTTCGCCAAGGAAACCGCCGAGCTGACCCGCACCCAGATCCTGCAGCAGGCCGGTACGGCCATGCTGGCCCAGGCCAACCAGGTACCGCAGAACGTGCTCAGCCTGTTGCAGCGCTGACATGAGCCGCCCCCGGGGCACGTCGGGGGCGTCTAACCCAACTCACGTGCAACCGCTCAAGGACCTCTCCTCATGGCACAAGTAATCAACACCAACACGATGTCGTTGAATGCTCAGCGTAACCTGAGCACCAGCGGCAGCTCGCTGGCCACCACCATCCAGCGCCTGTCCTCCGGTTCGCGCATCAACAGTGCCAAGGACGATGCGGCCGGTCTGGCCATCTCCGAGCGCTTCGGCACGCAGATCCGCGGTACCGACGTTGCCATCCGCAATGCCAACGACGGTATCTCGCTGGCCCAGGTCGCCGAAGGTTCGCTGACCGAAATCGGCAACAACCTGCAGCGCGTCCGCGAGCTGTCGGTGCAGGCCTCCAACGCCACCAACTCGGCCAGCGACCGCAAGGCCCTGCAGGCCGAAGTGACCCAGCTGGTCTCGGAAATCGACCGCGTCGCCAAGCAGTCGGACTTCAACGGCACCAAGCTGCTGGACGGCTCGTTCTCCAGCCAGCTGTTCCAGGTCGGCGCCAACGCCGGTCAGGCCATCGCCATCGACAAGACCATCGATGCCAAGGCCAATGCCCTGGGTGGCGCCAAGTTCGACACCAACGCGCTGGTCCTGGCCGACCCGGGCACCAATGCGGACTTCACCACCACCGGCCTGTCGATCAACGGTGTGGCCATCGCCGATGTCTCGGTCAAGCAGGGCGCCGACGCCGCTGCCACCGGCAAGGCGTCGCGTGAAGCGCTGGTGACCGCCATCAACGCCAAGATCGGTGAAACCGGCGTCTACGCCGAAGTGAACGGCACCGCCGGCGTGACCCTGACTTCGGTCAAGGACAGCGCCAATGCCGATGGCTCGTTCAAGGCCATCACTGCCACTCCGGGCACCTGGGCAGGCAACACGCAGGCCACCTTCACCGCCACTGCCGCTGCTGCGGCCCCGGCAGCGAAGTACGCCAGCAACCTGGACGTCAGCACCGTGAAGGGCGCCCAGCAGGCGATGGAAATCGTCGACAAGGCCCTGGGTGCGATCAACAGCACCCGCGCTGACCTCGGTGCGATCCAGAACCGCTTCACCTCGGTCGTGGCCAACCTGCAGACCTCGTCGGAAAACCTGTCCTCGTCGCGCAGCCGCATCAAGGACACCGACTTCGCCAAGGAAACCGCCGAGCTGACCCGCACCCAGATCCTGCAGCAGGCCGGTACGGCGATGCTGGCCCAGGCCAACCAGGTGCCGCAGGGCGTGCTCAGCCTGCTGCGCTGATCTGCTCTCTGATCGACCTCCGGGCGCTGCATGACGCGGCGCCCGGATCCTGAAACACGTTCCACCTTCGCCAAAGGAAAAGCACCATGGCACAAGTCATCAACACCAATACCATGTCCCTGAATGCTCAGCGCAACCTGAGCACCAGCGGCAGCTCGCTGGCCACCACCATCCAGCGCCTGTCCTCCGGTTCGCGCATCAACAGCGCCAAGGACGATGCGGCCGGTCTGGCAATCTCCGAGCGCTTCGGCACCCAGATCCGTGGCACCGACGTGGCCATCCGCAATGCCAACGACGGCATTTCGCTGGCCCAGGTCGCCGAAGGTTCGCTGACTGAAATCGGCAACAACCTGCAGCGCGTCCGCGAGCTGTCGGTGCAGGCCTCCAACGCCACCAACTCGGCCAGCGACCGCAAGGCGCTGCAGGCCGAAGTGACCCAGCTGGTTTCGGAAATCGACCGCGTCGCCAAGCAGTCGGACTTCAACGGCACCAAGCTGCTGGACGGCTCGTTCTCCAGCCAGCTGTTCCAGGTGGGCGCCAACGCCGGCCAGTCGATCGCCATCGACAAGACCATCGACGCCAAGGCCGGCTCGCTGGGCACCGCGACCTTCGCCAACGGCGCAACTGACGCCCTGGTTGCCAGCACCGACGGCGCACGCATCACCGGCAAGGTGATGGGCGTGGACATCGGTACGGTCGAACTGAAGGCCGGCGCCACCACCGCAGACGCTTCGAAGGCGGTCGCGACCGCGATCAACGCCAAGATCGGTGAGGCCGGCATCTACGCCGAAGCCAATGCCGACGGCACGATGAAGCTGAGCTCGGTGAAGGAAGGCAAGGCCATCGTGGCCGCCGACATCGCCCTGGAGCGCAGCGACCTGAACGCCGGTACCGGCGTGTGGGGCGCGAAGGCTGCAGCCGGCGCCTACACCGCCGGCACCGACACCGCCGCCAACGTGCAGAAGCTGGATGTGAGCACCGTGCTCGGCGCCCAGCAGTCGCTGGAAGTGGTCGACAAGGCCCTGGGTGCGATCAACAGCACCCGCGCCGACCTCGGTGCGATCCAGAACCGCTTCACCTCGGTCGTAGCCAACCTGCAGACCTCGTCGGAAAACCTGTCCTCGTCGCGTAGCCGCATCAAGGACACCGACTTCGCCAAGGAAACCGCCGAGCTGACCCGCACCCAGATCCTGCAGCAGGCCGGTACGGCCATGCTGGCCCAGGCCAACCAGGTGCCGCAGGGCGTGCTCAGCCTGCTGCGCTGATCCACGGCAAGAAGGCGCCGCTACCGTCGGCTTGAACCGACGGTAGCGGCAACCCGACAGCCACGGCGTACACAGATGCGGGCCATGCCCGGCCCGGGAAGCGTCCCGAACCGGCTTGGCATCGCCCGCCCCTGCGGACCTCTCTTTCAGCGTTGTGCATTTTGACTGTACGTACCGGGCGGCTTCGTCTCCCCCCGATTGTCAGTAGCCTGATCCCTCCCCTGCATTGGGGGAGGGTTTTTTACAGACCCCCGGCAGCCCGCGGTGAACCCACCCGCACCCTGCCCCAGACCTCCTGCAACCGGCGTGCCAGAACTGCCCTTCCTGCCAGTGGCACGGCGCATGCATCAACGAAGTCCTCAAGACCCAGCGGCGCAGGCCGCTATTTTCGTTGACGACGGGCCGCCGCACGATGGCCAGGCCCGTATACCAGGAGAAACGACGTGGCAGACTTTGGATACGGTGGCATTGGCTCAGGGCTGGACATCTCCAGCATCGTCAACCAGCTGGTCGCGGCGGACCGCAAGCCGGCCGACAACGCGCTGAACCTGCAGCAGTCCAAGACCAAGATGCAGCTGTCGTCGCTCGGCACGGTCACCTCGGCCTTCGACAAGCTGAAGACCGCCCTGACCGCGCTGAAGGCCACCACTGCCTTCGACACCCGCACCGTCACCGCCACCGGCAAAGCCGGCCCCAACAACGCCAACGATGTGCTGACCGCGTCGGTAGCGCTGTACGACGTCGGCACCAGCAAGGCCGCCGCGTCCAACGGCACCCATCTGATCGAGGTGAAGAACCTGGCATCGGCGCACAAGCTGATCGCCGACACCTCGGTGCCCAAGACCGACACTTTCGGTGCCGGAACCTTGACGCTGACCGTCGGCGTGGGCGACAAGGCCAAGACGATGAACGTGCAGGTGGAGGAAGGCGACACCCTTACCACCGTCCGCAACAAGATCGACGCCGCTGGCCGCAAGGAAGGCGTGCAGGCGACACTGATCACCTCCGGCGACAACCAGTACCTGTCCATCGCCCAGGAAAAGACCGGTGCAGCCAGCGCCATCAAGCTGGAGTACGCCGGCAGCGATCCGAAGCTGGGCGCGCTGGTCGGCAGCCTGAAGGAAAACAGCCCCGCCAAGGATGCGCTGCTGACCATTGATGGTGTGGAAGTAGTGAGTGCCAGCAACACCGTGGCCGATGCCGTGCCAGGCCTGACCCTGAACCTGAAGGAACAGGGCAAGAGCACGGTGGTCATCAGCACCGACACCACTGCCGCGACCAAGGTGATGCAGGAGTTCGTGACCGCCTACAACGCGGCCGTCGCGGCGATCAACACCGAAACCAAGTACGACCCGAAGACCAAGGAAGCGGCTGCACTGACCGGCGACGCACAGATGCGTGGTGCGATCGCGCAGCTGCGTTCGACGATGTCCGGCGTGCTCAAGGACCTGGCAGGCGACCAGCTGGACGCCAAGGCGCTGGGCCTGCAGACCCGCGGCTACCCCAACGCCGATGGCACCCTGGTGCTGGACAGCACCAAGTTCGCTGCTGCCCTCGCCGCCCAGCCGGAAAAGATCCGCCAGGCGGTCACCGGCGATACCGGCGGTGCCGGCCGCCTGTATTCGCTGGTGGACGGCTACGTCAGCACCACGGTCGGCAAGGAAGGCGCGTTCGTCGCCCGCACCAAGGGACTGAACACCACGCTGGACAACATCGACAAGCGCCGCAAGGACCTGGACGCGCGCATGGTCGGTGTTGAAGCCCGTTACAAGAAGCAGTTCGTGGCATTGGACAGCCTGATGGGCAAGCTGCAGCAGAGCAACACCGCCCTGCAGCAGCAGCTGGCCCAGTTGAACCGCTGAGGAAACACGCGCGGCGCTCAAGTTTGGCGCCGTACGCACCGATAACGGACGCAACAGCAATCATCGCAGTGCCGGCGTCAACGGTCCCTTCGACCGCACCCCGGCACCCCGCGCAAGGGAGAATCACGAATGTACGGTTCCAGCCGTCAGTACGCCGAGCAATACCGCCAGGTGGGTGTGACCAGTGCGGTCGCCGATGCCGATCCGCACAAACTGGTGGCGCTGCTGCTGTCCGGCGCACTGGAGCGCGTGCGCCGTGCACAGGCCACCCTCGAGCAGGGCGACCAGGCCGGCAAGGGCAAGGCGATCGGCGAAGCATGCGCGATCGTCGCCCACCTCAACGGCTCGCTGGACCATGAAGCCGGCGGCGAGATCGCCGGCAACCTGTCGGCGCTGTATGACTATCTGCTGCAGCGCCTGACCGAGGCCAACCTGCACAACGACCGCGCTGCACTGGACGAATCGCTGCAGCTGCTGGGCGAGATCGACGGTGCCTGGAATGCCATTCCGCACGAACAGCGCCGTCCCGCGGCGGTGGCGCCATGAGCCTGCTTGAACTCAATGCGCAGCTGGATGCCTTCGAGAAGGCCCTCGACGAAGAGGCGTTCGAACAGGCCGACAGCCTGCTCGATGGCCATGACAGCACCCTGCATGCACTGCTGAGCCAACCGCTGGGCAGCGCCGACCACGCACCGTTGTCCGCGCTGCTGGAACGCCAGCAGAGCCTGCTTGGCCTGCTGCGCCAGCGTCGCGATGCCGTCTCCGTGCAGATCCAGGACGGCCGCCGCTCCCTTCGCGCCGCGCATGCCTACCTGCAGGCAGAATCGCTGGCATGACCGTCCTGCCGACCACGTCCCTGCATCACCCGGCTGAAAGCGAGCTGTTCGACGAAACGCTCAGCTGCGAACTGGCCCTGCCCGCCGAGTTCCAGGCTGGTAGCGCGGTAGGCCGGACCAGCAGTGCCGAAGGCCTGCTGCGCAGCCTGGCGCTGGTCGAAGACAGTCGCATCGACGAGCACGAAGAACGCAGTGAAGCCAGCCTGCAGCTGCAGCGCCTGGAAGCCAAGGTGGACCTGACCATGGTCCTGCTCGGCCGCCTGATCCGCCAGCAGGGCCAGGAACCGACGCTGCGCCCGGTGCGCTGGTCACGCCGCGGCATCCGCCTGCAGCTGGGCCCGCGCAGTGGCAGCCTGCCCGGCCAGGCCGGCGTGGTCCGCCTGCAACCCAGCGACTGGCTGCCCGACCATATCGACCTGCCAGTGGAAGTCATCGCTGAAGCGGCCGATGGCGGCGGTGGCCACTATCTGTGGCTGCGCTTCCATCGCCTTGGCGATGGCCTGGAAATGGCGATGGAACGGCATCTGTTCCGGCTGCATCGGCGGCAGGTGGCCGAGGCCCGCCGCGCACGCTGAAATCTGCCACCATGCAGGCAGACAGACGGCCCTTGGCGTGCCCGTTCAGCTAAGTTAAGGTGGACCCCCCTCCCCAACCTCCAGCGTGCCTGTGCGAGTTCTCATCGTCGACGATCACACCCTGGTTCGCGCCGGCCTGGCGCGGCTGCTGCAGGGGTTTGCCGACGTGCAGCTCGTCGCCGAGGCCAGCAATGCCGAACAGGCACTGCAGATGGCCCTGCTGCACGCACCGGACGTGGTGCTGATGGACCTGTCGCTGCCCGGCCGTACCGGCCTGGAAGCACTGAGCGACATCCGCCTGCGCGCACCCGGCACGCGCATCGTGATGATGACCATGCACGATGACGCCGCCCACGTGCGCGATGCGCTCGATCGGGGTGCCGTCGGTTTCGTGGTGAAGGATGCCGCGCCGCAGGAACTGGAACTGGCGCTGCGTGCCGCGCATGCTGGCCAGGTGTTCCTGAGCCCGCAGATCTCGGCCAAGATGCTGGCACCGATGCTCGGGCGCGAGAAGCCGACTGGTATTGCCGCACTGTCGCCGCGCCAGCGCGAGATCCTTCGCCGCATCGGCAAGGGCGAGAGCAACAAGGAAATCGCCGCCGACCTTGGCATCAGCGTCAAGACGGTGGAGACCCATCGCGCGCGCATGATGGAATCACTGGGCTGCCGTCGCGCCAACGATCTGCTGCTGCTGGCTGCGCGCCACCAGCACGAGCTGGAATGACGTCCACGGGGTCAGCGACGAAATACCGTCACCCACACGAGTCCCGACGGAATTCCGTACAACAGGCGCGGGCGAGCAGCAGGGCGACCGACCACGAATCAACGAGTTAGCGACCGGAATCGTCAAAATCCCGCGTTTGTGTAGGGGATTTCCTTACACGCTGTCGGGAATACCACCAGCACCCTCAGGAACCCCCCGATTCCGCGCCTGCCGGATCAAAAGCAAGATGTGTTCCACAAGGCGTCGGGGAGCGGCGCCGGGGAACTGCAATGAAGGCTTCACTTTCGACCCAGCTGGGCCAACAGCTTCACCTCACCCCGCAGTTGCTGCAGTCGATCCGGCTGCTGCAGCTCGACGGCCTGCACCTGGAGCAGGAAATCCAGCGCCTGCTGGATTCCAATCCGCTGCTGGAAATCGAAGACGCCGAAGCGCCCGTCGCTGAAGCCACCGATGCAGCCAGCACTACGGTCGATACGGCCGCCTTCGACGAGCTGCCCGAATCCTCGATGTGGGATGTGTCCGGCGCCAACTGGCAGGACGGCGACGACGACCGCATGGCACGCATCGCCGCTGGCGAATCGAGCGATCCGCAGCTGCGCGTGCTGCAGCGCCTGGCGCTGGACCTGGACGAGCGCGAACTGGCCGTGGCCGCCTTCTGGCTTGAACACTGCGATGATGCCGGCTACCTGCAGGCACCGCTGGCACAGTTGCAGCTGCTGGCCAGCGCCCAGTTCGACATCGATGCAAACGGCGTTGAAGCCATCCGCCAGCACCTGCTGCAGGGCGAGCCGGCCGGCATGGCCGCGCAGGACCTGCGCGAATCGCTGCTGGCCCAGCTGTGCAGCCTGCACGGCGTGGTGCCGGCCCGGCATCTGGCCGCGCGCATTCTCGAGGGCGCGCTCGATGCCCTGGCCGCCCACGACTACCCCGCCCTCGCCCGCCAGCACGATGCCGAGATCGACGACGTGCGCGAAGCCGTTCGCCTGATCCTGTCGCTGCAGCCGCGCCCGGGCGACAGCCTGCTGCCCGAGCGCAATGCGGTGGTGGTGCCGGACGTGGTCGCCTGGCACGCCGACGAACAATGGAAGGTGGCACTGAACCCGGCCACCAGCCGCCGGGTGTCGATCAACAGCCAGTACGAACTGGCCCTGGCCGACAGTGGCGAGGCGGCGCCGGCACTGCGCGAGATGCTGCAGGAGGCGCGCTGGTTCAGCCGCGGCCTGTCGATGCGCTACGACACCCTGCTGCGCACCGCGCGGGTGATCGTCGAGCGGCAGGCGGCCTTCCTGGTGCGTGGCGAGGAAGCCATGGCACCCTTGACCCTGAAGGAAGTGGCCGAGGAAATCGGCATGCACGAATCCACCGTTTCGCGCATCACCACCGGCAAGTACCTGCAGACCCCGCGCGGCACCTTCGAGCTCAAGCACTTCTTCGCCGTGCGCCTGGAAGGCGCCAGCGTGTCCGGCCAGGCGGTCAAGGCCATGGTCCGCCGCCTGATCGACGCCGAGCCCGCCGGTCGCCCGTTGGCGGACGAGGCCATCGCTGGCCTGCTGTCCCGCCAGGGGGTGAACATTGCCCGACGAACCGTCGCAAAATACCGCGAACAACTGGATATCGCCCCGGCCCGCGAACGGCGCCGGGTCAACGCCAGGCAACCGCAGCTGGCCCGGGTGGGCTGAAAAGGATGTTGGACATGAACAAGCTCACAGTTCTGCTGGTCGATGACCACGAGGGCTTCATCAACGCGGCGATGCGCCACTTCCGCAAGATCGACTGGCTGCAGATCGTCGGCAGCGCCGGCAACGGCCTGGAAGCGATCGAACGTTCGGAAAGCCTGCGCCCGCAGGTGGTGCTGATGGATCTGGCGATGCCGGAAATGGGCGGCCTGCAGGCCACCCGCCTGATCAAGTCGCAGGACGATGCACCGTACATCGTGATTGCCAGCCACTTCGACGACGTCGAGCACCGCGAACACGCGCTGCGCGCCGGCGCCGACAACTTCGTCAGCAAGCTGTCCTACATCCAGGAAGTCATGCCGATCCTGGAAGGCCTCAGGGAGGATCGGTCGTGAGCGAATCGCGCATCCTGGTACTGGACAACGATGCGGTGCGTGCCGAGCGCACCGTCGCCCTGCTGGAATTCATGGACTTCAACCCGCGCTGGGTGTCCGACGCCGCCGATTTCGATCTGGCCCGCCAGCGTCAGAACGACTGGATGGCGGTGATCGTCGGCAACCTGGACGACAGTGCCGCCAGCACCGCGCTGTACGCCTGGCTGGGCGGCAGCAGCCTGCCGCCGCCGGTGCTGCTGGCCGACGGTGATGCCACTGCGTTCGCCCACCGGCATGGCCTGCATGAAGCCAACATCTGGCCGCTGGAAGCGCCGCTGCGCCATGCGCAGATGGAAGCCCTGCTGCGTCGCGCAAGCCTCAAGCGCCTGGATGCCGAACACCAGGCCGGTGCCGTGCAGGACCAGGGCCCGACCGGCAACGGTCCGGCGGTCAGCGCACTGCGCACGATGATCGAGCAGGTCGCCGCGTTCGACACCACCGTGCTGGTGCTCGGCGAATCGGGCACCGGCAAGGAAGTGGTATCGCGCAGCATCCACCAGCGCTCGCCGCGCCGCGATGGTCCGTTCGTGGCAATCAACTGCGGCGCGATTCCGGCGGAACTGCTGGAAAGCGAACTGTTCGGTCACGAGAAAGGCGCCTTTACCGGCGCGCTGACCGCGCGCAAGGGCCGTTTCGAAATGGCCGAGGGCGGCACCCTGCTGCTCGATGAGATCGGCGACATGAGCCTGCCGATGCAGGTCAAGCTGCTGCGCGTGCTGCAGGAGCGCAGCTTCGAGCGTGTTGGCGGCAACCAGACCATCCGCTGCAACGTGCGGGTGATCGCCGCGACCCATCGCGACCTGGAAAGCCGGATTGCCGATGGCAAGTTCCGCGAGGATCTTTTCTACCGCCTCAACGTCTTCCCGATCGACGTGCCGGCCCTGCGCGAGCGTCGCGAAGACCTGCCGGCGCTGGTGGAAACCATCGCCACCCAGCTGGCGCGCACCGGCCGCGGCGAAGTGCGCTTTACGCCGGAAGCGCTGCAGGCGCTGGCCAGCTATGAGTGGCCTGGCAACGTGCGCGAGCTGACCAACCTGGTCGAACGCCTGGCGGTGCTGCACCCGGGTGGCTCGGTGCGCGTGCAGGACCTGCCGGCACGCTATCGCGGCGATGCCGCACTGGCCGCCGTGGCAGTTGCCGCAGCGCCGCCGGTGGTTGCCAGCGAAGAGCGCCTGGACCTGCGCAGCTTCTCGTTCCACACCCCGGGCAGCGGCAACCAGCCGTCGCTCGAACACGGCATCGCGGTCAACCGCACCGCAGCGCCCGCCGCGTTGCCGGACGACGGCCTGGACCTGCGCAACCACATGGCCAACATCGAACTGGGCCTGATCAACGAAGCACTGGAACGCACCCAGGGCGTGGTCGCCCACGCCGCCCAGCTGCTCGGCCTGCGCCGCACCACGCTGGTGGAAAAGCTGCGCAAGTACGGCATCGAACGCGAGCCGGCCGAACTGGCCAGCTGACCCGCGTTGCCAGCATGAAGGGGGCACGAACGCCTGGGCTTGCCCGGGCGTTGGTGTTTATGGGGGTGTTGTTGCCGGGCTCCCGCCCGGCACCCGCAGAGGCAACAACTGAAGCAACGGCAACAGCTGGCTTCCTGCGCGATGCGCGGGCGGGTCAGGTTGCGGGGGACGCTGCAAGTACGTCCATGTAAGCTCGGTCGCGCCATCCATGGCGCTCACGCCCCCGCAACCTGACCCGCCCACGCCTCCGACGGTTTCCTTGTGACGGAAGGTTCGCGCCATGTAGCGTCGAGCCGGCTCCGAAACACGCGGAGTATCTGTCGACACATATATCTGTTGATGGTCTGCGCCGCTCCATGCAGCCATAGGCCAAAAAACCGACGCCGGTTCCATGACGCGTCACGCCGGCAGGAACGCTTCATCCACGCATGGCGTGGATCTACTGTGTTGACCAAGGTCGACACCCACCAGCAGCACAGAACGCCGCCCAGACACATCGCGGGAAATTGTCGAAGGCGGGGTGGGTCCGGTTGCGGGGGTGTCCGCGGCATGGATGCCGCGGCCAAGCCCCCAAGGACGGGTTCACGGCGTCCCCCGCAACCGGACCCACCCCGCCATCCCACGGATAGCCAGCTTCTGCTGTTGCTCCGGCCTTTGCCGTTGCTTCGGCAGGTGCAGGGCGCAGCCCTGCCGAACACCCCCCAACCCTCACGTCACTGAACCGATCAGCGATTTCGGCACGGCACTTGCACTAGCTCCAGCAGACACCCCCATCCCTGTTTCTGGAACCGTTGCAGATGTCCCACTCCGTCACTTCGATCCTTTCCCAGATCCGCTCCTACCAGACCCAGGTGGGACAGCCCGCGCTCAACCCGCTGGCCGAAGCGCCGCGTAGCAATGCCCTGCCGGGCACGGTGCTGGATGCGCCGCAGGTCCAGCCTGCCAGCTTCACCGAAACCCTGCGCGGCGCCATCGCCGGCGTCAACGATGCGCAACAGAAATCCGGCGCCCTCGCCAAAGCCTTCGAACTGGGTGAACCCGGCGCCGACCTGGCCAAGGTGATGGTCGCCTCGCAGCAGTCCCAGATCGCCTTCCGCGCCACCGTGGAAGTCCGTAACCGTCTCGTCCAGGCTTACCAGGACGTGATGAACATGCCGCTGTAAGGATAGAAACGCATGGCCCTGTCGCTCTCCAAGGAATCCCTGAACGCCGAAAAGGCGGGCCAGTGGTTCGACCGGCTGCAAAGCCTGCAGATCACCCGTCGGCTCGGACTGATGGCGATGATCGCCGTGGCCGTGGCGGCAGGCCTGTTCGTGTTCTTCTGGTCGCAGAAGCCGGGCATGGTGCCGCTGTACACCGGCCTGGACCAGAAGGCCACCGCTGAAGCGACCGACCTGCTGCGTGCCGCACAGATTCCGTTCCAGCTGGACCCGGCCACCGGTGGCATCACCGTGCCGGAAAAGAACCTGCACGATGCCCGCCTGAAACTGGCGGGCTCGGGCCTGACCGACAGCGGCAAGCTCGGCTTCGAGCTGATGGAGCGCGACCCCGGTTTCGGTGTCAGCCAGTTCGTGGAAAGCGCGCGCTACCAGCACGCGCTGGAAACCGAGCTGTCGCGCACCATCAATACGCTGCGCCCGGTGCGCGATTCGCGCGTGCATCTGGCCATTCCCAAGCCCAGCGCGTTCACCCGCCAGCGTGACGTGGCCAGTGCCTCGGTCACCCTGGAACTGCGCGGCGGCCAGCAGCTGGAACGCAGCCAGGTCGATGCGATCGTGCACATGGTGGCTGCCGCCATCCCCGATCTGGCGCCGGAACGCGTCACCGTGGTCGACCAGAGCGGTCGCATGCTCAGCGTCAGCGACCCGAACAGCGAAGCGGCGGTCAACGCTGCCCAGTTCGAACAGGTGCGCCGCCAGGAAACCTCCTTCAACCAGCGCATCCGCGAACTGCTGGAACCGATGACCGGTCCCGGCCGGGTCAACCCGGAAGTCAGCGTGGACATGGACTTCTCGGTGACCGAAGAAGCGCGCGAGCTCTACAACGGCGAGCCGCAGAAACTGCGCAGCGAGCAGATGAGCGAGAACAGCAGCAGCACGCCGGGCCCGCAGGGCGTACCGGGTGCCACCAGCAACAGCCCGCCGGGCCAGGCCGCCGCACCGGCCACCGCGCAGGCACCGACCGAAAGCAGCAAGAACGCGACCCGCAACTACGAGCTGGACCGTACCCTGCAGCACACCCGGCAGCCGGCCGGCCGCATCAAGCGCGTTTCGGTGGCGGTGCTGGTGGACAACGTGCCGCGCGCCGGTGCCAACGGCAAGGTTGCGCCGCAGCCGCTGTCGGCGGCAGAACTGACCCGGGTCGAGGCACTGGTCAAGCAGGCCGTCGGCTTCAGTGCCGAGCGCGGCGACACCGTGTCGGTGATGAATGCCCCGTTCGTGCGTGATACCACGCCGGTGGAAGGCCCAGCCTGGTGGGAACTGCCGTGGGTGCACGATGCCGGCCGCATGCTGCTGGGTGCGCTGGTGGTGATGGCGCTGCTGTTCGGCGTGCTGCGCCCGGCACTGCGCGGCATCACCGGGCAGAACCGCAGGAACGAAGAACTGGCGCTGGAACCGCATACCGCGGACGTGCAGCTGGTCGATGACGATGGCACCCCGCTGCCGGCGCTCGGCGCCGACCGGGCAAGCCTGGGCGGGCCGGAAGCATTGGCCCTGCCGGTGGATTCTTATGAGGAACGACTGCGGATGGCGCGTGAAGCCGTGAAGACCGACTCCAAGCGCGTGGCCCAGGTGGTCAAGGGCTGGGTGGCCAATGACTGAGGTCGCCCCCTTGACCGGCGTGCAGCGCGCCGCCGTCCTGCTGCTGTCGCTGGGTGAACTGGACGCGGCCGAAGTGCTGCGCCACATGGAACCGAAGGAGGTGCAGAAGATCGGCATCGCCATGGCCACCATGTCCGACATCACCCGCGAACAGGTGGAACGGGTGATGGACCAGTTCAGCAGTGAGCTGGGCTCGAAGACCTCGCTGGGCGTGGGCTCGGACGACTACATCCGCAACATGCTGGTGCAGGCGCTGGGCAGCGAAAAGGCCGGCAACCTGATCGACCGCATCCTGCTGGGCCGCAACACCACTGGTCTGGACGCACTGAAGTGGATGGACCCGCGTGCGGTGGCCGACCTGGTGCGCAACGAGCACCCGCAGATCATCGCCATCGTGATGGCACACCTGGAAACCGACCAGGCTGCCGACGCGCTGAAGCTGCTGCCCGACCGCACCCGTGTGGACGTGTTGCTGCGCATCGCCACCCTCGACGGCATTCCGCCCAATGCGCTGAACGAACTCAACGAGATCATGGAACGCCAGTTCGCCGGCAACCAGAACCTGAAGTCGTCCAACATCGGCGGCGTGCAGTGCGCGGCGAACATCCTCAACTTCATGGACAGCGGACAGGACCAGGCCATCCTGGGCGAAATCGCACGCATCGATGCGCCGCTGAGTGGCCGCATCCAGGACCTGATGTTCGTGTTCGACGACCTGGTGGACCTGGACGACCGCGAGATGCAGCTGGTGCTGCGCGAAGTCAGCGGCGAGCGGCTGGGCCTGGCCCTGCGCGGTGCCGACATCAAGGTGCGCGACAAGATCACCCGCAACATGTCCCAGCGCGCGGCCGAGATCCTGCTGGAAGACATGGAAGCGCGCGGCCCGGTGCGCCTGTCCGACGTGGAGGTGGCGCAGCGCGAGATCCTGGCCATCGTCAAGCGCATGGCCGATGAGGGCACCGTCACCATCGGTGGCAGCGCGGAGGCGATGCTGTGAGCAACGTCGTGCGCTGGCTTGCCCCGGACCTGCTGGCCCAGCCCGAACCGGTGCTGGACCACGACGATGCCTTCGAACTCACCGAGCCGGACCCGGAGCATGAGCCGGAGCCGCCGCTGCAGCTGCCTACCCTGGAAGAAATCCAGGCGATCCAGGACAGCGCCGAGAAAGAAGGTTTCGACCACGGCCATGCCGATGGTTTCAGCCAGGGCCAGGCCGAGGTGCGCCGGCTGGTCGCACAGATCGAGGGCATCCTCGACAACTTCGGGCGGCCACTGGCGCGCCTGGAAAATGAAGTGGTCGGCGCGCTCGGCGAACTGGCGGTACGCATCGCCGGTGCGCTGGTCGGCCGTGCCTACGAGGCCGACCCGGCGCTGTTGGGGCAACTGGTCGGCGAGGCGATTGACGCCGTTGGCGGCAGCAACCGTGAGGTGGAAGTGCGCCTGCATCCGGATGACATCACCGCCCTCGCCCCGTTGTTGACCCTGTCGCCGCAGCAGCGCCTGGTGCCTGACACCAGCCTGAGCCGTGGCGACCTGCGCGTGCATGCCGAAGCGGTGCGCATCGACGGCACGCTGGAAGCGCGCCTGCGCGGCGCGCTGGATGCCGTGATCCGCCAGACCGGAGCCATCGCATGAATACCGACACCGCGTCGCAGCCATCGCCGCCGGCCGACTGGACCATTCCCCGCAACCTGCGCCTGGCCAACCGCCTGGATGGCCTGAAGGTCGACACCGCGCACGGCCGCGGGCTGATCCGCGAGGGCGTGTTGCGCCGGGCGGTCGGCCTGACACTTGAGGCGGTCGGCTGCGAAGCGCCGCTGGGCGCCAGCTGCAAGGTGGAAGTGGTCGACGGCGGCTGGGTCGATGCCGAAGTGGTTGGCTTCGCTGGCGAACGCACCTACCTGATGCCCAGCGCCGAACTGCATGGCCTGCTGCCGAATGCGCGGGTAGTGCCATCGGCCCGTCGTGGCGGCGTGGAAGTGGGCGAAGGCCTGCTTGGCCGCGTCATCGACAGCGATGGCGTGCCGCTGGACGGCAAGGGTCCGATCCGCGCGGAAGGCCACGTCGGCATGGCCGGCGTATCGATCAATCCGCTCGCACGCGAACCGATCACCCAGCCCCTGGATGTGGGCGTGCGCGCGATCAATGCGCTGCTGCCGATCGGCCGTGGCCAGCGTGTCGGCCTGTTCGCCGGCTCCGGCGTCGGCAAGTCGACGCTGCTGGGAATGATGACCCGCTACACCGCCGCCGACGTGATCGTGGTCGGCCTGATCGGTGAGCGTGGCCGCGAAGTGCGCGATTTCGTTGAAAGCACCCTGGGCGAGGAAGGCCTGCGCCGCGCGGTGGTGGTGGCCAGCCCGGCCGACCGACCGCCGCTGGCCCGCCTGCATGGCGCCTACCGTGCGACCGCCATCGCCGAGTGGTTCCGCGACCAGGGCCTGAACGTTCTGCTGCTGATGGATTCGCTGACCCGCTTCGCCCAGGCGCAGCGCGAGATCGGTCTTTCGGTGGGCGAGCCCCCCACTACACGTGGCTACCCACCATCGGTGTTCGCCAAGCTGCCGGCACTGGTTGAACGTGCAGGCAATGGTGCCAAGGGCCGCGGTTCGATCACCGCCTTCTACACCGTGCTGACCGAGGGCGACGATCCGCAGGATCCGATCGCCGATGCAGCGCGCGCGATTCTCGACGGCCACATCCTGCTCTCGCGCCGGGTTGCCGACAGCGGCCTGTACCCGGCCATCGACGTGGAATCGTCGGTCAGCCGCGTGGTCACGGAAATCGCCGACGAACCGTGGCGCCTGCGCATCCGCAAGCTGAAACGGCTGGTCTCGGCCTACTCGGCCAACCGCGACCTGATCGCCATCGGCGCCTATCAGCGCGGCAACGACGCCGCGACCGATGAAGCCCTTGAGCGCTGGCCGGAAATCATGGAATTCCTCGGCCAGGATGTCGCCAAGGCCGCAGATCTACCGCACAGCCAGGCGGCGTTGCAGCGCCTGGTGGAACAAGAGAATGAGAGGCTGACATGATCCAGTCCAAGCGCATCGATCCGCTGCTGAAGCGGGCCCAGGAACATGAGGACGCGGTCGCCCGCGACCTGGCCGAGCGCCAGACCGTGCTCGACACCCATCTGTCGCGCCTGGACGAACTGCGTCGCTATGCCGAGGAATATGCGTCGCAACAGATGGCCGACGCGCAGATGGCCGCGACCAGTCCGGCGCAGCTGTTGAACCGGCGCGCCTTCCTGGACCGGCTGGACAGCGCGGTGGAACAGCAGCAGCAGACCGTCAACGGCAACCGCGAGAAGGTCGAAGCCGAGCGCGCACGCCTGATCCTGGCCAGCCGTGACAAGGCGGTGCTGGAACAGCTGGCCGCCAGCTACCGCGCGCAGGAAAAGGTGGTGACCGACCGCCGCGACCAGCGCGAGATGGATGACATCGGCGCACGTCGCGCGCGCCTGGCGCAGACCGAAGACCAGGATGATGGCGAGCAGGGAGGCCGATCGTGATGCCCTCCCCCCTGAGCAGCAACGCCAGCGCACCGACGCCCGGCGGCAGCGGCAATGCCAGCAGTGCACGCACCTCGAGCAGTGATTCGGGCAAGGATTTCGGCCAGATGCTGCAGGGTGGCAGCGCGTCGACCGGCACTACCGGTGCTGCGGCCACCGCCAGCAGCCCGGCGAAACCTACCACCGCTCCATCGACTTCCGATGGCAATCCGGGCAAGACGACGCCACGGCCGGGCGACGGCGAAACCGCCGCCACTGACCCCGCGACATCGACACCCGCTGCACAGGCAACGTCTGCAGCTGCCGATGACAAGGACTCCCCGACCAGCACGGACGACGCGCCCTGGCCGCCGCTGGGGTTGGCCGGTCTGGTGCTGGCCGTGCCCACCGGCGTCGATCCGGTGCCTGTTGTGCCGCCGCCGACGGCCAGCGATGCCGACGGCGGTGCACTGCCCTTGGCTGCACCGGCACTTCCCGCCGCAGCGGCACCAGCCGCGGTCAGCGCATCGGCATCCGCTGCCGGCGACGGTGAGGCCAGCGGCCTGCCGTTGCCCGAACTGGTGCTGGGTGGCAAGGCGCTGGATCGGGCCGAGGATGGCGACAGCCTGCAGATCGGCGACCGCGCGCCGCCGGCGCCGCTGCAGCCCCCGCTGCCCGCCGCCCTGCAGGACCTTAAGGCCGCACTGGCCAGCAATGCTGTCTTCAACGGCGAACCCACACCGAAGCCGGTACTGGGCGACGATGGCTTCGACCAGGCCATCGGCGCGCGCATCGGCTGGCTGGCTGACCAGAAGATCGGTCATGCCCACATCCGCCTCAATCCGGAAGACCTGGGGCCGGTGGACGTGCGTCTGCAGATGAACGGTGACAAGGTGCATGCCAGCTTCAGCAGCCCGCACGTCGATGTTCGCCAGGCGCTGGAAAGCAGCCTGCCGCGCCTGCGTGAACTGCTCGGCGAGCAGGGCTTCCAGTTGGCCCATGCCGATGTCGGCCAGCAGCACAGTGGCGACGGCAATCCGGGCAGCCAGACTGGCGGCGGTCGCGGTGGTGACGGAGAACCGTCACTGGGCGACACCACGGTGTCGGCATCGCAGCTGATCCGCCAGCGCGGGTTGTTGGACGCGTACGCCTGACAGGCGTGCCAACCGAGGTTGGCACCTACCAAGAGCGGGACGGTCGGCCCCCACCAGAACACGGTTGCGCCGGGCCATGCCCGGCGGATTCCCGACATTCCGCCGGGCATGGCCCGGCGCTACCGATTTGAACACCCGACAGAATTCCGTCGCACCCCTCGCCGGCCACTCCGGCACACCCCTTGCATATCCCGGTGAAGCAACCCTCAGGAGCTTCACCCCGTGGCCGCAGCCGCTGACAAAACCAAGAAGACCGCCGAGAAGGACAAGACCGCCAAGCCGCGTAGTCCGATCCTGATCACCGCCCTGGTCGCCGTACTGGCCGCCGGCGCCGCCGGTGGCGGGGTGTGGTTCTTCACCCAGTCCAAGCACGAAGACAAGACCGCGCAGGCGCCGAAGAAGACCACCACCCCGGCCCCGGCCCCGGCCCAGTACTTCGCACTGGAACCGGCGTTCGTGGTCAACCTCAACGGCTCGATCGACGGCCCGCGCTACCTGCAGGTGGAAGTGCAGCTGATGACCCGCGATCCGGCCGCGCTGGAAGCGATCAAGACCCATGCCCCGGCCATCCGCGCACGCCTGTTGATGCTGTTCTCGCAGGTCAGCCCGCAGCAGATCGCCGACATCGCCGGCAAGCAGAAGCTGCAGGCCGATTCGCTGGCCGAAGTGCAGAAGGTGCTGAAGGCCGAGACCGGCAGCAACGGTGCCGACGACCTGTTGTTCACCAGCTTCGTGACCCAGTAAGGGCTCCCCGATGAATGACCTGCTGTCCCAGGATGAGATCGATGCCCTGTTGCATGGCGTGGACAGTGGCGCGGTCGAAACCGAGCCGGACGCCCCCAGTGGCGAAGCACGCTCCTACGATTTCGCCAGCCAGGACCGCATCATCCGCGGTCGCATGCCGACCCTGGAAATGGTCCACGAGCGCTTCGCGCGCCTGTGGCGGATCGGCCTGTTCAACCTGATCCGGCGCTCGGCCGAACTGTCCGTGCGCGGCATCGAGCTGATCAAGTTCAACGATTACATGCACTCGCTGTATGTGCCGACCAACCTGAACCTGATCCGCTTCAAGCCACTGCGCGGTACCGGCCTGATCGTGTTCGAACCGACCCTGGTGTTCGCCATCGTCGACAACTTCTTCGGTGGCGACGGGCGTTACCCGACGCGCATCGAAGGCCGCGAGTTCACCGCCACCGAAATGCGGGTGATCCACCTGCTGTTGAAGCAGACCTTCGCCGACCTGCGTGAAGCGTGGGCGCCGGTGATGGACGTGGAATTCGAGTACATCAACTCGGAAATCAACCCGCACTTCGCCAACATCGTGACGCCGCGCGAATACGTGGTGGTGTGCCGCCTGCATGTCGAACTCGACGGCGGTGGCGGCGACATCCACGTGACCCTGCCCTACTCGATGCTGGAGCCGATCCGCGAACTGCTCGACGCCGGCATCCAGAGCGACCGCAACGACCGCGACGAGAGCTGGGGCCGCACCCTGCGCGAGCAGCTCAACGTGGCCGAAGTCACCCTGTCCAGCGTGCTGGCCAGCAAGCGCATGACCCTGCGCGACCTGACCCGGCTGAAGGTCGGCGACATCCTGCCGATCGACCTCAGCCCGCAGGTGCCGCTGTGCGTGGAGAACATCCCGGTGTTCACCGGTGAGTTCGGCGTCGCCAACGGCATGAACGCCGTAAAGATCACCGCTACCCATCCGCCGGGCACCCGTCCGCGCGTACCCGTCATCCAGGAAGACCCGCAATGAACGATATCGACGCCCTCGAACCGACCCCGGCCCAGTTCAGCAGCCTGCAGGCCGATGAGGCGACCGGCCCGGATTTGAACCTGGACGTGATCCTCGACGTGCCGGTGACGTTGTCGCTGGAAGTCGGTCGCGCCCGCCTGCCGATCCGCAACCTGCTGCAGCTCAACCAGGGTTCGGTGGTGGAGCTGGAGCGTGGTGCCGGCGAATCGCTGGACGTGTTCGTCAACGGCACGCTGATCGCCCATGGCGAAGTGGTGGTGATCAACGACCGCTTCGGCGTGCGCCTGACCGATGTGGTCAGCCCCAGCGAGCGGATCCGGAGACTGCGTTGAACCTGCTCGCCGCCACCGCGCTGGCCGTCGCCAAGACGGCCCCGCAGATCGGCCAGCATGCGCCGGCCGCACCGAGCCTGTTCGGTGCGGTGCTGGCCCTGTTGGCAGTGCTGGCCCTGGTCATCGGCCTGGGCTGGCTGCTCAAGCGTCTGCCCGGCAGCGGCTTCCGCCCGGCCGAGGGCATGAAGCTGGTGGCGAGCCTGAATGTTGGCGCCAAGGAGCGCGTGGTGGTGGTCGAGGTCAACGGCCAGCAGCTGCTGCTGGGCGTGACCGCCGGCGGCATCAATGCCCTGCACACCCTGCCCGAACCACTGCCGCCGCCTGCGCCGGTACGCGTACCCGATCTGAAGAACCTGCCGAATTTCGCCCAGCTGCTGCAACAGCGGCTGCGCAAGGACCCCTGACATGCGTGTGACCCGTTCCCGTCTCGCCGCCCTGCTGCCGTGGCTGACCCTGATCGCCCTGTGCCTGCTGCCTGCGCTGGCGTTCGCCGCCCCGGGCGCACCGACCACGCCGCTGCCGGACATCAACGTCGGCAAGATCGGCGGTGCGCCGGTCAGCCTGCCGCTGCAGACCCTGCTGCTGATGACGGCGATCACCCTGATCCCGTCGATGCTGCTGGTGCTGACCTCGTTCACCCGCATCATCATCGTGCTGGGCCTGCTGCGGCAGGCACTGGGCACCGGCCAGACACCGTCCAACCAGGTGCTGCTGGGCCTGGCCCTGTTCCTCACCTCGATGATCATGTTGCCGACCTGGGACAAGGCCTGGAGCACCGGCATGGCGCCGTACCTCAATGGCGAGATCGACTTCCAGACCGCCTGGACGCTGACCACCACGCCGCTGCGCGCCTTCATGCTGGCGCAGATCCGCGAGACCGACCTGATGACCTTTGCCGGCATCGCCGGGCACGGCACCTACGCCAGCCCCGATGCGATTCCGTTCCCGGTGCTGGTCGCATCGTTCGTCACCAGTGAACTGAAAACCGCCTTCGAGATCGGCTTCCTGATCTTCATCCCGTTCGTGATCATCGACCTGGTCGTGGCCAGTGTGCTGATGTCGATGGGCATGATGATGCTGTCGCCGATGCTGGTCTCGGCGCCGTTCAAGATCCTGCTGTTCGTGCTGGTGGACGGCTGGGTGCTGACCGTCGGCACGCTGGCGGCGAGCTTCAATCCGGCCTGATCCGAAGGTCAGCCGAGCATGGCTCGGCTCTACAGCGGCGACGCCGGCAGTGCCGGCCGCCGCATTGACCACCGCCGGGCGTGTCCCGGCGCTACCGATGGAACCATGATGTCTCCCGAACTTGCCCTGACCGAACTGCGTGGCGGCCTGATCACCGTGCTCTGGGTAGCCGGCCCGCTGCTGCTGACCGTCCTGGTGGTCGGCGTGGTGGTGGGCGTGGTGCAGGCCGCGACCCAGCTCAACGAGCCGACCATCGCCTTCGTTGCCAAGGCTGCAGCGCTCACTGCGGTGTTGTTCGCACTGGGCAGCCTGCTGATCGGCCATCTGGTCGAATTCACCACGCTGCTGTTCCAGCGCATTCCGCACCTGATCGGCTAGACGGACGCGCACGCAGATGGACGCCGCCACCCAGATGGCTGCCGACGGCCTGAATGCCTTCGGCATGATCGGCACCGTGCTGTGGACCATGCTGCGCATCGGCGCGGTGGCCATGGCGATGCCGATGATCGGTACCCGCGCCGTGCCCGGCCGGGTGCGGGTGATGCTGGCCGGCACCCTGGCCATTGCGTTGGCGCCCCTGCTGCCGCCGGTACCGGACTGGACCGGCTTCGACGCCGCCACCGTACTGACCATCGCGCGCGAGCTGGCGATCGGCGTGGCCATCGGTTTCATGCTGCGGCTGGTGTTCGAGGCGGGCGCGATGGCCGGCGAACTGGTCGCCCAGGGCACCGGCCTGGCGTTTGCGCAGATGAGCGACCCGCTGCGCGGCGGCACCTCCGGTGTCATCGGCCAATGGTTCTACCTGCTGTTCGGCCTGCTGTTCTTCACCGCCAACGGCCATCTGGCGCTGATCTCGCTGGTGGTGGACAGTTACCGCGCCCTGCCGATCGGTGCGCCCCTGCCCGACCCGCACGCCTTCTTCAGCATCGCCCCGACCTTCCTGCTGACCGTGCTGCGCGGGGCACTGACCCTGGCCATCCCGCTGACCGTGGCGATGCTGGCGGTGAACCTGGCCTTCGGCGTACTGGCCCGCGCCGCGCCGGCGCTGAATCCGATCCAGCTGGGCCTGCCGGTCTCGCTGCTGCTGGGCCTGTTCCTGCTGACCCTGCTGGTCGGTGAAATGGGCCCGCCGGTGCAGCGCCTGTTCGATGCCGCCTTCGAGGCTGCGGGTGCCGTGACCCGCTGACGCGGTCATCACGTTTTGCTGCTTGCCGTCCCCCCCGGTGCCCGCGTTAGAGTGAATGGGCAGCGACCGGGGGGACGCTGCAACCGGCGGCGCCTGGTCGCCCGCCTTACGCATGCCCCACCGTAGTTTTTCCGTTGACAGGCAGGTCCGGGAGACTGACGAATGCTGGTAGGCACGTACAACCCGTGGCTGGTGGCGACCTCATTGCTGGTTGCAGTGATGGCGTCCTATACCGCGCTGGCGATGGCCGGGCGCACCGTCACCGCGCCTGGCAAGGGCGCGACCTGGTGGTGGCGCCTCGGCGGCGGCTTTGCGATGGGGCTGGGCATCTGGTCGATGCACTTCATCGGCATGCTCGCCTTCGACCTGCCCATTCCGCTGGGCTACGACCTGCCCATCACCCTGCTGTCGCTGGCACTGGCGATCGGCTCGTCGGTGTTCGCGCTCTGGCTGGTGTCGCTGCGTACCCTGCCCCATCCACGCCTGGCCGGTGGCGCGTTGCTGATGGGCAGCGGCATCGCCAGCATGCATTACGTGGGCATGGCCGCGATGCGCATGCAACCTGGCATCGATTATCAGCCGGTGTGGCTGCTGCTGTCGCTGCTGGTTGCGGTGGCCGCGTCGTGGACCGCGCTGTATGTGGCCTTCCGCCTGCGCGCGCAGCACACCCGCATCGGCGACCGCCTGGCTGCCGCCGGCCTGCTCGGCCTGGCCATCGTCGGCATGCACTACACCGGCATGGCCGCCGCCCGTTTCCCCGAAGGCAGCATCTGCGGCGCCGCAGTGGGCGATGGCCTGCAGAACAACTGGCTGGCGATGCTGGTGGTGGTGCTGACCGTGGCGATCCTGGCGGTGGTGCTGGTGGTGTCCTGGCTGGACCAGCGGGTGGAGGCACAGCTGTTGCGCCTGCGCAATTCGCTGCTCAGCACCTCGTTGACCGACGCCCAGCAGGAACTGACCCAGGCCGCGCTGCACGACCCGCTCACCCGCCTGCCGAACCGGCTGCTGCTGCAGCGGCGCATCGTGCAGGCACTGGCCGAGGCCGAACAGGGCGGCAGCCGCTTCGCGGTGATGTTCATGGACCTGGATGGCTTCAAGCAGGTCAATGATGCCTATGGCCACCAGGCCGGCGACGCGCTGCTGGTGGCGGTGGCCGAACGCACCCGCCAGCTGCTGCGCCCACACGATCTGCTGGCACGGCTGGGCGGCGACGAATTCGTGCTGGTGGTGCGCATCGAGCACGACGAGGACCTGCCGACCCTGGCCCGGCGCATCCTGCAGGCGGTGGGCAGCGGCCCGCTGCTGCCGGACAACGAACTGCAGGTGACCGCCAGCATCGGCATCGCGATCTGCCCCGACCACGCCGCCAGCGAACGCCAGCTGATGGCCTTCGCCGACGCAGCCATGTACCAGGCCAAGGAGTCGGGCCGCAATGCGTTCGTGCTGTTCGCCGACTGGATGAACGACAGCGCCGAGCAGCAGTTCCGCCTGCTGGCCGACCTGCGCCGGGCGATCGGCAGCGAGCAGCTGTTCCTGCATTACCAGCCGAAGATCCGCGTGGCCACGCAGAAGGTGGCTGGCGCCGAAGCGCTGATCCGCTGGCGCCACCCGGAACAGGGCCTGATTCCGCCGGACCGCTTCATCCGCCTGGCCGAGCGCAGCGGTGCGATCAACGAGATCGGCCGCTGGGCGCTGGACCAGGCCTGCCAGCAGCTGCGGCACTGGCACGATGCCGGCCACGACAGCTGGACGATGTCGGTGAACCTGTCACCGGTGCAGTTCAGTTCGCCACACCTGCTGCAGGACGTACGCGAGGTGATCGAGCGCTACGCGATCGCCCCGCGCAACCTGGTGCTGGAGATCACCGAAAGCACGGTGATGCGCGATACCGATACCAGCCTACGCCTGCTGCAGAGCTTCTCCGCCCTGGGCGTGGGCATCTCGATCGATGATTTCGGCACCGGTTACTCCAGCCTGCTGTACCTGAAACGCCTGCCGGCCACCGAGATCAAGATCGACCATGCATTCGTGCGCGACCTCGAACACAGCGCCGAAGACGTGGTGATCGTGTCGGCCATCGTTGCGCTGGGCCACGCGCTGGACATGGATATCGTCGCCGAAGGTGTAGAGACCGCAGCGCAGCGCGCCTACCTGGAGCGCCTGGGCTGCGACTACCTGCAGGGCTTCCTGCTGGGCCGGCCGGTGGACGCCGCCCGCTTCATGCAGCTGCACGACCTGCCGCGGCCACGGGTGGAACTGGCGCAGAGCCCGCAGGACCAGCCCCCGGGGTAGCGCCGGGCCATGCCCGGCGGATGCAATGATCCAGGCTGCCCGCTCGCCGGGCATGGCCCGGCGCTACCGGTACCTGCTCCGGCAGGCGCCAACTTCGGTTGGCACATGCACCCGTCACGGAACGATTCTTGCACGCACCCCGGCATCCCCTGCTGCAGTGCCTGTGATGTCCGAGAACGAATCCGCCGGCGAAAAAACCGAACAACCGACAGAAAAACGCCTGCGCGACGCCCGCGAACAGGGCAACCTGCCACGCTCGCGTGAACTGGGCACGGCCGCCGTGTTCGGCGCCGGGGTGATCGCAGTGATGGCCATGAGCGGCTCGATGGCCAGCGGCGCCAGCGCCTGGATGCGCCATGCGCTCAGCCCCGAACAGAGCCTGCGCCAGCACCCCAAGGCCCTGTTCGGCCACTTCGGCGACCTGCTGCTGCAGCTGATGTGGGTGATCGCGCCGCTGGTGCTGGTCTGCCTGCTGGCCAGTTTCCTGGCGCCGGTGGTGATGGGCGGCCTGCGCTGGTCGGCCAAGGCGATGATGCCCGACATCAACCGCATGAACCCGATGAGCGGGCTCAAGCGCCTGTACGGCCCCGAAGCCGTCGCCGAGTTCATCAAGTCGTTGCTGCGCGTAGCCTTCGTCGGCGTCGCCGCCGGCATGGTCGTGTGGACCAGTTTCAACACCCTGCGCGGGCTGATCCACCAGCCACTGGAAACCGCCATCGGCGACGGCCTGGGCTTCACCCTGCGGCTGCTGCTGGCCACCGCCGGAGCGATGCTGGTGCTGGCCGCCATCGACGCGCCGTACCAGCGCTGGAATTGGATGCGCAAGCTGAAGATGACCCGCGAAGAACTGCGCCGGGAGATGAAGGAGAGTGAAGGCAGCCCGGAAGTGAAGGGCCGCATCCGCCAGCTGCAGCAGCAGATGGCCAACCGCCGGATGATGGAGGCGGTCCCCACCGCCGACGTGGTGGTGGTCAACCCGACCCACTATGCGGTGGCCTTGAAGTACGAAGGTGGGGCCATGAATGCGCCCACCGTGGTCGCCCTGGGCGTGGATGAAACCGCCCTGCGCATCCGTGAAGTGGCCGACGGCAACAAGGTCGCCATCGTCTCTGCCCCGCCTTTGGCACGCGCCTTGTATCGGGAAGGCCAACTCGGCAAGGAAATCCCCGTGAGACTGTATTCAGCCGTCGCCCAGGTCCTCTCTTACGTCTACCAGCTGCGCAGCTGGCGGACCGGCCCGATGCCGTCCACGCCACACATCCAGGTTGATGAGTTCGGCAACGGGGGCCGTCCATGAGCGCCCAGGCCTCCAGCTTCAATACCCGCCGCGCGCTTGAGATGATCCGCCAGGGTCTGGGCGCGCCGCTGATCGTGCTGGCCCTGCTGGCCATGGTCGTGGTGCCGCTGGCCGCGCCGGTGCTCGATGCGTTGTTCACTTTCAACATCGCCATCTCGTTGATGGTGCTGCTGGCGGTGGTCTACGTGAAGCGCCCGCTGGACTTCACCATCTTCCCGATCGTGCTGCTGATCACCACCATGCTGCGGCTGGCGCTGAACGTGGCCTCGACCCGCGTGATCCTGCTCAACGGCCAGAACGGCCACGAAGCGGCCGGCAAGGTGATCGCCGCGTTCGGTGAATTCGTGATCGGCGGCAACTACGCCGTCGGCATCGTGGTGTTCGCGATCCTGACCATCATCAATTTCGTGGTCATCACCAAGGGCGCCGGCCGCGTCTCGGAAGTGACCGCGCGCTTCATCCTCGATGCCATGCCCGGCAAGCAGATGGCGATCGACGCCGATCTCAACGCCGGTTTGCTGACGCGCGAGGAAGCCAAGCTGCGCCGCGAAGAGGTCCGCGAGGAAGCCGACTTCTACGGCGCAATGGACGGTGCCAGCAAGTTCATCCGCGGCGATGCGATCGCCGGCATCCTGATCCTGTTCATCAACATGCTGGGCGGCCTGGCCGTGGGCGTGCTGCAGCATGGCATGCCGTTCGGCGAGGCCGCGGCCACCTATACCCTGCTGTCGATCGGTGACGGCCTGGTGGCGCAGCTGCCGGCGCTGCTGGTCTCCAGTGCGGTGGCGATGCTGGTTACCCGTGCCTCGCGTTCGCAGGACATGGCACAGGCAATGACCGGCCAGGTGTTCGGCCAGTACCGTGCGCTGGCGATCACCGCCGGCATCCTCGGCGTGGTCGGCCTGGTGCCGGGCATGCCCAACGTCGCTTTCCTGACGCTGGCCGCGATCCTCGGCTTCATCGCCTGGAAGGTGTACCGCAAGGGCCTGGCGCCGGCGCAGGCCGACACCGCGGCAGGCGAAACCAACGCACTGAACGCGCTGGGCCGCCCCGCCGCCCCCGCGCCCACGGCGGAACTGAGCTGGGATGAACTGCGCCCGGTCGATCCGCTGGGCCTGGAAGTCGGCTATCGATTGATCTCACTGGTGGACAGCAACCAGGGCGGCGAACTGATGCCGCGTATCAAGGGCGTGCGCCGCAAGCTCACCCAGGACGTCGGCTTCCTGATTCCGTCGGTACACATCCGCGACAACCTGGAACTGCCGGCCAACGGCTACCGGGTCCTGGTGCATGGCGTGCCGGTGGCCACCGCAGAAATCCATCCCGACCGCGAACTGGCACTGGACCCCGGCAGTGCGCTCGGTCCGCTGGAAGGCATCGCCGGCAAGGACCCCGCCTTCGGCCTGGATGCGACCTGGATCCAGCCGCACCAGCGCGCCCAGGCAGAAACTCTGGGCTACACCGTGGTCGACCCGGCCACGGTGGTGGCCACCCATCTTTCGCACCTGATCCGCGAGCACGCGCCGGAACTGCTTGGCCACGAGGAAGTGCAGCACCTGCTGGCCAACCTCGCCAAGAGCGCGCCCAAGCTCGTCGAAGATCTGACGCCGAAGGCGCTGCCGCTGTCGGCGGTGGTGCGCGTGCTGCAGAACCTGCTGGTCGAGCGCATTCCGATCCGCCAGCTGCGCAAGATCGCCGAAGCCCTGGTCGAACATGCCCCGCACAGCCAGGACCCGGCCACGCTGACCGCCGCTGTGCGCACCGCGCTGGGCCGCTTCATCGTGCAGGAGATCGCCGGAATGTCGGCGGAGCTGCCGGTGTTCACCCTCAACCCGCAATTGGAACGTGTCTTGCAGGAGTCCACGCAGGGCAACGGCGCCGCGCTGGAACCCGGACTCGCTGAGCGACTGCACCAGAGCCTGGCCGAATGTGTCAGCAAGCAGGAAGCCCGCAACGAGCCCGCGGTGGTGCTGGTACCAGGCCCGGTGCGCGCCGCGCTGGCCCGCCTGGTCCGCCACAGCGTTCCGTCGCTGTCGGTCCTGGCTTACAGCGAGGTGCCGGAGGACAAGCGCCTGAAGCTGGTCGGAACGATCAGCTGACGCCGCCCTGCAAAGCGCCAGAAAACAGACACCACTTTCAAACACCCGCAACAGACAGATTCCAAGGGGAACCCGAACCGTGCAGACCACCGACCACCCGCGTTCTCCGACCGCCACTCCGCCGACTTCGTCCCGTGACCACAGCATGAAAATCAAACGATTCGTCGCCGCCGACATGCGCTCGGCCATGAACCTGGTGCGCAAGGAACATGGTCCTGACGCCGTGATCCTGTCCAACCGCCGGATCGAGGAAGGCATCGAGATCGTGGCCGCCGCCAACTACGATGAGAGCGCCGTGCAGCGCGCCCTGGAAGCGTCGCGTCGCGACGTGGCGCCGCCGCCCGCACCGAAGCCGCGTACCGCCGCCGACGCGGTGATCGCCGCGGTCACCCGCCGTCGCAGCAGCACCCCGGCACCGGAGCCGGTGGCAGCCACCACTTCCGCCGTCGCCGCCCTCGCCCGCGCTGCCGTCGGCGCGACCGGCCGCACCCTCGACAGCGCCGACGAAATCGTGCCGACCCGTGGCAGCACCGGTTTCGCCGCTACGCTGGCGCGTGCCGCCGTCAATGAATCGACGCTGCCGGAACAGATCTTCGCCCCGTTTGCCGACGCCATCGTTGCGCCCTTGCCGGCCGCAGCTGCCGCGGTGAACCGCGCCCGCTTCCAGATCGATCCACCGCTGGAAGACAGCGCGCAGCTGCCGGCAGTCTCGCCGCCGCCGCTGCCGGTTGCCAGCCAGGCCGCCGCAGCGCCCGAAGACGAAGCACCCCATGCGCCGGTTGCCGTGCAGCCGACGGAAGTTGCGCCGGCACCGCTGCCGACCCTGGCCCCGGCACCTGCTCTCACTCTGGTTGCCGACGACGCCGAGATCCGCCACCTGCGCCAGGAAGTGGCCGGCATGCGCCAGGTGATCGAGCGCGAAATGAACCGCTTCACCGATGAGCGCCTGCGCGGCTGCCCGGTGCGCGCAACCGCGCTGGACCTGATGGACGAGTACGGCTTCGACGCCGGCATCGCCCGCGACGTGGCCATGCAGATTCCGCTGGAAACCGAAGCGCATCGTGGCCGCGGCCTGATGCTGGGGCTGATCTCGCGCAAGCTGCCGATCGCCCCGGTCGATCCGATGGAGGAAGGCGGTGTGATCGCCCTGGTCGGCCCGACCGGCGCCGGCAAGACCACCACCATCGCCAAGCTGGCCTCGCGCTTCGCCGAAGCCCATGCCGCCCGCGATGTCGCCCTGGTCACCACCGATACGATGCGCATCGGCGCCCGTGAACAGCTGTACGGCTACGGCCGCCAGCTCGGCATCGCGGTGCACGAGGCCAACAGCGGCACCGACCTGGACCAGCTGCTGGAGCGATTGAAGGACTACAAGCTGGTGCTGATCGACACCGCCGGCCTCGGCCCGCGCGACCGTGCGCTGGCCGCCCAGCTGCAGTGGCTGCGCGCTGCCCGCCAGGTCCGCACCCTGCTGGTGCTGCCGGCCAACACCAGCTTCGGTGACATGGACGAGGTGGTGCGCCGCTTCGGCGCGGCCAACCTGCAGGGCCTGGTGCTGAGCAAGCTGGACGAGACCGGTCGCTTCGGCAACGCCCTGTCGGTGGCGGTGGACCACAAGCTGCCGATCACCTGGGTGACCGACGGCCAGGACGTCCCGGACGACCTGCACCGGGCCAGTGCAGCCAATCTTGTACTTCGCCTTGAAGATTTGCGCCGCGCGGCCGATATGCCCTGCAACCCGGAGTTGAACCATGCCGTCGCGTGAGTACGCCAAGCTGACCACCACCTTCCCGCTGACGGCGACCCGCAGCGAGCCGCTTGGCCCTGTGCGCACAATTGCCGTGACCGGCGGCAAGGGCGGCGTCGGCAAGACCAACGTGTCGGCCAACCTGGCCGTAGCGCTTGCCGGCATGGGTAAACGCACCCTGCTGCTGGACGCCGACCTCGGCCTGGCCAACATCGACGTGATCCTCGGCCTGAGCCCCACCAATACCCTGGCCGACCTGGTCGCTGGCCGTTGCAGCCTGGATGACGTGATCATCGAAGGCCCGAACGGCGTGCTGGTGGTCCCGGCCGCGTCCGGCCGCCGGCACATGGCCGAGCTGGCCCCGGCCGAGCATGTGGGCCTGGTCAACGTGTTCTCCGAACTGGAGCGCGAGCTGGACATCATGGTGGTGGACACCGCCGCCGGCATCACCGATGGCGTGCTGACCTTCTGCCAGGCCGCGCAGGACACCGTGGTGGTGGTCTGCGATGAACCGGCCTCGATCACCGACGCGTACGCACTGATCAAGGTGCTGTCGCGCGAACGTGGCGTGGACCGCATCCAGGTGGTGGCCAACATGGTGCGCGACCCCAACGAAGGCCGCGTGCTGTACGAGAAGCTGACCCGCGTCTGCGAGAAATTCCTCGCCGATGTCTCGCTGAACTACCTCGGCTGCGTGCCGCAGGACGATTGGCTGCGCCTGTCGGTGCAGCGCCAGCAGCCGGTGGTGAAGGCCTATCCGTCCAGCCCGTCGGCGCTGGCGATCACCGAGATCGCCCGCCGCACCGCCCGCTGGCAGGCACCGACCGAGCCGCGCGGTGGCGTCGAGTTCTTCCTCGAGCGCATCATCAAGCAGCGTGGGGTGGCCGCATGAAAGGCGCCGCCCAGTACAGAGAGGTCCAGCGCACGGCGGCCAATGAGGTCATCGCCCAGCACTCGGACCTGGTGCGGCGCATCGCCCACCATCTGGCCGCGCGCCTGCCGGCCAGCGTTGAAGTGGACGACCTGATCCAGGCCGGCATGATGGGCCTGATCGAAGCGTCGCGCAGCTACGACGCCGACCAGGGCGCCTCGTTCGAGACCTACGCCTCGATCCGCATCCGCGGCTCGATGATCGATGAGATCCGTCGTGGCGACTGGGTGCCGCGTTCGGTGCACCGCCGTGCCCGCGATGCTGCTGCCACCATCCGCCGCCTGGAGCAGAGCACCGGCCGCGCCGCCAGCGCCACCGAAGTGGCCGCTGCGATGGAGATGCCGCTGCCCGAGTACCTGCGCCTGATGGAGGACGCCTCGCGCGGGCAGGTGCTGAGCCTGGAATCACGCATTGAAGACCAGGGCGAGCTGGACACCGTCGCCCAGGGCGGCCCGACCCCGCAGCAGGTACTGGAACGCGGCGAGTTCGGCCGCGAGCTGGGCAATGCCATCGGCCACCTGCCCGAGCGCGAACAGCTGGTGCTGTCGCTCTACTACGAGCAGGAGCTGAATTTGAAGGAGATCGGCGCAGTGCTCGGCGTGAGCGAGTCGCGGGTCTGCCAGATCCACGGCCAGGCGGTCCTGCGCCTGCGTGGCCGACTGAAGATTTTCGAGGCGGCCGACGCCGGCCTCGAGAGCTGATCAACAAAGGAACTCTGCTTTGAACAAGAACATGCGCATCCTGATCGTCGACGATTTTTCGACCATGCGTCGTATCGTCAAGAACCTGCTGGGCGATCTGGGCTTCACCAACACCGCCGAAGCCGAGGACGGGCATGCCGCGCTGTCGTTGCTGCAGAGCCAGCCGTTCGACTTCGTGGTCACCGACTGGAACATGCCGGTGATGACCGGCATCGAACTGCTCAAGGCGATCCGTGCCGATGCCAAGCTGAAGACCCTGCCGGTGCTGATGGTGACCGCCGAAGCCAAGCGCGAGCAGATCATCGAGGCAGCGCAAAGCGGCGTGAACGGCTACATCATCAAGCCGTTCACCGCACAGACGCTGGAAGAGAAGCTCGGCAAGATCTTCGAACGCCTGGCGGCCAGCGCTTGATGGACACCACGGTCGACAAGAGTGCCCTCGCCCTGCGCCTGCAGGAAGCCCTGGACGCGCTGGAATCCGGCGACGAAGCGGCGTGGCGCCAGCGCATCGACGGCTTGGTCGCACTACGCACCCAGCCGATGATGAGCGGCCTTTCGCGGCTGGCCCGCGAACTGGGCCAGGCGCTGGGCGAACTGCCGACCGTGCCCGATGAAGCCGGCGAGCTGGACGACGCCTGCGCGCGCCTGGATCACGTGGTGGCGATGACCGAACAGGCCACCCATCGCACCCTGGACCTGGCCGAAGAGTGCCGCAGCCTGACCGAACAGCTGCGCGCCGATGGCCTGCAGCCGGGCCAGGACGTGCAGCTCGACCGCATCCGCCACAACCTCACCGAGATCGCCCTGACCCAGAGCTACCAGGACCTGACCGGACAGATCATCCGTCGCGTGGTCGGCATCGTCCGCCGCGTGCACGAAGGCTTCGGCGCGCTCGGCCTGCCGCCGGAACAGCATCGCACCGACCCGGAACTGGCCGGGCCGGCACTGAAGGGACTGGACCGCCATGCGGTCTCGCAGAACGACGCCGACGACCTGTTGTCGGATCTGGGGCTGTAACCATGGGCGCGGTAGCCGACGACATCACTGCCGATTTCATCATCGAGGCCCAGGAAATCCTGGATCGCCTCGGCGAACAGCTGGTGTCGCTGGAACAGGCACCGCAGGACAATGAACAGCTCAACGCGGTGTTCCGTGGCTACCACACGCTGAAAGGCGGCGCAGGTTTCCTCGGCATCACCGCGATGGTCGAACTGTGCCACGCCGCCGAAGAAGCGCTGGGCGCCGTGCGTGCCGGCCAGGCCGTATTGCAGGCACATCACTTCGATGCCGCCCAGCAGTCACTGGACTACCTGCAGTCGATGCTTGACGCGGTGTCATCAGGTAGCGAGCCCGGCTTTGCCCCGCCCGAACTGGTCGCCCAGTTCGATGTACACGGCGGTGGCACAGCTGCACCCTCGGCCGCGACACCGAATGCGGGCGGCGGAGACCTGATCACCGACGACGAATTCGAGGCCCTGCTCGACCAGCTGCACGGCGGCAAGGCGCCGACGACCGTAGCACCGGCGGCGAAGAAAGCCGACGACATGATCAGCGAAGACGAGTTCGAGGCGCTGCTCGACCAGCTGCATGGTGGCGCCGCCCCGGGCAGCAACGCCACCGCAGCGGTTGTCGCCGCACCGGCACCGCGACCGGCGCCCTCGCCGGCCCCGCCAGCTGCCAGCAAGCCGGCACCCAACAAGCCCGTCGCCGAAGCCGAACACACCGTGCGCGTGGATACCAAGCGCCTGGATGCCATCGTCAACCTGATCGGCGAACTGGTGCTGTCACGAAACCGGCTGAAGACGCTGCGCGCGCGCCTGCGCGATGAAGAGCTGGACCGCGCCGTGTCGACGCTGGACATCGCCACCGCACGCCTGCAGTCGGCGGTGATGCGCACCCGCATGCAGCCGGTCGGCAAGGTGTTCTCGCGCTTCCCGAAGGTGGCGCGCGACGTTGCGCGTTCGCTGAAGAAGGAAGTGGACCTGGAACTGATCGGCGCCGAGACCGAGCTTGACCGCAACCTGGTCGAAGCGCTGGCCGACCCGCTGGTGCACCTGGTCCGCAACGCCATCGACCATGGCGTGGAAACGCCGGAACTGCGCGAAGCACAGGGCAAGCCACGGATGGGCCATGTGCGCCTGTCGGCACAGCAGGAAGGCGACTACGTCAGCATCGAAGTGCAGGACGACGGTGCCGGCATCGATCCGGAAAAGCTGCGCGCCAAGGCACGCGAGAAGGGCCTGATCGATCCGGAAGCCGCCGCCCGCCTGAGCAGCGAGGAATGCCTGCACCTGGTGTTCCTGCCGGGCTTCTCGACCAAGCAGCAGGTCACCGACATTTCCGGCCGCGGCGTCGGCATGGACGTGGTGCAGTCGCGCATCCGCGAGCTGAGCGGGCAGATCCAGATCCAGTCGGAATTGGGCCGCGGCAGCCGCTTCATGATCCGCGTACCACTGACCCTGGCGATCCTGCCGACCCTGCTGGTGCAGGCCGGCGAAGACGTCTACGCACTGCCGCTGGCCCGCGTGATGGAAGTGCTGCATGCGCCGCGCACCTCGCTGGGCTGGTTCGACGGCCGTGCCGTGCTTGACCGCCGCTCGCACACGCTGGCGCTGGTCGACCTGCGGCAATGGCTGGATGTGACGCCGGCCGCCTCGCCGCTGCTGACCATCGTGGTGCTGCAGGCCGGTGAAGCACGCTTCGGGCTGGTGGTGGACCAGGTGCGCGGGCGCGAGGAAGTGGTCATCAAGCCACTGCCCAAGGCCCTGCGCGGCCTGCGCGGTTACGCCGGTGCAACCTTGATCGGCGATGGTCGCATGGCCCTGATCCTGGACGTGGACGGACTGCGCAGCCCACACGACTGACCCGATTCCTGAACGCGACACGCAATAGCGCCGGGCCAGCCCGGCGACACAGGAAACTGTGAACTCCGTTACACCAGATTCTCCCGGTGTCTCAAGTCCCATTCATACAAGCCGATACCGGACCCATGGATAGACTCAGCCTCATTGGACTTTTCCTCGCCCTGGCCTCACTGGTCGGTGGCAGCATCCTCAAGGGCGCCGGCCTGGCGTCGTTGTGGTCGCCTGCGGCGTTTGTGATCGTCATCGTCGGCACCATCGCCGCCATCCTGCTGCATACCGCGCCGGCGGTGTTCAAGCATGCGTTCAAGATCGTGCGCTGGGTCGTGCGCCCGCCGCACAGCGACCGTCGTGAACTGATCCAGCAGATCGTGGAATGGAGCAACATCGCCCGCCGCCAGGGCCTGCTGGGCCTGGAATCGCAGGTGGAAGCGCAGCGTGATCCGTTCCTGCGCAAGGGCCTGCAACTGCTGGTGGACGGTGTGGAACCCGAATCGATCCGGCACATGCTGGAAATCGAACTCGGCAGCCAGGAACACCAGGATCAGGCCGGCGCCAAGGTATTTGAGGCGATGGGCATCTATGCGCCTACGCTGGGCATCATCGGCGCCGTGCTCGGCCTGATCGCGGTGATGAAGAACCTCGCCGACCCGAGCAAGCTGGGCCACGGCATCGCCGCGGCGTTCACCGCCACCATCTACGGCATCGCCTCGGCCAACCTGCTGTTCCTGCCCATCGCCGCCAAGCTGAAGGGCGTGATCGCCCACAACTCGCGCGACCGCGAAATGGTCATCGAAGGCCTGATCTCGATCGCCCAGGGCGAGAACCCGCGCAACATCGAAACCAACCTCTCCGGCTTCCTGCACTGACATGGCCCGCCGCAAGCACCACGAAGAGCACGCCAACCACGAAGCATGGGCCATCCCCTATGCCGACCTGATGACGCTGCTGCTCGCCTTCTTCGTGGTCATGTACGCGATCTCCTCGGTCAACGAGGGCAAGTACCGGATCATGGCCGACGCCCTCACCGATGCCTTCGGTGGTGCGCCGCGCACCATCAATCCGGTGCAGGTCGGCAACAAGCAGGTGCAGGGCGGCGGCTGGGACAGCCCGTCGGTGATCAAGTCCGGCACCAAGATCGGGCCGTCCGCTCCCGCGCCGTCGCATGACCCCACCCTGCTGCCGGCGATGGCCTCGCAGATGCGCATGCCGGTGTCGGTGCACAACCAGGAGCAGATCGCGCGTGCCGAGCGCCAGCTCAACAGCATCGCCGACCGCCTGACCGCTGCGCTGGCACCCCTGATCGACCGCGGCATGATCAGCGTGCGCCGCACCGAGCTGTGGATCGAAGTCGAGATCAACAGCGACATCCTGTTCCCGACCGGCTCGGCAGCGCTGGACGTGCATGCGCGCGACACCCTGGCCAGCCTGGCCGGCGTGCTGCGCGACGTGCCCAACAGCGTGCGCGTGGAAGGCCACACCGACAACGTGCCGATTGCCACCGCCACCTTCCCGTCCAACTGGGAACTGTCGGCCGGGCGCGCGGCAAGTGTTGTGCATCTGTTTGCCGACCAGGGCCTGCAGCCGTCGCGGCTGGCGATGGTGGGCTACGGCCAGTTCCGCCCACGCGAAGAGAACGACAGCGCGCAGGGCCGCAACCGCAACCGGCGGGTGATGGTCATCATCCTGGCCGACACCAGTCATTCGGTGGACCCGCTGGGCGAACGCCTGAATGCCGCCACCGGGGCCAGCCGCAACGCGAGCGAACAGGCCGCCGCAGCGCCGGCCACCACCCCCACTTCCCCCATCGCACCGGTGCAGTTGCCACCGGTGCCGGCTGGCAGCCGTGTCGGCGCCGCCGTTCCCCCGGCAATGAAGGAGTAATCCGATGCGCATCTGGGCAGTCGCCAACCAGAAGGGCGGAGTCGGCAAGACCACCACCACCCTCGCCCTCGGTCGCGGCCTGGCCGCGCTCGGCCACCGCGTGCTGCTGATCGATCTCGATCCGCATGCCTCGCTGACCCGCGCCTTCGGTGTACCGATCGAACCGGCACCGGCCGGCGTGCTGGAACTGTTCGGCGCACCACCAGCCGACCTGTCCACGCTCAGCCACGCCAGCACCATCGGCGGACTCGATTACGTGTGCGCGCAGGCCTCCCTGGCCACACTGGAACGGCGCAGCGCCAACCAGCCCGGCCTCGGCCTGGCACTGCAGAACGCCCTCGCCCGCCACCAGGGCCAGCACGACTACATCCTGCTGGACTGCGCACCGACCCTGGGCCTGCTGATGATCAACGCGCTGGCCGCTGCTGATCGCCTGATCATCCCCACCCAGGCCGAGCCGCTGGCCCTGCACGGCCTGGATGGCATGGTCCGCACCGGCGAGATGGTCGAGCGTTCGCGCCGCCGTCCGCTGCCGATCTCGATCCTGCCGACGCTGTTCGACCGCCGCACCCGCACCGGCAATGAATCGCTGCGCGCCATGCAGGACCGCCACGCAAGCCGCGTCTGGGAAGATGCGATTCCGATCGACACCCGCATCAGCAATGCGGCCGGCCTGACCCTGCCGAGCATCGGCGAGGACTACCCGGGCCGTGGCCTGGCGGCCTATCGGCGCGCGTTGAACTGGATCCTCGGTGAGGACGCACGTGCCCTGGAGCAGGCGGCATGAACACCACCGGCATGCTCGACGACTATCTGGACGAACTGCTCGGCGACATTGCCGTGGCACCGGTCGCACCGGTCGCCGCAGATGCCACGCCACGCCCGACGAGTGCAGCGGCCGATGCACAGCGCGAGCCCACCTGGGATGATCTGCCGGCTGAAGTGATCTACGAAACCGACACCGTCGTGGCCGCACCGGCCAATGATGATGCGGCCCTGGAGGCCGCCTTCGACGCCGCTGCTGCGCCTGCGGTCGACTCCGAGCGCGAGCCGACCTGGGACGATCTGCCGGCCGAGGTGATCTACGAAACCGACACCGTCGCGGGCCCCCCTGTCATTGACGACGCCTCCCTCGAGGCCGCCTTCGACGCCGCTACCGCACCTGCGGCCGACGCCGACCGCGAGCCAACCTGGGACGATCTGCCGGCAGATGTCATCCATGAAACCGCGCCCGTGGCCGTTGCCCCTGCCGCACCGCCCGCGCCGGAACCCACCTGGGATGACCTGCCGGACGAAGTGATCTACGAAACCGACGCCGCCGACAGCCTCGCGCACACCGACAGCCCCGGACTGCAGGCGGCTTTCGAAGCCGCCGCCGACGGCGAGGTGGTGCCTGCCATCGCCGCGCCGGCAGCTGCCAAGGCCGCAGCGCGCCCCGCGCCTGCGCCGATGCCGTCGATGGCCCGCGCCGCCGTCGCACCACCGCCGCGGGTCGCGGTGGACACCCCATCCAGCAACCGCCCCGGCACCTGGCAGGAGCTGCAGGCCCAGGCGCATCAGCCCGCCAGCAGCCCGCACCCGCAGAACCGCCGCGCCGGCGAACGCACCTCGCGTTGGCTGCGCCTGCGCTGCGGCACCCAGGCCTACGCGCTGGAGCTGCTGAAGGTGCAGGAGGTGGTACTGCCGGTGCCGTTGCTGCCATTGCGCGGCACTGCACCGGAAATGCTCGGCATCATGAACCTGCGCGGCCAGGTGGTGCCGGTGATGGATCTCGGCCTGCACCTGGGCGCGGCGTCCGCCGAGGATGACGCGCAGACCCGCATTGTCGTGCTTGAAGAGAACGGCGAAACCCTGGGCCTGCGTGTGTCGGCCGTGGAGGATGTCGCCAACCTGACCGACTCGCAGATCGAACCGCCCGATACCGCCCGCATCTGCCAGATCTCCAATGACCTGTTCCGCGGCGTGGCCCGCATCAGCCAGCGGCCGATGATCCTGCTCGACGCCACGCAGCTGCTGGGGTGAATCGACGCTCCGCGTCGATACCTCCCCTAAAGAACTACCCCGCGGTGCCGTTATGAATGCTGGAACCGTTTGTCCGGAGCAACGATGAGCACTGTCGAACTGGGTGAGGATCTCGGCATCGAGAGCAGCACCGAGCTCAAGAACCGCCTTTCGCCCTTGGTGGCGGAAGCAGGCGAGCTGACCCTGGATGCAAGCCAGGTCGGTCGCATCCACACCGCCAGCGTGCAGGTGCTGTGTGCCTTCGTACAGGCCCGCCGCGAGGCAGGCCTGGGCACTGGCTTCCACGGTTGCACTGCAACCTTCCGTGACGCTGCACGCCTGTTGGGCGTCACCCAGGCCCTGGGCCTGGACGTAACCCATGACAACCTGAAATCTGTGGAGAACGCTGCATGAGCGCACGTATCTTGGTGGTGGACGATTCGGCGTCGATGCGCCAGATGGTTTCCTTCGCCCTCACCTCGGCCGGTTTTGCCGTCGAAGAAGCTGAAGACGGCGCGGTCGCGCTCGGACGTGCCAAGGGCCAGCGCTTCAATGCGGTGGTCACCGACGTCAACATGCCGAACATGGACGGCATCGCGCTGATCCGCGAACTGCGCCAGCTGCCCGACTACAAGTTCACGCCGATGCTGATGTTGACCACCGAGTCGGCCGCGGACAAGAAGTCCGAAGGCAAGGCCGCCGGTGCCACCGGCTGGCTGGTCAAGCCGTTCAATCCCGAACAGCTGGTCGCCACCGTGCAGAAAGTGCTGGGCTGATCGCCCCGCACTGCTCCCCCTCTTCGCTTCCGGATCGCCACTGCCATGAGCATGGACCTGCAACGCTTCCACGCCACTTTCTTCGAGGAGAGCCGCGAAGGCCTCGACGCCATGGAGGCTGGCCTGCTGGCCCTGGAATCGGGACAACAGGACGCGGAGATCATCAACTCGGTGTTCCGTGCCGCCCACTCCATCAAGGGTGGCGCAGGCACGTTCGGCTTCGATGCCATCGCCGGGTTGACCCACGTGCTGGAGACGCTGCTGGATGAGCTGCGTGCCGGCAAGCGCGCACTGGAAGGCAACGCCGTCGATGCGATGCTGTCGTCGGTGGACGTGCTGCGTGCCCTGTTGCGTGAAGCCGAGCACGGCCAGCCCGCCGATCCCGCAGCGGTTGCTGCGGTGAAGGCGCGCCTGGAATCGGTGCTGTCCGGCCAGGCACCCGCCGCCGCCGCACCTGCTGCCGCCAGCCAGGTCGACGACACGCCGGAAGCCTGGCAGATCGGCTTCGCCCCGGCGCCGTCGCTGTTCATGAGCGGCAACGACCCGCTGCGCATCATCCGCGAACTGGAACACCTGGGTTCGCTGCAGGTGGCCGCGCGCATGGATCGCCTGCCCGGCTTTGCCCAGCTCGACCCGCTCGAAGCCCACCTTGCGTGGGATCTGGGCCTGGTCGGCAAAGTGCCGCGCAGCAAGATCGAAGATACCTTCGCCTGGGTGCTGGACGACTGCGAACTGGACATCCGTCCGGCCGCACCGCCAAGCCTGGCCACGCAGGCACCGGCTGCCGCGCCGGTGGCCGCCGCCGCACCCGCCGCTGCCGCACCGACGGCCAGCACCGGCGCCAGCCAGGAAGCGGAAACCTCCATCCGCGTCAGCGTCGACAAGGTCGATGCACTGATCAACCTGGTCGGCGAACTGGTCATCACCCAGGCCATGCTCAAGCAGGTCTCGCACGCGCTGGACCCGGTCCATGCCGAGAGCCTGTTCGCTGGCCTGGACCTGCTTGAACGCAATACCCGCGACCTGCAGGAAGCGGTGATCGGCGTGCGCATGCTGCCGGTCGATGCGGTGTTCCGCCGCTTCCCGCGCCTGGTCCGCGACCTGTCCGGCCGCCTCGGCAAGCACGTGCGCCTGCGCACGATCGGCGAAGGCACCGAGCTGGACAAGGGCCTGATCGAGAAGATCGCCGATCCGCTGGTGCATCTGGTCCGCAACTCGATCGACCACGGCCTGGAAATGCCGGACGTGCGTCGCGATGCCGGCAAGGACGAGACCGGCACGATCACCCTGGCGGCCTCGCACCAGGGCGGCCACATCGTCATCGAAGTCAGCGACGACGGCCGCGGCCTGAACCGCGAGAAGATCCTGGCCAAGGCGCACGAACGCGGCCTGCCCGTGCCGGACAACCCCACCGACTCGCAGGTCTGGGACCTGATCTTCCAGCCCGGTTTCTCCACCGCCGATGCGGTCACCGACCTGTCCGGCCGCGGCGTGGGCATGGACGTGGTCCGCCGCAACATCCAGGCGCTGGGTGGCGAGGTGCAGATTGAAAGCGGCCTAGGCACCGGCACCCGCACGCTGATCCGGTTGCCGCTGACCCTGGCCATCCTCGACGGCATGACCGTGGCGGTGGCCGGCGAGACCCTGATCCTGCCGCTGGCCTACGTGCTTGAAGCACTGCAGCCGCAGCCCGACGACATCCGCAGCATGGCCGGCGAAGGCCGCGTGCTGCGCGTGCGTGGCGAATACCTGCCGATCCTGTCGCTGAGCGAGTACTACGGCTATGGGCAGCGCGCACCCGGCAGTGAATCGCTGGTGGTGGTGGTTGAAGGCGATGGCCAGAAGATCGCGCTGGAAGTGGACGAACTGGTCGGCCAGCAGCAGGTCGTGGTGAAGAACATCGAGAACAACTATCGCCGCATCGGCGGTGTCTCCGGCGCCACCATCCTCGGCGACGGCCGCGTCGCCCTGATCGTCGACATCGGTGGCCTCGTGCGTTCGCTGCGGGTGCCGCAGGCCGCCTGAGCCGCTCCACGCGCTGTGCCTGACCGCCGCCCTCCGGGGCGGCGGTTTTTGTTTGCGCGCGTGCACAACGGCGTTCCCGCTTGTACCTGACAGGGCTGCGCGCGATCCACTGTGAACTCCGTCAACGCGCACTGTGAACTCCATCGTCCGCATGGTTTCGCCTGAAACCACGATATCGATGCGAAAGCCCCGCCATGGCGTGCTTTGCGTTGCCTCCCCCTACGCCAGCGAATGTGACACAGGTCCATAAAGTCCGCCGCACGGGCGCCGCTATCTCGACATGACGGCAGTCACCGAACCCCCACCCGGCACGACCGTTCCCTCCTGCAACCACCTTTTGCCAGCGGCTCCGCCGCCGGCATTCTGCCCACCTTGGAGCACCCTGCATGAAGTGGTTCCACGATCTGCCCATCGCCCGCAAGCTGGCTGTGGGATTCACCCTGACCACCCTGATGACCGTCGTGCTGGGTGCGTTCGCCCTGCTCCGCCTGTCCGAAGCGAATGCGCAGCTCAGCGCGATGGCCTCCAACGATATTCCGTCGGTGCAGTACCTCGGCGAAGTGCGTTCGCAGCTGGGTGAATTCCGCACTTACGAACTGGCCCAGCTGAGCATGCTGGACCAGCCGGAGAAAGTGGCCGACTACAACAAGCGCATGAGCGACACCGCCAAGGTGGTGCGCGAACAGCTGGCGGCCTACGCCGCGCTGCCGGCCGGGGCCAAGGAGCGCGCGCTGTACCAGGCCGTGCAGGCCGACGTCGATGGCTACTTCGCCGCCAACACCAAGCTGCGCGAAGCTGCCACCGCAGGCGATGGTGAGGTGGCCCGGCAGATCTCCGACGAACAGTCGCGTCCGCTGCGCCGCAAGGCCTTCGAAGACCTCAAGGCACTGGGCGCTTACAGCAGCTCGCTGATGCAGGGCAAGATCGACGCCGCCAATGCCACTCACCGCAACAGCATGCTGGCCATCATCGCTGCCATCGTGCTGCTGGTCGTGGTCGCCACCACCCTGGCCGTGATCATCTCGCGCGCCGTGGTCGGTCCGCTGGGCAAGGCCGTGCATGCCATCCAGGCCGTCGCCCGCGGCGACCTCAGCCTCACCACCCAGGCCACCGGCAAGGATGAAGCGGGCCGCATGCTGGCGGCCACCGCGGAGATGACCGCGATGCTGCGTCGCTTCTCCGAGCAGACCCAGCTGATGGCACAGATGCATGCCGGCCCCGATATCAGCCACCGCATTCCGGAAGACTTCCCGGGCGTCTACGGGCAGCTTGCCGGCGGCATCAACACGGTGATCTTCGAACACCTCGATGCGATCCGCGATGCCATCGACGTGCTCAACCAGTACGCCATCGGCAACCTCGCCCCCGATGCACGCCGCCTGCCGGGCAGCCGCGCGATCCTGCACGAATCGATGGATGCGGCCAAGGCCAGCCTGCTGGCGATCAACACGCAGATCCAGCAGTTGGCGTCGGCTGCTGCCGCCGGCGATTTCAGCCAGCGTGGCGATGCACAGCGCTTCGATCACGATTTCCGCGTGATGATCGAGCAGCTGAACAGCATGATGCAGGTCGCCGACGGCAACCTTGGCCAGCTGTCGCAGCTGCTGCAGGCGATCGCCGCTGGCGACCTGACCGCACGCATGGACGGCCAGTTCCACGGCGTGTTCGCCCGCATGCGCGACGATGCCAACACCACGGTCGCCCAGCTGACCCAGATCGTCAGCCAGATCCAGGCCAGCACCTCCAGCATCACCCTGGCCGCAGGCGAAATCGCCTCGGGCAACAGCGACCTGTCGCGCCGCACCGAGCAGCAGGCGGCCAACCTGGAAGAGACCGCCGCGTCGATGGAGGAACTGACCTCCACCGTGCGCCAGAATGCCGAGCACGCACGCCAGGCCAACCAGCTCGCCATCGGTGCACATGGCGTGGCCTCGCAGGGCGGCGAAGTGGTCGGCCAGGTGGTCACCACCATGTCGGCCATCGAAGCGTCCTCGAAGAAGATCGCCGAGATCATTTCGGTCATCGACGGCATCGCCTTCCAGACCAACATCCTGGCGCTGAACGCTGCGGTCGAAGCTGCCCGTGCCGGTGAACAGGGCCGTGGTTTTGCCGTGGTCGCCAGCGAAGTGCGTACCCTCGCTCAGCGTTCGGCCGCCGCTGCCAAGGAGATCAAGGGCCTGATCGACGAATCGGTCGGCAAGGTCGCCGAAGGCTCCAGCCTGGTCCACCAGGCCGGCAGCACCATGGGCGAGATCGTCGCCTCGGTGCAGCGCGTGACCGACATCATGGCCGAGATTTCCGCCGCCTCGCAGGAACAGTCGGCCGGCATCGAACAGGTCAACCAGACCGTGGTGCAGATGGACGAAACCACCCAGCAGAACGCCGCGCTGGTGGAAGAAGCCACTGCTGCAGCGCGGGCGATGGAAGACCAGGCCGCGCAGCTGGGCGAGGCCGTTGCACGCTTCCGCCTGGCCGCACCGAGTGCAGGCACTGCGCTGCCGCGTGCAGCGATGGCCACGACCGGCAGTGCTCCGCGCAAAGCGGCGCCCGCCCCCATCGCGACGCCATCGCGCGTGCGCAAGCCCGTTGCGCAGCCAGCACTGGCCGGCGACGGCGACTGGCAGGAGTTCTGACAGCAGCATCGGGGTGGCCCCGCGCCACCCCGACAGCGGACAGGTGGCGCCGGGCCATGCCCGGCCCCAGCCTCGAACTTGCCCTGCGGCTTCCGGCATGGCACAACGAAGCCGTCGAACGCGTCCGGTGCTACATAAATCCGCACCGCAGCCGATACTTCTTTCGAGCCACGCGCCCACACGCGTTGGCGCCCGCCCCTGACCACAGATTCCATGTCCGACGGCCACGACACTGCACCGCCCGAAGTCCATGCGGCCGACGCCGCCGACGATCGCTTTCTGGTCCGCAATCCGCGCCAGGTGCGGCAGCTGCTGCGCTCCCTGATCGAGCAGCGATCACTGATCAACGCCCATATCGACGGGCGTGATCGCTCCTTCCCGACCGCCCTGCTCGAACTGGACGACGACGAGGACATCCTGCTGCTCGATGGCAGCCCGCAGGAAGCCTCCAACCGCGCCGCCGAACAGGCCGACCACCTGCTTTGTTTCGCCCAGCTGGAACGGGTAATGGTGCGTTTCCGCCTGCACGACCTGCAGCGCGTGGACAACGAAGGCCACGTCGCCTTCCGGGCACCGTTCCCCGAGGAGCTGGTGCACCTGCAGCGGCGTGAAATGTACCGGCTGGAGACCCCCATCACCGATTCACCGCAGTTGTTGCTGCCGCCGGGCGAGGCTCGCGCCGAAGCGTTGTCGATGCGGGTGGTGGACATCAGTGGCGGCGGCCTGGCGGTGACCGTGCCCGTCGATTGCGCGATCTTCAGCCTGCAGCAGCGCTACCGGGCACAGCTGTCGATGCCCGATGGCCCGGACCTGCAGATCGACCTTGTGGTCTGCAACCTGCTGCCGCAACGCCTGCCCAACGGAACCGAGGTCAAGCGCGTCGGCATGCGCTTCGACGAACTGCCCCGCGGTGGCGACAGCGCCATCCAGCGCTACATCTTCCGCATCGACCGCCAGCGCAAGGCACGCCGCAACGGCGAGCTCTGACATCCCCATTTCGGGATCTGCCGGCCAGCGGCCGGCACTACCCATCCCCAGTAGATCCACGCCATGCGTGGATGCGGCGATCGCCGGCCCATGCAGGCCCCAGTAGATCCACGCCATGCGTTCATACGGGCCCCAGTAGATCCACGCCATGCGTGGATGGATACCTAAAGTCCCCCATTACGGGGCCGATATCGAGCCTGACACCGGCACTTCCGGCAGAACCAGGACCCCTCGATGAACGACAAGAACAGCTCCGCCGCCGGCGCCGATGGCGAATTCCTCAGCTTCACCCTCGGTGCCGAGCACTACGGCGTGGACATCCTCAAGGTGCAGGAAATCCGTGGCTACGACGCCGTCACCCGCGTCCCCGATGCCCCGGATTACATCAAGGGTGTCATCAACCTGCGCGGCACCATCGTGCCGGTGATCGACCTGCGCCTGAAGCTGCGCCTGGAAGATGCCCGCTACGACGCCTTCACCGTGATGATCGTGCTCAACGTGGAAGACCGCGTGGTCGGCATCGTGGTCGACAGCGTCTCCGACGTGATCCCGCTGTCGGCCGAGCAGATCCGCCCGACCCCGGAATTCGGTGCAGCCGTGGATACCCGCTTCATCTCCGGCATCGGCACCCACGATGACCGCATGCTGATCCTGCTGGATATCGAAACCCTGCTGGACAGCGCCGACATGGGCCAGACCAACGTCGTCGAAGACGCTGCCGCCTGATCAAACGGACCTTCTTCACGTTTCTGTTACGCAGCCCTTCAGTTCCCCCCATCCACGCCGATAGGGGGACAGAAGCCGGTCGCGCAGGAACGCGCCAAGGCCGGATCCACCATCACCATCCCCGGAGAATCACCCCGATGAAGTCCCTGCTTGCGTTCGTTTCGGCTGCCGTCCTGGCCACCACCGCTTCCTCCGCCTTCGCGCAGTCGGCCGAGATGATTCCGCCGGAGATGGCACCGCGCGCCGTCGGCAAGGACGGCATGGTCTGCGGCAAGGTCGAAAAGGCCCGCTTCGCAGAAGGTTCCGAAGGCCAGCCGACCTTCCTGTACATGGGCGGCGCCTTCCCGCGCCACACCTTCTCGGCCCGTATCGCCGGCGAGAACCGCGGCAAGTTCTCCTTCCCGCTGGAAACCCTGGAAGGCAAGACCGTGTGCGTGATCGGCAAGATCCAGCGCGATGCGTCGCGTGCGGAAATCGAAGTCAGCTCGCCGTCCAGCCTGAAGCTGGCCAACATCAAGTAATCCGCTGTCCGTCAGACCGCGCCGGCCAGCGTGCCGGCGTGGCTGTTGCAACCGGGCCCCGCGCCCGGCCGCGTCTGCCTTAGGAGATCGCAACGCCCATGCCGTGGATCAACAACCTGAAACTGATGCCGAAGCTCATGCTGACCTTCGGTGTCCTCTTGCTGGTGATGCTGCTGCAGGGCATCGTCGCCTACCGTGGCCTGCATTCGCTGAACAACGTCACCACCGAGCTGGCCGGTTCACGCATGGAAAGCATCCGCATGGCCGGCGAGATGCGCGGCATGCTCGGCGAGTATCGCAACAGCGCCTACCAGCAGCTGATCCGCGCCAGCGACGACGTCAAGGCAGACGCCCGCAAGCAGGCCGCCGAACTGCGCACCAGCATGGACACGTCGATCAAGGACTATCCGAAGCTGGTCGACAACGCACAGCAGAAGAAGCTGTTCGATACCTTCGCCAAGGACTGGAAGGACGCGCTGGCCTCCTATGACAGCGTCACCGAGATGCTGGAGCTGGACCTGCCCGACGACGCGATCGATACCTTCGTCGGCGAGACCCGCACCAAGCACCGCAAGGCGGGCGCCGCGCTTGAAGCGCTGATCGCCGAAGACAACCGCCTCGCCCGCGCCTCGCGCGACGAAGCCGCCTCCACCTACTCCGCCTCGGCCGTGCTGACCGTCATCGCCCTGCTCGGCGGCGCCGCACTCGGCCTGGTGCTGGTGTGGCTGTTCGCCCGCGCCCTGGTCGGCAGCGTGCGTGGCGCCGTTTCGGTTGCCAACGACGTCGCCGGTGGCAAGCTCGATGGCCATATCGACGTCAGCCGCCAGGACGAAGTGGGCGAACTGATGCAGGCCATGCAGCGCATGCAGCGCGACCTGCGCGAGCGCACCGAAACCGACCAGGCCATCGCCCGCGAGAACCTGCGCATCCGCACCGCGCTGGATTACAGCTCGACCGGCGTCTACCTGACCGATCCCAGCAACACCATCGTCTACAGCAACCGCGCCCTGCAGCAGACCCTGGCCCAGTACCAGGACGAGCTGCGCCGCGACCTGCCGGACTTCGACGTCCACGCCTCGCTGGTCGGCAAGCCGGTCACCGTGCTCGAGCACCGTGGCGAGATGGACAACACGCTGCTGGCCAACCTCAAGCAGCATGGCGTTGCCCGCCGCCCGATGCAGTACGGCGATGCCCAGTTCGCCCAGGTCGTGTCGACCATCCGCAACGAAGACGGCGACACCGTCGGCTACGTGGTGGAATGGCGCGACCGTACCCAGGAAGCACAGGTCGAGGCCGAAGTGGCACGGGTGATCGCCCAGGCCGCCGCCGGTGACCTGTCCGGCCGCATCGATGCCAACGACAAGGAAGGCTTCTTCCTGCAGCTGGCCCAGCAGATCAATGGCCTGCTGGACGCCAACTCGGGCAGCATCGAACAGATTTCCGGCCTGCTCGCCGCGCTGTCGCAGGGTGACCTGACCGTGCGCATGCACGGTGACTACCAGGGCGTGTTCGCCCGCATGCGCGACGATGCCAACGCTACCGCCGCACAGCTGAGCGAGATCGTCACCCGCATCAAGCAGTCCAGCCGCGCGATCAGCTCGGCCGCCGGTGAAATCGCCTCGGGCAACAGCGACCTGTCGCGCCGTACCGAGCAGCAGGCGGCCAACCTGGAAGAAACTGCCGCCTCGATGGAAGAACTGACCTCCACCGTGCGCCAGAACGCCGAACACGCACGCCAGGCCAACCAGCTCGCCATCGGCGCGCACGGCGTGGCTTCGCAGGGCGGTGAAGTGGTCGGCCAGGTGGTCACCACCATGTCGGCCATCCAGGCCTCGTCGAAGAAGATTGCGGAGATCATTTCGGTCATCGACGGTATCGCCTTCCAGACCAACATCCTGGCGCTGAACGCCGCGGTGGAAGCCGCCCGTGCCGGCGAACAGGGCCGTGGCTTCGCCGTGGTCGCCAGCGAAGTGCGCACCCTCGCCCAACGCTCGGCAGCCGCCGCCAAGGAGATCAAGGGCTTGATCGACGACTCGGTCGGCAAGGTCAACGACGGCTCGGCGCTGGTGCACAAGGCCGGCGCCACCATGGGCGAGATCGTCGCCTCGGTGCAGCGCGTGACCGACATCATGTCCGAGATCTCCGCTGCTTCGCAGGAGCAGAGCGCCGGCATCGAGCAGGTCAATCAGACCGTGGTGCAGATGGACGAAACCACCCAGCAGAACGCCGCGCTGGTGGAAGAAGCCACCGCCGCCGCACGGGCGATGGAAGAACAGGCAGGTCATCTCAGCGAGGCGGTATCGATCTTCGTGGTCGACGAAGCCGAAGTCGTGGTCGCCACGCGCACGCCGGCACCGCGTGCTGCCGCACCGGCTCATCGTGCTGCTGCACCGGCCGCCCCGGCACCGGTCGCGCCGCCGGCCCGTCGCACCGCTGGCGGCCGCCCGATGGCCACCGAACTGGCCGATGGAGACTGGCAGGAGTTCTGATGCCTGCCTGACCTGACGTACGAAGACGCCCTGGCCCTGCGCCGGGGCGTTTTTGTTTCCGGAGTATCTGACTATCCAGCCAACGGCGAAGCCCCTCGGGGTGGTCGCTCGAAGCCCTGGGCTGCTGAGGGTTGGCCGTGAGGGTGGGCTGCGCAGGGGACGCCGTGAATACGTCCCTGTAGGCTCGGGCGCGCCATCCATGGCGCTTACGCCCCTGCGCAACCCACCCTCCCGGCCACGGACACTTTCCGTGCGCGTCCACCCCGGATTGAAGAAAGAAGAGCAAGAGCAACAGCCGCACCGCTTCCGGGGTCAGATCCGTTTTCCGCAGGAAAACGGATCTGACCCCCTTCCCACTTGGAAACCCAACGCTCTTGCCGTCCGCCATTGGAATGCCGGATGAGTCGTGCGGGGATGGGCTGGCGGGACCGTTGGCGCCATGGATGGCGCCATCGAGCCCCCATGGATGGGTTTACGGCGTGTCCCGCCAGCCCATCCCCGCACGGCTCCCTCTCAACATCGCAGAGCCGACCAACCGCTGTTGCTGTTGCTGTTGCTGTTGCTGCTGCTGTTGCCTTAAAAGCCTGCCGCAGGCAGCGCCGCAGCCGCCGCTGCAAGAAAATCTGAATACGTTCGAACAGCCCACCTCAATCCCCCGCCCCCGCGGCCGATAACGGTCATGTCACCGCTGCTCCCGACCAGCACCGGCGCCTCCACCCACCACGACCCGGGTACTGCTCGATGAATCTCCTGCATCGCTGGCAACACTACTTCAGCAATCTCTCCGTCCGACGCAAGCTCAATCTGCTCACGCTGCTGATCGCGCTGGGCGTGATCGCGCTCTCGGTGATCGCTGCCCGCATGCAGTACCTGGACCTGACCGATACCCGCAAGTCTTCGCTGAAGACCCAGGTCGAACTGAGCTACGGCATCCTCGACCACTACCATCGCCTCGCCGGAACCGGAGAGCTCAGCGAAGAGGCTGCAAAGGCCGCCGCGCTGCAGGCGCTGGAGGTCATGCGCGCGCACAACGACACCTACTACTACAACATCTACGACACCGGCTATCACGTGCTCATGCACCCGTTCCGCAAGGATCTGGTGGGCAAGGACATGAAGGATTTCCGTACCGGCGATGGCATCCGCATCTACTACGACCAGATCGAAGCGGCCAAGGCCGGCGGCGGCTTCGTCGCCTACCGCTGGGCCAAGCCCGGCGAGAAGGGCGAGGTCGAAAAGGTCGCCTATGCCGGCATGTTCAAGCCCTGGAACTGGGTGGTCAGCAGCGGCGTCTACATGGATGACGTGCAGCAGCAGGCACTGGTCTTCACCGCCATCATGACCCTGGCCGGCGGCGTACTGGTGCTGATCGTGCTGGCGTTGAGCTGGGTCATCGGCAACCGCATCGCGCGACCGCTGAAGCAGGCCACCGCCGTGGCTGAAGGCATCGCCGGCGGCAAGCTGGACAGCCACATCGGCCCGCAGCCGCATGACGAACCCGGTCGCCTGCTCGAAGCGATGTCACGCATGCAGCAGCAGCTGCACGCGGTCATCAGTGGCCAGCGCGAAATGGCACGCCGTCACGATGAAGGTGAACTCAGCTACCGCATCGACGCCAGCGCCTTCCCCGGCGAGTACGGGCTGATGGTGCAGGAAACCAATGTCCTGGTCGGCAGCCACGTGCAGACCCTGCACGATGTACTGAACGTGGTGCAGCAGTACGCCGTCGGCGACCTCAGCGGCGACATCGCCCGCTACCCAGGCGAAAAGGCGGCGATGACCACCACCGTCGACACGGTCAAGGCCAACCTCGGCCGCATCAATGCCGAGATCAAGCAGCTGGCCAGTGCTGCAGCTGCGGGTGACTTCAGCCAGCGCGGCGACGCACAGCGCTTCGATCACGATTTCCGCACCATGCTGGAAAACCTCAACGCCATGATGGCGGTCAGTGATGACAACCTCGGCAAGCTCTCGCAGCTGCTGTCGTCCATCGCCGACGGCGACTTGACCGCCCGCATGCACGGTGACTACCAGGGCGTGTTCGCGCGCATGCGTGACGATGCCAACGCCACGGTCAGCCAGCTGACCCAGATCGTTGGCCAGATCCAGCTCAGTGCTTCCAGCATCACTTTGTCGGCCGGCGAAATAGCCTCGGGCAACAGCGACCTGTCGCGTCGCACCGAACAGCAGGCGGCCAATCTGGAAGAAACCGCCGCGTCGATGGAGGAACTGACCTCCACCGTGCGCCAGAACGCCGAACACGCGCGCCAGGCCAACCAGCTTGCCATCGGTGCGCACGGCGTGGCCTCGCAGGGCGGCAGCGTCGTTGGCCAGGTGGTCACCACCATGTCGGCCATCGAAGCGTCCTCGAAGAAGATCGCCGAGATCATTTCGGTCATCGATGGCATCGCCTTCCAGACCAACATCCTGGCACTGAACGCTGCGGTCGAAGCCGCCCGTGCCGGCGAACAGGGCCGCGGTTTCGCTGTGGTCGCCAGCGAAGTGCGTACCCTCGCCCAGCGCTCGGCCGCCGCCGCCAAGGAGATCAAGGGGCTGATCGACGAATCGGTCGGCAAGGTCGCCGAAGGCTCCAGCCTGGTCCACCAGGCCGGCAGCACCATGGGCGAGATCGTCGCCTCGGTGCAGCGCGTCACCGACATCATGGCCGAGATTTCCGCCGCCTCGCAGGAACAGTCGGCCGGCATCGAGCAGGTCAACCAGACCGTGGTGCAGATGGACGAAACCACCCAGCAGAACGCCGCGCTGGTGGAAGAAGCCACTGCTGCAGCGCGGGCGATGGAGGAACAGGCCGCGCAGCTGGCCGACGCCGTGGCGATCTTCCGCCTCGACAACCAGGTTGCCGTCGCAGTGAAGGCGGTGACCGCCAAGGTCGCGCCGAAGGCCGCCAGTCCTGCGCCTTCGCGGCCGTTGTCGACGCCCGCACCGATCCGCCGTACCCACTCCAGCGCCGTCGTCTCCAACGACGGCGACTGGCAGGAATTCTGATCCTCGCGGCGGCTGCGGCCGCCGCCCCGCCGATGGACACGTCACCCGTGCAGAGCCCTACCCCCATCGTCAGCGGTACGCGCGAATTCGAGTTCGCCGACCGTGATTTCCGCCGCGTCTGCGACCTGATCTACCAGCGCGTGGGCATCGCCCTCGCCCCAGCCAAGCGCGACATGGTGTACGGACGCCTGTCGCGTCGGCTGCGCACGCTGGGCATGCGCAGTTTCCAGCAGTACCTGGATCACCTGGAACAGGGCGATGGTGACGAGTGGCAGGCATTCACCAATGCGCTGACCACCAATCTCACCGCGTTCTTCCGCGAGCCGCACCATTTCGACAAGCTGCGCGAGGAGCTGCAGCAGCGCAACGGCCGCGGCCCGCTGCTGCTGTGGTCGTGCGCCGCCTCCACCGGTGAAGAGCCCTACTCGATGGCGATCACCGCCTGCGAAGCGTTCGGCACTCTGAAGCCACCGGTGCGCATTGTCGCCACCGACGTCGATACCCAGGTCCTGGCCACCGCCGGGCGCGGTGTCTACAACATCGACCGTGTTGCTGGCCTCGATCCAGACCTGCGTCGCCGCTACTTCCAGCGTGGCAGCGGTCCCAACGAAGGCCAGTGCCGCGTGCTGCCGGCGCTGCGCGAGCTGATCGAGTTCCGCCCATTGAACCTGCTGGCACCGCGCTATGACGTCGGCGGTCCGTTCGACGCACTGTTCTGCCGCAACGTGATGATCTACTTCGACAAGCCGACCCAGCGCGCGATTCTTGGCCGCCTGGTCAACCACCTGGCCGACGACGGCCTGCTCTACACCGGCCACTCGGAGAACTACCTGCACGCCGCCGATCTGATCCAGCCCTGCGGCCGTACCCTGTACCGGCGCGCGCAGGGAGCCAGCGCATGAATGCTTCGCTGCGCACCGATGATGTGATGCGCTACCAGGACGCACGCTTCAAGACCATCGCCGCCAAGCTGCTGCCGACCCAGTACCTGGTGGTGGATGACACCACTGCGCTGACCACGACCCTCGGCTCCTGCGTGGCGGCATGCCTGCGCGACCCGGTGCTGAAGATCGGCGGCATGAACCACTTCCTGCTGCCCGAGGGCAACGCCGGCGACGGCGCGCCCGCACGCTATGGCAGCTATGCGATGGAACTGCTGATCAACGACATGCTCAAGCGCGGCGCCCACCGCAAGCGCATCGAGGCGAAGGTGTTCGGCGGTGCCAACGTGCTGAAGGGCTTCACCAGCAATCCGGTAGGCACGCGCAACGCCGAGTTCGTGCGTCAGTACCTGCAGGCCGAGCACATCCCGATCCTCGCCGAAGACCTGTGCGGCATCCACCCGCGCAAGATCTGGTTCTTCGCCGATACCGGCCGCGTCGTCGTGCAACGCCTGCCGCATGCACACGAAGCCGAAGTGGCCGCGACCGAATCGGCCGTGCGCGCACGCCTGTCCAAGGCCCCGGTCACCGGTGGCGTGGAGCTGTTCGAATGACCCTGACCGGCAACGCCCCCTGCCGGGTCCTGATCGTCGACGATTCTGCCGTCGTGCGGCAGATGCTCACCGAAATCCTGTCCAGCGATCCGGCCATCGATGTAGTCGGTACTGCCGCCGACCCGCTGCTGGCCCGCGAGAAGATCAAACGCCTGGCTCCGGACGTGATCACCCTGGACGTGGAAATGCCACGCATGGATGGCCTGGCGTTCCTGGAAAACCTGATGCGCCTGCACCCGCTGCCGGTGGTGATGATCTCTTCGCTGACCGAACGCGGTGCCGATACCACCCTGCAGGCGCTGGGGCTGGGCGCGGTGGACTTCGTCTCCAAGCCCAAGCTTGATGTAGCCCGCGGCCTGCAGGCCTATGCCGATGAAATCATCGCCAAGGTGAAGATGGCTGCGCGCTCACGGGTACGCCCGCTGGTGCGCGTGGCTGCACCGAAACTCACGCTGGACGCCGCCCCTGCCGTGCGTCCGGCAGCAACGCAGTTCCGCACCACCGACCGTCTGATCGCCATCGGCTCGTCGGCCGGTGGTACCGAAGCACTGCGTGTGGTGCTGGAAGGCATGCCCGCCGACGGCCCCGCAGTGGTGATGACCCAGCACCTGCCCGCCAGTTTCAGCACCGCCTTCGCCGAGCGTCTGGACCGCCATTCGGCGATGGCCGTACGCGAAGCCAGCGATGGCGAAGCGGTGCTGCCCGGCCACGCGTACCTGCCGCCCGGCGGCAAGCACCTGCGGATCATCCGCGACGGTGCGCGCTGGCGCTGTCGGGTCGACGACGGTCCGGCGGTAAACCGGCACAAGCCGGCGGTGGACGTGCTGTTCCGTTCGGTGGCGCAGGCCGCAGGTGGCAATGCCATCGGCGCCATCCTCACCGGCATGGGCGATGACGGCGCACGCGGCCTGCTGGAAATGCGCCAGGCCGGCGCCCCGACGCTGGTGCAGGACGAGGCCACCAGCGTGGTCTGGGGCATGCCCGGCGCAGCGTTCAAACTTGGCGCGGCCGAGGAACAGGTACCGCTGGAGCGCATTGCCGAGCGTTTGCTGGCGCTGGCACGCGGCTGATGGGACGGCTGTAGAGCCGAGCCCATGCTCGGCTGCTTTTCGGGCCCCGCTCCGGCAAGCCGAGCATGGGCTAGGCTCTGCCGGCCATCACGCAACAAAAAACTTCGGCATTCACCGGGGTTCTTCGGTTCAACGGGCTGCCCGCATCTGTGCTTTGATAGCCGTATTGCACAAGGAATGCTGCGCATGATCACAGGGATATGGAAGGCCGTGCTGACGGCCACACTGCTGTCACTGCCACTGGCACCCGCCGTCGCCAGTGGTGATCTGTTCTACTTCCAGGCCAAGCAGGGTGATGTGTTCTTCATGCTGATGCTGGTGGGGCGCGAAGACCCCGGCGCGGTGAGCGTCAGCTGGAAAGGCGCGTCGATCCCGAAGTATCCGAACGTTCATCGCCGCTACTACATCGAATTCGACCGCGCAAAGCGCCAGGCCTACGTGCGTCCGCTTACCCGTGATGGACTGCCCTGGTTCGAGATGGACGTCTCCGGCGGCCGGGGCAATGTGCTCTTTGCCGGGAAGCGCCTTCAAGGCACTGCCGACTGGACCATCCAGTAGCAGACAACCCTCGGAATGCGCCCGTGGTTCTCCGCTTCAACTGCCTGCCGGGCAATGCCCGGCACCGCCACATCACGCAGTCGCAGTCGCAGTTACGGTCCCGACACCGTGATCCGCACCTTTCCGCGCACCGGTACGCCATCCCTGCTGGCGGCGTTGTAGTTCCATCGATACGCCGCCTCCACGGCCGCCGCATCCAGCGCCGCCGATCCACTGCCGCGCGCGATCTCCACAGCATACGGGCGGCCCTGCTCGTCTACGTCCACCAGCAGCGTGGCCGCACCAGCTCCGCGCTCGGGTGGCTGATGGTTCTCAAGCTGCACGGGATGCTGCCGCTGCGAGTCGGCATCGACCGAGGCGTAGGTTTCCACCTTTTCGGCTGTCTCAGACCTTGACGCGTTGGCCCGGGCGATCTCCAGGAACTGTTCCTGCAGCAGGAACACCCTGCGCTCGTCAGCGCTCATCCGCGTATCGGCAGACGCTTCATCGGCCCGCACATCCTGCTGCGCGATTGCAGCCGGTGCCATGGCCCAGCCCGCCATCATCGCTGCCAGCGCTACCCAGTGTCGTCGATCCGCCAACATCCATGTCCTCCTGAAAAAGCAGGTCGAAGTCTAACGCGCAGCCAGCGCCGCTGGCGCCCACAAAAAAACCCCCGGCTTTCACCGGGGGTTCTTCGTTTACATCATCAACCGATCAGCAGGATCAGGCAGCGACCGTGTTGGCCACGTCCTGGTATTCCTCGATCTGGTCAAAGTTCATGTAGCGGTAGATCTCCGCGCCGCTGGCGGCGATCACGCCCACATCGGCCATGTACTCTTCCTTGGTCGGAATGCGGCCCAGGCGCGAGCAGATCGCGGCCAGTTCCGCCGAACCCAGGTACACGTTGGTGTTGCGGCCCAGACGGTTCGGGAAGTTGCGGGTCGAGGTCGACATCGCGGTGGAGCCTTCGCGGATCTGCGCCTGGTTGCCCATGCACAGCGAGCAGCCCGGCATTTCCATGCGTGCGCCGGTGGCGCCGAAGGTGCCGTACACGCCTTCCTTGGTCAGCTCGGACGCATCCATCTTGGTCGGCGGGGCCACCCACAGGCGGGTCGGCAGGTCGCGCTTGCCTTCCAGCAGCTTCGCAGCGGCACGGAAGTGACCGATGTTGGTCATGCACGAACCGATGAACACTTCGTCGATCTTCGCACCAGCGACTTCGGACAGGGTCTTCACGTCGTCCGGGTCGTTCGGGCAGGCCACGATCGGCTCGTGGATGTCGGCCAGGTCGATCTCGATGACGGCGGCGTACTCGGCGTCGGCATCCGGCTCCAGCAGCTCCGGGTTGGCCAGCCACGCTTCCATCTTCTCGATGCGACGCTGCAGCGAACGCGGATCCTGGTAACCCTCGGCGATCATCCACTTCAGCAGCGTGATGTTGCTGGTCAGGTACTCGATGATCGGTTCCTTGTTCAGGCGCACCGAGCAGCCGGCAGCCGAACGCTCGGCCGAGGCATCGGACAGTTCGAATGCCTGTTCGACCTTCAGTTCCGGCAGGCCTTCGATCTCCAGGATGCGACCGGAGAAGATGTTCTTCTTGCCAGCCTTGGCCACGGTCAGCAGGCCCGACTTGATCGCGTACAGCGGGATCGCGTTGACCAGGTCACGCAGGGTCACGCCCGGCTGCATCTTGCCCTTGAAACGCACAAGCACCGACTCCGGCATGTCCAGCGGCATGACGCCGGTGGCAGCGGCGAAGGCAACCAGGCCCGAACCGGCCGGGAACGAAATGCCCACCGGGAAACGGGTGTGCGAGTCACCACCGGTGCCGACGGTGTCCGGCAGCAGCATGCGGTTGAGCCAGCTGTGGATCACGCCGTCACCCGGACGCAGCGAGATGCCTCCGCGGGTGGAGATGAATTCCGGCAGGGTGTGGTGGGTCTTGACGTCCACCGGCTTCGGGTAGGCCGCGGTGTGGCAGAACGACTGCATCACCAGGTCGGCCGAGAAGCCCAGGCAGGCCAGGTCCTTCAGCTCGTCGCGGGTCATCGGGCCGGTGGTGTCCTGCGAGCCCACCGAGGTCATCTTCGGTTCGCAGTAGGTGCCCGGGCGCATACCCTGCCCTTCGGCCAGGCCACAGGCGCGGCCGACCATCTTCTGTGCCAGCGAGAAGCCCTTGCCGGTATCGGCCGGCTGCACCGGCAGGCGGAACAGGTCGGTCGGGGCCAGGCCCAGCGCTTCACGCGCCTTGCCGGTCAGGCCACGGCCGATGATCAGCGGAATGCGGCCACCGGCACGCACTTCGTCGAACAGTACTTCGGACTTGACCTGGAACTCGGCGATCACTTCGCCGTTCTTCAGCGCCTTGCCGTCGTACGGACGCAGCTCGACCACATCGCCGTGCTCCATCTTCGACACGTCCAGCTCGATCGGCAGCGCGCCGGCATCTTCCATGGTGTTGTAGAAGATCGGTGCGATCTTCGAACCCAGGCAGACGCCACCGGCGCGCTTGTTCGGGATGTACGGAATGTCATCACCGGTCCACCACAGCACGCTGTTGGTGGCCGACTTGCGCGAAGAACCGGTGCCGACCACGTCGCCGACATAGGCCACCAGGTGGCCCTTGTCCTTCAGCGACAGGATCTGCTGGATCGGGCCACGCTTGCCGTCTTCTTCCGGGGTGAACGCTGCATCGTCACGCTTGTTCTTCAGCATCGCCAGGGCGTGCATCGGAATGTCCGGGCGGGTGGTCGCGTCCGGTGCCGGCGACAGGTCGTCGGTATTGGTTTCGCCCGGCACCTTGAACACGGTGACGGTCAGGCTCTGCGGCACTTCCGGGTTGCTGGTGAACCACTCGGCATCGGCCCAGCTCTGCATCACGGACTGGGCGTTGGCGTTGCCGGCCTTGGCCTTTTCCTGCACGTCGTGGAAGGCGTCGAACACCAGCAGGGTCTTCTTCAGCGCGTCGGCAGCGATGGCGCCGACGCTGGCGTCGTCCAGCAGCTGCACCAGCGGCGCGACGTTGTAGCCGCCCAGCATGGTGCCCAGCAGTTCGGTGGCGCGCTCGCGGCTGATCAGCGGGTTCTGCTCGCTGCCCAGTGCGATCGCGGCCAGGTACGAGGCCTTGACCTTGGCAGCGTCATCGACGCCGGCCGGCACCCGGTGGGTCAGCAGGTCGAGCAGGAACTCGGCCTCGCCCTGCGGCGGGTTCTTCAGCAGTTCGATGACATCGGCCGTCTGCTGCGCGGTCAGCGGCAGGGGCGGGATGCCAAGCGCAGCGCGCTCGGCGACGTGGTGGCGGTAGGCTTCCAACATGACAACTCCCGGGTAATGCGTGAGGTGAATAAAAAGTGGGCTCAGGCTTGCGGCACGATCAGCTTCAGGCCCTTGAAGTAGTCGCGATAAAACGTGTCGTTCCAGGTGATCAGGCCATCGCACTGCAGCAGGGCGTGGGCACCGATCATGAATTCGTCCAGGCCACGGCGCTGGCCGCTGCCGCGCTGGCGATGGCGGCGGTGCATTTCACCGGCGCGCAGTGCCGATTTGGCTTCCAGCGCGTTGAAGTGCACGCCCATTTCTTCCAGCGCTTCCAGTACCTCGGCACCGCCGCGCAGGGCGGCGCAGATCTCGGCCAGGGTGGCGCCGCAGACCACCACGCGGCCGCCGACCAGGCTCTGCCGCAGGCAGGCTTCCACCGCATCGGCCTGCGGGCCGTTGCTGAGCAGTTCGACCAGCACCGGTGAATCGACGGCGATCATCACCGCTTACTCCTCGTCGCGCAGGTCGCGCACGGCCGCGTCGGCCGATTCGAAGCCGTCCAGCGAGAACTTGCCGCGGGCGCGGGAGATCGCATCGTCCACGCTCTTGCGCAGGATGATCCGGCTGCCTTCCAGCTCCACCTTCAGCAAGGTGCCCTTGGTCAGGCCCAGCGCATCACGCACTGCCTTGGGCAGGGTGATCTGTCCGCGTTCAGCAACGGTGGCTTCCATGGGGTACGCCTCAAAAAGTATGTATGAATTATACATACCCGTCGCATCCGGAACAAACCACCTGATATGTGACCTTCATCCCGCGTCAGTCGCATCCGGGGGTTAGACTCCCTCGGCAGCCCTGCTGCGCTCCGGCTGGACGCCCCCGGCGCTCCTACCGCACCTATCCGCTCCATAAATAAGGAAGTTTCATGCGCGCTCTCACTCTTGCCCTGATGCTGGCTGCCCCGTTGGCCCTGTCGGTCCCGGCGGCCCACGCCTTCAACCCGTTCGGTGCCTACGTAACCGGCACCGAGATCACCCCGGCGCAGATGGACGCGGCGGAGATCGGCAAGACCACCCAGAAGCAGGTCAGCGAGGCCTTTGGTGCACCCAATCGCCGCGAGCAGCTGGGCGACACCCAGGTCTGGTACTACGACTTCACCAAGATCAAGAGCTTCGGCAAGAACATCAACGAATCGACCGTCTTCGAATTCAACAAGGCCGGCGTGCTGACCGCCAAGTCCAAGAGCAACGGCACCAGTGGCGCCAAGACCGGCAACCCGCTGCTGGATGCCGCCAACGGCAAGTAACTCCTGCAGCCGATGCATTCCTGGACGGGGCGCCCATGAGCGCCCCGTCTGCGTGCGGGCCGGCGCAAAAACGATGGGTACGCTGACACGAAGGCTACACACATCGCTGTAACCTTGCGTTCCAAGCCTGCCGGGTCATTGCCGGGCGCTGGATCGCCGATACTGGGCAGGATCCGGGGCCGGAGTGCCACCGGCAAACGCAAGCAGGCCCGCCCATGCGGGCCACTGCAAGCCATCCGCAAGAGGAGTCATCCCGCATGAGCGATTCGTTCTCCACCCGCAGCCAGCTGGACGTCGGCGGCAAGACCTACGACTACTTCAGCCTGCCCAAGCTGGGCCAGCGCTTCGACATCTCCCACCTGCCCTACTCGATGAAGATCCTGCTGGAGAATCTGCTCCGGCACGAGGATGGCGGCGTCACCGTCGGCAAGGATCACATCGAGGCCGTCGCCCGCTGGCAGCCCAGCGCAGAGCCCGACACCGAAATCGCCTTCATGCCCGCACGCGTGGTGCTGCAGGACTTCACCGGCGTGCCCTGCGTGGTCGACCTGGCCGCGATGCGCGATGCCGTGGTCAAGCTGGGCGGTCGCCCCGAACAGATCAATCCGCTGATCCCCTCCGAACTGGTCATCGACCACTCGGTGCAGGTGGATGTGTTCGGCAAGCCCGACGCACTGGACCTCAACGGCAAGATCGAGTTCCAGCGCAACCAGGAACGCTACGGCTTCCTGCGCTGGGGCCAGAAGGCCTTCGACAACTTCAAGGTGGTGCCGCCCAACACCGGCATCGTCCACCAGGTCAACCTGGAAAACCTGGCCCGCGTGGTGATGACCGCGGACAAGGACGGCAAGGCCATCGCCTACCCCGATACCGTGTTCGGCACCGACAGCCACACCACGATGATCAACGGCATCGGCGTGCTCGGCTGGGGCGTGGGCGGCATCGAGGCAGAAGCAGCCATGCTCGGCCAGCCCTCGTCGATGCTGATTCCGCAGGTGGTCGGCTTCAAGCTGACCGGCAAGCTGCCCGAAGGCGCCACCGCCACCGACCTGGTGCTGACCGTCACCCAGATGCTGCGCAAGCTCGGCGTGGTCGGCAAGTTCGTCGAGTTCTATGGCGACGGCCTGCAGCACCTGCCACTGGCCGACCGCGCGACCATCGGCAACATGGCCCCGGAATACGGCGCCACCTGCGGCATCTTCCCGATCGACAACGAATCGCTGACCTACCTGCGCCTGTCCGGCCGCAGCGAAGAGCAGATCGCCCTGGTCGAAGCCTATGCCAAGGCGCAGGGCCTGTGGCACGACGCCAACAGCCCGCATGCGCAGTACAGCACCACGCTGGAACTGGACATGGGCACGGTGAAGCCCTCGCTGGCCGGCCCCAAGCGCCCGCAGGACCGCGTGCTGCTGGAAGACGTGCAGAAGAACTACCGCGACGCGCTGGTCGGCATGACCGCCAACCGTGACAAGCGCAGCGAGGATGTCTCCACCTTCGTCAATGAAGGCGGCGGCGCCGCCGTGGGCAACGAGCAGTTGGCCAAGGGCTACGCCGACATCGAAATGGACGGCAGGAAGGTGCGGCTGAAGGATGGCGCGGTGGTCATCGCCGCCATCACCTCGTGTACCAACACCTCCAACCCGGCGGTGATGATCGGCGCCGGCCTGCTGGCCCGCAACGCGGCCGCCAAGGGCCTGGATCGCAAGCCATGGGTCAAGACCTCGCTCGGCCCAGGCTCGCGTGTGGTCACCGACTATCTGGAAAAGGCCGGTGTACTCACCGAGCTGGAAAAGATCGGCTTCTATGTGGTCGGCTATGGCTGCACCACCTGCATCGGCAACTCCGGCCCGCTGCCGACCGAAGTCAGCGCCGGCATCGCCAGTGGTGATCTGGTGGTGACCTCGGTGCTGTCGGGCAATCGCAACTTCGAGGGCCGCGTGCACCCCGAAGTGAAGATGAACTACCTGGCCAGCCCGCCGCTGGTGGTGGCCTACGCCATCGCCGGCACCACCGACATCGACCTGACCACCGAGCCGCTGGGCACCGGCAGCGATGGCCAGCCGGTGTACCTGCGCGACATCTGGCCGAGCAACAAGGAAATCGGCGACGTCATCGCCGCTACCGTCGGCCCGGAGATGTTCAAGCAGAACTACGCCGACGTGTTCAAGGGCGATACCCGCTGGAACACCATCGCCTCGCCGGACGGTGATCTGTACGAATGGAGCGACGCCTCCACCTACATCAAGAACCCGCCGTACTTCGACGGCATGACCATGCAGGTCGGCACCATCGATGACGTGCACGGCGCGCGGGTGATGGGCCTGTTCGGCGATTCGATCACCACCGACCACATCTCCCCGGCCGGCAACATCAAGAAGGATTCGCCGGCAGGCCGCTTCCTGCAGGAGCGCGGCGTGCAGCCGGCCGACTTCAACAGCTACGGCAGCCGCCGCGGCAACGATGACGTGATGGTCCGCGGCACCTTCGCCAACATCCGCATCAAGAACCTGATGTTCGGTGGCGAAGAAGGCGGCAACACCCTGTACTACCCGGCCAACGGCGGCCAGCCGGAAAAGCTGGCGATCTACGATGCCGCCATGAAGTACAAGGCCGACAAGGTGCCGCTGGTGGTGCTGGCCGGCAAGGAATACGGCACCGGTTCCTCGCGCGACTGGGCCGCCAAGGGCACCCTGCTGCTGGGCGTGAAGGCGGTCATCGCCGAGAGCTTCGAACGCATCCATCGTTCGAACCTGGTCGGCATGGGCGTGCTGCCGCTGCAGTTCCGCAACGGCGAAAACGCACAGTCGCTGGGCCTGGATGGTTCGGAAGTGATCGATGTCACCGGCCTGCAGGATGGCGCCAGCAAGCGCGCCACGGTCACCGCGACCAAGGCTGATGGCACGAAGAAGACCTTCGAAGCCTCGGTGATGCTGCTGACCCCGAAGGAAGTGGAGTACTTCCGCCACGGCGGCCTGCTGCAGTACGTACTGCGCCAGCTGGCTGCGCGTTGATCGATCGCACTGCATAGGTAGAGCCAGGCCATGCCTGGCTGCTGTCAGCGGAAAGACGAAAGGGCCGGATCCTCGCAGATCCGGCCCTTTGCTTTACACGTTATGGGCGCACAGCAAACAGATGCCACGCGGTCCGCTGCGGGGGCCCATGCGCATCCAGAAAGCCCAGCCCCTCTTCCCACAGCGTGTGCCCGTCGGCCGCATCGACATTGATGACCTGCACCACCATCACACCTCCCGCATGCGGGGTGTCCTCCATGCGGTAGCAGACCGCCCCCTGGCCATTGCGATACAGGTTGAACTGGAATCCCGACGGGCACTGCACGCCGGTCACCTGATAGCCGCTGACCACTCCACTGTCCATGGTATTCATGTGGATCGAGTAGAGCGCCAGCCCGCCCGCATGCGGAGCCAGCTGCAGGCGCACCGGCGCGGTTTCACCCAGCACCAGCACCGGGAAATCCAGCTGCACAGGAGGGGCGGCCACCGCCGCCGGCAGGCAGCAAAGGGAGAAAATCAGGGAAACAACCAGGGTACGGACCATCGCGCGACTCCTTCAGAAGCATGTCGAGCGATGATTGCAGTCGGCAGGTACGGCTGTCTTTCAGAGAACGACGAAATCCTCATCACCCACCCTTATCGCCGCGGTGCATCCGGGTCGGTACGCAGCGCCTTCAACAGGCCCCACATATAGAACGCCAGGATGAACGAGAACGGCAGGCCGCACAGCACCACCGCTGTCTGCATCGCGCTGAAGTTGCCGGCCAGCAGCAGGCCGACGCTGGCCACGGTGATGCCCGCCGCCCAGAACACGCGCAGCCAGATCGGCGCGTCATGCCCATCCTCCACGCCATCGTCGACACGCCGGGTGCACAGGTTGGCGATCATCAGCGTGCCCGAATCGACCGGGGTCAGGAACAACACGAAACCGATCACCACCGCCGCGCCGGCGATGTACGGCGCTGCAGGCAGATACTCCAGCAGCTTGAACAGGGTCATCGCCGCATCATGCTGGGCCACTTCGCCCAGTGCCGCCTGGCCGTGGTTCAGCACCAGGTCGATGGCGGTGTTGCCGAAGATCGACAGCCACGCCAGGGTGAAGCCGAGAGGGATCAGCAGCACGCCCATAATCACTTCGCGGATGGTGCGGCCGCGCGAGATGCGCGCCACGAACAGGCCCACGAACGGCGCCCAGGCAATCCACCACGCCCAGTAGAACAGCGTCCACGAGCCCATCCACTCACGCCCCTTCGGGTCATTGAGGTACATGTCGAAGCTCTTGCGCACGAACGCGCCCAGATAGTCGCCGGTGTTCTGCACCAGGCCGTCGAACAGATGCAGGGTCGGCCCGGTTACCAGCACGAACAGCAGCAACAGGCACAGCAGGCGCACGTTGAGGTTGGACAACCAGGCGATGCCCTTCTCCACACCGGCAACGACGCCGATGGTGGCCACGACCATCATCACCAGCACGATCGCCACCAGCACCTGCGGCGTATCCGGGATGTGGAACAGGTAGACCAGGCCGGACTGCACCACCAGCGCACCGATGCCGAGGTTGGTAACCATCGAGATCAGCGTCGCCAGGATGCCGAAGCCATCGACCATGTCACCGATGCGGCCATGGATGCGCTCGCCGAAGATCGGGTACAGCGCCGAACGCAGCGCCAGCGGCAGGTTGCGTCGATAGGCAAAGTAGCCCAGCGCCACGCCGACCAGCGCGTACAGCGCCCAACCGTGCAGGCCCCAGTGCAGGAAGGTCAGCACCATCGCTTCGCGGCCGGCCGCAACCGTGCCGCCGGGCTGCCCGGGCGGGTTGAGGAAATGGTCCAGCGGCTCGTAGGCGCCGTAGTACAGCAGCGCGATGCCGATGCCGGCCGAGAACAGCATCGACACCCAGGCCACGTAGCCGAAGGCGGGCGACTCCTCGTTATGACCCAGGCGGATGCGGCCATACGGCGAGAACGCCAGCCACAGCACGAAACCCAGGCAGGCCACGATCAACAGCATGTACCACCAGCCGAACGCCGCCGAGACCTCGGCCTGCGCCCATTGCAGCCAGTGCTCGCTGGCCTGCGGGAAGAACACGGTCAACGCACCGAGGATGCCGATGGAGACCGACGAACTGAAGAACACGAAACGGTTCAAGCGCAGGGGCGAGCGCTTGGGATGAGCCAGGGAAGACATGGGGTCGTCTCATCAGTCCAGGGGGGCACATGGGCGGGGCCGGACCGGAAACCGGGCCCATGGCGTGGGGGCGCGACCGGCATCGTAGGGTTTATTGATTGAACGTTCAATCAATAAAAAGTATGATCTTCACCAGCCCGGCATCCCGGGTCGCAATCCGTGGAGAGACAATGCCGAAGAAAGGCGTGGAACCGGTCCGCCGCGAGCAGTTGATCCGGGCCACTTTCCAGACCATCGACGAGATCGGCATGGCCGATGCCACCGTCGCCACCATCGCAAAGAAGGCCGGCCTGTCCAGCGGCATCGTCGCCCACTACTTCGGCGACAAGGACGGCCTGCTCAATGCCGCGATGCGGCAGATCCTGCGCGAGCTGAAGGCCGCCGTCGCCCGCTATCGCGACGCCGCGCCGGATGACGCACGTTCACAGCTTCGCGCCATCGTCGATGGCAACTTCGACGACAGCCAGACCAACGGGACCGCCATGCGTGTATGGCTGACGTTCTGGGCCGCGAGCATGCACCAGCCGGAACTGACCCGGCTGCAGCGCGCCAACGACCAGCGACTGTTCTCCAACCTCTGTCACCAGTTCAACCGCCAGCTGCCGCATGCGCAGGCACGCCTGTCCGCACGCGGACTGGCCGCCATGATCGACGGCCTGTGGCTGCGTGGCAGCCTGGTCGGCGGTGACTTCAACGCCGACAAGGCACGCCGCATCGCCTACGGCTACATCGATTTCCAATTGCAGGCCAACGCGCCCTGAGCGCGCCAGCAACCCGCCCCACCCCTTCCAGGAGCAAGCCGATGACCACCCTGCCCGTGCAACAGCTCTACATCCACGGCCGCCGCGTCGATGCCACCAGTGGCAAGACCTTCCAGACCATCAACCCGGCCACTGGCCAGGTGCTGGCCGACGTGCAGATCGCCAGCCAGGCCGATGTCGAGCGCGCGGTTGAAAGCGCCAGTGAAGGCCAGAAGGTGTGGGCAGCGATGACCGCGATGGAGCGCTCACGCATCCTGCGCCGCGCCGTCGAGATCCTTCGCGAGCGCAATGACGAGCTGGCCCACCTGGAAACCCTGGATACCGGCAAGGCACTGGCCGAAACCACCACCGTGGACATCGTCACCGGCGCCGACGTGCTGGAGTACTACGCCGGCCTGGCCACCGCCATCGAAGGCATCCAGCTGCCGCTGCGCGAATCGAGCTTCTTCTATACCCGCCGCGAGCCGCTGGGCGTGGTCGCCGGCATCGGCGCCTGGAACTACCCGATCCAGATCGCCATGTGGAAGTCGGCCCCGGCCCTGGCCGCCGGCAACGCGATGGTCTTCAAGCCGTCCGAAGTGACCCCGCTGACCGCGATCAAGCTCGCCGAGATCTACACCGAAGCCGGCGTGCCGGACGGCGTGTTCAACGTCGTGCAGGGCCCTGGCCGCGAGATCGGCAACTGGCTGACCGAGCACCCGGTTATCGAGAAGATCTCCTTCACCGGCGGCGTCGCCACCGGCAAGAAGGTCATGGCCAGCGCCGCGTCGTCGTCGCTGAAGGAAGTGACGATGGAACTGGGCGGCAAGTCGCCGCTGGTGATCTGTGACGACGCCGATCTGGACCGCGCCGCCGACATCGCAGTGATGGCCAACTTCTTCAGCTCCGGCCAGGTCTGCACCAACGGCACCCGCGTGTTCGTGCCGCGCAGCATGCTGGCCGCGTTCGAGGCCGCCGTGGTCGAGCGCGTCAAGCGCATCCGCATCGGCGACCCGATGGCCGCCGAGACCAACTTCGGCCCGCTGACCAGCTTCCCGCACATGGAAAACGTGCTGCGCTTCATCGAAAGCGGCAAGAGCGAAGGCGCGCGCCTGCTGACCGGCGGCGGTCGTGCCACCGATGCAGCCCTGGCTGATGGCGCCTATGTGCTGCCCACAGTGTTCTCCGACTGCCGCGATGACATGACGATTGTCCGCGAAGAAATCTTCGGGCCGGTGATGAGCATCCTCGCCTACGACGACGAGGACGAAGTGGTGCGTCGCGCCAACGACACCACCTTCGGCCTGGCCGCAGGCGTGGTCAGCAAGGACATCAGCCGCGCACATCGCATCATCCATCGCCTGGAAGCCGGCATCTGCTGGATCAACACCTGGGGCGAGTCGCCGGCCGAAATGCCGGTGGGTGGTTACAAGCAGTCCGGCGTCGGCCGCGAGAACGGCATCTCCACCCTCGGCCACTACACCCGCATCAAGTCGGTGCAGGTCGAACTGGGCGACTACGCCAGCGTGTTCTGACCGGCGCGCCCTGAGCACCGCCCATCGTCCGGCCACCGCGCCGATCCGACATTCCGCCGGGACGCCTGCATGCAGCGCGCCCGGCCTGCAGGAGAGCAACCATGAGCACCCATAACGAGTACGACTACATCATCATCGGCGCCGGTTCGGCCGGCAACGTGCTGGCCACCCGCCTCACCGAAGATGCCGACGTCAGCGTGCTGCTGCTGGAAGCCGGTGGCCCGGACTACCGGCTCGACTTCCGTACCCAGATGCCGGCCGCGCTGGCCTTCCCGCTGCAGGGCAAGCGCTACAACTGGGCGTACAAGACCGATCCCGAGCCCTTCATGAACAACCGCCGGATGGATTGCGGTCGTGGCAAGGGCCTGGGCGGTTCGTCGCTGATCAACGGCATGTGCTACATCCGCGGCAACGCGATGGACTACGACAACTGGGCCGGCATGCCGGGCCTGGAAGACTGGACCTACCTGGACTGCCTGCCGTACTTCCGCAAGGCCGAAACCCGCGACATCGGCGCCAATGACTACCACGGCGGCGACGGCCCGCTGCGCGTCACCACGCCCAAGGCCGGCAACAACGAACTGTTCGCGGCGATGGTCGAGGCCGGCGTACAGGCCGGTTACCCGCGCACCGACGACCTCAACGGCTACCAGCAGGAAGGCTTCGGCCCGATGGACCGCACGGTCACGCCGAAGGGCCGTCGTTCCAGCACCGCGCGTGGCTATCTGGACCTGGCCAAACCGCGCCCGAACCTGACCATCGTCACCCACGCGCTGACCGACCGCATCCTGTTCTCGGGCAAGCGCGCAGTGGGCGTGCAGTGGCTGCACAACGACCAGCCGCAGCGCGCCACCGCACGCCGCGAAGTGCTGTTGTGCGGCGGCGCCATCGCCTCGCCGCAGATCCTGCAGCGCTCCGGCGTCGGCCCGGCCGACCTGCTGCGCAGCCTGGACATCGACCTGGTGCACCACCTGCCCGGCGTCGGCGCCAACCTGCAGGATCATCTGGAAATGTACCTGCAGTACGAGTGCAAGAAGCCGGTCTCGCTGGCCCCGGCACTGAAGCTGTACAACCAGCCGGCAATCGGCGCCGAATGGCTGTTCCTGGGCACCGGCATCGGCGCCAGCAATCAGTTCGAGGCGGGCGGCTTCATTCGCAGCGATGCCGAATTCGACTGGCCCAACCTGCAGTATCACTTCCTGCCGGTGGCGATCAATTACAACGGCTCCAACCCGATCAAGGCGCACAGCTTCCAGATGCATGTCGGCTCGATGCGCTCGCCGAGCCGTGGCCGCATCCACGTACGCTCGAAGGACCCGCGCGAAGATCCCAGCATCCTGTTCAACTACATGTCGCACGACCAGGACTGGCGCGAATTCCGCTCGGCGATCCGGATCACCCGCGAGATCTTCGCGCAGCCGGCGCTGGCACCGTACAGCGGTCGCGAAATCTCGCCGGGCAGCGCGCTGCAGACCGATGCGCAGATCGATGCGTTCGTGCGCGAGCATGCCGAGACCGCCTACCACCCGTCCTGCTCGAACAAGATGGGCCACGCTGATGATCCGATGGCGGTAGTCGACGGCCAGGGTCGCGTGCATGGCCTGGAAGGCCTGCGCATCGTCGATGCCTCGATCATGCCGCAGGTGGTCACCGGCAACCTCAACGCACCGACCATCATGATCGCCGAGAAGCTGGCCGATGTGATCCGTGGCCGCACTCCGCTGCCGCGCAGCACTGCACCGTACTTCAAGGCCAACGGCGCGCCGGTACGCAGCCGCGGCTGACGCGGCTACTCCGCCGGGCACGGCCCGGCGCTACCGGCACCTTTGCCCCCTTCGGTAGCGCCGGGCCATGCCCGGCGTCTTTTGCCGCATCCAGCCGCTACGCGGCGGGCCTCTTCGCGTTTTCCCTACGGGGCGGTATGCTGCGGAGAGCGGTTCTGGCGGATACTGTCCGCGCCGCACCCATCATCACGATTCCTGGAGGGGGAATATGAGTCTGGATCGTCCCTGGCTGCAGAGCTATCCGAAAGGCGTTCCCGCCGAAATCGACGTCAACGAGTTCCATTCGGTAGTTTCGGTCTTCGACGCCTCCGTCGCGAAGTTCCGCGACCGACCGGCCTACTCCAGTTTCGGCAAGACCCTCACCTACGGTGAGACCGACGCCCTGGTCGAGCAGTTCGCCGCTTACCTGCTGGGCGAGCTGAAGCTCAAGAAGGGCGACCGCGTCGCCCTGATGATGCCCAACTGCCTGCAGTACCCGGTGGCGACCTTCGGCGTGCTGCGTGCCGGCTTGACCGTGGTCAACGTCAACCCGCTGTACACCGCGCGCGAGCTGAAGCATCAGCTGGTCGACGCCGGGGTTGCCGCGATCGTGGTGGTGGACAACTTCGGCGACACCGTCGAACAGGTCATCGCCGATACGCCGGTCAAGCATGTGGTCACCACCGGCCTGGGCGACCTGCTCGGCACCAAGGGCGTGATCGTCAACTTCGTGCTCAAGTACATCAAGAAGATGGTGCCCAACTACCATCTGAAGGGCGCGGTGCGCTTCAAGCAGGCGCTCAAGCTGGGCAGCCGCCACACCCTGCCGAAGGTCGAGATCGACCACGACGACGTGGCGTTCCTGCAGTACACCGGCGGCACCACCGGTGTGGCCAAGGGCGCGATGCTGACCAACCGCAACCTGATCGCCAACATGCAGCAGGCCTCGGCCTGGATCAGCGCATCGGGCATCGAGATGGGCAAGGAATGGATCATCACCGCCCTGCCGCTGTACCACATCTTCGCGTTGACGGCGAACGGCCTGGTCTTCATGAAGTTCGGTGGCTGCAACCACCTCATCACCAACCCGCGTGACATGAAGGGCTTCGTCAAGGAGCTCAAGTCGGTGCGCTTCACCGCGATCACCGGCGTCAACACGCTGTTCAACGGCCTGCTCAACACCCCCGGCTTCGACACCGTCGATTTCTCCTCGCTGAAGGTGACCCTGGGCGGCGGCATGGCCGTGCAGCGTGCGGTCGCCGAGCGCTGGAAGAAGACCACCGGCGTCACCCTGGTCGAGGCCTACGGCCTGACCGAGACCTCGCCGGCGGCCTGCATCAACCCGCTTACCCTGGCCGAGTACAACGGCTCGATCGGCCTGCCGATTCCGTCCACCGATGCCTGCATCAAGGACGACAACGGCAACATCCTGGCGCTGGGTGAAGTGGGCGAACTGTGCATCCGCGGCCCGCAGGTGATGAAGGGCTACTGGCAGCGCCCCGAGGAAACCGCCAAGGCCATCGACGCCGACGACTGGCTGCACACCGGTGACATGGCGAAGATGGACGAGCACGGCTTCTTCTACATCGTCGACCGCAAGAAGGACATGATCCTGGTGTCCGGCTTCAACGTGTACCCCAATGAAGTCGAAGACGTGATCGCGATGATGCCGGGCGTGCTGGAAGTGGCCGCAGTCGGCGTACCGGACGAGAAGTCCGGCGAGGTGGTCAAGGTGGTCATCGTCAAGAAGGACCCGAACCTGACCGCCGAGATGGTCAAGGAACACGCCCGGGCCAACCTGACCGGCTACAAGCACCCCAGAATCGTTGAATTCCGAAAAGAGCTGCCGAAGACCAACGTCGGCAAGATCCTGCGTCGCGAACTCCGCGATACGCCCGCCCCGTAAGGGTTTGCGGAAAGTTGAACGCGCTCAGGCCCGGGTCGGCAACGACCCGGGCCTTTTCGCGTGCGTGGGCCCGGGGCCGGTGTAGCATCGCCGCGTGAGTGGACCGTTCGGCCCGCCGGCCACCACCTTGATCTGCGGGCCGCACCGCCGAGGACCCTTCCATGAGTACCATCGAAAAGCTGCCCAGCAGCGGCTCGCCCTATGCCACCATCCGCACCCAGGACAGCGCCGACGGCGCCGCCCACTGGCTGTTCATGCACGCCGACGCCTCCACCGGCGTGCGTCCCTGCTGCCGCAAGGACATGCTGGACGAAATGTGGAGCTACATGAGCGCCATCACCCGCGGCCCGGCGCAGCGCCACAGCGGCCAGCTGCGCCATTTCGTGCTGGCCTCCGACGCCGCCGCCTACAACCTGGGCGGCGACCTGGACCTGTTCACCCGGCTGATCCGGGAAGGCAACCGCGACCTGCTGCTGACCTACGCCCAACGCTGCGTGGAAGGCGTGCACCACCTGCACACCGGCTTCTGCGGCGACGTCCGCTCGATCGCCCTGATCCAGGGCGACGCATTGGGTGGCGGCCTGGAAATGGCACTGGCCTGCCACACCATCGTGGCCGAGGAAGGCTGCGGCATGGGCCTGCCCGAAGTGCTGTTCGGCCTGTTCCCGGGCATGGGCGCCTATTCGTTCCTGTGCCGCCGGGTGTCACCGCAGCTGGCCGAGAAGATCATCCTCGACGGCCGTGTCTACAGCGCCGAGGAGATGCACGCGATGGGCGTGGTCGACGTTCTGGTCAGGAAAGGTGAAGGCCGCAGTGCAGTGGAAGAGATGATCCGCCAGCAGCAGCGCCTGCCGCAGTCGTACCTGGCAATGAATGCCGCGCGCAACCTGGCGCAGGCGGTCAGCTATGACGAACTGCTGGAAATCACCAAGGTCTGGGTCGATTCGGCACTGGCCCTGGGCGATCGTTCGCTGCGCACCATGGACCGTTTGATCAAGGCGCAGACCCGACGCGCCAATCTGGATGTGGCCTGATACGTTCCCCTCCCCCGCAGGGTTCAAGCCCGGCTGGCCACCGGGCTTTTTTTATGGGGCGCGCGAGCATGGGTAACCCGCCGCACAGGTCGGGCAGGCCCGGCGCTAGCGTTCGCCGTCGTCGGCCACGCCACGTGCCTTGCGTTCGGCGCGCGCATCGAGTGCATGCCGGCCTTCCTTGATCGCCCCCTGCAGCACCGCAAGACGCTGCCGCCATTCGGCTTTCAGCTGCCAATCGGCCATCCGCATCAATTCACCGGCGCGGTTGGACGCGCGTATCAGGCCGAGGTTGCTGGCCACACCCTTGATCGCATGCGACTGCTCGCGGAAAGCGTCCCAGCGTGCCGCTTCGCCATCGCCTTCGGCCTTGCGCAGGCACGATTCGGCATCATCCAGGCACTGGCGGATGAACTCGCGTTCGAAACCCTCGCCCATTCCCAGCGACGCCAGTTCATCCAGCACGCCGGTATCAAGCACGCCATCGAGGTTGGTGACGGTGCGCACGATCGGCGGCGCACTGGACTTGAGCTGGGCGTTGTTGGCGATCTCGGCCAGGGTGTCCAGCAGGCGCACGGCCACCACAGGCTTGGCCAGGAACGCGTGTGCACCGGCCTGGGTACAGCGCTGGATCGCTTCGGGAGTAACGTCGGCGCTGAGCACCAGCACTGGCGTGCGCGGGCCGCCACCGGCCTGCATCACCCGCAGCTCCTTCAGCATGTCCAGGCCACTCATGCCCGGCATGTGCAGATCGACGATGGCCGCATCGAACTCGCTTTCGGCCAGTGCGTCGAGCACTGCCTCGCCACCATCGACGCACAGCACCTTGTGCCCGGCCTTCTGCAGAAGCCGCTGCAGCACCATGCGGTTGGCCTCGTGGTCGTCGGCGACCAGGATCTGCATGCTGCGCACCCGCGCGCGATGGCGCAGGAACGGGTCGGCGAACGCAATGACGTTGCCGCCAGCATCGGCTTCGTCGCCCGCAGCAAGGGTCGGCACCGCACCTGGGACCACCGGCTGCGGCGGCGCGAACGGCAGTTCCACCCAGAAGTGGCTGCCCTGCGGCGGGTTGTCCAGATACCCGATCTCGCCGTCCATCGCTTCGACCAGCCCCTTGGCGATGGTCGTGCCCAGGCCGGTACCTTCATGACGACGGGCCATGCTGACGTCGGCCTGCTCGAAGGCCTCGAACAGACGCGGGCGCATCGCCGGTGCGACGCCGATGCCGGTATCGAGAATGTCGAAGCGCAGCCGCACCCCACCCTGCGTGTCTGCATGGACAACGCAGACGCGGATCTCGACCCGGCCATGATCGGTGAACTTGACCGCGTTGCCGGCCAGGTTGAGCAGGATCTGCCGCAGATGCCCGACATCGCCGCGCAACGTCGGCGGCACGGTCTCGGCTACCTTCACCCGATAGTCCAGGCGCTTGGCCTTGGCCTGCGGCAACAGGATCAGGCCGATGGCCTGGATCACCTCGGAAAGGACGAAATCCTCGGCAACGACGCGCAGTTTGCCGGCCTCGATCGCCGAGATGTCCAGCACTTCCTCGACCAGCGCCAGCAGGCTGCGCGATGACGCCTGGATGGTACTCACGCACTCACGCTGTTCGTCGTCCAGGCGCGTGGTCGCCAATACTTCTGTCATGCCATTCAATCCATTGAGTGGGGTACGAAACTCGTGGCTCATGTTGGCCAGGAATCGACTCTTGGCTTCGCTGGCGCGCCGCGCCTCGGCCATCGCTTCGGTCAACTGCCGCAGCAGCGTGGAAAAATACAGGGGAACCGCCGCCAGGCCAAGCCACAGGCCGATGGCCAGGCGTGCGTTCTGCTGCCAGTACGGGGTGGACAGTGCGGTGCTGCCGAAGCTGACCATCGCCATCGCCACAGCCACATACAGGTAGTGGTTGCCGAAGCGCATGCCGTTGCCCACCGTCACCCACATCACCACGATGTAGACCCACGACAGCGGCTCACCCATCTGGATCATGCCGGCGGCGATCAGCCCGTAGTCGGCCAGCATGCCCAGCACGCGCCGGGGATCGGAGCGCTGCGGTCGCCACAGCAGCCAGCCGAACAACAGCAGCGACAGGCTCAGGCCGGTCAGCACGATCGCCAGCACACCGACATACTGGCTGTGCGGCAGTTCATGCCGTGCCGAAGGCAGCAGCACGTACGCCAGGATCAGACTGATCAGGATGATGCGGACGATCTGCTGTCCGTGCTCGCTGTCCTGTCGCTGGGACAGGCGCAGCCGCAATCGCGACAGCAGGCGTTTCACGCGCCCAGTCCCGGCCGTGCAGAGGCGATGGAGTGCTCGGCGCAGATCTGTTCCAGCTGCTCGCGGCCGCGCAGCAATGCATCCACGCAACGCGGATCGAACAGACGCCCACGCTGAGCGTACAGGTAGGCCATGGTGGCTTCCATCGTCCACGCTTCCTTGTAGGGGCGTGGCGAGATCAGCGCATCGAACACGTCGGCCACGGCGACGATACGCGCCTCCAGCGGAATCGCGTCGCCGACCAGGCCATCGGGATAACCACTGCCGTCGTAGCGCTCATGGTGACGCAGCGCGATCAATGCACCGACCTGGATGAAGCGGTTCTGGCTGCCACTGAGCAGCTCATGGCCAATGCGCGGATGCCGACGCATGATCGCCAGCTCCTCATCATTGAGCTTGCCCTGCTTGAGCAGCACCGCATCGGGAATGGCGATCTTGCCCATGTCATGCAGCGGCGCAGCCATTTCGATCAGTTTGACGTCGTCTTCCGGCAGGCCCAGCTGCTCGGCGATCAGGCCCGCCACGCGCGCCATCCGTTCAAGGTAGGCACTGGTTCCGGCATCACGGAACTCGATCGCACGTGCCAGCCGCGAAAGCGTCTCACGCTCGCGCTCCTCCACCTCATGCATGCTGGCCAGCAGCCGCTGCTCCAGTGACAGGGCGCGCTGCTTCACGTTCTCGGTCTGCTGGCGCAACTGCAACAGGTTGTAGCAGCGTGCGCGCAGCTCGCGCGGGCGGATCGGCTTGACCAGGAAATCGATCACGCCGGCTTCGAGCGCCGCCTGCCGGATCGGCTCGTCGCCGACCACGGTGATCAGGATTACCGGGATATCGCGATGCTTGGGCAGCCGGCGGAAGCGGCGGGCGAATTCCAGCCCGTCCATCTCCGGCATGCGGTAATCGAGAAGCAGCAGGTCGACCGGATACGATTCGCACCATGCCAACGCGGTCAACGGATCGCCGAAGTCATGCACGCTCAGTTCCGGCGCGATGTCTTCGATGACGTGACGAAGCATCGTCCGTGCGGAAGTCTGGTCATCGACGATGACGATGTTCAAGGCGTTCTCTGCCTGCCTTCTCGACCATGCTGAAAGGTCAGCGGGCGAGGATACCCCGCCGCTGTGCACGCTGGCACCCTGCATCGGCTCGACTCCCGTCACAAGCTCCCCGATTCATGATCGTCGTCACAATGTGAAGCGGATTCTCCACATTGCGGCCTCCCCTGACGCCATCAAGCCATAGCCGGTGTCAAGGTTGTGCAATAACGATACGCCGAGTGCGGGACGCGTCAATCGCGCCGTCTCAAACCGAGACGGCGCGCACAAACGGACGCCGAAAAAGCCGGTTACTGCTCCGGACGCATGTACGGGAACAGCAGCACGTCGCGGATCGAGCTGCTGCCGGTCAGCAGCATCACCAGGCGATCGACGCCGATGCCGAGGCCGCCGGTCGGCGCCATGCCGTACTCCAGCGCACGGATGTAGTCGGCGTCGTAGTGCATGGCCTCGTCGTCGCCGCCTTCCTTCGCCGCCACCTGCGCCTGGAAGCGCTGGGCCTGGTCTTCCGGGTCGTTCAGCTCGGAGAAGCCGTTGGCCAGCTCCTTGCCGTTGACGAACAGTTCGAAACGGTCGGTGTAGCCCGGATCGTTGTCGTTGGCGCGGGCCAGCGGCGAGACCTCCACCGGGTGATCGGTGATGAAGGTCGGCTGGATCAGGGTGTGTTCGACGGTGGCTTCGAAGATCTCAAGCAGCAGCTTGCCCCAGCCGTAGGACGGCTTGACGCGGATCTTCAAGCGCTCGCAATGGCGCAGCAGCGCATCACGGTCGGTGCAGTCGGCAGCGGAGATTTCCGGGTTGTGGTGGCGCACCGCCTCGTCCATGCGCCAGCGGCGGAACGCCGGGCCCAGGTCGATGTTGGCGCCATCCCACTCCACCGTGGTGGAACCGTTGACCGCCTGCGCCACGTCACGGATCACGCCTTCGGTCAGGTCCATGATCTCGTTGTACGTGGCATACGCCTCGTACAGCTCCATCATGGTGAATTCCGGGTTGTGGCGGGTGCTGACGCCTTCGTTGCGGAAGTTGCGGTTGATTTCGTAGACGCGCTCCAGGCCACCGACGGTCAGGCGCTTGAGGTACAGCTCCGGCGCCACGCGCAGGTACAGGTCAAGGTCCAGCGCATTGTGGTGGGTGGTGAACGGCTTGGCCGCCGCGCCGCCCGGGATGTAATGCATCATCGGCGTCTCGACTTCGAGGAAGTCGCGGTTGTCCAGCCATGCACGCATCGCACGGATGATCTTCGAGCGCTTGATGAACACCGCGCGCGACTCCGGCGTCACGATCAGGTCGACATAGCGCTGGCGGTAGCGCTGCTCGACGTCGGCCAGGCCATGCCACTTGTCCGGCAGCGGGCGCAGCGACTTGGTCAGCAGGCGGATCGACTCGGCCTTGACCGACAGCTCGCCGGTCTTGGTACGGGTCAGGCCACCTTCGACCGCAATGATGTCGCCCACGTCCCAGCCCTTGAAGGCGGTGTAGGCATCGCCCAGCACGCTGCCCTGCAGGAACAGCTGGATGCGGCCGGATTCGTCCTGGATCTGGGCGAAGCTGGCCTTGCCCATGACCCGCTTGGCCATCAGGCGACCGGCCATCTTCACCTGGCGGCCGTTGCCTTCCAGGGTTTCGGCGGTCCACTGTTCCGCGTCGGCGAACTCGTCCTGCAGGCTGCCGGCGAAGTCCTCGCGACGGAAGTCGTTCGGGTACGCGATGCCCTGCCCACGCAGCGCTTTGAGTTTCTCACGGCGCTCGGCGATCAACTTGTTTTCGTCGACGGGGGGGGTATCGGTAGCTTCGCTCATGGATCTGCGGGAATCGTGTAGTGAGGGGGAGTCTTGCGCCCGGCACAGCCGGTTGCCCAGCATACCAAAAGCGCCCTGCCCCGGCCCCTGGGCGGCCCCTCCCCCGCCGTGGGCCGCCCCTGCTCGGTAGCCGCCAACCCAGGTTGGCGATTCATCGTGTGTCGACCAAGGTCGACACCTACCGGATATCACGGCACCGACGCCCTGGTAGCCGCCAACCTTGGTTGGCGCCCCCGTGTCGACCAAGGTCGACACCTACCGGGCCATGCCCCGGATTCACCCGTTCCCGGGGAATGCCTGCCGCAGCTCGTCCACCAGCACCCGCTGGTTCTCCGAATAATCAATCGGCACCGACACCAGGTGCACGCCGCCCGCGGTGAAAGCCGCTTCCAGCGTCGGAATGAACTGCTCGATCGCGGTCACCTCATGCCCCTGGCAGCCATAGGCCTCGGCGTATTTGACGAAGTCCGGATTGCCGAAGGTCATGCCGTAGTCGGCGAAGCCGTCCACCGCCTGCTTCCAGCGGATCATGCCGTAGGCGCCGTCGTTGAGGATCAGCACCACCAGGTTCAGGCCCAGCCGGCGCGCCGTCTCCAGCTCCTGGCTGTTCATCATGAAACCGCCATCGCCACATACCGCCAGCACGCGGCGCTGCGGGTACAGGATCGAGGCCATGATCGCCGACGGCAGGCCCGCACCCATCGTCGCCAATGCGTTGTCCAGCAGCAGCGTGTTCGCCACCTGGGTGCGGTAATTGCGCGCAAACCAGATCTTGTACATGCCGTTGTCCAGCGCAACGATGCCGTCCGGCGGCATCACCTGGCGCACGTCATGCACCAGCCGCTGCGGCGTGAAGCCGGCCTCTTCGGCACGATCGGCGATGTGCTCCAGGATCGTCGCACGCAACGGCAGCAGCGCCGCGGCGTTGTCGACCTTGCCTTCGATGCGGTCGGCCAGCAGGGTCAGCGAACGGCCGATATCGCCGATCACCTCCACCTGCGGGAAATACACCTGCTCAACCGCGGCCTGCGAATAGCCGATGTGGATGACCGTGCGGCCACCCGGGCGCATCACGAACGGCGGCTTCTCCGTCACCTCGTGGCCAATGGTCACGATCACGTCGGCCTGGTCGATGGCCATGTGCACGTAGTCGCGCTCGCTCAGCGCCGCCGTGCCCATGTACAGGCCCGAGCCGCCGGCCACCGCGCCCTTGCCCATCTGCGTGGTGACGAACGGAATGCCGGCGCGCAGCACGAAGGCCGACAGCGCCTCGCTGGACTGCGGCCGCGATGCCGCCGACGCGATCACCAGCAACGGCCGCTTGGCGTCGCGGATGATCTGCGCCGCGCGATCCAATGCCTCGGGGCTGGCAATCGGCCGATCCACCGGGTGCGGCGGAATCATTGCGACGTCCTCGACCTCCATCGCCGCAATGTCCTCGGGCAATTCCAGCAGCACCGGGCCGGGGCGTTCTTCCAGGGCCGTGCGGAACGCCTCGCGCACGATGATCGGGATGGTGCGTGCCGAGACGATCTGCCGTGCGGACTTGGTCAGCGGCTTCATCGTGCCGACGATGTCCACGATCTGGAAGCGCGCCTGCTTGCTGGCAACGATGCCCTTCTGCCCGGTGATCATGATTACCGGCCACGCACCGAGCAGTGCATAGGCCGCACCGGTGGTGAAGTTCAGTGCGCCCGGGCCGAGCGTGGCCAGGCAGACGCCCGGCTTGCCGGTCAGGCGGCCATAGGTGGCGGCCATGAACACGGCAGCCTGTTCGTGGCGGGTGATGACCAGCTCGATGCTGGAGTGGCGAAGCGACTCGACGACATCGAGGTTCTCTTCACCGGGAATGCCAAAAATGCGCTCGACGCCCTCGTTTTCGAGTGCGGCGACGAGCAGATCGGAACCCTTGGACATGGAATGACGTCCTTCTCGCAATGCGTGATGATGGAACGTTGCAGGGATGCTGACAGGAAGCGTGGATGGTCCGCGTCAACGACGGTCGAACCACACCGTCTGCGCGTTGACGAATTCGCGGATACCGAAGTGCGACAGCTCGCGGCCGAAGCCACTTTTCTTCACGCCTCCGATCGGCACGCGCGGATCGGAGGCCGAGAAGCCGTTGACGAACACGCCACCGGTCTGCAGACGGCGTGCCAGCTGCATCGCGCGGGCGTGGTCGCCCGTCCACAGATTGCCGCTGAGCCCGAACTCGCTCTGGTTGGCCAGTTCCACCGCATGATCGGCATCGCGCGCGCGGCTGATCGATGCCACCGGCCCGAAGGTCTCGGTGTCGAAGGCCTGCATTCCCGGCTCGACGCCGGCCAGCACGGTGGGGGCATAGAAGCTGCCGGGGCGATCGAGCTGCTTGCCGCCCACCAGCAGCTGCGCACCGGCCTCGACCGAGGCGCGCACCTGCGCATCAAGCTGTTCAAGCAGGTCCTGGCGGGCCATCGGGCCGATCCGGTTGCCGGCCTCTCGGCCATCGCCCACGGTCAGCGCCTGCACCCGCTCGCAGAACAACGCCACGAAGCGCTCGTACACCGGCGCTTCGACGATGATGCGCTTGCCGGCAATGCACACCTGCCCGGTGTTCTGGAAACGCGAGGCCACAGCAGCATCGACCGCGGCATCGAGGTCGGCGTCAGCCAGCACGATGAACGGATCCGAGCCACCCAGTTCAAGTACCACCTTCTTCAGCGCCTGCCCGGCCTGCGCGGCGATGCTGCGCCCCGCGGCGACGCTGCCGGTCAGGGTCACTGCCGCGATGCGGTCATCGGCGATGGCAGCACTGGTGCCCTCGCGGCTGATGTTGGCGGCGATGAAGGCGCCCTCCGGCAGGCCCGCATCGCGCCACGCAGCGGCGAGCAGCGCGGCGGTGCCGACGATGTTTTCGGCAGGCTTCAGCAGGAAGCCATTGCCGCCCATGAGGATCGGCACGGCCGCGCGCATCACCTGCCAGTACGGGAAGTTCCACGGCATGATGCCGAGCACCACGCCCAGCGGCAGATAGGAGACATAGGCCTTGTTGTCGGCCACCGCCGTCGGCTCGTCGCGCAGGAACGCCGCGCCGTTGTCGGCGTACCAGTCACACAGGACCGCGCACTTCTCGATCTCAGCCAGCGACTCGGCGTGGACCTTGCCCATCTCGGCGGTGGCCAGCTCGGCCAGGGGCTGGCGGTCGCGACGCAGCACGGCCGCCATCGCACGCAGCACGCCCGCGCGTTGTTCGAGTGACTGCGCACTCCAGGCAGCAAAGCCGGCCTGTCCGCGATCAAGGATCGCTTCCAGCTCGGCGTCAGTGGCGAAGGGGTGGCTGGCGATCTGCTGGCCGGTGGCCGGATCGCGGGAAATGGCAGCGGGGGCTGCGGGGGAAGCGGACATGCAGGTCTCCTGTTGTCTCGACAACGGGCGGCTGCCCGTTTCCTGACAAGGAATGTGGACCCGATCGGCAAAGGCAACAAGGCGTCTGTCTATCCTGTGACCTGCACTTACCTGCCTGAATAGGGTTTGTTTCCTGGCAGGGCTTGCAGCCCTGCACCCGCGGTAGTGCCGGCCGCTGGCCGGCAACCTCAGTAGCCGAAGCAACATCAACAGCGGCACTCCGTGGGATGGCGGGGTGGGTCCGGTTGCGGGAGACGCCGTAAACCCATCCATGGGGGCTTGTCCGCGGCATCCATGCCGCGGACACTCCCGCCACCGGACCCACCCCGCCTTCGACAATTTCCTGCTGCTGTTGGTAGGTGTCGACCTTGGTCGACACGGTAGATCCACGCCATGCGTGGATGAATTTCCATCGAGATCGAATATCTCGAATTGAAATCGAAAAGCATCCACGCATGGCGTGGATCTACCCGATCGCGGGGATCTGTCAGAGGTGGGGCGGTGTCGGATTGCGGGGTGTCAGCCGCATGGATGCGGCTGCCAAGCCCCCAGGGATGGGTTCACGGCGCCCCCGCAATCCGACACCGCCCCGCCAACTCAGGGACAGCCCGCTGTTGCTGTTGCTGTTGCTACTGAGGTTGCCGGCCAGCGGCCGGCACTACAGCAGGTGCAGGGCTGCAAGCCCTGCCGAACAACCCTCTACCTGCGCGGCAGGTAGGTCACCAGTGACAGGTCATGCCGGCTCTCCGGCACCAGCGCCACGTACTGCAGGTCCAGCAGCCCGCGCGTGGGATGGTTCAGCTTCTTGGCACCTTCGTCGAAACGACGCACATCGTGCTCCGGCCACCACTCACGGAACTGCTCGCTGTGCGTGCCGATATCCTCGGCCAGCGCCAGGAACGGCGCCTTGTCCGGTGCCTGCGCCATCGCCGCACGGAAGCTGGCCAGCAGGCCGCGGGTCATTTCTTCCCAGTTGAGAATCAACGTTCTGTACGGCGGATACAGGAACATCAGCCGCAGCGTATTGCGTTCATGCGGCGCCAACTGACCGTAGTCGACAAACAGATCGGCGATGGCCGGATTCCAGGCCAGGATGTCGAAACGGGTATTGCGCACGTAGGCGGGGATCGGCTGCATCGCCTCCACCAGCTGGCGCAGGCCGTCGGTCACCGTTTCGTCGGGGGACTCCAGCGGCACCCCGTAGCCGGACAGCGCGAACGCGTAGGCGCGCTCGTCGTCGCTCATCCGCAGCACCTGCGCCAGGCGCTCCAGCACCTCGGGCGAGGCACGAACTTCGCGGCCCTGCTCGATCCAGGTGTACCAGCTGACGCTGACCCCGATCGCCAGCGCGACTTCCTCTCGCTTCAGGCCCGGCGTGCGCCTGCGCCCCGCGGGCAGCCCCAGTGTTGCTGGCTCGACCCGAGCGCGGCAGGCCTTGAGAAAGCCACCCAGTTCCTTGCGTTCGGCTTCACTGCGCATCATCGCCCTGCCCTGCAGGTTTCAACAGCATTGCGGGACGCCCATGACGTCCCGCAACGCAGGGCCCGGACAGCGGACGGTACCGCTGTCGCCGGGCACGCATCAGGCGTCGATGCGCTTGGAGCCGACCGCCAGGCCGGCCTTCAGGCTGGCCTCGACGAATTCGTCCAGGTCACCATCGAGCACCTTCTGCGTATCCGAACGCTCGATGCCGGTGCGCAGGTCCTTGATACGGCTCTGGTCGAGCACGTAGTTGCGGATCTGGCTGCCCCAGCCGATGTCGGACTTGGTGGCTTCCACCGCATCGCGCTCGGCGTTGCGCTTCTGGATTTCCAGCTCGTACAGCTTGGCGGCCAGCATCTTCATCGCGTTGTCGCGGTTCTGGTGCTGGCTGCGGCCGGTCTGGCAGGCCACGACCGTGTTGGTCGGGATGTGGGTGATACGCACCGCCGACTCGGTCTTGTTGACGTGCTGACCACCGGCACCGGACGAGCGGTACACGTCGGTACGCAGATCGGCCGGATTGATGTCGATCTCGATGTTGTTGTCCACTTCCGGCGACACGAACACCGAGGTGAAGCTGGTATGGCGGCGGTTGTCCGAGTCGAACGGCGACTTGCGCACCAGGCGGTGCACGCCGGTCTCGGTCTTCAGCCAGCCATAGGCGTAGTCGCCTTCCACGCGCAGCGTGGCCGACTTGATGCCCGCGACGTCGCCACCGGAGACTTCCATCAGCTCGGTCTTCCAGCCACGCGATTCGCACCAGCGCAGGTACATGCGCAGCAGGATCTCGGCCCAGTCCTGGGCTTCGGTGCCACCGGCGCCGGCCTGGATGTCGACGAACGCCGGGGCGGTGTCCATCTGGCCGGAGAACATGCGCTGGAACTCCAGCTTCTCCACGTGCGCCTGGTGCTTGTCCAGGTCGGCCACCACGGCCAGCGCGGTGTCCTCGTCCTGCTCGGACTCGGCCAGCTCCAGCAGTTCGGTGGCGTCGCTCAGGCCTTCCAGCACCGCGGCGATGCCGCCCACGGTCTTTTCCAGGGTCGAGCGCTCGCGCCCCAGGTTCTGGGCGTACTCGGCGTTGTTCCAGACGTCGGGGCTTTCCAGCTCCCGCGTTACTTCTTCAAGACGCTCTTTCTTGGCGTCGTAGTCAAAGATACCCCCGGAGCGACAACACGCGATCGGTCAGATCGGCGATGCGCTGGCGGACAGGATTCAGTTCGATCATGTCGGCGGTTATGCATTCAAAAGATGACTGCAAATGATACCGCAGCCCGGAGTGAACCGGCGCAAAAGCCAGGTTCGTACAGCCCCGGCCCTACCCGCCCAGTGCCTGCCGCAGCAGCGGCAGCTGGCGCCGGCTGCACGGCACCCGGGCCCCGTCAGCCATGTGCAGCAAGGCCTCGCCGCCATCCAGCGGCTCAATCGAGCGCAGCTGGTCACGATTGACCAGCCAGCTGCGGTGGCTGCGCAGGAACAGGACCGGGTCCAGCCGCGCTTCCAGCACCGCCATGGTGATCCGCAGCGGGTAGTCATGGCCGCGCACCCGCAGGTTCACGTAGTTGCCGGCGGCCTGGGCGTACTCGACATCGGCCGTGGCCACCAGGAACTCCTTGCCCAGCTTGCGCACCAGGAAATGGTCGGGACGATCGACCGGCTCGACCGGCGGGCCCTCATCGGGGGCGGCCAGAAGGGTCGCTTCGCCCTGCCTGCGCCGACCGAACCAGGCCACGGCATGTACCGCCGAGACCAGCAGCGCGTAGGTCTGGATGTCCTTGAAGAACTCATAGAACCATTGCGCCGGCCAGTCACCGAAGGTGTAGTGGCTGCCAAGCAAGGCGTGCGCGGCCTTGCGCAGCAGCACCATCCCACTCACGTGCAGCAGCCACCACGCGACCGCACCCAGCAGGTACGGCATCAGTCGCTGCCGCCAGGTATCGGCATGCAGCGGCCAGCGTGAGGCGGCACGGATCAGCAACACCAACAGCAGCAGCGACACCAGCGCACTGCTGAATTCATCGATCGTCACCGCCATCCACTGCGGTGGCACTCCGTCACGCGCCGCCATCATCACCTTGGCCAGCACGTTGGCCGCCGCCGTACCCAGGAACAACAGGGCCCAGAACACGGCCACCTGCCGTCCTTGCCTGCTGCTGCCCATCGGTTCGCCACGCACTTGCGGGTCCTGCTGGTTGTGCTCGTCCATCACTGGATTATCGCCAACCACAGCCCCGGTGACGTACGCCATTCGTCCCCCAGCCCCGCCATTGGGCCCTGCGGGGCATCCAGCCGCCCCCTCCTGCTGGTGACACCCCGGAAGACCTTCCACTCTGCGACAACGCCAACACGGATGCCGCCATGACCCGCCGCCACGACCTCGACACCCTGCGCATCGGCGCCTTCGGGCTGTTGATCCTCTATCACGTGGCCATGGCTTACGTGGCCGGATGGGACTTCCACCTCAAGAGCGCTCACACGGCCGGGTGGCTGCAGTGGCCGATGATCGCGCTGAATCGCTGGCGCATGCCCCTGCTATTCGCGATTTCCGGCATCGCGCTGGGCCTGTGCCTGCCCGCGCACGGCCGTTGGCAGTTTGCGTTGCGGCGCGGCTGGCGCCTGTTGTTGCCGCTGCTGTTCGGCATCGTCGCGGTCGTCTCGCTGCAGGCCTACTGCGAGGCGGTGGACAAGGGCGAGGTCACGCCGGGGCTCGGCGCATTCCTGTGGCGCTACTGGCAATTCCGGCCGTGGCCGGGCGCCAGCTTCAGCGGTGCAGCCTATGGCTTCACCTGGAACCACCTGTGGTACCTGGCATACCTGATCCCCTACACGCTGCTGGCCATCCTGTTGGCCAGCATGTTGCGGCCGCTACGCCAGCGCCTGCCGGATCTGCCTCTGGGCGACCGTTGGATCGCCACGCTGGGTCTGCTGCTGCCGGTGCTGTGGCTGGCGTGGGCACTGCTGGTCATCCTGCCCGCGCACCCGCCAACCCATGCGCTGGTCGATGACCTGTACGTCCACGCCGAATCGCTGCCCCTGTTCCTCGGCGGCTTCCTTGCGGCGCGCTGGCAGCGTGGATGGGACCTGCTGGTGCGTGGCCGGCGGTTGACCCTGGTATTGGCCGTGATCGGGCTGACTGTCGAACTGGGCATCCGCGCACTGGCCCGGATGCCCGACGTTGGCGATCTGCCTGAGTGGGTGCTGTCGCTGCCATGGGCGCAGACCGAGCGCGTCGGCCGCGCGATGTACACCTGGTGCGCCCTGCTGGCCATCTTCGGCTGGGCACAGGTCCTGCTTGCGCGGCCATGGCGTGGCCTGGGCTACTGCCGCGAGGCGGTCTTCAGCTGGTACATCCTGCACCAGACCGTGCTGATCGTACTGCTGTACTGGCTGCGGCCGCTGCAACTGGGCGCTTGGCTGGAGCCGGTGCTGGTGATCATCGGCACTGTCGGTGGCTGCCTTCTGATTCACGAACTGCTGGTGCGGCGTGTGTGCTGGCTGCGGCCGCTGTTCGGGCTGCGTGCCAATCCGCCGTCGTCGCCGGCTGTACTCGCCGTGACAGTGCAATGAGGTCGTCGCCGCTGTAGAGCCGAGTCGGCGCTCGGCTGCTTCTGCCATGAGCCGAGCATAGGCTCGGCTCTACCTCGAGGCAGTCGAGCAAGCTCGACGCTACAAGAGCCCGGGATCGATCAACGCACCTCGAATTCGCCGACCAGCACGGTCTCAGCACGGTCCTTCAGCCGCATCGTCACCATCTGGTCCTTCTGCTTCGACGTGCCCCAATGAGTAGTCAGGCGCAGCATCAGCGTCGTCGCACCGGTCACCAGCTGCTGGCGGCTGCCGAAGTAGTTCGCCTCCACCTTGTACTTGCCGGGCTTGGCGTTGCGCAGCGAGAACTGTTCCGGGCCATAGCCACCGGTGAAATCCTGTGACATCTGCCCGCCCTGGTAGGTCAGACGGTTGCCGTAGTACGCGCGCTCGCCGTTCGGGTCGGTCACCCACAGGTCCATGTCGCTGTTGTCGGCATCCCAGGCCAGCACCACGCGCAGGTCCAGCGGCATCGCCTGCAGCAGGCGCGGGTCGATGCCCCGGGTGTCCAGGCGCGGCTTGCTGCCGGCCACCAGGTTGGTCAGCTCATCCAGGGCGATCAGCGCGATGCCGTCGAAACGGGAATCCCAAGGGCGCACGACCACCTGATACAGCGGCGCCAACGCCTGCTGCGGTTTGCCCGCTGCAGCCAGTGCCAGGCCAAGGTCGCGGAAGCTCTGCGGTTCCTCCTGACCCATCGCCAGCACCTGCTCGAACACCGGCACCGCCAGCGCCGGAGCGTCGGTCTGCAGCAACCGGTAGCCGAGCACGCGCAGCAGATGGCGATTGTCCAGCTCCATCTCGGCCAGGTTGGACAGCACGCGCAGGGCAAGATCGCGCTGCCCCTGTTCGATCAGCAGGTCGGCCACGTCGAGGAAGAATGCGCTGCTGTTGGCATGCGCATCGCGCTCGGCCAGATAGCGGTCATACAGTTGCGACGCCGGGCCCTGGCGCAGCCGCCGGGCGATGGCCGAGTCTGGCTGCCATGCCGCCAGCCGGATGCCGAGCTGACCGTCGTTGGCGGCAGAGGAAGGGGCAGCAAGGCCACTGGTGAGCGTGATCAGATCCAGCGCCTTGTTCGATGCAGGCGCTGAGCGACGTGCACGCGCACTGCTGGCTTCCATGCGCTGCTCGGCAGCCGCTGCCACCGGCGCGGGGGCGGGCGGAGCCGCCGGGGACGGCGCAGCAAGCATCGCTACCGGCGCCGAATCCATTGCGTAATCTGCAGACGCCACCTCCAGCGCCTTCGCGTCCGCCTGCGGAGGTGCACCCTTCGGCCAACTGCGATTCCACCACTGCTGGCGCTGCTGCCACTGCGTCACCACCTTGTCGAGCCGCTGACGGTCGGCCGCATCGCGGTCTGCAACCTTGCGCGCGAAGCGCTGGTCGTACTCTGCGCGCAGCTTGCCCGACGGTCGGATTGCATAGCGCAGGTAGTCATCCAGGGTTTCCAGCACGATCAGCGAGGTGTCCGGGCCCACCAGGCTGAACTGCTGCGACAGCAGCTGCATCGCCTCGCGGTTGCTGCGTCGATCGGTCGACAACTGCTGCAGACGTGCCTGTGCCCACAGGCCGGCCAGCAGATCACCGTCTTCGCTCTTCTGCGTCGCGGGCAGTGCCTGCCACTCGCCGCCGGCCACGCGTACCCGCATCGGAACACCTTCGGCCGCCAACCGCGCATGCAACCACAGCCAGCCCTGGGCCTGGCTGCGGCGATCGATCACCACATCCTGCACGCCACGGTCGGCATCGATCTGGACATCCAGCGGTACCGACAGCAGTTCCCGTGCGGCGGCATCGACATCGCTGCCGAGTGCCACGAAACTGCCGCCATGCGCCTCGCTCCAGCCGCGCAGGCGGCTGGCATCGGTGCGTGCACCAGCACTGCTGATCGCGAACAGCCGCTGGTCGGCAGCCAACGCCGGCAGTGCTTCCGGCCCGTAGGTCAGCAGGCCATCGCTGACCATCAGGTATTCCTTCACCTCGGCCTGGGGCTGCCACTGCGCCAGTGCACTGGCACCATCCGGCTGTACCGCCATCAACGCCCGGCGCAGTTCACTCCAGTCGCCGCTGCGGATACGGAACCGACGCACAGGCTCCGCACGATCACGCAGCACGGTCAGTGCGACGTTGCCCTCGCCCATCGCCGCGAAGTAGCGATCAAGCAACGCCAACTCGCGAGTGCGGTCGCGCTGGCCAGCGGAACCGGAACCGTCCCACAGCAGCCCCACTTCCGACGGCACACGGCGCGGCGCGGCTGACGTCGGCACCGGCAGCTGTGCCAGCAGGTAATGACCGTCCTGCCAGCGTGCAACCTGCACCTGTGCCTTGCGCTCGGCCGGCAGCGTCCATTGCAGCTGGGCCGGCAACTGTGCGCCGCGCCCTTGCCAGTGCAGGCGGCCATCGGCGATGCGGAACGGTGCGCTGCCGGTGACAGCACCCTTCGGCGCCTGCACGTCCAGTTCAACGGCGGCGGCGCCGGCGACGAACTGCAGCGGCAATGTCCAACGCCAGCCCTGCCCGGCATATGCCAGCGGCTCGCGCACGACCAGCTGCACGCGGCGGCTGCCGCCGGCCGGCAGCGGATACACACGCAGCCGGAACTGGTTGCCCGCGGTCTGCTCCAACAGGCCCGGATCGACGCCCCGACGGGCGATCTCCTCGAACACCTGGCGACCGCGGTCCTTGGGCACCGGCACCGCCTCGCGCAGTTCGCCATTGATGTCCAGAGCAAAGCCAGTGATCTGCTGGCCCTCGCCCAGCGGGAACTGCAGTTCGCCTTCCAGCACGCGCTGATTGGGATTGTGGAACTCCAGGGTGATCCGGGTCTGGGCGATGCCGGCCTGCACCTCGCCCTCGATACGCGCCTGCCGCAGCTGCACGGGCTGTTCTGCTGCGGGTGCGATCAGCAGCGGCGTGGAGGCGATCGGCGGTGCCGGACGACGCGACGCTTGGGGCAATGCCGGCCAGGTTGCCAGGGCCAACAGCAGTACGGTGCAGCATCGGGCGAAGACCATGACAGGACTCCAGTGGGATCGTGATTGCTTGAACGCACCAAACGGGTGGATGGGGTTAACGCGATTCGATGCTGGCTCTTCGCCGCCCCTGGGCGCACCATGTGCGACTTCCCGATCCCGCGCAAGGATGCCCATGCGTTCTCCCCTGCTTCCCGCCCTGCTGGCCCTGTGCTGGCCACTGGCCGCCGGCGCCGTCGATGCGCCTGCCGGGCTGTATTTCCAGCATCACGACTGGGTCCTGGCCTGCGACAACACCCGCACCTGCCGCGCGGCCGGCTATGCCAGCGGCGATGACAGCACCCTGAGCGTGCTGCTGACGCGGAAGGGTGGCCCCGATCAAGCCATCAACGGCCGCGTGTCGTTGCAGCCGATCGATGACCAGCCGCAGCCGAAGGGCGCGCTGCACCTGCGCGTCCAGCAGCGTGACCTCGGCGTGCTGGCGCCGACCAAGGACACAGGCACCTACGCGCTGAGCCCAACGCAGACCACCGCAGTGCTGTCGGCGCTGGTGCGCGATGGCGGCATCACCGTTGTCGATACCGCCGGCCATGCGTGGCCGCTGTCGGACAAGGGCGCAGCGGCTGTATTGCTGAAGGCCGACGAGTTCCAGGGCCGCGTGGGGACGCCGGGCGCGGTGATGCGCAAGGGTACTGCGGCCGAAAGCAGCGTACCTGCCGCCGTTGCCAAACCCGTGGTGCGCAAGGCAGCGACCATGTCTACGCCGCCGGACGACCCGGCATTCGCCAAGCTGGCCGCGTCACCGGCGCTGCGTGCAGCGCTGCGCGCCACCCTGAAAGAGCCCAGCTGCGAAGGCCTGCTCGACGCCGACCCGGATCTTCCGATCAGCAATTCGCCACTGCAGATCCAACGTCTGGATGCCAAGCACCTGCTGGTCAACGTTCCCTGCTGGCGCGCGGCCTACAACACCGGCGATGGTTACTGGGTCATCGGTGAGAAAGCGCCTTTCCAGCCGCAGTGGGTGACCAGCGATGCGATCGACTACGGCGACGGGCAGATCGTCGCCTCGCACAAGGGCCGCGGCCTGGCCGACTGCGTGTCGGATGAAGCGTGGACCTGGGATGGCACGCGCTTCATCGCGACCTCGGCGATCAGCGGCGGCCTGTGCCGCGGCGTTCCCGGTGGAACCTGGGAACTGCCGACGCGGGTGACCGAGGTCCGCTGACCTCACAGAAAAAGGGGACGGAGGGGATTAAGTCGCAAACGGCAAACAAGGCACAAGCGACTTAATCCCCTCCGTCCCCTTTTTTCATGCGGGCAGGCAGTGCTCGACGATCAGCTGGATCGCGGCGCCACCGCGATAGTCATCGCAGGCCAGGCGATAGGCCAGGTGGACATGCTTGCCTGGCGCGTTGCCGTGCCAGCCACCGAAGTGGATCGCGTTGATCGTGCCCGGTACGCCGGGCAGGCGCAGTTCCAGCTTCAGATGCCGTTCCTTCAATACGCGCCAGTTGGCCACTTCGAAGTGGCCGTCGAACAGCGGCTCGGGGAAGCCCTGCCCCCACGGCCCGGCCAGGCGCAGCGCATCGGCGTGGCGATGATCGAGTTCGTCCGCTGCCAGTTCGCCATCACTGAGCACCTGCTGCTGCAGTGCCGCCGGGTCGAGCATCTCCAGCACGGTAGCGACGAACGCAGCTTCGAAGTCGGCCAGATGATCCAGACGCATGCTCAAGCCCGCAGCCATCGCGTGACCCCCGAAGCGCTCGATCAAGCCGGGATGGCGTGCATCGACCAGGGCCAGCGCATCACGGATATGCAGGCCGGCGATCGAACGCGCTGAACCGCGCAGGGTGTCGGCGCCCGGTTCGGCCGGCGCGAACGCGATCACCGGACGATGCAGGCGATCCTTCATCTTCGACGCGACCAGGCCGACCACACCGGGGTGCCAATCGGCATCGAACAGGCAGGCCGCCACCGGACGCTGCCCTGCGGTATCGAGCACCACCCGTGACAGCGCCTGTTCGGCGTCATCGGTCATCGACTGCTGCACCGCACGCCGCTCGGCGTTGATCTGCTCCAGCGTCTGCGCGATGTCGCGGGCCTGCCGCGGATCTTCGGTGAGCAGCAGCGCGATTCCCAGCGCCATGTCTTCCAGCCGACCGGCCGCATTCAAGCGCGGGCCAAGGCCGAAACCGATATCGGTGGCGGTCAGTCGCGCGGCGTCGCGGCCACTGGCCTCGATCAATGCCTTCAGGCCGACGCAGCCCTGGCCGTTGCGCAGCCGACGCAGACCAGCACTGACCAGGGCGCGGTTGTTGGCATCCAGCACCACCAGGTCGGCCACGGTACCCACGGCCACCAGATCCAGCAGCGCGGTCAGGTCCGGACCTTTGCCATCGGCAAATACACCCGCTTCGCGCATCTGCCGGCGCAGCGCCATCAGCACGTAGAAGATCACGCCGACACCGGCCAGCGACTTGCTGGGGAAGGCGTCGCCGTCCAGATTGGGGTCGACGATGACATCGGCCGGTGGCAGCTGCGGACCGGGCAGATGGTGATCGGTCACCAGCACCTGCCAGCCCCGCGCTTTGGCTGCGGTCACGCCGGCATGGCAGGCGATGCCGTGATCGACGGTGACCAGAAGATCCGGCTGCAGCGCAGCCAGCTCGTCCACCAGCGACGGCGACAGACCGTAACCATGCACCATGCGGTTGGGCACCGCGTGGAAGACATGCTGCGCGCCGAGCATGCGCAGACCGCGCACGCCGACCGCGCACGCGGTTGCGCCGTCGCAGTCGAAATCACCCACCACCAGGATGCGCTTGTCGGCGGCGATGGCTTCGACCAGCAGGTCCACGGCCGCATCGATGCCGGTCAGCAGCTCCGGCGCGTGCAGGTTGCCCAGCTTGGGCAACGCCAGCTCCGGCGTCTGCGCTCCGCGTGCGGCGTACAGGCGGGCCAACAATGGCAGCGTGCCGTCCGGCCAGGCGCCGGGTACGGCGACATCGCGGCGGCGGATCGTCGGGGTATCTGAAGACGGCGGCACAGCGTCGGCGGCAAGGGACATCGGCATCGCCGGGTTACGGAAGACCCGCGCAGGATACCCCGATCGGCTTGCCAGGCTCTCCGCGGGCTTGGCGCAGGCGTGCTGATCGCCCATGCTTGTTCGCTTCTGAAACGGAATTCGCCATGTACCGCCCGCTGTCCGTACTGCTGGCCAGCCTCCTGCTGCCACTTGTTTCCGACGCTGGAAACACACCGTTGGAACCCGGTATCGAGTTCGTGCACCACGACTGGTTCCTGGCCTGCGACAACACCGGCACCTGCCGTGCCGCCGGCTATGGCCCGGAACAGGCTGACAGCCTGCTGGGCCTGATGCTGGAACGTGCCGGCGGCCCCGGCACGGCAGTGAAGGCGCGGCTGCGGGTCGGTGAGGATGGCGAAAGCACAATGCCTGAAGGATCGATGCGCCTGCAGGTGAACGGACGCGATCTGGGTCCCGTGCAGGACACCGGGCCCGACGACGCAGTGACGCTGCGACCAGCGCAGGTTGCAGCCCTGCTGGCCGCCCTGCCCCGCCAGGCCCGCATCGAGGTGATCGACAGCAGGGGCACGCGCTGGCCGATTTCCGATCGTGGTGCCGCTGCAGTGCTGTTGAAAATGGACGAGGCACAAGGGCGCGTGGGCACGCCCGGCGCCCTGGTACGGCGTGGCACGCGTGCCGAAGCGAGCGTGCCGGCTGCGCGCGTCAAGCCTGTGATCGTGAGCGCGGCACTGACGGCCCCACGCTCCGAAGACAGCGCATTGGGCAGCAGCGAAGCGCTGCGCGACGCGTTGATTGCCACGCTCGGCGACAGCGACGACTGCCCGCGCCTGATCGAGTACAAGGGAACCCCGGAAATGGTGATCGAGCGGCTGGACGAGCGCCATGTGCTGGTGCAGGCGCTGTGCCAGATGGGTGCGTACAACTACAGCAATGGCTTCTGGATCGCGCGCGACCAGCCACCATTCGCCCCGCAGACGGTTACGCTGGAGGCTGAGGGCTTCTCGCGCGTCGAGCGCACGCTGTACGCACGCTACAAGGGCCGCGGCATCGGCGACTGTGTTTCCGGCTCGGACTGGGCATGGGACGGCCGCGGATTCCAGCCCGCCAGCGCTTTCAGCACCGGTCTGTGTCGTGGCATGCCGGGCGGACACTGGACCCTGCCGACGCTGATCAGCGAGGTTCGTTGAATGCGTGCATTCTCACTATTGCGGACACCCCTGCTGCTGGCCTCCCTCACTCTGGCGCCGATTGCCTCGGCCACTGAATCGCTCGGCACATCGTTCGTCGAGGGCGACGGCGTGATGGCCTGCGACAACACCCGCACCTGCCGGCTGGCAGCCTACGGCCCGCTGGCACCGCTGATGCTGAGCGTGCTGCTCGAACGTGTCGGCGGGCCGCAGACCGCGGTCACCGCACGGCTGTCAATGGCCGAGGGCGCCGAGGACGCGCCTCGTACCCCTGTGGCGGTGGCACCCGAAGGGGCATTGCGACTGCGCGTGGACGGAAGGGACATCGGTGACATCGGCCACAGCGAAGCGCTCGACCTTGGCCTGGAACTACCCTCCCGCTACGTGGCAGCGATGATCGATGCACTGGTGAATGGCAAACGCATCGAGATGAGCGATGCCTCGGGTCACGCCTGGCCGCTGTCGGATCGTGGCATCCGCACGTTGCTGCTGAAGATGGACGAAGCACAGGGTCGGTTGGACACCCCAGGCGCACTGGCGCGCAAGGGCGCACAGCCGGAATCGAAGGTGCCGGCCGCGGTAGCCGCGCCACCACTGAAGGCGCCGCCCCTGCTGGTCGAAGCACATGACGACGATGGGCAGCTGGCTGAGCGGACAGACCTGCTTCAGCAACTGCAGCCGGTGGCCGCCGCGCGGAACGCCTGCGAACAGATGTCGTCGCGCCAACTACGCATCGAACGGGTGGATGCTACCCATGTCCTTGCCCTGTTGAGCTGTGCAACCGACCACCACATCGTGTCAGCGGGCACCTGGCTGATCCGCGACCGTCCCCCCTTCGCACCCACGCTGATCGCCCGGACCACGCTGTTTCCGCTCTACCCGCACGCCGTGTTCCTTGAAGAAGGGTTCGTGGCCGGTACGGATGCCTGCGGTACGAGCCGGCATTGGGCGTGGGATGGAACCCGTCTGAGCCTGAGCGCGGAGTTTGTCGGTCACTACTGCACCGGCCCGAGCCGCAGGCACTGGCAGCTGCCGACCTACGTCACCGATGTTCAATAGCACATCCGCCGGGCATGGCCCGGCGCTACCGCCTTGCCTCAACCGTCGTGCAGTTGCCGAGGCTTCTTCCAGAACTGCCAGCGCTGGCCCTTGTCCAGCTGGAACTGCAGGCCGTCCTCGAAATCCAGTACCAGACGCTGCAGTTCACCACGCTTGAGCGCGGCCAACAGCGGGCGGATCGCATCATTGCCCAGCTGCTGCAACGAGCGCAGCTGGCGCAGATCAACCAGTGCATCGACCGATTGCTCGCCATCCACCGCTACGCCTGCGGCCTGGGCCAGACCCTGCAGCAGCGCATCGCGGCTTCGCACCTGCGCATGTGGCGTGGCCACCGATACCGGCATCACGCCACCGCCCCAGAACCACAGCGAATTGATCGGCTGCTGCCCCTGTGCAGCGCGCTGCTGGTTCCACGAATGGGTATGCAGCAGCACCTGTGCTTCGGTCATCAATGCGCGCCAGCGGCGGCCCGCCTCGCCCGGTGGCAGGTGCGAGAACAGATCATCACCCAGCACCTCGTCCGGACCGTCGAACTCCGGCAGTTCGGTACCGATCGGCAGCCGCAGGTACCAACGCGAAGGATCGGGTGCATCCAGCACGAAGCCTGCATCCGCAAACAGCGGCTGCAACACAGGCAGCAGGGCCAACGTATCGGCCAGGCTGGGCCGCAGCGTTTCGCCATGGCCCATCATCCGTGCGCCATGCATGTCCGGCACCATGCAGGCCGGATCTGCACGCAGCCAGCAGGCGCCGGCGGCATCGCCGACGTCACGCTGGCGGGTCAACGCGGCCACCGGCCAGTGCGGCGCGGCGACCGTGAAGTGACGCAGCAGCTGCGCCCGTTCACCGGCGTCGCCCTGCGAGGTGGTGGCGCGGCCCAGGGCACGCGCCACATCATCCGGCAATGCAGCCACCGCAAAGCGGCTGCGTGCCGGCAACAGCAGGGTCGCCGTCGCCACGGATCAGTCCTGGTAGCTGACGCTGACGATCTCGTACTCGCGCTGGCCGGCCGGCGCATCGATCACGATCGAGTCACCTTCCAGCTTGCCGATCATCGCGCGGGCAACCGGCGAGGAAATGGCGATCAGGCCCAGTTTGATGTCCGCCTCCAGATCGCCAACGATCTGGTACTTCTTCTCTTCGTCCGATTCCACGTCGGCCAGGGTCACGCTGGCGCCGAACACCACCTTGGAGCCTGCATTGAGCTTGCTCACGTCGATGATCTCGGCGTGCGACAGCTCGCCTTCCAACTGCTTGATTCGGCCTTCGATGAAGCCCTGTTCCTCGCGCGCGGCGTGGTACTCGGCATTCTCCTTCAGGTCGCCATGCTCGCGCGCTTCGGCGATCGCAGCGATCACCTTCGGGCGCTTGACCGACTTCAGGTGATCCAGCTCATCGCGCAGTCGCTGCGCGCCCTTCATCGTGATGGGTGCTCTCATGCGTTCAACTCCTTGTGCAGTTCCTGCAGCGACCAGACCGGGCCGGTACCGCGGAATTCCAGTGAATCCACCAGCGCCTTGGCACCGGCAATGGTGGTCGAATAGGTGACGCGGTGCTGCAGCGCCTCGCGGCGGATCGAGAACGAGTCGTTGATCGCGGCACGGCCTTCGGTCGTGTTGACGATATAGACGATCTCGCCGTTCTTGATCGAATCGACGATGTGCGGGCGACCCTCGACCACCTTGTTGATGATCTCGCAATCCATGCCGTGCTGCTGCAGCCACGCTGCGGTGCCACGGGTGGCGACCAGGCTGTAGCCACGTGCCAGCAGGGCCTTGGCCACCGGCAACACGCGCTTCTTGTCCGGGTCTCGCACCGACACGAAGGCCTTGCCCACCGGCGGTGCCTTGATGCCGCCGGCTTCCTGCGCACGCGCGAAGGCGGCGTTGAAGCTGCGGCCCACGCCCATCACCTCACCGGTGGAGCGCATCTCCGGCCCAAGGATCGGGTCGACGCCCTGGAACTTGGCGAACGGGAAGATCGCTTCCTTCACCGAGTAGTAGTCCGGCACGATTTCCTTGGTGGCGCCCTGCTCTTCCAGGGTCTTGCCCGCCATGCAGCGGGCCGCGATCTTGGCCAGCGGCATGCCGGTGGCCTTGGACACGAACGGCACGGTGCGCGAGGCACGCGGGTTCACTTCCAGCAGGAAGATGGTGTCGTTGCCTTCCTCGTCGGTCTGGATCGCGAACTGGGTGTTCATCAGGCCCACCACGTTCAGGGCCTTGGCCAGTTCGACCACCTGGCGACGCAGTTCTGCCTGGGTTTCAGCCGACAGCGAGTACGGCGGCAGCGAGCAGGAGGAATCGCCCGAGTGCACACCGGCCTCTTCGATGTGCTCCATCACGCCACCGATCAGGACGTTGCCCTGGGCGTCGGCGATGATGTCCACGTCGCACTCGACGGCGTTGTCGAGGAAGCGGTCCAGCAGCACCGGCGAATCGTTGGACACCTTCACCGCGTCACGCACGTAGCGGGCCAGGTCGGATTCGCCGTAGACGATTTCCATCGCGCGGCCACCCAGCACGTAGCTCGGGCGCACCACCAGCGGGTAGCCGATCTCGCGCGCCAGCAGCAGGGCTTCCTGGTCGTTGCGGGCGATGCGGTTCGGCGGCTGCTTCAGGCCCAGCTTTTCCACCAGCTGCTGGAAGCGCTCGCGGTCTTCGGCCAGGTCGATCGAGTCCGGGCTGGTGCCGATCACCGGCACGCCGTTGGCTTCCAGCGCGCGTGCCAGCTTCAGCGGGGTCTGGCCGCCGTACTGCACGATCACGCCCTTGGGCTGCTCCAGCTCGACGATTTCCAGCACGTCTTCCAGGGTCAGCGGTTCGAAGTACAGGCGGTCGGAGGTGTCGTAGTCGGTCGACACGGTTTCCGGGTTGCAGTTGACCATGATGGTTTCATAGCCATCCTCGCGCAGCGCCAGTGCCGCGTGCACGCAGCAGTAGTCGAACTCGATGCCCTGGCCGATGCGGTTCGGGCCACCGCCGAGGATCATGATCTTGTCGCGGTTGCTCGGCGCGGCTTCGCACTCGTCCTCGTAGGTCGAGTACAGGTAGGCGGTGCCGGTGGAGAATTCACCTGCGCAGGAGTCCACGCGCTTGTACACCGGACGCACCTTGTGCGCCCGACGCAGCGCACGCACGGCCGCTTCGTTGGTGCCGGTCAGCTGGGCCAGGCGGGCGTCGGAGAAGCCGGCGCGCTTGAGCTTGCGCAGGCGCGCTGCATCCAGTGCGTCGATGCCATCGGCCGCGACCTGGGTCTCGGCGGCGATGATTTCTTCGATCTGGTCCAGGAACCACGGATCGATGTAGGACAGCTTGAAGATGTCCTCCACGCTCATGCCGGCGCGGAACGCATCGCCCACGAAGAACAGGCGTTCCGGACCCGGTGCCTTCAGCTCACGACGCAGGGTCTGCAGATCATCTTCACTGGTCAGGTCCAGGCCGGTCGGGTCGAAGCCGACCTTGCCGGTTTCCAGGCCACGCAGGGCCTTCTGCATCGACTCCTGGAAGGTGCGGCCCATCGCCATCACCTCGCCCACCGACTTCATCTGGGTGGTCAGGCGTGCATCGGCGGCCGGGAACTTCTCGAATGCGAAGCGCGGAATCTTGGTGACGACGTAGTCGATGGACGGCTCGAACGAGGCCGGGGTCAGGCCGCCGGTGATCTCGTTCTTCAGTTCGTCCAGGGTGTAGCCCACGGCCAGCTTGGCGGCGACCTTGGCGATCGGAAAACCGGTGGCCTTGGAGGCCAGCGCCGAGGAACGCGACACGCGCGGGTTCATCTCGATCACCACCACGCGGCCGGTGTCCGGGTTGATGCCGAACTGCACGTTCGAACCACCGGTATCCACGCCGATCTTGCGCAGCACGGCGATGGAGGCATCGCGCAGGCGCTGGTATTCCTTGTCGGTCAGGGTCTGCGCCGGAGCCACGGTGATCGAGTCACCGGTGTGCACGCCCATCGGGTCCAGGTTCTCGATCGAGCAGACGATGATGCAGTTGTCCGCCGTATCGCGGACCACTTCCATCTCGAATTCCTTCCAGCCCAGCACCGACTCTTCGACCAGCACTTCGGAGGTCGGCGACAGTTCCAGGCCGCGGTTGACGATCTCGATCAGCTCTTCGCGGTTGTAGGCGATGCCGCCGCCACTGCCGCCCAGGGTGAAGCTGGGGCGGATGATGGTCGGATAGCCGACGCGGGTCTGGATCTCCAGCGCTTCGTCCAGGGTGTGGGCAACGGCGGCGGTCGGGCACTCCAGGCCGATCTCGCCCATCGCCACGCGGAACAGTTCGCGGTCTTCGGCCATCATGATCGCTGCGCGCTTGGCACCGATCAGCTCGACGTTGTACTTCTCCAGCACGCCGTTGTCGGCCAGGTCCAGCGCGCAGTTCAGCGCGGTCTGGCCACCCATCGTCGGCAGCAGCGCATCAGGCTTTTCCTTGGCGATGATCTTCTCGACCGTCTGCCAGTTGATCGGCTCGATGTAGACGGCGTCGGCCATCTCCGGGTCGGTCATGATCGTGGCCGGGTTGCTGTTGACCAGCACCACGCGGTAGCCCTCGTCACGCAGGGCCTTGCAGGCCTGGGCGCCGGAGTAATCGAACTCACAGGCCTGGCCGATGACGATCGGGCCGGCACCGATGATGAGGATGGTCTTGAGGTCAGTGCGCTTGGGCATTTTCTTCTCTAAGTCAGTACAGCGTGACAAGGGGGGTGATCGCACGCTGTCGATCAGGAATCTTGATCCGCAGCGCCGCGCCAGGGGCAGCCGCGATGCGGAGGCTTACGGTCCATCGCGACGCCACCGGCGAACCGGCGGCGTACTGATCACGCCTTGGCCTGTTCCATCAGCGCCACGAAACGGTCGAACAACGGGCCCACATCGGTCGGGCCCGGTGACGCTTCCGGATGGCCCTGGAACGAGAAGGCCGGCACGTCGGTGCGGGCAATGCCCTGGTTGGTGCCGTCGAACAGCGAACGGTGGGTCACCCGCAGGGTGGCCGGCAGGGTCGCTTCATCCACTGCAAAGCCGTGGTTCTGCGAGGTGATCATCACCCGGCCGCTGTCCAGGTCCTGCACCGGGTGGTTCGCACCGTGGTGGCCATGGCCCATCTTGATGGTCTTCGCGCCCGAGGCCAGGCCCAGCAGCTGATGGCCCAGGCAGATGCCGAAGGTCGGGATCTTCACGTCGATGAAGGTCTTGATCGCGGCGATCGCGTAATCGCACGGCTCCGGGTCACCCGGGCCGTTGGACAGGAACACGCCGTCCGGCTTCAGCGCCAGCACTTCAGCAGCCGGGGTCTGCGCCGGCACCACGGTGACCTCGCAGCCTCGCTCGGCCAGCATGCGCAGGATGTTGGTCTTCACGCCGAAGTCGTACGCCACGACCTTGTACTTGGCCGGCACGCTGACGAAGGCATTGGCATCCAGGTCCAGCTGGCCCTCGGTCCAGACGTAGGTCTTGTCGGTAGTCACGACCTTGGCCAGATCCATGCCCTTCAGACCCGGGAACTTGCGGGCCGCTTCCAGTGCCTTTTCCACATCGATGCCGTCGCCGGCCATCAGCGCGCCATTCTGGGCGCCCTTCTCGCGCAGGATGCGGGTCAGCTTGCGGGTGTCGATGCCGGCGATGGCGACCACGCCACGCTGGATCAGCCAGTCCTGCAGCGACACCTGGCTGCGCCAGTTGCTCGGGCGGCGCGGTACGTCGCGCACGATCAGGCCGGCCGACCACACCTTGGACGCTTCATTGTCCTGGTCGGTCATGCCGGTGTTGCCAATGTGCGGATAGGTCAGCGTGACCATCTGCCGGGCGTAGGACGGGTCGGTCAACACTTCCTGGTAGCCGGTCATGGCGGTGTTGAACACCACCTCACCGACGGACAGGCCGGGCGCGCCTACGGATTCGCCCTCGAATACGGTGCCGTCTTCGAGGACGAGGATTGCGGCTTGGGTCACGGAATTCTCACTTTGGCTACCGAGGGGGTGCCGAAGTCACGCCTGCGCTTCACGGAAATCCGGTTGCAAAAAAGCGCGGACGTACGGTCTGGGACCGGTCCGGCTTTCGTGATTCGGCGAGTGCGAATTGTAGCGGTGCCGGGGCGCGCGCGCCAGCGGTTATCGCCATTCATGAACAGGCGATTGCGCATTCATTTCAATCCGGGGGCGTATGCAGGCCGCAGGGCGGGGTCGGATCCTTTCCCGAACGGGAAAGGCTCTGACCCCGGGCGCCCACAGATGGGGTCAGAACCCTTTCCGCCGGAAAGGGATCCGACCCCGTCCAGTTCATACGTTCGGACCGTCCAGCAGGTCCCGCACCCGGTAGCTGCCCGCCGCCCGGCCATGCAGCTGGCGCGCGGCAAACAGCGCCCCGCGGGCGAAGATGTCGCGGTTGGTGGCCCGGTGCACCAGCTCGATGCGCTCGCCCAGGCCGGTGAACTGCACCAGGTGCTCGCCGACGATGTCACCGGCGCGCAGGCTGGCGTACTGCGGCTCAGCCCCGCCGCGCTGCGCCGCAGCGCCCAGGGTCAGCGCCGTGCCCGAGGGAGCGTCCTTCTTCTGCGTATGGTGCGATTCGACGATGTCGCAGTTCCAGCCGGCCAGCGCCTGCGCCGCACGCTCCACCAGCTCGTCCAGTACCGCCACGCCCAGGCTGAAGTTCGACGCCCACACCAGCGGGATCTTCACCGCCGCCGCCTCCAGCGCCTGGCGCTGCGCAGTGGAAATGCCGGTGGTGCCCGACACCAGGCCTGCGCCGCGCTCCACGCACAGTGCCAGCAGTGCATCGAAGCCCTCCGGCAGGCTGAAATCGATCGCCACGTCGAACACCGGCGCCCCCGGCAACTCGCTGGCGGCGAAGAACGGCACACCATCGATCACCCGCTGGGCCGGCGCGCGGCCGGTCACCGCAGCGACGATCTGCAGGGAATCAGGGTGTTCGGCGGCCAACCGCAACAGGGCCTGGCCCATGCGCCCGGAGGCGCCGTGAATAAGCAATCGCAGGGGAGTCTGGTTCATGCACGCAGGCTAGCGGCAGCACACATGGTCCGGCAAGCACTGTCGCTGCTACGCTGCGTGCCCTTTTGCCATGGATTGCCTGACCATCATGCAGATCAGCGAACAGCTGGTACTGGTCACCGGCGCCGGTCGCGGCCTCGGCCAGCACATCGCCCGCGCCTTCGCCGCGCAGGGCGCGCGGGTTGTCATCAACTATCACCGCAGCGAAGCGGCCGCACGCGCTCTGGCCAGTGAACTGGGCGGCCAGGCCATCGCCCTGCAGGCCGACGTCACCGACCGCGCCCAGGTCGACAACCTGCTACAGCACGCCCTGGCGCACTTCGGCCAGGGCGTGACCACCGTGGTCAACAACGCGCTGGCCGCGTTCTCGTTCAATGGCGATGCCCGCGACAGCGCCGCCGACATCGCCTGGCCGGCCTTCCAGGCGCAGTTCGAAGGCAGCGTGCGCGGCGCCATCAACACCGTGCAGGCCGCCCTGCCCGGCATGCAGGCGCGGCGCTTCGGCCGGGTCATCAACATCGGCACCAACCTGTTCCAGAACCCGGTGGTGCCCTACCACGACTACACCGCCGCCAAGGCCGCGCTGCTGTCGCTCACCCGCACCCTGGCCGGCGACCTCGGCCCGCACGGCATCACCGTCAACATGCTGTCCGGCGGCCTGCTGCGCACGACCGACGCCAGCGCCGCCACGCCGGAAGCCGTATTCGACTACATTGCCGCCAACACGCCGCTGCGCAGCGTCACCACCCCGGCCGAGTTCGCCGACGCCGTGCTGTTCTTCGCCAGCCCGTGGTCGCGCGCGGTGACCGGCCAGAATCTGGTGGTGGATGGCGGACTGGTCAGGGACTAGTAGATCCACGCCATGCGTGGATGAAGATCAAGGGTGTGCGAACCAAGGTTCGCACCCACCAAAACACCAAGCTTCGCATCCACCAAAGCGGAAAAGGCAGGCTCAGTGCTGCTTCGGCGGCGTCGGTCCGCAGCTGTCACAGCCGCCACACGCGCCGCCACCGCCAGTGGCCGGCGGCGCGATCTTCCGGCCCAGCGCCTGCAACCAGGCCGCGCGGCCCGGCTTCAGCAGCGCCAGTGCCAGTGCGCCACGCAGCTTGCGCACGGTGCCGGGCGCCTGCTTCTTCAGCACCACCCAGGCACTGACCAGCACGGCCACCGCGATGATCAGGTACTGGATCAGCAGGCCGGCGTCCATCAGCCGCCCCCCAGCGCCACGGTCACCTGGTAGGTGATCAGCGCCGCGACATAGGCCGCAGCAAACAGGTAGAACGCCGAGAAGCCCATCGTCTTCCACGAGTTGGTCTCGCGCTTGATGGTGGCCAGCGTCGAAATGCACATCGGCGCGTAGATGAACCACACCAGCAGGGCCAGGCCGGTGGCCAGCGACCAGCCATCAGCCACCACCGGCGACAGTGCGGAGATCGCCGCATCGTCATCGGCTGCCGACAGCGCATACACCGTCGCCAGCGACGATACCGCTACTTCGCGCGCGGCAAGGCCCGGAATCAGCGCGATGCAGATCTGCCAGTTGAAGCCCAGCGGCGCGAAGATCGCGGTCATCGCATGGCCGATCTGGCCGGCATAGCTGTAGTCGATGGCCGGCATCGTCGCATCGGCGGGTGCGCCCGGGAACGACAGCAGGAACCACAGCAGGATGGTCAGCGCCAGGATGATGCCGCCGACGCGCCGGAGGAAGATCATGCCGCGCTCGTACAGGCCGACGGCGAGGTCGCGCGGGTGCGGAATGCGGTACGACGGCAGCTCCAGCATCAGCGGGTGCTCGCTCTTGTCGCGGCGCCACTTCTTCATCACCCACGACATCACCAGCGCGCTGAGGATGCCGGCCACGTACAGGCCAAACAGCACCAGGCCCTGCTGGTTGAAGATGCCGATCTTGCCGGCGGGGATGAACGCGCCGATCAGCAGGGCATAAACCGGCAGGCGCGCCGAGCAGGTCATCAGCGGTGCCACCAGGATCGTGGCCAGGCGGTCACGCGGGTCCTGGATGCTGCGGGTGGCCATGATGCCCGGCACCGCGCAGGCGAAGCTGGACAGCAGCGGGATGAACGAACGACCGGACAAGCCCGCCGCCGCCATCATGCGATCCAGCAGGAACGCAGCGCGCGGCAGGTAACCGGACTCCTCCAGTGCCAGGATGAAGGCGAACAGGATCAGGATCTGCGGCAGGAACACCACCACGCCACCCAGGCCGGCGATGATGCCGTCGGTCAGCAGGCTGGTCAGCGGCCCTGCCGGCAACACGCTGGCGGCCAGTTCACCCAGCCAGGCAAAGCCGGCCTCGATGCCATCCATCAGCGGCGTCGCCCAGGCGAACACCGCCTGGAAGATCAGGAACATCACCACGACCAGGGTGATCAGGCCGAACACCGGATGCAGCAGCCAGCGGTCGAGCGTGTCGTCGATCTTCGCGGTCCGCGCCGGCATGCGCACGGCTGCGGCCAGGATCGCGCGCACCTGCGCGTGGTAGTCCGCGCCACTCTCAACACCGGCCAGCGGCGCATCCAGGTGCGGCACCATCGTGTCCAGGCGTTCCACCAGCGCACGCGCGCCCTGCTTGCGCACCGCCACGGTTTCCACCACCGGCACACCGATCTCACGTTCCAGCGCGGCAACATCGATCTGGATGCCGCGTCGCTGCGCAGCGTCGACCATGTTCAGGGCGATGATCATCGGCTTGCCCAGCTCACGCAGTTCCAGCGCGAAACGCAGGTGCAGACGCAGGTTGGTGGCGTCGATCACGCACAGAAGAACGTCCGGCGCGGCCTCACCCGGGTAGAAGCCCCGGCACAGGTCGCGGGTGATCGCCTCGTCGAGGCTGGCCGGATGCAGGCTGTAGGCGCCCGGCAGGTCAAGCACCGCGAACTCGCGGCCGGACGGCGCACGCAGGCGGCCTTCCTTGCGCTCGACGGTGACGCCGGTGTAATTGGCGACCTTCTGCCGGCTGCCGGTCAGCTGGTTGAACAGGGCGGTCTTGCCGCTGTTGGGATTGCCGACCAGCGCGATGCGCAGCGGGGCGGTGGTTGCGGTGGCGCTCATGCGCGTCGCTCCTGGGTGGCCGGGTCGATGACCACGCGCCGTGCCTCACTGATACGCAGCGCGAAACGGGTGAACCCGACCTGCACCAGCAGCGGCTCGCCGCCGACCGGCCCCCGCGCCACCAGGCGCACTTCCTCACCCTTGACGAAGCCCAGCTCGCGCAGGCGCCGGGCGATGGCATCGTTGGCATGCAGGTCCTGCACGGAATCGACCACGGCCGAGGTGTGCAGGGGCAGTTCGGACAGCGTCATCTAGCGTGTTCTCTGCTGGATGTAAATGGTTCTCGATTCTAACATTCCCGCGTCGCGTCATGGCCCATGACCAATGGCCCGCTATGATCCATACAGGTATGGAGCAACCCCGGAATCCCATGAACGATGCTTTGCAGATCGAGCGCAATGGCGCTGTCCTGACCCTCTGGCTGAACCGGCCGGAGCTGCACAACGCCTTTGATGCCGGCCTGATCGCCCGGCTGACCGCGGCCCTGGAAGCGGCCGGCCGCGATGACACGGTGCGCACGGTGGTGGTGGCCGGCCACGGCGCCTCCTTCTCCGCCGGTGCCGACATGCAGTGGATGCGCGGCATGGCCACGGCCAGCGAGGCCGACAACCGCGAGGACGCCCTGGCCCTGGCGCGGCTGATGCGCACCCTGGACGAGCTGCCCAAGCCGACCCTGGCCCGGGTCCACGGCGCCGCCTTCGGTGGCGGGGTGGGCCTGGTGGCCTGCTGCGATATCGCCATTGCCACCACCGCTGCGCGCTTCGGCCTGACCGAAAGCCGTCTGGGCCTGTTGCCGGCGGTGATCTCGCCCTATGTGATCGAGGCCATCGGCAGCCGCCAGGCCCGTCGCTGGTTCGCCACCGGCGAGCACTTCGACGCCGACACCGCCCTGCGTATCGGCCTGATCCACCATCTGGTGGAGCCCGAACGCCTGGACGAAGCGGTACAGCGGCAGCTGGCCCTGCTCGACAAAGCCGGGCCGATCGCCTCGGCGTCGGCCAAGCTGCTGGTCCGGCAGGTGCGCGACGCCGATGATCGCGACAGCCTGGACCGTGACAATGCCGCCCTGATCGCCCGCCTGCGGGTGTCGGCCGAAGGCCAGGAAGGCCTGGGCGCGTTCCTCGACAAGCGCGCGCCGCACTGGGTCACGGAGGCCTGACATGCTGGACCATATCGGTTTGAGCAGCGGCGACCTGCCGCGCAGCAAGGCCTTCTTCCTGCAGGCGCTGGCACCGTTGCAGATCGGCCTGGTGATGGAGGTCAGTGCCGAACAGACCGGCGCCCACGACCACGTGGGTTTCGGCAACCACGGCAAGCCGTTCTTCTGGCTGGGCAATGCGGCGCCCCTCAGCCAGGGTGTGCACGTGGCCTTCGTCTGCGGCGAACGCGCCCAGGTTGATGCCTTCCACGCCGCCGCCCTGGCCGCAGGTGGCCGCGACAACGGAGCGCCCGGCCTGCGCCCGTGGTACCACCCGGACTATTACGCCGCCTTCGTGATCGACCCCGATGGCAACAACATCGAGGCGGTCTGCCACCTGCCCGGGTAGGCCCTTCCGCCACAACCAGGCGCAGGCGTGGCCGCTTGTGCGACCCGCCTGCGTATCTCATCTGGCAGCCTGGCGAAGACCGGGCCGCCCCCGTTTCCCAGGAACCGCCGTGACCCCAGTCGATCCCATCCGCCCTGCCCGTCCCGCCTCGCCTGCCGTAGGGGTGCTGCGATGAGCGATTTCGTCCGCATCGTCGAAGTCGGCCCCCGCGATGGGCTGCAGAACGAAAAGCAGGCCGTGGCCACCGCCGACAAGATCGCCCTGATCGATCGCCTGTCGGCCACCGGCCTGCGCACCATCGAGGCGACCAGCTTCGTCAGCCCGCGCTGGGTCCCGCAGCTGGCCGACGCGGCCGAGGTCTATGCCGGCATCCAGCGCCGCCCGGGCATCGCCTATCCGGTACTGGTGCCGAACGAACAGGGCTACGACCGTGCGCGCGCCGTCGGCGTGCAGGAAGTCGCGGTGTTCACCGCTGCATCGGAAGCCTTCAACCGCACCAACACCAACGCCGGCATCGATGAATCGCTGGCCCGTTTCGAGCCGATCCTGCGACGTGCGGCGGCTGATGGTGTGCGCGTGCGTGGCTACGTCTCCACTGTGCTCGGCTGCCCGTACCAGGGCGAGGTGCCGCTGGCCGACGTTGTGCGTGTGGCCCGTGCCCTGCATCAAATGGGGTGTTACGAAATCTCGCTGGGCGACACCATCGGCGTCGGTACGCCGCGCAAGGCCCGCGCGATGCTGCAGGCGGTGGCTGCCGAGATCCCGATGAGCGCATTGGCCGTGCACTTCCACGATACCTACGGCCAGGCCATCGCCAACATCGCGGCCTGCCTGGAAGAAGGCGTGCGCGTGGTCGACAGCGCCGTGTCCGGTGCCGGCGGCTGCCCGTACGCCAAGGGCGCCAGCGGCAACGTGGCCAGCGAGGACGTGGTGTACCTGCTGCAGGGCCTTGGCCTGGAGTGCGGCGTCGACCTGCCTTCGCTGGCCGAGACCGGCCGCTGGCTGGCCGGGTTGCTCGGCCGCGCTACCGCCAGCCGCGTCGGGCAGGCGCTGGCGGCGACATGAACGACAGCGGCCCGCGCGACCGTCCGGCCATCGGCGATGCTTCCGCCGCAACCGACGACGCGCTGGCCGCTCTGGACGCCGCGCTGGCTGCTTCGCCGCCGCCGGCCCAGGCCAGGCTGCTGCGCCAGGCACGGCAGGCGCTGGCCGGTGCACAGCAACGCGAACTGGATACCCAGGCACGCTATGCCGCGTTGTTCGACGCCGTGCCCGACCCGGTCAGCATCCTCAGCGCCGAAGGCGTGGTGCTGGACGTCAACCGCGCCGGCATCGTCGCCTACGACCGCCCGCGCGAGGACATCGTCGGCCAGCCGATTGAACTGCTCAATCCCGACCTGCCCAGCGACCATCTGCAACCGGTGTGGGAAGCGCTGAACCGCGGCGACACCTACGTCATCGAAGTGACCAACATGCGCGGTGATGGCAGCCGCTTTCCGGTGGAGGTGCACTCGGCCGGCTTCCAGGACCGCGGCCAACCCTGCATCGTCGCCGTCGCCCGCGACCTGAGCGGGCGCTGGCGCGCCGAGTCGCGCTATCGCCTGTTGATGGAATCGATCGACAAGGGCGTGATCCTGTTCGACCGTGATCTGCGCGTTCTGTCCGCCAATCCCGCAGCGCACCGCATCCTCGGCCTCACCGGTGGTGGCGTGGGCTTGAATTCGATGCTCGATCCCGAAGCCTGGATCATCGTCGACGAACACGGCCATCCGCTGACCCAGTCACAGTGGCCGACCAGCCGCTGCTTCCAGGCCGGGCGGATGATCCGCAGCACCATCATCGGCCTGTACCACCGCCCGCGCGGACGCATGCTGTGGTTGTCCACCACCAACGTGCCGGTGTTCGGCAATGGCTGCGACCAGGCCGACCATGTCTATGCGATGTTCAGTGACATCACCGAACTGAAGCGCAACAACACCCTGTTCGCGCGCGCGCAGTCACTGGCCCACATCGGCGGCTGGGAGTGGGATCGCGGCCTGCAGCGCCTGTACCTCACCGATGAGGCGCGGCGCATCGTCGGCCAGCCAGCCGACCTGGAAGACATGCCGGACCTGCTGGACTGCCTGCGCAGCGACGACCGCGCCGCCCTGCAGCAGGCGCTGGCCGACACCATCGAACACCGCAGCAGCTTCGGCCTGGAGCTGCAGGGCCAGCGCCGCGATGGCCACTCGTTCTGGATCCGGATGATCGGCGAGGTCTCGGCCGGCGATGTCGATGCTGCGCGCATCACCGGCACCGTGCAGGACATCACCGAGCGCAAGCAGGCCGAGGAAACCCTGCGCGTGCAGGCCCGCACCGACCCGCTGACCGGCATCATGAACCGCGATGCGGTGCTGAGCGACCTGGGCGTGCGCATGGACAGCCCCAGCCACGACCGCGTGGCCGTGCTGTACATCGACCTGGACCGTTTCAAGGTGGTCAACGACCTGCTCGGCCACAACGCCGGTGATGAACTGTTGATCGAAGCGACCCGGCGCATCGCCACCGCAATCGGCACCGAAGGCCTGCTTGCACGCTTTGGCGGCGACGAGTTCCTGGTGATCTGTGACCTGCGCGACCAGCCGGACCAGGCCGAACAACTGGCCGAGCGCATCACTGCGGCCTTTTCGGCGCCGTTCCAGCTGGGCAGCGACGAGTTCCCGGTCACCGCCAGCATCGGCATCGCCCGTGCACCGCGCGATGGCAACCGGCCGCAGCAGCTGATCCAGAACGCCGACACGGCGATGTACGAGTGCAAGCGACGCACCCGCAACGGCTGGCAGGTGTTCTCCCCGGAACTGGCACAGCGCCAGCATGACCGCCTGCAGATCGAGAGCCGGCTGCACAAGGCGCTCGATGGCGACGAGTTCCACCTGGTCTACCAGCCACAGGTCAACCTGCGCAGCGGCGCCACCATCGCCTGCGAGGCGTTGATGCGCTGGCACAACACCCAGTTGGGGCAGATGCGGCCGGACCTGTTCATCCGCCACGCCGAGCACACCGGCGACATCGTGCGCATCGGTCAATGGGCGTTGCGCGAAGCCTGCCGGCAGGTCCGGCAATGGCAGGACGACGGGCTCGGCCTGGTGCGGGTGGCGGTCAACGTGTCCTGGCGGCAGTTCGTCGGTGAGGATCTTGCCCGCTGGGTGCGGCAGGTGCTGGACGAGTTCGGCCTGCCCGGCAGCGTGCTGGAGCTGGAGTTCACCGAGCGGGTGCTGATCGAAGATGCGCCGGACACCCTGCGCACTTTCGCCCGCCTGCGCGAGATGGGGGTGATGCTGACCATCGACGACTTCGGCGAAGGCTACAGCGCGCTGAACTACCTGCGCCGGCTGCCCATCCATGGGCTGAAACTGAGCCAGTTGTTCGTTGAAGGCATTCCCCGCAACCGCTCGGATGTGGCGGTGTGCGAGGCGGTGTGCGCGATTGCCCGCAGTCTCGGCCTGGGCGTGGTCGCCGAAGGCGTGGAAACCGAGGCGCAACGGCAATGCCTGCTCGACCTGGGGGTGACCGTCGGCCAGGGCTTCCTGTTCGCCCACGGCCTGCCCGCCGCGGACTTCGAGCGCCGCCTGCGCCGCGCCCGCGAACTGGGCTGAGGCCGGCGGCGCAGTGCACAACGGCGGCTGCCGCCGCTTCCGTTAGAATCGGCGGTTCTTGAACCTGCAGGACCGTGCAATGCAGCTGTCTTCCGTACGTGCCGTGATCACTGGCGGCGTCTCCGGCCTCGGCCTGGCCGTGGCCCAGCACCTGGTTGCCCAGGGCGGCAAGGTCGCCCTGTTCGACCTCAACGACGCCAAGGGCGCGGCGGCTGTTGCCGGGCTGGGGCAGGACAACGCCCGCTATTTCAATGTCAACGTCAGTGATGAAGCGTCCGTGTCGGCCGCCATCGACCAGGCCAGCGATTTCCTCGGCGGCCTGAATGTCGCCATGAACTGCGCCGGCATCCTCGGCGCTGGCCGCGTGCTGGGCAAGGAAGGCCCGATGCCGCTGGCCGGGTTCCAGGGCACGGTGATGGTCAACCTGGTCGGCAGCTTCAATGTCGCCAAGGCCGCGGCCAACCGCATGCAGCACAACGAGGCCGGCGTGGACGGCGAGCGCGGCGTCATCATCAACACCGCCAGCGTTGCCGCCTACGAAGGGCAGATCGGCCAGGCCGCCTACTCCGCCTCCAAGGGCGGCGTGGTGGCGATGACCCTGCCGATGGCCCGCGAGCTGTCGCGCGTCGGCATCCGCGTCAACACCATCGCGCCGGGCGTGTTCTGGACGCCGATGGTCGATGGCATGCCCGAAGCCGTGCAGGAATCGCTGGCCGCGTCGATCCCGTTCCCGTCGCGCCTGGGCAAGCCGGAAGACTTCGCCAGCCTGGTCGGCCACATCCTCGGCAACACCTATATCAACGGCGAGACCATCCGCCTGGACGGCGCCACCCGGCTCGCTCCGAAGTGATTCCCCCCGGGCGCCGGGACGGCGCCCTCCCCCAACGACCAACATCATCATGAAAGCCAACGACATCAAGAAGGGCAACGTCGTCGAGTTCAACAACGGCGTCTACCAGATCCGCGACATCGAGCGCAGCTCGCCGCAGGGTCGCGGCGGCAACGTCCGCTTCCGCTTCATCATGTACAGCGTGCCGGGCGGCAACAAGCTCGATGCCAGCTTCGATGCCGACGACAACCTGGTCGAAGTCGAACTGCTGCGCCGCCAGTCCACCTACTCGTACAAGGACGGCGATGCGTTCGTGTTCCTGGACGACGAGGACTACACCCCCTACACCCTGGACGCGGACGTGATCGGCGATGACGCTGGTTACATCACCGACGGCCTGACCGGCATCTACGTGCAGGTGATCGACGACCTGCCGGTGGCGATCCAGTTGCCGGCCTCGGTGGTGCTGGAAGTGGTCGAGACCCCACCGGAACTGAAGGGTGGCACCGCCACCAAGCGCCCGAAGCCGGCCAAGCTCAACACCGGCATCGAAATCATGGTGCCGGAATACATCGTCAACGGTGAGCGTGTGCTGGTGAATACCAGCACCGGCGAATTTGCTGGCCGTGCCGATTAACCGCGCTGCGCTGATCGCCTGCCTGTCCCTGCTTGCGGCGTGCTCGCCGCAGGCAGCGGACAACGGTGCAGGTGGTGCCACGCCAGAGGCCGTAGCGATCGATCCGGTGGCTCCCATCGCACCGGCAGCGGCGTCGCCCGCGGCCCTGCAGGAACCCGCCGAGGAGCCCTCCGCTACCAGCCTGCCCTCGAGTTACGAGGAACTGGAACAGGCCCGTGCTGCCGCTGGCTGTGCGGTCTCCAACGACGTGTACGACATCGAAGACATACGCATCTACTGTCAGATGCCCGACGACGTGCAGGCGTTTCTCGCGCGCGAAAACACCTGCCAGCATTTCGCCGGCGAAGAGCCCTACGACGACGAGCGCCGTCGGGAACTCGAAGAGGCCAGCGCGACGTACTGCGAGGGTCGCGAGAAGATCTTCGCCGACCTGGTGGCCCGCCACCAGAACGACTGCGCGATCCGCAAAGCACTGATCGGCATCAATGGTCGCTACGACCTTGCGTTTGAGCTGGACATCAAGCCCTGCGAGGGCTGAAGCAAAAAAGGGGACGGAGGGGATTAAGTCGTTCATGGCACAAACGACTTAATCCCCTCCGTCCCCTTTTTCTTACTTGCCGCCGAAGTTGCCGCAGCCGTGGTACTGGCGCGTGCCCACGGTCAGCATGGCCTTGGCTTCGAACGCTTCACCGCTCATGTCGTCCTGGCAGGTGGTGCGCTGGAAGCTCAGCTTGATGTCGGTGCCGTCGGCCGCCTTGCCAACCCAACCGTCTGCGCCCTCGGTCGGCTTGGCGACCGCGAAGCGGCGCTCGCCGTAGTCGACGTCCACCTGCAGGCCCGGTGCATCACCATCGACGACGGCCAGCCAACCCGGCTCGTTGCCAGTGGCACGGAACGCCGCGTTGCCGGCACTGCCATCGCCCTCGGTCGCTTCCACCGCTGCACACTCACGATCCGCTTCGCCCTTCAGGCTGAGCAGCGCTTCATCGCTGCCGCGGGTCCAGAAGCTGTTGCCCTTGCCGTCGGCATACTTCGCACCGGAGGCCGCGCGTTCGGAGGACATCGCGAAACTGCGCCCGCCGATCACAACCGTCGCTGCGTCCTCACCGTTGAAGGTCGCGCGCACATCGAGGTCGCCGCAGCGATAGAGGGTTTCGTTGCCGCCGCCATCAACAGCGGCAGCCACAGGTGCCGGTGCCGGCGTTGCGACCGCATCGCCTGCGCCACTGGCGGCCGGCGTCTGCGCCGGCTGACAGGCGCTCAGCGCAAGGCCGAGGGAGGCAGCCAACAGACTGGAAACTACACGCATGGCTCGACTCCTTGTCGAAACTACAGAGACCTTGGACCCTACCATCTGCGCGCAAACGGGGCCTGAAAGCTGCATGACCGTGTTCAGCCTGCCAGCACCGCCATCGACAGCAGCTGCGCGCCGCTGGCACTGGAAGCGCTTGTCCAGACGCGCAACAGGCGAAAGCGCTGCACGTGTTCGCGTCCCAGCCAGTGCACATGCAGCTGAACATCGCCGGATAACAATGCCAGGCGTCCACACAGCAATGTTTCAACTGCATGCACCTGCAGCGCAAGAATCTGCAGGCGTCCTTGCCGCCAGTCCCTCAGCCAGGGCAGTTCGAGCATCCGACCGCCCTGTCCGTCCATCATGAACAACACCGGTGACAGCAGCGCAGTGGCTGCGCCATGGTCGCCGTCCAGCAGCGCATCCCGCAGCTGCTGCTCCAGCACGCGCAGCTGCGCCTCGTACAGGCCCTCAGGGCTCCTGCTTTCCATCCACCTGCTTTCCATCCACGCTTCCTCCCGGCGTCGGCCGGCGTCGGCGCAGGCGCTGCGCAAGCCAATGCTGCGCGCCCTGCACCACCACATAGAACACCGGCACGAAGAACACGGCCAGCACGGTCGCGCTGACCATGCCGCCGAACACGCCGGTACCGATGGCCTGTTGCGTTTCCTTTGAAGCACCCTGCGCCAGCATCAGCGGCACCACACCCAGCGCGAACGCCAGCGAGGTCATGACGATCGGCCGCAGCCGCAGGCGTGCCGCTTCGATGGTCGCCTCGACCAGGCCGCGTCCCTGCTGTTGCAGCTGGCGGGCGAACTCGACGATCAGGATCGCGTTCTTCGCCGAAAGCCCGATCACCGTGATCATGCCGACCTTGAAGAACACATCATTGGGCATCCCGCGCAGCAGCACTGCAGCAACGGCGCCGAGCAGGCCCAACGGCACCACCAGCATCACCGCCAGCGGAATCGACCAGCTCTCGTACAGCGCCGCCAGCACCAGGAACACCACCAGCATCGACAGCAGCAGCAACCACGGCGCCTGTGCGCCGGACTCACGCTCCTGCAGCGACTGGCTGGTCCACTGCAGGGCAAAGCCCGCCGGCAGCTGCCGTGCAAGGCGCTCCATCTCGATCATCGCCTGACCGGTGGAGACCCCGCTGGCGGGTGCGCCGGACAGGTTCAATGCCGGGAACCCCAGGTAACGCTGCAGCTGCAGCGGCGCCTCGGTCCAGTGCGCGGTGACCAGTTCGGACAACGCCACCATGCCGCCCTCGCTGTTGCGGACATACAGCTTCAACACGTCCTCCAGCTGCATCCGGTGCGGCGCATCGGCCTGCACGATCACCTGCTGCATGCGCCCGCGATTGGGAAAGTCGTTGACGTACTGCGAGCCCATCGCCGCCGACAGCGTTGCACTGATGTCGGTGAACGCCACACCCATCGCCTCGGCCTTGGCCCGATCGATGTCCAGGCGCACGTTGCTGCCCGCCGGCAGGCCATCGGCATGCACTTCGGCCAGCAGCGGGCTGGCCTCTGCCAGTTTCAGCAACTGCTGCAGGGCGGCCCGCAGCTCGGCCTGGCCCTGCCCGGTACGTGCCTGCAGCGCCAACGAGAACCCGGAGGATCGGCCAAGGCTGTCAATGGCCGGCGGCATCACGCTCATCACCTCACCTTCCGGCACAGTCGCCATGGCCTGCTGCGCCGCCTTTACTTCGTCTGCTGCGGTGCTGCCGCCGCGCTCACCCCAGTCCTTCAACATGGTGTAGGTCAGTGCTGCGCTCGGGCCGGAACCGGAGAAGCTGTAGCCGAGGATGGCCTGGTTGGACGCGATCGCCGGCCGCGAGGCGACGTGCTGCTCGTAGGCTTCGACCACCGCCAGCGTGCGTTCGGCGGTTGCTTCGGCCGGCAGCTGGATGGAGGTCATGAAATAGCCCTGGTCCTCTTCAGGCAGGAACGCACCCGGCAACCAATGCAGGCCGATCAGCAGTGCCACCAGCAAGGCAGCGAACAGGCCCATCACCCGGCCACTGCGCCGAAGGACCGCCGCCACGCCCTGCCGGTAACGCCCGGTCATCCGCTCGAAGCCACGGTTGAACGCACCGAACACACCGCCGCGGCCATGGTGACCACGCGTGCCTTGGCGCAGCAGCGTCGCGCACAACGCCGGGGTCAGGCTCAGCGCCAGCAGTGCCGAGAACAGGATGGACACCGACATCGCCACACTGAACTGGCGGTAGATCGCACCGACCGAGCCACTGGCCAGCGCCATCGGGATGAATACCGCGGTCAGCACCAGGGTGATGCCGATCACCGCACCGGTCAGCTCACGCATCGCCTTGATCGTGGCCTCGCGCGGCGGCAGGCCCTCTTCGGCCATGATCCGCTCCACGCCCTCGACCACCACGATAGCGTCGTCAACAATGATGCCGATCGCCAGCACCATGCCGAACATGGTCAATACGTTGATCGAGAAACCCAGTGCCAGCATCACCGCAAAGGTGCCCAACAGCGCGATCGGCGCGACCAGGGCGGGGATCAGCGTATAGCGCCAGTTCTGCAGGAACAGGTACATCACCGCAAACACCAGCAGCATCGCCTCGACCAGGGTCTGCAGCACCTTCTGGATCGATACCTTGACGAAGGGCGCGGTGTCGAACGGAATGCTGGACTCAACACCGTGCGGCAGCAGCGGCTGAAGGTCGGCCATGCGTTCGCGCACAGCCGTGGCGGTGCGCACCGCATTCGCACCGGGGCGCAGCTGCACGCCGGCGGCCGTCGCCGGATAGCCGTCTTCGCGCGTGCCCCAGGCATAGCTCTGCGCACCCAGCTCGACCCGGGCGACGTCACCCAGCAGCACCCGCGAACCATCGGCACCGGCGCGCAGCACGATCGCTGCGAACTGCTCGGGCGTGGACAGCTGGCCTTCGGCACTCAAGGGCACGGTGATGCGCTGGCCGGGAACACCGGGCGAATCGCCGATGCGACCCGGCGCGATCTCCAGGTTCTGCTGCTCGATCGCGCTGGCCACATCGCCCATGGTCAGGCCGTAGCCGGTCAGCCGGGTCGGGTCCAGCCAGATCCGCATCGCCTGTTCGGCACCGAACAACTGCACGCGGCCGACGCCGTCGATGCGCCGCAGCTCTTCGATGATGTTGCGCGCCATGAAATCGCCCAGCGCCGCTTCGCTGACACTGCCATCGGGTGAGCGCAGGCCCACCAGCATCAGGAACCCCGAGTCGGCAGCCTCCACGAACAGGCCGTTCTGGCGCACGCTGCGTGGCAGGCGCGGCTCGATCGCCTTGATCCGGTTCTGCACGTCCACCTGTGCCAGCTCGGGATCGGTACCGGGCTTGAAGGTCGCGGTGATCGACGCTTCGCCGGAGGTGTCCACCGACGATTCGAAGTACAGCAGGTGTTTGACGCTGGACAGCTCACGCTCGATCAGGCCGACCACCGCGTCATTCAACGTCTGCGGGCTGGCGCCGGGATAGCTGGCATAGATGCTGACACTGGGAGGTGCGACCGCCGGATAGCGCTCAACCGCCAGCCGCGGAATGGCCAGCACGCCGGCCAGAATGACGAAGATCGCCAGCACCCAGGCAAACACCGGGCGATCGATGAAGAAACGAGCCATGTCGTAGGTTCCTGGAAGGGCTCAGCCCTGGCTTGCGGGTGTCGGCGTTGCGTTGGCGTTGGCGCTGGCGACCGGCACCTGCCAGTCGCGCGGATCGACCAGCACGCCCTCCTGCAGGCGCTCCTGGCCTTCCACCACGACCTTCTCGCCCGCCTTCAGGCCATGCCGCACCAACCATTGCCGGTTGACGCTACCGTCCACCTCCAGCGTGCGGATCACTGCTTTGCCATCGGCGGCGATGACCCAGGCATAGGCCTGGCCACCGGCGCTGCGCAGCACCGCCTGCTGTGGCAGCAGCAGCGCGCTGGCCGGCGCACCGCGCGGCACCCGCGCACGCACGTACATGCCCGGCAACAGCTGCCGCTCAGGGTTGTCGACCAGGATGCGCAGGATCACATCGCCGGTGCGTGCATCGACATTGACACCGGAGAACAACAGCCGGCCGCGCTCGGGCAGCGGCGTACCCGCCGCGCCGATGATCGTCACCGGCAGCTCGCCGTCCACCGCACCGCGCCGCAGGGACTGCAGCTGCGATGCAGGCTGGCGCACGTCCACATAGACCTGGTCGATCTGCTGCACCACCGCCATCGGCTCGGCATCGGCGACGCCGACCAGCGCGCCTTCGGTCACCAATGCCTGGTCGATGCGGCCATCGATCGGTGCACTGACCGTCGCATAGCGCAGATCGAGCTGGCGTCGCGCCAGGATCGCGCGTGCCTCGTTGACTGCTGCGCGGGCCTGCTCGTGCTCGGCGCTGGCATCGTCGCGATGCTGCTGGCTGACCGCCTGCGCGGCGGCCAGTGCCTGCAGCCGCTGTGACTGCACCCGGCTGCGGCCGAGGGCGGCCTCACTGCGCTGCAGGGCCGCCAGCGCCGAATCGACGTCGGCGCGGAACGCCGCCGGGTCGATCTGGAACAGTGGCTCCCCGGCATGTACTTCCGCGCCCTGCTCGAACATCCGGCGCTGCACGATGCCGCCGACCTGCGCACGGATCTGCGCGGTGCGCACCGCCGCCACCCGACCGGGCAGTTCATCATCACGCTGCACCACCTGCGGGCCGACCGTAACCACGCTGACACGCGGCACGGCTTCGACGGTGGGTTCGGGGCGGGAGCAGGCCGTCATGGCCAAGGCGAAGGTCGCGACCAGCGCGACCGGAGTCCTGAAGGTTCTCATTGCTGTGCACAGTGCCGCAGACGCGGCTGACGAATCATGAAGCGCGCAGTGTGCGTGGCGATGATGGGGTTTCGATGGAGGAACTGTGGAGATACGATGGAGGGCAAGCACCTTCCGGCCTCGCCTTGCCATGCATGCCTCCCCTGCCCTCGCGGCGCTGGTCCTGATCGTCGAGGACGAAGCCGAGATCGCCGACATTCTTGCCGCCTACCTTGAACGCGAGGGCCTGCGCACCCTGCGTGCGGCCGATGGCCAGATTGCATTGGACATGCATCGCAGCATGCGCCCGGACCTTGTACTGCTGGACGTGCAGCTGCCGCGGCTGGATGGCTGGAGCGTGCTGACCCAGCTGCGCCAGCGCGGCGAAACGCCGGTCATCATGCTGACCGCGCTGGACCAGGATCTGGACAAGCTGACCGCACTGCGGATGGGCGCGGATGACTATGTAGTCAAGCCGTTCAACCCCGCCGAGGTGGCGGCACGCGTTCGCGCAGTACTGCGGCGTACGCTGCGCAGTTCGCGGGCGGATGCGCCCAGTGCCCTGCGCGTCGGCCCGCTGCTGATCGACACCGCCACCCACGCGGTGCATGTGGAAGGCGACGGCTACAGCCACGAGCTGCTGTTGACGCTGACCGAGTTCAAGCTGCTGCATTGCATGGCATTGGCGCCGTCACGGATCTTCAGTCGCAGCGAGCTGATGCACGAATGCCTGCCGGAAAGCGAAGCGCTGGAACGCACCGTGGACAGCCATGTCAGCAAGCTGCGGCGCAAACTGGACGAAGTGGGCCTCACCCAGATTCCGGCCAGCGTGCGCGGTGTCGGCTACCGCCTGATGGCAGACCGCTGATGCGCCGCTCCGGGCTCAGCCGGCACATCATCGTGTCGATGTCGCTGATGGTCGTCGGCGTCATCGTGATGGTGATCCTCTCTTCGTGGCTGCTGTATGCGGTACTGATCGAGTTCTTCCCGGCCAGCGCCGAAGAGCCGGAAGGATGGCTGCCGACTGGGCCTGAACTGGCGTGGATGGTCGGGGTGATCCTGACCGGGCTGGCGCTGGCGATCGCCGCCTCGTTCCGTCTGGCCCATCGCATCCTGTCGCCGCTCAATTCACTGGTGGACAGCGTACGTGCGCTGGCCGGCGGCGATCTCGGCGCGCGCGCCACGGCCGAGGCCAACTCCCCCGGCGAGGTCGCAGCGCTGGTGGACGACTTCAATGCGATGGCGCGCCGCCTGCAGCACATGGAAAGCGAACGGGTAATGTGGCACGCGGCCATCGCCCACGAACTGCGCACGCCGGTGACAATCCTGCGCGGCCGCCTGCAGGGCCTCGCCGAAGGCGTGTTCCAGCCTGATGAGTCGCAGTTCCGCAGCCTGCTGGCGCAGGTCGAGGGCCTGTCGCGGCTGATCGAGGACCTGCGGGTACTGAGCCTGGCCGACAATGCCCGCCTCGATGTGCGCCGCGCCCGCACCGACGTTGTGGCCGAAGTGCATTCGGTGATGACCCTGGTCGATCCTGCCTTCCGCAGCGCCGGCTTCGTGCTGGAGCTGGAAACCAGCCGCGAAGAGCACCCCGCCCATTGCGACCCGACGCGGTTGCGGCAGGCGCTGCTGGCCTTGCTGGAGAACGCGCGCCGCTATGCCAACCCGGGCAAGGTACGCATCGCCGTGCATGACACCGTGGCCCACGTGCAGGTGGCGATCGAGGACGAAGGCCCCGGTATCGACCCGACCCTGCACGCGGACATCTTCAATCCGTTCATGCGCGGCGACGGCTCACGATCGCGCCTGGGCGGCGGCAGTGGCCTCGGCCTGGCGGTGGTCAAGGCCATCGCCGATGCGCACGGCGGCCAGGTCTACTGCACGCCGGGCACGGCCGGAGGCAGTCGTTTCGTCATCGAGCTGCCGCGCCAGTAGGCGGCACTTCGGCGGCCTGCTCACGCACCCGCGCACCCAACACAGCGAGATTGCGGTCGATGTCATCCAGCTCGCGCTGCTGTGATGGCGGCAACTGCGCGCGCAGCTGCACACGCAGCGCCTGCCAGGCGGGTACCGTCTGTGCGCTGGCAGCGGCCACTGCCCGTGCAACTTCCGCCTGTTCTTCCGCCTGCGGCAGGCCGTAACCAGCGTCGGCCAGCAACTGGCCCGGGCGCAACCACTGGCCGCTCTGTTCCAGCAACGCACGCAGCGAACGGGTGGCCGCGCTGTCCGGGTCGGCCAGCAACCGTCGCTTCAGTGCGTCGCGTGACCGCAGTTCCGCGCGCCGCTGCGCCGCCTGTTCCAACAACAGCAGGCCGGCGCTGGCACGCACATCACCGCGCAGCAGCCACGGTGCGCGCTGTTGCGCCGGCAGCGCCAGCCATGCGCGCACATCGCGCGCCGGCAATGCCATCTGCGCTGCGGCAACCGAGAACAACTGCTGGAAGTGATCGCGCGCGGACGCAAAGTAGTAGCCCTGCGCCTGTGCCTGCGCGGGATCGGCCAGCACCTGCTCGTCCAGGGCGTGCAGCCGCGCCAGCCGTCGCCGCAGCCCGCGCGGGCTCAGCTGTGCCAGGCCGGCTTCGCCCAGACGCGGAACACCTGCCTGCAGCAACTTCGCCGTCTCCACCGCGCAGTTGTTGCTGACGAAGTAATAGCGGCCGTCATAGCTCCAGTGCACCTGTGCAGTGCGCTCGAGCAGGCTGGCGATCTCACTGCGGTCCAGCTGCAGCGGCAGCGAGGCCAGTCCGCGCAGTTCGACCTTGGTGTACTCGTCCACCACCTGCTGCAGCGGCAGCACGAACAGGCGCGAAGGATAGCCACCGGTCAGGCCGCGCCAGTTGGAAATCTGCACGTCGCCGACGAAGGCGCGAAAGGACAGCACCCGGTGATGCTCCAGGTCCAGCCTGCAGTCCGGTCCCGGTGCGCGGCCAGGACGGCAGATCACCAGTCGCAGCATGCTGTGGCCCCAGCGGCTCATCGGCTGCGCACTGCCTTCGGCGAACAGATAGTCCACGGCGTAGACGCGGGCCGGGTCCAGTGCCAGCAGCGACGCGGCGCCCTCTTCCGCGTCGGCCTGCAGCAACGGAACGGTGCCCGCGCAGTGCGGCGCAGGCAACGATGGCGGCGTACCGAAGTGTGCGCGATACCATTGCGCCAGCGCCGGGCGCCGGCACGCGAACTCGGCATCGAGCACGAAGTGTTCGGCGTTCACCGCCAGGTACTCGGTCGGGTCGGTCAGTTCATAGGCATCGGGACTGCGGTCGCGGAAGGCGTTGTCGCCACGGCCCAGGTGCCAGGGTTTGCGCTGCCAACCTGCAAGGTCACGCCAGCGGGCGCTGCGCGACCAGTTCGCAACAGTGCGGTCGGCGACATGGGTCAGTTCATGCACCAGCGCGCTACGCCGCGCGCGGCGGGCACCGGCCACGTCATCATCCAGCAGGTCGCGACGCAGCGCGATGCGTCCGGCGAAGGCACGGCCATGTACGTTCGCGGGCAGGTCGTCACGCCAGCCGACCTTTACCTGCGCGGGCAATGCCCGCAGCAGGCCTTCCGGCAGCAGCGACTGCACATCACTCAGTGTCTGCGTCGCCACCTGCTGCTGCGCCGGGCTCAGCCCGGTCGGGTCCAGCTGCAGGCGCTCAGCCGCATGCGCAGCGTGAGCGATCAGCAGTAGAGCCACGCCATGCGTGGCTGCGCTCCGAACAGATGTCATGAGGTTGCCGGCCAGCGGCCGGCACTACCCGGGCGCTGGATCAACGCGCCAGAAGCGCGCGCGCCAGCTGCAGGTCGCTCTGCTGCTGTGCAGCTGCATCGTGCTCGCGCAGGTGCACCAGTGCCGCCTGCAGGCGTGCGCCACGGATCTGGCCATCGCTGGCGACAAAAGCCGCCGCATCATCGCGTGCAGCCAGCACCACCTTGTCATCGCCCGAGCTGCTGCCCGAGGAACCCGAAGAAGCGCCCGTCGCCGACCCGGCCGAGGTGCCGGCAAAGCTCGAAGCGAAGCCGGCCAGCGGCAGGGACAACAGGGCAACCAGCAGAAGCGGACGGATCATGGTCAGGGAGTTCATCGATTGGGTGGGTGGAGCGTAACGGCTGGGTGAAGTCTTTGCCCGTGTCAAAGGTCGAACAACTTTCCGGGATTCAGCCGCCCTTCGGGATCGAACGCGCGCTTGACCGCCTTCATCAGCCCGATCTCGGCCGGGCCACGGGTGCTGTCCAGGTAGCCCTTCTTGACCAGGCCGATGCCGTGCTCGGCCGAAATGCTGCCATTGAAGCGCGCCAGCACCTGCGCCAGCAGCTTGGTCACGTGCTCGCACTGGGTCACGAAGTCGGCATCGCTGGTGTCATCCGGCTTGAGCACATTGATGTGCAGGTTGCCGTCACCGATATGGCCGAACCAGACCACATCGAAATGCGGGTAGGCGTCGCCGATCAGCGCCTGGGTCTCGGCCAGGAACGCCGGCATCGACGAGATCCGCACCGAGACATCGTTCTTGTAGGGCTTGTAGCGCGCCAGCGCCTCGGTGATGCCCTCGCGCAGGCGCCACAGCTGCGCCGCCTGGGCATCGCTGGCACTGATCACCCCGTCGCTGACCCAGCCATTGCCCATGCAGTCTTCGAAGGCGGCCATTGCCGCAGCTTCCTGCGCTTCATCGCCGGCAGCGAATTCGGTCACCACGTAATAGGGGTGTACTTCATCGAACGGTGCCTGCGCGCCGTGTGACAGCACGTGCTCCAGCGCACGGTCGGTGAAGAATTCGAACGCCTGCAGCTGCAGTCGCGCGCGGAAGGCGGCGAACACCTGCATCAGCACGTCGAAGCTGGGCAGCGCCAGCAGCATCACGTTGCTGGCCGGCGGCGGGTCGGTGAGTTTCACCGTGGCCTCGACGATCACGCCCAGGGTGCCTTCCGAGCCGATCAGCAGCTGGCGGAAATCGTAGCCGCTGGAGTTCTTGATCAGGCCCTTGTTGAGCTCGAGCAGTTCGCCCGTGGCGGTGACCACCTTCAGTCCTGCGATCCATTCGCGGGTATTGCCGTAGCGGATCACCCGGATGCCACCGGCATTGGTGGCGATGTTGCCGCCGATCGAACACGAGCCGCGTGCAGCGAAGTCCACCGGATAGATGAGGCCGTGCTCCAGCGCGGCGTTGTGCAGCGCCTCCAACGGCATGCCGGCCTGCACCACCAGGGTACGGTCGACGGCATCGTAGTCCAGCGCCTTGTTCATCCGTTCCAGGCTCAGCACCAGCTCGCCATGGGCCGCCACCGCGCCGCCGGACAGGCCGGTGCGACCACCGGACGGAACCACTGCCACGCCTTCGGCCGCGCTCCAGCGCATCACCGCCTGCACTTCTTCCACCGTGGCCGGCAACGCGATCGCCAGCGGCGCCGGCGTCCAGCGCCGGGTCCAGTCGCGCCCGTAATGCTCCAGGTCGGCAGGGTCGGTCTTCAGCTTCAGGCCGGGACAGGCCTGCTGCAACGAGGCGATGCGGGAATCGGTCATGACGGTCCAGCGCGGTGCGTGAAGAACGGGCAAGCGTGCCAGCGGCCGGGCCCAGCGTCCAGCCCTGCAGCGCCATCAATAGCTGCAGTTGCAACCAATTGCGCACTGCACCATGGGCGTTGCGATCTGGCATAGTGGTCAGCCCCTGTCCCACTGGCCGTGCCGCCCCATGTCGCCGAAGAAGACCTCGTTCCCGAAGCAGGATATCCGCGTGCTGTTGTTGGAGGGGGTCAGCCAGACCGCCGTGGAGGTGTTCAGCGCCGCCGGCTACAGCCAGATCGAGGCGCACACCAAGGCACTGCCCGAGGACGAACTGAAGGCGCGCATCGCCGAGGCGCACATCGTCGGCATCCGTTCGCGCACCCAGCTCAGCGCCGAGGTGCTGGCCGAGGCCAAGCGCCTGATCGCGGTCGGCTGCTTCTGCATCGGCACCAACCAGGTCGACCTGGATGCGGCCGAGCTGGCCGGTATTCCGGTATTCAACGCGCCCTACTCCAATACCCGCAGCGTCGCCGAGCTGGTGATCGCCGAAGCGATCATGCTGACCCGCGGCATCCCGCAGAAGAACGCCGAATGCCATCGCGGTGGCTGGTCGAAGTCGGCCAGCGGCAGCCATGAGGTGCGCGGCAAGGTGCTGGGCATCATCGGCTACGGGCATATCGGCACCCAGGTGGGCGTACTGGCCGAATCGCTGGGCATGCAGGTGATCTTCCACGACGTGGAAACCAAGCTGTCGCTGGGCAATGCCCGTGCCGCGGCCAGCCTGGATGACCTGCTGGCGCGCGCCGACATCGTCACCCTGCACGTGCCGGAGACGCCGTCCACGCAGTGGATGATCGGCAGCACCGAGCTGGCGAAGATGCGCCGTGGCGCGCACCTGATCAACGCTGCGCGCGGCACCGTGGTCGACATCGATGCGCTGGATGCTGCGCTGGCCAGCGGCCACATCGGTGGCGCGGCGCTGGACGTGTTCCCGGTCGAGCCGAAGGGCAACGGCGATATCTTCGAATCACCATTGACCCGCCACGACAACGTGATCCTGACTCCGCACGTGGGCGGCAGCACGCTGGAAGCACAGGACAACATCGGCATCGAAGTGGCCGCCAAGCTGGTGCGCTACAGCGACAACGGCAGCACCCTGTCGGCGGTCAACTTCCCCGAAGTGACCCTGCCCGAGCACGCCGACAGCCTGCGCCTGCTGCACATCCACCAGAACGTGCCGGGCGTGCTGTCCAAGGTCAACGAGATCTTCTCGCGGCACAACGTCAACATCGACGGCCAGTTCCTGCGCACCGACCCGAAGGTGGGTTACGTGGTGATCGACATCACCGCCAGCGAGGAACAGGCCAGCGCGGTGCGTGACGAGCTGGCGGCGATTCCGGGCACGTTGCGCACGCGCATCCTGTATTGAGTGGCGCGCCGCCGGGCGGGCCCCGGCGGAATGCATCCGGCACCACGCCATCCACGCTTGGCGTGGATCTGCTGGCATTACGCCCGTTTGGATACTGCGCCATCCACGCATGGCATGGATCTACCGGCATTGCGGCCGTTTGGATACTGCGCCATCCACGCATGGCGTGGATCTACTGGCATTGCGCCCGTTTGGATACTGCGCCATCCACGCATGGCGTGGATCTACCAAGAGATCGCGCGACCAGTAGATCCACGCCATGCGTGGATGCTTTTTTCAGCGCGCCAGCCAGCGCCGCGCCATGCGCTGCATCGATTCATCCGACTGCGGATCGCCGGCGACCTCGGCCACCGGCCGCCAGGCCAGCTCCAGCGACTCTTCGCTGAGCACGAAATCCTCCCCGCCCAGCGCACGGATCACGAAACGCACGTCGTAGTGCCAGTGCCCCGGCACGTCTTTGCGTTCCGGAATCCAATGCTTGTCCAGGTCGAAGATCGCCGGATCGTCCAGCACCAACCCGGTCAGGCCAGACTCCTCTTCGGCCTCCTTCAGCGCCACCCGGGCCAGGTCGCGGTCGCCGTCGGCGTGGCCGCCCAGCTGCAGCCAGCGCTGCAGCTTGCGATGATGGGTCAGCAGCAGGCGCTTGCCATCGGCGCTGACCAGCCAGCAGCTGGCGGTGAAATGGCCTGCCAGCCGCTCGCGGCGGAACGCATCCTCCACATCGTCGATCAATGTGCCGAATTCGGCAGCGAGGGCGTCGTGGGCGGGTTCCTTGCGCGCATAGTCATGCAGCAGGCGGCGCAGGCGATCGTCAAGCACGGCAAGGGATTCGGTGGTTTCGCTCATGAATGCGGGGTGCCCGGAAAAATACCGGTCATTATCGCCGCTCATTGTTGCGTTTGCGCTTGTGCGGTGCCTTCAGCATTGGCTAAGGTACAGCGGGCCGTTTGCGCGGCCTTCACCATTCGGGCCGCTGGCAATGTACCGGCAGCCCTCCCAATCCGATCATCAGGAAGTACTGCATGCTGAAAGCTCTGTTGAGGGTCAAGCCGGTCGAACCGGCCGGGCACGTCGATGCCGGCGAACCCATCGAAGGCAGCCTGGACGGCGAAGCCACGTTGAAACGGACCCTCACGGCGAAACACCTCATCATGCTTGGCATTGGTGCGGTGATCGGCGCAGGTATTTTCGTGCTCACCGGCCAGGCCGCGGCCAACCACGCCGGTCCGGCGGTGATGCTGTCGTTCGTGTTCGCCGGGATCGCCTGCGCGCTGGCGGGCCTGTGCTACGCCGAGTTCGCCGCGATGATGCCGGTCTCCGGCAGCGCCTATTCCTACTCCTATGCCACCCTCGGCGAGGGCATGGCCTGGTTCATCGGCTGGTGCCTGGTGCTGGAGTACCTGTTCGCCTCGGCCTCGGTCGCGGTGGGCTGGTCGGCGTACCTGATCAGCTTCATCACCACCACGCTGCACATGCCGTTCCCGGACGCGCTGAGTGCGGCGCCGATCGCCTGGAACGGGCACGAGTTCGCCGCCTCCGGCAAGCTGTTCAATCTGCCGGCGGTACTGATCGTGGCGGCGGTGACCGGCCTGCTGTACGTGGGCGTGACCCAGTCCGCGTTCGTCAACGCGATCATTGTGGCCATCAAGGTGTTCGTGATCTGCCTGTTCGTGGGCATCGGCGCGGCCCACGTGGACCCGGCCAACTGGCATCCGTTCATCCCGGAAAACACCGGCGTGTCCGGCGAGTTCGGCTGGAGTGGCGTGTTCCGCGCGGCCACCATCGTGTTCTTCGCCTACATCGGCTTCGATGCGGTCTCCACCGCCGCCGGTGAAACCAAGGACCCGCAGCGCAACATGCCGATCGGCCTGCTCGGCTCGCTGGCGGTCTGCACCATCGTCTACATCATCGTCTGCGCGGTGCTGACCGGCATGCTGCCGTACCACCTGCTGGGCACCGACAAGCCGGTGGCCACCGCACTGGAAGCCTACCCGAGCCTGTCCTGGCTGAAGACCGCCGTGGAAATCGGCGCGATCGCCGGCCTGTCCTCGGTGGTGCTGGTGATGATGATGGGCCAGACCCGCATCGCCTACACCATCTCGCGCGATGGCCTGCTGCCGAAGGTGTTCGGCAAGGTCCACAAGCGCTTCCGCACGCCGTACTGGGCCACGATCGTGGTCGGCGTGATCGCCGCCTCGCTGGCCGGCATGGTGCCGCTGAACGTGCTCGGCGAGCTGGTGTCAATGGGTACCCTGCTGGCCTTCGCCACGGTCTGCGTGGGCGTGCTGATCCTGCGCTACACCCGCCCGGAGCTGCACCGCCCGTTCCGCGTGCCGCTGGTGTGGGTGATCTGCCCGCTGGGTGCGCTGTCGTGCCTGTTCCTGTTCTGGCAGGCGTTCGTGGTGCACTGGCACCTGTTCGTGGGTTGGACCGTGCTGGGCCTGCTGATCTACTTCGGCTACGGCATGCGCCACAGCAAGCTGGCCAAGTCGCCCTGATCCTCCCGACGGGCCGGCTCCTGCGCCGGCCCGTCGATATCCGCAAGCATTTCCGCCCTCGCCCGTTCACGGGGCGCACCGCACAAGACCACCACACATGTTCAAGCAACTGTGGGCCACCAAGCACCCGCACGCCGCCCACGAAGACGCCAACGGCCTCAGCCTGCGTCGCCACCTCGGCCCTTGGGGTCTGACCGCACTCGGCATCGGCGCGGTGATCGGCGGCGGCATCTTCGTCATCACCGGCCAGGCCGCCGCCAACCACGCCGGCCCGGCCATCATGCTGTCGTTCGTGCTGGCCGCGATCTGCTGCGCCTTCTGCGCCCTGGCCTATGCCGAGTTCGCGGCGATGGTGCCGGTCTCCGGCAGCGCCTATACCTATACCTACGCCACCTTCGGCGAGCTCTCGGCCTGGTTCATCGGCTGGATGCTGGTGCTCGAGTACGGCGTATCCGCCTCGGCCGTGGCGGTCAGCTGGACCGGCTATTTCCTCAGCCTGCTCAGCCATTTCGACATCCATCTACCGGCTGCGCTGGTCAGCGCCCCGTTGGACGCGCAGCTGCGCCCCACCGGCGCCATCGCCAACATCCCTGCCGCAATCCTGGTGCTGCTGCTGACCTGGCTGTGCTACGTCGGCATCAGCAAGTCGTCGGCGATGAACATGGCCATGGTCATCCTCAAGACCGGCCTGATCGTGCTGGTGATCGTGGTCGGCTGGAAATACGTGGACACCAGCAACTGGACCCCGTTCATCCCGGCCAACGAAGGCCCCGGCAAGTACGGCATGGAAGGCGTGCTGCGCGGTGCGGCGATGGTGTTCTTCGCCTACATCGGCTTCGAAGCGGTATCGGTGGCAGCGCAGGAATCACACAAGCCGCAGCGCGACATGCCGATCGGCATGATGCTGTCGCTGGTGATCTGCACGGTGCTGTACATCGCGATGGCTGCGGTCATGACCGGCCTGGTGCCCTACCAGCTGCTGGGCACCGATGAGCCGGTGGTGACCGCCGTGGCCGCGCATCCGCAGCTGGGCTGGTTGCGGGTGGTGGTCGAGATCGGTGCGCTGATCGGCCTGTCGTCGGTGGTGCTGGTGATGATCATCGGCCAGCCGCGCATCTTCATGATCATGGGTCGCGACGGCCTGCTGCCGCCGGTGTTCACCAAGATCCACCCGAAGTACCGCACGCCGCATATCAACACGGTCATCACCGGCATCGGCATCGCCCTGCTGGCGGCGCTGTTCCCGTTGGACATCCTCGGTGAACTGACCTCGATGGGCACGCTGATCGCCTTCGCCGCGGTCTGTGCCGGTGTACTGATCCTGCGCCGCACGCAGCCGGACCTGCCGCGTCCGTTCCGCATCCGGGGCGCGTGGTTGATCTGCAGCCTGGGCGTGCTGAGCTGCCTGGCGCTGCTGTCGGCGATGACGCTGCACAACTGGATGTTGATGGGCGTGTGGACGTTTGTCGGCTTCGTGATCTATTTCTTCTACGGGTTCAAGCACAGCCGCCTGCGGGGGAAGTGAGGTTTTCTGCATTGCAGGGCCTGCGGCCCTGCACCTGCCTTTGAAGCCAGAGCAACGGCACCGGCGGCTCTGAGGGTTTGACGGGGAGGGGTGAGATTGCGGGGGACGCTGCAAGTACGTCCCTGTAAGCTCGGTCGCCGCATCCATGCGGCTCACGCCCCCGCAACCTCCCCCCTCCCCGCCTTCGACAGGTCCACGCAGCTGTCGGTAGATCCACGCCATGCGTGGATGAAGCGTTCCCGGAAATGAATGCTCGGGGACGAATCTGCTGTAGAGCGGAGCCATGCTCCGCTCCGAGCAAGCGCAGCGAAGCGATCCGCTTTCGCTTTTCCTTCTTCACTCCGTGGCTGGCCGCCCGCAGGAACCTGTCAGGGGTGGGGCGGGTGGGGCGTGCAGGGGCCTTGGCGCCATGGATGGCGCCATCGAGCTTACAGGGACGTACTTGCAGCGTCCCCTGCACGGCCCACCTGCCCCGCCCACCCCATGAACCGCTCTACGCGACCAGCCACGAGGGGCTCAGCCGTTGGCCGAATCCAGTAAAATCGCCCCCATGAACGCCCCCACCTTCCCCTACGACACCGCGCGCCTGAGCGAACTGGCCCAGCTGCTGATCGACAACGTCCGCGAACTGGCCCAGGCCGGCTGGACCCCGGCCACCAGCAGCAACTTCTCCCACCGCCTGGATGACCGCCACGCCGCGATCACCGTGTCCGGCAAGGACAAGGGCCGGCTGATCGAAGACGACATCATGGTGGTGGACTTCGATGGCAAGGCCGTCGGCCGCCCGCTGCGCCCCTCCGCCGAAACCCTGCTGCATACCCAGCTGTATCGCCGTTTCCCGGAGATCGGCTGCGTGCTGCATACCCATTCGCCGGTGCAGACCATCGCCTCGCGCCTGTATGCGCCGCAGGGGCATATCCGGGTGGAGGGCTACGAACTGCTGAAGGCCTTCGCCGGCAACAGCACCCACGAGATGGCCATCGACATCCCCGTGTTTGCCAACACCCAGGACATGGACGTGCTGTCGGCCCAGGTCGACGCCCTGCTCGACACGCAGACCCTGTGGGGCTACCTGATCGACGGCCACGGCCTGTACGCCTGGGGCCGCGACATGGCCGAAGCGCGCCGGCACATGGAAGCGTTCGAGTTCCTGCTGCATTGCGAGCTGGAGCTGCGCAAGCTGCGCCGCTGACGTTTCCGGTAAGGCCAGATGCCATTCTGGAATCTGGCCATCGACGCCACCCTGCTACCCTGTCCTCCCCCCGAGACGTTCAAGCTGCCGCCATGAGCCGACTGCGCATCTACGACGATACCCACCCCGAATCGCCGCTGCTGGATACCCAGGACGGCGCGATCATCGCTGCCGAACTGCAGAAGATCGGCGTCACCTTTGAACGCTGGCAGGCCACCGCGCCGGTCGCCCCGGGCGCAAGCCAGGACGAGGTGTTTGCCGCCTACCGCGCCGACATCGACCGCCTGGTCGCCGAGCGCGGCTTCAAGAGCGTGGACGTGGCCTCGATCGCGCCGGACAACCCGAACCGCGCCGAGCTGAGGAAGAAGTTCCTCGACGAACACTTCCACAAGGAAGACGAAGTGCGCTTCTTCGTCGCCGGCTCGGGCCTGTTCACCCTGCACGTGGGCGACAAGGTCTACGAGATCGAGTGCGTGAAGGATGACCTGATCGCCGTGCCCGACGGCACCACCCACTGGTTCGACATGGGCGATGAGCCGAGCTTCGTGGCGATCCGCTTCTTCACCGAGCCGGATGGCTGGGTCGGTCACTTCACCGGCACCGACATCGCGCAGAAATTCCCCCGTTACATTCCGACCCAGGCGTCCTGATCAATGCAGCCCCGCGTCATCCTGACCGACATCGAAGGCACCACCAGCAGCATCTCGTTCGTCAAGAACGTGCTGTTCCCGTACGCACGCCAGGCGCTGCCCGGCTTCGTCGCCGAACATGGCCAGCAGCCGGAGGTGCGTCGCTGGCTGGACGCCGTCGCCACCGAGATCGGCGGCGCCTGCCAGGACAGCCTGGTGGCCGAGACGCTGCAGGGCTGGATCGACCAGGACCGCAAGCACACCGCGCTGAAGGCCCTGCAGGGGCTGATCTGGGATGCGGGCTACCGTCGTGGCGACTACACCGCGCACTTCTACCCGGAAGTAGCGCCGGTGCTGAAGGGGTGGCACGCTTCGGGCCTGCCGCTGTATGTGTACTCCTCCGGTTCGGTGCCGGCGCAGAAGCTGTTCTTCGGCTTCAGCGATGCCGGTGACCTCAGTCCGCTGGTGTCGGGCTGGTTCGATACCGAAGTCGGTGGCAAGCGCGAGGCCGACAGCTATCGCCACATCGTGCAGGCCATCGGCGTTCCCGCTGGCGAGATTCTGTTCCTGTCCGACGTCGTCGAGGAACTGGACGCCGCTCGCGAAGCCGGCCTGCAGACACGCCTGATCGATCGCCTGGAGGACTACCCGATGCCGCGCATCGGCGCAGCCGCCAACGGCCATGATCGCGTCGAGAACTTCCAGCAGATCCAACTGTAAGCGCGGCCCGCCGATGGGCTCTGCGGCATCGGCTACCGGGTACCGCTCCTGGTAGATGCCAACCTTGGTTGGCATACGGCCGATGTGTCAACCAAGGTTGACACCTACCAGAACGTGGTTCAGCCACCCTCAACGATCGTTGAGGGTGCGCACCTTCAACGCCTCACGCAGCGCAGTCAGATCCACCGGGCCACGCACGGCGATGTCACGGGTTTCGCCCGGCAGCAGGTCCAGCAGATTGTCTTCCACCTGCACGTCGAGCGCGCCGAAATCGATCCAGACCGCGCGCACCAGCGCTGCGCTCTGCAGCCGCAGGCGGTAGTGGTCACCGTCGATCGTCAGGGTTGATTTCAGCTGCTGGCGTGGCAGCACCTGATCCTTAGCTTCGACGAACCCAACGACCTGCTGCGCCGTCACCCTGCCGCCCTGCAGCAGCTCGAACACCGCCACCGTCCGCGCCGGATCGGCGCCGGCCAGCAGTTCGGCATCCACGTAATTGCCGATATCGGTCACCCCGGCAGCGACCAGCGTCACCGCCTGCTCGCGACGGCGCAGTACCTTGCCTTCCACGTCCATCACCCGCAGGCGCCACCGCGCATCCAACGGCGCGGCCTGGTCATTGATCAGGCGCACGCGTGTCCTGCCCTCATCGCGCAGCGCGACCACGGTGACCGGCGCGAAGAAGCGGCGCGCGGCAAAGTGCAGCGCCTTCCAGCGGCCGAAGTAGTCCACGCTCGACCACGACGCACCTGGCCAGACGTCGTTGAGCTGCCAGTACAGTGAGCCCATCGTGTACGGCCGCGAAGCGCGATGGTGCAACGCCGCCAGGGCGATGCCATCGGCCTGCATCACCTGGCTCAGATAGACGAAGTCCTCGAAGTCCTTCGGCGTGCCGTAGCCCAGCTCGATGTAGTGCAGCAGGCGCGTATTGCCCTCGCCGGCCATGAATTTCTGATGCGCACGGATCACCGGACTGTCGATGCGCTGCTCCGCACGGGTAGCGATCTGGTCCACCGTCGCCACTGCAGGCCAGGCCTGCAGGCCGTACTCGGACATGAAGCGCGGGGTCTCGCGCAGATAGGCCTGCACCGGCAATGCCGGATTGCCCCACACCTGCCAGTAGTGCTTGTCACCGCGGGTGGAGTCGTTGGCCTTCTCGTCCAGATCGTTGCTCGGCGAGCTGGACCAGTACGGCACGCCCAGCCCGTCTTCGCTCACCACCTGGCGCAGGTCGTTGCCGAACAGGTCAACGTAACCCTGCCAGACCTTCGCTGCAAACGCCGGATCTGCGGCCTTCAGGTCGCGGCCGTGGCCCCAATCCTTCCATGCTGTTTCTTCTTCGTTGTTGCCACACCACAGCACGATGCTGGGATGGTGCCGCAGCCGGCGCACGTTGTCGCGCGCCTCGGCGACCACGCTGGCGCGGAATGCCGGGTCGTAACCCGGCTGCATGCCACCGCCAAACATGAAGTCCTGCCAGACCAGCAGGCCCAGTTCGTCGGCGATATCGAAGAACGCATCGTCTTCGTAGTAACCACCACCCCAGTTGCGCAGCATGTTCATGTTGGCATCGCGCGCGGCGACCAGTACCTGGCGCAGTCGCGCAGCATCAACACGCGCAGGGAAGGCATCGAACGGGATCACGTTCGCGCCCTTGGCGAAGATCGGCACACCATTGATCACGAAGGCGAAGCCCTGCCCTCCCTTGTCGTCCTGCTCGCGGCGCAGCTCGACCGTGCGCAGACCGATACGCTGCTCGCGCTTCAACGTGGAATCGACACCACCGTCGAGCGAGGCCATTACGGTGTAGCGGTCCTGCGCACCATGGCCGACCGGCCACCAGCGCCGCGGCTTGGCCAGTTCAACCGGCACCTCCACGCTGTTCTGGCTGGGCTTCAGCTCGACCGTGCGCTGCACCCGTGCAACGCTGCGGCCATCGGGATCACGCACCTCAACGTCTACCGCCACCGGACCGGCGACCGCGCCCTGCTCCATCTGCAGCACCACGGCCAGCCTGGCCTTGCCTGCATCAAGCGCATCGGTGCGTACGGCCAGGTCGGTCAACCGATGCGCGCCCCATGCCTGCAGGTCAACGCCGCGCCAGACCCCAGCCGTCACGTAGCGCGGGCCCCAGTCCCAGCCGAAGTGGTAGGCCGGCTTGCGCGCGAAGTTGCCGACCATCGCGTCCTTGGGTTCATCGCCGTACGGCGAAGGATAATTGCCTGCGATTTTGTGCGGCATCGCCTGCACGCCCGGCAGCAGCGTGCGGATCGGCGAACGGAACACGATCTGAAGCTCATTGCCCTTCGCTCGCAGGCGACCTTCGACGCGGGCGCGCCAGGTGCGGTGGGCATTGTCGGCACGCAGCAGCGGCTTGCCGTTGAGCTTCACCTCGGCATAGGTATCCAGGCCATCGAAGCGCAGCTCGGCGTTGGGCCTGGCCAAGGTGACGGCGTCCACATCAAAACGGGCGCGGTACTCCCAGTCAGCCAGGCCGATCCACTGCAGCTCGGCTTCGGGCGCACCGACGTAGGGATCGCGGATCAGCTCGTGCGCCAGCAGATCGGTATGCACGCTGCCCGGCACCGTGGCCGCGCGCCACTGCTGCAGGCCCGGATGCGCCGCGCCCTGCGCGTCGCCGGGCAGCAGGCGGAATTCCCATTGCGCCTGCAGCGGTGCGGCGGTTGCAGGGAATGTGGTCGCCGCGATCAGCAGCAGGAGAAGACGGACAACGAGGGGAAGGCGATGCACGTGCGGACTCCTGTTGTTTTTGCCAGGCGTGGCCTGGCACTACTGCATTCGGACGATGTTCAACGAACGACGTTCAACACTTCGTAGCAGGCGCCCATGGTGTGGTAATCGACCTTGCCAGCCGGGCTCTTCTCGTCGCTGTACTTGCGGTTGTCTGCGTCGAGGATACGGAACCACGCGCCGTACTGATGGTCGACGAAGTGCTCCCACGAGTACGCCCAGATACGGTCGTACCACTGCCAATAGCGCTCATCGCCGGTGCGCTTGGCCATCAGTGCAGCGGTGGCGAGGGTCTCGGCCTGCACCCAGAAGTACTTGTCGTCGTCGCAGACGAAGCTGTCGCCGCCGATCGGCGCGCCGTCCATGCCGGGCTGGCGGCGCGACTCCGGTGCGAAGCCGTAGTACAGGCCGCCGCGCGCCTCGTCCCAGCTGCGCTCCACGGCCACATCGAACAGATGCTGCGCGGTCGGCAGCAGCCAGTCGGCCTGCACGTGGCGGTCCAGGATCAGCAGCAGCTTGGCCCACTCGGTCTGGTGCCCCGGTTGGAAGCCCCATGGCCGGAACAGATGCTTGGGATCGTCCAGGTTGTAGTCCCAGTCGATGTTCCAGTTGACGCCGTAGTGCTCCCAGACCAGACCGCCGGCCTTGGCCGCCTGGCGGCGGGTCATGTTGTCGGCCAGCTGCAGCGCGCGCTCGACATAGCGCTGCTCGCCACTGGCCTCGAATGCAGCCAGCATCGCCTCGCACATGTGCATGTTGGCGTTCTGGCCACGGTAACCGGTGAAGTTCCACTGGCCGTCGGCCTCGTCCCTGTACAGGCCGTGCTCCGCTTCCCAGAAGCGCGCTTCCAACAGCTGCCAGGTCTCATCCATCCACGTGCGGGCTTCTTCGATACCCGCTTTCAATGCACAGCTGTAGGCCAGCAGCACGAAGGCCACGCCGTAGCAGTGGTTCATGTCATCCTCGACCACGCCATCGCGCAGGGTCCAGGCGTAGCCGCCCGTAGCCGGGTTGCGATGCACCTCGCGCAGGTAGCGCACGCCGTGCTCGACCGCATCGCGGTACTCGGCATTGCCGAATTCGCGGTAAGCCATGGCGTAGTTGAAGACGAAACGGGTGCTGCTCACCAGGTGGCGATGGCTGGCATCGTAGATGCTGCCGTCGTCACGGAAGTAGTGGAAGAAGCCGCCCTTCGGGTCGATGCAGCGCGGGTGGTAGAACGCCATGGTGTCGGAGATGTGCGCGCGCAGGAAGGCCGGGGAACGGAAATCAGGCGAGGTGCTCATGCGGGAAGATCCTGTGCCTGCAGCAATTGCTGCACTTCATCGAACGAGGGCATCGCAGCGAACGCGCCCTTCCGTGTCACCGCCAGTGCGCCAACGGCGGCGCCGAAGCGCAGCGTGGCGGCGATCGCCTGCGGGTCCTGGCAGAACGCGGCAAAACCCGCACCCGCCCCACCCCGCTCCAGCAGCCCGACCAGCACGCCACCAACAAAGGCATCACCGGCGGCGGTGGTGTCCACGGTGGGCACGCGGAAACTGGTGACCTTGCCCTGCGTCTCGCGGGTGTACCAATGCAGCGTGGCGGCGCCGTCGGTGATGATCACCCAGCGTGCCTGCGCGGCCAGCAGGCGCCGCAGCACCAGCGCCTCGCCGTCATCGCCAAGCGGTGCCGCCAGGTACTCCAGTTCCTCGCGCGACAGCTTGACCAGGTCGGCGCGTTCCAGCGCCTGCCACAGCCGCGGTGTCGGGTCGACATCGGCCGGCCAAAGCGCCGGACGCAGGTTGAGATCCAGGCTGACCACCGCACCGGCCGTGCGTGCGCGGTCCATGCCGGCGAACGTCGCTTCGGCGATGTCCGCTTCGGTCAGGCTGTTGGAACAGACATGGAAGCACTGCGCGCCATCGAAGCAGCCTGCCTGGAAGTCGCTGTCACGGAACAGCAGGTCGGCGGCAGGCGGACGGTAGAAGCTGAAGCTGCGCTCGCCGCCCGCGTCCAGCGCCACGAAGGCCAGCGCGGTCTTGGCCGCGTCGGTGCGCACGATGTAGTCGGTGCCGACGCCGTGTTCGCTCAGGCTCTCCGCCAGGAAGTCGCCGAACATGTCGCGGCCGAGCATGCCGACGAACTGGGTCTTCGCGCCCAGCCGTGCGGCGGCCACCGCGACGTTGGCCGGTGCACCGCCTGCGTACTGCAGGAACGCGCGCGGTGTATCGGCCGAGGCCGGTGGCTGCGCTAGTAGATCGATCAAAATTTCGCCGAAGCAGACGATGGAACCCATTTTCGACTCAGCCTCCCTGCGTGCCGGCAGCCGGCGCGCGGGCGCCGACCAGTCCGTAGAAAATGATGTAGCCGTAGCACAGCAGCGGCAGGATGAAGCTGGCCTGCACGCCGACGTGGTCGGCCAGAACGCCCTGCAGGTAAGGCACCACGGCGCCACCGACGATGGCCATGATCAGCAGGCTCGAGCCCTTGCTGGTCAGCGGGCCCAGACGCTCGATGCTGAGCGCGAAGATAGTGGGGAACATGATCGAATTGAACAGGCCGATCGCTACCACCGAGTACAGCGCGACATTGCCGGAGGTCATCATGGTCAGCGTCAGCAGGCCGACATTGACCAGCGCGAAGATCGCCAGCAGTCGGCTCGGCGAGAAGCGCGCCAGCAGTGCCGAACCTGCGAAGCGACCGATCATCGCCATCGTCCAGTAGGCCGACACATAGTGGGTGGCTTCCTGCTCGCTGAAGCCGCCGATGGTGGGCATCGACAGGTAGTTGACCAGGAAGCTGCCGATCGACACTTCAGCGCCGACGTAGAAGAAGATGCCGAGCACACCCAGCAGCAGATGGCGCTTGCGCAGCGCGTCCAGGTAGCTGTGCTGATGACCCTCGTCAGCCTGCTCGGTGGTGTCGTTCAGCGCCGGCAGGCGGAACAGGAATACGAACAGGGCCAGCAGCACCAGCGCAATGGCCAGGCCCACGTAGGGGCCCTGCACTGCGTGCGCCTCGGCGGTACGGTAGGCCAGCTGTTCGGCGGCCGGCAGTGCAGCAATCTGCTCACCGCTCATGGCCGTGTTGGACAGGATCAGCATGCCGCCGAAGATCGGCGCGATGGCCGTACCCAGCGAGTTCAACGCCTGCGCCAGGGTCAGGCGGCTGGAGCTGGTCTGCTCAGGGCCAAGCAGCGCCACATACGGGTTGGCCGCGACCTGCAGCACGGTGATGCCGGTGGCCAGCACGAACAACGCACCGAGGAAGGCGCCATAGACGCGCAGCTCAGCGGCCGGCCAGAAGCCCAGCGCGCCAATGCCGGCGATCACCAGACCGGCCACGATGCCCTTCTTGTAACCCAGCGCTGCCACCAGCCGCCCGGCCGGCAACGACATCAGGAAGTAGGTGCCGAAGAAAGTGAACTGCACCAGCATCGCCTTGGCGTAGTTCAGTTCGAACACCGCCTTCAGATGCGGAATCAGGATGTCGTTGAGGCAGGTCAGGAAGCCCCACATGAAGAAGATGGTGGTGACCACGGCCAGCGCCTTGCCGTTGGTGACGGCAGGCTGGTTGCCCGGGGAACCCGATGGGCGGGGCGTTGCGGAGATCGGCATGCGGTACGCGCCTCGATGCGCGAAAGGTCGTTGGTGCGTGGAAGGGTGCAATCAGTTCAGCAGCAGAGCATCAGTTCGGACGTGCGGCACTGCTTTCGCGGATGCGCAACTGTACCGGGGCGACCGTGCGCCGTGGTGGCGCATCCGGTTCCTCCAGCCGCTGCAGCAGCAGGGACGCCGCCTGCCGGCCGCGCTCGCGAGGATCGGCGGTCAAGGTGGTCAGCGGCGGCACGGCGACCGACGCTTCGGAAATATCATCAAAGCCGGTCACCGCGAAGTCACCGCCGGGGCGGATGCCGCGCGAGTTCAGGCCCAGCATCAGCCCCAGCGCGACGGTGTCGTTGTAGCAGACCGCCGCGCTCGGCCGATGGCCGTCGACGAACAGTTCGTCGGTGCGCGCGGCCGCTTCCAGACGGTTGGGTGCCGATTCGATCATCCAGCCCGGCGGCAGCGCCAGCCCGGCTTCGGCCAGTGCCTGCTGGAAACCCGCGCGGCGCTGGTGGCAGGAACTCGATGCGGCGTGGCCACCGAAGAACGCGATCTGGCGATGGCCGCGCTCGATCAGGTGGCGGGTGGCCAGGTAGGCGCCATGCTGGTTGTCCAGGGTCAGGAAGTCCCACTCGGCGCCGTCCAGTTCGCGGTTGAACAGCAATACGTTGGCATTGGCACCCAGCGCCTGCCGCAGCAGCGTGGCATCGCTGCCTTCGGCCGGTGACAGGATCAGGCCCGCAGGCGTGTGTTCCATCAACGTGGACAGCACCGCCTGCTGGCGCTCGGGTGACTCGCCGGTACTGCCGAGCAGGGTCACGTAGCCACGCCCACCCAGCGCTTCATCCACACCGGAGGCGAATTCGGCGAAGAACGGGTTGGACAGATCGTTGATCACCAGCGCGATGCTGGACGATGTGCGTCGCCGCAGGTTCGCTGCAGCACGGTTGTAGACGTAGCGCTGGCGCCGCAGCTCGGCCTCCACCCGGGCGCGGGTATCGACGTTGACCAGCGGGCTGCCGCGCAGCACCAGCGACACGGTCGCGCGCGAAACGCCGATGGCACGGGCGATGTCGGTCACCGTCACCGCCTTGCCGGAACGCTTGCTGGAACTGCCGCCGTTGTCGTTCATCGTCTTCCCGCACTCCGATGGATGCTCAAGCCTAATGGATCGCGGCCCTGTCGTGCCGTGCCGTTCGCTGGGTTGCCTCGAACGGCACAGCCCGGCTCAGTGCAGCTGGCTGCCTGGTGCCGCACACCAGGACACCGGCAGATCCTTCACCGCCGTGCCCCAGCCCTGCGTCGGCGCCGTGCCGTCAAGCGCGAAGCGCAGCTTCGGGCCCTGCTGCAGCTGGTTCCAGCCCAGCCATACCGGCGCATGTGCCTGGCCATCAACCTGCACGCCCTGCACGTACTGCAGGCGGCGGCCATCGGCGCCTGGCGCCTCGATGCGCAGGGTGCGGCCATTGCCCAGCTCGACCTCGACCTTGGCAAAGCGCGGCGTGTGCAGCAGGAACTCGCCGCTGCCCGGCACCGCCGGGTACACGCCGATCGCACTGAACAGGTACCAGGCCGACATCGTGCCGAGGTCGTCGTTGCCGGTCACACCGTTGGGTGCATTGGTGAACAGCTGCTGCGCCGCACGCACCACCGCGGCGGTCTTCCACGGCTGGCCGATCAGCGTATACAGCCACGGCGAATGCAGGTCGGGCTCGTTGTTGGGGTTGTAGCGGAACTGGTTGTAGTAGCTGTACGGGCCGACCACCCATTCCTTGCGGGCGGCATTGAGCGGGTCGGCCTGCAGCGCATCCATCGCGAAGAAGGCATCGAGGCGGCGGCCGGCCTGTTCGCGGCCGTCCATCGCTTCGACCAGGCCCGGCACGTCCTGCTGCGCCAGCCACTGGTACTGCCAAGCCGTGCCTTCATGGAAACCATGGTGCGAGCGCGGGCTGTAGTGGCCATCGGCCGGGGTGTACCACTGGCCATCCTCGGTACGCGGACGCGGGAAACCGGTGAAGCCGGTCTCGGCATCACGCACCTGCGGGTCCCACACCTTGCGCCAGTTGCGACCGCGCTCACGCAGCGTCGCCGCGTCCTGCGCATGGCCGAGGCCATCGGCCATCTGCGAAAGCGCACAGTCGGCCAGCGCGTATTCCAAGGTAGCCGAACCACCGTGGTGCGGATCAACGTCCATGCCCTTGGACGGGAACGCGCGGTCGTAGACCACGTAGCCCTTGTCCAGATAGGTTGGATTGCCGGAACGGCCGGCCATGCGCGAGTTCAGCGGCGGCGTGCCGAAGGCATTGCGGCGCAGCGCGTCCCATGCCTGCGATTCACGGCCTTTGAGCGCACCGAAGCGCCACAGGTCGACCATGAACGGGGTGACCGGATCACCGGTCATGATGTTGGTCTCGAAGTTGGCATAGCCCCAGCGCGGCAACCAGCCACCCTGCTCGTCGATCGCCAGCAGAGTACGGCCGATGTCGCGCGCCACGTCCGGACGGGTCAGTGCCAGCCACTGGTTCTGCGCACGGTAGGTATCCCACAGCGAGAAGTACTCGTAGTAGGTCCAGCCATCGGCGCGATGGATGCCATCGTCATAGCCACGGTAGCGGCCATCGGCATCGTTGCCGGTCATCGGCTGCAGCAGTGCGTGATAGACCGCGCTGTAGAACACGGTGCGATCGTCGGCAGTGCCGCCCTGCACACGCACGCGTGCCAGCTGCTCACGCCACGATTGCTGCGACAGCGCGCGCATGCGTTCGAAGCCGAGCAGCGCCCCGCCCTGCATGCCCTCGGCGCGCAGGTTGTTGCGCGCACCTTCGGCGTCCACATGCGAAATCGCGCTGACGGCAGTAACCGACTTGCCCTTGCCCAGGTCGAAGCTGAGCCACGCGCCATTCGGCTTCTGCTCGCCTTCCATGCTGTGGCGCGCGCCCGGCAGGCCACCGCCCTCGCCCCAGGTGCCATGCGCCTTGAACGGACGGTCGAATTCGATACGGAACCAGGTGGTGTACTGATGGCCACCACAGAAGCTCTTGGTGACCAGCTTGCCTTCGACCACGCGGTCACCCACCACGTCGACCACGCTGCCGATCACCGAGTGGCGCTCGTTGGCCTGACCGACATTGACCAGCACGTGACCATCGCCCTTGCCCTGGCTGAAGGTGTAACGCTCGGCAGCCGCGCGGGTACGCGCCGTCGCTTCCGCATCAATGCCGCCGTAGCTGGTCAGACGCACCTTGTAGTAGCCGGCCTGGCCGATTTCGCCGTCATGGGTATAGGCCGAGGCATACGCCTTGTGGTCGAACTGCTTGGGGTTGGCGGTATCGAAGTCGCCGCGGGGACCGATGCTGCCCGTCACCGGCAGCACCGAGACCTGCCCACCCTGCTCCCAGCAACCGGCGCCGGACAGGAAGGAGTGGCCGAAGCCGCGGATCTTGTCGTCGTCGTAGCGCCAGCCCGAATAGTGGCTGCCGATCGGGCTGACCTGGATCAGGCCGAACGGCGCCGAGGCACCGGGGAAGGTGTTGCCGTCATCCTTGCTGCCGATGAAGGTGTTGACCTCGCGCTCCAGCGCGGCCGGCGCGGCCTGCAGCCAGGGCGTCACCGCGAGGGCCAACAGGCAGGCGATGCGGGCGAAGGGCCGATGGGACAGTGCCGACAGGCGGCGGTCGGGACGACGGTGGGACAACCTGGTCACGGGCAGGACTCCTTGGCGGCAGGGCGGCAGCGAAGGACCGGCCGCACAGGCCGAGCCCTCGTTTCCATCGGTATAAATCCGCACCCCGGCGGATTTAGATCGATTCAAGTAGAGCATGGGAATTTCGCCCAATGCATTCTGCGGCGCAGCATGAAGGGTTGGCTTCGGCCGGGCTGCGCCCGGCACCCGCAGAGGCAACGGCCGAAGCAACGGCAACGACAACAGCAACAGCTGCATTCCGTGGGATGGCGGGGTGGGTCCGGCTGCGGGGGACGCTGCAAGTACGTCCATGTAAGCTCGGTCGCGCCATCCATGGCGCTCACGCCCCCGCAACCGGACCCACCCCGCCTTCGACAGTTTCCCGCGATCTGCTGGAATGGCATTGGGTGCTCCTGGTGGGTGTCGACCTTGGTCGACACGGTAGATCCACGCCATGCGTGGATGCTCTTCGATGAACTATCGAAATATTCGATTTCGACGAATTTGATCCACGCAAGGCGTGGATAAGCCGTCCGTCACCAGAGATCTGTCGGGGGCGGGGCGGTGTGGGTTGGCAGGACCGTTGGCGCCATGGATGGCGCCATCGAGCCCCATGGATGGGTTTACGGCGTGTCCTGCCAACCCACACCGACCCGCCCAACCAACAGACAACCCAGAGCCGGCTGTTGCCCTTGCTGTTGCTGCTGCCTTGGCTTCGGCCTCTGCGGGTGCCGGGCGCAGCCCGGCCGACCCACTCCGTTTGCGCATGTAACCGCTTACAGCAATTTTCCCCGAAGGGTCATTTGTACGACACGTCGCTGCCATATTGCGCAGCAACATGCGTCGGCGCCGTTGCCGTGCTAAAAATCGCCCCGCCCATCGCTTAGATCGATCCAAGACGACAGCGCGATGGCCCGGAGTTGGGGAGCAAGACAGGACGTGCCGCGCTATCTGCCAGGCGCTCGCTGCATCTGCAGGGCGAAGGCAAGATCGGCATCACGAATTAGATCGATTCAAGTTTCCGCGTCAGTCAGTCACCGGATCAATCCAGGAGAGAGGGAGAGATGGCAATGAAGCATTCAACACGTACGCAGGGCCACGACGCGTTGTCGCTGGCCATCGCGCTGGCCCTGGCCGCCGCCGTCGCCCCGCTTGGCGCTTCCGCGCAGCAGGCGGCAACGACCGGCGCGCAGGACGCCACCACCCTGGACAGCGTCCAGGTCACCGGCTATCGCTACGCAATCGAAAAGAGCCTGCAGCAGAAGCGCGACGCCAACGCCGTGGTCGAAGTGATCACCGCCGAGGACGTTGGCAAGTTCCCCGACAAGAACGTGGCCGACGCGCTGCAGCGCGTGCCCGGCGTGGTCATCACCCGCAGCGGTGGCGAAGGCAAGTCGGTCAGCGTGCGCGGCCTCGCGCCCGACCTGACCCTGACTCAGTTGAACGGCAACTTCGTCGCCTCGTCGGAAACCAACAACGAAGCCACCCGCTCGTTCAACTACACCCTGCTGCCGTCGAACATGCTGTCCAGCGCCGAGCTGTTCAAGTCGCCGGAAGCTCGCATCGACGAAGGCGGCATCGGCGGCACGGTCATCCTGCACACCCGCCGCCCGCTGGATATGGAAGCCAATTCCGGCTACGTGAACCTGGAAGGCACCTCGTCCGACACCAGCCACGACGTCGACCCGCAGGTGTCGGCGCTGTATTCCTGGCACAGCAAGGACGAGCGCTTCGGCGTGCTGGTCGGCGTGACCCAGCAGAATCGCACCAGCCGCACCATGGAAGCCAGCACCGAGGACTATCAGTGGTACGGCAACGGCACCACCGCCCGTGATGCCAACGGCAACCTGCTGGAACAGGACGGCATCCATTACTGGTGGGGCAAGTCCGGCTTCAACAACCAGACCGGCAAGAACTACAGCGAGTTCTTCATGCCGACCTCGGTGAACTTCGCGGTGAAGGAAGAGAAGCGCGAGCGCACGGGCGGCCAGCTGACCTTCCAGTTCAAGCCGATCGACAACCTGACCCTGACCGCCAACTACTTCCGCTTCGAGCTGCAGGGTGACTACACCCAGAACATGCTGAAGGTGCCGGAGTGGAGCATGGCGCGCTTCAACGGCGACGGGAACTGGGCTGGCGGACGACTGCTCAATGGGCTGGACTTCGACCCCAGTGGCAGCATCGTGACCGGCGCACAGTTCGAAAAGCTGCCGGGCAAGACATATATCTGCAGCGAAGAGCAGGCGAAGGCGGCCGGCCTGGCACCGGGCGGCTGGGGCCCGGATGACTGCACCATGCCTACCCCGCAGCTGACCGGTGGCTACAGCAAGGAAAAAGCGCTCTCGCAGACCGCCGACCTGACCATCGATTGGGACATCAGCCCGCTGTGGAAGGCGTCGTTCACCGGCGGCCGCACCTGGTCTGAAGGCGGCCCGTCGATGAACTTCCGGATGTCGGCCAAGCCGCGCCGAAAGGTCGGAAAAGATTGGCAGTCTGTCAATTACACCGCCTGGGACCTGACCGGTACGCCATCGGCACAGTTCTCACCGGATCTGCAGCAGCAGTTGATGGCCGGCATCGCCGAAGTGGACACCGGCTCCACCGACTCGTCGTGGATGCAGACCGAGGTCGAGCAGAACTACTTCCAGGCCGATTTCACCAAACTGTTCGAAGCCGGTTGGCTGGATTCGATCCAGTTCGGCACCAAGTACCGGGACGGCAAGGTGCACCGCAATACCGGCAATACCTACTGGGTGTGCCAGGGCCTGGACCCGGCGGACTACAAGAACAACCGCTACCAGGCCGGTTGCGATTCAACTGCCGGCGATGCCCAGCCCGGCTTCTTCCTGTCCAACCCGATCAGCAACATTGCCGGCGGCTTCAACGCCAACGTGTTCCCGGGCATCAACTACCCGGCCTACATCGATTACCTGAACAAGACCTACGGCGGCTCGCATAACCGCACCGAGGAAGACTTCGTCTACGACGTCAACGAGAAGATCTACTCGGGCTACTTCCAGGCCAACTTCCGTACCGAGCGCGTACGCGGCAACGTCGGCGTGCGCGTGGTGCGCACCAGGCAGTTTGCCCAGTCCAGCGATTCGGTCGAACGCTTCAACGACTACTTCGTGGACAACGCCAGCGGCGCGCCGATGAGCTGCGATGACCCGGCCGCCGATCCCACCCTGCGCTGCCAGGGCGGCTTCGTGCGCGTGCCTGACACCCAGGCCAGCGACAAGGTCTTCACCTTGGCCTCGTTGGACAAGACCTACACCGACTTCCTGCCCAGCTTCAACATCGCCTGGGATATCACCGACAACCTGGTGCTGCGTGGCGCGGCTTCGAAAGTGATCGCCCGCCCGGGCTATACCAGCATTGCCTATCCCGGCGGCCTCACCTACATCAGCGAGGAATACAGCAACGACCGCCGCGTCGCTGGCGGCACCGACACTCCCGGCTGGTATGGGTCGGGCAGCAACAAGGCACTGGAACCGTTCAAGGCCGTTCAGTTCGACATCGGCCTGGAGTGGTACTTCAAGCCGGGTTCCGCAGCCGGTGTCGCGCTGTTCCGCAAGAACGTGGACAACTTCACCGTGCCGGTGGTGCGCGATCAGCAGATGACCGTCGGCGGCCAGACGGTCACCGTGCAGAAGTACCGCACCGAGGCCAACGGCCGTGATGGCGTCTCGCAGGGCGTGGAACTGTACGGCCAGTACACCTTCGACATGGGCTTTGGTGTGCAGGCCAACTACACCTACAACGACACCAACCTGGCCTCGATCGTGCTTGATGGCGAAGAGATCGGTTCGTCGCCGCTGGTCGGCAGCGCCAAGAACCAGGCCAACGTGACCGTGTTCTACGAGAACGACAAGATCCTGGCCCGCGCCTCGTACAACCGTCGCGGTGAAGTGGTTGGCGGGCTGCAGAATGGCATGACCGCCTACACCAAGCCGTACAGCCAGCTCGACCTGAACGTTGCCTACAACCTCACGCAGGACTGGACGGTCACCGCGGCAGTGCTGAACGCCACCAAGTCGGAACTGCGCAGCTACATCGGCAATGACAGCCAGGCCCGTCTGCTGTCCAACCTGTATGCCGGCCGCCAGTTGTACTTCGGCGTGAACTGGAAGTTCTAAGGCCTCACCCCCGCCTGTGGGCGGGGACGATCCTCCACGGCAGCCGCGCTGGTACAGGTGGCTGCCGTTTTTTGTGGTGCCTTCGCTCCGGGGAACGCTTGACCCTGCCATCGTTGCAAGGTGCACACTGCCTCCACCCCCAAGTGAATCGAAGGAGCTACAGATGGAATTCCATGTGGAAGGCATGACCTGCGGTGGCTGCGCGCGCAGCGTGACCAAGGCGATCGAACTGGTCGACCCGGCAGCGACCGTGTCGGCCGACCCGGCAAGCCGCCGCGTGCAGGTACAGACGTCGGCCAGCCAAGCACAGATCGTCGCGGCACTGACCGAAGCGGGTTTCCCGCCACGTACGGCCTGATCACGCTGCCAACTGCATGAACAATGCCCGCCCCGCGCAATTGCCGGGGCGGGCATTTTCTTTTCCATCTGTCTTCGTCAGGTCCTGCGCGCGCGCCTGCGTACTGCCCCGGCGGGCGCTGCAACCGGCGCAGCGCCCTCTTCGCCCTCGCCCAGCCGCTGCAGGATCGGGCACTCGGGTCGATCATCGCCGGCGCAGCAGCTGATCAACGACTTCAACGTGTCGGCCATCTGCCGCATGTTCTCGATGCGCTGTTCCAGGTCATCGATGTGCTGCTCGGCCAGGCGCTTGACGTCGGCGCTGTGGCGCGACGTGTCGTTCCACAGGCCCAGCAGGTCGGTGATCTCGGCCACCGAAAAGCCGAGATCACGCGCGCGACGGATGAAACGCAGCCGATGCACGTCGGCCTGCGAATAGGCGCGATAGCCCGCGCCGGTGCGGTCAGCCGGCGGAATCAGGCCGATCTGCTCGTAGTAGCGGATCATCTTGGCCGACACGCTGGATGCCTTCGATGCTTCACCGATGTTCATGCAATTGCTCCTTCAGTGGGCCGCATGGGACGCGTCCGCCATCGGCGCCTGGAAGCGCCGCAGGCGCAGCGCATTGCCGAGCACGAACACGCTGGACAGGGCCATGGCACCGGCGGCGAACACCGGTGACAGCAACACGCCCCATACCGGATACAGCGCACCGGCCGCGACCGGAATCAATGCGGTGTTGTACGCAAAGGCCCAGAACAGATTCTGGCGGATGTTGCCGATGGTCGCCTTCGACAGCGCGATGGCGTTGGGCACGCCCTGCAGGTTGCCGGACATCAGCACCACGTCGGCCGACTCCACCGCGACGTCGGTGCCGGTGCCGATGGCCAGGCCGACATCAGCCTCGGCCAGCGCCGGCGCATCGTTGATGCCATCACCGACGAACGCGATCTGACCGTAAGCCGCCTTCAACCGGCGCACTGCCTCCACCTTGCCTTCCGGCAGCACTTCGGCCACCACTTCATCGATGCCGAGCTGGCGGGCGATGGCCTGCGCGGTAGCGGCGTTGTCACCGGTGATCATGGCCACCTTCAGGCCAAGCTGGTGCAGGGCGGCAATGGCGGCCGGCGTACTCGGCTTGATCGGATCGGAGACGGCGATGATCGCCGCCAGGCGGCCATCGATGGCGGCATACAGCGGCGACTTTCCTTCGTTGCCCAGGCGATCGGCCAGCGCGGCGAAACTGCCGATGTCCACGCCCAGCGAACGCATGAAACGATCGGCGCCCACTTCCACGCGTGCGCCATCGACGATGGCACGCACGCCCATGCCGGTCACCGACTCGAAATCAACCATCGCCGGCAGCGCGATGCCCTCCTCCGTCGCTGCCTCGACAATGGCGCGGGCGATCGGATGTTCCGAGCGCGACTCCACCGCTGCCACCCGTGCCAGTACCTGCGCGCGATCGAAGCCGTCGGCGATCTCCAGGTCGGTCAGCAACGGGCGGCCTTCGGTCAAGGTGCCGGTCTTGTCCACCGCCACCACCTTGGCGTCCTTCAACAACTGCAGCGCCTCGCCCTTGCGGAACAGCACGCCCATCTCGGCGCCGCGGCCGGTGCCGACCATGATCGAGGTCGGCGTCGCCAGCCCCATGGCGCACGGGCAGGCAATGATCAGCACGGCCACGGCATTGACCAGCGCGAAGGTCAGCGCCGGCGACGGCCCGAAGATCAGCCACACCAGGAACGTAGCGAGGGCCGCCAGCATCACCGCCGGCACGAACCACAGCGTCACCTTGTCGACCACGGCCTGGATCGGCAGCTTGGAGCCCTGCGCCTGCTCAACCAGACGGATGATCTGCGCCAGCATGGTCTGCCCACCCACCGCCGTCGCACGCAGGGTCAGTGCGCCCTTCTGGTTGACGGTGCCGCCGACCACGCCGCTGCCTGCCGACTTCTCCACCGGGATCGGCTCACCGGTGATCATCGACTCGTCGACGAAGCTGCGACCTTCAGTCACCTCACCATCCACCGGCACGCGCTCGCCCGGACGCACTTCCAGCAGGTCGCCCAGCAGTACCTCGTTGATCGGGATATCGACGATACGCCCTTCGCGGCTGACGTGCGCCACCTTGGCCTGCAGGTTGACCAGGCGCTTGATCGCCTCTGACGTGCGGCCTTTCGCGCGCACCTCCAGGAACCGGCCGAGCAGGATCAGCGCGACGATCACTGCCGCCGCTTCGTAGTAGACATTCACCGTGCCCGCCGGCAACAGGTGCGGGATGAAGGTGGCCACGACCGAATAGCCGAACGCCGCCGCGGTACCCACCGCCACCAGCGAGTTCATGTCCGGCGCCAAGCGCAGCAGCGCCGGGAAGCCCTTCTGGTAGAAGCGCCGGCCGGGAATGGCCAGGACCAGCGTGGTCAGCACGAACTGCAGGTACCAGCTGGCCTGGAGGCCGATCGTGGACATCACCCAGTGATGCATGCCGGGAATCAGGTGCGAACCCATTTCCAGCACGAACACCGGTGCTGCCAGCACGCTGGCCAGGATCAGGTCGCGTTTCAGCGCCACCCGCTCGGCATCCTTCTTTTCCGCCGCTTCCTCATCGACCTGGGTGCCGCCATCGATCGCGTGCGCCGCGTAGCCGACCTTGTCGATCGCCGCCACCAGTGCGTCGATGCCAGCGACGCCGCGCACGGTCGCTCGTTCGGTGGCCAGGTTGACGCTGGCCTGGCTGACACCCGGCACCGCCAACAGCGCGCGCTCCACGCGGCCGACGCAGGACGCGCAGGTCATGCCTTCCACGGCCAGTTCGGTGGTCGCCGCCGGTACCTCATAACCCACGCTTTCCACCGCCTGGATCAAAGCGTCGCGGTCGACCGGGCCAGAGGAGCGGATGTCCGCGCGCTCGGTGGCCAGGTTGACCGACACGCTGGCGACCCCCTCGACCTTGGCCAGGGCCGCTTCGACCCGGCCAACACAGCTGGCGCAGGTCATGCCTTCGATCGGCAGGCTGAGGGTGGAAGCCGTCCCGGGGACGGCGGTAACGCTAGAGGTGCTCATGGCCTGGTTTCCCTGGTTCCATCTGGAGAGATGACCAGCCTAGACCTTGCCATCGTGGGAAGGTCAAATCCACCCCGCCCGGCCAGCGGCCCATCCACGCATGGCGTGGATCTACTGCAAAGCCGCAGCAGAGCCACGCCATGCGTGGCTGCACGTCATCCCGCGCGCGCCCAGTAGAGCCACGCCATGCGTGGCTGCCCGTCACCCCGTGGCTGGCGCCGGGTCATGCCCGGCGCCGCCGTCCCTCAGAACGTGAACACATACTCCAGCGCGAACTCGCGGCCCACCGCACCAAGCAGACGCGTCGGGGCGAAATCGTAGTCGACCTTGTAGGGGTCCTTGTGGTTCCAGCTGGTCGCGTTGAACGCGTTGTTCACGTACAGATTGACCTTCATGAACTCGGTCACCTGGTAGCCGACATTGAAGTTCCAGGTAATGAACGGCCCGACCCGGCCGTAATAGCGCGCCGTCTGCTGCCCCGCATTCGGGTTCGGATTGGCCGATCCATCCGGACGGGTGGCAGGCTCCAGGCAGTTCAACGACGGACTGTCGCTGGGCACGTAGCCATCGGCGAAAGGCAGGCAGCCGCCGGGGTTGTCCAGGCGGTCGGTGCCCCAGTGATAGCGCACGCCCGGCACCGAGCCGATGCGGTCGGCATACACGTTCGCGTTCCAGTTGCCGCCCTGCCAGGCCAAGCTCGCGCGCAGCTTGCTGCGCAGATCACGGTCACGGCGCTCGGGGTTCGGATCGTTGGCGTAGCGCTGCTCCTTCGTGGAGATCTGGTTGGTGTAGTTCACCCCCAGCTGGAAGCTGCCCCATGCGGCCGTCTCCAGCCGATAACGCGCGCTCAGGTCGATGCCACGCACCTCACGGCTGGCCAGGTTGAACGGCCCGCGCTCGATCGACACCAACCGCCCGCTGCTGTCACGATTCACCCGGGCGAGGATGCCGGCGCAGTACTCGCCACCCGCCGGGTTCGCCCACGGCGTACCGTCCATGTTCTTGCCGGTCAGGCAGCCCGCTTCGCTGGCCAGTACTTCGTCCGCACCGACGTCGACGATCATGTCTTCCAGCTTGATCGCCCAGTAATCCGCGCTCATCGACAGGTTCGGCAGTACGTCCCAGACGAAGCCGACCGTCCACGAATTGCCGGTCTCCGAGCGCAGCAGTGGCGTGCCCCGACGGTTCACGTCGAACGCATACCAGACATCGGTATTGCCCACGCCGCAGTTGTTGACCAGATACGCGCCGCTCTCGATGCAGCGCAGGCGGTCGTAGGTCAGCACCTCGGAACTGCTGGCCTGGCCCAGCAGGTAGTGCATGTCCGGCGCGTGGAAGCTGGTCGCGTAGGAACCGCGTACCAGCAGCGACTCGAACGGTCGCCATTCCAGACCGGCATTCCAGGTGGTTTCCTTCTGGCTGCCGACATCCAGCGCCTCGCCGCCGCCGTCGGCCTTGTAGCTTCCATAACGGTCGTAGCGTGCCGCAGCGGTGGCGATCAGGCTGTCGGCCAAGGGAATCTTGAACTCGACACCGGCCGAATAGCGGGTGCGCTCACCGCCGCCACGATCAACGTTCTGCAGGTCGAAATCGATGCCGGCACGCGGATCCGGGCTGAGGTGATAGCCCTGCTTCGCCACTTCGGCCACCGCCGCGAACGAAATCGGACCAGCCCAGCCCTGCAACAGTTCACCAGTGATGTCGGCCGAGGCCTGGTTGACGTAGGAGGATGCGCGGTTCTTCGCGACCGTGCCCATCTGCCAGTACTGGTCCGGGGTGATCGGGTTCCACCAGCGCGCCTCGTTCAATGCGTAGATGGCCTCACCGTCGCCGGTGGTGCCCAGCCGTGGGCCGAGGAAGAAGTCGTACGACTTCTGTTCGTCCACCACGTTCTGCCGCTCTTCAACGCGGTAGTAGGAACGGCCAACCGTGGCGCTCCAGTCGAAGCGATCGGCCAGGCGTCCGCGCAGGCCTGCGCTGATATCCCACGACAACTCGCGGTTGGTATTGCGCAGCGTGTCCAGGCCACCGACTTCGTTCGGCGTGAACTGGCGCACGCCGAGCACCGGGCGATTGCGGTTGGCATCCCAGTAATAGCCGTTGGCATCGTCGATCAACGAAACGCTGGGGGGATTGGTGCCCCAGATCGCCTCGGACCGGTACACCGCCAGGTTGCTCCAGGCCTGCAGGCCATCACCGAAATCGAAGGTGCCATAGAGATTGCCCGACACGTTCTCCGAGCCGCCAGTCAGCAGCCAGTTGGCGTAGTCGGCGCTCATGCCGCACAGGCGGCCGGTGTTGCTCACCGTATTGGCGTTGTAGTTGTAGACCAGCCGATCGGCGGTGTAGTACTCACCAGCGAATTTCTCGCAGGTGCCGTCCGGCGGTGCCAGGCGCTGGCCGTTGCTCGGGTCGATCAGCGCCAGGCCTGCGGTGGGACGGAAGCCGACCTTGCGCTGCTCCATGTTCCAGGACGGGTACAGCGCATCATCAGCGTCGTCCATCTGCGGCCGGTCGCGGCCGAACAGCGGATCGCGCTTGGTGTACTGCAAAGCGTAGGTCACGCTCCAGTTGTCGCCGGTCTTGCCACCCGCCCAGGACAGGTCCCAGGTATCGCGGCCGCCTTCGGTCGAGGTACCACCGCGCACGCGCACTTCGTCGCCGTCGTAGTTGGTCTTCAGGATGACGTTGACCACGCCGGCGATGGCGTCCGAACCATAGATCGCCGACGCGCCGCCGGTCAGCACTTCGATGCGCTCCACGGCAGCGGCAGGAATGTTGCTGTAGTTGGAGAAATTGGTCTCGCCGCCATAGGGCAGCGGGTAGTCGGCCACGCGGCGGCCGTTGACCAGCAGCAGGCTGCGGTTGGGCCCCATGCCGCGCAGGTTCAGGCCGCTCGCGTTGGGTGTGTGCGAGCCCCACTGCGACGCCGCTTCGACGGTGCCGGTCGCTTCGGTCAGCGTCTTCAGCGCGTCGTAGACGGTGACGAAGCCTTCCTTCTGGATCTGTGCGGCGGTGATCACGTTGACCGGGGCCGGACCTTCGACGCCGGCGCGCTTGATGCGCGAACCGGTAACGGTGACGGCATCGAGGTCCTTGGTGGACGACGTGGCCGCTTCCTGTGCGCCCGCTGCGAAGGGCAGCAAGGCAAGCACGAGGGCCTGGGACAGCAGATGACGACGGTTGCGGACGGACTGAGCCATGGGTGGTTGCTCTTGGATGGTGGGCGCGCGGTCGGATGGCGATCCCGGGCGTTGAATCGATCCTTCTCGATTCGATCACCCTCCCCTGTGGATCGATCCAAACTAAAGCACAGCTGAACCACGCCCGGCATGCGGCGACGCAGCATCCGACCGCTGCGTGTCGCTATCGCCTATAGGTATCCAAGTGAATCAATAAGTTGCGAAACATCGCTACGGAAGCGGCGCAGATGTCGATGACACGATCACGACACTCGCGCGCAGAACGGTTTTGTCCGTGGCGAATGGGGTACCCGGGTCGGATCCTCTCGTAGAGGGGTGCTGACCCGATAGCGCTTGGTCGGGGTCGGAGCCCTTCTGCGAAGGGATCCAACCCCGGCAGCTCTCAGGCGTCCAGCGCCTTCCGCAGTGCGGTCACTGTCGCCGCGTCGGTCTGGCTCCAGTCCGGGTCCAGGCCGCGCAGGGCCGGGTTCTGGAACTGCATGGCCGAGCGTCGCTGCCCCTTGGCCGAGGCGTGCAGTTCGGTACAGCCGGTCTGCCGCGCCACGGCGGCGATGTTGCCCGGGCCAAGCCCGGCGCCGGCCATGACGCTGATCCGGCCGGCCGCCTGTGCGACCAGCGCGGCCAGTACCTCGGCACCGGTTTCGGCGCTGGCCTGACCGCCGGAGGTCAGTACCCGCTGGCAGCCCAGCCCGATCACCTGTTCCAGCGCCGCCGGCAGATCGCGCGCGGCATCGAACGCACGGTGGAAGGTCACCTGTAGCGGACCAGCCGCCTGCACCAGTTCCCGGCACAGCGGCAGGTCGATGTCGCCCTGCACATCCAGCGCACCGATCACCACGCCGTCGCAACCCAGCGCGCGGCACTGCGCGATATCACGCAGCATCAGCTCGGTTTCCAGCACGTCGTAGTGGAAATCACCCGGGCGTGGTCGCACCAGCACGAACAACGGAATCTGCAGCCGCTCGCGGGCGATGGCGATGCTGGCAAACGACGGCGTAGTGCCGCCCTCAGCGAGATTGTCGAACAGTTCGATGCGGTCTGCGCCACCGGCCTGCGCGGCCAACGCCGAAGCCACCGAATTGCTGGCGATCTCCAGCGTGCGGCGCACGTTCACGCCTGCGTGCTCGCATAGATCGACGGCGAGTCGCGCAGGTCATCCTGGCGTTGTGCATCGCACACCGCGTAGACGAAGCCGCGATGCAGCGCATAGGCACCGACCTCGCCCTGCTTGTTCATTGCCAGGAAGCAGACCTGCAGGGTCCTGCTCACCTCGGGGCGCTTGCGCACCACGCGGTCGATCGCCTCGCGGCACGCCTGTGCCGGCGAGCGCCCCTGGCGCATCAGCTCGACCACCAGGAACGAGGCCGCGTTGCGGATCATCTCTTCGCCCACACCCGAGGCGGTGGCGGCACCCACTTCGTTGTCCACGTACAGGCCGGCGCCGATGATCGGGCTGTCGCCCACCCGGCCGTGCAGTTTCCAGGCCATGCCGCTGGTGGTGCAGGCACCGGCCAGATTGCCCTTGGCGTCCAGTGCCAGCATGCCGATGGTGTCGTGGTTGTCGGTGTTGCCGGGTAGACCGCGGCGCTCGGCATTGATCTGCGGCGCGTACTTCTCGGTCTTCAGCCATTCGCGCCACGCCGCTTCGGCCTTCGGGGTCAGCAGGTGCTGGCGCTCGAAGCCCTGCTGCACGGCGAACTGCTGGGCGCCCTCGCCCACCAGCAGCACGTGTGGGCTGTTCTCCATCACTTTGCGGGCCACCGACACCGGATGCAGGATGTCGACCAGAGCAGCGACCGCGCCACAGCGGCCGTCACCATCCATGATGCTGGCGTCCAGGCTCAGCACGCCGTCGCGGTCCGGGTTGCCGCAATGGCCGACGGTGGGGTTGCACAGCTCGCTTTCGGCCCAGCGTGCACCGGCTTCCACCGCATCCAGCGCACTGCCGCCCTGCGCCAGCACCTTCCACGCGGCCTGGTTGGCCGGCACGCCGAAGTCCCAGGTCGATACCACCTTGGCCCCGCCCTGCGTGCGCGCCTTCACCACCGGCAACGCTGCCACACCTGCGGCCAGTGCACCGGCCTGCAGGAACTGCCTGCGATCCACCATCTTCGCCTCCGTCTGCATGCTGCGCCCGCCGGCCCGATGCCGGCGGCGCCGATCAATCGTGCGCGGGCGTCCGCGCTGCGTGCCAGGCCGCTGCACCAAGCACGCCCAGCTGGCCATGTTCCACCCGCCACACCGGCACCTGGCGCAGCACGTCGGTCAGCACACCTTTGTTGAGGAAGCGCTCACGGAAACGGCCGTCGGCCAGGAAGTCCTGCACATGGGTGGAAATGCCACCGGCCAGGTACACCGAGCGCGCGCCGACGGCGATCGCGGCGTCACCGGCCAGGCTGCCCAGCCAGGCGCAGAACACCTGCAGGGTTTCCACCGCCAGCGCATCGTCGCCTTGCCGCGCGGCCGCGATCAGCGCTTCGGTGCTGGTCCATTGCGGCGCCACGCCGCGCAGTTCGCACAGGCAGGGGTACAGGTTCATCAGGCCGCTGCCGGACAGCACGCGTTCGTTGTCCACGTGCGGCCAGCGCTGCAGCAACTGGCCCAGCACGTGCAGTTCCAGCGCGTTGCCGGCGCCCAACGCAGCGTGGCCGATCTCGCTGGCCAGCACCGGGCGCTCGCCATCGGCGAAGCGCAGTGCCGCACCCAGGCCGGTGCCCGGCCCGAGCACCAGCGCCGGGAAGGTCTTGGCCGGATCGGCGTCGCCGTTCAGCGGCACCAGCGTATCGGCCTGCAGGTACGGAATGGCCAGCGCCACCGCTTCGAAATCATTGATCAGCTGCAGGTCGGGCAGGCCCGAATCGCGGCGCGTTGCCGACAGCGATACCGTCCACGGCAGATTGGCGTTGATCAGGGTGTCGCCGTCGAGCAGGCCGGCGATGGCGACCACCGCGCTGGCCATCGGCTGGCCGAGGCTGGCGGTGAAATCGGCGAGGATCGCCGCCAGGCTGGGGTGGTCGGCACAGGCGTAGGTGCGGTAGCTGCCCAGCCGCGGCGCCTGCCCCGGCACGGTCTCGGCCAGCGCCAGACGGGCGAAGGTACCGCCGACATCGGCGACGACCAGGCTGCGTGGAACGCCGCTGCGGGCGGGTTCGGATGGAACCGGGGACACTGCTGCAACGTTCACGCTGGCCTGCTTGGATCGATTGAATCGTCCCGATTCTCAGGCATCGGCCGGCCTTTGCCTAGCGCGGCGACAGCGGCACCCAGGGTCACATGCCTTCCTGCTCGGCCACCTGCACGCCATCCACCAGCACCCGTAGGCGCTGCGGACGGAACCCGGCGAACAGCAGCGGCCGGGTCCGCTCCACCAGCACTTCATGGCCGGCGATATGGCGCTGCCACGACTGTACCAGCGAGAACGAGAAGTGCGTGCCCGGATGCAGCGGGTGCTGCACCCAGACCTTCTCGCTGGCGCTCTGCAGCATCATCGCGCCGGTGAACCAGTGGCGGCTGAGGGTGACCGGCGTGGTGCCGGCCATGAAGCGGATGTCCATGCTGCGTCCTTTCGTGATGGAGGTGCGTGACGGAAGCCCGGCCCGCGCTCAGGGTTGCGCGGTCTGCAGGTTGTAGCTGGTGCTGGCGGTGAACACCGCACCATCCGGCTGGGTGGAACGCACCTCGACCTTGTGGCTGCCCACGGCCAGATCGGTCGGCAACGCACCACGCCACAGGTGCGGCGAAGCGGTGGCTTCCGGCGAACGGTCGTAGCCGCGCAACGTCGAGGCCAGATCGTCGGCGACGTTCTCCACCATCAGCCGCGGATCAGGCTGGCTGACCTGCTTCATCGGCTGCCAGGCGCCGCCATCGACGCGATACTCGACCACGCTGGCATCCTCGCCCATGTACACGTTGGCGTAGATGCCCCACGCCGGGTACGCGCCCTTGCGTAGCACCTTTGGCGCATGCAGGCCGATCTGCTCGCTGGCTGCCGCACCGGCCACCCGGTACTGCAGTCGGTAGCTGCCGTTGCCGGCCACGTCCAGCAGCGCATAGCCCTTCGGCGTGCCATCGCTCATGGTGCTGTCCGGTACGCCGGCGGCATTTCTCACGCCCGACCAGAACGCACCGCAGTTGGCACCGACGTTGTACTCATGCAGCGGCCTGGCACCCTGCCAGCCGTCAGCCTTGCCGTGGTAGACGTGCTGCTGGGTGTGGCTGTGGCCGCTGAGCACCAGCACGTTGCGGAAGTCCTTCAGCAGGTCGAACAGGCGCTGGCGGTCGGCATGGCGGAAGGTCTCGCGCCCCGGCGCCGCATCGAACAGCGGGATGTGCATGCCCAGCACCAGCAGGCGGTCCTTGTGCAGGCCCTTCAGATACGCAGCCAAGAAGGCGAACTGATCCTCGCGCAGGCCGCCGACATACTTCGGCTTGGCAGTGGGGTCGTACACCACATCGTCGAGGAACACGAAGCTGGCGCCGCCCTCTTCCACCGCATAGGTATCGGGGCCGTAGATGTTGCGCCAGCTGTCCAGCGAATGCGCGTCATTGGCCGCATCGAAATCCAGGTCGTGGTTGCCGGGCACGTGGAACCACGGCACGCCGAGTTCGGTGGTGACCTTGTTGATCGCCGGGTACAGGGTCAGATCGTCGTTGACGATGTCACCCAGCGTGGTACCCAGACGCGCCTTGGTCTGCCCCACCAGCGGCGCCACGATCGACTGCTGGTAGTAGCCGATGTCCTGCAGGCTGGCGGTCTGCGAATCGGTGAACACCAGCATCTGGAAGCCACGACGGCTGTCATGCCGGTCGTTCTGCAGGGCGAAATCCCAGTTGCGGGCGACGTCACTGGTGGCCGCGATGCCGCCGTACTTCAGCGCCGGCGAACCGTTCGGCCGGTAGTGCCGCCAGAACGACGGCAGGCCGTCGGCGGCCTTCGGGAAGGAATAGGCATCGGGCTTGATGACGAAGACCGTCTGGCCGTCACGCACCGGCAGGCTGTAGCTGCCGTCGGCAGCGGTCTTGACGATGGTTTCGCCATTGGACACCTGCACGCCGGCCAGGCCCGGATCGGTCGCACCGCGGCCCGGCTTGCCGTCACGCTCCAGATAGACCTTGCCGCTGACCACGGTGTCTGCGGCCCAGGCCGGCGAGGTCAGCAACAGGCAGCACAGCCAGACGGCAGGCAGTTTCATGGGGGCGGTCCGGGAAAAAGAAGACGCCATATTGTAGGTGCGGACCGTTGGTCCGCACACCTTGTTCAACGATGGCGCTTTTCCAGCACGTCGCGGGCATCTTCCAGCGACAGCCCACGCGCGCGCAGCAGCACCAGCAGGTGGTACAGCAGGTCCGAGGCCTCGCCCAGCAATGCCTCATCGTCCTGTGCCACTCCGGCCAACGCCGTCTCCACGCCTTCTTCGCCCACCTTCTGCGCGATGCGACGGATGCCGCCTTCGAACAGGGACGTGGTGTAGCTGCCGGACGGACGCAGCGCCTCACGCACGGCGACCAGCTGGTCCAGGCCACCGAGGAAGTCCTTCGGCGCGCCATCGAAGCAGCTTTCCGCCCCGGTATGGCAGGTGGGGCCTGCTGGGCGCGCCAGCACCAGCAGCGTATCGGCATCGCAATCGACGCTGATCGCCTGCACCACCAGCACATTGCCGGACTGCTCGCCCTTGGTCCAAAGGCGCTGCTTGCTGCGGCTGAAGAAGGTCATGTGGCCGATCGCCAGCGTCGCTGCCAGCGACTCGGCGCTGACGTAGCCCAGCATCAGCACCTGCAGGGTGTCGATGTCCTGCACCACGGCTGGCAACAGTCCATCACCTTTGTCCCAGTCCAGCGTTTCCAGCGCCTGCGGCGACGGCCGCACATCAATAGACATCTCGTACCTCGATCTGCTGCTCGCGCAGGTAGCGCTTCAAGTCGGCAATGGCGATGGCGCCACTGTGGAACACGCTGGCCGCCAGCGCACCGTCAACGTCGGCCTGGTCAAAGGCCTGGGCAAAGTGCTCCATCGCACCCGCACCACCCGACGCGATGAGTGGCACCTGGCACAGCGCACGTGCCTGCCGCAGCTGCTCCACGTCGTAGCCGCGGCGCACGCCATCGCTGTCCATGCAGTTCAGCACGATCTCGCCGGCACCCCGGCGCTGCGCCTCGACGATCCAGTCCAGCGTGCGCAACGGCACCGCCTGGGTCTTGTCCGGGTCGCCACTGAATCGGCGCACGCGCCACTGGCCGTCTTCCTCGCGCACCGAGTCGACACCCACCACCACGCACTGCACGCCGAATTCTTCAGCCAGTTCGCTGATCAGTTCCGGGCGGCCCAGCGCGGGTGAGTTGATCGAGATCTTGTCCGCACCAGCGAACAGCACGCGACGCGCTGTCTCCACGCTGTCGATGCCACCGGCCACGCAGAACGGGATATCGATCAGGCGCGCGATGCGCTCGATCCAGGCCACGTCCACCGACCGTGCCTCCGGGCTGGCGCCGATGTCATAGAACACCAGCTCGTCGGCGCCCTGGTCGCGATAGCGCTGGGCCAGTTCGGCGATGTCCCCCATGTCGACGTGATCGCGGAAGCGCACGCCCTTGACCACGCGGCCATCGCGTACGTCCAGGCAGGGAATGATGCGGCGGCTCAGCATGCCAGCGCCTCCGCCAGGTCCATCCGCTGTTCCAGCAGCGCTTTGCCTAGAATCGCACCGCCGCAACCGGCGGCCTGCGCCGCAGCCACATCGGCCACATCGCGGATACCGCCCGACGCCTGTACCGCCACGCCTGGCAGCAACGCCGCCAGGTGCTGGTACAAGCTGATGTTCGGGCCGGCCAGCATGCCGTCGCGGGCAATGTCGGTGCACAGCAGATGGCGCATGCCCGCCTGCGCGTAGCGTTCGGCCAGCGCATCCAGGGTCACCCCCGCGTTTTCGGTCCAGCCGTGCACCGGCAACTGCCACTGCCCCTGCGCGTCCTGGCGCGCATCGAGGGCGATGGTCAGCCGCTCCGGGCCGAATTCGGCCAGCCAGCCGATCACCTGTTCGGGCTCGCGCACCGCCAATGACCCGATCACCACGCGACTGGCGCCGGCATCGAGGATGCGCGCCACGTCGTCGCGGCCACGCACACCGCCACCGGTCTGTACCTGCAGCGGCGTCTGCGCACGGATTGCGGCCAACAGCGGCGCCAGCGTATAGCCACCGGCACGTGCGGCATCCAGGTCGACCAGATGCATCCACTGCGCGCCCTGCGCGGCGAACGCCTGCGCACGCGGCAACGGATCGTCGCCATAGTGGGTTTCCTGCGCGTAGTCACCCTGGCGCAGCCGCACCACGCGGCCATCACGGATATCCAGCGCGGGATAGACGATGAAACTCATGCAGCGGTGCCCTCAAGGAAATTGCGCAGCATCAGCGAACCAGTATCGCCGGACCGCTCTGGATGGAACTGGGCACCGAAGTAGCGGCCCTGCTCGACCACCGCAGTGAACAGGCCACCGTGGTCGCAGGCGGCCACGGTATGGCTGTTCAGCGGCGCGGCGTAGCTGTGCACGAAGTACGCACTGGCGCGCTCGGGAACCCCCTGCAGCAGCAACGACGGGCGCAACGGCAGCAGCCGGTTCCAGCCCATGTGCGGCACACGGATGCCACAGGCCGGCACCAGCTTGCGCACCACGCCGGGGATCAATCCCAGCGTATCCACGCCGGCCTCTTCGGAGCGATCGAACAACAGCTGCATGCCCAGGCAGATACCCATCAGCGGCACCTGCAGCTGGCGCAGCGGCTCGACCAGGCCCTGCGCATGCAGACGCTGCATGCCGGGGCCGGCCGCACCCACGCCGGGCAGGATTACCCGTCGCGCACCGGCCAGGCCAGCGGGGTCGCGGACCAAGCGCACCGTGGCGCCGAGCCGCTCCAGTGCGTAGCGCACCGAGCCCAGGTTGGCGCCGCCGGCATCGATCAGCACGACCTCGCTCACAGCGCCCCCTTGGTGGTCGGCAATGCGGTGCCCTGCCGCGCAAGCGCAGGCCGCAACGCACGCGCCAATGCCTTGAAGCAGGCTTCGACCTTGTGGTGGTCGTTGTCGCCGCGCACCTGCAGGTTGAGATTCAGGCCGCTGGCATCGCACAGCGATCGGAAGAAGTGCGGGACCAGTTCGGTCGGCATATCGCCCACACGCTCGCGCTTGAACTCGCCGTCGAACACGAAATACGGGCGGCCACTGAAATCCAGCGCAGCGCTGGCCAGGGTTTCATCCATCGGCAGGGTGAAGCCGTAACGGCCGATGCCGCGCTTGTCGCCCAGTGCTTCGCGCAGGGCCTGTCCCAGCGCAAGGCCGGTGTCTTCGATGGTGTGGTGTTCGTCGATGTGCAGATCGCCCTCGGCGCGGATGTCCAGGGCGAAGCCACCGTGCTTGCCGATCTGTTCCAGCATGTGGTCGAAGAAAGGCAGGCCGGTGTGGATATGCGCGTCGCCGGCACTATCCAGATCCAGTTCGACACGGATCTTCGTTTCCTTGGTATTGCGCTGGACCACCGCCGTACGCGGCGCATCGGCAAGTGCGTGGGCAATGCCCGGCCAGTCCCACTCACCACCAAACTGTTCGGTGCGCAGTTGGAAGCCACGGATGTTGAGGTTGTCGGCGAACTGCAGGTCGGTGATGCGGTCGCCGACCATGCCCGAGCGCGCCCAGTCGATGCTGCGGTCCTGGAGGTAGGCGGTCATCAGGCCGATGCCCGGCTTGCGCGTCGGCGCGTTGTCTTGCGGCCAGCTGCAGTCGACCAGCACATCACGGAAAACGATGCCCTGGCTTTCGAAGATCTGCAGCATCAGGTCGTTCGGGCCATCGAAGCTGGCGCGCGGATAGCCTTCGCTGCCCAGGCCGTCCTGGTTGGTGACGATCACGAACTGGTAGCCGGCATCGCGCAGCTTCAGCAGCGCCGGGATCACCTGCGGCACAAAGCGCAGCTTCTCGTAGGCATCGATCTGGAAATCCGCCGGTTCCTCGATGAGGGTACCGTCGCGGTCGATGAACAGGATGGGCGTCATGCCGCAGCCCTCCGTGCCGACAGGGCCGCAAGCACGCGGTCGTTCTCCTCGGGGCTGCCGATGCTGATGCGCAGCGCATCGCCCAGCTGCGGCGCAGCGCGCTGGTCGCGCACCACCACGCCAGCGGCGAGCAGCGCGTCGAACGCAGCCTGCGCATCGGCGAAGCGGACCAGCAGGTAGTTGCCGGCCGATGCGTACACCCGAAGGACGCCCGGCAGGCCAACCAGCGCGGTGCCCAGGCGCTCGCGCTCAGCGATGACCGTGGCCACGCGTTCGGCGGTGCGTGCCAGCGCGGCCGGCTGCAGTGCCTGCACGGCCAGCTCGGCGCACGGCGTCGGCACCGGGTACGGCGCCTGGCAGCGGCGCAGCACCGCGATCAGTTCAGGCGCGGCGATCAGGGTGCCGATACGTGCGGCGGCCAACGCGTGCGCCTTCGACAATGTGCGCAGCACCGCCAGGTTGGCGTGCGTGGCCAGCAGCGTGGCCGCCGATGCGCGCTGCGCGTACTCGACATAGGCCTCATCCACCACCACCAGCGCCTGCCCACGCAGGGCGATGGCCACGCGCTCGATCTCCGCCAGCGGGATATCGCTGCCGGCAGGATTGGACGGCGCGCACAGGAAAACGAGCGTGGCGCCCTGCCCCTTCGCAGCGGCAATCACCGCATCCAGGTCCGTGCGCAGGCCCTCTTCATCATCGATCAGCGGGACCTCAATCAACGGCGCACCCTGCAGGCGTGCGCAGACCGCGTACATGCCGAACACCGGCGGCGTCACCAGCACGCCATCGCGGCCGGGCACGCACAGGGCGCGCACCAGCAGATCGATCGCCTCGTCGCTGCCGCGGCCTACCAGCAGTTGTTGCGGCTGCACGCCGTACAGCGATGCCAGCGCTTCACGCAGCGCAGCCGGTTGCGGCTCCGGGTAGCGGCGGCTGCCGCCGGTGGCATCGGCCGGATTGGCCCACGCCGATTCATTCGCGTTCAACCACACCTCACCCTGCACAGCGCTGCTGCGCGCCGAACTGTAGCCGGCGAAGGCCTGCAGATCCGAGCGCACCAAGGCCAGCACGCCGTCGATGTCCGCGCTCATGCGGCCACCTCCATGCGCAGCGCCACCGCACGTTCGTGCGCGTCCAGCCCTTCGGCGCTGGCGATGATGCGCGCGCAGCCACCGATCGCGGCCAAGCCGGCGGCACTCGCGCTCTGCACGCTGATCAGGTTCTGGAAACTGGCCACGCTGACACCGCTGTAGGCACGCGCGGCACCGGCGGTGGGCAGCACGTGGTTGGTGCCGCTGCAGTAGTCGCCCAGTGCTTCCGGCGTGTAATCGCCGAGGAACACCGAACCGGCCGCCTGCACCTGGCCCAGCCAGTCGCGCGGTTCACGCAGGGCCAGGATCAGGTGTTCAGGGGCGTAGCGGTTGCTGATCGCAAACGCATCCGCCAGCGATTCCACCTGGATCAACTGCGACGCCGACAGTGCCTGGCGGGCGATGTCCTGCCGCGGCAGCAAGGCCACCTGGCGTTCCACTTCAGCCTCGACGGCGGCCAGCATCGCCGCGTCATCGGTCAGCAGCAGTACCTGCGAATCCGGGCCGTGCTCGGCCTGCGACAGCAGATCGGCGGCGACGAACGCCGGATTGGAGCCGGCATCGGCAATCACCAGCACTTCCGACGGACCGGCTGGCATGTCGATGGCGGCGGCACCGTCTTGGGCAACCTGCTGTTTGGCCTCGGTGACGAAACTGTTGCCTGGCCCGAACAGTTTGTCGCTCGCCGGGATGCTCCCGGTGCCATAGGCCATCGCCGCGATCGCCTGCGCACCGCCCAGCTTGAACACGCGTTGCACGCCGGTCAGGCGCGCAGCCACCAGCACCGCAGGGTCGGCCGTTCCGTCGGCACGCGGCGGCGTGCACAGCACTACCTGCGGGCAACCGGCCAAGTGCGCCGGCACTCCCAGCATCAGCGCGGTGGACGGCAACGGCGCACTGCCGGCCGGCACATACAGGCCAACCCGGCCGATCGGCCGCAGCATGCGCTCGCAGACCACACCCGGTGCGGTTTCCACTGCATAGCCCTGGCCCATCCCCGCCTTGTGGAAGCGGGTGATGCGCTCGGCCGCCTCGACCATGGCCTGGCGCAGCGCGGCCGGCACGGTGGCTTCGGCGGCAGCGAACTCGCTGTCGGAAACTTCGAAATCCTGCAGGTCCACGCCATCGAAGCGCGCAGTGATCGCGCGCAACGCGGCATCGCCCTGCGTGCGCACCTGCGCGATCAGCGTGGCCACCGCATCACGGGTCTGCTGCGCCACGGTCTGCACCGGGCGGGTCAGCGCCGCGCTGCGCGCGGCCTCATCAAGTTGCGACCAGATAAGACGATTCATGCCAGTGACCGCTCCACGCTCAATACCATCAGGCCCTGGGCGCCGGCACGCTCCAGCTCTTCCATGCGCTGCCAGGTCAACGGGCCGGGGCACATGGTCTGCAGGCGCAACGCACCGCCATCGGCAGGCAAACGCACCAACGGTTCGGCATCGGCCAGCAGTTGCGCCAGCGCGTCGACGCGGTCCTCTGTGGCGCGGAACATCAGCAGCTTGCGGTCCTGCCGCTGCACCACACCGTCCAGGCGACGCAGCAGCATGCTGCGCAGGGCGCCACGGGCATCATCGGGAACGCGCACCGCACCGGCCAGCACGGCCTCACTGTCGAGCAGGTTGTGCACCGGGGTGAGCTGGTTGGCACGCAGGGTGGCGCCGCTGGAGACCAGATCGCAGATCAGGTCGGCGGTGCCCAGGCGCGGCGCGATCTCCACCGAGCCGGACAGCTCCACCACCTGCGCATCCACGCCTTGCGCGACCAGCCACTGCTTGAGGATGGCCGGGTAGCTGGTGGCGATGCGGGTACCGGCCAGTTGTGCGGGCCCCTGCCATTGCCACTCTTCCGGCACCGCCAGCATCAACCGGCATTGACCGAAGCCCAGCCCACGCAGCGCGTGGTAAGCATCCGGCAGACCGATCTGGCGACGCGCAGCGGCCTGCTCGTCCAGTTCGTTGCGGCCGACGATGCCGAGGTCGCAGACGCCATCGGCAATCAGGCCGGGGATGTCGTCGTCGCGCACCAGCAACAGGTCCACCGGCAGCGATTCGCCATAGCAGAACAGCTTGTCGCGGCTCTCGCGCCAGCTCAGGCCACAGGCGCTGAGCAGGTTGCGGGCGGGTTCGGCCAGCCGGCCACTCTTCTGGATGGCGATACGCAGCCGGTCTCGCGCCGGCGCTGCCTGGGTTGCACTCATGGGGGAGGTCTCGAAGTTCGGAACGGGGCGCGGATCAGCGCGAAGCAAGGCGGTCGACGGCGGCGGCATAGCCTCGATGGCCATGCTCGAGCGTGCGTGCCACCCGTCCGGTGGTGGTCACGCTGACGCCGGTGCGCTCGTGGATCTCGCGGTACGGCACGCCCTGCTGCAGCAGCGGCACCAACTTCCAGCGGTCGGCCATGGCTTCCAGCTCGGCCGGCGTGCACAGGTCACGCAGGAACGCGACCACCTGTTCCGGCTCGCGCAGGGCGGCAAAGGCCTGGGCCAGGGCGTCCAGATCGGCTTGCGGGTCTTTGGCGGCGATGTCGGGGCGGGCTTTCACGGGCAGGACTCTTGCATCAATGTAATAGCGTGTTAGTACATTAACGCATTCTTGCGCGCTGCGTCAAATCGTGGGCTTTGGGGGTACGGCAGGGCTGCGCCCTGCACCCGCAGAAGCCGAAGCAACGTCAAAAGCTGGTTTCCTGAGGATTTGCGGGGCGGGTCCGGTTGAGGGGGACGCTGCAAGTACGTCCATGTAAGCTCGGTCGCCGCATCCATGCGGCTCACGCCCCCTCAACCGGCCCCACCCCGCCTTCGACAGTTGGCCGCGATCTGGTGGATCTCGCCGGGAAAGTGATCGAGAACGGCTTTTGTAGAGTCGAGCCATGCTCGACTGCTCTTCGTATAGGCACGCGAAACGCCCACCAATGGTGGGCGTTCTGCTTTCAAATAAAGAGCCTGGCCCGACTCAGGGCTGGCAGTGAACCTCCGCCTGCAGCGCGCCGCGCCGCAGGCATTCGCCGAACAGGCTGCCCTGCCGGCTCGGATGGGACTGCAGGTTCTGCAGCCCCCCTGCCCGACCCGCACACGCACGCTCGGCCAGGACCTGCAGATCCTGCTCAAGCTGCGCGCGGTCGATCACGTGGCAGCGATCAACCACCAGTTGGTACTGCGCCGGGCCGATCCGGGTGCTGCGCAGCGCCGGATCGCTCTGGCAGCCTGCCAGCAGGAGCAGCATCAGCGCCCCTGCGGCGGCGGGCTTCACGCCATGACCCGCGACTGCTCCAGTTCCACCTGCAGGGTGCTGGCCAGTTCGTCGCGCGAGATCTCGAACTGCTGCTCGCGCAGCAGGTCCTTCACTGCCACCACGCCGCGCGCCAGTTCGTCCTCGCCAGCCAGCACCACGAAACGGATACCCGCCTTGGCCGCGTACTGGAACTGCTTGCCGATCTTCTTCGGCTCCATCTGCACTTCGGTGTTGATGCCACCAGCGCGCAGGCGACGGGCAATGTCCAGCGACTGCGGCATGCCCTGCTCGTCCATCAGCGCTACCAGCGCCTGCACGCTGCTGGCCTCGATGCCCTCGATCAGGCCGGCTTCGCGCAGCTGCCAGAACAGGCGCGACAGGCCGATGGAAATGCCAACGCCCGGCAGCTTGGACTTGCTGTAGTGGCTGGCAAGGTCTTCATAACGGCCACCGGAACAGATCGAACCGATCTGCGGGTGGTCGGTCAACGTGGTCTCGTACACCGTGCCGGTGTAGTAATCCAGGCCACGGGCGATGGAGAAGTTCAGGCAATACGCACTTTCCGGCACGCCCAGTGCCTGCACCAGCTGCAGCACTTCGCGCAGCTCGGCCACGCCGGCACGCAGGATCTCCGACGAACCGGCGCCGGCTTCCAGCGCCGCCAGCTGCGCCAGCGCATCGGCATGACCCTGCGAACGCACGGCGACAAAGGCAAGAATCTTCTCGACCTGTTCGGCCGGAATACCGAAGCCCTCGCCCACCAGCGTCTCGCGCACGTAGTCGGGGCCCCGCTTGTCCAGCTTGTCCACTTCGCGCAGCACCGCCAGCTGGCGCTCGCCTTCGGCCACGCCCAGGCTCTCGAAGAAGCCGCGCAGCAGCTTGCGGTTGTTCAGCTGGATGCTGAAGTCACCGATGCGCAGTTCGGCAAACACCGCGTGGATGACCGCCAGCACTTCGGCGTCGTAGCGCACGCTCAGGCTGTCCTTGCCGATCACGTCGATGTCGCACTGGTAGAACTCGCGGAAGCGGCCGCGCTGCGCACGCTCGCCGCGGTACACGCGCTGCATCTGGTAACGACGGAACGGGAAGGTCAGCTCGTGTTCGTGCTCGGCCACGTACCGCGCCAGCGGCACGGTCAGGTCGAAGCGCAGCGCCATTTCCGGCAGCGAGCGGTCGCCGGATTCGGCGGCGTTGGCCAGCGCGCCGGTGGACTGCACGAAATACACCTGGCGCTCGGTCTCGCCGCCGGACTTGGTCAGCAGCACATCGGACAGCTCGAACACCGGCGTCTCCACCGGCAGGAACCCGAAGCGCTCGTAGTTGCGGCGGATGACGTCCAGCATGCGCTGGAACGCAATCTGCTCGCGCGGCAGCAGTTCAAGGGTGCCGGGCGGGGTACGGGGCTTGATCACGGGCGGAACTCCTGCGGGAACGGGACGTGGGAGGGGGCGACATTCTAGCGCCCCGCATCGCGTGACCGTGGAATACGGGGTCCAACGGCCGCTTGAAGTATCATAAAGCCCTCCCCCGCCCGCGATACGCCCACGCAACATGTCCCGGCCTTCCGGCGCTCCGCCCGCCACCAACGACCCCGCCGCGCCGTCCTGCGCCACGCTGGACTGCCTGCACTGCTCGGTACGCCACCTGGCGGTGTGCTCTGCGCTGTCGCCCGATGAGGTGCAGGCGCTGGAACAGGTGACCGTGTCGCAGCAGTTGACGATGGGCAGCACCCTCGCCCGCAGCGGCGAAGAGCGCCAGCATGTCTATACATTGACCGGTGGCGCGCTGCGGCTGGTGCGCACGCTTGCCGATGGCCGCCGCCAGATCAATGGCTTCGTGCTGCCCGGCGATTACCTGGGCCTGAGCGGCAGCGACCACCATCGCTATGACATCGAAGCCATCGCCGACAGCCGCGTCTGCCGCGTCGCCCTGCCGCAGATGAAGGGCCTGCGCGCGCGCTATCCGCACCTTGAGCGCAAGCTGCTGCAGCGCGCCTGCCAGGAGCTGGATGCTGCGCAGGATGCCGCACTGGCGCTGGCGCGCCTGCAACCGGCGGAAAAACTCGCTGATTTCCTGCTTCGCCTGGCCGCGCGCGAGGCCAAGCTGGGCGGGGATGGCCTGCGCGTTTCGCTGCCAATGGGCCGCGGCGACATCGCCGATCACCTGGGCCTGACCATGGAGACGGTCAGCCGCACCTTCACCAAGCTGCGCCAGCAGGGTCTGATCGCCCTGCCCCATCTGAACGTCGTTGAGATCCTCGACGAGGATGGCCTGCGCAGTCTGGCCGGTGAAGTGCTGGGCTGAGTGCCCGATCGGTATCGGGTTGCCCGCCAGCGGCCGGCAACCACGCAGACGCCTCCGTCAACGCAACAACACCTCGCGCAACGCCGCGTAATCGGCCGCCAGTGGCTCGGCATGCGCTGGACGCTGCAGCAGCGCCTCCAACGCCGGCGGCACCGCCACCGTCTCGCCGATCAGCGGCTCCACCACCGCCTCGAACTTGGCCGGGTGCGCGGTAGCGACTACCGCCCAATCGCCCTTGGCGCCGCCCGCGCGCAGATCCTGCAGCACCTTTATCGCCGTGGCCGTGTGCGGGCAGAACAGCTCGCCATTACTGGCATGGACACTGGCGATGGTCGCGCGGATGGTCACGTCATCCACTGCAAAGGCGCGGAACGCCGCGCGCAGTTCGGCATCGTCACCCTGGTACAGCCAGCGCAGCCGCTCGAAATTGCTGGGGGCGCCGACATCCATGGCATTGGCCACGGTCGCAATGCTGGCCTCGGGCTGGTACTGGTCGCCACCGAAGTAGCGCGGCAGCACCGCATTGGCATTGGTGGCCAGCACGATCTGCCCGATCGGCACGCCCAGCGCGCGTGCCAGCACCGCCGCCATCGCGTTGCCGAGATTGCCGGTCGGCACCACCAGGTTCAAGCGCCGTTGATGCTGCGCATGATGGGTCAGCGCCGCGTGCGCGTAATAGCTCATCTGCGGCAGCAGCCGGCCCAGGCTGATGCTGTTGGCTGAGCTGAGCGGCACCTGCGCCTGCAGGTCGCGGTCGGCCAGCGCCTGCTTCACCATCGCCTGGCAATCATCGAACGAACCGGCTACCCGCAACGCCTGGATGTTGTCGCCGAAGCAGCCGAGCTGATGGGCCTGTCGCGGTGACACCCGCCCATCGGGATACAGCACCACCACACGTACACCGGGCTGCCGATGGAAGGCCGCCGCCACGGCCGCGCCGGTGTCACCGGAGGTAGCCACCACGATGGTCAGGTCGCGGTCCTTGCCGGTCTGCAGCCGCGACAGCACACCGGCCAGGAAACGCGCACCGATGTCCTTGAACGCAGCCGTCGGCCCATGGAACAGCTCCAACACGTGATCACCACTGTTGCCCAGCGCACGCAATGGCACGGGGAAATCGAAGGCCTCACGGCAGATCGATGGCAAGGCATCGGCCAGCGCATCCCCGTCGAAGAAAGGCGCCAGCAGGTCAGCGGCGGTGTCGGCCAGGGTCGCACCGGCCTGCAGCGTGCGCGGCGCCGGCAGCGCCTGCGGAACGTACAGCCCAGCATCAGGCGCGAGCCCGGCGGCGATGGCCGCACTGAGTCCAACAGCCGGCGACTGGCCACGGGTCGAAACGAATTGCATGGGATCGATATCCGGTAGGAAGGGAGAATTCAGCACAAGTGGGCTCCGGGTGCATCGAGTGGCGAGATCCAGGCATCGCTGTCGAAACCAGCAGCGGCGAAGGCCGCACGCACCGGTTCCGCTGCCGCGCGCGCCTGGTCGGCATCTTCAAACCAGGCGAATACGCTGGGCCCGGCGCCGGAAATGCCTGCGCCCATCGCGCCTGCAGCCAGTGCGGCGTCACGCGCCGCGTCGAAGCCAACGATCAGGCCCGCCCGCCGCGGCTCGATCAGCACGTCGCGCAGGCCGGCGCGCACCAGCGATGCATCACTGCGATGGCAACCACTCAATACCAGCGCCAGGTTGGCGCTCTGCGCAACGAATTCGCTCAGCGCGTAGCTGCCCTGCAGCGCCTGCCGCGCACGCCGGGTTTCCAGCACCGCATGTGGATGCACCAGCAGGCTGTGCCAGCTGGCCGGTACCGGAACCGGCACCAGGCGATCGGCCGTGCACAGCGCCACACCACCCAGCAGCAGTGGGCCGACGTTGTCGCCATGGCGGCCACCGCTGGCCACGGCTTCGCCATCCAGTGCGAACGGATACAGCGCCTCACGCGGCAGTGGCACATCCAACAACGCATTGGCCGCCACCAGTGCGGCCACGCAGGAGGCAGCCGATCCGCCCATGCCGGAGCCGAAGGGAATGCCTTTGTCGATCTCGATGGCAAAACCGAAGCCCAGTCCCAGCCCCTCACGCAGCGATATCAGCGCCGCGCCAGCGGTGTTGCCGGTGGCTTCCAGCGGCAGCTCCACCGCACTGCCGCGGATCGCATCGATGCGCACCCGTGGTTCGTCGATGCGACGCACGCTCACCGTATCGCCGATACCGGCGATGGCGTGGCCCAGGATGTCGAAGCCCACGGCCACGTTGGCCACCGATGCGGGCGCGAAGGCGCGTGCGATCACAGGCGCGCCCCTTCGCCGGCCGCCACCCGCAGCAGATCGGCGAACACACCGGCAGCGGTGACTTCCGGACCCGCGCCCGGGCCCTGCACCACCAGCGGGTTGTCGCAGTAGCGGCGGGTACGGAACTGCACCACGTTGTCGGTCAACCGCAGGTTGGCGAACGCGTGGTCCGCCGGCAGCTCCTGCAGGCCGACCGAGGCACCGTCCGGTCCCAGCCGCGCGACATAGCGCAGCACTGCACCGCGCTCGCGGGCGTCGTGCAGCCGTGCCAGCAGCGCGTCATCGGATGCGCCCAGACGGGCCATGAAGTCGTCCACGCTTCCCTCGCGCAGCAACGCCGGCACCAGGCTCTCGACCTGCACCTGCTCCAGGCTGAGTGCGTGTCCGGCCTCGCGGGCCAGGATCACCAGCTTGCGCGCGACGTCCACACCGGACAGGTCATCGCGCGGATCCGGCTCGGTGTAGCCCATCGAGCGTGCCTGCGCGACCAGTTCCGAGAACGGCTGGCTGCCGTCGAAGCGATTGAACAACCAGGCCAGCGTGCCGGAGAAAATGCCTTCGATCGCCAGCACTTCGTCGCCGGTATCCACCAGGTCACGCAGCGTGGTGATCACCGGCAGGCCGGCACCCACCGTGGCCTCGTAGCGGAAGCGCGCGCCACTGGCGGCGGCCGCCGCGCGGATGCGCTGGTAGCGTGCGAGCGGCCCGGCACCGGCCTGCTTGTTCGGGGTCACTACATGGATGCCTGCGGCCAGCCAACCTTCATAGCGCTCGGCAACCTCTGCGCTGCCACTGCAGTCGATCACCACCGCATGCGGCAGATGTGCGGCCAGCAGGTGCTCGGTGAACTGGTCCAGGTCACTGGCCTGTCCGGCGTCCTGCAATGCCTGCCGCCAGTCTTCATGCAGCCCATCGGCCTCCAGGCGCATGCGCGAGCGTGACGCAAGCGCGCGCAGGCGCAGGTCGACATTGGCCTTGGCCAGCAGCTGCGGGCGCGCTGCCAGCAACTGGTCCAGCAGCGCGGCGCCGACATTGCCCGGACCGATCACGCCCACCGCGAACGTCTGCGGCGACAGCCAGAACCCCGCATGCGCGGCACGCAGCGCGCGGGTCGCGTCGGCGCTTGCCACCGCCACCGAGATGTTGCGCTCGGACGACCCCTGCGCGATCGCCAGGATGTTCACCTGCGCCCGGCCCAGCGATTCGAACAGCCGCGCAGCCACGCCAGGCTGGCCCGCCATGCCATCGCCGACCGCGGCCAGCACGCTGACGCCCTCGCTGACCTGCACGCGCTGTACCTGGCCGGCAGCCAGTTCGTGCGAGAACGCCTGCACCACGGCATCGCGACCACGCGCCGCTTCGCCAGCACGGACAACGCAGCAGATCGAATGTTCGGAGGACCCCTGCGAGATCATCACCACCGAGACCTGCGCTTGGCGCAGTGCGGCGAACACGCGTTCGGCGGTACCCGGCACGCCGATCAGACCGGTGCCTTCCAGATTGAGCAGGGCCAGATCCGCGCTCAGCGTCAGCCCCTTTACCGGACCACGTGGCGAGCGCTCGGCGCTGATGCGGGTACCCGGATGACCGGGATGGAACGTATTGCGGATGAAGATCGGCAGGCCCAGCCGGATTGCCGGCGACATGGTCTGCGGATGCACCACCTTGGCCCCGAAGTAGGCCAGCTCGCAGGCCTCGTCGTAGCTCAGCGCGTGCAGCTGCACAGCCTCCGGCACCAGCCGCGGGTCGGCCGACAGCACGCCGTCGACGTCGGTCCAGATATGCAGTTCATCGGCATTGAACAGCGCGGCGAAGATCGCACCGGAATAGTCGCTGCCGTTGCGGCCCAGCGTGGTGACGCGATCCTGGCGGTCGCGGGCGACGAACCCGGTAGCCACCACGCGCAGCTGCGGGTGCTGCAGCCGCCACGCGGCAAGACGGCCGGCACTGGCATCCCAGTCGACATCCACGCCCAGTTCGCCATGGCCGACCACCAGCACATCGCGTGCATCCAGCACCGCGCAGTCCTCACCCAGCGCGCGCAGATGGGTGCCAAGCAACTGTGCGGAGAACACTTCGCCCAGGCCCTGCACGCGGTCGAGCACTTCGCGCGGCAGTTCACCGATCACCGCCAGGGCGGCCAGCACCTCGGCCAGCTGATCGAAGCGCGCGTCGATCCAGTCCACGGTGTCGCCCACCTGCTCACCCAGCAGCGCTACAGCGGCGCCGCGATGGCGTGCGCGCAGTGCATGCCAGGCTTCCTGCCAGCCGGCATCGCCCTGGGCTGCCAGGTGCGCCAGTTCGATCAGCGCGTCGGTAACACCCTTCATGGCCGAGACCACGCTGACCTGCAACGACTCGGGGCGGGCCAGCAGCAGACCGGCAACATGGCGATAGCGCTCAGCGTCGGCCACCGAAGTGCCGCCGAACTTGTGCACGACAGTGGACGGCGCAGCCAGAGCGGACGCAGCAGGCGAATGGGCGGGGGCGATGGAAGACATGCAGACCTCGGTTGGAGGCCCCGTCGCATGCAGGTGGTCGAGTTTCCCCGTCACCTGGATGGTGCGGGGCCGTTGTTTTCGGGAGTTACACGAAGACGACGGGCCGCACCAGGGCAGTGGTGACGGTGGTGGTGGTAATGGTGGTGGTGATGGCGACCGGCGCAGTCGAACGGCCCGCGGTAGCGGGGGCGATCAGACGGGCGTTGGCGGCATCAAGGACCATGGCGTACAGAAAACACCGGCACGATGGCCGCTGTCAAGTGTTGCGGCGCAATATTTCTTTGCGGCGATCATCGGCCAACGTGCCGGCATTTGGTTGCAATTGAGACAAAACGGTGATCGTCGGCTTCAATGCGTCGATTCAGCCGACATGTTCGGTGATCGCGCGGGGCGTGCGGTGCGCATGCGCGCACAACAGCACGCCGCCGACCAGCAGCACGATCGCCAGCAGTTCCAGCAGGCTTGGCCAACGTCGCTGCCAGGCGAAGGCATAGAGAAGCGCGAACAGGGTTTCGAACACGATCATCTGCCCGGTCAGGGTCAGCGGCAGCAGGCGACTGGCGCGGTTCCAGAACGCGTTGCCGAGGATCGAAGCGACCACCGCAACGCCCGCGCTGATGGCCCAGAACCCACTCCACTGCGCGGCCGTATGAGTCCCAGCGTGTCCGATGAACGCCATCGGCACCAGCAGCAGTGACAATCCGCCGGTAGTGACGCCGGTCAGCAGCGACCAGTCATGGCTGGAAAGATCAGGCCGTCGTGCCAACCAGCGGCTGTTGCCGATGGAGTACAGCGCCCACGAGAACAACGCACCGAACGCACACAGCAGGCCGATCAGGCGCTGCCGCCAGGGGGTGCCCAGGTGTTCGGACATCAGCGCTTCCCAGCCGACCATCGCCACCCCGAGCACGCACAGGCCCAGCGCCGGCAGCAACGGCTTCAACGGCACCGCGCCCTGCTCGCGCACGCCCACCAGGGTGACCACGACCGGAATCAGGCCGACAATCAACGAAGCAGCGGCGCCACCGGCCCACTGCACCGCCGTGGCCAACAGTAGGAAGTACACCAGGTTGCCGGCCAGGCTCAGCCACAACAGGCCGATCCATTCGGCGCGGCCGAGCTTCGGCGCCAAGCGCTTCCAGCGCGGCAGCAGCAGGGCCACCGCGATCAGGCCATAGACCAGATAGCGGCCAGCGGAGAGCTGCAGTGCGTTGAAGGTGTTCAGCACGGCGGGCGCGAGGAAGACCACGCCCCACAGCGCACCGGCGGCAATGCCATTGGCGATGCCCAGAGCAATCGGGTTGTTGCGCATTGCAGGTTCTTGGTGGGAGAGCACAGGCCGCGAAGTGTAGGCGACAGAGGGAACGGCGTATTGACCGAGGCTACTGGCCGCCCGCCCGCCGCCATGCTGCCGGGGTCTGCCCGCATTCGCGGCGCAGCGCGCGGGTCAGTGCACTCTGCTCGGAATACCCAGCGGCCAGTGCGATGTCGCTGATCGATGCCGGGCTGACCCGCAACTGGTGCTTGGCCCAGCGCAGCCGGCTGGCACTGAGCCAGGCCTGCGGGCTGACCCCGAACTCACACCGGAACACCGCATGCAGACGGCTTTCGCTGATGCCGACAAAGGCGGCCATGCGCGCTACCGACCACACCTGTCCGGGCATTGCCTCCACGGCAGCGCACAAACCCTGCAGGCGCGCGCCGCTGCCCGCTGGGGCGAACATCCGCAGCAGTTCCGGCAGCAGCGCCGGCACCGGCTGCCCTGCCTGTACCCGGGCAAGCCGCTGCCGCAATGAGGCAGGTAGATGCAGCCAGCGTTGCCGGCACAGGTGCTCCTGGGTCGCGTCATCGAGCACACCCGGCCCGCAGTCGACAATCACGAAACCGTTGGGGCCGTCGGCCACCTGGTCGTGTGCCTCGCCGGCAGCCACGAAGGCACCCTGCAACAAGTCAAGACGGCCGCCCCTGCCCTCCATCTCGAACTGCAGCTCACCCTGCAGTGGCAACACCCACTGCGCATAGTCGTGGCGATCCAGGCCGGTGGCCTGGCCGTAGTGTCGTAGATGGAAGATCGCGCCCATTCAACGAGTGTGCGCGCGCCGCTACCGGCCCGCAACGTTGCCGGGCGCTGGCGACACAGCCTCGCGCTAACCCTCCACGCCAAGGAAGGTGAACGGCGCGCTGGGCACGAAGTGCTGCAGCGCATCCCCGGCAAACGTATTGCGCTGGTCACGGCCGAGATCGAGCTTGAGCACCTTGCCGCCGAAATCGACCTTGGTCAGGTCGACCCAGAAGGTGTTGGGCGTCAGTGCCGACTCGAAGAAGTACAGGCGCCGCTTGTGGTCGGCGACCGTGCGCCAGCGGGTGGACGAAATGTTGGGCTCGCCCGGCGTGGTGATGCCGAACGGCACCGACACGTTGCGGATCACGCTGAACACACTGGCCAGCGCCTCCACCGGATCTTCCGCTTTCGGAATCGCGTTGATGTAGAACGACGCACGCGCGAAGCGGTCGGCGGAACGGTTGGTGCCGGGCAGCATCACCGTGCCACCGATCTGCTGCCAGTAGCTGTTCAACGCCAGTTGCTGGTCGAAGATCGGCGAATTGGTCATCACCTGGTAGCGGCGATCGTGGTGGATCACCTGGCGTCCGCCGATGTACTCGACGATCGCGCTGTCACCACTGGCATCGGACAGCGACAGATGCAGCGTCGCCTGGCGGTCTTCGCCAGGCACCTTGTCGGTGACGATCGAATACGGCTCGCGCTGCAGGGCGGTCACGGCTTCTTCCACCGTGGCGAAATTGTCCAGCACGTACTGCGCCCACAACGAGATCGACAGGCCGGGCTTGCCGCTGCGCTGAGCCGGGTATTCCGACTCGACCAGCCACAGCAGGTTGGCGACCAGGCCCTTCTCGTTCATGCCATCGGTGGTGGAGATGTCGTAGCCGGTGGCCACCACGCTGCCGTAGCGCGCAGTCCATGCGATCGAGCCCGGCCCGGCCTTGCCAGTGCGCGCGATGCCACGCGGCAACACGTAAAGATTGGTGGCGACATCCACTTTCCAGTCCATCGAGCGGGCGGTGATGACATCGCCGTTGTCGCCCAGATACACCGCGCGCGTGCAGGCCATCGCCGGCATCGCCGCTGTCGCCAGTGCCGCCGCCAACAACGCGCTGCCGTTCCACTTCATCCGTGCCATGCCATGCTCCTTTCCCCGGGAAAAGTGATCTGAACCCTGCACCGGTGAGGCAAACGTGAAACCTCAGCGCAGCCAGCGGTCATGCAGCCAGAAACCACCCGCCATCGCCGGCACGAACCACAACGCTTCGCGCGCCCTCACCGCCAACGCGGCCAGCGCGGGCCCCGGGCAATACCCGACCCAGCCCCAGCCGATGCCGAACACTGCCGCGCCCAGCAGCAACCGCTTATCGACCGCCTGCGCTGCCGGCAGCTGGAAGCGCTCGGCGCAGCATGGGCGGTGCCACCGCCGCAGCCAGAACTGACCCAGTGCACTGACCAGCAGTGCCGACGCCAGTACCCAGGCCAGCGTGGGATCGAAGTCGCCGGCCACATCGAGGAAACCGAGCACGCGACGCGGGTCGGTCATGCCGGCCAGCGCGAGGCCGGCGCCGAACAGGCCACCGGCAGCACATGCGGCCCACAAGCTGCGGCTCATGCAAGACCCCCGCCGTGGCGCACCAGGAACGTGGTGAGCATCGCGCAGGCCATGAACACCAACACCGCCACCAGCGATCGTCGTGAACCACGGGCGAGGCCACAGACACCGTGGCCGCTGGTGCAGCCATTGCCCAGCCGCGTACCGACGCCCACCAGTACACCGGCAGCGATCAATTGCCAGGCCGGCAGTGCGTCACGCAACAACGCGCGCGCCGGTTGTCCAGCGCCCGCCTGCCAGCTCAGCACCGCCGCCGCAGCCACCATCAATCCGAGCAGGAAGGCCCAGCGCCAGCCACGATCACCTCGCGGTGCGGCCACGGCGCCTGCAGTGATGCCGCTGATGCCGGCCACCCGACCGAGCGTGGCCAGCAGCACCACTGCCGACGTACCGATCAGGCCGCCGCCTGCAATTGCCGCCCATGGCAGGTTCACGCCCTGCCCCGCTGTATCTCGCGCATCGGCTTGCCCTTTAATTTAGATTTCCCTAAATTAGACTTTCCTGAACTATCGGGTCAAGTCGTGCCCAGCATCACCACCGACAGCGCCGCGATGGCCGCGCATGCCGCACAGGCGGCCGCCCTGCTGAAATCACTGGCCCACCCGGCGCGACTGCGTGTGTTGTGTCGTCTGGTGGAAAGCGAAGCACCCGTGCCGGAACTGCAGGCGGTGACCGGCCTGAGCGCATCGGCGCTGTCACAGCATCTGGCCGTGCTGCGCCATCTGGATGTGGTGGCAACGCGACGACAGGCACAGACACTGCACTATCGGCTGCTGGACGGTCCGGCGCTGGGGGTACTTCAGGCATTGCACGCGGCGTACTGCGCACCGCAGCGCTAGCGATCAGCCTGCGCTGAGCGCCGGCCGCACGACCTCGGTCAACAGATCCACCGCGGTGAACAGTGCACTGTCACCGTTCACCGTACGGGCGAACCCCGCCCAGTCCCCTGCGGAAAGCTGGCGCAGCAGCGCAGCGTCCACCGGCAACACGCGCATCGCCCAGTACGGAAACTGACGCTGGCCGACCCGGCCGCGCGCGAGCTCGACGATGTCGACATGACTGCCAGCCTGCAGGATGCGCTCATACACCGAATCGATGCCATCGGGTGGCCCTTCGATGTACTGCAGGAAGCGCTCGCCGTCATTCAGCAGCACGCCGGTCACCCCTGCCAGCTTGTTGAAGCGCGCGGCGTCCTCGACCAGCATCTGCAGACGTTCGGCGGAAAGATCCGGCTTGGACTGGCTGATGTAGGCGATGGCACGCAGTGGCATGGAGCTTCCTTTGCAAGAGTGGTGCCACGGTAGCAGTTGCGGACGCGTCCGTCTCAGTACGCTCACGCGTCAGCTGAAGAATTCAGGAAACGGCCGGGCTGCGTCCATCGGCGCGGCGCGGCAGCAGTGCCTCGAACACCACCTGTCCTGCGTCGTTGCGCGCGCTCAACTGCCCGCCATGGGCACGCACGAACTGGTCAACGATGTACAGGCCCAGCCCCAAGCCGTTGCTTTGGTGGAAGCTTGCCTTGAACGGTTCGAACAGACGCGGCAGCAACGCTTCATCGACATGGCCGGCGTTGCTTACGCGCAGCGCGACAACACGCGCATCGCTGCCATCGACCTGCACCTGCACCGCTGCATCAGCGCCATGGGTGAGTGCGTTGCCGACCAGGTTGGCGATGATCTGCCCCAAACGATCCATGTCGCCCTGCAGGGTCGAATCACCGCGCACATCCAGTGCGATCCGATCGGTTCGATGACCGGCACCGGCCTCCACCAACACCGCACGCGTCACCTCGGCCAGGTCGCAGGCACCGCTCTGCAGGCGCAGGCCACCACTGCGGATCCGCGAGAAGTCCAGCAACTGCTCGACCATGCGCGCCATCCGCAGCGTGCTGGCTTCCAGATAGCTCAGCGTCTGTTGCGCGCCGGCATTGTCGGCCGGCAGCTCCAGCGACAGCTTGTCGGCACATAGCAGGATGGCCGACAACGGCGTGCGCAGGTCGTGGGTCAGCACCGCGGCCATGGTCTCGTTGAGCTTCAACGCGCGCTCCAGCGCCTCGTTGCGCGCCTTCAGCAGCTGTCGCTGCTGGTAGAGCTCGATGAACACATTGACCTTGCTGAGGATCACCTGCGGCGCCACCGGCTTGTGCAGGAAATCCACCGCGCCGGTCTCGTAGCCCTTGAAGACCCTGTGCGGATCGTCCGGCGAGGCGGTCAGGAAGATGATCGGCACGTCGCGGCTGCGCTGCGAGCCGCGCATCAGCTCGGCCAGCATGAAACCATCGATCTCCGGCATGTGCACGTCCAGCAGCGCCAGCGCCACCTCATGCTCCAGCAGCAGTTCCAGCGCCTGCGCGCCGGAATCGGCCAGCAGCAGGTTGACGCCCTCGCGGCGCAGCAGCGCCTCCATCGCCACCAGGTTCTGCGGTACGTCGTCGACGATCAGCAGGTTGACCGGGGCCTGCGACTGGGCAGGGTCCGGCGGCAGCAGGTTCATGCAAACAACTCCTTCAGGCGGCGACACATCAGTTCAAGGGGCAGCACGGCGTCGGCGCCGGCATGCTGCAGGGCGGAGGCCGGCATCATCGATGCCTCGGCCTCCTCGGGGCATTGCAGCCAGGCCTGGCCACCAGCGGTGCGCACCGCGGCCACGCCATCACTGCCATCGCTGCTGGCACCGGTCAGCAGGATCGCCAGCACACGCGTGCCGAACACGGCTGCGGCGGATTCGAACAGCGGATCGATGGCCGGCCGCGAGAACAGCACCGGATCGTCCATCGACAGTGCGATGGCCTGCGTGTCCTCCACCAACAGGTGGTAGTCCGGCGGCGCGAACGTCACCGTTCCCGCCTGCAGCGGCTGCTTGTCCTCCGCTTCGCGCACGGTCAGCGCGCAGTACGGTGCCAGCACATCGGCGATGCGGCTGGAACGGTCGCGCGGCAGGTGCAGCACCACCAGTACCGGCACCGGCAGGGTGGCCGGCAACGCGCCAAGCACGATCTGCAGGGCGGCCACGCCACCCGCCGATGCGCCGATCACCACCATTTCAGGGCGGGACATCGCCACCATCAGGCCACCTTCCGGTACAGACGGTGCTCCCGCGAACAGGCTTCGAACGCATCGTGATGGCGACCGAACTGCAGCGACTCCTTGCTGCCCAGGCCGAGGAAGCCGCGATGCACCAGGGCTTCGCGGAACAATCCCACCGCCCGATCCTGCAGGTCGCGGTTGAAATAGATCAGCACATTGCGGCAGGACACCAGGTGCACTTCTGAAAACACCGTGTCGGTGGCCAGGCTGTGATCGGCGAACACCACATTGCGGCGCAACTGGCGGTCGAAGACCGCACCGTCGTAGGCGGTGGTGTAATAGTCCGACAGTGAACCGGTGCCGCCAGCGGCAAGGTAGTTCCGGCTGAACTGCGCCAAGCGGTCAATGCCGTAGGCACCGGCCTCGGCCGTGGCCAGTGCCGCGGGGTTGATATCGGTGGCGTAGACGATGCTGCGCTCAAGCAGTCCTTCCTCATGCAGCAGGATCGCCAGCGACCACACTTCCTCGCCGGTACTGCAGCCGGCCACCCACAGCTTCACCGAGGGGTAGGTGCGCAGCACCGGCACCACCTGTTCGCGCATCTGCCGGAAATACTCCGGGTCACGGAACATCTCCGAGACCTGCACGGTGAAGAACTGCATGGCCTGGGCGAACAGCTCCGGTTCGTGCAGCAGCCGATGCTGCAGATCCGACAGGCGCTCGCACTCGTAGCGCTGCATGGCCTGGCTGACGCGACGGCGCAGCGAGGACACCGCATAGCTGCGGAAGTCGTAGTGGTAGCGCTGATACAGCGCCTCCAGCAGCACCTTCAGCTCCAGGTCGAACAGCGCCTGCTCGTTCATTGCCGCGAGCACCAGACCCGGCACAGCGACACCAGCTTGTCCACGTCGATGGGCTTGGCGATGTAGTCGTTGGCACCGGCCTGCAGGCAGCGCTCACGGTCGTCGGGCATGGCCTTGGCGGTCAGCGCGATGATCGGCAGGTCCTGCAGGTGGCGCTGCGCGCGGATCTCGCGCATCGCCTGCAGGCCATCCTTCTCCGGCATCATGATGTCCATCAGCACCAGGTCCACCTCACGCTGGGCCAGCCGATCAACGGCCTCCTGGCCGTTGCGGGCGATCTCCAGCGTCACCCCCAGCGGCTCCAGCACGCTGGACAGCGCGAAGATGTTGCGCACATCGTCCTCGGCCAGCAGCACGGTGCGTCCATCGAGCACGGTGTCGCGGCGGCGCGCTTCGCGCAGCAGGCGCTGCTGGTCGCTGGGCAGGTTGGCCTCCACGCTGTGCAGGAACAGCGTCACCTCGTCGAGCAGGCGCTCGGGCGAACGCGCGCCCTTGATGATGATGCTCTTGGAGTAGCGGCGCAGGCGCTGCTCTTCCTCGCGGCTGAGGGCACGGCCGGTGTAGACGATGACCGGCGGGAAGCCGACGTCATCGTTGCCCGCCATGTGCTCAAGCAGGTCGTAGCCACTGCCGTCGGGCAGCGACAGGTCCATCACCATGCAGTCGAAGGTGACCGTGCTCAGCTGTTCCACCGCTGCGGCAAGCGTGCCGACAGCGGCGATCTGCAGCTGATCGCGGCCCAGCAGCAGTTCCAGGTTGCGGCGCAGGTCGTTGTCATCCTCCACGATCAGCAGGCGCCGTACGTCGCGCTGGCTGGTCTGTTCAAGCTGTTCGATGGCAGCCACCAACCGCTCGCGCGTGGTCGGCTTGATCGCGAAACCGATCGCACCCAGCTCGCGCGCCACCTGGCTGCGGTCCATGCCGGAGACCACGTGCACCGGAATGTGCCGGGTATCGGGATTGCGCTTGAGCCGTTCGAGCACGGTCAGGCCGGAGACGTCGGGCAGGCCGATGTCCAGCAGGATGCCGTTCGGGCGCAGGTCCGCCGCCAGCGCCAACGCCTCTTCGGCGGTGGTGGCTACCACGCAGTCGAAATCAAGCTCATGCGCCAGCGTCACCAGCGCTTCGGCGAAGACCGCATCATCTTCCACGGCCAGGATCAACCGCCCTGCGTGGTGGCGCCGGCCACGGTCATCGGCCACCGCGGCGACCGGAGTGGCGCTGGAGCGCTGGGCCAATGGTGCAGGTGCCACCGTCGCGGCGGGAGCCCGCTGCATGGGAACGGGCACGGCCACTGCGGCGTCTGCGGCGGCCTCGGCCATCGGCGCGCCCTGCAGAGGCAGTTCGAGAATGAAGCAGCTGCCGCGGCCCGGCTCGCTGTCCACTTGGATATCGCCGCCCATGCGTACCGCGAGGTCACGCGAGATCGACAGACCCAGGCCGGTGCCACCGTAACGGCGGCGGGTGCTGCCATCGGCCTGGCGGAACGCTTCGAAGATCAGCTGCAACTGATCGCGTGCGATGCCGATGCCGCTGTCGGAGACCTCGAATCGGATCCGGCCATTGCCGCCGCTGCGAACGTGCAGGCTGACCTTGCCGTGCTCGGTGAACTTGACCGCATTGGCCAGAAGATTCTTCAGGATCTGCTGCAGGCGCTGGTTGTCGGCCACCAGTTGGCTGGGGGCCAGGCCATCGGCCTCGATCTGCAGCGTCAGACCCTTCTGCCGCGCCATCGGCTCGAAGGTCTCACGCAGCCGCTGCAGCACGCTGTCGACCACCACCACTTCATCGGCCAGTTCGACGTGCCCCGCTTCGATGCGCGACAGATCGAGGATGTCGTTGATCAGCGCCAGCAGGTCGTTGTTGGAGGAGAGGATGGCGCGGGCGTACTTCACCTGCTCGTCGCTGAGCGCGCCGTCCTTGTTGTCGGCCAGCAGCTTGGCCAGGATCAGCGAACTGTTCAGCGGCGTGCGCAGTTCGTGCGACATGTTGGCCAGGAACTCGGACTTGTAGCGTGAGGTGGCGGCCAGTTCGTTGCTGTTGCGCACCAGCTGGCCCTGCGCGACCAGCAGCGCCTGCTTCTGCGACTCCAGCTCGTGGGTGCGCTCTTCCAGCTGCACATTGCTCTGCTCCAGCTCGGCCTGCTGCTGTTCCAGATGGCTCTGCGACTGCATCAGGCTGCGGCTCTGCTCTTCCAGCTCTTCGTTGGCCACGCGCAGCTCTTCCTGCTGTGCCTGCAGCTCTTCGCCCTGGCGCTGCGACTCCTCCAGCAGCACCATCAGCTGCCCGCGCAGCATCGAGGTACGCAGTGCCATGCCGATCGTTTCGGCGCAGCGCTCCAACAGTTCGTCATCCAGCGCGCGCTGCTCACCCACAACCGAGCGACCGAGCTCGATCACACCGACCACGGCACCGTCACTGCTGATCGGGGCGAGGATGCGCTCGCGCACAGGCACACGTCCCAGGCTCGTCTGCAGCTCCAGCGTGGTCGCGTCGCCCCCCTGCAGGTGCCGCGCCAGCTGGTCGCGGGCCACCTGCCCTGCCACCCCTTCCTGCAGGCCCAGCGTCGCCGGGATGCCGGTCGGCAACGCCAGTCCACCGGTCAGCTGCAGGCGGCCTCCATCCAGTCGATAGAGCGCTCCAACGTCCGCACGCATGTGGGTTGCCAGTGCCGTCACCGCCGCCTCGGCGATCTGTTCCGGTGCCAGCTCGCCGCGCAGACCAAGCGCCACTGCGTTCTCAGCTTCCTGCAGCCACAGCGCGCGCATGGCTTCGCGCCGCGCCTGGATCGCACGCGATGCGATCAGCGCGATCATCAGGAAAGCGGCGCCGCCGATGGTCCGGTTGACGAACGAGAAGGACGAATTGGTACTGGCCGGCGCCACGTTGTAGCCCACCGCCAGCAGCACGCAGGCGCTGACGGCCACCACGAACGGCACCCGGGCGCTGCGCTGGAACACAGTGACGCCGATGGCCATGAAATAAGCCAGCCATACGGCATAGCCCAGCGGCACCACCAGTTCCAGCGCGGCCGTCGCCGTCACCAGCACCGCCGAGGTCATCCAGATCCAGCGGTCACGCGTAGTCGCACCAGGACGCATGCAGGTCGGTTCCACATTGGAAAAGGGGGCTGATGTTACTCCGTGTCGCATTCAGCCGCATACGACCTATGGCACGGGCGTTGCGTGCACATCTTCTTCACACTGCACTGCCTACGTTCTCGTGCCTCACACAGGTAATACGCATTTCATCGTGGTCGCTGCCGCTTCGACGCCGTCCGTGCTGACGGACCCTTCCCGACAGCTGCGATTGCTGATCGACAGCGTGCGCGACCATGCGCTGTACCTGCTCGACCCTGATGGCATCGTCTGCAGCTGGAACCCCGGCGCGGAGCGCATCAAGGGCTATCGCTCGGAAGAAGTCATCGGTACCCATTTCGGACGCTTCTACCTGCCGGCCGATCGCGATGCCGGCGAGCCGCAGCACCTGCTGCGACTGGCGGCGGAAAGCGGGCACCATGCCGCCGAAGGTTGGCGGGTGCGCCGTGACGGTTCTCCGTTCCGTGCCAGCGTGGTCATCGAATCGGTGCTCGAGAACGGTGAACTGGTGGGCTTCGTCAAGATCACCCGCGACATCACTGAACAGTGGCAGGCGCAACGGCTCCTGCGCGACGCGCAGCGGGCGCTGCGCCAGACCCAGCAGTTCGAGACGGTCGGGCAGCTCAGCCGCGGCCTGGCCCATGAGTTCAACAACCTGCTGACCACCATCGTCAATGCGCTGGACCTGCTGTCCGCACGCATGGGGGATGATGAACGCGCCAACGCCCTGTTGACCACCGCGCAGGCGGCCAGCGATCGTGGTGCGCTGCTGACCCGGCAGCTGCTGGCCTTCAGCACCGGGCAGACCCTGATCCGTGAAACGCTGGACATCAATGCGCGGATCCGCGACTGGTTGCCCGCCCTGCAGGCCACCTGCCCTGCTGGCGTCACCCTGGAAACCGCGCTGGCTGCCGGCCTGCCTGCGATACTCAGCGACACCGTGCAGCTGCAGACAGCGCTCACCAACCTGGTCGGCAACGCTGCGGACGCCACGGTTGGCGACGGCCGGGTGCTGATCGCCACCGCGCTGGAACACCGCATGGACCCCGACGCCGACACATCCCGGCAACGGACCTATGTGACGTTGAGCGTCTGCGATGAGGGCCATGGCATGGCCCCGGACATCGCCGAGCGTGCGACCGAGCCTTTCTTCACCACCAAGGACATCGGCAAGGGCAGCGGTCTGGGCCTGAGCCAGGTGTTCGGATTCACCACCCAGAGTGGCGGCTTCGTTGATGTGTCCACCACGCCCGGTGTCGGCACCACGGTCAGCCTGCTGCTCCCTGCAACCGAGGACCCCGCACATGACCGATGATCCAATCCGCGTATTGATGGTGGAGGACCAGACCGATCTGCGCGAGATGATCGGCCTGGCCCTGCGCGACTTCGGCATCGACGTGGCGACCACGGCGGATGCGCAGGAAGCAGTCGCCCTGCTGCAGGGTGGCGCGCGTTTCGATGTGGTGTTCAGTGACATCAGCATGCCCAACGGCATGTCGGGCATCGAGCTGAGCGAGCATGTGGCGCGGGACCAGCCGCAGGCGCGGATGATTCTGTCTTCCGGCTATGCGCGCTCGCAGTTGCCGCCGCTGCCCGAGCAGGTGGAATTCCTGCCCAAGCCTTACCGGTTGCGGCAGCTGGTGGAGCTGCTCAAGCAGGAGTGAGGGACCGCTGTTTTGCCAGGCATGGCCTGGCACTACTGGGTAGCGACGTTGCTGTTTTGCCAGGCATGGCCTGGCACCACCCGTAGTGTCCGCCGAGGGCTTGGCAGGCATGGTCTGGCGTTGCCCTGTCATCAATAGCGACCCACCAGGTTGAGGTACCAGCCGCGGTGCGTGTAGTCGAACTTGGTCAGGTCGTCACTGAAGTCGGTGAAGTTGTAGCCCACGCCGACCCGGAAGTTGCGGCCGACATCGCGGTCCACACCGGCCAGCCAACCCTGCCGGCGACCGCCATCGCGTACGTCCAGCAGGCGGTACTCCAGCAGGCCATGCCATTGGTAGTACAGGTCATAGCGCAGCTGCGCGGCACCGAAGTTCGTCGCTGAATCGAACCACGGGCCGGTGCCGCGACCATAGCGCACCTCGCCTTCGCGGCGGGCCAGCTTGGCCGCTACTTCCCAGCGCTGGTCGATGCGGTACACGCCCTCCAGCGACAGCACCTGGGTCCGCTGGTCGTAGTCCACGCCGTTGACCTGGCCCATCGTCGACAGGTCGTACAGATAGCTGTAACGGCCGAACAACGCCCAGCGGTCATTGTCCCAGGGGCGGTAGGCGAAGCCGAGATTGCCTTCGATGAAGCGTGCACCGGCCACCGGGTTGATCGCATCGTCGGTGTCGGCGTAGTTGAACCGCGCGGCAATCCGCCAGCTGTCATTGAGACGATGGCTGAGGCGATTGGTGCTGACCCATTGCGTGCGCCGCTCCGCACCGGTGTCACGACGCCACTCCACCTTGCTCTGCCACTCGGTACCCGGCGACGTACGGCCACCGGACAGGCTGATGGCCTTGCGGTCGACCTGGCCACTGCTCGCATCCAGCTTGCCATCGCTGAGGGTGAAGCCCGCGTTCCAGCCCACCGCCGGATAGAAATCCATGCCGAAGGTGTTGGCCAGGCCCGATTCCTCGCCGGATTTCAGGAACTGGCTCTCATTGAACACGTTGACCTGGTCAGACAGGCGCCAGCGCTGGCCCAGCGTCCAGCCATCCTGCGCGTTCGGGCTGAACAGCGGGTCGTACTCGCTGCGGTCGGTGGACTGGGTGAACGCACCATAGAAACTGTGCTGTGGGGTCAACTTGTACTCGGCATTGACCTGCGCGGCGCTGCCACGATCACCATCACTGACCTCGGCACCGATCGTGGACAGGTTGGCGAAGGTGTAGGTGCCACCGGCGACCACCGCATCATTGTCCGCGTAGCGGCCATGATCGTCATCGACGGTCAGCTGGCCGCCACCATAGAGGTCCAGCGCGGTACCGATGCGATGGGTGTAGCGCGCTGCCGCCAGCACACCGGCATTGCTGCCGATGCCGCGGTCTTCCTGCACCCGGCGCAGCTCGGCCGACACGCGGTCGTTGTCGCCGATCCGCCACTCGACGGTGGCCTGGGCCTGGATCAACGATTCATTGCCGCGCCGCGCTTCGCTGTATCGCGCATACAGGCTGAAATCGTCGGTCACGTAGCCCAGCAGCTCGGCGCCCTGCTCACGCACGCGCTGGCCGGTATCGAAGCGGCCCACCGAATAGCCTCCCTCGACCTGCCGCCACCAGGCACCGGCACTCCAGTCGCGCTGGGTCCAGCCCAGCTCGCGCAGGTTCACCCGTGCCTCCACCGCCGTCGCCTCGCCTTCGCGCTGCCCCTCGGGGTTGAGGCGGGTGAAGCTCAGGCCACCGTTGTCGGAGAAGAACACCGGCGCACTGGTCGCCTCGCTGCGGCTGTGTTCGACCTTCAGGTAGGTGCCACGCCCGGCCTGCAGGGTCAGGTCCGCACCGCGCAGCGAATAGTCCTGGCCGGCGCGCTGTTCGTCCACATAGGTAGCCCCCACCGCCACGTGATCGCCGAACCAGTGCTTGCCACGCACGCCGGCGGTGATGTCGTCATTGTCGAAGCCGGTCGGTACCCATTCGTAGTCGACGATCAGGCGCTGCTCGTAGCCGTCCAGCGGCACGTCGCGGCTGATCCGGCGCAGGTTCTCGCGGCTGACCTGGGCCAGTGGCCGGGTCAGCAGGATGCGTCCCTGCAGTGCGTCGATCTCGTAGTCGGCACCGCGCACCAGCGACACCCGCTGCTCGACACGGCCGGTGGTGCGGTCACGGATTTCCAGTACCACCTGGTCCGAGCCGCGCAGGATGCTGGCGTGGCGCAGGTAGTACAGGCTGCCGCCGGTGCCGATGAACTCGCTGTGGCCCGGCGCGGTCTCGGCCTGCGAGCCGAACAGGCGCAGTTCGGTCTGCGCATCGCCCCATGCATTGGCGCCGCGCGAACGCCACAACAGCGCAGCACCGTACAGCGAACGCACGTACTGGGCGTATTCGGTGCCGCTCAGGCCGGTGTTGTAGTTGCCCCACAGTGCCTGGTTCTTGTCCCAGTCCATGCGCAGGTAGAAGCGGCCCATGCTGTCGACGTCACGCTGGGTCAGCGAATCGTCGCCATAGGTGGGGTAATACAGGTCCGGGTCCAGGCTGCGGAACAGGTCCTGCGGATCGGCGGTGGTGAAGCCGGTGAACAGTTCGTCCAACGGCCGGTTCTGTGTATCGGCCTGTGCAGTCAGCAGATAGCGGCCGCGCGTCTTGGCCTTCAGGTAGAACGCCAGCCGCCCATCACTGAGCACATCATCATCGCGCTCGCCACGGGCGACATCGCGCCCCGCACCACTGGCCTTGTTCTGGTACACCGTGACATCGGCCAGGCCGACACCGAACAGATAGCGGCCGCTGACATCCACCTCCAGCGTGCGCGCGATCGCTGGTGCATCGGGGCGCTCGACCCGCACATCGAACGCGTGATGACCGATAGGCATCAGGTATTCGGCGGCGAATTTGCGGTCCTGGTCCAGCGGATAGCTTTCGCCGTTGATCTTCAGTGCCGCGCCAAGCGGCAGGTCACGACCCCGCAGGCGCACGCGCGAGCCGTACACCGGAATGTTCTGCTGACGCAGGCCGTTGCTGTCGAACACCTGCTCCAGCAGCGACAACGAGGCGGCCTGATTGGCATCGACGGCCGTACCGCGGCGATCTTCCAGGGCGTCACGCAGCTGCTGGTTGCCACGCTCCACTTCGGCCAGCGTCACCAGCTGCATGGACTGCGCCGAGGTCTCATCGACATTGCCTTCGGCATCGTACGCGCGCAGCACATAGACCAGGCGGTCGCCACGACGCAGCGGCGTGGACGCCGGCAGCGTACCGTCCCAACTGCCCTGCCCGACCGCAGCCACCGGCAGTTCAAAGGTCGCCAGGGGCGCGACCCGGTCGCTGTCGCTGCCGCGGTAGATGCTCACTTCCAGGCGTTTGATGAACGCGGTGTAGTTGCCACGCACGAAGAATTCGACCGGCCGCACGATGCGGCCCTGGTCGAAGGCCACCATCCCCGGCGCCGAGATCGACAGCTCGGGCTGGCCCATGGCGGGGTCTTCGGTGGCCCAGATCGCGCCGCCCTCCGGCAAGCGGATCATGAACTCACCACGCACGGCCGCCTTGCCCGGCTCATCCAGCGCGATGCTTACGCGGCGGTCCGGCTGCAGTACCTGAGACGACGAACGCGTCGACGTACCTTCGGTCACCGGCTCATCGAAGCTGCGCGAGCGCAGGGTGAACAGCAGGTCGCCGTCGGCGCTGCACTGGTTGCTCTCGCAGTGGATGGGCGCGGCGTCGCTGGACGCGGCGTTGGCCGGCGGTGGCGCCGCCTGCGCGGTTGCTGCCAGGCCCAACAGCAGCGCCTGGTACAACACAGCGCGGTGCAGGCGGGCAGAACGCCGGGCAACAGAGTGATGGGCGCTCATCGGCGGGCCTCCTGTTGGCGGGCCGCCGCGCGGGTGGCGGCGGTCTCCTCGTTGCGCACACGCAGACGTTGCTGCACGGCGGGGCTGAGCTGGACGCGCAGCGCTTCGAACACGGCGTTGGCGCGGCGCAGGCCCAACGCCTGGTTGTAGACGTGGCTGCCACGCACATCGGTATGGCCGACCAGGCTGACCTGACCGCCCCCCATGTTCTCCAGGCGCGCGGCGATCGCAGCCAGCAGCGGCTTGAACTCCTCGCGGATCACCGCCTTGTCGGTGTCGAACAGCACGTTGCCCAGCAACGCACCACCGGCATCGACACCAGCGACCAGCGAGTGCGGATCGCGCACATCGGTACGCAGCTGCACGCTCAGGCCAGCACGCGACCCTTCGGCCACCTCGGCCTGCAGCGCATCACGCACGGCTACCGCACGGGCGAAGGCCAATGCCTGGCTTTCGCCGTTGGCAGCAATCACCACGTCGCCGCCCTGGTAGCGATCGACCACCTCGGCCATCTTCGCCAACACCGGGCGATAGCTGGCGCGCAGTTCGCTGCTGCCCGGGGCGAACAACACCTCGCCCAAGGCCAGCTCGGCGCGCTCGGCAGCCGCCTGCGGCGACGGCGGCAGGCGCACGCCGAAGCTGAAGCGGGTCGGCACGCCCTGGGTGACCCGACGCAGCAACGGATTCTCGGTGGTCAGCTCGGAACCACCCGGTACCGTTGCCGGATCCAGCTTGACGATGAAGTTGCGGCCCAACCGCGCATCGCCACCGTGCACATCGGCCAGGTGGTAACGACCGAACGGATCGGTCTCGATCAGCAGGCCCTCCACCGTGGCCAGGCGCACGCCGGGAATGCCCTGCTCCTGGATGCCGTGGTTGCCGATCACGTAGGCAACCTCATAGCCCTCGGCCACCCGCGCGATCTCGCGATGCACGACCGGCTCGGCCGCGGTCAGGCCCTTGGCCGCCTCGCCACTGCGCTGCACGGTTGTGACACCCTTCGCATCCAGCTGCAGGCGATGACCCTGTGCGCTTTCCAGCACGAAATCATCGGTGAAGGACAGCTCGCGCAGACGCTGGCGGATCACCACCTGGTGGCTCTCGACCGTGTCCGAGGTAGACGCAAGCCCATGCACCACGCCCACCTGCACGCCATGCAGCAGCGGCGCGCTGGCATCGGCCAACGGCTGCGGGCCATCGCCACGATCCAGCGTTGTCGAACCCGGCACGTAAGCGTCGGGCGCGAATCCGCCCTGCACGCGTACACCGGTCAGTTCCGCGCTGTCCTGCCAGCCGTCGCCATCACGATCATCGAACACGCTGCCGAACACCAGGCTGTCTTCCAGCAGCGGATCGGCGTCCATGCGCACTTCAGCGGTCGCCACGTTCGACAGCGGAGTGCCGTCATCGGCAGTGGCCACGGCCTGGTTGATGTGGTTGCCGGCACGCACGCCCGCACCGACACGCAGCAGGTAGGTGATGGTGGCACTGCGGCCCACGGCAATGTCGACCGCGCCGATGCGCAGCGGGGTCTGGCTGCCGCCCAGCGAGAACGCGCCGTCGTCGTCGGCCACGCGCATCGAGCCATCCACGTAGCTGAAGCCCGGCGGCGGTGTATCGACCACCACGCCGCCGCGCCAATGGCTGCTGCCGACGTTCTCGACCACCAACTGGTAGCGCACCAGGTCGCCGACTTTCACCAAGCGCGGGTTGGCGGACTTGGTGATGCGCAGCGCGAAGTCCGAAATCACCTTGTGCCGCGTTTCGCAGGTGGTGCACTCCGGCGGCGGCGAACCATCCGGGTACTGGCCACGCAGTCGGTTCAGCACCTCGGTGCGTGCCTCCTGGTTGACGATGGCCTGGTAGACGAATTCATGCTGTCCCAGCGGGGTACCGGTCGGCAGCGTGCAGACGATGTCGGTCCCCTGCTGCGCGCAGCCGGCCGGCAGCGTATCCACGCTCAGGCCTGCGTCGGGCGTATCCACCAGTTGCAACGGCTGCCGCAGCGAAGCACGCTCGACGGTGGCCCGCAGGGTATAGCGCAGCCGGTCACCCGGGCGCACTTCACTGCCACTGGCGGGACCGGACAGCTTTTCCAGCACCACGCGCGGCTCGGCCAGCACGTGCTCGGTACTGCAGGTGCCGATGCAGGTCGGGGTATCGCCACCACTGCCCAGCACCGCGTTGCGGACGCTGCCACTGGCCTGCGCATTGACCAGCGCGCGGTAGCCCAGCGTGTAGGTGCCGGGTGCGGTTCCCGCAGGCAGCGTGCATACCAGCGGATTGCTGGCATTGCAGGTAAAGGAACCCGGCTGGGTCACCGACTGCAGGTCCAGGCCCGCACCCAGGGTATCGGTGAGGGTGAGCACATCGCTGGTCTGCGAGTTGGCGACCACCACCTCAACGCTGTAGTCCACTGCATCCCCCATGTTGACCGGCGATGCCGTGCTGGAGGACTTGCGGTAGGTGACCGTCGCCGCCAGCACCGGCGTGGTGGTGGTGCAGTCGGTGGTGCAGGTATTGGTACCGGTGCCGCTGCCAAGCACGGCATTGCTGACGCTGCCCTTGGCCTGTGCATTCACCGTTGCGGTGTAGTTGACCGTGTAGGTGCCCGGTGCGGTGGCGGCCGGCAACGTACACACCAGCGGATTGGCCGCATTGCAGGTGAAGCCGGTGCTGGCGGTGACTGATCCGAAGTCCAGGCCCTGCCCCATGTTGTCGGTCAGGCTGAACACAGTGGTGGTGCGCGAGCGGCTGACCACGGTGGTCAGGGTGTAGGCGATGCTGTCACCCACCTTGACCGGGCCGGCGGCGGCCGAGGTCTTGCGGTAATCGATCTGGCTGCCTGCCACCGGCGTAGTGGTATCGCAGTTGACGGTGCAGCTCGGGTTGTCACCGCCGCTGCCGAGCACCGCATTGGTCACCTGGCCGGTGGCCTGGGCGTTGACCACGGCGGTGTACGACAGGCTGTAGCTGCCCGGTGCGGTACCGGCCGGCAATGTGCACACCAACGGGTTGGCCGCATTGCAGGTGTAGGCGCCGGCACTGGTCACGCTGCCGAAATCCAGGCCGATGCCCAGCGTGTCGGTCAGCGTCACCACGTCGGTGGTGCGCGAGTTGGTTACCACCGTGGTCAAGGTGTAGGCCAGGCTGTCACCCACCGACACGGGGCCGGCACTGTTCACCGACTTGGCATAGCTCACGCCCGGCGTCGCCACCGGTGTGGTGGTATCGCAGTTGGTCGTGCACGAAGGCGTGTCGGGGCCGGTGCCGAGCACGGCATTGCGTACCGTGCCGCTGGCCTGCGCGTTGACCGTGGCGGTGTAACTCAGGCTGTAGGTACCCGGAACCGTGCCGGCGGGCAGCGTGCACACCAGCGGGTTGGCCGCATTGCAGGTAAAGATGCCCGCGCTGGTCACGCTGCTGAAATCGAGGCCGCTGCCCAGCGTATCGGTGAGGGTGACCACATCGGTGGTGCGCGAACGTGCAACGGTCACGCTGAGCGTATAGCCGATGCTGTCGCCCACCCGCACCGGTCCACCGGTGGAGGCCTGCTTGGCGTAGGTCACCTGCGGGCTGGCCAGTGGCGTGGTGGTATCACAGGCGCCGACACACGTCGGATTGTCAGGACCGCTCGGTACAACAGCATTGCGCACCTGGCCAACAGCCTGCGCATTGACGATGCCGGTATACGAGAACGCGTAGGTTCCCGGCACGGTGCCGGCTGGCAGCGTGCACACCAGCGGATTGCCGGGCACGCAGGTAAAGCCGCCGGCATTGGTCATGCTGCCGAAGTCCAGGCCAGTGCCCAGGGTGTCGGTCAGCGTGGTCACCGCGGTGGTGCGCGCATCGGCAACGACCACGCTCACTGTGTAGGCAACGCTGTCGCCCACCGCGACCGGGCCGGCCGTAGCGCTGGCCTTGGACACCGAAATGCGCGGCGCCGCCACCGGCGTGGTGGTGGTGCAGTTGCTGCTGCAGGTGGGAGTATCGGTACCGGTGCCCACCACCGCATTGACCACCTGGCCACTGGCCTGCGCGTTGACGGTGGCCGCATAGGTCAGGCTGTAGGTGCCCGGCACGGTGCCCGCTGGCAGCGTGCACACCAGCGGATTGGCTGCATTGCAGGTAAAGGCGCCGGCATTGGTCACGCTGCCGAAGTCCAGGCCGGTGCCGAGGGTATCGGTCAGGGTCAGCACGTCGCGGCTGTTGCCGTCGGCAATGGTGACATCGACGGTGTAGCTCACCGTCGCCCCCACCGCCACCGGACCGGTGGTGTTGGAGCGCTTTGCATAGCTCACCCGGGTAACCGGAACGGTCACATCGCTGCGGGTGCAGTGGTTGGCGTCGGTGCAGGCCTCGCCCGGTGCGGGCGGATTGCCACCGTTGAACGGATCGTAGCCACCACCGACGCTGGCGTGGTTGCGCAACAGGCCGCTTGCCGATGCGGACACGATCACAGGCAGGGTGAAGCTGCTGCTGTCACCAGGGGTGCCGGCTGCCGACAACACCTGGCTGCTGGTGCAGGTCACCGCCTGGCCGCTCGCAGTACAGCTCCAGCTGCCGCTGGTCAGGGTGCCGGTCCAGTTCGGCACAATGCCGGCCGGCAGCTGGTCACGCACGGTGATCGCACCTGCCGGTACGTTCGGCGGATTGCCGGTCGGCACATTGGTGGTGTTGCTGATCGTCAGCGTGTACTGGGTGCCAGCCTGGCCGTAGTTCCAGATGCCGCCGGTGGCATTGTTGCCCTTCACCACCTTCAGCGCGGGTGCGGTGATGGTGATCCGGTGGTCTTCCACTTCACCGTCATCGGCCACGCCGGTCGGTTGCTGGATCTGCGCCGCATTGGTCGCATAGCGCAGGCGCACGTAACTGGTACCCGCACTTACCTGCGTGGGCACGGTCCAGCTCAGATTGGCGCCGCCGCCACTGCATGTGGCGATGTTGCTGCGCTCGCCCGTGTCGAATGTGCCGTTGCGGTTGAAGTCGATCCAGCCGGCCACGCTGCCGGTGCCCACACACGCCACCGACTGATTGATTGGGGTCCCGGCCTGCATCACCGTCAGCGCGTACGTCGTCGGCCAGGCGTTTTCTTCGTTGGGGTTGCCTGCGGGGAAGTTGTCGTCGCCCTTCGCATCGACGCTGTAGCTGCTGCGCTGTTCGGTATCGGGCCCAACGGTGCCGAGGAAGTCGGTCAGCGGCGGTGCCAGACCACCCGGTGTATAGCCGGCGGTATTGATGTTGGTGGGCGTGGCGTTGAGCGGCAGGCCATCTGGCCGGAACTGCAGATCGTCCACCACGTGCATGGCATCGCCATAGCTCTGCGGCGCGTCGCCGAAGTCGGCGTACGGCACCAGCAGGCCGATGGCGATGGCGGTGGTGCCGCTGCCGCGCATCGAAAAGCCCATGTTCACCGCAAAGCTGCCCGGCGCATGCGCGGCATTGTCGAAATTGAGGAAGGTGACCGCAGCGGTGTTGTTGTCGTTGCCTGGTCCAAAGCGGACCACGCTGTTCGCACCGATCATCGACTTGGTGACGTTGTATGGGCCAGCACCGACGTTCTTGCGCACTTCGACCACGTTCCAGGTACCGCGCGCGGTGGCCTCGACGAACTCGCCGCTGTTGTTGATCGACTCGGCATCGGCCATCACCACGCCGCGCAGGCGGTAGGGCGTGCCGCCCAGCGTCGAGACGCAGTTGATCTCGAAAGACGATGTACCGCTGCTGCGCGATATCCCCGCGATCAGCTGATTGGCGCCGCCGGTACCACCGACGTTGTACAGGTCATCCAGACTGTCACCGCTGAAATTGCCTGGACGATAGCTCTGCAGGAGGCCACCACCGCTGATGTTGGCCAGGCTGCAGGTGACGTTGAGGTCGATGCCGGAGGCGATCGGCATGGAAATCGACGACGTGTCCCCGTTGTTCAGCGTCACCCCGTGCGTGCCCAGGTCGGTGCCGCCACCCCAGGTCAGCCACAGCACGGTGTTGCGGTACGGGCTGCTGCCGCCGGTCGCGTAGGCTGCAGCCCAGGCCAGCGATGGCAGCATCGCCGACAGCAGCAACAGCAGGCCCGCGGCCAGGCATCGTCCGGTCCGGCCGGGGCGTGCACTTTTTCCAGGATGAACGGATTCACCGCCCGCGCTGATGCGCGACGTCGTCGACTGCCACATGTCTGTTTTCCCCGTCGTCGGCCCGCCGAGGGCCGCTGCTCAGTGGATAGCCCGGGGGTCTTTCGATTTCCGTCCCGGCCTCACATGCACAGTTGTAGCAACCGCCCCCTCGGCCGTCGTGCACGGATCCGGCAGCCCGACCGCCCTTTCCGGCAATTCGTCACGCATTTTCGGAGCCCGGGCGAGATGCCTGGTGGACGCGCGCAACAAAAATGCCGCCGGGCCATGGGCTACCGGCGGCATTGAAGTGGAAGGGGAATCGCGCCGCGCGTGGCGGCCGCCGCGCTGCTACCAGGGCACGAAGAGCAGGATCAGCACGATCACCAGCAGCACTGCAGCGACGGTCAGCAGCACGTTGCGCTGGCGCCAGGAAGGCTTGGGGGTGCCGGGGGTATTCATGGGGGCGCTCCTAGGCAACCGTTGGGGACGCCACCAGACTGCCGAGTCCGGCTGCAGCAGCGCGTGCAGGTGATGTGCACCGCGAGTGCAGAGCCCGGCACCCTCCGCTCAATCGGCGGGACAGGCCATGAACAGCAGCTCCGCCGTAGATTCCTGTTCAATCGCGACGAATCCGAGGTTGCGATACAAGGCCACCGCGGCCACGTTGTCGCGATACACGCGCAGTGTCAGCCGCCGGACGCCTTCCTTCAGCGCCTGCCTGCTCAAGGATTGCATCAGCACACGCCCAAGGCCACGCCCGCGCGCCTGCGGAGAAACAATGATGCGACCGAGATGGGCGGTATCGGCTCTGGTCAGCCAGTACTGGCCGAAGCGAAGGCAGTTGTCCTGCGGGTCCAGCAATACCCAGCCAGGGCGGACTTCCAGTTCCAGGGCGTGGGCCAGGCGATCCGGCGCCAGCGGAAATGCGACGCCGGGCCCTGCCCAACGCTGGGTGGCCGCGGCCGAATCAAGCCAGCTGACGATGGTGGCGTAGTGCAATGACTGCACAGGCTGCAGGTGCTCGGACATGATCATTGGCGAGGGGATGTCACTCCGCACTCTAGCCCAGGGCAGCTACCAGCAAAGACGGCAGGCCGTGACCCGCCCCGTTCCGCGCTGCCACCTGCAAGCCGGAACCATGAGGACTTTCACGATCGACTGTGGTGACCCCGGCCCGATTCGAACGGGCGACCTTCCCCTTAGGAGGGCCCTTCCACCTATCTATTAATCAATAGCTTAGAGGTGGCCGGGGACCGGCTCGGGGCCACTTCGCTCAAACGCCCCGCCGCAGCTGCTGCAGCCCTGCCCTCACCCGCGGTTTCTGCGGATCCCTCGCCTCGGGCTTGGTCGCTGCCGGCGGCTTGCGCGGCTCGAGCGCTTCTTTGACCCGCTCCAGCTCCGTTGTGCCCGCCTCGGCCAGACGCCGAACCTGCTGCAGCTGCTCTGGGGTGGGTGGCAATCCGGGTATCGGCGGCGGCAGTTCGGTGGGCGTACTGTCCACTAGCCGGGCTACCGCTTTCCGCAGCTTCAGCTCGGGGTAAAGCCTGGCCGCGCACCACCGCTCGGCATAGCGCTTGCCCTGCTGGATGTTGGCCGCACGCACGTCCTTGGTCTGCCACATCTTCCTGACGTCCATGTGCACGCGCGCACCGCCATCCTGGGATGGCGACACATGCGCGACCTGCCGACCGCTCCACCATAGCAACCAGCCGCCCCCCATCTGGACCCAACCAGAGGGTGGTGGCGCTGAGCGGAAACCTTGATAGCCGTGCGATAGAAGCATGGCCGGAAGGGTACGGCCGGACGTCTCAACCGCTGCGATTCGCTCAATCGTCAGTCTTAACCGCTCAGACTGGCCTACAGAGCACATCTCGCACTTCGCCATAGGAATCGACCTACAGCCGTATAGGCAATTATCTGATTGCTAGCCACCCGGCGCACTGAGATTGTTCGCGTGCTGTGCAGCACTACCCTACTCATGGAGAGACGGAAGTGAATTCGAAGCGAAACGATCGTAGAACTGCCCGCCCAACGTTGCGTCACCGATTACTGTGCGCATCTCTTCTTCTCATGTCAGCCGGCGTTGCTCAAAATGCCTTCGCAGGCCAGTGGGTTCAAACTGGCCGCGTGCTCCTGCTAGATACCGAGGGTATCGCGCCTTACATCGTCTCGTGGACAAACACGTGCCAAGGCGGAGTGGAAGGACCCTCCGGCCTCTACACCTACGGGGATTGGGGTCCAGAGGGTCTTGGCTCGTGCCCGTCTGACGCGAACACGGGCTGGGCGCAAAATATGGGGGGAAGCTTTGGCTACTGCAGACCCGAACCCGAAAATCTTGGCGGGGGCTACTCCTGCACCGAGTACTCGCACACATTCGGCGGCCAAACTTACACGGGAGCAATTCCGGCAACGTGTAACGTGCCTGGGACCTACGCCATCAGCTACATGCGGCGCGCGGAACTCGTTTACTCCGGCAACGGAAACATGCCCAATGACTACTACGACCGGACCAACGAAGTCTCTGCCGAGTTCTACTGCCAGCAGTAGGCTGAAGCAGGACGCCTGACCGATTCAGAACCAACAGTCCCCGCGCAAGCGGGGACAATTGCCTATAGCCCCCGGCAATTTCATATGGCTCCGAGGTCCTTCACGACGGCTTGGTTCTTCTGCAGGAACCCAGCCAGCAGCCGCCCCCCAGCCACCTGACGTCCCTCCTGATTGTTGAGCCAAGCAGCTTGGCTCTTTCCTGCTGCGAGCAAATCAGCTGCGGCGAAGCTGTCCGGCCTGACTGCCAACGGCTCTCCGGGCGAAGCCAAGCCCCCATCCAATGGTTGCACCACAGTTCTGCGGGAACTGTCGCTCGTGGCATAGGCCGTGGCCACCATCCGGCCGTTCTTGGGCGACCAGCCTCCAAGCACCAACTCGGTCCCGAGCTTCTCTAGCGGAAGACTCGCCTCGGCTACCGCCTTCTCGTAGTTCGGCCAAAGCTGGTCAATGACCAGACCTAGCTCTGCGGAGAGTTGCTCCATCGTGAAGTCGGCGCGGGAACTGGCCTGCCAACTCGTAGATGCGGAGGAAGAACTGGGTAGAGCCGCGCGTGGCCAGCACCAGGTTGTGCTGAGGGATCAGCAACAGCTTTGCACCTGCCGAATGAGCACCCGTGCGGGCATCTTCAGCCAAGGTATCCCCGCGACAACGAGGTAGTACTGACCCACCCCGCACCCGACAACCTAGCCGATGCCTGGCGACAGCTTCTTCCCACCATTGCCGCCAAGCATATGAATGACAGTAGCGCTCTCTTCACCGCAGCCTTTCAGCAGTCTCTAACCGTTTTGACCGAGCAAATGGGCGAAGTCCGTGGCCGCTAAGCAACTCAGGGAAGGGCCGGGGCGGCGCTACTCAGGCGCCTCCGGGCTGAGCGGCCTTCGGCCCTGGATCCGGCAGGGCCATAATGCCCGACCTACCGGGTCGACACCATTGGGCAACCACACGCCGATGCCTGGGAATTACCCTACGGGGCACACTCGTGTTCGCAGAGCCACCGCTGATCACATTAACTTTTTCTCAACATATATAGACACGCGCAGTGTTCATATCGCACACCCATTGCTGATACCCTCGAAGGCGGGGATCCATCAGCAAAGGAGATGCATGATGTCTGTTACGTGCAGTAAGAAATCGGCTTTTATGGCCGCAGGGTTAGCACTTTCTTTGGCATTCGCCAGCACTGCAAGTTCGCAACAATCACAAAACAAAGATGAAAGACCGCTCCCCTCAGTGGCGGAGAGTACGACGATTTTCCGTCAACTCGAGCCTGAGCTACAACGTTTTGTCGATAGGCAACCGCGACTTCCCGGCCAAGAAAAGCATGTATTCGTCAGAATCACTCCCGACCTTTCCACAGGCATCGTCTGGATAGATCTAGATTCGGGCTATACCCCTAAAGGACAAACAGAGTTCAGTGAAGAATTCGGCGATAAATTAGGCGAAGTAGAAGCGGAGCTTTACGAGTACCTGTCCGGAACTGTCGGATTCAAGTACGTTATTGCACGAATTGGGGGTAAAACGATCAACGAAATTTTCCCACCAGAGCGCCTACTAAAGCGCAAGGACCAGCGCAGCACCCGCGCCGCGAGTGGCCCTTTACCAGGTCTGGTTCTGATCAATCCAGGCCACGGCAAGTACTTCCACCATGGCGAGAATGTGTGGAAGTACGAGCGCCCCACCCCCTACGCCGGCACCACGAACGTCTACGAGGACGACGTCACACCGCAATACGCCTCGACTCTAGATACGTACCTAACCTCCCGCAGTTACATGTACGCAACCGACGTTCGCCATACCCGTGACATCTTGATGCCTTTCATCGAGCCGGAGAGCAACCTTCCATGGAAGGATCTGGCCGCCCGCTATTACATCAAGTCATTACTGCCAAACGAAGGCCCCAAGATCTGGAATTTGTATCCCAACGGGAAACCCGGCAATGAAAGTCTTCGAGAATATGACGAAGACGTGATGGCTCGAGCGAAGTATGCCAACCACATCAATGCCGAAACTTTCATCTCACTACATACCAACGCAGCCGGACCGACGGCACGCGGGGCACTGGTGATGACTCAGTTAGATGACCCATCATCTGTGCAGCTTTCCAACAACATCCTCTGCTACATGAAAGAACAGATTAATGCGCTGGAGAACTACTCGGACTTCGTCATCAGGCCAGCCCTCGTCAATGGCAGTAACAAAGCAGAAGTGCGTGATCCCGAGATGCCAACCGCACTGATCGAGGTAGCATTCCACAGCAACACCGAAGACGCCGCGGCACTTCAAGACTCGGCGTTCCGCTCAGCGGCCATGAAAGGGGTGGAAAAGGGCTACCGCACGTTCAAGAAGGGTGAGACCGATTGCCGGCCACTGACGATCACCAATGTGCCGGCAGTCACTGGGCCACCCCGCAGAGACATCCCTTACACCGTGCAGTTTGTAGGGTCTCCTACCTATCCGCTCTACCTTCGCAGCAAAGTTGTGACCTGCCCGCCAAACTATCTTTGTAGCCAGAACTCTACGCAGTATGTTTCCCCTGGAAGCGCGCCAGGCACGCTTAATGCCGTGGCCCGCTGCACCACCGCTTACCCAGTTTCAGGCAGCGTCATCGTGCTGGACCGCTACTTGGAAGACAGTGATGGCGTAAAGAGCCCGATGGTTCGCACCTCGATTACCTGCGTGTAACTAGCCGTATAGATCAGCCTGTTCTCTCTACTTGAGCCCGTCCAGCTGATCGATAGATCCCGAAGGCGCCCTCTACCGCCTTCGGGGTCTTGGGCCGCTTCTTGCCCGGATCGTGGGCGTAGAGTGCAGCGAACTCCTGCAGCGACACGGTGGCGCCGGTCATGCGGACCAGCTTCTGGTAAGCGGCTTCGATCTGGGCGGAATAGCACATGGCCGCAATCTGGCCGCAGAGGGTGGCGTACTTCGCGGTCCAAGCGGCCCACACGGTTTCGCCCAGCTCCACGGTGGCGAACACCAGCGCCGGCGCCTGTGCGCCATCAGTCGGCATGCCCTCCACCGAGGCGGCCACCGAGTTGCGCAGGAACCCTGTGTCGACCGGCATCCTGCCGCCCTGACCCTCCGGGGTGCTGGCCGCCTCCATCAGCTTCGTTGCCCACTCTCGGAAGATGGCGCCCTGAATGACTTTGGCCTTCTCAGTGAAGGCACGTACCTGAGCGCCGAACTTACTGGCCACGCTTCACCTCCGCCACCATGTCGACCCGGTAGTGCTTCGTGCAGCGGCACCCGATGATTTCCTCCGCCCCCGCGCCCAGCGACGTGTCGCCAGGGAAGCGCAGCAGCGCGCCGCTCGGGGTCTGGAACGGCACACCGAAGGGGCGCGCCTGATTGTTCATTGCCTGATGACTGTGCCGGGTCCGGTCGTCGCCCGTGGCTGACCAAGTCCCCGTCACGTTTTCGGGCACCAGTCGCTCCGCCTCGATCTGCTGCCGGAACGCATCCTCGTGCCCAGCGTTCATAGCGGCGATCGACTCCGTGCGGGCGATCATCTCGCCGCGCAGCGCCAGCAGCCTGTCCGCATAGCGCGCAGCGATCTTCTCGGTGTCTGCCGGTGCCACCGGCTGGCCCGGGTGACGATCCCATCCAGGCGCTTGTCGCGGCGATTGCCGCCGAAGTGCTGCGCCATCTGAACCGGATCACCGCAGGCCAGCTGCTGCCGAACGTTGACAACGAACTGCGCCTGTTGTGCGGTGAGCCCGACTACGCCACCGGTGCGGCGCCCGGTCTCCCCTACCCGCTCCGCTTGTAGTCGCGCACAAGGACACGTTGTCCGACTGGTCCGCCTCGGATGACAAACGGCTGGAATCGGCGGCAGCCTGCATCGGCTACGGCACACCTTCTGCGCCCATATGGTCATGGCCGGGGTGCCGTTGCGACGGGTGCAGATCCTGGCTGGGCACGCCGATTACGCCACGACCGAGAAGTACTATACGCATCTGACGCCTGAGGGCGACGATGGCGCAGTGGCCAAGCTCAAGTACTGAGCGGGACCGTTGGGACCGCTGGGACCAAATCCTGTGGATATCCGGGAAGCAGTGGGAAATGCCCACCGCTGCGGCTGCCTAACTTATTGATTGTGGTGACCCCGGCCCGATTCGAACGGGCGACCTTCCCCTTAGGAGGGGGACGCTCTATCCAGCTGAGCTACGGGGCCATCGGCAGCGGCAAAGGATACCGTGTCCAGCTGAATGGACCAAGCGGAGGATGTTCTGCACGGGATTCAGAGTAGATATGCTGGCCCGCCGCGACCCGTTGTGAACTGGATGTCCGACGTCTGGCGAACGCTCTCCACCCTTGGCGACAGCCGCTGGCTGCTGCCGATGGCGCTGGTGCTGCTGTTTACCCTGCCACCCACCGACAGGGCTTTGAAATTCCGGTGGCTGATCGCCATCGTGCTTACTGCGACCGTGACGCTCGTTTCCAAGCTGGCTTTCATGGGTTGGGGGGTGGGCATCAAGAGCCTGCATTTCACCGGTTTTTCAGGACATGCGGCCATGTCCAGCGTTGTCTATCCTGTTGTGGGTGCGATTCTGGCAGGCCCCAACCGCGCCCACCGACGAATCGGCCTGGCGGCGGGATGCGCTCTTGCAGCGGCGATTGCCTGGTCACGAATTCCATTGCATGCCCACAGTTTGTCCGAGATCGTTGCCGGGCTGACGCTAGGGCTGGCCTGCGGTGCATGGGCAATGCGCATCACACCGCCATCGGGCCGGCCCAGGGCCATTGTTGTACTGGCCGCCATGGTCGCCGGAGTGATCCTGCCCCTCAGCCTGCCGGACATACACACGCATCAGTTGGTCATCGCACTGGCGAAGTTCGTCTCGGGCAGGGTGGAAATCTTCGAACACTTCTGAATTCCGCGAACCAGGCTTCACAACCGCTTCACATTCCTTGACAGGGCAAATGAATAGCAGCCAACATAGCGGTGGAAAAATTTCCCTCACGGAGTAGGAGACCCCGTAGATGAAGAAGATGATTGCCGCCCTGGCCCTGCTGGGCCTGTCCTCGCCGGTGTTCGCTCAGGAAGCTCCGGTCGCCGCTGAAACCAGTGCCGAAGTTGCTGGTGCTGAAGCTGCTGGCGCTGCCGCCACCGGCACCCTGACCACTGCAGCGACCGTGGGCCTCGGCATTGCCGCCGCCGGCGTGCTGTACAGCGTTGCTGCGGACAGCAGCAAGGATGACGCGGGCAACAATGGCGGTACCGGCACCACCAACCCGCCGACCGGCACCACCGGTACGACCGGCACCACCGGCACCACCGGCACGAACTGATCGGTCCGCCGAAGCAGTACCCCGCCCTCGCCGGGCGACGTTCGGCGAGGGTTTTTTCATGCCCGTTCGGGCCAGGAACAGATTTCGATGGACTGCAAGCGTTTCGTAGCCACAATGACGGTGGCACTCACCCTGACCGGCTGCATGTGGGCTCCAGGCCAGCACCTTCGCTCGAGCACCTTCGCTCGCGATGATCAGCCCATCGGCAATGACCAGATCGATCTGATTCCAATCACGCCGAAGTTGATCGCCATGGAGCGTGCCAGCCGTGATATCGCGGCCCTCCCCGCCGCCCTGGTCCAGTATCAACCGGGCCCATATCGCATTGGCGCCGGCGACATCCTCTACATCACGGTCTGGGATCATCCGGAACTGACGGTGCCGGCAGGCCCCCAGCAACAGCTCAACGCTGCCGGTCGCCTCGTGCAGTCCGACGGCACGCTGTTCTATCCCTATATCGGCAAGATCGCCGCCACGGGCAAGACGCCCGGCGAACTTCGCGAAGAAATCTCCAGCAAACTGGCTCGCTACATCGAAGCGCCGCAGGTCGACGTTTCCATGCTGACCTACGCCAGCCAGCGCGTATGGGTGACCGGCGCCTCGCGCCAGGCCGCCACCGTTCCGCTGACGGTAACCCCGCTGACGATGGGCGATGCCATCAGCCAGGCGGGCCTGGACCCGGCGCAGGCCGATCTGTCGGGCATCCGCCTGACGCGGGATGGCACCACCTATACCATCGACCTCGATCGGCTCGGTCGCAATGGCGGCGGTGACACCAACGTGTTCCTCAAGGCCGGGGACCACATCTATGTGCCCTACCTCGACCACAAGGAAGTCTTCGTGGTCGGTGAAGTAAACCAGCCCGGCGCAATGAATTTCAAGACGGGCGAAATTTCCCTGAGCCAGGCACTTGGGCGCGCGCGCGGCCTGCTGCAGACCACCTCCAACGGCAACGCTGTCTACGTGATCCGCGGATCGAACGACCTGCAGAGCACCCCGTCGCAGGTGTTCCACCTGGAGGCCAAGTCCCCGACCGCATTTGCCGTTGCCAGCCAGTTTGACCTGCAGCCAGGCGACGTCGTGTTTGTCGGTGCCGCTGGCGTGACCCGGTGGAGCAGGTTCGTGAACCAGCTGCTGCCGTTCACCTCCATCATCAGCAACGCCGCCAGCGCGCGCAGCGACCTGGACAAGTAAGGTGGCCCGCACCATGAGCAGGATCGCTCAGGCGGCTACCCGACACGCAATCCGCCAGCGCCATGTGGCGCTGGCCCTGCTTGCCCTCGTCGCCGCAACCAGTTGCGGCGTTGTGGGCAAGACCAGCGTCAAGTCGGTTCAGATCGCACTGCAGGGCAAGCCTGACGTAGAGCCCACGGCAGCGCAGGTTGCAGCCAATCGCTACCCACAGATCAAGGTCGTCGGCCCAGCGGGCGGCGCGGTGCTGGTACTCGGCAACATCGATTCCGGGCGCCAAGCCTGGTACAGCTCCGAGCGAAGCATCGTCTTTCTCAGGAATGGCATCGTCGTGGGGACCCACGGCAGCACCCCCGAACTGCAGGACATGACCATTGAAGGGGAGTCTCCCTTCCACGTCCTGCATCGGATAGCAGACGGCACGACCGTGCAGCGGCGCTACGACGCCATGCCTGGTTACAGGTACGGAATGAACGTCACCGGCACCTTGGCCACCTTGGGCAGGGAAAAGGTCCGGATACTGGAGAGCGATCGCGACCTGCTGCATGTCCGCGAACGACTTTCAGGCAACGGATGGAAACGGGACAACCATTACTGGGTCGATCCTGCCAACGGATTCATCTGGAAGAGCATCCAGGCCATCGCGCCCGACACCAGCCTGGAAGTTGTCCAGCTCAAGCCCTACTCGCAGGACCTGCAGAACCGATGACAGTGCGATCGACTCTCCTTGCGCTGGCACTGGCCCTGACCTTCCATGCCCACGCCTCATCGCCGATCGGCGTCGAGACGGCTGGCCATGTCCGCAATCCCGGCGCGCACACTCTCCCTGCGGGGGCTCGCCTCAGCGCGGCCGCACTCGCAGCAGCTCCGGATGCAGAGGCCTACATGCTGGGCGCGGCGCTGCTTCGGCAACGCTCACTGCTGCCCCAGACCCGTCTGAAAGCGGGCCTGCTCTTCGACCTCGAAACGCTCGCCTCTCAAGAGGATGCGCCGGAGCTTGCCGACGCGGCTGCACAGTTGGCGCGCGAACTCGGCGATCTGCCAGTGACCGGGCGCGAGTCGCAGCTGCTTGATCCGCGTCGACTGGAAGCCAGTTCCGCGGAAAACCGGCCCTCGCTTGAGGGCGACCGCCTTGTCTATCCCGGCCGACCCGATACCGTGCAGGTTGTTGGCGCGGTAGTTCAGCCGTGCAGGCTCAGGCATCAATTCACGCTCGACGCGCGGAGCTACCGCAGCGCCTGCCCGATCCTGCCCGCCGCAAGCCGGGATGATCTCTACATCATCCAGCCCGACGGCAAGGTACAGCAGCTCGGCGTGGCGCTGTGGAACCGCAGCGCGCCCATGCACCTGGCGCCTGGCGCCGTGATCTACGTGCCATTGAGCGCGACGAAGATCCGCGCCATCGCCCCCGATGTCAACGAGGACGCCGTGCGCTTCCTTGCCACCCAGGTGCTGGATGCACCCGGAGTTTCATACTGATGCGCCATCGCTCCATCCCACTGGCACGCGCCAGTGTTGCCCTTCTCAGCCTGGGCGTCAGCGCCGCATTGCAGGCACAGACCGCCCCTGCGCCCACCGCGAGCGATTGGGGCGGCGTTGGCCTGCTGCAGACACCGACCGCGCGCATGGCCGACGACGGCGATGTGAGCTTCACCGCAAGCCACACCTCGCCCTACAGTCGCTACAACGTGGTGATGCAGCCCCTTCCGTGGATTGAAGGTGCATTCCGGTACGTTTCGGTGGCAAACCGACGCTACGGCCCGGAATGGCTGAGCGGACAACAGAACTACAAGGACAAATCGATCGATCTGAAGGTCCGGCTGTGGCAGGAAAGCCGATGGGCACCTGAGCTTTCCGCAGGCTTCCGCGATATCGGCGGCACCGGCCTGTTCTCCAGCGAATACCTGGTTGCAAGCAAGCGGTTCGGACCTATCGATGCAAGCCTCGGCCTCGCCACCGGCTACATCGGCAATCGAGGCGATTTCTCGAACCCGCTTCGGGTGATCAGCGACCGCTTTGAAGAGCGCCCGCGCGCGCAAGGCACCGGCAACTTCAACAGCAAGGGCATGTTCCGCGGCCCCGTCGGCATCTTCGGCGGCATCGCCTACCAGACACCCTGGGAACCCCTGCAGCTGAAGCTTGAGTACGACGGCAACGACTACAAGCACGAACCGCAGAACAACAATCAAACGCAGAGGAGCCCGATCAACCTGGGCGCAAGCTATGCACTGAATCACAACGTGCAGCTGCATCTTGGCTGGGAGCGTGGTGACACGGCCATGTTCGGCATCACCCTGCGCGGCAATGTGGCGCAGGCGAAGTCCACGCCCAAGTTGTTGGATCCTCCCCCGGTCGCGCGCGCATCAGCGACGACGCCGGCACAGTCAATGGACGACATTGACTGGCCCACGTTGAGCCGCACCCTGGAAGACAACGCCGGTCTTCGCGTCACGGGCATCAGCCGACGCGGGTCGGAAGTCATCGTCAGTGGAGAACAGCGCCGGTTCTACTACCCGGCACAGGGCATCGGCCGCGCGGCACGCATTCTTGATGCAGAACTGCCTTCCGATACGACGTGGTTCACGATCCAGAACACCCGCTTGGGTGTACCCGTTGTCGAAAGCAGCATCGAGCGCAGCACCTTCAACAGCTACCTCGACAATCGCACCCCACTGAACGAGTTGGCGGGCCATATCGAACAGGCATCTCCTGCACAGCAGCGCCGTGAGAGCCTGTATACGGCGCCACTTCGGCGCTATGACGGCGCCTTCAACATCGGATACCAGCAGCAGCTGGGCGGTCCGGATGGCTTCTTCCTGTTCCAGGTAGCAGGCACGTACTCGGCCAATTTCCACTTCACGCGCAACACCTGGCTTAGCGGAACCGCCAGCTACAACGCATACAACAACTACGACCGCTTCCGCTACGACGCGCCGAGCAACCTGCCCCGCGTCCGCACCAACATCCGTCGCTACCTGACCACCGAAGACCTGACTCTGACCAACCTGCAGTTGACCAGCAATCATCAGCTGGGCAAGGACCTGTACGGCTCCGCCTATGCCGGCCTGTTCGAGGCCATGTATGGCGGTGTGGGCGGCGAGATCCTCTACCGCCCGCTCAATGAACGCTGGGCGGTGGGTGCCGAGTTGAACTGGGTGAAGCAACGCGATTTCGATCAGCGCTTCAGCTTCCGTGACTACAGCACCACCACCGGCCACGCCAGCTTCTATTATCAATGGGGCGATGAGCACAAGATCACCAGCATGATCAGTGCCGGCCGCTACCTGGCCAAGGACTGGGGCGCCACGGTTTCGGTCGCACGCGCCTTCGACAACGGCGTGAACATGGGGGCATACGCCACCAAGACCGACGTTTCCTCCAAGGACTTTGGCGAAGGCAGTTTCGACAAGGGCATCTTCATCTCGATCCCCTTCGACTTCCTGCTGCCTCGTTCGACACGCGCGCGTGCGACGTTCGCCTGGAATCCGCTGTATCGAGATGGCGGTGCACGCCTGAGCCGAAACTATGCGCTGTACCAGCTGACGTCGGAGCGGGATCCGGACTTCTTCTTCGACAATCTGGACAGAATCGACGACTGAAGGGTACCCGCCCCGTTCGACAGAGAACCCAGAAAGGGCCGGTTGCCAGCGCAGCCGGCCCTTCTCGTTTGCCTGCGTTGACCAAGCACCCTGCAGCCAAAAGAAAGGGCCGGTTGCGCGTGCAACCAGCCCTTTCTGTCTTGCGGGAGAAGGCTCTTCACCCAACCCCGCCCTGCAGCAATCACTTCTCGTTTGAGGCGTACTCGTAATAGCCGTAGCTGTAGTAGCCCGTCGCACGCTTCTCGACGGCGTTGAAGATCGCGCCCTTCACCTTTACGCCATTCTGCTCGAAGCGCTTCATCGAGAGCTCGATCTCCTTCGGCTGGTTCACGCCGAATCGGGTCACCATCAAGGTAGAGCCCGCATGATTGGCCACAATGGCAGCGTCGGTGACAGCAAGAATCGGCGGCGTATCGACGATCACCAGGTCGTATTCCTTGGCCAGGTCTTCCAGCAGCTGCAGGAACCGCGGGTGCATCAGCAGCTCGGACGGGTTCGGCGGGATATCACCCCGGGTGATGTAATGCATTCCCTCCAGGCCCGCGACGGTATGGATGGCATCCTGCAGAGTCACCTTACCGGCCAGCACGTCAGACAGACCACCCGTATGCGATACGCCCAGCACCTTGTGCAGGGTGCCCTTTCGCATATCAACGTCGATGACAAGAACCTTCTGGCCCGCCTGGGCGACCACGGCCGCCAGATTCGCCGAAATGAAGGTCTTGCCAACACCGGGCCGCGGCCCCGAGATGGCCAGAATATTGTTCTTGGCCTCGAGCATCGCAAAGTGCAGGCTTGTGCGGAGGCTGCGCAATGCTTCCACTGCCAGGTCTGCAGGTTCGGCGGCAGCCAGAAGGTGGGAGCGCCCATCTGCCACCACGCGCTTCTTGCCACCCTTGCCCTTCTGAACCCTCAGAAGATTGCGTGAGTTGCTGAGCGGAATGGCTGCATACACCGGCAGGCCCAGCTCTTCGATCTGTGCCGGATCTTCCACGCCAGGATTGAGCATGCGCAGAAGGAACACGGCAGCCGTGGACAGGAATGCGCCCAGCAGGAACGACACAAGAACGATCAACGACTTGCGAGGCTTCACCGGCTTGCTGATATCGACGATCGCATCGTCCACGATCCGGACGTTGCCCACCGTGCCAGCCCGCGCAACATCCAACTGCTGCGCCTGGTTCAACAGCGCAGTGTAAAGCTCGTTGCTGACCTGGAGATCCCGGGTATGTCGCAGCAGCTCCTGCTGCGTATCAGGCAGAGCGCTGACCTCACGACGGAAACCACTCTTGCGCGCCTCAAGCTCGCCGATCTGGTTGAGCATCGCACGGTAGGCGGGATGCTCACGCGTGAAGCTGCGATCCATCTCCGCCTGCTTCAGGCGCAGCTGCTGGATGCTTGCCTCAACGGCAACCTCCTGCTCGAGCAGCCCCTTGGTCTGCATCGTGATGTCGACGGAATTTGAACGGGACTGGTAGGCCGCCATGGCCGCCTGCGCATCCTCAACCTGCTTGCGAACGGTTGGCAGCTGATCCTTCACAAAGGCGAGCTGCGTTGCCGCCTCAGCAGAGCCACGGTCGACATTCTGCCGAACGTACGCTTCGGCAATGTTCTGCACCAGCGCCTGGGCTCGATCCGCATCGGTGTCTTCATAGCTGACGCGCAGGATGCCGGAGTCCTTGCCCTGTTCGGATGCACGGATGTCTTCCTGCAACCCTGCGATGACGTCAAGGCGGCGCTGCTTGGCCAGCTTGAAGCGCATTCCCGGATTGGCGCTCAGGCTCGCCACTTCAATCTTGATCCCGCGCGCCTCGAAAGGCATGCCGACCTTACCGGCAAGGATCACCTCGCCCTCGTCATCGAGAAGCGAGTACTCCCCGGCATTGTCACCTGCGACAAGAGTCATCGGTTCGTCAAGCAACCGAGCAGGAACGTCCAGGCGATGAATCTTCAGCTCATCACCACCCCAGCCATAGCGGGAAAGCCCCAGAACGGGAGCCGCCACCTCGTTTTCAGCTTCACCCGAGAAGCGGCGCGCAATCAGCCCACCCACCAACGGGAAACGCACGGGCTCGACGACCGTCTCGAGCTGCATCTTGTCAACCGCGGTACCGACAATCGTACGCGACGTCAGCAGCGCAACTTCCGTAGTGGACGCAGTGCTGCCACCGCCCCCCAAAGAGGTCAGATCCGAAAGACCCGGAATGGTGGGCATCTTCGACTCGACCTGCACCGTGGCCTCGGCCCGATACACCGGTGGCGTCAAGATGGCGTAGGCAGCACCAACCAGCACGAACAGGAAGGTCGTGCCCAGAATCCACCATTTGCGATCAATGAGTACGCCCAGCAGATCCCGCAGGTCAATCTCGTCGTCTTCGCGGGTGGGCCGCGCACTGGTTTCCTTGGTCATAGCATCCGTTTCTTGAAAACACCGCACCAGCGCGGCAATTACTTGATATGGCTTGCCCAGCGGGCGACGCCCTGCTCGATCAAACCGTAGACGTGTTCAAACGCGATCCGCTGCTGGCGATAGGGGTCGGGGATCTCTGCCTTCCCATCCCAATGGCCCAGCAGGAATGTCTTGCCGCTCACCTGGGGAACCTCACGGGCAATTCTCGCCACATGGGACTGCTCCATCACCAGCACCAGGTCGGCCGCCGACAACACAGACGGTGTCGCCAGACGCCCTCGATGGGAGCCAGGATCATGCCCCTTCTCCCGAAGCAACTCTCCTGCGGTCTCATCTATCGGCCGACCGACCAATGCCTGAAGCCCTGCGGAGGAGACATGCACCCCAGCGCGATCCCGAAGCTGGTGCCGCATGAGAATCTCTGCGGTTGGGCTTCGGCAGATGTTTCCGATGCAGACCAACAGCACCTTGTTGAACATGAGCCAATCCTCTGGCGGTCGACATGAAGTACGTACGCCAGCCACCCACGCTTCGCATACGAAAGTTAGCCAACCAGTATACCTGCATCAACGTGCCACCCAGCTCAACCGAGCGACGCACCCCAGCTCCTGACACTCCCAAAACCGGACCTGTGTCACGACAGGGTGAAGGTTCTGTTATCATCGTGTGATCGATTGTAACAGCTAACTGGTTGGACTGACCGCCGGATCGGCGCCGCCAGCCCCCGGGCAGCGAGGCGATTGCTGGATGCACAGATCCTCAACAAGGAAGAAATCGACATGTCTTACGTGCCCGCCCGGCACCATGCCGGACTTTGGAACGCTTCAGGAAGCAGGTTTGGACCCGCACTGGGTCTCGCCCTGAGGATCGGAGATCCCGTCGTTCTGGTAGCAGCCGCACTGGCGGCCCATGCACTGAGATTCGGCGAACTGCAGATGCCGATGAACTATGTCCGGCTGGTCGCCATCACGCTGCTTTTCGCACTTCTCGTCCTTGGATCGTCATCATTGTACGAGAGCTGGCGCGGGCGCAGCTTGCTCGCGGAGTTTGGCCAGGTCCTGATGAAGCTTGCCGTGATCTTCGGCGGCCTTCTCGCCTACTCCACTGCCATCCAGGTGACCGATGAGCTTTCACGGATCTGGCTTGCTGCCTGGTTTGGATTGAGCCTGGCTGGCGCATTTGCCCTCCGAATTGGCGTTCGCACCATAGCCGGCTGGATCCGAGCCCGAGGCACGGACCTGCGCAGCGCGGTCATCGTGGGTGCCACCACCGACTCGCAGCACATCGTCAGCTCCCTGAGGTCGGCCACCTGGGCAGGCATCGACGTGCGCGGCTGGTTTGCGACACCGTCTGATCGCGGCAGTGTTCAGCACGCAAGCAAACTGGGAGAGCTGGACGGGCTCGGCGCCTATGTAGAGGCCAATCACATCGATCAGGTCTGGATTGCGCTCCCGATGCGCGATGAAGACAACATTGCGATTGCCCTGAATCAGCTGCAGCACTCAACGGCCGACATCAAATTCGTGCCCGACATGTTCGGACTGCACCTGCTGAATCACTCTGTCGAACAAGTTGCCGGCCTTCCCGTCATCAATCTTCAGCAGACCCCGCTTCAAGGCGGCGCCCGTCTGATCAAGGCACTGGAAGACCGCATCCTTGCCGGCCTCATCCTGCTCATGATCTCCCCGATCATGTTGGCGATTGCCTTCGCAGTGAAGCTCAGCTCCCCAGGTCCAGTCTTCTATCGACAGGAACGGATGAGCTGGAACAACAAGACGTTCTGGATGCTGAAGTTCCGCTCGATGCCAGTTGACGCAGAAGGCGCGTCTGGGGCGGTTTGGGCCAAGGCCGGCGAGAATCGCGCTACTCGCGTAGGAAGCTTCCTGCGCAGGACCAGCCTTGATGAGCTACCGCAGTTCATCAACGTCCTGCTGGGCGACATGTCGATTGTTGGCCCGAGGCCGGAACGGCCGGTATTCGTGCACAAGTTCAAGCACGAGATTCCGTCCTACATGAAGAAGCACATGGTCAAGGCAGGCATCACCGGTTGGGCCCAGGTGAACGGCTGGCGGGGTTCTACCGATCTTCACAAACGCATTGAATGTGATCTCTTTTACATTGAAAACTGGTCACTTTCGTTTGACCTGAAGATTGTCGTCATGACGGTTTTCAAGGGTTTCATAGACAAAAACGCCTACTGATCGAGGAACAAGCTGGCATTCAAGCAAGTTTGCTTCCCGCCTTCGCAGCACAACAGCTCCAAACAGCATGCGGGCTCAATGAGAAAGAAAAATCACTCCTTTGCCCATAGCATCGCATGGAACTTGGCTGGTGCCGGGATTCCGCTCGCTTTCGCCTTCTTAGCCATACCGAGCCTATTGGCCGGCTATGGCAACGAACGCTTTGGCCTATTGACGATAATTTGGGCTCTGATTGGCTACTTCAGCATCTTCGATTTTGGCATCGGACGCGCACTTACGAAGCTCGTCTCTGACAGACTTGGAAGCAAAAGCACCGAAGACATACACGACGTCACAAAGACAGCCTTATTGACCATGGGCGTCCTCGGCCTCGTTGCGTGCGCCTTGCTGATTGTCGCAGCACCGCTACTTGTCCAGATACTCAAGCTGGATACCACGCTCCGGGACGAGAGCGTGCTCAGCCTTCGAATTCTTGCTCTCGGCCTCCCTTTCGTAATCCTGTCGGCCGGTCTGATTGGACTACTGGAAGCGCGAGCAGAGTTTCACGCAATCAATCGGGTTCGCCTCGTGATGGGAATGCTTAACTTCGGCGCTCCCTTGCTGATGCTTACATGGTCGCATAGCCTGGTGCCAGCAACGATTGCACTTGCTGTAGCCAGAGCCGCAACCACGGCATTCTACTTTCGAATCTCCGCGCACACAGGTGCACTGGATGTCAGCTCGGGTCGCTTCAACCGAAGCAATCTAAGGGAGCTTCTCGGATTTGGCAGTTGGATCACATTGAGCAACTTGATCAGCCCTCTAATGGCACAACTGGATAAGGTTGTGATCGGCAGCGTGGTCGCTCTCCACCTGCTCCCTTTTTATGCAGTGCCAGGCGACCTGGTCAATCGTCTCAGCTTTATCCCAATCGCGCTCATAGGCGTATTTTTCCCGGCATTCGCAGCACGCTGGAGCGCGCGGGAGCCAAACAAGCTGAAGTCGCTCTACACGAGTGCGGCCTTTTTGATGTTCTCCGCCGTCTATCCGATTGCGCTAGGCATATATGCTCTAGCGCCCGAAGGACTTTCGCTGTGGATCAATGAGGAGTTCTCCCGGCAATCAACGCCACTGTTGCACTGGCTCTGCATCGGCCTGATCCTAAACTCCATCGCCAGAATTCCGCACGCACTTCTGCAGGCGTCGGGCCGCCCAAGCATCACCGCCAAGCTGCATCTTATAGAACTCCCCGTCTATGCAGTCGCGCTGTGGCAACTGCTAAACCATTTCGGCATCATTGGCGCAGCGATAGCTTGGTCCGGAAGAATGGCACTCGACTATCTCCTCCTCAGCGCATGTTCGAGCATAGCCATCCCAGAATTACGCCGCCCCTCGGTATTCATGCTTACAGCGGTGATTATCGGAATTGCCGTAATGGCAGCCGCAGCATTTATTCCATCCCCCTTGCTCAGGCTTGTTCTTTCCATATCGCTCGGATTGGTGGGAATAACCCTGGCAGCCCCTATCGTTCTGCGTTTACGTCACAATGATTGAGCCACTAGAAATCGACACCACTACGCGACCAACCACATTGGTGACGGTAACCTATGCGGATCGCGTCGGGTATCTGCGTGAACTGCTTCGCCGCGCTTTCGAATCCGAGGGAGTGAATCAGGCAATCGTTGTGAGCAACGCATCGACGTCCGACCTCAGCATCATCGAGAATGAATGGGGGGATAAACTTCGCGTTGTCCGCCTGAGCAGTAACAGTGGATCTGCAAATGGATACTCGGTGGGAATCAAGGCAGCACTCGCTGACAACGCTGAGTTTATTTGGCTCATGGACGATGACAACGCACCACGCAAGGGGGCGCTGAAGAAGCTTCATTCACAGCTTCAGATCACCACCAGAGACTACGGGACTGAGAGGTCGGCAGCACTGGGGTTTCGGCCGAGCCATCAGGCAGATATCGCACAAGGCATGAATCCAGAACGTGCCTACCCTCTGCGCTCAAGCTTCTTCGGATTCCACTATCGGCAACTCTTCTTCAAGATCAAGCGTCGCATTGGACCCAAGACACCGCCCGGCGCGGCGCCCTCTGCTGTTCATATCCCATATGCACCCTATGGCGGACTAATGGCTTCACGAAAGCTCTTTGAAGCCATTGGCCTCCCGAACGTCGACTTCGTTCTATATGCCGATGACACCGAGTACACAAGGCGCATAACTGCTCGAGGCGGCGCGATCTGCCTTGTTACAGACGCAGAACTTGAAGATCTCGAGGAGTCCTGGAATTTGAAGGAGAGCTACTCCAACACCTTCCTAGGCTGGCTGAGGGGCGGGTCAGATTTCCGCGCATTCTACGCAGCGCGCAATCAAGCTTACTTTGACAGCAAAATCTGGATGAGCTCATGGATCGAGTACAACATTAACCAGTGCATTTACCTCGGACTTTTGACGTTCTTTGCGATCAAGACGCAGAGGTTCCCGCGGTATCGCCTGCTACTCAGGGCAGTCCGCGACGGCAGGAACTCTCGACTGGGAATTTCCAAGAGCTTCCCGCTTTGAATCGTCCGAAACCAATGCACCCATGAAAATATTGTTCCTGAACACATATGACGACCCGGCAGACGGCGGCGGCGTAGAGCTTACCGTTTGGACGCTGATCCGCGCCCTGAAGGAGAAAGGCCACGAGTGTGTTCTCGTCTCCACCCAGCCAGGGCGGACGCTTGACCTCCACGAGCGCGAAGGCGTGCGCATTTGGCGCGCAGGGATCCGCAACTTGTACTGGCCAACAAAGGAGAAGATCGCATCTTCGCTATCCAAACTCGCTTGGCATACGGTGGATGGCTACAGCCACTTGATGCAGAGCCACCTGAAACAGGTTCTCGAGCTGGAGAAACCTGATGTCGTGTCAGTACACAGCCTGCCTGGCTGGTCGGCCTCGTCGTGGGCGACCATAAAATCATTGGGCATCCCCGTCGTACAGGTTTTGCATGACCAGTACTCAATCTGTGCCCGGAGCTCGATGTTTCGCAATGAGCACAACTGCGAGACTCAATGTACGGACTGCAAGTTGCTACGCCTTCCCCACCGAAAAGCGAGCAGCGCGCCCTCTGCCGTGGTCGGGGTCAGCCAGTTCATTCTCGATCGCCATCTTCAGCACGGCTACTTCCGGGAAGTACCCATCAAAGCGGTCATCAACAATACGCGGAATCCAAAATCTCTCGAAGTCGGCGCCCTTGGGATTGAACACAAGGGCACTCGCTTCGGCTTCATCGGCCGTCTAGATCCAAGCAAAGGCGTTGAGATCCTTCTTCAGGCCTTTTCACGCTTCGAGCACGAGGACGCGCAACTCTGGATCGCAGGCGATGGCGACCAGAAGTATGTAGCATCTCTCAAAGAACAAACCAAGGACGGCCGGGTAAGCTTCCTGGGCAGAATCAAACAGCGAGACTTCTTCCCGGAAGTCGATGCCGTTGTCGTACCCTCTCTCTGGAATGACACCTTCCCGGGAGTGGTATTTGAGGCTCTCGCCTTCGGCAAGCCTGTTCTGGGGTCGCTCCGGGGTGGGATACCTGAAATGATCCAGCACGGCCAGAATGGCTTCCTCTTTGACCCAGACAACGACGGCGAGCTTCTCAGCCTTCTGAATCAAGTCGCAAGCAACCCCGAAGAGCGCATGGCGATGGGAGCCGCAGCCAAGGTATCTTCACGCCCATTCATGGATACCGAGGCGTGGCTGAACAAGTACCTCGCTCTATACGCGCAACTCGGAAGTGCCGCATGAACCAATTCGCCACTCCGAAGCCCGTCGTCCAAACCGGGCATGGAAAGCTTGACTCCATTCAAGCACTCAGGGCCGTCGCAGCATTTGCAGTGGTAGTTCATCACGTTGGACTGACCCTGGACAGCTACTACTCTGCTTCTCTCAGCTCCACGCTCGCCCTGCTGGCGGGGCTTGGGGCGGCGGGCGTCGACCTATTCTTCGTCATAAGTGGCTACATTATCTTCAGAAGCACTTCCAAGCTGGAGTCAGGGTTCTCTTCGGCACGGAACTTCCTGCGGAAGCGAGTGCTTCGCATCTATCCTGCCTACTGGATATGGACTTCAGTGCTGCTTCTCATGTGGCTTGGCGGACTAGCGCTTAAATCCCATCAATACTCCCTCTCCGTCATAGCGGGCTCATATCTCCTTATACCAGTGACCAGAGCGGATGGATCGTTGCACCCCGTCCTCGACCAAGGATGGACGCTGTCGTTTGAAATGTACTTCTACCTCGTTTTCTCTTCCATCATCCTTTTAGGCTGGCTTAAGAAGGGCCTTGCATGGATCGCACTCCCCTTCTTGCTGATTGCCTGCGCAGGACTTCTTCCCGCCATTCCTTCCGGCATACGCAGCGTGGTTTCATCACCCTTGGTCGCGGAGTTCCTCCTTGGTGTGTGCATAGGATGGGCTCTCTCCAAACATCAGCCGGCATCGCAATCCCTCCGACCAATACGGTGGGCTTTAATGGCTATCGGAGCGGGTCTCTTCGCGTTCGCCTTTCTTCGAGGAGAGGTTGAGGGAACGGGCATTGACAGGCTGGTTATATATGGATTCCCCAGTGCGGTGCTGGTAACGCTTGCACTGCTTGCTCCTTCCGCACCATTGTTGCGTCGAGCAAGCTGGCTGGGCGACGCCTCATATTCGATATATCTGACGCATGGATTCTTCACCTTGGCTCTTGGAACCTTACTGAAAGGCGGCCTCAGTCTCGGAGGAGCCCCGGCAGGTTTGGTACTTACTGTCGCCTCGGTCGCCATTCTGCTGATCTCCTCTACTGCCTACTGGCTTGTGGAAAAGCCCGTAGCGAGGCTGCTTACCGGAAGCGGGAAATCAGGCAACCCAGTTGCTGCATCCACACTCACCTAGTCCATCCATGCCCCACAACCATCGCCCAATAGTCACTGTATCGTGAAAATTCGCACGTCCCGAATCATACTGATTTCGCCGGTTGGCTTCGCCATGATCGCCTATGCATTCTTCTGGGCGTGCACCATGGTTCCGCCGTCTGCATATCAAGGCATCATGCATGAGAACAACTATATGTTCATGCATCTTCCGTCCCACATCCTGGTTGGCGGATGCCTTGTCGCGTTCATATTTGGTGCGACAGTCCTGGGATCCAGGGCATCTAATCCAACGGATCCACTGGACAACCGTCGAACCATGCGGGCGTCTTTCATTGCGCTCCCCATAGTGGGATTGTCGATGATTAATCTGATATCCATTGCACTTCTGCTGGAGAACAACCCAAATCTACTTACCGGCTGGGTCAGCGATGGGCGAAGTGCGAAAATGGACCTTGACGCAACAGGCGCCATGACAAACGCGCTACCGGCACTTTATGCCACCTGCTGGTGGGGCCTGTGGCGCACCATGGACAGGGAGTACATTACCGGCACACGCCAATGGACACTACGTTCCATATTGTTGATCGCCACCTTGATTGCGATCTACAGCGCGCTTGTCAAAGTAGCAAGATACGACCTGCTCCCATGCGTGTTTGGACTGGCTATTGTCTATCTTTCCCATAAGTACAGCATTGGGAAACTCAAACTATCCGGCAGCTTTACATCATTTGCTGCAATTTCTTTGATTGTCGTAGGCCTTTTCCTTGCAATGGCCTGGCTTCGAGGAAGCGATGAAGTAGCGATTCTAGGGAGGAACGTAGCAGGCTATACGGCTGCCAGTTACAACCGACTTGCGGCGATACTCGATGGCGCCATGAAACTCCCATATTCTGATACTGGCGTACACGCCTTCAAGTTCCTGACATACATTCCAATTGCAAATAGATGGATTGATTTCCCTGCACTTTTTGGGATGCCCACCAAGGAGGATGCCTGGCTCAGCGAATTCGGAGCAGTAGCGCAATCAGGACTTGATGGAAGTTACATCTGGTCTTCAGCATTCGGATATGTCTATTCCGACATTGGAATCTTCTCCATCGCCTACTTCCTGATCATCGGCATGATTTCCCAGAGAGCATGGAAAAGCATGACTTCTGGCCGAGCCCTTGGACTTTTAACTTACCCATGGGTTGCATTTTCCATTCTCTTCTGGATGGGCGACAACTTCATAGCACACTCCAAAATAATTGTATTCATTGGAATGGGCATTGTTATCGCAACCTATGACCGACTTGCTCTACAAAGAGAGAAGGTCCCACGGATGAGGAAGTGAAAGAAGATCTTCATTAATCTCATTCCATAAGCACCCGAAGTGGCAGCACATGAAACCACAGCAGTCCACCTGCATGACAAAGGTTCTGATGATCACAGCCCGCGCCGACCACGGCGGCGGGCCGCGACATCTGGAATTGCTTATGCGTGATGGCGCGGACTGGATCGTGCCATACGTGGCCTGCCCTGATGAGAAGCCCTATTGGGCCCGATTCAACGAAATTGCTGGCGGCCGAATGTTCCGCATTCCCCACAGGAAGTTTGATTTTCGTCAGGCTTGGCGCTTGGCCATGTATGCGCGCCGCCACGGAATTCACATTGTCCACGCACATGGAAAGGGCGCGGGATTGTATGCCCGCTTCGTTTCCGCGGTAACGGGGATTCCGGGCGTTCACACGGCGCACGGAATTCACGTCGGAGAGTACGGTCGAATCGGCAGAAAGCTCTATAGCCTTTATGAGAATGTGAGCTCACTCTGGGTGAATCACGTAGTTCACGTATCAGACGAAGAGAAATCGCAGGCACAGATGCTCGGGTTGTGGCGAAAGCGGCCATCGACCGTAATCCCCAATGGCGTGACGAGCCACGAACCAAGTGAAATCAATGCCATGCGTGACCGCGCGCGCCGACACCTGCGCGCCCGGGAAGGCGTCCCTATCGTTGTCACGGCCAGCCGATTCGACTATCAGAAGAACATGCTGGAGGCTTATGCCGTAGCCAAGGCCCGGCCAGACATGCACTTCATCTGGATAGGTACCGGTGCTGACTCTCCGACGCTGACAGAGCGAGCTGCATCAGAGGGAGTGAGCAACATCAGCTTCCTCGGCCAGGTTGATAACCCCTTGGACCACTTGGCGGCCGCAGACGTCTATCTCTCGACTTCGCGCTGGGAGGGCCTTCCCTTGGCTGTACTGGAGGCAATGTCCCTTGGCATCCCTTCTGTTCTCTCGAATGTTACTGGACATGTCGAGCTTGTACGTACACATGGCGTCGGGCTTCTTTACACGCTGGGAGATATCGACTCAGCCACAGCTGCATTGTTGCGTGTTGCATACGAAAAGCCGCTTCAGAAGGCGCTGTCGGAGCAGGCACTTCACTCGCAGCTGCACAGATTCTCATCGAAGGTCGTCGCGATGGAGACCGCCGCCATTTATAAGAAAGTACTGGAAGTATGAAAGTAGCGATCATCCACTACTGGTTCGTCACCTGGCGTGGTGGCGAGAAGGTCATTGAGCAACTGCTCAAACTCTATCCAGACGCCGATGTCTTCACGCATGTGGCGACGCCGGAGATAGAGCGCACGAAGCTTGCAGGCCATCGCGTGCAGCGCACATTTGTGTCCAGGCTGCCGGGTGCCCAGAAGCGCTATCAGAAATATCTCCCGCTCATGCCCGTCGCCTTGGAGCAACTGGACCTCACCGGATACGACCTCGTCATCTCGAGCGAGTCTGGACCGGCGAAGAACGTCATCACGCATCCTGATGCACTACACATCTGTTACTGCCATAGCCCAATGCGGTATGTCTGGGATATGTATCCACTCTACCTTGCGGATGCTGGATGGCTTACCCGGCTTCTGATGCGGCCGTTGATGCATTACATGCGCCTCACCGACTCTGTCTCCGCTTCGCGTGTCGATCATTTCATCGCGAATTCGAAGTTCATCGCGCGCAGGATAGACAAGTGCTATCGCCGGCAGGCAGAAGTCATTCACCCTCCTGTGGAAGTGGATGACTTTGAAGCACGCGCTGAGAAACAGGACTACTACCTTCTTCTCGGTCAGTTGACCGCGTACAAGAAGGCAGACCTTGTGATGGACGCATTTCTGCGCAGCGGGAAGCGGTTGGTCATCATTGGCGAGGGCGAACAACTCGCTGCCATGCGCGCGCGCGCGACGGAAAGGGTTGTCGTACTTGGGCGGCAACCGTTCTCCGCGTTGAAAGAACATCTGGCCAACGCGAAAGCCCTTGTTTTCCCAGGCGTGGAAGACTTCGGCATTGTTCCACTTGAGGCAATGGCTTCCGGAACTCCAGTCATCGCATATGCCAAGGGTGGTGCGCTTGAGACTGTGATCGAGAGTGACGACCCCAGCGCAGCAACTGGATTGTTCTTCCACGAACAATCCATTGATGCAATCAATGAGGCTGTTGCTCGATTTGAGTCGCTTTCAGAGCCCATCTCGGCAGAGGCATGTCGTGCAAGGGCTGAACAGTTCGCACCCGACCGATTCAGGGAAGAACTCTCGTCCTTCATCCAGGCAAAACTCCGCAGAGAAGCCTGAACCACCTAGCTCATGGTTAATCGCATGAACATCCTCATCTGCGGCGGCGCCGGCTACATCGGCAGCCACATGGCCCAGTACCTCGCCGAAACCGGCCACACCGTAACCGTGCTCGACAACCTCTCCACCGGCCACCGTGGTGCCGTCCGCTGGGGTGAACTGCTTGAGGCAGACCTGTTGGATGCCGAAGCACTGAAGCGCGCGTTTCAGGGTCGCCACTTCGACGCTGTAATGCACTTCGCCGCGCGCTCGCTGGTGGGCGAATCCGTTATCGATCCTTACGCGTACTACGCCAACAACGTCACCGGCACCCTCAACCTGCTGGAGGCCATGCGCCGCCATGGCGTCGACCGGATCGTGTTCTCGTCCACAGCCGCCGTCTTCGGCAATCCACAGGCAGATGTAATCGATGAGGACCATCCCAAGGCGCCCATCAACCCCTACGGCGCCAGCAAACTGATGGCAGAGCGGATCCTCGCGGATGCAGCGACGGCCTACGGCCTGCGCTCGACCTGCCTGCGCTACTTCAATGCTGCTGGCGCTCTGCCCGACCACGGCATCGGCGAGGCGCATGCCTGCGAAACCCACCTGATTCCCAATGTCCTGCGTGCCGCGCTGGGCATTGGCGCAGCCATGAAAGTGTTCGGTGAAGACTATGCAACGCCCGATGGGACCTGCGTGCGCGACTACGTGCATGTGCAGGACCTGGCCCAGGCCCATGCGCTTGCCCTTGAGTACATGGAACACACCCCCGGCGCGCACGCCTTCAATCTCGGCAACGGTCACGGATTCTCGGTCCGCGAGGTGATCACCGCTGCCGCAGCGGTGACCGGGCGCGAGATTCCATTTGAAATGGCCGAGCGCCGTCCGGGCGATCCAGCCAGTCTGGTTGCCTCTTCCACCCGCGCCCGCGAGATCCTGGGCTGGCAACCCAAGTGGACCGAACTGGCGCCCATCATCGAAAGCGCCTGGCAGTGGCATCGCAGCCCGCCCGCATGGTCGCCGCAACCGGTCGCCCGCAAAGCTGCCCGCGGGATGGACGAAGCCCTGCCTGCCTGAACAGGCGCTTCGCGCCTGACCCACTGCACGGCGACCGTCAACCCCGCAGCGCATCAAAGCCCCTCCTTGCCCCTCTGCTACCATCGTCGGCTCAGTTCGTCGCGCCCCCACCTGCCCGCGACGGCACCAAACACAACGTAACGAAACACAGGAGTCTGCATGTCTTCCGAGCTGCTCAAGTCCCTTGGTCTGGACGCGATCAACGCTGGCACCTACCTGGGCAACGGGGAGTGGTCGAGCGCTACCGGCGGTGAGCTGATCACCCCGATCAACCCGACCACCGGCGAGCCGATCGCGCAGGTCCGCGCCACCACCGAAGACGAGTACGAAACCGTCATCGCGCGTGCGCAGGAAGCCTTCAAGGTCTGGCGCACCACGCCGGCCCCGCGTCGTGGTGAAGCCGTGCGCCTGTGCGGCGAAGCGCTGCGCAAGCACAAGGATGCCCTCGGTTCGCTCGTCGCGCTGGAAATGGGCAAGAGCAAGCCAGAAGGCGATGGTGAAGTGCAGGAGATGATCGACATCGCCGACTTCGCCGTGGGCCAGAGCCGCATGCTGTACGGCTACACCATGCATTCCGAGCGCCCCGGCCACCGCATGTACGAGCAGTACCAGCCGCTCGGCCTGGTCGGCATCATCAGCGCGTTCAACTTCCCGGTCGCGGTGTGGGCATGGAACTCGTTCCTGGCCACCATCTGCGGCGACATCTGCCTGTGGAAGCCGTCCAACAAGACCCCGCTGACCGCCATCGCCTCGATGCGCATCTGCAATGAAGCGCTGCGCGATGCCGGTTTCCCGGACCTGTTCTTCCTGATCAACGACGCCGGCACCGCACTGTCGGAAAAGATGGTGGCCGACAAGCGCGTGCCGCTGATCAGCTTCACCGGTTCCACCCAGGTCGGCCGCACGGTCGCCGAGAAGGTTGCGCATCGCCTCGGCCGTTGCCTGCTGGAACTGGGCGGCAACAACGCGATCATCCTCGACGAAACCGCCGACCTGAAGCTGGCGATCCCCGGCATCGTGTTCGGTGCGGTCGGCACCGCCGGCCAGCGCTGCACCACCACCCGCCGCCTGATCGTGCACGAATCCATCCATGACGACGTGCTGGCCACGCTGGTCAAGGCCTACAAGCAGGTGGAAGGCAAGATCGGCGATCCGACCGACCCGGCCAACCTGATGGGCCCGCTGAACAGCGACGGTGCTGTGCAGCAGTTCCTGGCGTCCATCGAAAAGGCCAAGGCCAGCGGCGGCACCATCGAAACCGGCGGTACGCGCATCGACCGCGCCGGCAACTTCGTGCTGCCGGCCATTGTCACCGGCCTGAAGAACAGCGATGAAGTGGTGCAGCACGAGACCTTCGCGCCGATCCTGTACGTGATGAAGTACAGCACGCTGGACGAAGCCATCGACATGCAGAACGGCGTGCCGCAGGGCCTGTCCTCCTCGATCTTCACCACCAACCTGAAGACTGCCGAGCGCTTCCTGTCGGCGGCCGGTTCGGATTGCGGCATCGCCAACGTCAACATCGGTACCTCTGGCGCGGAAATCGGTGGCGCCTTCGGTGGCGAGAAGGACACCGGCGGTGGTCGCGAATCTGGCTCGGATGCATGGAAGGTCTACATGCGCCGCCAGACCAACACCATCAACTATTCGGATTCGCTGCCGCTGGCCCAGGGCATCAAGTTCGACCTGTGATGACAAACGGTCCGGCCATGCACATGGGTCAGAGCCCCTCCGGGGATCCGACCCACGCCGTGCCGACCACTCAGGGTCGGATCCCCACAGGGGCTCCGACCCTCGATTTCACCGGCCGCCGGGTGTTGATCGCCGGTGGCAGCAAGGGCATTGGCCGCGAACTGGCGCTGGCGTTTGCCGGCGCCGGTGCGCAGGTTTCGGCGTGCGCGCGCGGCCAGGCCGGCCTCGACGCCCTGCAGGCCGATGCGCAGGCACAGCGCACGCAACTGCACACCTTCTCCGCCGATCTGGGTGATCCTGCCCGGATCAGCGCCTGGCTGCAGGCCGCTGCCGACACGCTCGGCGGCATCGATGTGCTGGTCAACAACGCCACCGGCTATGGCATGGCCGATGACGAAGACGGCTGGGCCGCCAGCCTGCAGATCGACCTGATGGCCGCTGTCCGCGCATCGCGCCTTGCGTTGCCGTGGCTGCGCGCCTCGTCCGATGCCTGCATCCTCAATCTTTCTTCGATCGCCGCGCAGCAGCCGCGTCCCGGCGGTGCACCGTATGCGGCGGCCAAGGCCGCGCTCTCGCACTACACCACCTCGCAGGCGCTGGCACTGGCCCCGGATCGGATCCGGGTCAACGCCATTGCACCGGGCTCGATCGAATTCGCCGATGGTCTCTGGGATCGACGTCGTGTCGAAGATCCCGCCCTGTACCACGGCACCCTGGCGAAGATTCCGTTCGGCCGCTTCGGGCAGCCGCGCGAGATCGCCGACGCCGCGTTGTTCCTGTGCTCGCCGCTGGCGCGCTGGATCACCGGCCACGTGCTCAACGTCGATGGCGGCCAGGTGTTGATGGGCTGAATCTGTAGAGCCGAGCCCACGCTCGGCTTGCGCGCGCAGCGCGGGCGATGCCGTACCAGCCGAAGCTTCAGCCGAGCACGGGCTCGGCTCTACAGGGCACTGCCCATGGGATTGCCGGAGCAGAGGCACTATCATGTCGGCACTGCCACGGAGGACTCGATGAGCGTGCCACCCCGACAGAGCAACGCCCTGGCCGTGGTCAGCCTGATCGCGGGCATCTGCAGCTGGACCGTGCTGCCGGGTGTCGCCGCCCTCGTTGCGATCATCACCGGGCACCTGGCCCGCGCCGAGATCCGCCGCCGTGCTGGCGAACAGGACGGCGATGGCATGGCCCTGGCCGGGCTGATCATGGGCTGGCTCAACATCCTCGCTGCGGTGGGCCTGGTGGCCATCCTGATCTTCGCGATGGTGGCGGCCGGTGCCGACGCCAAACCTGGACTGCGCTGGTGAAAGCACGATGACCTCCCCGGACAGCACTGAACGCTTCAGCAGCCGCGTTGCGGACTATGTCCGCTACCGCCCCGACTATCCGGTCGCGCTGATGGACTGGCTGCATGGCCCCATGGCCGTAGCAACCAGCGCGCTGGTTGCTGACATCGGCGCAGGCACCGGCATCTCCAGCCGGCAGTTCCTGGCCGCCGGCCATCCACTGGTCGCCGTCGAACCCAACGCGGCGATGCGCGCCGCCGCCGAGCAATGGCTGGCGCCGCAGTATCCGCACTTCTCCGCCGTCGATGGCCGCGCCGAGGCCACCGGCCTGGCCGATGCCAGCGTTGACCTGGTCAGTGCCGCGCAGGCCTTTCACTGGTTCGACACCGTGGCCGTGCGCGCCGAGTGGCAGCGCATCCTGCGCCCGGGCGGGCTGGCGCTGATCTACTGGAATTCGCGCCTGCTCGATGCCAGTCCGTTCCTGGTCGGCTACGAACAACTGCTGCTGGACTACGGCACCGACTACACCGCGGTGGCCGAACGCTATCAGGACGACGCCACCATGCAGGCCTGGTTCGGCTCCGGCCTGCGCGGCATGGTGCAGCTGCCGAACGTGCAGCACTTGGACCTGGACGCCCTGAGTGGGCGCCTGCTGTCTTCTTCCTATGCGCCGCAGCCCGGCCATCCGCGCCACGCGCCGATGCTGGCTGCGCTGCAGGACCTGTTCGCCGACCACGCGGTCGACGGCCAGGTCGCTTTTGAATATCGAACCCGAGCCTTCCTCGGCACGCTGGACTGAAATCTACGCATGTATTCGCTTGCCCGCCCCTTCCTGTTCTCGCTCGACGCCGAACGCGCCCACGGTCTCGGCCTGTCCGCTCTGGACCTGGCCTATCGCACCGGCACCACGCCGCTGGTGGCCGCACGCATCGCGCCGATGCCCAGCACGGTGTTCGGGCTGACGTTCCCCAATCCGGTCGGCCTTGCTGCTGGCCTGGACAAGAATGGCGAGCACATCGATGCGCTGTTCGCGCTGGGTTTCGGCTTCGTGGAGATCGGCACGATCACGCCGCGGCCGCAGGCCGGCAACCCGAAGCCGCGCCTGTTCCGGCTGCCGGCGCACAACGCGATCATCAACCGCATGGGCTTCAACAATGCAGGCGTGGATGCGCTGGTGCGCAACGTCGAACGCGCGCGCAACCGGCGCGGCCTGCTCGGCATCAACATCGGCAAGAACAAGGACACCCCCAACGAACAGGCCGCCGATGATTACATCGCCTGCATGGACAAGGTGTACCCGCTGGCCGACTACATCACCGTCAACATTTCCTCGCCCAATACCGCCGGCCTGCGCGAACTGCAGGAAGAGACCGCACTGCGGCAGCTGGTCAGCCAGCTGCGTGAGCGCCAGGAAGCGCTGGCCGCGCAGCATGGCCGGCGCGTGCCGATGCTGGTCAAGGTGGCCCCTGACCTCAACGAGCGCGACATCGACGCCGCCGCACGTGTACTGGGCGAACTGCAGGTGGACGGTGTGATCGCCACCAACACCACCATCGACCACAGCCGGGTTGCCGGCGATCCGCTGGCCAATGAAGCCGGCGGGCTTTCCGGTGCACCGGTGCTGGAGCAGTCCACTCTGGTGCTGCGCCGCCTGCGCGCGCGCCTGCCCGAATCGGTGCCGCTGGTCGGTGTCGGCGGCATCCTGTCCGGTGCCGACGCCGTGGCCAAGATGGCGGCCGGTGCGGCGCTGGTGCAGTGCTACAGCGGTCTGATCTTCAAGGGCCCGGCGCTGGTTGCCGATTGTGTGGAGGCGATCCGGCGCCGACGCGAGGCGCCCAGCCGCGGCGCGGTGGCACCGCTGTGAGTACCCCCATGGACGACACCAACAACACTGCAGCACCGCTGCGCTGGACCCTCACCCGCAACGCACCGCTGCAGGCCCTGAACACCTTCCACGTACAGGCCAGCGCCGCGCAGTTGCTGGAACTGCACGATGCCGCGCTGCTGCCGGAGGTCCTGGCCCTGCCGGACGTGGCCGACGGCCCGCTGCTGGTGCTCGGCAGCGGCAGCAACGTGCTGATCGCCGACGACCTGCCCGGCACCGTGCTGGTGTTCGGCAACCGCGAAATCACTTTCCTTGAACACCGTGCGGACCACGCCGTGATCCGCGCCGGAGCCGGCGTGTCCTGGCACGGGCTGGTGATGTGGTCGCTGCAGGAAGGCCTGTCCGGGCTGGAAAACCTGGCGCTGATTCCCGGCACGGCCGGTGCATCGCCGATCCAGAACATCGGCGCCTATGGTGCCCAGGTCGGCGAATTCATCCAGACCGTAGAGGCCTGGGACTGCCAGGAAAAGACCTGGGTACGGCTGGACAACGAACAGTGTGGCTTCGCCTACCGCGACAGCGTGTTCAAGCAGCAGCCGGACCGCTACCTGATCACCGCCATTGAACTGAAGCTGCCTCTGCTGCATGACCTGCGCATGGGCTACGCCGGCATCCGCGAAGAACTGCAGGCACAGGGCGTGGAACTGCCCAGCGCTGTGGACGTCGCCAATGCGGTGATCGCGATCCGTCGCCGCAAGTTGCCCGACCCGGATGTGCTGGGCAATGCAGGCAGCTTCTTCAAGAACCCGGTGCTGCCGCTGGAACAGGTGGAAGTGCTGCTGCAGCACTTCCCCGAGCTGCCGGTGTTCCCCGCAGACCGTGACGACCGCCGCAAGGTCTCGGCCGCATGGATGATCGAATCCTGCGGCTGGAAGGGCTTCCGCGAGGGTGATGCCGGCGTTGCCGCCAGCCATGCGCTGGTACTGGTCAACCACGGCAACGCCAGCGGCACCGAACTACTGGCACTGGCGCGGCGGATCTCCGCCTCGGTACTGGAGAAATTCGGCGTGCCGATCGAACCGGAGCCCCGCCTGCTCGGCGCACAGTGGTGAGCACACCGGCCCTACCCGCCAGCGCCACCCCGTTGCGGGCGGCGCTGCTGATGCTCGGCAGCACCATGGCGTTCGGCCTGATGGCGGTGGCGATCCGCTATGCCACCCGCTACGTGCCGACCCAGGAAGTGGCGTTCTTCCGCAATGCCTTCGGCCTGCTTGCGCTGCTGCCGATGCTGCTGCGCCCGGGCCATGCGCCATTGAAGACCCAGCAGCTGCCGCGCTATTTCGTCCGCAGCGCGATCGGCCTGGGGTCGATGCTGTGCGCGTTCTGGGCACTGGGGCACCTGCCGCTGGCGCAGGCCGTTTCGCTGTCCTACTCCACCCCGTTGTTCGTCACCATCGCCGCGGTACTGTGGCTGGGCGAAAAGGTACGCGTGCGGCGCTGGGCGGCGGTGGTGGTCGGTTTCATCGGCGTGCTGGTCATCGTGCGGCCGGGCACCGCCGGCTTCACGTCCGGCAGCCTGATCGCCGTGGCCGCCGCCGTGCTCAGCTCGCTGGTGGCGATCCAGATCAAGCAGCTCACCCGCATCGACAGCGCCGACACTGTGGTGCTCTACACCTACGTGTTCTGGGTGCCGCTGTCACTGATTCCAGCATTGTTCGTCTGGATCTGGCCCGCCGGCATCGCCTGGGTCTGGCTGCTGGCCACCGGCGTGCTGGGTACCATCGGCCAGTTGCTGTGGACGCGCGCATTGCGCCTGGGCGAGGTTTCCGCGCTGACCCCGATCAGCTTCCTGCAGCTGCCGCTGGTGACCTTGTGCGGCTGGCTGCTGTTCGCCGAGACGGTTGATCGCTGGACGATCATTGGCGCCGGCATCATCCTAGGCGCCAACGCCTACATCGCCCATCGCGAAGCGGTGCTGTCACGGCGTGCAGCGAGCGTCGCCGCGAGCGCGGCAGCCAAGCCGGCAGAGTAAGGGGTCTGGCCGGGCTGCGCCCGGCACCCGCAGAGGCCGGAGCCGAAGCAACTTCAACAGCGACATTCCGCGGGATGGCGGGGTGGTGTCGGATTGCGGGGACGCCGTAAATACGTCCCTGTAGGCTTGGCAGCCGCATCCATGCGGCTGACACCCCGCAATCCGACACCACCCCACCTCTGACAGTTTCCGGGTGTCTGGTAGATCCACGCCATGCGTGGATGAATCTCCATCGAAATCGAACATTTCGACAATTGATCGAAAAACATCCACGCATGGCGTGGATCTACGTGTCGACCAAGGTCGACACCCACCAAGAGCAAGTCATGCCATCCCAACAGATTGCGGAGATCTGTCGAGGGCGGGGTGGGTCCGGTTGCGGGGGCGTGAGCGCCATGGATGGCGCGACCGAGGCTACATGGACGTACTTGCGCCGTCCCCCGCAACCGGACCCACCCCGCCCTCCCAAGGAATGCCCGCGGTTGCTGTTGCTTCGGCAGTTGCTGTTGCTTCGGCTTCGGCCTCTGCGGGTGCCGGGCGCAGCCCGGCCGCACCCCCTACAGCACCCGATACGCGCGCTCGGCCGCATCGAATACATTGCCCGGCGCGAACTGCTCGCCCAGGTAATGCAGCGACTGCCGGTGCTGCTGCAGCGAGCGTTGCGCCGCGCTGGGCCCCAGCAGCATCTGCTCGAACTCGATCAGGTCCTGCAGGATGCGCCAATGCCGGTACCACGCAATCCAGCGCGGATCGCCGAGGTCGTCGCCATATCCCTCGGCGAAGCCCAGCGGATGCTCACGCCCCCAGCGGCCACCCACCGCAGCGCCAACAAACATCAGGTCGCGCTCGCGCGGGGCCAGCGCCAGGCCGTCCCAGTCGATCAGGTGCAGCGCGTCGTCCTGTCCCATCAGCAGATTGCCGGCGTGCAGATCGGCGTGGCACAGGCACAGCGCGGGTGCTTCGTCCTGCAACGCACGACGCAGCGCTTCGGCACGCTGGTGCAGTTCGGCGATGCGCGGCTGCTGCTGCTGCCACAGCGCCAGGAATGCACTGCCGGATCGATCCTGCGCCTGCGCCAGCGTTGCGGGATCCTGCAACCACGTCCCCACCGTATCGACGGCCGCGGTTTCAAGCCGCAGCGTCGGCAAAGCCTGGCGCAGCGCCGTCGGAATCTCCGCCTCATGCAGGCGCCGCAGCACCTCGCCCAGTCGGCGCCATTGCGCACGGCTCAGCGGGGCCTCAAAGCCCGATTGCCCTTCGATATAGGGGAACAACGTGAACTGCAGGCCCCAGCGCTGCACCGAGGCACCGCCGGTCAATGCCGGCCAGGGCGCAACGATCTCTTCGATGCCCAACGTGCCACGCAGCCAATGCAGGCTGTCCCAGACCGCTGGGGCAACCTGATAGTTGCGGCACTTCAACCACCAGTGGTCGTGGCGGGCATCGATGCGGAAGACGCACGCGTTGGCGTCGGCACCCACCGGACGCGGCACCACCGCTGTCGCGTTGATGTCGTAGGACTGCTGCAGGACCTCAACGATCTGCTGCGCCGAAGCGAATGACATGGATGCAGGCGTGCTTTGGTGACGACACCTACTATCGCAGATGACCCTGCATCCGCACAGGCTAACGGGTCACAACATCGGTGTCCTGCGACAAAAGAACTAGCCGGCGACGCGTCGCATGACCGCTTCCAGCGGACCACGTGCGAACTGCCACGACCACAACCAGGCTGCTGCGGTAGCCAGCATCACGAACAGCAACGCGGCCATCAACACCCACGACAGGCTGGCGCTTCCGTCCAGCAGGCCGAGCGATTCCAGCACGCCCATGCCAATCAGGATGTGCGCCACGTACAGGCTCAGCGTCATCCGTCCGGCCGCAGTGAACGGCTCCAGCCAATCGCCGGGATGCAGGCGCACCAGCCACAGGCACGCGGCGATCAGTGCACACGCCGCGCCTGCGCCGGTCAGCAGATACGCCGGACCGGGCGGCATCGGCTGCGTCGCCAGCCACAGCTGCCACGCCGTGCCGTGGCCCCACTGCTGCAACGCCTGGCCGGCGCCCATCAACAACAGGCCGAGCAGCAGCAGGGCGCGCTGCACCCGTGGCTGCGACAGCGGCAGCCGCGCCAGCAGCATGCCGAGCAGGAAGAAGCACAGCCACGGCAACACGGGATGGAAACCGTTGAACAGCAGGTTGCGCATCGCACCCGGCCATTGCCACAGACCTTCGTAAGCCAGCGTCTGCCAGTTCCATCCCTGGCTGTAGTCCCAGCGCAGCAGGGCCCAGAACGAGACCGTCGCCAGAGCAACCATGCTGCCGAGCAGAACACGAGGCGAGGCGCGCAGCCACAGCACCGCCACCGCGAAGTACACCGCGTAGTAGTGCAGGATATCGGCGGGAAACACGGTCAGGTTGAGCAGACCGAGTACGGCCAGGAACACTGCCCGCCGCCAGGTCTGCATGCTCGCCTGCCACCACGCTTGTCGCTGCGTGGCCAGCATCAACCCCACCCCGGCCAGCGTCACGAAGGTTGCCGAGGCCTTGCCTTCCAGCAGATGGAAAAATCCAGCAAGCACCCCGCCACCGTCGGCTTCAACGGCCATCGCCAGACGGAAGTTGACCAGCACCATGCCGGCCAGCGCGAGATAGCGTGCGAGGTCCAGCCCATGCAACCGTCGATCGTCGCTGCTCACGAACGCCCCCCAAGCAGCGCTGCCAGCAGGCCGGGATCAAGCACGTCGGCATCCGCCTCGCGCCCCTCGCCCAACCCCTGCCGCAGCGCATCGCTTTCAATCGCATCCAGCAATACCTGTGCCTGCAGCGCGGCCGCCAGTGCCGGGCGCCGGCGCTCACGCCGCGCAACCTCCTGCAGGGCCTCGGCCAGACCGCGCTGCAACTGCGCGCGGTTGCCCGCAAATGCCGCCGCCACCGCCGGATTGCGCGCGCTCTCGGCCAGCACTTCCACACTCAGCAGCGCCCATTCCGGCTGCCGGCACAGGGCATGGAAATCCTGCAGGAACACCTGCACCTGCGCACGTTCGCCATTGCAGTCCGTCAAGCGTTGCAACAGGGGCTGCAGCTCATCCTGTTCGACTTCGGCCGTGGCCAGGATCAGCGCCTCCTTGCCGGGAAAGTGGTTGTAGAGATTGCCCAGACTGACGCCGGCCGCCTGCGCGATGTCGCGCATGCTGGTCTGGTGGAAGCCTTTCACCAGAAAACACTGCAGGGCAGCCTGCAGGATCTGCGAGGCACGCTGTTCGTTGCGGTCGGTACGGTTCATGCGGCAAACAATGAACGAACGTTCGTCCTTTTAAAAGATCCACCGAGGCTATCGGCCAGTCGCCGTTCAGGCCGCTGCGCTTGACCTCAACCGCTGTTGAGGGCCGATCCTGACGCGCCATGCAACACCAGCGGACTGCGCATGCTCCTAGAAAAACTCGTCCAGCAGGCGGTAATAGGCCAGCCGATCCTCATCGGCACGGATGCCATAACGGGCAAGCAGTGGCGCGACCCAGCGGGTGTCGCCGTAGTTGTGGACCAGGCTGCGAGCGGCCAACGCCAGGTCCTGGCAACGATCAGCCACGCCCAGCCGGCCGCAATCGATGAAGCCGCTGAAGCGGCCGTCGACCGCCAGCAGATTCGGCAGGCACGCATCGCCGTGCGCTACCACCAGATCCTCATCCGCCGGACGGGTTGCCAGCAGTTCGGCATAGACCTGTTCCGCGCTCTTGCCCAGGCGCTCATCGTCGAAATCATCCGCATCGATCTGCCCCGCGGCAACGCGCGCGGCTACCGCTGGCAGGCGCGAAGCGAGGCGATGATCGAACGGGCAAGCGGCGACCGGCAGCGCATGCAGATCGCGCAGCGCATCGGCCAGCAGCACGACCACCTGGGTGGGCTGCAGCGTCGGCGACGATGCCAGGTCATGGCCGGGCAACGCGCTCATCAGCAGCCAGCGCCGCCCCCCCTCCTCCGCCGTATCCAGCACCTTGGGCGCCGGCTGTCCCTGTGCCCGCAACCAGCGCAGACGAAGGATCTCGCCATCCAGCTCGCTGAAGGCATCGATCACTTCCGATTTCAGGAACGCATCCGGCAACCCCGGGCGTCGCACCCGCGCTACATCAGCGCGCGACACGCCGATGCTCTGCATCTCGATCTCTGCATCGCGCAGCGCGCTGCACCACTGCGACGGCAAGGGCATGACACCGCCATCGCTCGATCCTGCTTCCATCTCCACCGCTCCGGCCCCGGTCACAGCCTGGATTCTCTCCGAAGCGGACACTTCACAGCAAAGGACATCGCATGAAACTCATGGTCATCGGCGCCAGCAAAGGCCTCGGCCGCGCCTTCGTGGAAGGCCTCTGCCAGCCCGGCGATACCGTCATCGGTGTGTCGCGTACACGCCCCACGCAGCTGGACTGCGGCGGGGGCGTCGACCTGCACTGGATAGAAGCAGACCTGAGCCAGCCGGCACGGGCGGCCGCCAGCATCGCAGCGCAGTCGCCGCCGGATCTCGATGTGCTCATCCACAATCTCGGCATCTGGGAGGAGACCGCATTCAGTGACGACTACGATTTCCTCAACGAAAGTGACAGCGCGCTGGCGCAGCTGGTGGACGTCAACATCACCGCCACCCTGCTGCTGCTCAAGCAGTTGCTGCCGCGCGTGCTCGGCGGACGCCGCCCGCAGCTGGTGTTGACCGGCTCAACCTCGGCGCTGCCGCGCAGTGGCCGCCCCGAGGTGGCCTTTGGCGCGTCCAAGTTCGCGCTCAACGGCGTCGCCGATGCCCTGCGCGAAGGCTTCCGCCAGCAGCGGCTGGCCGTGACGACGCTGCAGCTGGGCTACCTCAATACCGACGATGCACTGTCGGTGCCCCTGCAGCAGGCCGCCGCACGCGGCAATGGCGAGTACGTGCCGGTGCACGACGTGGTGGCGATGGTGCGCGCTCTGCTGCAGCTCTCGCCCTCCAGTTTCGTCCGTGAGCTGGTGCTGCCTGCGATCGCCGATCCGCGTTACTAACGCTCAGCACAGGCTGGCAACCCCGGTTTGGCCGCACACGCGGCCGTGGTTTACCCTGCGGCTACTGGCAGTTGGCCGCACACAGGACCGGCTATGGCTATGGATGCGCTATCAAGGGTTTCGACCCGGATCCTGGACAGCGCCCTGCCCAGCCTGCCGCTGTACCTGCTGCAGGCCACCGCAGTGATCGGCATGATCGGCGTGTTCCTGATCGCCACCCGCCGCCAAGGTCAAGCCATCGAAGGGCGCCGCGTCTACATCGGCGCGATTCTTGGCCTGATCTATCTGTTCAACTCCTGGTTCGTGGCCGGCTACGCGCAAGGCGTGGTCAAGCTCAACCTCGGCATCGACATCCTGCTGATCAGCGGCCTGCTGGGCGGCTGGCGGGGCGGCGTCACCTGCCTGCTGGCCAGCCTGCTGGCGCGCTATCAGTTCTCCGGCACCCAGTATTTCCTGCCCGCCGGCCTGGAAGCGGCGCTGCAGGTGCTTGCAGGCATCTGGCTGCGTGGGCGGATGTACCCGCATATGCTCACCCACCTCTCGCTGCGGTTGATCCTGCAGGCCTGGGGGGTGCGCATTGCGGTGACCCTGCTTGGCCTGGCGCTGGGCGTGGCGATCATCGGCAGCGCGCAGCTGCCCTTGCTGGAGCTGGCCACCCAGCGGGTGCTGGCCCTGCCGGTGTCGCTGCTGGTGCTGGCGGCGGTATTCGCACTGGTCTACAACGACGCGCAGATCGATGCCCAGCGCCAACGTGAACATGCCTGGATGCGCATCGATCCGATCAGTGGCCTACCCAACCTGCGCGCCCTCGACGAGCGTCTGCAACGCCACTGGCGCAGCAGCGAAGACCGTGGCAACGCGTGCCTGATCGTGACCGAGATGGGCAACCTGCAGGATCTGCTGCTGCGCTATGGCTCCCTGAATGACAGCGGCCTGTGGAACCCACACACTGCCGAAGCCGTGCGCCGTACCCTGCTGCATGCAAGGCCGGCCGGCACGATGGAGGTCTATCAGTTCGGAGACAACGCGCTGGCGATCCTGCTGTTCGACGCAAGCCTTGCCGATCTCCGCGCGGATGCCGAGCTGCCTGCGTTGGCCGACCGCCTGTCCACGGTGATCGGCGATGACTGGCCGGGCTTCCGCCCGGTGTTCCGCTGTGCGGTGGTCGAGCTGACCCCACCCATGCACGACGACAACTCCATCCCGTTCCGCGCCGTCACCCTGGCCTTGAACACGATCGAATCCGGCGTGGTGTTCTTCGACGATCCCATCCAGCGCGACAGCGAGGTGGATGCACTGATCGAGACCGCGCTTGACCACTGGCTGCGGCACGCCGATGCACCGCTGTATTACCAGCCCAAGTTCCGCCTGCATGACCGCCACCTGGTCGGCGCCGAAGCGCTGTTGCGGATGCGCGATGGCGATGGTCACCTGATTGCGCCGATGCGGGTGGTTTCACTGCTGCGCCGCCGCGGCCGTCTGGCCGAACTGGAATGGGCCACGCTGCAGGCGGCCACCGCCTTCCTTGGCCACTGCCGGGATGACGGGCACACGCTGACGATCGCGGTAAACGTGTCCGCCGAATCGCTGCGCCAACCCGGCTTCGGCGTGCGGCTGTGCACCTTGCTGGAGCAGCAACGCATACCCGGCGCAATGTTGCGGCTGGAGATCGTCGAGTGGACCGAGATCGTCGAGCGCGACGTCGTCGACGCCAACGTCGTGGTTCTATTGGCCGCCGGCATGAGCCTGTCACTGGACGATTTCGGCGCCGGCTACTCGACGCTGATCCTGCTGTCGCAGCTGTCGGTGGCCGAGGTCAAGATCGAACGGGCGCTGATCGCCACGTTGGCCGATGCCAAGTCGCAGTCCATCGTCCGTTTCATCGTGGAGGTGGCGCACCGCTGCGGTGCCATCGTCGTCGCTGAAGGCACCGAAACCACGGCACAGGAACAACTGCTGCGTGCGCTGGGAGTGGATGTCGGCCAGGGCTATCTGTATGCACACGCCCTGCCGCCGGAACAGTTCCGGCAGCTGGCATGAGCGTCTTTCAGGCGAGGCGCATCGACAGTTCGACATCCTCGGCGAACGGGACCGACAGATAGCCGGCGCTGCCCGAGCGCATGCGCTGCTGGTAGCGCGGGCTGTCGTCAGCATTGTCGGCCACCACCAGCGCGCCCGGGCGCAGGCGCTCCTGCAGCAGGTCCAGCACATCGTCGTACAGCACCTTGGCGCCATCGAGCAGCACCAGATCGATGGTATCGGGCAGGTCCACTGCCAGCGTCTCCAGTGCATCGCCTACGCGGATCTCCACCAGGTCGTCCAGGCCTGCTTCACGCAGGTGGCCGGCGGCACGGCGCGCCTTCTCCGGCTCGAATTCGGTGGTGATCAGGCGACCGCCGCCGTTGTCACGCAACGCAGCGGCCAGATGGATGCTGGAGATGCCGAACGACGTACCGAACTCGACGATGGTACGGGCACCGCTGCTGCGCGCCAGCAGGTACAGCAGGCTGCCGGTTTCCGGCGACACCGGCAGCCACAGGTCCTTCAGCAGCTCGCCGTACAGGCGCCGGTATTCGGTACGGCTGCCGAGCAGTCGCTGCCGCTCTTCGGCGGAAACAGCGGTCAAGGCCGGGCTGAGCGCGCTGTCGGCTTCGGTGAACAGGCGCGCCAGGAGGGGCGCAACCGGGGTGGAGATCAGGGTGGACATGGGCGGAGGTTCCTCTCGGTGGCGGAGTTAGAATGCGAATGATTCGTCGCAATCAAGAATACGGACGATCCCCCGTTCCGCCTATTCGCATTGGAAAACCGCCATGTCCGAGCGCCGCCCGCCGCAGATTTCCTCGAGAAAACAGCCTCGCCAGTCACGATCGAACGACCTGGTCGCGGCCATCCTCGAAGCCGCTGCTCAGGTTTTGAAGCATGAAGGCGCCCCTCGGTTCACCACCGCGCGGGTGGCCGAACGCGCCGGCGTCAGCGTCGGTTCGCTGTACCAGTACTTTCCCAACAAGGCAGCAATCCTGTTCCGTCTGCAGCGCGATGAGTGGCAGCAGACCGGCGCGATGCTGCGCGACATCCTGCAGGACACACGGCAACCGCACCTGCAGCGCCTGCGCACGTTGGTGCATGCCTTCATCGTGTCGGAATGCGAGGAAGCGCAGACCCGTGGCGCGTTGAACGATGCCGCGCCGCTGTACCGCGATGCGCCGGAAGCGCAGGAAGCACGCAGCGAGTCCGACGATGCGATGCTCGCGTTCATGGCCGAAGTGCTGCCGCAGGCCTCGGTGGGCACGCGCCAGCTGGCGGTCGATCTGATCGACACCACGCTGGGTGCCACCGGCCGCGAATTCTCCAGTGAACCGCGCACCGCAGCGCAGATGCGCACTTATGCCGATGCGGTGGCCGACATGTTCTGCGCTTACCTCAGGCATCTGGGCGCGCACTGATCGCGCAGGCCGGGCTCTACACCGCGTAGAAGCCGAGGAACATGGCCACCGCCGACTCGGCCACGCGCGTACGTTCGGCTGGTGCCAGCGGCGCCTGGCCCATCGTCACCTGCGGCCAGAACGCGAAGCTCTTCACCAGGCCCTGCAGCTGATGGCCGGCGAACTCCGGATCGACCTCGCGCAGCCGCCCATCGGCAATCGCCGCACGGATCCACGCGCTGACGCCACTCTCCTTCTCGCCCATGCGGCAGACGATCGCCTGCGCACGCTCCGGCGAATGGATGATCTCGGCCATCGCCACCCGCGCCAGATCAATGAAGTTGGCATCGCCCAGCAGGTCCAGTTTCTGCCGCAGCAGCTGCAGCAGCTGCACCTCCAGCGGCTGGTCGGCACGGTACGGCAACTCGACGCTGGCCACGCTGCTGTGCCACAGCTCTTCCAGGATCAGCGCGAACAGTTCTTCCTTGCTCGGGAAGTGGTTGTAGACGGTGCGCTTGGAGACGCCAGCCACCGCCGCGATGCGATCCATGCTGGTCGCCTCGTAGCCGGCCGACCGGAACTCCTCCACCGCCGCGCGGACGATGGCCTCGCGTTTGCGGTCGGTAAGGCGTTGCGGGGAACGGGACATGGCGGGACCAGATAGCTGAACGAACGCACCCATTTTACACCCGCCAGTGTACTTTCCGGAAATCGGAAACTACACTGTGCAGTGTACCCTGCGGACGTCACCCATGAAGCGCCTGCTCCTTGTCCTCCTGCTCGGAATCCTCGCCGTGACCACCTATACCTTCTGCAAATCCTGGTCCCTCCCCGACTTCCCCGATTCGCCGCAGTACCGCGAAGGCAAGTTCCGCAACGCCCTGCCGAAGCCGGCAATGGGCCTGCGCGATGGCCTGGAGATCTGGTGGACCTTCCTGTTCAACAAGCCCAAGGGCACCGTGCCCAACCACCCCATTCCGGTGCAGACGCTGGACCGCGCCACGCTGGACGCAGCGCCTGACCGCAGCCTGTTCCGGCTCGGCCATTCGACGATCCTGCTGAAGCTGCGCGGCCAGTACTGGCTGACCGATCCGGTGTTCTCCGAACGCGCCTCACCGGTGCAATGGATGGGACCGGCGCGCTTCCATGCACCGCCGATCAGCATCGACGAACTGCCGCCGATTGCCGGCGTGATCCTCTCGCACAACCACTACGACCACCTAGACCACGCGGCCGTGATGAAGCTGGCCGGCAAGACCGCGCGCTTCATCGCGCCGCTGGGTGTAGGCGACCAGCTGATTGCCTGGGGCGTGGATGCGGCCAAGGTCGAACAGCTGGACTGGTGGCAGTCCACCGAAGCCGCTGGCCTGCGCCTGACCGCCACGCCCGGCCAGCATTTCTCCGGCCGCGGCCTGGGTGACAGCGATCGCAGCCTGTGGGCCTCGTGGGTGATCCAGGACGGCGACTTCCGCATCTTCTTCAGCGGCGATACCGGCTACTTCGATGGCTTCAAGGCCATCGGCGAGAAGTACGGCCCGTTCGACCTGACGATGATCGAAACCGGCGCCTACGATCAGCGCTGGGCGTTCGTGCACATGCAGCCCGAACAGACCCTGCAGGCGCACCTGGACCTGCGCGGCAAGTGGCTGCTGCCGATCCACAACGGCACCTTCGACCTGGCCCTGCACGAATGGCAGCAGCCGTTCGAACGCATCAGCGCATTGGCTGCGGCGAAGAACGTGCCGGTGGCCACGCCGATGATGGGCGAGGCACTGGACATGCAGGCACCGACCGCGGGAACGCGCTGGTGGGAGCGGGTGGAACTGTAATGGCCTGTCGCGCAGCGACCCTCAGCCGGGATGGCTAACCAGCCGTTCCTGCTCCTTCGCCACATTGATCTGAAGCGCCGCAGCAGCGAGCTCCGCCAGCTCGCTGCTGACCTTCTGGCTGCCGCGCGCCTGCATCCACGAAAGAATATCGGCCAGGTGCCAGATCGACGCGCTGCCTTCGTGCACCGGTGCCGGAAACGTCTGCGGGTGCGCGAGCAGCAACTTGCGCATGTTCTGCCGTGACATGCCCAGCAGATCAGCGAAATCCGTCAGCCCTACCAGATCGGGACTGACTTCGATCAGCTCTGCATCGGGTACGGCACGCTGGACGTCTGCCAGCGCGGAGCGCATCGCCTCAGCGGCACTGCTCGCCTCACGACAGAATTCCAGCGCCAGCCTCGCCACGCTCCCTATGCCCGGCAGTGCATCTCCACATCCAGCATCGAGCAGGCGCCGCTCGAGGACACCTTGATCAATCGAGGTATCAGGCAAGTGGTATCTGAGGGTGAAGTTGAATTCCGTCTTCAATGGACCTGCGTATCCTTGAGTTCACTGAGGGCGGCTACAGCGAGCGCCGCTGGACTGCCTAACCTACAGAATCTCCGTCGCGTTTCCAGAGGCGAATGCGCCACTCACGGTTCGAGGTGAACTCGCAACCCTGCCTCTCCCTCAGCCAACTCCGGCCGCAGCTCCAGCGACGGGATCAGGTAATCACCGCCGTTCTGCCGCCGGTAGGCAATCACCGGATCGCTCGCCAGCCCATCCAGCCGCGCACCCAGACCCTCCAGCACGGCAGGCAGCGACGCGTCATCGATACGACTGCTGCGGTAGATCACATGCGCGGGCAGCACGTCAAAGCCGGGATAGAACAGGATGCCGTGCTGGATCGGGAACAGCACATCGTCGATCGGCCCATTGATGCCGCGCGGACCGTAGTGCGACTCCCAGCCGCCGGTGGTCACCACCAGCATCGCGCGCTTGCCGGACATCGCGCCCTCGCCATAGCGGTCGCCCCAGTGCCGATCGGAATGCTCGCCGACGCCATACGCAAAACCATAGGCGTACACGCGGTCCACCCACCCCTTGAGGATGGCCGGCATCGAGAACCACCACAGCGGAAACTGCAGGATCACCGCGTCGGCCCAGCGCAGTTTTTCCTGTTCGGCAGCGATGTCTGCACTCTGACGGCCGGTCTTGAAGGCTTCGCGAGAATCCAGTGAAGCGTGGAACGGCAGCGAAGGATCCCGCCCGATGTGATCGTCGGCGTCGATCTGCGCCTTCCATTGCATGGCATGCAGATCGGACACCTGCACGGTGTGGCCGGCACGTTGCAGGCGCTCGACCGTGAAGGCCTTCAGGGTGCCGTTGAGCGAAGTGGGTTCGGGGTGGGCGTAGACAAGCAGAACGTTCATGGTGGCACCAAGGAGGGGATGCCGGCCACGTTAGGCGTCGCCGCGCTATAGTTGAAATGAATTCCTGCAATCCCCGGCATTGCCATGGACAATACCCTGCGTCGTATCGACCTCAACCTGCTGGTGACCCTGCAGGCCTTGCTGGAAGAGCAGAACGTCACCCGCGCCGCCGAGCGCCTGCATCTGGCCCAGCCCACCGTCAGCGTGCAGCTGGCGCGCCTGCGAGACCTGTTCGATGATCCACTGCTGCTGCCGGGGCCACGCGGCATGCGTGCCACCGCGCGGGCCGATGCGCTGCGCGAGCCGTTGGCCGAGGCACTGGCCGCAGTGCAGCGCGCGGTCGCGCCGGTACAGGCGTTCGATCCTGCCCAGGCCACGCAGACATGGCGGATCATGGCGTCGGACTTCGGCGAAACCACGATCGTCCTGCCGGCGATGGCCGACCTGCGCCAGCGTGCACCCGGCACCCGCATTGCGGTCGTCAGCCTGGCACCAGCCCAGATGGTGGCGCAGAGCGAACGCGGCGAGATCGATCTCGCGCTCCACATCACCTCCGACGCGCCTCCCTCGCTGCATCATCGCCCGCTGTTCCAGGAGCGCTACGTACTGGCCGGGCGCCGCGATCATCCACGACTCAAGCGGCGGCCGACGCTGAAGCAGTTCTGCGCACTGGACCATGTGATCGTGTCACCGGATGGCGGCGGCTTCCATGGCGGCACCGACAGCGCGTTGGCGCATGCCGGCGCGCGTCGCAACGTGGTGCTGTCGGTGCCGCACTTCCTGTTCCTGCGCAGCGTGCTGCTGCGCACGGATCTGGTGGCGATGATGCCGTCGCGCCTGGTCGCGCAGGATCCGGCCTTGAAGGCGGTTGAAGCACCCCTCGATGTGCCGGGGTTCGAGATGGTGATGCTCTGGCATGAGCGCGTGCATCGCGATCCGGCGCATCGCTGGTTGCGCGAGCGGATCTGTGCGCATTCATGAAACGTCGGGCTGGAGCATGTCCGGGAAATATTGCGACGCGTCATGTAACCGGTTACATCCCTTGCTAGCGTAGGCCCGCCCGTTCCCGGGCCCTGCTGATGTGAGGCCTTCGCAATGACGTTGTGCGCCGACCGCTGGACCGCTCCCTGCCCGCCGAACCGGCGCCTTGCCCTGGCCCTGCTGCTGCCGACCCTCGCACTGGCTGCAGCCGTAAGCGCACAGAACCTGCCACCTCGTGCGCAATGGCAGGCCAGCGCGTCATCGCAGCAGGTTCCGGCGATGGCGATCAGCCACCTGATCGACAACGATCCGAAGACGGTGACCGGTGGCGCGTTCAGTCCCGGCCACTGGTTCCAGATCGATCTCGGCAAACCGGCAATGCTGGCCGGTACCCGCCTCACCTGGGACGTTTCCAACCCCGAAGGCTATTCACTGCAGACCTCCCTCGATGGCAAGCAGTGGCAGACCGCCTACGTCATGGCCGATTCACTGGGCGGTATCGAGACCCTGTACTTTGCACCGCGCCAGGCCCGCTACCTGCGCCTGGCCAGCCCGCAGCGCACCTCCGACTGGGGCGTCTCCATCTTCGAAATGGAACCGCTCGACACCGCGCTCACTGCACGGATAACCGGGCTGGATGCCGCCCAGTCTGCTGCGTTGTGGCAGGGCGGCGGCTCGGTTGCCATCCCCGCTGGCAAGGGCGGCATCCACATGCTCGACATCACCCTGCCCCGTGCGCAGCCGAGCACCGGGCTGGCGGTGGACTGGGCCAACGTGCACGGCGCTGCACGCCTGCAGGCACAGGATGCGAAGGGCCACTGGCACGAACTGGCGCGCGATGCGCAGGCAGCGAGCCGGCAGCAGAGTTGGCTGGCGGCCGACGCCCCGCTCGATCTGCAGGCGCTGCGGCTGACCGTGGAAGGCGATGCACCGCAGATCAAGCGCCTCCGCCTGCTCGGCCCGAAGGCGGTGATGACGCCGATGAAGCGCTACCAGATCGCCGCCAGCGGCGCGCAGCGCGCCTTGTTCCCCGCGTCGCTGCACATGCAGCAGACCTACTGGACCGCGGTGGGTGTGCACGCGGGCCGGCAGAAATCGATCTTCGACGAGTACGGCAACATCGAGGCCTACAAGGGTGCGCCGCTGGTGCAGCCGATCTGGCGCAGTGCCGATGGCCGCGCGGCGGGTGCCGCCGAACACCCCGTGCAGCACGCCCTTCGCGATGGCTGGAAGCCGATGCCATCGGCCACCTGGTCGCCGCAACCGGGGCTGGAACTACGCAGCGAAGCCTTCGCCATCGAGCGCGACGGGCAACCGGTCACCTTCGTGCGCCATCGCCTGCGCAACACCGGCAGCACGGCGATCGAAGGCACGCTGACCCTCGCAGTGCGACCGATGCAGATGAACCCGCCGTGGCAGAACGGCGGGCTGTCGCCGATCCGCGAGGTGGCCGTTGCAGGCAACGCCGTGCGCGTCAATGGCCGCACGCTGCTGCAGTCACTCACTGCGGTGGATGCCGCCGGCGCCGCGCCCTTCGGCAACGAAGGCGACACCGAGATCACGTCGGCCATCGCCAGCGGGCAACTGCCTGCCGCACAGCAGGCAAGCGACGGCGCAGGCCTGGCAGCGGCGGCGTTGAGCTATCGCGTCAGCCTGGCCCCCGGTGCCAGCGATGCGGTGGTGGTGGCCTTCCCACTTGGCACCGCCACCGCCGATGCCAATGGCGTGCTGCCGCAAGCACCGACCCTCGACCTCACATCGTTGCCGCGCGATGGCGACAAGGCCTTCGACACGCTGGCCAGCCGTGCCTCCGCCGATTGGCAGGCACGCCTGGGCCAGGTCGGCCTGCGCCTGCCCGATCCGTCGCTGGTGGACATGCTGCGCGCGCAGGCCGCGTACATGCTGATCAACCAGACCGGCCCGGCGATGCAGCCCGGCCCACGCAACTACAACCGTTCCTTCATCCGCGACGGCATGGCCACCTCGGCCGTGCTGCTGCGCATGGGCGAAGCCAAGGTCGCGCGCGACTACCTGGCCTGGTACAGCGAACATGGCGTGCACGGCAACGGCCTGGTGTCGCCCATCCTCAACGACGATGGCAGCGTCAATACCGGCTTCGGCTCGGACATCGAGTACGACAGCCAAGGCCAGTACGTCACCCTGGTGGCCGACGTCGCACGGCTGGATGGCGGGCCCGAAAGCGTACGTGCCTATCTGCCCAAGGTGAAGGCCGCGCTGCGCTTCCTGCAGGAACTGCGCGAACGCACGCTGGTGCCGGGTTACATGGCCGACCAGCCTGCACCGGAGCGCTTCGCCGGCATTCTTGCGCCGTCGATCAGCCACGAGGGCTACCCCTCGCCCACCCACAGCTACTGGGACGACTACTGGGGTCTGAAGGGCTGGCATGACGGCGCGTGGCTGGCCGAGTCACTGGGCGACCACGAAACCGCGAAGTGGGCGCGCGAACAGTACAAGGCGTTGTATGACGCACTGCATGCGTCGATCCGCGCAACCATGGCATGGAAGGGCATCGACTTCATTCCATCATCGGCCGACCTGGGCGACGGCGACCCGACCGGTGTGTCGATCGCACTCGACCCGACCGGTGCGCAGAGCGTGCTGCCCGCCGAGGCCCTGCGCACCACCTTCGCCCGCTACCTGGACGATGTGCGCAAGCGCAACCAGCCCGGTGCGCTGTATGCCTACACGCCGTATGAAATCCGCAACGTGCTGAGCTACGTGCACCTGGGCCAGCCTGAAGCGGCCGACGAACTGCTGCAGGGCCTGCTGCACGATCGCAGGCCGCTGGAGTGGCAGGTGCTGGCCGAGGTCGTGCATTCGCGGTTGCGTTTCCCACGCTATCTGGGCGACATGCCGCACACCTGGATCGGCGCCGAATACGGCCGCACCCTGTTCGGCATGCTGATGCGCGAGGACGATGATGCGCTGTCGCTGCTGCCGGGCACGCCGCCTTCCTGGGTGGCCGGTGAAGGCCTGGCCGTGGACCGCCTGCCCACTGCCTATGGCACCCTGCAGATGCAGGCGCGCCAACGCGATGGAACGCTGCAGGTCTCGCTCGGCAAGGGACTGCGCAAGGGCAGCCCGGTACGTGTGTGGTGGCCGAGCCGCACCCTGCCGAAGGACGTGCGCGTCGATGGGCGATCGGTACAGAACTTCGACAAGGACGGGGTGCTGCTCGATGGCCCGTTCCGTATGCTTGAGGCACGCTGGTAATGACGCCCCTGCAGGAACCGAAGTGATCGAACTTCTACTCAATGGCGGCCCGGTTGCCGCCACGACCGACGAACAGCTGGCCAGCGCACTGGCGCTGGCCGCATCGATGCCCCAGTTCGAGCTGTGGGCATCGGTGCCCGATGGGCCAACGCTGCGCATGCTGCGCAATGCGGAACACGCGTGGCTGATGTACCTGCACGAGCCGGGCGACGGCGGCTTCCATTCCTGCGGAAACGAACATCGCGCCGGCAACGCCTATTTCCGGCTCGACAACGGCCAGGTGGATGGATATCCGCTGGCATGGTGCATCGACGTCGAAGCGTGCTTTGCCGCGATCAGTTTCTTTCACGGCAATGCAGGCGCCCGTCCGGAACACATTGATTGGCAGTCCTGACCCCGGTAGAGGCCGACCTTGGTCGGCATGTCCCGCCTCGCATTCCGGTGGGTGCCAACCGTTGGTTGGCACGCCCTCCGGTAGAGGCCGACCTTGGTCGGCATGCCTTCCGTCGAGCAAGCTCGACGCCTACCAAGCGGCATCGCTAGAACCCCGGCAGCCCCGGCGGATTGGTCTGCGACTGCGGCACCGCTTCTTCGGCCACGTTCCAGCGTGCCAACACCTTCGCGTAGGTACCGCTGCTGATCTGCGTGTTCAGGGCCTGGGTCACTGCATCGGCCAGACCGCTGCCCTTGCGGGTGGTCACCGAGATCGCCGCCGCATCCGGCCAGCCGCCCGGGAACAGGCCGACCCGGCGCACCTTGCCATCGCGTGCCGAATAGGCACCGGTGGCATTCGGCTCGAACGATACATCCGCGCGACCGGTGATCACCGCCAGCCGCCCGATCACTGCGTCATCGAAGTACTGGTACTCCACCGGTTTCAGGCCCGCGGCGATGTTCTGCTTGTCCCATTGGCGCAGGATCTGGTCCTGGTTGGTGCTGGCGCCCACAACCACTTTCAGCCCGGCCACGTCGGCGGGCGTGGCGATCTTCTGGATCGGTCCATCGGTGCGGGTGTAGATGCCCAGCAGGTCGAAACGGTAGCTGGAGAAATCGAACTTCTTCTTGCGCTCTTCGGTGACCGTCACGTTCGACAGCACCGCATCGTACTTGCCCGATTCCAGCCCCAGCGGCCAGTCGGCCCAGGCCACCGGCACCACCACCAGCTTCAGGCCGAGGCCGTCTGCGATCAATCGTGCGATATCGGGCTCCACGCCCACCACTTCCTTGCTGTCGGCACCGTAGTCGGCCAACGGCAGCTGGCCGGGATGGGTGGCGATGGTGAAGGCACCCGGGGTGACGAAACGGTAGCCGGCCGGAATCAGTGCCTGCGCCTTCGGATCGGGCGTGCCCTTCAGTATCTCCGCGTTGCTGGCTGCCAGCGATGTCGCCGCAACAGGCACGCCATCGGGGCCCTGGCGTACGCGTGAGTAGACGATGCCGGCGATGCCGATGACCAGCACACCGACGATCAACAGGGTGCTGCGTGCGGGACGTCGCTGCGATGCTGGGCTCATGGGGTTTCTCGAAAGGGGTTACAGGGTCTTGGCCAGGAAATCGGCGGTGCGTTGCTGGCGCGGGTTTTCAAACAGCGCGTCCGGCGTGCCCTGCTCGATCACCCGACCCTGGTCCATCATCACCACGTGGTCGGCCACACGCCGGGCGAAGCCCAGTTCGTGGGTGACGATCACCAACGTGGTGCCGGAACTGGCCAGCTCCTCGATCACGCTCAGCACCTCCGACACCAGCTCCGGGTCCAGCGCGGAGGTCGGCTCGTCGAACAGCAGCACCTTCGGCTGCAGCGCCAGCGCGCGGGCAATGGCCACGCGCTGCTGCTGGCCACCGGACAGCTGGCGCGGGAAGGCATCGGCCTTGTCGGCCAACCCCACCCGCTCCAGCAGGGTGCGCGCCTGCTGCTCGGCCTGTGCACGCGAAATGCCGCGCACGGCGATGGGCGCTTCGATGATGTTCTCCAGCGCGGTCATGTGCGGGAACAGGTTGAAGCCCTGGAACACCATGCCGACTTCGGCGCGGCGACGGCGGATCTCGCCTTCCGGCAGCTCGTACAAGGTGTCGCCGTCTCGGCGGTAGCCGATCAGCTGGCCGCCCACCGTTACGAAGCCACTGTCAGCGCGTTCAAGATGATTGATCAGCCGCAGCAGCGTGGACTTGCCGGCACCGGACGGACCGATCAGCACGGTCACGCTGCCCGCCTTCAGTTCCAGGTGCACGTCATCCAGCACCGTCTGCTCGCCGAAGGCCTTGCCCACACCCTGCAATGAAACGGCGGCGCCCGTGCCCGCCTCGATCGGCACGGCAAAAGCCGCTCGGCTGGGTACGCGTGCAATGGCCGGCACCACCGGGCGCGGTGGCGTCGACGGTACCCGCGACACGTTGCGCTCATGCTGCAGCTGGCCACGCGCGAAACGCTGCTCCACCCGCCGCTGCAGCAGCGACAGCACCGTCAGGATCACCAGGTACCAGACCGTGGCCACCATCAGCAGCGGCACCACCTCCAGGTTGCGGCGGTAGATCACCTGCACGGTGTAGAACAGCTCCGGCAGCGCCAGCACATAGACCACCGAGGTGCTCTTGGCCAGCCCGATCACATCGTTGAACGCCGCCGGCAGGATCGAACGCATCGCCTGCGGCAGGATGATGCGGCGCACCTGTCGGCCGCGCGGCAGGCCCAACGCTGCGGCCGCTTCGTACTGGCCGTGGTCGACCGACAGGATGCCGCCACGGATCACCTCCGCCGAGAACGCCGCCTGGTTCAAGGTGAGGCCGAGTACCGCCGCAGTGAACACGCCGATCAACTGCGTGGTCGGGTACGAGAACAGGCTGATGCCGGTGAACGGCACGCCCAGTTCGATGGTGCTGTACAGGTAGCCCAGGTTGTTCAGCAGCAGCAACAGCACCAGCAGCGGAATCGAACGGAACAGCCACACGTAGCCCCACGACACCGCCGACAGCAGCGGTGAGCCGGAGACGCGGGCCAAGGCCAACAGTGTGCCCAGCGCGAAGCCGAGGCCGGTACCGAGCGCGGTCAGCAGCAACGTGCGCCCCAGCCCTGCCAGTATCGGGCGGGCGAAGAACCATTCGGCGAACGTGCCCCAGCCCCAGCGCGGATTGCCCAGCACCGACTGCAGCCCGATCAGGATCAGCGCCAGTGCCAGCACCGTACCGATCACCTGCAGCGGGTGCCGCGCCGGCACGATCTTCAGCGCCGTGGCCGGCTGGCGGGGAATGCCCTCGATAGCGGTGGACGGTGTGCTCATGCCACCGCTCCGTGCAGTGCGATGGCGGGCGCGACGTCCAGCTGCGGCTGCGGCACCAGCTGTTTTTCGAACGGCAGATGCGCGATGGTTTCCGGATCCGCATCCAGATCGAACAGCGCGGTGTAGCCATGACTGAGGTACAGGCCGACCGCCTCCGGCTGGCGGAAGCCGGTGGTCAGGAACACGCGTCGATAGCCCTGCCGCGCAGCCTGGTCTTCCAGTTCCTGCAGTACGCGGCGGGCGATGCCCTGCCGGCGCAGACCGGGCAGCGTCCAGATGCGTTTGAATTCGGCGGTATCCTCATCGCGATGCGGCATGAACGCGCCGCCGGAGATTGCCACGCCGTCGCGCAGCAGCAGCACGAACGCACCCACCGGGGCCGCGAAGGCCTCCGCAGGATAGCGCTGCAGCTCTTCTCGGGCGCTGCCACCAATGCGCCGGCGCACGTCTGCATAGCGGTTGTCGTATTCCTGTTCCAGACCATCAAACAACGGCCGCGCCAGCGGGTCATCCACCGCGGTGTACAGGAAGCGATCGTTGTCGTACCGCACGCTCATGCCACGTCCTCCACCAGGTAGTGCTCGGCCAAACGCGCCCACAGACTGGCCGCGGGGGCGATGGCCGCATCATTGAACACATAGCGCGGGCTGTGCAGCGGCGCGCTGTCGCCGTTACCGACGAACACGAAACTGCCCGGCCGCGCCTGCAGCAGGAAGGCGAAGTCCTCACTGGCGGTACGCGGTGCGAAGGCCTCCACCACCTGCCCGGCGCCGAAGCCCTGCACCGCCACCTCGCGGATGTAAGCCGTCTGCTCCGGATGATTGATTACGCTGGGGAAGCCGCGCGGGAATTCGATCTCGGCACGCGCGCCAAACGCAGCGGCGGTCTGCTCGGCAATGTCGGTGACCCGTCGGCGCAGGGTATCGCGCACCTCCGGCAGGTACGCACGCACGGTCAACTTCAGCTCGACCACATCGGGAATCACGTTGGCGGCCTGCCCACCATGGATCGAACCGACGGTGACCACGCCCATCTGCCGCGGATCGACATTGCGCGACACCACGCTCTGCAGCGCGGTGATGATGTGTGCAGCGGCCAGGATCGGGTCGACGCTGCCCTGCGGCTCGGCGCCGTGGCCACCCTTGCCGATCACCCGCAGCCGCGCCCAGTCCACCGAAGCCATCGCCGGTCCGTCGACGAAGCCGAAGTGCCCTACTGGAACGCCCGGCCAGTTGTGCAGGCCATAGATGGCATCGACCGGGAAGCGCTCGAACAGGCCATCGGCGATCATCTTCGAAGCACCTGACCCGGTTTCCTCGGCCGGCTGGAACACCAGCTGCAACGTGCCATCGAATCGGCCGTGGTGTGCCAGGTAGTGGGCGGCCGAGAGCAGGATGGCGGTGTGGCCATCGTGGCCGCAGGCGTGCATCAGGCCTTCGCGCTGGCTGGCATAGGCCAACCCGGATTCTTCATGGATCGGCAGCGCATCGATGTCGGCGCGCAGGCCCAACCGGCGACTGCCCTGCCCGCGCTGCAGCGTACCGACCACGCCGGTGCCACCGATGCCGGTGCTGACCGCGTAGCCCCATTGCTGCAGCAGTTCCGCCACGCGGGCACTGGTGCGGTGTTCTTCGAAGGCCAGTTCCGGGTGCTGGTGCAGGTCATGGCGGATCGCGATGGCCTCGTCGGCACGTGCCGCGATCTCGGGCAGTACGCCCGTTGCCGGCGAATTCCGCCGGGCATGGCCCGGCGCTACCGAGGTATCTCCGCTCATCGCCTTATCCCACCTTCCGCGCCGGCTCGGCGTCGGTCGCATAACGGCTCGCCTTGCGTGGCAGGCCCAGGTGGTCGCGCAGAGTCTCTCCTTCGAGCTCACTGCGGTGGTAGCCGCGCGCTTCCAGCAAGGGCAGCACAAGGGTCACGAAATCATCCAGGCCTTCGCGCTGCGCAGCGAAGCCGAGGATGAAGCCATCGCTGGCACCGGCGTCGAACCACCGGATCAGCTCATCGGCCACATGCTCCGGCGTGCCGATGAAATTCGGCCGCGGGCTGACCGCCTGCAGTGCCACCTGGCGCAGGCTCAGGCCCTGCTCACGCGCGTCCTGCTTGATGCGGTCGGTGGTGGAGCGGAAGGAATTGGAACCGATATCGCCCAGCTCCGGGAACGGCGCATCCGGGTCGTACTGGCTGAAATCATGGTGGTCGAAGAAGCGGCCGAGATACGCCAGTGCATCGTCCAGCCCGGCCAGCGCGGCAATCGCCTGGTACTTGGCTTCGGCTTCTTCCGCCGTACGGCCAACGATCGGGCCGATGCCCGGGAAGATCTTGACGTCACCGGCACTGCGGCCATGGGCGATCGCCGAGTTCTTCACCTTCTGGGTGAATGCACGGGTCTCCTCCAGCGACGGCGCGTGGGTGAACACCGCATCGGCATACTTGCCTGCCAGCGCAATGCCATCGTCGGACGAACCGGCCTGGAAGATCACCGGCTGCCCCTGCGGCGAGCGCTGGATGTTGAGCGGGCCTTCAACCTGGAAGAAGCGGCCCTTGTGGTCGAGGCGACGGAACTTCTCCGGTGCGAAGAACGTGCCGCTGTCGCGGTCGCGCACGAACGCATCGTCATCCCACGAATCCCACAGGCCCTGCACCACCTCAAGGTACTCATCGGCAATCTGGTAGCGCAGCGCGTGTTCCGGATGCGGGCGGCCGTAGTTGCGGCCCGAACCTTCCAGCGGCGAGGTCACCACGTTCCAGCCGGCACGGCCACCGCTGAGCAGGTCCAGCGAGGCGAACTGGCGGGCTACGGTGAATGGATCGCTGTACGAGGTGGAAAGCGTGCCGGCCAGGCCGATCTTCTTCGTTGCCGTCGCCAGTGCGGACAGCAGCGAGATCGGCTCGAAGCGGTTGAGGAAATGCGGGATCGACTTCTCGTTGATGTACAGGCCGTCAGCAACGAAGCCGAAAGCGATGCCGTTGTCCTCGGCGGTACGCGCGATGTCGATGTAATAGCCCAGGTTGACGCTGGCATCGGGCACGTTGGACGGATGCTTCCAGGCATGCATGTGGCTGCCGGGGCCCTGCAGCATGATGCCGAACGGGATGGGACGCGGGGTCGTGCTCATGGGGTCGCTCCAGCAGTCAGGCCACCGCCGCGCGGGGAGCGGGCGACAGCAGTTCAAGGGACGTCAGGCGTGCGTCGAGGTCGGCCACCGGCGCGTCGAGGATGAATTCACCCACGCCGAAGCGTCGATGCAGCGCATCCAGCTCGCTGCGTACGTGCTGCGCGTCGCCAGAGAGCACGCTGGGGCGTGTTTCTTCGACGCGGAAATCATTGACACCCACCTGCCGTGCGTACTCGGCAGCGGCCTCGGGGCTGGGCAGGTTCACCGTCTGTCCGGGGCCCAGGTGCAGCTTGTAGACCCGCAACGCGCCGATATGGCGCGCAGCGGCCTCGCTGGTGGGCGCGGCGAAGGCCACCGTTGCCAGCAACGGGACGTGCGCGGACACCGTGCGATACGCCTCGAAGGCGGCCTCGATGTGCTTCGGGTCACCGTCGAAATGCGCGGCATACACGAAGCGCCAGCCCAGTTCGGCCGCCTGCCGCGCGCTCTGCGGGCTGGCGCCAAGCAGGAAGCGCTCCGGCGACGTCTGTGGAATCGGCCGCGCCTGCGCATCAGCCTGCGCATCGGACAGATATCCTTCCAGGTCGCGCAGCTGCTGGTCGAAATCGGCGAATGCCGGGCGACCGGCGGCCAATGCGGCAGTCGATGCCGGCAGACCGCCCGGTGCCTTGCCCACGCCCAGATCCACGCGCCCCGGCGCCAGTGCCGCCAGCAGGTTGAAGTTCTCGGCCACCTTGTACGGTGCGTAGTGGCGCAGCATCACCCCGCCACTGCCGATGCGGATGCGCCGGGTCTGCGCCAGCACCCACGCCGCCAGCACTTCCGGTGCCGGGCTGGCCAGCGTCGGCGCCGCGTGGTGCTCGGCAAACCAGTAACGGTGATAGCCCAGCTGCTCGGCGCGCTGCGCCAGTTGAAGGCTGTTGCGCAGCGCCTGTTCCGGCGTGCTGCCGTCGGCCACCGGGCTCTTGTCCAACACGCTGGTGAGGTAGCTCATGGTCACGTCCTCGCTCAGGGATGGGCCACGGGAATGCCGAGCAGGCCATTCAATGCCGCCAGGATCGGTTCGGCACCGGAGATGTACTGGCGCTGCTGGTACTCACCACTTGCGTGTTCATTGACCACACCCTGCGGCAGCACCAGCTTCGGCAGCGACTGGTCCTGCTCGCCGATCTCGGCGATCACCTCGCGGCGCGGCCGGCTGAAACCGATGCGGCGCACATCCAGTTGCGCGTCGAGGCCGTCGATGCTCGACAGCGCACCTTCCAGCAGCAGGCTGTGCCGGCAGAAGAAGCGTTGTCCGGGCAACTGGCCGTCCTCGAACTCGCGGTCCAGCAGGAACAGGATGGGTTTGTGGGTTGCGTCTACAGCCACGGAATCGTCCTCGTAGGGGCCGGCAATGCACTGCCGCTTCGATATCGATGCTAGAGAAGGAAGGCTGCATGCCAGCGCCAGAACTCGACAATCCACGGTCGGATCCGGCCATGCAGATGCAGGTTGGCAATAAGCAGACTGCTGGCCGTTATGGACGCTGGTAACGTCACGCCGCTTGCGCGGGCGCGCGCCAACCCAGCGCCGGCGCGATGTCCTCGATCACCGTGGTGAGGATGCGCCGGTAGTCCTGCTCGGGCAGCTCATAGGGCAGCTCAACCCGCAGCTCGTCCACCTGCTGCAGCAGCGGATCGCTCTGCAACCGCGCAATGATCTGCGCCGTGCTGCCGACCACGTCGGGCGCGAACATGGTGCGGCGAGGCCCTTGCGGCGCCAGGGTGCGCGCATGCCGCTGCGCACTGAAGGCCTCGATCCTCTGCCGCGTGGCCGCATCCACACCATCGGTGGGCACCAGCACCCGCCCCACCGCCACGCGGCGCGGGCTGTCCAACGGCAATGCCGCGCGATAGGCCTGCAGGTGCTGCAGCTGGGCACCGAAGAAGTCATCACTCAGCTCGGCGCGGTTGACGTTGCCCAGCAGCAGATGCAGGCCCTGCTCCCCCGCCGAACGCGCCGACTGCAGAGAGCCAGCGCCATACCAGACCCGGTCCACCAGCCCCGGCGCATGCGGCTGCAGTCGCGGGCGATAGCGCGTGGCGGCGTTGCCGACTTCGGCATCTGCGGCACCCAACGGCTCACCACGCAGCGCCTCCAGCAAGCGCGCCACCCGGCCATGGGAAAAGTCGATGTGCGCAGGGTCGCTGTCGTACAGCAGTGGCCCAACCAATTCCCCGTGTGGCGGCGCGCCGGTACTGACGCCCACCTGCAGCCGGCCACCGGCCAGCGCGTCCAGCAACGACAGATCCTCGGCCAGACGGAACGGTGTTTCATAGCCCAGCTGGATCACCGCACTGCCCAGCTCGATGCGGGTGGTGTGCTGGCTGGCCGCCGCCAGGAACACCGCTGCCGAGCTGATGCCCGGCTCCAGGTGGCGGTGGCGCACCCACGCGCCGTCATAGCCCAGCTGTTCGGCAAACGCGATCAACGCCAGCGTCGCGTCCAGGCCCGCGCGGGGTTGTTCCGGTAGATAGCTTCCGGGCGTGAGGAACGCCAAGTGCCGCAGCTGCACCGCCACGTCCTAGGCGATCCTGCGCAGCGGCGCCGGCAGCGCCGCCGCCCGAGGCGCCACGTGTCCCGCTGCACGCTCGGCCGCCAGCTGGATGCGCGCCTGCAGTGCAGCGCTGTTGATGCAGTCGCCGTCGAAGTCGGCCGGCGTGGCATACACCCCGATCGGCAACGTATGCGCTTGCAGGAAGCTGAAAAGCGGCCGCAGCTGATGGTCGATCACCAGCGCGTGGCGCTCGCTGCCACCGGTGGCGGCCAGCAGCACCGGCGTATCCACCAGCGCGTCCAGTTCGATGAAGTCGATCAGGTGCTTGAACAGGCCCGGATAGGACCCGCGATACACCGGCGTGGCCGCTACCAGCAGCTGCGCCGATTCAATCGTGGCCAGCGCGCGCTCCACCTGCGGCTCCACTTCACTGCGCTGCAGCGCCTGCCCCAGCGAGCGCGCGATCGGCGCCAGCTCGACCAGCTCCACGCTGATGTTGACCCGCTCGCGCAGCTCTTCCAGCAGATGCCGCACCAGCAGCAACGTGCGCGAGTTGGCCGATGCCGTCGGCGAACCAATCAACGCAACCACATTCAATGCAGATGACATGAAACGCTCCCATGTAGCGCCGAGCCACGCTCGGCTGCGTGTGGCATGAACCTCAGAACCGGTAGTTGACGCGCCCGTACCAGAACGTCCCGACGTTGCTCAGCACATCACCGCTGTCCCAGGTGGTCTCGATGCTGGCCACATCGGTGGCGCTGCGTGCGTACGCGGGCACCTTGCGGGTGCGCTTGTCGAACAGGTTGTTGATGCCCAGCGCCGCGCTCCAGCCCGCGCCCAGCTCCACCCCACCGGACAGGTTGGTCACCAGCACCGGCGGCTGCTTGTACTCCACGCCGTTGTTCAGGCGCTTGATCGGGCCGTAGTAGGTGAAGTCCACGTTCGAGCGCCAGCGCCCGTTCTGCCAGCCCAGCCCCGCCACCTGCGTGTACGACGGCGTGCGGAAGCGCAGCGCGTACTCACTCGACTTGGTCAGCAGGTTGATGTTCGGCAGCCCCTGCAGCGCCTGCGGAATCGCGCTCACCTTCTGGATGGTGGTGCGGCCCACGTTGGCCGCGTAGGTCCAGCGCAGCTTGCCCCACTGTGTTTCCTGGTTCGCTTCCAGGGTCAGCTCCACACCGCGCGTGCGGGTGTCGCCCACGTTGGTGAAATAGCTGGCGTAGAACGCATCACCGGGCAGGATGCTGATGCCGGCCGTACCCAGCAGCGCATCAATCGTATTTTTCTGCGCGGCGGTCAGCACGGTGCCGCTGTTGTCGGTCACCCGCGCCGGGTCCTGCGCGTTGTAGCCGATCTGGCTGGACTGGCCGAGTTGGCCGCGAATGTCGATCTGGTACGCATCCACCGCCAGATGGAAGGCCGGGCTCGGGTCCCAGGTCACGCCGAGGCTGTAGTTGGTGGCCTTCTCCGGCTTCAGCGGCGTAGCGCCCAGCGCCACCGCTGCCGGCGAAGCGACCTGCGCCACCAGCGTGGTGCCGCACGGGCAGCTGCCAGTGGCCTGGTAGAACTGCGCCCCCAAGCTCGGCGCATGGAAGCCATTGCTGACCGTGGCACGCACACCCAGCGCATCGGTGAAGTCGAAGCGCGTGGTCAACCGACCGGTCGACACCGTGCCGAAGTCGGAATGGTCTTCCCAGCGCGCGGCCGCATCCAGGTACCAGCGCGAGGTGATGTTGGTCGCCGCACCGGCGTACACCGCCTTGCTGTTGCGGGTGGCCTTCACCGCATCGGCGGTGGAATAGCCCACGAAGGCGGCCGCACCGAAGCCGGTGTACGACTCCCACTGCCCTGCCCCGCGCTCGTACTGCTCGTGCTGGTACTCGGCACCCGCACTTACTTCCAGCGGCGAGGCGAAGGCGGCCACCTCGAAGCCACGACGCAGGTCGAGGTTGGCGATGCCCTGCTGGTAGTCCAGCTTGCCGTCGTAGAAGTCGGTGGGCGAGCCGGGATATGGCAGCGAATAGTTCACCGAATTGCGGGTGTAGGTGCGCACCGTATTGCGGTTGCTGGTGAGGCTGACGTCGTAGTCCCAGCCCGCAACCTGGCCCTTCACCCCGGCCGTGCCGGTGTACTGCTTCTCCTTGGTTTCCAGCACCGGCAGGAAGCCGTCGGGAAACACGCTCAGCACGCCCGGCGCCCTGTAGGTGGTGAAGATCGTCGCCGGCAGCCGGAAGTTCTGGATCGCCTGCGCGGTACGGTCACTGGCCGTCGCATTGGCGTAGAACTGCGCGTTCTCACCCAGCCCATGGCCCACGTTCACCGCGAAGGCCTTCAACGCATACGACGGCGAGCTGAGGATGATGTTGGCCTCCGCATCGCGTCCGGCCTCGGCCGGGTTCGGCGACGCCCCGGCCGGCAGCCGGTTGTTCGGCCGCAGCGCCACCAGGTTGCCGTTGCCATCCACCGCCGGATAGCTCAGGTAGCCATCGATGTAGCGACGCGTGCGTATCGCATGGTGCTGGCGCGTGCTCTCACCGGACAGGTTGATGAAGCCATCCTCGCCCCATGGCAGACCGATGTTGGCGCGCACGCTGGTGCGGCTGCCGTCGCCATCGGTGCTCTGCCCGCTCTCCACCGACACATCGCCACCGTGCGCCTGCGATTTCAGGATCACGTTGATCACCCCGGTGATCGCGTCCGAACCGTAGATGGCCGATGCGCCATCACGCAGCACCTCTACGTGGTCGATGGCCGATACCGGAATCAGCGCCAGATCGGCCCAGGCGTGGCCCGGATAGCCACCGCCGTTGGCGCCACTGACGTACGCACTGGCGTTGCGGCGCTTGCCGTTCACCAGCACCAGCGTGTAACCCGGCGACAGGTTGCGCAGTTGGTAGCCGCGGATCAGGCTTTCCTGGTCGCTCTGGTAACCGCCAATCTGGCTCAGCGACGGCAGGCTGCGCTGCAGGGCTTCGAGCAGGTTGGCCTGGCCGGTAGCCGCCAGGTCCTCGGCGGAAATCACGTCGATCGGTGTCGAGCTGTTCTTCACCGTGCGCGTACTGGTACGCGAGCCGGTCACCACCACCGCATCCAGCGTGGACGCGGCAAGGTTCGCAGAAGTGGCAGTGGTCGCCGACGGCGCATCGGCATCAGCCGCATACGCCGGGGCAGCGGCCAGGGCGGCCGCAATCAGAAGGGAGAGCGTGGACAGCGCAGGAATATGGGCAGCAGGCATGGGGGCTCGTGGGGGTGGGCCGGAGACACACCTCCATTCAAGGGCCCGCGCCCAACGCGCAACAGCGGATATCGCGTCATGTGACCGTCACATCGCGCCAGCCACATGACCGCTGGTAATGAGGTTAGGCGGCCGCGCCGGTGCACTACTGTCTGTAGAGCCGAGCCCACGCTCGGCTGCTCTTCGCGACCGCGTCAGAATGCATCCCCCCTTCCGGTATTGAGCCGAGCGTGGGCTCGGCTCTACAAGAAGGGAGCGACTGCTCCATATACCCCGCGGGCATCACCTCATGCCCGCGCGCCACTCAGCGGCACGTGCCTGCGTCGGTAGCATCAAGCCATGCCCACCCTGCCTGCCGAACCGAACGCGCCCACCGTCGCCATCGTGGCCTGCCACGGCCAGGGCCTGTTCGAATTCGGCTGCGCGGTCGGCCTGTTCGCACCCATCCGCCCCGAACTGGGCGTGGCCTGGTACCGCACCCAGCTCTGCGCTGGCGAGCCCGGTGCACTGCGCATGCTCGGCAGCGCACAGGTACAGCTGCCCTACGATCTGAGTGCGGTCGACGACGCCGACATCATCGTCATTCCCGGCTGGCGCGAACCCAGCGAGCGCCCACCGCAGGCCCTGCTCGATGCCCTCACCCGCGCCCATGCGCGCGGCGCCCGCATCACCTCCATCTGCTCAGGCGCGTTCGTGCTCGCCTGGGCCGGCCTGCTCGATGGCCGCCAGGCCACCACCCACTGGCGGCTCACCGAAACACTGGCCCGCGAGTTCCCGCGCATCCACGTACGCGACGACGTGCTGTATGTGGACGCCGGCAGCATCATCACCTCGGCCGGGTCGGCCACCGGCATGGACATGATGCTGCACATGGTGCGCAAGGATTACGGTGCACGCGTGGCCAACCTCGTAGCGGAGCGGCTGGTGCTGGCGCCGTGGCGCGATGCCGAACGCAGCCAGCGCGTCAGCCGCGCGATCCCGCTGGGCGAGCCCACGCGGCTGGCGAAACTGATGGAATGGATGCGGCGCAATCTGCGCGAACCGCATTCGCTGGGCAGCCTCGCCGAACAGGCCGCGCTGAGCCAGCGCACCCTGCAGCGCCAGTTCCTCGAAGCCACCGGCCTGTCGCCCATCGACTGGCTCATCCGCGAGCGCGTGGCCTACGCACGTGAACTGCTGGAAACCACCGACCGCCCACTGCAATGGGTGGCCGAACAGGCGGGCTTTGGTTCGCAGGAATCGTTCCGTCGGCACTTCCGCGGCATGGTCGACGCCAGCCCCATCGAATACCGCAACCAGCATCGCAGTGGCATCAGCGCCGACCGGCTGGTGGGCTGCTGACAGCCGCCCGGTCTTTCCACGCAGCCATCCACCCGGCAAGATGCAGGCACGCCCCGGCCTGCCGATGGAACGGTGATGACTGCTACCCCGTACAGGAACTACCGCTTCGGTATCGGCGTTTCGCTGGTACTGGCCAGTTTCCTCGCCGCGCTCGGCCTGATCGCAGTCTGCACCCCGAATCTCGGCTGGGGCGTAGTGGCGTTGGTCACCCTCGCGCTGTGGGTTGGCGTGCCGCTGCTGGTGATGCTCCTGCTGGCCTGGGTCCGTTACATGGTGCGCGAGCGCGGACACGTGCCGGGCGGCGTGCATGCCCTGATGTTCCTGCCCACTGTCCTCGCCCTGCTCATCGTTCCGCTGGGGCACGCGCTGCACAGTACCGTGGACACCACCACCGGCGGCTCACGCGCAGCCATCGCAGAAACGCACATCAACCTCAGTGGCAATGCACTGTGGCTGGACACCTCACCCTATGCCTCCACCTATTCCGGTGCCGGGCCCGACCTGCCGATGCAAGGCGATAGTCCCGAGCGCTTCGTTGCCTTCCACCGCTACCCGAACGCACAGTCCGATGCAGACAGCGCCTTCCCCTACGACAACGCACGACTGAAACCAGGCATCGAGCACTACCATTACGGCGCCCCGCCCGGGGGCACCGGCACCCGCCTGCCACTGCATCGCCAGTCCTATCCGGATACCACAGCGCTCACCCCCGTGTGGGGCACATCGGGGGGGCCAGACATCGTCCACCTCTACTACCACTATGCCGACCACGTCGAGGTTACCCCCGCGCTGGCGCGTCTGGCCGGCGCTACCGAATACGAGCTCGAGCGCAGCCGCGTGGAAGGGCTGGTGCAGTTCAGGACGCACAACTACGGCGCCGCGCCGATCGTGCGCCTGGAAATCAACGGCGCGACGCTGGACATCGGCGACGAGGCCATCTTGCCCATTGCTGCGCCCCCCGCTGCGTGCACGGCGTCCAACCACACCACCGGTGTCGCGCTGTTGAATCTCGAGCAGCCGTTGCGGGTTCGCTGGCAGACTGCCGCCGCACCGCAGGAATGGCACAGCGCGCGCGTGCAGGTTCCTGCATTCCGCCAGCCACAGCCATTGGACGGCCAATCCACCCTGCAGCGCGTGCTGCTTTACGTTCTGCCCGACGACACGCTGGCAGCAGAGCGCTACGTGGAAGTGCTCGCGGGCGATTCGCGGCGTGGCGTCAAAGCCACCGGCCTGCCTGCCAACGCGGCGGCGTACGCGACCTGCGGCAGCGCCAACGCCACTTACGGCGAACACGCACCAGCACCGCTGGCAGACTGATCACCCGGACGGTCCCGCGCAGCGTCAGCCGCGTGCGCGTGTGTTGCGCGCATGTATCCGCCAGCACTGCGCCACGAAGCCGATCGCAAACACCGCCGCACACCCCAGCAGCGTCTGCAGGATCACCGGCGCCAGCGGCGCGGCCGCAATCGGATGCGCCACCGGCAGTCGCGTCAGCGTTTCATTCACGCCCGGCACCAGCGACAGCAGGAAGCTGAAAGACAGCGCGAATGTCGACAGATAGGGCGCCAACCGACCAAGGAACCGCAGCCGCGCCGCCAGCACGCCACCGAATGCAATCAGCAGGATCACCACACCAAACGCATGGCCTGGATTGAGGCCCCCGGTGCTGGAGACGGTGAACGACGTCACCACCGACAGCACCAATCCCAGCAGGTAGAGCTTGCCGGCGCGCGTAGCCGGATCAATAGCGCGATGGCGGATGAATCCGTAAACGCCGGCGACGATGGGAATCAGGCTGATCGCGGTGTGTACGACGCCCAAGGGAGAAAGCGGATGACTCATGGCAACCTCAGCTGGAGTTATGAACCTACTAGTAGGTAGATTCGATGGACAAAAAGAAGACCCGCTTCGCGCAGGCCTTCCGGGAATCACTCAGACCGCCGCGCTCACCCGGGCAATCGACAACCGTGCCAGCGCCGCGAACGTCGCTGCATCACCAAAACCGCGCGCCGCCAGCATCGCGCCATGCACCGACGCCATGAAGGCCTTGGCCTCGTCGGCAGGCGTGCCCTGCAGGCGCAGCTGGCCGCTGGCTACACCCTTCTCCAGCGTCACGGTCAGCCAGCTGGTCAGATCCTCGAAGTGCCCGCGCACTTCGTCGGCAACTTCCAGCGGAATCATCGGTATCTCGGCAGCCAGCATCGCGCAGATGCAGAACGACGCCGTGCCACCGGCAATGCAGGTCGACCAGTAGTCCACGTACGCATTGAGCTCCTGCAACGGGTCTCCCAGCTGCCGGTCCAGCAGCGCCAGGCCCTCGCGGGCTTCGGCGCGGTACAACTCCACGACCGTGCGCACCAGGTCGGCCTTGCTGGGGAAATGGTGGTGGATGCTGGCCTTGCTGATGTTCACCCGCGCGGACACATCGGCATAGCTGAAACCGTTGTAGCCACCGGCCTCCAGCAGCGAACGGGCCTGGGCCAGGATCTCGTGGGCCTTGGGGGAGAGTGTCTCTTTCATGGGTGCAAACCTACTAGTAGGTAGACGTCCTGTCAACCGCCTCGTTCGCCGGGCATGGCCCGGCGCTACCTGACACGGGCTTCCCTGGTAGCGCCAGGCCATGCCCGGCGAATGCCGCAATCAATGCGAAGACACATACACCGCATCGGCCGGCGCCGGCGGCAACGCAAAACTTCGCCGCATGCGCGCCACCTCGGCCGCCGGCGGCAACCCGAACAAGCGCTTGAACTCCCGAGTGAACTGCGACGGGCTGGCGTACCCCACCGCCAACGATGCTGCCTCGGCCGTCATGCCCTGCCGCAACATCAGCAGCCGCGCCTGGTGCAGCCGCGTGGACTTCACGTACTGCATCGGCGAGGTGCCGGTAATGCTGCGGAAGTGATCATGGAACGTGGCCACGCTCATCTCCGCCTGCGCCGCCAACGCCTCAACATCCAGCGTCGTCGAATAGGCCGCATGGATATGCCGCAGTACCTTGCCGATGCGGCCGAAGCGCCCACGCATGGCCAGCGCCTCGCGCATCGCCCCGCCCTGTGCACCGGTCAGCACCCGGAAATACAGCTCGCGCACCAGCGAGGGGCCCAGCACGTCTGCCTCCAACGGATCAGCCAGCGCTTCCAGCAAGCGCAGCACGGTGGCCTGCATCGCGCCCTGCATCGGGCTGGACATCATGCTCTGTGCGGGCACTTCAGTGCTGGCGGCGCGCTCGCCCAGTTCGATCAGCAGATCCGCCGCCAGCTGCAGGTCCAGATGCAGGTAGATCGCCAGCAGCGGCGCCTCCGCCGTGGCCTCGGTTTCCATGGTGAATGGTACCGGCACCGACACCGCCAGGTAGTGCTGCGCGTCGTACTGGTAGACCTGCCCGCCCAGATACCCGCGCTTCACGCCCTGGCAGACGATCACGATGCCCGGGTCGTACAGCACCGGCGTGCGCGCCAGTGGCCGGTTCGAGCGCAGCAGCCGCACACCGGGTACTGCCGTCAGCGTGTAGCCCTCGTCCACCGCCAGCGCCTGCAACAGGCCGACCATGCGCTCCTGTGCGGGATGCTGCAGCGGATCATCGGTCAATCGCATCGGGCGCCCCATAGGAATAGGCAAGAACGACCGAATCCTAGGCCTGGGCTGCCCCGCACTCAACCACTAACGTGCAAGACCCCAGCCACGAGCCCTCGCCCATGACCGTATCCCGCCTCCTCCTCATCACCGGCGTCAGCAGCGGCTTCGGCCGCGCCCTCGCACAGCAGGCGCTGCTGGCCGGCCATCGCGTGGTCGGCACCGTGCGCAGCGAAACCGCCCGTCAGGATTTCGAAGCCCTCGCGCCGGGTCACGCCTTCGGCCGCCTGTTGGACGTCACCGACGCCGCCGCCATCGATGCATTGGTGGCCAGCGTCGAAGCCGACATCGGCGCCATCGACGTGCTGGTCAACAACGCCGGCTACGGCCACGAAGGCATCCTCGAAGAATCCACGCTGGACGAACTGCGCCATCAGTTCGAAGTGAATGTGTTCGGTCCTGCCGCGCTGATCAAGGCCGTGCTGCCGCACATGCGCGCGCGCCGTCGCGGCCACATCCTCAACATCACCTCCATGGGCGGCTTCATCACCCTGCCCGGCATCGCCTGGTACTGCGGCAGCAAGTTCGCGCTGGAAGGCATCAGCGAAGTGCTGGGCAAGGAAGTCGCGCCGTTCGGCATCCACGTGACCGCTATCGCGCCGGGTTCGTTCCGCACCGATTGGGCCGGTCGTTCGATGGTGCGGGCCTCGCGCAGCATCGGCGACTACGACGCGCTGTTCGACCCGATCCGCCGCGCACGCGAGGAAAAGAGCGGCCATCAGCTGGGCGACCCGATCAAGGCCGCGCAGGCCATGCTGCAGGTGATCGACAACCCCAACCCACCGACACACCTGCTGCTGGGCAGCGATGCCCTGCAACTGGTACGCGGCAAGCTGGCTGCCATGACTGACAGCATCGATACCTGGGAATACCTCAGCCGCTCAACCGATGGCGCAGCGTTACGGTAGCGCCGGGCCATGCCCGGCGAGCGAAGCGGTGCCGAAAGAAGCCGCCGGGCATGGCCCGGCGCTACCTATAGCGCGCTCGCTCAGTCGTCCTGCACCAGCTTGAACTCACGCAGCAGCCCACCAATCTGGGTCTTGTCCAGCTTGTTCATCAGCAGGTTGCGCAGGAACGCCGGTCCCGGAATGTCCAGTTCCTTGCCATCGCGCAGGCGGCCGGTCGCCGCCAGCAGCGTGCGCACGTCGTAGGTGGAATTGAACACCTCCGGCACGCCGCGCTCGATGCCCAGCAGCGTATACACCGCTTCCATCGGCGTGCGCACCGAATACTCGGTGGTGAAGATGCAATCGCGCTGCTTCGATTCGGCAAACTGGCCGATGAAGGCAAAGTTCACCGCGCCCTCCGGCACCACGTCCGGGCGGTCACCGGCCTGGCGCGGCATAAAGAACGCGGTGATGTACGGCATCATCACCGGCACCGTCTTCGCCCCGGTCGCCGCCAGTTCGTCGATCTCCTCCACCGGCACGCCCAGGTGATACAGCCACTCGCGGGTGATCTCCTCGCCCGTGCAATCCTGCATCGGCTTGTTCACGTAATCGCCCGGCGTATCCACGAACAGCGAATACACCCACACCACGATCTGGTCCTTCGGCTGGTTCTTGAAGTGCGGCTGGCGGTTCACCGTCCAGCTCATCAGCCAGCGTGAATCGCGCACGCTCACGATGCCGCCGGTCACCACCCTGCCACTGAACGGATCGCGCTTGGCAATCTTTTCGATGTACGCCGGAATGCGCGCGTCCAATGTGGTCACCGTTGCCGATTCCCACTTGGTTTCCGCTATATGCGCACCGAACACGTCCGGGCGCCCGAACGCCGCATCCTTGGCCGCGATGCGCCGCCACAGGTCCCACGCCGGTGCCGGGCCTTCATTCAAGCGCGCAGCGGTGTGGTGGTCGCCGTTGTCGGAATTCTCGGTGAGCGAGCCGATCGTCATGAACAGCAGATCGTCCGCGCCCAGGTCCATGCCGCCGGCCTGGCCATCCCGCGTCCAGTGGATGCGCGTGGCCTGCTTGCGCCCTTCCTGCAGCGCGAAGTCCACATCGGTCACCTCGGTGCCGTACTGGAACCGCACGCCGCGCTCCTGCAGCCACTTCACCAACGGCAGCACCAGCGATTCGTACTGGTTGTACTTGGTGAACTTCAGCGCGGAGAAGTCCGGCAGCCCGCCGATATGGTGGATGAAGCGATGCAGGTACAGCTTCATCTCCAGCGCCGAGTGCCATTCCTCGAACGCGAACATCGTGCGCCAGTAAAGCCAGAAATTGCTGTCCAGGAAATCGCGGCCCAGCACCTCGTTGATGCGCTTGTTTTCCATCTCCTGGCGGGTGGCCAGGAACAGCGCGATGATGTCCTTCTGTGCCTGCTCGCTCAGGGTGAACAGGCCATCGGTATGCGCGTCCTCGCCCCGGTTGATCGTGGCACGCTGCAGCGAATAGTTCGGGTCGTCCTTGTTCAGCCAGTAGAACTCGTCCAGCACACTGGCATCGTCGATCTCCAGCGACGGAATCGAGCGGAACAGATCCCACAGGCACTCGAAATGGTCTTCCATCTCGCGGCCGCCGCGGATCACGAAACCCTTCTCCGGCACCTTCAGGCCATCCAGCGCGCCACCGGCAATCTGCTGCTGCTCCAGGATGGTGATGCGCTCGCCGGGCATGCGCCCATCGCGCACCAGGAACGCCGCACCGGCCAACGAGGCCAGGCCCGAGCCGACGAACCACGCCGTCTTGTTGTCCACGCCCGCCGGCTTGCGCGGGCGTGCGAAGGCCTCGTAGTTGCCACTGCTGTAGTACATGCGCGTCTCCTTCCTGGATGGGGTGAGCCCACTCTAGCGCTGAACCGATGTACCGCATCCTGCAGAGAGACTGCGACGCAGTGACGCATGCCGCGATGCAAGCGGCCTCAACCGCCGTCAGCATTCGCCTCGGTAGTGAACCAGCGCTGGAACCCGTCGATGGCTTCCGGCATCAGCGCACTGGCGCGCTCGCAGACCACCGCTTCGGCCTGACGGATGGCACTCACTGCATCCGGCTGCGTGCACAGGGCCATCGCCACATCCGAGGCATCCAGCATCGCCAGGTTCACGCCCACGCCCACCGGCGGCATCAGATGGGCAGCATCGCCGATCAGCGTCACGCCCTTGCGCGGTGCCCAACGGAAATCCGCCGGCAGGCTGTAGATCGGCCGTCGCACGAAGTCGGTGCACGCGTCCAGCAGCCTTCGCAGGTTCGGGGCCCAACCCGTATAGCTGCCTGTCACCAGCGCGCGCATGCCTTTCTGCGCGATCTGCGCATCAAGCCAATCAGAAGGCCGCTTCAGCGCCGCATACACGCAGAACCGATCGCCGCTGTTGCGCTGCACGAACATCGCCTCCTCGCCGCCAAAGCAGAACAGGCTGCCCTGCCCCACCATGGCCGCGATATCCGCCGCAGGCTGTGCGATCCAGCCTTCGAAGAAGGTAATACCGGTCGGCAACGGCTGGCAGGCACTCAGCGCTGCGCGCACTTTCGACCACGCACCATCGGCACCGATCACGATGTCCGCCCCGGCCTGCACACCGTTGGCAAAGCGCAGGCTGTGGTGGCCTGCCTGTGCAAGCACCAGCTCGGTCAGGCCATGGCCCCACTGCACCGTGTCGGCCGGCAGCGCATCCAGCAGCAACTGGCGCAGGTCGCCGCGGTCGATCTCCGGCTTGTCCATGCTCCCCTCCGGCCCGAATCCACCGGCGACAATCTCTCCGGTCCACGGATCGCCTGTCCGCTGTTCCTGTCCCTCGTGGCGCGCCACGGCCCGGAACGCGTCCAGCAGACCGGCGCGCTGCAGCGCCAGCTGGCCGGAATCCTCGTGCAGATCCAGCGTGCCGCCCTGGGTGCGCTGCTGCCCCGACGACTCGCCCTCGTACACGCACACGCGGTGGCCGCCGCGATGCAGGATGAGGGCGGCGGTCAGGCCGGCGGGGCCTCCGCCGATGATGGCGATACGCGGATGCTGCAGCATGAGGCGGCCCATGGAATGGTTGATATATCAACCGTAGAACGTTCCGGTTGACACGTCAACCGGACACGTGCAACGTGAGCGCATGACCCCACCCACCATCACCCCCGACGAGTGGGCCGCCTGGCGCGGCTTCCGACGCATGGCCGAAATCACCTCCGGCCGCATCGTCCACGACATCACCCGCAGCACCGGGCTCTCCAGTGCGGACTTCGTCGTGCTGATGGAACTGAGCAAGGCAAAGGATCGCTGCCGCCGCCAGCGCGAACTGCTGGACTACCTGGAATGGGACAAGACCCGGCTCTCGCACCAGCTCACCCGCATGGCCGGCCGCGGCCTGATCGAGCGCGACACCGACAGCGAGAATGTGGTGGTGATCCGCATGACCGCAGAAGGCCGCACCCAGCTTGGCGCAGCAAGGCCGGTCCATGTCACCAGCGTGCGCCGGAATTTCCTCGACCACCTCTCAGCCGATGACCTGGCCGCGCTGCAGCAGATCACCGACAAACTGCATGCGGCGCTGCAGGACGCAGAGAACTGAGACGCCGTCAGCTCACAGACGACGGCCCAACACCTGTCCCGGCCAGCCATCCACGTTGAAGGTCGACAGCCGCTCGTAACCGCACGATTCGTAGAAGCGCACCAGCTCGCCACTACCACCGCCATAGCAATCCACGCGCAGGTAATCCAATCCCGCCGCGCGTGCCTGCTCGTCGGAGAACGCCATCAAACGACGGCCGATACCACGCACCAGCGCATCGCGCGAAGCAATCAGCACGCGCACGTACAGCTCTGGCTCGGTTGCCGCAGGCACATACGGCATCGCCTCACCCAACGCCAGGAACGCACGCACCTCGCCCTGCGCGGTGTCCGCCACCCACGCACCGGGCAGTCCGCAGGCATCGGTCACCTGGGTGATACGGCGCGGAATGGACGACCACGCCTCGGTGCCCCACTGCTGCGGGTTGCCGATGGCCACGAACCACGCAATCACCTCATCGAACAAGCCCAGCACCGCAGGCGCATCGGCCACACTGGCGCGACGGATCGTCAGCGCCTCTTTTCCTGCATCACTCACGCGTAGTGCTCCTTTCATTCAACAAACCCGAACGACTGCAATCGCCCAGCTCCGCCCAGAATGCCGCCCCGCACCAGGCATCACCACGGCCAAAAGTCCATTGCGCGCCGCTGACCGGTAGTGCGTTCACGGCAGCGCAGTTGACATGCAGGTATTTACCTGCCTATTGTGATCCCACGGACGGCACCCCGCCGCCCACCGTGGAGCCGCAATCATGGTGGATATCGCACACAGAGTCGGCATCAACGCCCCATTGGCCCAGGTCTACCAGGCTCTGGCCACCCCCGAAGGCATCGCCGCCTGGTGGGCCGAAGACACCACCGGCGACCGCCACCCCGGCGGCACCGTGACCGCCCGCTTCACCGCCAACGGCCAGGAAATCGGCGCCATGCAGATGAAGCTGCTGCAACTGCAGCCAAACGAGCGGGTGCTGTGGGAATTCATCGACGGCCCGCCGGAATGGATCGGCACCACCGCGCGTTTCGCCCTGCACCAGGACGGCGACTACTGCATCGTGCTGTTCACTCACGAAGGCTGGAAAGAACGCGTGGAATTCATGCACCACTGCAGCACCAAGTGGGCCATCTTCCTGATGAGCCTGAAATCCCTGTTGGAAACCGGCCACGGCCAGCCCAGCCCGCACGACATCAAGATCGACAACTGGAACTGAAGGCCCCCATGGATGCAGACAAGGTGTTCAAGGTACTGGCCGACCCCACGCGCCGCACGCTGCTGGACCTGCTGTGCGAGCGCAACGGGCAGACGCTCGGGCAGCTCTGCGAGCACCTGCAGATGGCCCGGCAATCGGTCACCCAGCACCTTGGCCTGCTGGAAGACGCCAACCTGATCAGCACCGTCAGGCGCGGCCGCGAGAAGCTGCACTTCATCAACCCAGTGCCGCTGCACGACGTCTATACGCGCTGGGTAAGCAAGTTCGAGCAGCAGCGCCTGAGCCTGCTGCATGACCTCAAACAGGAACTGGAAGGAGAATGACGATGAGCGCTGAATCCACCCGTTTCATCCACGTGATCTATATCGCCTCCACGCCGCAGAAGGTGTTCGAGGCCATCACCCGACCGGAGATTGCCCGCACCTACTGGGGCCATGAAAACGTATCGGACTGGAAGCCCGGGTCGCGCTGGCAACACGTGCGCGCCAACGACGAACGCAAGGTCGAGCTGGTGGGCGAAGTGGTGGAAAACACCCCACCCTCGCGGCTGGTGATCACCTGGGCAGCCGCCTCGCAGGCAGACAACCCGAAGGCCTACAGCCGGGTGACGTTCGAGATCGTGCCCTATGAGGACATGGTCAAGCTGACGGTGACCCATGACGAGCTGGAACCGGGTAGCGGCATGGATACCGGCATCCGTCAGGGCTGGCCGATCGTGCTGTCGAGCCTGAAGTCGCTGCTGGAAACCGGCAAAGGCCTGGACGTCTTCGCCAAACCCCAGTAATGCCAGCCCATGGCTGGCAATCCCCCGGCCCAAGCCAACCCGTGAAGGCACCTTGATTCCGCTGAACGACGCATGCAACGCGTGTTGGCCGCTCACCCGTCAAGCACGCGTTACACCACGTCAACACGGCATCATTGCGACGCAGTCTAAATACCCTTCCACAGGTTCCTCTTGCAGCCCTCTTCCCCTTCGGCCGGTGAACCGGCCCCGTCGTCGCCGGCCTTCATTGAAGTTGTTGTTGTGCGGGCCGGTACCCACCTGTTTGCCATCGATGTCGAAGCCGCGATTGAAATCCGCGGCCCGGAAACCTTTGATCGCCCCGGCAGTGGTACGTGCCCGCACCTCACCGTGCGCGGCCACGCCCTGCCGGTGGTCGATCTGCGCCAGGCCACTGGCTTGGCCGCCTTCGCCCATGGCTGCCCGGCCATGCTGCTGATGCAGGCCGGCGCGGAAACGCTCGCTCTGGCCGTCGATGAGGTACGGGAAATCGAAAGCGTGCCGCGCCACAAGGTGCAGCCCGCCGCGGATACCTCGTTGGGGTTCTGCAGCCATCGCATCGCGTTGGGCGCCCTCGGCGAGATTCCCCTGATCGATCCCACCCGCCTTCGGTAACGCCGAACCACCGCGCCAACCTCCCGATAACACCGGACCCCACACCGATCTCCCGGTAGCGCCGGGCCATGCCCGGCGGGCAGCCGACCAGCTAGCGCGCCGTCCAGCCGCCATCCACCGGCAGCGCCGTGCCGGTGATCTGTGCCGCAGCATGGGATGCCAGGAACACCACCATCTCCCCCAGCTGCTCGGGTGTCACGAAGTGCAACGAGGGCTGTTTCTCGGCCAGCAGCGCGCGAGCCGCGGACTCCTGATCCGTGCCGTCCTTCTCGGCCAATGCCGTGATCTGCTGCTCGACCAGCGCCGTTCGCACCCAACCCGGGCAAATCGCGTTGGCGGTGATGCCCGTGCCCGCGTTCTCCAGCGCGGTCACCTTGGTGAACCCCACCACGCCGTGCTTCGCCGCCACATAGGCCGACTTGTTCACCGACCCAACCAGCCCATGCACCGACGCGATGTTGATGATGCGACCGGATCCCTGCTGTTTCATGTAAGGCAAGGCCGCCGCCGTTGAGTGGAACACCGCCGAGAGATTCAGTGCGAGGATTGCATCCCACTTCGCTACGGGAAACTCCTCGATCGACGCGGTGTGCTGGATGCCCGCGTTGTTCACCAGAATATCGATGCGCCCCATCGTCGCAACGGCGTTGGCGATCATATCCCGCACCGCATCGCCACGCGAAAGGTCGGCACCATCATGCGCCACCCGTACACCGAACTCGGCCTCCAGGCTGGAACGGATGCGTTCGATCTCCGCCGCATCGCCAAATCCATTCAGCACGATGTTGGCGCCCTGCCGCGCCAGCGCGCTGGCAATGCCAAGACCGATACCGCTGGTGGAGCCGGTGACTACCGCAACCTTTCCGTTGAACATGGGCGAGCTTCCATCGGGCGTATGTGGCCAGTGTAGCCTCACGGGCCCGCCCCCTTGAATGGCGCTACCCATGTCGCGGACCACGGTTAGAAGATGACGCCCGCTCGCTCAACGGTCGCCAGGGGATTGGCCTTCCGCACCGCCTCCAGGAAAAGCAGAAAATCGCGGTTGAACAGCGTCAGGTTGTTGGTGAACGTTACGCTCTTTCTGCCCGCTGCTTTGCTGAAGCACACCTGCCAGACATAGCGCCCGTAGATGACATCGGAGGTTCGGGTGACGGAGGTGATCTGCGAGAGCGGAACGGCCGTGGGCACCGGGCCGCGCCGCAGGTAGAAGGACTCCGCATCAAAGAAGTAGTGCTCCCGATCCTCTTTCCCATCCACCATCACCAAGGTCATGGACGTACCGGAAATCCGGCGAGGGGAATTCAATCGCAGCCCTGATCCCAACGCAGAACGGGCAGTCGCTGACATTCGCCGAAGGATGAACCAAAGGATCACCAACGGAAGCGCCGCAAGGACAATGAAGCCCACGGTCTTCAAAACACCTTCCAATGCGCTTGCCACACAGATCTCCACGATGAACTTTCAGGCATTGGCGACGCCCAAGTAGATCCACGCCACGCGTGGATGCTTCGGCTTCAACCCCCCATCACTTCCAATGATCCGGCCCCAAAAACGGCAGGCTCAACACAAACACCGGAACGGCCACAGGCACCAACGCCGCGCCCAGCACCTTCCCGGCCGTCGTCCCAACCCCCGGCTTGTCCGTATCCTCCGGCCGAATCCGCTCAGCCCGCGCGGTAATCGACTGCGCCAGCTTCGCCTTCGCGGCCAGCGCCGCAGCGTCCGGCAACGTCACCCGCTCGCCATCACTCTCGAACAGCGCGCTGTAATAGCTGCCGCCCTGCCTGGAAAGATTGCAGTCCGGGTTGGCCGCCAGCTCGTAACGGGTCCGGGCTTCAAGAATGTACGGCCGGCGCGTCAACCCATTGATGGCCTTGGCCACCCGCGGGCTGATCTCCAACCGCTCCAGCTTGAACTGCGCCGCCTGTTCCGGCGTCACCTGCTCCGGCCGCAGCAGCAGCGCGTAGCTGCCATGCACCTTGGTCCTGTCGGCCGGCACGCGCCAGTCCTCACGGAAGTACAGCTGCGCGCAGACCACCGCCTCGCGCAGCGGGCTGTCCATCAGGGCGCGGTAATCACGGAACGGGGCTGCATCGAAGCGCATCGGCTCGTCATAGACCGGCAGCAGGTACAGCTTGCCGTCGTCGGCCACGAACGCGCCGGTAATCTCGCGACTGGAATGGTGGTAGTCCGGCCCACTGGCGCAGCCAGACAGAAGGGTCAGGCAGAGGGCGGAGAGAATAAAGAGGACGGACGTACGCATGTCGTGGTGATTGGCTACCCTGGAAAACTGGCCTCGCCCAAAGGGACGAGGCCAGCCCATCATGGTGCCACGGCACCGCATGCGTTGCAGGCCCGCCCTACTTCAACCGCTCCACCAACCGCTGCCCCACCTCCAACGCCGAAGCCGGGTTCTGCCCGGTAATCAGCTCACGATCAACCACCACATGCCCCGTCCACGGCGTCACGTTGCTGCTGAACTTCGCCCCCGCCTGCTGCAATGCGGTCTGCGGGTAGAACTTCATCTCACCGCCGCCCAGCAGCGGCTTCGCCTGCTCTTCTTCCTGGTTGCTGATCACCGTCATCTGGTAGCCGCTGTAGATCCACTTCGGCGTAGCCGGCATCGCACCCGCGTCCAGCTTTGCCACGAAACCTGCAGCATCCGGCAGCGTGGACAGCAGCGCGATCGGCCCGTGGCAGACCAGCGCGGTGGTCTTGTTGCGCTGGTGGAAGTCAGCCAGCAGCCGGCCCAGCGCCGGGCTCTTCAGCAGGTCCTGCATCGGCGCGTGGCCACCGGGAATGTAGACCGCATCAAACCGCGCGTAGCCCTGCTGCTCGACGCGCGCCAGGCTGACCACCGGCGAGGCCGTCGGCGAGGTCAGCGCCAGCTTCTCCAGCAGGTCCTTGTGCAGCGTCAGCTGCGCAGCATCGTTGCCGAAGTACGCCGGCGTCACCGAGGACGCATCCACCGTCGGCGCCTGCCCCTGCGGCGTGGCGAAGGTCACCTCGTGGCCCGCGTCCAGCAACAGCTTGACCGGCTGCATCAGCTCGTTGAGATAGAAGCCGGTGGACAGCACCTTGCCGTCCTTCAGGTCCAGGTGGTTTTCGTCGGACAGCACCACCAGCACGTTGGCGGCATGCGCGCCGCTGGCGGCCAGGGTCAGGGCCAGCGCTGCGGCCAGCCGGGTCATCATGTTCACGGGGTAGCTCCTATCGGGGAATGGCCGCCACTTTATTCATCGCTTCGGCGGCGATAAATTGGCCCCATCGCAAAACATCTGTTCCCCGGAGAGCCAAATGAGCCGCAAGTTCGTCTACCTGGGCGATGTGGAGGTGTTCCTGGCGGTGGTCGAGCACGGCTCGTTCACCGCCGGCGCGGTGGCGCTGTCCACTACGCCCTCGGTGCTGAGCCGCGCGGTCACCCGCCTGGAAGCGCGGCTGGGCCGGCAGTTGCTGCAGCGAACCACCCGCCGCATGGGCCTGACCGACGCCGGGCGGCTCTATCTGGAACAGGTGCGCACCGCCTTCGGCCTGCTGGACGACGCCGAGCGCGACGTACTGGCCCAGGATGGTGCGCTGGCCGGCCGCGTGCGCCTGAGCGTGCCCACCACCTATGGCCATTACCGGCTGCCGCCCGTGCTGGCGCGCTTTGCGCAGCAGTTCCCGCAGGTGCAGGTGGAACTGAACATCACCAACCGCAACGTGGACCTGGTGGCCGAAGGCTTCGACCTGGCCATCCGCCTGGGCCAGCTGCCGGACAGCGGGCTGGTAGCGCGCAAGCTGGAAGACGCGCCGCTGCTGCTGGTGGCCGCGCCAGACTACCTGCAACGGCGCGGTACGCCGCAGACGCTGGACGACCTGCAGCAGCACCTGTGCCTGCCGTTCGTGATGCCGCGCACTGGGCGGCTGGCACCATGGATCTTCCGCGACGACGGGCGCGACGTAGACTGGCTGCCGAGTTCGTCCATCGAGACCTCCGACGATGTGCTGGGCGTGGTGTCGCTGGCCGAACAGGGCATCGGCATCTGCCAGAGCTACGAGTTCATCGTGCGCGAGCGGATGCAACGTGGGCAGCTGGTGGAGGTGTTGCCGCAGCTGCGGGGAAGATCGCGGCTGTTCTCGGTGATCTATGCGCCGCATCGGCGGCAGTCGGCGGCTGCAAGGGCGATGATTGAGTTGTTGGTGGGGAATGCGGTGGTGGTTGAGGACAGCGTTGGTTGAGGCTGCGAAGCTCGTTGGCGGTGTCGTGTTTGAACCGATTTTCGGGGTGTACGGCTGATCGGGCGCCGTTGTCTGCCGAAGCTTACTAAGAACTGTTGTAAAGAAGGCCGTCGCGCTATCCGCTTGCGGCATGGGCGATTGCGGCACTTTGATTCGTAATCAGCAGAGCATCTGCACGAATGCGTCTTGTGGCGTCGCGTGCTGCACGGCGGGTGCATGCAACAATAGATACTCGCTCTCAAATTCCGCGATTTCTTCGCGAATTTGAATTTGCATTCGAAGCGGCAGCGTAAACACCATGGCGCGCCACCGACAACGGGTGGCACCGGGTCTGCAAACCCGAGACGTTCGATGTGCCTGTTGTTTACGCTTGCCCGTCGGCGCCGTCCTTAACCGGCGCCGGCGGGCAATCCGTCGGCCTTTATGGCGGGCGGTGCGTGGGGGTCTTCGGGCCCACCGGTCATGGCACTACTTCGTCCCGGTTTGCAGCCACGCATCGTCCGCCACCCCGCTTGCGCGGTGGCGCTGTTAAGCACAGCCAAGGAAACCGACGCCATGAACGAATCCGACACCTTCTCCTCGTACACCGTTGTTGAGCCCATCAACGACGACACTCCACTGCCCGACCTGAACTCCCTGCTCGGCATCCTCAAGCGGATGCGCGGCTGCGAGGGTGCTGATGGGCTGCCCTGGCCGGAGAACGATGTGTCACCCGGCCGCCGAGTGAGCCTGGCGAGGACCGAGCGCGCGTTGGTGGGGTTGCTGACGGTGCTGGAGGTGCTGCACTCGGCAGACCGCTGCCGGGTGGCAGCGGAGCCGGAGCGGCATTTGGATGAGGGGGTTGTGGATGGGCTGTTTCTAGCTTGCCGGGGGTTGGTTGAGTGGGCTTGTCGGGATATTCGACCAGACTAACAGCCGCCGGGACGTGGCTAGTGCGCTTCCAAGACGCTAAGACCCGTCGACAAGTAGCATTCGATCTAGATTAGATTCAGGCCTGTAACGCTCATTCTTCCAGTCCAGCAGCTAGAGAATCAGCGTCTCAAGCATCCATCGAAGGACGCTTGAGACGCATACTAGTCGACCTTTCTCATCCCTTGGGTAGCAGCGAAATACTAGCCCTTTGCCGCTTCGGTCAAAAGATCACCAACCGAGCGCGCAACCACATACCGGGCTGGGTTCTCCCCCCCCTCCAGCGCAGTGAAATGCGCCTTGCCGCATTCGATCTTGGCGCTTTCCTTGTCGCGCAGGTCATCGGTAAACAGGCTGCTCTTGGTCTCCACCACAAAGTACAGGTGCTGAGTTCCGTCTTCTTCTACCAATACGGCCCAATCGGGATTGTAGGTACCCAGCGGCGTGGGCACTTTGAACCAGCCTGGAAGCTTGGCGTAGAGTTTGATGGCGTCGTTCTTCTCCAGCCCATCGGCGAAGTCGCGTTCGGTGGTCGAGTCGTACACCACATGCTCATAGACCGACTTCTGTGTATCCAGCAACATGTTCTTGAGATAGCCGGTGAGCTCTTCCTTCTCGAACAGCTCCTGCGCATAGACATGCTGGCCACCCAGCTTCTGGTACTTGATGCCATCGACCAGGGCCAAGCGCTTGCAGCGGTTGATGGTTTGGGCGGTCAATTCGATGAACTGCTGCGGATTACGCTTGAAGTCGTCAAGGCGGCCGCTTCCCGTCAAGATGCTGACGAGGGTGCGCCGGGTGAGCTGGGTGCGGTCCTGCAGGTCGGTCAGCAAATCCGGCAGCTCGATATCCGCCTCGTCCAGCACCACGGTCGCCGCGCCCGCTTTCTCTGTCGCGGCGACACCTGCCTTGCCGATAGAGATGTCGGCCTTGCGCCATTGCAGCCGTGCCTTGGCAATCACCGGGGCCTTCTGCAACGCCGCGATGCAATCCGCCACCAGCTTGGCGTTATCGAACTGCACACGGTACGTTGTTTGGTGTTTGATCCGGTCCCACAGTGCCTTGAACTCGTCGCTCAGATAAACGGCCTTGCCATCTTTGCCCTTGCGCAGCGGCACCTGCTTGCGCTCATCGGCATTCTTGATGTCCAGCCGGCCAGACACCTTGCGCAGCACTTCGGCAATCTGGGCTTTCTGCGCATCAAACTCGGCCGGCAGCCCCAAGGTGCCGTTCTTCAGCGCCGCTTTCAGTGAATCCTGAACCTTACCCTTGGCATCGATATGGCCGGCAGCTTTCAGGTGCTCCCACAGCGCCTTCGATTGCTCCATGCCCAACGGTGCGGCATGCCCATCAGCGCCGGTCACGGCAATGGCGGAAAATTGGTGCGGCTCCACGATGCCAAAGCGGATGCCCGTGTCTTTCTCGATTTCCTTCTGCAGGTTCTCGGCAAACTGTTCGTAGTTCTCCGTGGCCACCACAGTCAGGGTGTTGACCTCGAAGCCGCGTACCCGCTCGCCATCCTGGTTGACGCACAGACGCAGGCCGCGACCAATGGTCTGGCGTCGCTCGCGCTCGGTCTGAATGTCGCGCAAGGTGCAAATCTGGAACACGTTGGGGTTGTCCCAGCCTTCCTTGAGCGCGGAGTGGGAGAAGACAAACTTCAGCGGCGTGCTGAAGGACAGCAGCTTCTCCTTCTCCTTCATGATCAGGTTGTAGGCCCGCTCGGCATTTTCCCGATTACCCACATTGTTCTCGGCGGTGTCGGTCCAGCCGCCCTTTTTGTCGATGGAGAAATAGCCGTTGTGCACCTCCTCGGCGGCGGACGCCAGGTCAATTTCGGCAAACAAGCTCTGGTAGGCGGGCAACTTGGCGGCCCGGCGATATTCCTCCTCGAACATCTGCGCATACACGCCCTTGACCGGCTGGCCGTCCGCACCGTACTGACGGTACTTGTCCACCGCGTCGATGAAGAACAGGCTCAATACCTTGATCCCCAATGGCCGCAGATGCTTTTCCTTGTCTAGGTGCTCCTTGATCGTGCGGCGGATCATCTCGCGCTGCACGGCCAGCGCATCCACATCACCATGGGCTTGGCCAGGCGGCAAGAACACTTCGCCGCCGGGATAGCGCAGTTCCATGAACTCTTCGCCCTTAGCTGTGTTGATCTCACCCACCCGAAAGTCGGCATAGATCGCGCGGCCATCGGCGCTCTGCTGAAGGTCGTCGCCATCGCTGACCGTCACCTCAACCCGCTGCACGCCAGTGGCGACCTGTTTATCCAGCTCAATCTTGGCGCTGATGCGGCCGCGCTTGTTTTCCACCTTCACCAAACGCACGAAAGGCTTGTTGTGCGCGTCTTCTACCGTGGCCGATGCCACCTCGATCTGCTTGACCAGCTTGCGCTCGTACGCATCCACGGCATCCAGGCGGAACACCATGTGGTGTTTGTCCACATGGGTGGCGGAGTAGCGCAGCGTACAGAGCGGGCTCATGGCGTCCAGTGCTTCCTTGCCACGGCCTTCCAGGCCGCCGTCCACGCTCTGCGGTTCATCCACGATGATGATTGGCCGGGTTGCCTTGATCAGATCAATAGGCTTTTCGCCGCCGGTCTTCTCGCTCTCTTTGTAGAGGTTGTTCACATCCTTCTTGTTGATGGCACCCACCGTCACCACCATGATCTGGATGTTGGCGCTCGTGGCAAAGTTGCGCACCGGCCCAGGCTTGCCCGAGTCGTACAAGAAGTAATCGAAGGGCACGCCCGCGTAGAGGCCCTTGAAGTGCTCCTCAGTTATTTGCAGGCTCTTGTAGACACCTTCCTTGATCGCCACTGAAGGCACCACGATCACGAACTTGGTGAAGCCGTAGCGTTTGTTCAGCTCGAAAATCGAGCGTAGATACACATAGGTCTTACCGGTGCCGGTCTCCATTTCCACCGTGAAGTCGCCCGAAGTCAGCGAGCCAGAAGGCGGGAGGCCACCGCGCAACTGGATGTCAGCCAGATTCTTGAGCAGCTCGTCGTCGAGCAGCGTCAAGCGGTTGCCAACGCCAAGGTCGGACTGCGCCACGCCCAGTGACATCTGCGCTTCATCGGGCAATTTCATGGTCACCGTGAAGTCGGTGCGGCAGATCTCCTGACCACGGAAAAGATCGCATACAGCCTCGATGGCCTGCATCTGGTAGTCGAGGTTGGGCTCGAAGTGAAGTCTCATGGCACCCCCCTTACAAGCTTCGCACGTTCTGGATGCCGTGCTGCTCCAGAATGGCGGCGAGATTGGTTTTGGCCACATCGTCGGCAAAGGCGCTGTCGCGGAACACGCAGGTGCTCTCCTTTCCAGCCGGGCCAGCGGGTGCGAGTTCCTTGTGCCAAGCGATGATGCCCTGGGCCAGTGACTCCACCTGCTCACGGGTGATCTTTTCGGCCAGGCAAGCCAGCAGCACACCGCCGCCCACGGCGTGCACATCAAGCCCTTCGATGCGGCGCTTTTCGATGGGTACGCATAGGTCGAGGCCTAGTTTTAGCAACAGCTCATAGAGCACATCAGCCTCGCTGCGGCCTTCAAGTAAGTGATCCTGATGACCGAGCAACGTGGCCTCTAGGTCATCAGGCTTCGGATTCCAAGCGCGAATGTTGGAAGTATCGAGTTTGAAGACGCGGAAACCCGTGTCGCCCACGAACAGTGGATTGTCCGCTTTAACCTTGGCTCCAGCACGACGTAGACGTTCTTTCGTTAACTCAGCGATGTTTCGCTTAAGTCCAAGCTTGTCGCATACCGTGGCTGCTGCCTTCTGGTTCTTTTCAGTCGGACTCAACGGCTCAGGAAGCTGAATTGTCAGGATGCGTCGCGCAGAACCGTCGATTGCGTTTTGCTGCATCACGGCTTGTCCCGCTGCTGCAGAACCCGCAAAAAGATCGGCAACAAGGTCATTCCCACTCGAACCAAGCAGTACGCAGGTACGAAGAAAATCGATTGATTTAGGGAAATCGAATGATTCTCCCGGAATCAACTCTTTCAACGCTCGCTTTGCACTATCGGTTGAAAATTCGCCGCCAAGCCACACCGACTTTGGCTTCGAAGTGCGCTCAATAGCCTCGTCTTCGTCATCATCAGGCTCATCATCGGCATCATCTACTGCAATCGACGGATCAAGATACAGTCGATGCTCAACATCCAACCTGCCACTACGCCCAGATCGTTTGGCGTGCATCCAATCCAGATGCTGCTCCACTTTCTCATATCCCCAGCGCCAGCACCCTTCAGAACCGTCTCCACGCAGAGGGAAAATCTCGACATCGGCGTCGCTTTTTCGACTCAACGAACATACGCCAGTCACCTCATCCCAATAAATAGGAAAATACATCCTGGGGCGATCCTCGCGACGATCCGGACCGCCGCGCTTCCTCAGGTCTCGAAGTGCATACTTTTGACCACTTTCGTCCTCGTACTTGAATGCGGCGCGCTGCGCCTCAGTCAGCGGCAAGCCGTTAGAAACAAAACCAGGATTTGCGTAGACAACAACGTATTCGTGACAAGCGGCAATGTGCTTTTTGTCGTTGCGCCCTTTCATATTGTTGACAACAGAAACGGCGGCAACAAAATTTTCTTCGCCAAACACTTCATCCGAAAGCATGCGAAGGTTATGAAGTTCATTGTCGTCGATCGAGATAAAAACGACACCGTCCTTCTTAAGCAAACTCTTCGCCACCTTCAAGCGTGGATAGATCATATTCAGCCAATCAGTGTGAAACCGCCCGCTGGCCTCGGTATTGCTGCTGATCTTCTGCCCGCCTTCAATTTGACCGGTTAACTTCAGATAGTTTTCGATGTTGTCCTGAAAATTGTCAGGGTACACGAAATCCTTACCGGTGTTGTACGGCGGGTCGATGTAGAGCAGTTTGACCTTGCCGGCATAGCTTTTTTGCAGCAGCTTCAGCACTTCGAGGTTGTCGCCCTCGATCATCAGATTCTGGGTGGACTCCCAATCCAGGCTGTCTTCTGGGCAGGGGCGCAGGGTGCCGGTGCTGGGCGTGAGCGCCAGTTGCCGCGCACGGCGCTTGCCATGCCAGTTGAGGCCGTATTTCTCGTCGGCATCGGTGACGCAGGCATCGCCCACCAGCACCTTGAGCACGTCCACATTCACTGCCGCGCCGCCCGCACCCTCGGTAATCAGCTCCGGAAACAGCGCCTTGAGTTGCTCGATATTGGCCGCCACCAAATTGGCGGACTGGGCTTCATGGCTGGCTGCCGTGAATTTTTCCATGGTCTTCTCCGTCATTCTTTCAATCCTCAAAGCTGTTGTTGTGCAGCGGCCAGCTTGGACTGGATGCGCTTGAGCGTCAGGTTCAGTTCCACCTGGCGCGCCAGTTGTTTTTCCTTGGCCGCCTCGGCCCGCAAGCGACTGATTTCGCGTTCCAGCCACTTGCAATCAATCAAAGCCTGTCGCCGCGCTGCGGTCTGTTCGGGTGTTGTAGCGGTTTGATAGATTCCTGTCCGTCGCGCTGCGTGCATGGCCTGCACGCATACGATCCAGCCTTCATAGAGGGCATGTAGCGAAGCTTGGGGCTGACGCGCAATCGCAAGCGACTGCATGAAATCCTGCTCGATGTGGGAAGCTGCCTTCGCATCAGCTCGAGGTCTGCCATCGACTGCTTGAAACAGCGAGGTCGACACCATATCGCCATCTAGCACGATCTTGCCCGCCTCGTTCTGCGCCCAGCGCTTATGCGCCAGCGAGAGAGTCAGTGTTGCCCCTTCAGCCCGTTCTGTGTCCAGCAGCAACAGCACCGGATAAGGCACGGCCCGGTGCACCAATTCTGCAAGGCGTGAAAAGCTGGCCGGCTTGGCGGCTCCGCGCAGAGTGGCGGCCAGCACCGCGACCTCCAGGTACTCGCGCTGCGTATCGCGGTACTCGGGCACGCCGATGGTGTTGGGCTTCAGGGCGGCCAGCCACTGAATGTATTCAATCGCATCGGAGATCAAGCGCTTGTCAGACGCCGTGGGCGCACCGTTCTCCAGCAACAGCTTCTTGGGCACGCGCTGATCCACCCTCGCGCTATCCGGGAGACTCAGGACACTGACGACATCTGACCAGTTCATCACGAGAGTGCCGCTCCAAATGCCTTGACCGCTTCTTCGCTGTCGCGCCCGGAAATGGCTTTGCCCATGGCCTGCTCGATCAGATTCAACAGTGCGGTAGCGCGTTGACGGACAAACGCATCGAAGTCGTCCGATCGCAGCGCAGGCACCGGGATCACGTGGGAGAGCAGAAACTCGTCTAGGTTATCTGGGGCCACCTGCTTGGCTTTCTGGATGCGTGCGAGGTACACGCTGGGCGCATCCCCGCTGATGAAACGATTGGTACCAGCGGCCAGAGGTGCCTTGTTGATCACGCTGTTCCATTTCTCCTTGGGCAATTTCTGATTCTCGCACCAGGCGCGAGGGAACACATGGTGGATGTCGATGGCGTTGTTGAAGTAAGTGTTGAGGTCGATCGGCGTACCGCTGATGAAATCGCGACCACCGTGTTTCATGAGTAAGGCCGCCAGCCCCTTGTAGGCGGCTGCGAGGCGGCTTTGCAGGGACAGCAGACGCGTCGGCGAAAAGTTGGCGTCGCGCACCGTGCGCGGTTCGCTGCCGCCTTCGACCCAGGCGACCGCATCCTGGATGTCCATGCCGAAACGGGTTTCGTTGGCGCCCCCATACAGTTCGCCCAGAACACCGCTCCAGTACCAGCGCAGCAGCTTTTGCTTGACGCCATGTTGCGTCGTGCGGTCTGCCAAGTGCGCACAGATAGCCGACAACGGAACGAGTTGCGTGGCATACGGCAGGCTTCGGTCATCGAAGATTTTCTCCTCTGCCAGCAACTCGGCAGCCCGCTTAAATCCTTTCTCCAGATCGGATTCCAGCGCCTTGAAGTCCGCCAGCGGCAGCTTCAGCACGTCGGCACGCTTGCAGCTGACAGATGTGCCAAGCGCTTTGTGACGCCGATAGCTGGCCAGCAGCGTTACTGCGGTGAGAAAGCTAGTGCCATCTACCGCCATGAGCACATCGTGCTTGGCGGTTAGTCGCTCCTGTCGCGCATCCCAGTCATCGCGCAGGTTGAATTCATCCGCCGCGAAGGTGGCTGTCATCAACTCGAACACGGTCAGCGTGACACCACCGGTATTGACCTTCTCGAAAACTTGGCACACGGCCTCGCGTGGCGTGTCCTGGGTAAGTTCAATGGCGGGCACCTTAAACTGTTGGAAGCGTAGCCAGATTTCGTTGCGAAACCGCTGCATGAACTGCATGGCTTCCGCTGCGAACTGATGGTGCGCGCTGAAGCCGCTTTCCCAGGCCATGAACCCTTGGATGTCGAACAACAATGCCACGGGGAAGAGCCGCTGGCTGTACTGCTGGTGTGGCGTACTGACGTCCAGATCGACCTTTCGGCCGAAATCTGACGTGACTTGCAGCGTCTCTGGCACCGAGAGCACGGCATCTTCACGGTCCGCCGATTCATCCAGGCATTTGCTCATGTCGAGGAAATAAAGACGACGAATATCCGCGCCTTTCTCCGTGCGCGTCGGCACTGACTGGCCGCTGCGCAACGCCAAGTACATGGAGGTCAGACGTTGCTGACCATCAAGGACGAGGGTCTTTGGAGCAGGCGCAGGCTGCAGGTTCACACCGGCAAACAGTCGGGGCTTAAATGGCACCCCGCCTGCTTCCAGAAACATGACCGCGCCAATCGGGTAAGAGAGCGAGAGGCTCGCGATCAACGAACGAATATGGGTGTCATCCCACACCCAACCGCGTTGAAAGTCAGGGAGCTGGATTTGTCCCGATGCAATTCCATCGAGGACATCATTCAATGCAGGTTCGGCGGTGCGAAAGCTCATGCTGGTCCTTGTAATCAAATACATTGCTGATCGGGCAGCACAACGAGGAATGCCAACACCTCAAAGTCGCCGCTACCGGCGAACTCGCCTTTCATGGCGTGGGTGCCACCGGGCGTGAAAAGACTGGCCACGGCCCGTTCCTCTTGCTTTCCGGCGACGGAGGCCACCGCCGCAGCGAGCAGCTTTTGTGCGTGGCGCATGTCTTCGCCGCCTTTGGTTGCCCTATCGAAGCGCGCGCAGGCACTGTCATCTGGCCTGTCGCGCCCCAGTGCCAAGCGCTTGAGGCGATCCAGGATGCGCTTGGCCTGCGCGTACGGCAGCAACACGGCGCTGTCATCGCCGACATGCACTAGGTAGTGCGGCGCCAGCGGGTAGTCGGGCGTTGTGGCGAGCTTTGCTGCCGGGCCGCACGCTTGCAGGCAGAAGATCACGCCGGGCGGAATGTCGGCATCCAGCGTGGTGGTGATCGCATAAGCACCCAGCGGTTGGGTGTCCAGCTTGCCGGGGTGTCTCTTCAGAAACTGGGCCAGGTCGATGCGGAAGTCGGTCAGGGTAAGGTCCGTGATCGCCACGCCAGTCGACAGGTCTTCCATGTCGATCACCGTGTCCTGCAGCTTGAGCAGTTGCTTGCGCCGGTACTCCAGGTCGTTCATGGCGTTGCCGGACTGCTGCTCGATCAGATTTTCTTCGCCAGTAGCCGAGACATCGAGCAGCACCATGCGGCCGCTGACGCGCTGCTCCAGGTTGATGTATTCCTCTAGCTCCATGTTGGGCCAGAAGTTCACGAGTTGGATGCGCTGGTTGGGCGAGCCGATACGGTCGATACGCCCGAAGCGCTGGATGATGCGCACCGGGTTCCAATGGATGTCGTAGTTGATCAGCCAGTCGCAATCTTGGAGATTCTGCCCCTCGGAGATGCAGTCGGTGGCGATCAGTAGATCGATTTCGCCTTCATCCGCCAGGTCTTGCGGCCGCTCTTTAGCACGCGGGGCGAAGGTCGAAAGCACGTCACCCATGCGCTTACTTAAACCCGGCATGGTGGTTTGAATGCCGGCGCTGCCTGTGACGACTGCCGAATGCACTCTCAACGTATCCCTAGCCCAGGGGGCAAGTTGGGCGTAGAGATATTGCGCCGTGTCGGAGAAGGCTGTGAACACGATGATCTTGCGGTTGGCCTTGCCATCGTGGGTATTGATGGGCTGGGCGCATTTGCGGGCAATCATGTCGCGCAGGGCTGCCAGCTTGGCATCACGCGCGGCATCCACTTGACACGCGGCCGCCAGCAGAGTCGCCAGGCGATTGCGGTCTTCCAGTAGGTCCTGCTTCCAGCGGATCAGATCCACATCGCCCAGTAGCACCTTGACCTTGCGGCCGACCAGCAAGGCCTCGAACGCCGGGTCGTCGATATCGACGTCAGCAACGTCGATTTCCTCCAGCACTTCGACATGGGATTCGATGCGTACCAGCGTGCTCTCTACATCCTTGAGTTGGCGCTGTACGGTCAGAGTGAAGGCCGACACACAGCTTTCCATGCGCTTGAGCACATTTACGCGCAGCAGGTGGATCAGGCTTTCCTCACGATCTACCTGGCGGAAGAAACCTTCGCCGCCACGCAGCTGGGTGCTGTACTTGGCATCGTAGGCCGCCTGCTTGTGAGGTAGCACATAGCGTAGCGGCGCGTAGCTGGCAAGGGTGAGCCGACGGATTTCCTGGTTGATGTCGCGGATGGCACGGAACTCGCCCGCAAGGTCCACATCGGCCTTGATGTTGATGGGAGGCAGTCGATCAGGGAAGCAGCCTGTCTCGCTGGTGCCGTAGTACTTCTCCACATGGCGCCTGGAGCGTGCAATGGTGAGATGGTCCAACAGGGTGAAGTAGTCAAAACCCAGCATTTCTACCAACTGACTGGGGGTCTTTTCAGCTTCGCCCAGCGCCAGCCAGCGATTGAATTGCGCCTGCGCCTTGCGGGTCGTGGCCTCAATGCTTGCGATGCCGTGTTCCAACAGTGCGCTGTCGTCGCCTTCGGTGGCAAATGCAATCTGGTTGCGCAGGTCGGCCAAGCGGTTATTGACCGGCGTGGCCGAGAGCATCAGTACGCGGGTCTTGACGCCTTCACGGATGATGCGTCGCATCAGGCGGTCGTAGCGCGACTCCTTGCTCTTGTGCGTGGCCTTATTGCGGAAGTTGTGCGACTCGTCGATCACTACCAGGTCGTAGTTGCCCCAGTTCACATGAGACAGGTCGATGTCGCCCGAAAGGCCGCCATCACGCGACAGGTCAGTGTGGTTGAGCACGTCGTAGTTGAACCGATCAGCCGCAAGGATGTTGCGCTTGTCGTTGGCCTTGTAAAGCGTCCAGTTGTCGCGCAAACGCTTGGGCGCCAACACCAACACGCGGTCGTTTCGCAGCTCGTGATACTTGATGATAGCTAGGGCCTCAAAGGTTTTGCCCAGGCCCACACTGTCGGCAATGATGCACCCTCCAAAGCGATTCAGCTTGTCAATGGCCCCCACCACGCCATCGCGCTGAAACTTGAAAAGCTTTTTCCACACCACGGTGTTGCGGATACCGGTGGCGGAATTGACAATGCGCTCCTCATCGAGGCTGTCACCGTTCTCACGGAACAAGTAATGCAGCATCAAGTTGTAGATTGTGCATGGGTCGCGGTGCTCGCCCAAGCCTCTTAGCGCTTCAAGAATCGATTCTTGTTTGCCTTCTAGCCCAGCGTGGACTTCGACACCTTCCAGGCCAACCCACTGGCGATCGAACCACTGAGCGAGCTGCAGGGCTTCATCGGCAGTTTCTGAGGCTTGAATCAAATTCAGAGGATTACTCGGCGTCACACCGAGACCTGAATTGCTGAAGGAGAATGATCCCAGTACGGCCTGTGCAGGCACCCCACCATACGCCCGCATGACAGCAGCCCCCTGCGGGACCGGTCCTTTTGCCAGACGCAGGTCCACCTTCTCACTGATCCATTTCGCACACTGATTTGCCAACCAACGTGTCTGCAGGCGATTTCTCTCGGCACGATCATCATCCGTACCGAGTAGATCAAGAGATTCACTGTCAGCAGGAACGATTAGTCGGACTCGCTCCACGGAGCACAGCGCCTCTCGGAGTTGTGCAAACGCGTAGAGGGAAAACGAAGGCGTTACGCAGTCAAGTCGATTTCCCGGCTCAAGAAAGGGACGTATCAGCTCAAGCACGCGCTGCAAACCAGAATTCGAAATTAGCCTCATATCCCTCTCCCCTTGAATATCTGAGGCGCCGCGAATTCAGCTCCATCGCTAACTCGTCTGAAGCGCCCACGGCATCCAGTTGCCAGAGAGGGATTAAATCACAAAAAAGCCCGCAGTTACGCGGGCTTGGGGCCAGCCGCCTGGGTCTAAAGGGGCCTCAACTGAGGTTCAACTCACTCCCACTCAATAGTCGCCGGCGGCTTCCCCGAGATGTCATAGACAACCCTCGACACCCCCCGCAACTCATTGATGATCCGGTTGCTCACCGTACCCAGGAACTCATACGGCAGATGCGCCCAATGTGCCGTCATGAAATCAATCGTCTCCACGGCCCTTAGCGCAATCACCCACTCATAGGCCCGCGCATCGCCCACCACGCCCACCGACTTCACCGGCAGGAACACGGCAAACGCCTGGCTGGTCTTGTCGTACAGGTCGGCCTTGCGCAGCTCATCAATGAAGATGGCATCGGCCTTGGCCAGCAGCTCGGCGTATTCGCGCTTCACTTCACCCAGGATGCGCACGCCCAGGCCCGGGCCCGGGAACGGATGGCGGTAGACCATGCTGCGCGGCAGGCCCAGCTCAACGCCCAGGCGGCGCACTTCGTCCTTGAACAGCTCGCGCAGCGGCTCCACCAGGCCCAGCTTCATGTGCTCCGGCAGGCCGCCCACGTTGTGGTGGCTCTTGATCACATGCGCCTTGCCGGTCTTGCTGCCGGCCGACTCGATCACGTCCGGGTAGATGGTGCCCTGCGCCAGCCACTTGGCATTCTTCAGCTTGTTCGACTCTTCGTCGAAGATCTCAACGAACAGGTTGCCAATGATCTTGCGCTTGGCTTCCGGGTCGCTCACGCCTTCCAGCGCGTTGAAGTAACGGTCGGCAGCGTTCACACGAACGACCTTGACGCCCATGTGCTCGGCGAACATCGCCATCACCTGGTCGCCTTCCTGCCAGCGCAGCAGGCCGGTGTCCACGAACACGCAGGTCAGCTTCTCGCCGATGGCCTTGTGCAGCAGCGCGGCCACGACCGACGAATCGACGCCGCCGGACAGGCCCAGGATCACTTCGTCATCGCCCACCTGTTCGCGCACGCGGGCGATCTGGTCGTCGATGATGTTGGCGGCGGTCCACAGGGTCTGGCAGCCGCACACATCCACCACGAAGCGGCGCAGCAGCGCCTGGCCCTGCAGGGTGTGGGTCACTTCCGGGTGGAACTGCACGCCGTACCAGCGCTTTTCTTCGTTGGCCATGGCGGCCACCGGAATGCGGTCGGTGGTGGCGGTGATGCTGAAGCCCGGCGGTGCAACGGAGACGTGGTCGCCGTGGCTCATCCAGACATTCAGCTTCGGCTCGCCGCCGTGGTCGCTCAGGCCCTTGAACAGGGCATCCGGGTTGATCACGTTCACTTCGGCGTGGCCGAATTCGCGCTGGTCAGCCGCTTCGGTGGCACCGCCCAGCTGGGCAGCCAGGGTCTGCATGCCGTAGCAGATGCCGAAGATCGGCAGGCCGCTGTCGAACACTTCCTGCGGCGCGGCGGGCGCGCCCGGCAGCGTGGTCGATTCCGGGCCACCGGACAGGATGATGCCCTTGGCGCCGAAGCCGGCGATCTCGGCCGGGTTGTGGTCCCACGCCCAGATTTCGCAGTAGACGCCCAGCTCGCGGATGCGGCGGGCAATCAGCTGCGTGTACTGCGCGCCGAAATCGAGGATGAGGATCTTGTCGTTATGGATGTTGGTCATGGCGCCCCGGCAATGCAGTAGGGAAAACGAAAACGTCAGATTTTTTCAGCGGCAGATGGAGAAAGAGGAACGGGAATCAGCTTCCTCGTTCCTCTTTGCTCGTCCCGCATCAGGAGCGGTAGTTCGGCGGCTCTTTGGTGATCGTCACGTCGTGGACGTGGCTCTCACGCTGGCCGGCGCCGCTGATCTTCACGAACTTGGGCTTGCTGCGCATGTCCTCGACGGTGGCGCAGCCCACGTAGCCCATGGTGGCGCGCAGGCCGCCCATCAGCTGGTGGATGATGCCGCCCACCGGGCCGCGGTACGGCACGCGGCCTTCGATGCCTTCCGGCACCAGCTTGTCGGCGGTGGCAGCGTCCTGGAAGTAGCGGTCCTTGGACCCCTTCTCCATCGCAGCCAGCGAGCCCATGCCGCGGTAGCTCTTGTACGAACGGCCCTGGAACAGCTCGGTTTCGCCCGGCGATTCCTCGGTACCGGCCAGCAGGCCACCAATCATGATGGTGGACGCGCCGGCAGCCAGCGCCTTGCCGATGTCGCCGGAGTAGCGGATGCCACCGTCGGCGATCAGCGGGATGCGGTCCTGCAGCGCTTCGGCCACCAGGTCGATCGCGGTGATCTGCGGCACGCCCACGCCGGCAACGACGCGGGTGGTGCAGATCGAGCCCGGGCCGATGCCCACCTTCACTGCGTCCGCACCGCTGTCCAGCAGCGCCAGCGCGGCTTCACCGGTGCAGATGTTGCCGCCGATGACCTGCACGTTCGGGAAGTTCTTCTTGACCCAGCTGACGCGGTCCAGCACGCCCTGCGAATGGCCGTGCGCGGTATCGACCACGATCACGTCCACGCCGGCAGCGACCAGCGCTTCCACGCGGCGATCGGTATCGCCGCCCACGCCGACGGCCGCGCCGACCAGCAGGCGGGTGGCGATGTCCTTGGCAGCGTTCGGGAAGTCGGTGTTCTTCTGGATGTCCTTGACGGTGATCAGGCCACGCAGGGCGAAATCATCGTTGACCACCAGCACCTTTTCGATGCGGTTGCGGTGCAGCAGCTGCAGCACCTCATCAGACGCGGCGCCTTCCTTGACCGTGATCAGGCGATCCTTCTTGGTCATGATGTGGCGGACCGGATCGTCCAGCTCGGTCTCGAAGCGCATGTCGCGATGGGTCACGATGCCGACCAGCTGGCCGCCGCCGTCCACCACCGGCACGCCGGAGATGTTGCGCGCCTGGGTCAGGGCCAGCACGTCGCGGATGGTGGTTTCCGGGCCGACGGTGATCGGGTCGCGGATGACGCCGGCCTCGAACTTCTTGACCTTGGCCACTTCGGCGGCCTGCTGCTCCACGCTCAGGTTCTTGTGGATGATGCCCATGCCGCCCAGCTGTGCCATGGCGATGGCCAGGCGTGCTTCGGTGACGGTGTCCATGGCCGCGGACAGGATCGGAAGCTTGAGCTTCAGGTCGCGTGTCAACCGCGTTTCGAGGTTGACGTCCTTGGGCAGGATGGTCGAATGAGCGGGGACGAGCGAGACGTCGTCGTAGGTGAGAGCTTCAGCCTGGATGCGCAGCATCGGCATACCCGAGATGTGGGGAAGCGCGACATTTTACCCTGTTTTGGCGGCCTGTGGCAGGGGGTAGATGCGACGCAGTGTCGCGCGGGCGAAGATCTGTTCAGGGCCCCCGGATCACTGCCCTTGGCGGATGCACTCCGCCCTTGGTGGGTGCGGACCGTTGGTCCGCACTATCCCTCAGACACCTATACCCCAGCAGGAATCCCACTCTCTGGCACTGTGCCGACCAACGGTCGGCACCCACCAACAGCAGGCCCCCCAACAGCCCTTCCGGCCAGATCCTCCGCCTTAGGTGGGTGCGGACCGTTGGTCCGCACAATCCCTCAGACACCTGTACGCCAGCAGGAATCCCACCCCTCTGGCACTGTGCCGGCCAGCGGCCGGTAGTACCGATCAGACCCCGGCTTCCGCCGCTTCCAACGTGTTCTGCATCAACGTGGCCACGGTCATCGGGCCCACGCCGCCCGGCACCGGGGTGATCCAGCTCGCCCGCTGCGCTGCGGCCTCGAACCCGACATCGCCCACCAGGCGGCCGTCGTCCAACCGGTTGATGCCGACGTCGATCACCACCGCACCCGGCTTCACCCACTCGCCCGGCACGATGCCCGGGCGACCCACCGCCACCACCAGGATGTCGGCGTTGCGCACGGCCTGTTCCAGTACATCCTTGGGGGTGAACTTGTGGCAGCTGGTGACGGTGCAGCCGGCAATCAGCAGCTCCAGGCCCATCGGCCGGCCAACGTGGTTGCTGACGCCGACGATGGTGGCGTTGCGGCCGCGCACCGGCTGGTCGGTGTGGCCCAGCAGCGTGGTGATGCCACGCGGGGTGCACGGGCGCAGGCCGAACTCACGCAGGGCCAGGTGGCCGACGTTTTCCGGGTGGAAGCCGTCCACGTCCTTGCGCGGGTCGATGCGCTGGATCAGGCGGCGCGCATCGGGGATGCCCGGCAGCGGCAGCTGGATCAGGATGCCGTTGATCTTCGGGTCGGCGTTGAGCTGGTCGATCAGGTCGAGCAGCTCGGCCTCGGTGGTGCCGGCCGGCAGATCGTAGTCGTAGGCTTCGATGCCCACCTTCTCGGCCGCGCGGCGCTTGTTGCGCACGTACACGGTCGAGGCCGGGTCGCCCCCCACCAGCACCACGGCCAGGCCCGGGCGGCTGCCACCGGCGGCAACACGGGCGTCAACCCGCACCTTCAGGCTGTCGAGCAGGTCCTCGGCGATACGGCGGCCATCGAGGATGCGGGCAGGAAGCTGGGGGGCGGAGTCGGTCATCGGGTGCGGGCGTGGGGCGGCGGGGACGCTATTGTCCCCGATTCACGCCCCCTCGCCCACCGCCGCGATCGCCCGCTGCGCTCGCCGGGCATGGCCCGGCGCTACCCACGAATCGCGCGACACCCCGGTAGCGCCGGGCCATGCCCGGCGAGCGCGAAGCGCGGCGCGTGGCAATCATTCCTCTTCTTCTTCCGGCACTTCATCCGCATTGAGCGTGCGTGCCTTGCGCTTGGGCGCGGTGAACGGCGTTGGCGTCGGCACACCCGGCAGCGCGCTGCCGAACACCATGTGCGCACCGGCACGCAGGTTGCCGCCGGCCATTTCCAGTTCGAAGCGCTCGGCGTCGCGCTCGCGGATCTGCTCGGCGATCTCGCGCGCGTCGTCTTCCTCCGCACCCAGCTCCACGAGCGCGGCCTGCCCGAACAGCAGCGCCGACTCGAAGGTTTCGCGGATCTGGAAATCCACACCGGCATGGATCAGCCGCAGCGAATGCTCGCGGTCGAACGAGCGCACCAGCAGCTTGGCCTGCGGGAACTGATGGGCCACCAGCTCGACGATGCGGTCGGCATCCTCGGCATTGTTCACGCACACCGCGACCGCACGCGCACTGCCCGCGCCGGACGCATGCAGCACGTCCAGACGGGTACCGTCGCCGTAATAGATCTTGAAACCGAAGCGCTCGGCGTTGTGGATCATCTCCACGTCGTTGTCGATGATGGTCACGTCCACGTCGCGCGCCAGCAGCGATTGGCTGGCCACCTGGCCGAAGCGGCCGAAGCCGATCAGCAGCACGCTGCCGGACAGGCCATCGGCGGTGTCCACGCCTTCCAGGCTGACGGTCGGCTTCGGCGCCACGCGCTTGTAGACCAGCACCACCAGCGGCGTCAGCGCCATCGACAGCACCACCACGGCGGTGAAGTTGGCATTGATGTCCAGGCTGATTACGCCGGCGCTCGCTGCGGCCGAGAACAGCACGAAGGCGAACTCGCCGCCCTGCGCCATCAGCACGCCACGATCCAGCGCCTGCGCGTGGTCGCTTCCCATGATGCGCGCGACCACGTAGATGCACAGCGCCTTGGCCGCCATCAGCGCCACCACCAGGCCGAGGATCATCGGCCAGTTGCCAGCCACCACGCCCAGGTCGAGCGCCATGCCCACGCTGAGGAAGAACAGGCCCAGCAGGATGCCGCGGAACGGCTCGATGTCCGCTTCGATCTGGTGGCGGAAGGTCGATTCGCTCAGCAGCACGCCCGCAAGGAACGCGCCCATCGCCATCGACAACCCGGACAGCTGCATCAGCAGCGCCGCACCCAGCACCACCAGCAGTGCGGCGGCGGTCATCACTTCGCGCGCCTTCGATTCGGCCAGCACGCGGAACAGCGGATTGAGCAGGAAACGACCGACCAGCACCAGGCCGACGATGGCGCCCACGCCGATCGCCACCGACATCCAGCGCGAGCCCTCACCGTCGGCGCTGCCGGCAGCCGGCGCCATCCACGCGACAAGCGCCAGCAGCGGCACGATCAGCAGGTCTTCGAACAACAGGATCGAGACGATCTTCTGCCCCGACGGCAGCGCGATGTCGCCGCGCTCGGCCAGCAGCTGCATCACCACCGCAGTGGAGGTCAGCACGAAGCCGGTGGCGCCGATGAAGGCGATCTGCCACGGCAGCCCGAACAGCTTGGCGATGCTGGTCAGCACCAGCGCGCAGGTGACGATCTGCAGCGTGCCCAGCCCGAAGATTTCCTTTCGCAGGCTCCACAGGTGCGAGGGCCGCATTTCCAGGCCGATGACGAACAGGAACATGACCACGCCGAGTTCGGCGGTATGCAGGATCGCCTGCGGGTCGGAGAACCAGCCCAGCCCGAACGGGCCGATCGCCAGGCCGGCGGCGAAGTAGCCCAGCACCGAGCCCAGGCCGAGCCGACGGAACAGCGGCACCATCACCACCGCTGCGCCCAACAGGGCGACGACCTTGACCAGCTCGCTGGTCGCTGCTTCTACCGCCATGCGGTGGGTTCCCCGGAAATCGAAATCGGACTCAACGATAGAGCAACACCGATGACGGCAATAGCATGTACGTTGCGTTTTATTGTCTTGGAGATGGAACGATGCGGACAGCGACCCCCAACATCATCCCGAAACCATGCACATGCTTCGGTAGGTGCCAACCTTGGTTGGCACAATCCCGAAGCCATGACCTGTAGAGCCGAGCCCACGCTCGGCTGATTCTGGCCTCAGCGCGAGGAGCAGCCGAGCGTAGGCTCGGCTCTACAGTAGATCCACGCCATGCGTGGAGGAGGCCCAACCGGGTTCGCCCACCCCAGTAGATCCACGCCATGCGTGGATGGCGCCCCGACGCGGCTCACCCGCCCCGACAGAACGCGGCGTAATCGATATACCCCGGGAACGGCACGCCCGGCGCACACACCGGGCACTGCGGGTCCGGCCCGATGCCGGTCTCGCGGAAGCGCATGCCCAGCGCATCAAAGCGCAGCAGGCGCCCCACCAACGGCTCGCCGATGCCCAACAGCAGCTTCAGCACCTCGGTGGCCTGCAGCACCCCGGCAAGGCCCGGCAGCACGCCCAGCACGCCCGCCTCGGAGCAGTTGGGCGCGAACTCCGGCGGCGGCGGCTCCGGGAACAGGCAGCGATAGCACGGCGCCACGCCACGCTGGCGGCCGGCGTCGAACACGCTCACCTGGCCGTCGAAGCGCTCGATGGCGGCATAGACCATCGGCTTGGCGTGCTTGATGCAGGCGTCGTTGAGCAGGTAGCGCAGCGGGAAGTTGTCCGAGCCGTCCAGCACCACATCGACATCCTGCAGCAGGCGGTCCACGTTCTCCGAAGTCACCCGCTCGGGCACCGCCTCGACCTCGATGGACGGGTTCAATGCCAGCAGCCGCTCGCGCGCCGAATCGACCTTCAGCTGGCCGACGCTGGCCTCGGTATGCACGATCTGCCGATGCAGATTGCTGCGCTCGACACGGTCGTGGTCGGCGAAACGCAGATGCCCTACCCCGGCCGCCGCCAGATAGAAGCCGGCCGGTGCGCCCAGCCCGCCCGCACCCAGCACCAGCACCCGCGACTGCTGCAGGCGGCGCTGGCCGGCCTCGCCCACCTGCGGCAGCAGCAGATGGCGCGAATAGCGGTCGTAGAAATCGCGGTCGGCGGCGCTGGTCAGCGGCTGCACCAGCGGCAGCGCCTGCTCGCGCCAGGCGACGGTGCCGCCAGCGACGGAGCCGACGCTGGTGTAGCCCGCATCCAGCAGCGCCTGCGCCGCATCGGCCGAGCGCTTGCCGCTCTGGCAGATCAGCAGGATTTCCTGGTCCGGCAGCGGCAGGTGCGCGGCCGCGTCAGCCAGCAACTCGCCCTTGGCCACGCCACGCGCGCCTTCGGCCATGCCGCCGGCCCGCTCATGCGCCTCGCGCACGTCGATCAGCACCGCGCCATGGGCCACGCGCACTCGCGCCTGCTCGGGGGAAAGCTCTGGAATGCTCATGGCCGCATTATCGCGCACGTGGCATCGGCCCGCCTTGACCAGGATCTGTAGAGCCGAGCCCATGCTCGGCTGGCGCGCGGCAATGCGCGAAAAGCAGCCGAGCATGGGCTCGGCTCTACAGATGTACCACAAGCGTAGCCCGGCGCTATGCCGGCTGCCTGCTTCCAACCTGCTGCTGAAGAACACCGATGAGCGCTTTCAACCCGGGAGGAACATGCCGATGGCCCGGGTAGTACAGCGAAAGACCGGGGAACTCGGGACACCAGTCCGCAAGCAACCGAAGCAGGCGACCATCGGCCAACGGCTGCAGCGCCAGATGCTCGGGAACGAACGCAATACCGATGCCGTCAACGGCGGCGTCGACCATCAGCGGCTGGTCCGTCAGCGTGATCGGCCCGGAGACGTTCACCCGCTCGGTGACGCCCTGGCGCTCGAACTCCCAGCGATAGATCGCCCCGCTCTCGAACCGGAAGCGGATGCAGTCGTGCTGATGCAGGTCCAGTGGCCGCAGTGGCCGGCCGCGCGCGTCCAGGTACGCCGGTGAGGCAACCGCCGCGAACCGCATGGGCGGCGTCACCGCTACCGCCACCATGTCCCGCGGCACGGCTTCGGCAAGGCGGATACCCGCATCAAAACCGTCCGAAACGATATCGCCCAATCTGCCGTCACTGACGATGTCCAGATGCACCTGCGGGTACTGGCGCAGGAACCGTGCAAGCACCGGTTTCAGCACGAGCCGTATCGCCCCTTCGCTGGCATTGATGCGGACGGTGCCACGCGGCGTGCCCGCTTCGGTATCCACCGACTGCAGCGCCTCCTCGATGGACGCCATTGCTGGCCGCAGTTTTTCCGCCAGGCGCTCGCCGGCGTCGGTCAGCGAGACGCTGCGCGTGGTGCGATTGAACAGGCGTGCGCCCAGCCGCTGCTCCAGCGTCTTGATGGCATGGCTGATCGCCGACGGCGTGATGTTCAACTCCGCGGCCGCACTGCGGAAGCTGCGATGCGCTGCCACCGCGAGGAACGCGGTGAAGGCGGCCAGATCACCCCCACCCGATTGCTGAATGAGATTCACCATGTCGTCAGATATTGAAGCGATTGTCTTGATAGTCAGCGGATTCTACGCTCAGCGCTGTCGCGGGCGCAGGCCCTCGGCGCTCATCCACCGAGACAGGATCAAGACGATGAAGATGATGAAGGCGGTTGTGATGACCGGGCCGAACAAGCCGTGGCAGGTACAGGACGTCCCGGTACCCGCGATCGAACCGGGCCAGGTACTGGTCAAGGTTCACGCGTCCGGCATGTGCTACACCGATGTATGGGCAACCCAGGGTTACGGTGGCGACATCTATCCCCAGACGCCGGGGCACGAAGTAGTCGGAGAAGTGGTGGAGGTGGGCGCCGGCGTGCACTCGCGCCGGGTGGGCGATCGCGTGGGCACCACGTGGGTCCAGTCGTCCTGCGGGCGTTGCCCCTACTGCCGCGAGAACCGTCCCTTGTCCGGACAGACGGCAATGAACTGCGATGCACCTCGCACCACCGGCTTCGCCGCGCAGGGCGGCCATGCCCAGTACATCGCGATCTCCGCCGAAGGCACGGTACTGCTGCCTGACGGACTCTCCTACGTGGACGCGGCCCCGATGATGTGTGCCGGCTACACGACCTGGAGCGGGTTGCGCGATGCGGCACCCCAGCCACGGGAAAAGATCGCGGTACTTGGCATCGGCGGGCTTGGCCACGTCGCCCTGCAGCTGTCCAGAGCCTGTGGCTTCGAGACCATCGCAATCACGCATTCCGCGGACAAGCATGCACTTGCCCTGCAGTTGGGCGCCGACCAGGTCGTTGCCAGTGGCAAGGAACTGAAGGCGATCGGCGGCGCCGACGTGCTGCTGGTGACCACCAACGAATTCAGCTCGGCCGAAGAAGCCATGACCGGCCTGCGTGTCGATGGACGCGTGGTGCTGTGCGGGCTGGACTTCAGCCAGCCCTTCTCGATCTCGTCCGACGGCGTACCGTTCCACATGATGCGCCAGCGCGTGATCGGCGCCACCCATGGTGGCCAGCACTACCTTGGCGAAGTGCTGGCGCTTGCCGCCACCGGCAAGGTCAAGCCGATGGTCGAGACGTTTGACTTGGACCACGCGACCGAGGCCTATGACCGCCTGGCATCGGGCAGGATGAGGTTCCGCGGGGTGCTGCTGCCTTGGGGCAGCGCCTGAGAAAGTGCGCCGTAACGCGCCACAACGAAAAAGGCGGCCCTGCGGCCGCCTTCCTGTGAATCACTTGCCCTTGACGTGCTTCATCAAGCGCCGCTTGGCCTTGACCTGCCGTTCGGTCAGCACGTTCTTCTTGCCCTCGTACGGGTTGGCACCCTCGCGGAAGATGAACTGCACCGGCGTACCGATCAGCTTGAAGCGCTTGCGGAAGAAGTTCTCCAGGTAGCGCTTGTACGACTCCTGCAGTTCCTTCAGGCGGGTGCCGTGCACGATGAAGGTCGGCGGGTTGGCGCCGGCCGGGTGCACGTAACGCAGCTTGGAGACATGGCCGCGGATGGTCGGCGGCGGGTTGGTCTCGTAGGCCACTTCCAGCGCCTTGTTCACTTCGCTGGTGGTGAAGGTCTTGTTCGCCGATTCGTGCGCGCGGTGCACCGCACGGAACAGCTCGCGCAGGCCCGAGCCATGCTTGGCCGAGATGCGCACGGACTCGGCCCACGGCACGAAGCCCAGACGCAGCGACAGCATCGTTTCCGCCTGCTCGCGCTGGTAGTCGGTCAGGCCGTCCCACTTGTTGATCGCGATCACCAGCGCGCGGCCGGCATCCAGTACGGCGCCGAGCACGGTGGCGTCCTGGTCGGTCACGCCTTCGGTGGCGTCGAGCATCAGCACGGCTACCTGGCACTGCTCGATCGACTGCATGGTCTTGACCACCGAGAACTTCTCGACGACCTCGTCCACGCGCGAGCGGCGACGCAGGCCGGCGGTGTCGATCAGGCGGTACTCGCGACCGTCACGCTCCAGGTCCACCGAAATCGAATCGCGGGTGGTGCCCGGCACGTCCGAGGCGATCATCCGCTCTTCGCCGAGGATGCGGTTGACCAGGGTCGACTTGCCCACGTTCGGGCGGCCGACGAAAGCGATGCGCACGCGGTTCGGATCGTTGTCCAGCTCTTCGCCGCTGCCCTCTTCCGGCAGGCGCTGAATGACCTCGTCCAGCAGGTCGTCCAGGCCCTGGCGGTGGGCAGCCGACACGGTCAGCATCTCGCTGAAGCCGTAGCGGGCAAACTCCGAACGCACGGTGTCCTCGTCGGTGCCGTCGATCTTGTTGATCAGCAGCAGCGTCGGGCGCGACAGCTTGCGCAGCCAGGCCAGGATCTCATCGTCCATCGCCGAGGTGCCCTCGCGGGCATCAACGACAAACAGGATCAGGTCAGCTTCGCCAGCGGCAGCGCGGGCCTGGCGCGTGGTAGCACCAGCCAGGCCTTCTTCTTCCTCTGCGATGCCGCCGGTATCGACGACGAGGAAATGGTTGTCCTCGTCAAGCCGGCAGACGCCATAGTTGCGGTCCCGGGTGACGCCGGGCTGGTCATGGACCAGGGCGTCACGGGTTCGGGTCAGTGCATTGAATATGGTCGACTTGCCGACATTCGGCCGTCCAACCAGGGCGACCAAAGGCAGCATCGCGATTACTCCGTATTAATTTGCCAACCGGAATGCGGTCAGCTTGCCATCAACGTTCTGCACCAGCAGCACCCCATCGACGACGATTGGCTGGGCCAGAAGCGCATCACCGCCGCTTTTCGCCCGCGCTGCCATCGCGCCATCGGAGGCCTGCAGCCAATGCAGGTATCCCTTGTAGTCACCGACCACCACGTAGTCGCCGTGCAGCGCCGGACCGGTCAGCGAGCGCCGGGCCAGTGCGGTCTGCGACCACATCGCCGCGCCGCTGGCCTTGTCCAGGCCAAACACGCCGCCCTTGTTGTCGGTAACGAAAACATTGCCCGAAGACACCGCCACACCGCCGGCACCGCCGTGGTCACGCGCCCACATCGGGCGACCGGTCGGGCCTTCGATGGCCATGGTCTGGTTCTTGAAGCTGCTCACGAACAGCGTATTGCCGTCGAGCACCGGGGCGCCATCGACGTCGGCCATGCGGTCCAGCTCGGTACGGCCTTCGCCGGTGCCGACATTCTGGTCCCACAGCGTGCGGCCGTCCTGCATGGCCAGCGCAGCAACGCTGCCCTCGTCCTTGCCGATGAACAACACGCCCGGACCGGCCACCACCGCCGCGTTGCCACGCACGGTCAGCGCCGGCAGCTCGCTCGGGTTGAACCACTTCTGGGTGCCGTTGCCGGCATCGAACGCGGTGACGCGGCCATCATTGCTGCGCACGAAGACCATGCCCTGGGCAATGGCCGGCGCGGCGATGACTTCATTCGGCACGCGTGCGCGCCACTTCTCGCTGCCATCGTTGATGTCCAGCGCGATCACCTGGCCATCGAGGGTACCGATGACCACCAGGTTCTCGCCGACGCCCGGACCACCGGACAGCCGCAGCTTGGCCTTCTTCTTTTCCTTCTTCGGCTCCCAGGTCCAGACCTTCTTGCCGGTCTGCAGGTCGATGGCGTGCACGCCACCGGTGATCGCCGCGGCGAACACGTGACCGTTGGCCACTGCCGGGCCCTGGCGCACGCCGATGCGGCGCTCGCCCTTGCCGAGGTTGACCGACCAGGCCTTGTTGACCTTCAGGGTCGGCTCGAACTTCACCAGTTCAGCCGGCTCCTGTGCCTTCTTCGCTGCTGCGTCCTTGCCGGCGAACCAGCCCTTCATGGTGCTGCAACCGGACAGCGCCATACCGAGCAGGAGTACGGTGGCGACGCGCGTGATCATGACCTTCTGACTCATCAAACCGACTCCGCAGGGGCGGCGACGGTGCCGCCGGCGTCCATAACCTTGGTTTCCAGCAGACGCCGCTGCGGCGCTGCCACGTCCAGCGTCTTCAGCGCCTTCTCATACTGTTCGCGGGCCGCGTCACGCTTGCCCTGCGCCATCAGCGCATCGCCATGGATTTCCAGGCTGCTGCTGTCGGTGGCGCTGCCCAGCAGCTTGATCGCTTCATCGCCCTTGCCGGTAGCCACCAGCAGGCGTGCCACGCGCTGGTCGACCACGCGCTGCAGGTCGCCTTCGACCTTCACCGCGCGCAGGGTAGCCAGCGCTTCTTCATTCTTGCCCGCATCGACCTGGGCCTTGGCCAGCTGCAGCGCCGCCAGGTCGCCGTAGATGCTGGACGGGCCAGCCTCCAGCGCCTTGACCGCCTTGGCCGCGTCATCGAGCTTGTTTGCCTGCAGACCCGCCAGGGCCTTCTGGTACTCGACATTGGCCGAGGCCAGCTTGCCGCCCTGGTCCTTCTGGTACCACTGCCAGCCGGCAATGGCACCGATGGCGATGACTACGCCACCGAGGATGCTGGCACCATTCTTCCGCAGCCAGCTGCGGACGCGTTCACTTTGTTCGTGCTCGTCGAGCAGGTCGTCGATCGCCATGCGTACTCTCGCCCCGCCCATCGGGAGGGACCATTGGGATTATCGAAGGTGGTGAAACCGCGCCTCAGTGTGAAACCGGGACAACGGAGCCTTCAGAGGATACCTGAAAGCGTGCCACGTTGGCTCGCTGATAGGGCGTCAGATCGACGATAGCGCCATTCTGCTGAACCTGGACCGCCGAAGCATTGCCCAAGGTGACGCGGGCAACCTGGCCCGGCGTGAAGCTGCGGCTTTCACCGGACTTGATCAACGCCTTCTCCACGGTGGCGCCATCGGGGCCACCGATATCGACCCAGCTGTCGCCGCTGAACTGCATGTCCAGGTTGGCGGCTGGCGCCGGCGCGGCGCGTGGTACCGGGGCCAGCGAAGCGACGTAGGGGGTGGCAGTCGGCTTGATGACGGGCGCGGCCGTCACTTCGGCCGGCGCGGCAGCGGCGGACCCGGGACCGGCCGGGGTAACCGGTACGGCGGCCGGGATCACGTCCAGCGAGGCGGTGTTCGGCGAAGGCGCGGCACCATCGAAGTGGCCACGGGTGGCGAACCAGACCGGGACCGCCAGCACGGCGGTAATACCGACATACAGCGCACGGCGGCCGAGATTCTCGGCGATCCGGCGCGCACGCGGGGTATGGGTGTGGCTGACCAGGGTCGGCGGAACCACCGGGCCAACCTGGGCCTGTTCCAGCAGTTCGCTGACGTCGACACCGAGCAGGCGGGCATAGCTGCGCAGCTGGCCGCGCACGAACACCGGCGCCCCCAGCTTCTGCCACTGCTCCTGCTCGAGCGACTTCACCACTTGAACCGGCATGCGCAGGCGCTGGCCGACGTCTTCGAGGGTCAGTCCGGCGGCCTCGCGAGCCTGGCGCAGGCGGGTGCCGCAGCCGGCCACAGTCTCGAGATCGCTCACAGTCTGGTCATCAATCACAATGCATCAACCCTGGAGTTAGGAGCCCGCGTCCTGCGGAAATTCCTGTCGAATCCGCTGAAGATAGCGATCAGATGCTGCCTGATCACCCAGCCGCGCCTCGATTTGAGACGCAAGTTGTAACACGGAACGCGTGGCCGGTGCAGCCGCAATCCTACGTTCGGCGAAGGCGCGGGCCTCCATGAACTGGCCGCGACGGAAGCTCAGCTGGGCCATCGCCTCCAACGCGACCGGGTTGTCCGGCACCTGCGCCAGGGCGGCACGCAGGTCGCGCTCGGCGCGTTCAAGCTGGCCAGCGTCCAACGCGCAACCACCGGCATTGGCCAGGGCAGCGGCGGGCGTGGCGTAGTCCGGGGCAGCCAGGGCACGATCGAACCAGACCAGCGATTCGGCCGAGTGGCCGTGCTGGCACAGCCACGCCGCGTAATTGTTGAGCACGTCACCGCGTTTCGGCGCCAGCTCCGCAGCGCGGCGGAAACCATCCCCCGCCTGCTGCTCGCGCCCCCTGCGGTCTTCGACTCCGGCCAGCAGCATCACCGCATCCACCCCGTTGGGCTGGAGCTTCAGCGCACGGCGCACCTTGCGCTCGGCCTCGTCCAGATTGCCCACCTGCATGTCGCGGGCGGCCAGCGCCAGCAGATCCTCGTAGTGGAACTTCTGGCGTACGCCCGGCGCATCGCGGACGGTGTGGATCGGCGCGACCCCGCCCGGGCCGATCGGAATCTCACTTGTGGTCGTGCAACCGCCCGCTGCCAGTGCCAGCGCGCCTGCGAACAGGGCCACCGGCAGGCGATCAGGCCGCCGCATCGCTCCCCTTCCCTGCCTGCAACGTCTTGTTGAACTCTGCCTGGCGGCGGGTGCGATCCATCACCTGGCCCTTGAGCTGGCCACAGGCAGCGTCGATGTCGTCGCCACGGGTCCGTCGGACCATGGTCAGCACCTTCGCGTCGAGCAGGATCTTCTGGAAGGCACGGATATGCGCTTCTTCGGAACGCTCGTAGCGCGTCCCCGGGAACGGATTGAACGGAATCAGGTTGACCTTGCCCGAGTGCGACGCCTGCACGGCATTGTCGAACTGGCGCATCAGCCGCGCCAGCTGCCGGGCATGCTCGGGCTGGTCGTTGATGCCCTTCATCAGGGTGTATTCAAAGGTCACCGACTCGCGGCGCTTGTTGGCGCGCAGGTAGCGTGCGCACGATGCCATCAGCTCGGCGATCGGGTACTTCTTGTTGAGCGGGACCAGCGTCTCGCGCAGCGCATCGTCGGCCGCGTGCAGCGACACCGCCAGCGACACGTCGCTTTCGGCGGACAGGCGGTCGATCTGCGGCACCAGGCCGGAGGTCGACAGGGTCACGCGCTTGTTGGCCAGGCCGTAGCCCAGGTCGTCGCGCATCACGCTCATGGCGCGCACGACGTTGTCGAAATTCATCAACGGCTCGCCCATGCCCATCATCACCACGTTGGTGAGACGACGCTGCTTGTGCGGGATGTTGCCCAGATGACGCGCAGCGACCCACACCTGGCCGATGATCTCGGCAGTGGAGAGGTTGCGGTTGAAGCCCTGGGTGGCGGTTGAACAGAACGTGCAGTTCAGCGCGCAGCCCACCTGCGAGGACACGCACAGGGTGCCGCGGTTCTTGTCCGGAATGTAGACGGCCTCGATGGCGTTCTTGCCATCGGTGCCCATCGCCAGCAGCCACTTGTGGGTGCCGTCGGCGGAGGGCTTGTCGAACACGATGTTGGGGACGCGGACCTCGGCGTGCTGGTGCAGCTTGCCGCGCAGCGCCTTGCCCAGGTCGGTCATCTCATCGAAATCGGTGACGTAGTGATGGTGGATCCACTTCATCACCTGATGGGCGCGGTAGCGCGCTTCGCCGAGAGTCTCGGCGAAGAAGCGCTCCAGACCCTCGCGATCGAGGTCGAGCAGATTCTGCTTTGCCACAACCGGACCCGCAACGAGTACGGAAGGGATGGCGGTTGGCTGTACGACCTCGTTCACGGCATCACTCTCAGCGCGAAACGACTTCGGTGGCGGCGAAGAAGTAGGCGATTTCGATCGCGGCGTTCTCGACCGAGTCCGAGCCGTGGGCGGCGTTGGCATCGATGGATTCGGCGAAGTCGGCGCGGATGGTGCCCGCAGCGGCTTCCTTCGGGTTGGTGGCGCCCAGCAGGTCGCGGTGGGCCAGGACGGCGTTCTCGCCTTCCAGGGCCTGGATCATCACCGGGCCGGAGATCATGAACTCGACCAGTGCGTTGAAGAACGGACGCTCGCGGTGCACGGCGTAGAAGCCTTCGGCTTCACGGCGCGACAGCTGCTTGTACTTGGCGGCCACGACCTTCAGGCCAGCCTTTTCAAAGCGGGCGTAGATTTCGCCGATGACGTTCTTGGCAACGGCGTCCGGCTTGACGATCGAAAGGGTGCGCTCCAGCGCCATGGGATGTCTCCAATGGAATCGGGCCGCTGATGGCCCGAAGGGTAACAAAAAAAAAGCCGCGTCGAAACGCGGGCTTAGCCTGATAAACGTGCGCGGATTGTAAAAGATCCCACTCAGTAGTGCCAGCCCATGGCTGGCAGGCCTCATGCCGGTCGTTTCGGGCCTGGGGCTCCCATTCAGGATTGCGAGCTGCCAGCCATGGGCTGGCACTACTGAATCCCCTGTAACCGCCCAGGCATTTTTGCTGCACTGCAAAATGCCATACGCTACCGTCTGGTTCTAGTATCAAACAATCGTTTGATTAAGGTCCGCCCGCCCGATGGCCAAGCCCGCCCACTTCTCGACCAAGGACCGGATCCTCGGCGCCGCCGAGGAGCTGTTCGCCCAGCACGGCTTTGCCGGCACCTCGCTGCGCCAAGTCACCAGCCAGGCCGACGTCAACATCGCTGCGGTGAACTACCACTTCGGGTCCAAGGAAAACCTGGTCAACGAAGTCTTCCGCCGCCGCATGGACGAGATGACCGGCGCCCGCCTGGCCCAGCTCGAGCGCGCCCGCAACGAACACCCCGGGCAACTGCGGCCGGTGCTGGCCGCCTTCGTCGAGCCGGCCCTGGCGCTGGCCCAGGACCGCCAGAACGGCGGCGCCTTCGTCCGCGTGATCGCCCGTGCCTACGCTGAAAAGAACGACAACCTGCGCAAGTTCCTGTCCGACCACTATGGCCACGTGCTGCGTGAGTTCGGCAAGGCGATTGCCACCTGCGTGCCCAGCCTGAGCAAAGAGGAGCTCTATTGGCGCCTGGATTTCCTAGCCGGCTCGCTGACCTATGCCATGGCCGATTTCGGGCTGATCAAGCGACCCGCCGGTGTCACCGAAACGGCGCATCGTGCCCATGCCGCGCATGAACTGATCCATTTCGCCGAGGCCGGATTCCGCGCCGCCGCCCGCAGCGGCAGCACCCTGCCCGCCTCCATTGATTCCACCCAGTAACTGCTGACCAACAAAGGCCCTACACCATGTCCAATTCCCTGCTAGTCCGCCGCGCCGCCGTGCTGGGTGCCGGCGTCATGGGTGCCCAGATCGCCGCCCACCTCACCAATGCCGGCGTCGACACCGTGCTGTTCGACCTGCCCGCAAAGGAAGGTCCGGCCGATGGCATCGTGCTGAAGTCGATCGCCAACCTCGGCAAGCTGAGCCCGGCACCGCTGGCCAGCAAGTCGCTGGCCGAAGCCATCACCCCGGCCAACTACGAGACCGGGCTGGAACAGCTGAAGGACTGCGACCTGATCATCGAGGCCATCGCCGAGCGCATGGACTGGAAGCAGGACCTGTACAAGAAGATCGCCCCGTTCGTGGCCGACCACGCGGTGCTGGCCTCCAACACCTCGGGCCTGGGCATCAACAAGCTGGCCGACGTGCTGCCGGAACAGCTGCGCCACCGCTTCTGCGGCGTGCATTTCTTCAATCCGCCGCGCTACATGCACCTGGCCGAGCTGATTCCGGCCACCACCACCGACGCCAGCGTGCTGGAAGGCCTGGAAGCCTTCCTGGTCACCACCCTGGGCAAGGGCGTGGTGTACGCCAAGGACACCCCGAACTTCATCGGCAACCGCATCGGCGTGTTCTCGATCCTGTCCACCATCCACCACACCCAGCAGTTCGGCCTGGGCTTCGATGAAGTGGACGGCCTGACCGGCCCGCTGGTCGGCCGCCCGAAGTCGGCCACCTACCGCACCTCCGACGTGGTCGGCCTGGACACCATGGCCCACGTCATCAAGACCATGGGCGATACTCTGCCGAATGACCCGTGGCATGAATTCTTCAAGTCGCCGAAGTGGCTGGATGCGCTGATTGCCAAGGGTGCACTGGGCCAGAAGACCGGCGCCGGCATCTTCCGCAAGGTCGGCAAGGACATCGTGGTGCTGGACCTGGAAAAGCAGGACTACCGTCCGGCTGACCGCGCCGCCGCACCGGAAGTGGTCGAGATCCTGAAGATCAAGAACCCGGCCGAGAAGTTCGCCAAGCTGCGCGAGAGCCAGCACCCGCAGGCGCAGTTCCTGTGGGCGACCTTCCGCGATCTGTTCCACTACAGCGCCTACCACCTGGCCGACATCGCCGAGACCGCGCGCGACGTCGACCTGGCCATCCGCTGGGGCTACGGCTGGTCGCTGGGCCCGTTCGAAACCTGGCAGGCCGCCGGCTGGAAGCAGGTCGCACAGTGGATCGCCGATGACATCGTGGCCGGCAAGAGCATGAGCAACGCCCCGCTGCCGGACTGGGTGTTCGATGGCCGCGACGGTGTGCACGCCGCCGAGGGCAGCTACAGCCCGTCGCGCAACGCCAAGCTGCCGCGCTCGTCGCTGCCGGTGTACCAGCGCCAGCGCTTCCCCGATCCGCTGCTGGGCGAGAAGTTCGCACCGGGCGAGACCGTGTTCGAGAACGACGGCCTGCGCATGTGGCACGACGGTGATGGCATCGCCGTGGTCAGCTTCAAGACCAAGATGAACACCGTGTCCGACCACGTGCTGGATGGCCTGCAGGAGTGCGTCACGCGCGCCGAGAAGGACTTCCAGGGCCTGGTGATCTGGCAGCAGAAGGAGCCCTTCTCCGCCGGTGCCGACCTGGCCGGCGCGCTCGGCCTGCTGCAGGCCGGCAAGGTCGACCAGTTCGAGGAAATGGTGCACAACTTCCAGCGCACCAGCCAGCGCATCAAGTACTCGCTGGTGCCGGTGGTGGCTGCGGTGCGTGGCCTGGCCCTGGGTGGCGGCTGCGAATTCCAGATGCACAGCGCCAAGACCGTGGCCTTCCTGGAAAGCTACATCGGCCTGGTCGAGGCCGGCGTCGGTCTGCTGCCGGCCGGTGGCGGCCTGAAGGAACTGGCCGTGCGCGCCTCGCAGGCTGCAGGCCCGGGCGGTGACGTGTTCGCCGAACTGAAGAAGACCTTCGAGACCGTGGCGATGGCCAAGGTGTCCAACTCGGCGGTCAACGCCCAGGAACTGGGCCTGCTGCGCAGCACCGACAAGGTGGTGTTCAACAGCTACGAGGCGCTGTACATCGCCAAGGCCGAAGCACGTGCGCTGGCCGAAGCGGGCTACCGTCCGCCGCTGCCGGCACGCCGCATCCAGGTGGCCGGTGACGTCGGCATCGCGACCTTCAAGATGATGCTGGTCAACATGCTGGAAGGCCGCTTCATCAGCCCGTACGACTACGAGATCGCCGAGCGCATCGCCACCGTGCTGTGCGGCGGCAAGGTCGACCGCGGCACCCTGGTCGACGAAGAGTGGCTGCTGACCCTGGAGCGCAAGCACTTCGTCGAACTGGCCCAGCAGGAAAAGACCCAGGCCCGCATCGCGCACATGCTCAAGACCGGCAAGCCGCTGCGGAACTGATTGCCCCTCCCTGCTTTTGGTGGGTGCCGACCGTTGGTCGGCACTCCGGCTAAAAAATTCAAGAGATCACTGCAATGACCAAGCAAATCCAGGACGCCTACATCGTCGCCGCCACCCGCACCCCGGTTGGCAAGGCGCCCAAGGGCATGTTCCGCAACACCCGCCCCGATGACATGCTCGCCCACGTGCTGCGCAGCGTCGTCGCGCAGGCACCGGGCGTGGACGTCAACCGCATCGATGACGCGATCATCGGCTGCGCGATGCCGGAAGCCGAGCAGGGCATGAACGTGGCCCGCATCGGCGTGCTGCTGGCCGGCCTGCCGAACACCATCGCCGCGCAGACCGTGAACCGCTTCTGCTCCTCCGGCCTGCAGGCCGTAGCGCAGGCGGCCGACGCCATCCGCCTTGGCAATGCCGACCTGATGCTGGCCGGCGGCACCGAATCGATGTCGATGGTGCCGATGATGGGCAACAAGATCGCGATGGCCCCGAGCGTGTTCGACAACGACCACGTCGCCATCGCCTACGGCATGGGCATCACCGCCGAGAAGGTCGCTGAAGAATGGAAGGTCTCGCGCGAAGACCAGGACGCGTTCGCCCTGGCATCGCACCAGAAGGCCATGGCCGCCATCCAGAATGGCGACTTCAAGGACGAGATCAGCCCGTACGAGATCATCTCGCACCAGCCCGACCTGGCCGACGGCAAGCGCATCATCACCCGCAACAAGGTGGCCGACACCGACGAAGGCCCGCGTCCGGATTCCTCCGCTGAAGGCCTGGCCAAGCTGCGTCCGGTGTTCCGCAACGGCCAGTTCGGCGGCACCGTCACTGCCGGCAACTCCTCGCAGATGAGCGATGGCGCCGGCGCGGTGCTGCTGGCGTCGGAACAGGCGATCAAGGATTACGGCCTGACCCCGCTGGCCCGTTTCGTCAGCTTCTCGGTGGCCGGCGTGCGTCCGGAAGTGATGGGCATCGGCCCGATCGCCGCGATTCCGAAGGCGCTGAAGCAGGCCGGCCTTACCCAGGACCAGCTGGACTGGATCGAGCTCAACGAAGCCTTCGCGGCACAGTCGCTGGCGGTGATCCGCGATTGCGGCCTGGACCCGAGCAAGGTCAATCCGCTGGGCGGGGCGATCGCCCTGGGCCACCCGCTGGGTGCGACCGGTGCGATCCGTACCGCGACCCTGCTGCACGGCCTGCGTCGTCGCCAGCAGAAGTACGGCATGGTGACGATGTGCATCGGTACCGGCATGGGCGCGGCGGGCATTTTCGAGGCGCTGTAAGGTTCAGAGCGTTGCCGGCTGATTGTTGGCTGGCTGTGGGGCCCGGGCGGGTGAGACTGCCCGGGACACGCCGCAAGTACATCCCTGTAGGCTTGGCAGCGGCATCCATGCCGCTGACAGTCCCGGTCAGCCTCACCCACCCGGACCACCCAACATTCCGCGCGGCGGAGGGGTGAGCAAAGGCAGTAGATCCACGCCATGCGTGGATGCTTTCCACGATGGGGTCAGAGCCACAAAAAAGGCAGCCAATGGCTGCCTTTCTGCTTTTGCTTCTGCCGTTGATTCCGCCCTACCCGTCCGCGCCCGCAGGAAACCAGGCTGGCGGGATGGGTGGGGCTTTGCAGGACCGTTGGCGCCATGGATGGCGCCATCGAGCCCCCATGGACGGGTTTACGGCGTGTCCTGCAAAGGCCCGCCCATCCCGCCCATCACGTATCAATCAAGGCGCCGCGAACGGAGCGCTTGAAAACACCTTATTCCGCCAGCATCGCCGTCAGCTTCTCCCGCGCCGGGCCGGCCAGCTTCGGGTTGTCCAGCGCAAAACGAATCGTCGCCTCGACCAGCCCCAGATGGGTGCCGCAGTCGAAACGGGTGCCTTCGAAACGATAGGCATCAACTTCGTCGGTCTTCAGCAGTTCGGCGATCGCATCGGTCAGCTGGATCTCGCCGCCGGCACCGGTCCGGGTCTGCTCAAGCAGCTCGAAGATCTTCGGGCTCAGCACGTAGCGACCCACCACCGCCAGATCGCTCGGTGCGTCTTCCGGCTTCGGCTTCTCCACGATCTGCGAGATACGCCCCTTGCGGCCATCGAACGCCTCGGTGGCGACGATGCCGTAACTGGCCGTCTTGTCGTGTGGCACGTCTTCCACGGCGATGACGCTGGCGCCGCTGGCCTCGTTGAGGTCGGCCATCTGCTTCAGTGCACCCGCGCCGCGGTTCCAGATCAGATCATCCGGCAACAGCACAGCAAACGGCTCGTCACCGATGACCGCCTTGGCGCACAGCACCGCGTGGCCCAGGCCCAGAGCCTCGGCCTGGGTGACGAAGATCGCGCGCACGCCTTCCGGCAGCACATGGCGGATCAATTCGAGCTGCTCGTGCTTGCCCGCGCGCTCGAGCTTCTGCTCGAGCTCGTAGGCCTTGTCGAAATAGTCGGCGACAGCGTGCTTGTAGCGATTGGTGATGAACACCAGGGTGTCACAGCCCGCTTCGATCGCCTCATCCACGGCGTACTGGATCAGCGGCCGATCGATGATCGGCAGCATCTCCTTTGGCACCGTCTTGGTCGCCGGAAGAAAACGCGTGCCCAGACCTGCTACTGGAAATACTGCCTTGCGAATGCGCTTGCTCATTGGTGCCTGCTGGCCTCACGTGCCGGAAAGGGCACAACCTTAGCGGAAGAAATGTAAGCATCCTGTTCGATTGGCGAGAATTCCGGCATGGTCGCGAACAGGATTTCCTGGATCGTATCGATGTCGTACCTGGCAATCGCCTCGCGCAGCTTGGGCACGTTGCCCAGCACGACGTCACGCGAGAACGCACGTACGCCGGCTTCCAGGATCTTCGGGTGCGCGGTCGGCCGGTAGTCCTCGTCGGAATAGAACAGCGTCTCGTGCAGCTTCTCGCCCGGGCGCATGCCGGTGTAGATGATCGGGATGTCCTTGTAGGGCTGCTTGCCCGCCAGGCGGATCATCTGTTCGGCCAGCACCCGGATCGGCACGGGCTCGCCCATGTCCAAGGTATAGATCGCCCCGTGCGACGCCGACGCGGCCGCCTGCAGGATCAGCTGGCAGGCCTCGGGAATGGTCATGAAATAGCGGCTGACCTCCGGGTCGGTCACCGTAACCGGGCCGCCCTTGAGGATCTGCTCGCGGAACAACGGCACCACGCTGCCGGCCGACGCCAGCACGTTGCCGAAGCGCACGGTCACGAAACGGGTGTGCGTGGACTTCTGGTCCAGGCTCTGGCAGATCATCTCCGCATAGCGCTTGCTGGCGCCCAGCGCATTGACCGGGTCCACCGCCTTGTCGGTCGAAATGAACACAAAGTGCTCGACGCGGGCTTCCAGGCAGGCGCGGGCCACGTTCTCGGTGGCCAGGATGTTGTTGCGCACGGCTTCGCGCAGCTGACGCTCCAGCACCGGCACATGCTTGTAGGCGGCCGCATGGAAGGCGGTGTCGACCGGGTGCAGCGACAGCGCATGACGGATCACCGCAGGGTCGCCACAGTCACCGAGCACGGCTTCGATCTCGACATCGGGGAAGCTGCGGCGCAGCTCGCCCTCGATGGTCAACAGCAGCAGCTCACTGATCTCCAGCAGCACGATACGACCGGCACCATGGCGCGCGCACTGGCGACACAACTCGGACCCGATCGAGCCACCGGCACCGGTGACCATCACCGTGCGCCCACCCAACCAGCCGCGGATGAGGTTCCAGTCCGGCATGATCGGCTTGCGCCCAAGCAGGTCTTCGATGGCCACTTCCTTCAACTGGCCCGGCAGCGACTGACCCTGCAGGATGTCGCTGAGCTTGGGCACCGTGCGGAACGGAATGCCGGTGCTCTCGCAGATGGCCACCACGCGCTGCATGCCAACGGCATCCAGCGAGGGCATGGCGATCACCAGCAGCTTGGCCGCGGTCTCCCGGGCCACCGCCGGTGCGTCGTCCAGCGTGCCCAGGATCGGCAGGCTCTGCAGCTTGGCGCCACGCAGGTGCGGTGCATCATCGAGCAGGCCAACCGGCTCGAAATTGCCGGATCGGCGCAGGTCGCGCACCAGGGTCTCAGCGGCTTGGCCGGCGCCGAGAATCAGCACGCGGCGCGCGGACGAATCGGACTGCAGCGACTGGTAGTCCTTCCACGCCCGGTACAACAGGCGCGGCGCGCCCAGCAGTGCCGACAGTGCGAACGGATAGATCACCAGCACCGACATCGGCACGCCGTTGAAGCGCTTCCAGGCCAGCACCAGAACAATGGCGATCAGGCCGATGAAGCTGGCCTTGAAGATGTTCAGCAGGTCGCTGACGCTGGCGAAGCGCCACAGCCCGCGATAGAGGCCGATACGCCAGAACACCAGGCCCTGCAGCGCCAGCACCAGCGTGGTGTCCACGTTCCACAGCGGCAATGCGGGAGCGTCGGCAAGGATCGAGTAACGACCTGCATGCAGCAGCTGCCAACAGGCCCATACCATGAACAAGTCGTGGCAGACGATGGCCGTACGCGGCATCAGACCGAGGATTCTGTCCCGCCAGGGTGAAGACATAGATCGAGTAATTCCTTATCGGTGGCGCAATCCATTGCGCAGGAGGAGCCACAGCAGGGTCAACGCGGCAAACCACGCGACCGCTACGGCAGCCTCCCACCTCGGCTGCAAATTGGTGCAGATATTGAACACTGTAATACTGAACAGGCCCAAAACAAAGTACATCCCTGTCACCTGGGCATGGCTGGCTCCTGCCTGGACCGCGCGCTGGTAGACGTGCTGGGTGTGGGGTTCCATCCAGCGTTGCCCGGAAAGCATGCGCGCCAACAGCGTGAAGCCCGCGTCCACAAGGAAGGCGGACAACGGCAGCAGCAGCAGGATCCAGTTGATGTCGGTGTGCACTGCAGCGACGGCCAGCACCACTGCCACGGCATAGCCCAGCGCGCCACTACCGACATCACCCATGAAGATCCGCGCCTGCGGAAAGTTGAATGGCAGAAAACCCAGGCACGCCAGGCCAAGCACGATGGCCACCAGCGAATAGGGCCAGGGCAGCACCATCGCGAAGCCCAGCGCAACGATGACTGCCTGGCTGCTGGCAATCCCGTTGATCCCATCCATGAAGTTCCAGATGTTGATCAGCGAGGCGGTGAAGAACAGCACCAGCAGGCTCAGCAGCCAGCTGCCCCCGTGCATCTTGACCAGTCCCGCCAGCAAGGCGGCGGCGAGGAAATGCACCAGCAACCGGCGCATGGCCGGCAGCGGCCGATGGTCATCCCACCAGCCAATGCCGGCAACCAGCGCCAGGCCAAGGCTGGCGACAGCCAGGCTGGCTGCAGCGTCCGGCCAGACGCAAGCGGCCACGGCTGCCGCAACCAGCAGACTGATCACGATGGCGATACCGCCACCGCGCGGGGTGGCGACGCTGTGGCTGCGGCGCTCGCCGGGCTGGTCCAGCAACTGCCTGCGCAGGGCGTACACGCGTGCCGCCCAGGTCAATGCCGCGCTGAGCAGGGCCAGGCCCAGCAGCGCGGCCATCACAAGCCACGGCATGGTTCAGAGCACCGCGTAATTCAACAGCGGCTTGACCGTGCCCCACTCCTTGCAGCTGGGGCATTGCCAGTGGTGGGTACGCGCGCCGAATCCGCAGCGGGTGCAGCGGTAGGCCGGATTGCGCACCAGCAACTGGTCGGTGATGTGCTTGAGGTCGTGCAGGGTCGCGGTGGAATCTGCGCCCTCGGCCAAGGTGAGGTCGATCAGTGCCGATTCGCCACGCACCGACGGGCGATCCTTGAGCTGGCGGCCAAGATAGGCGCGGGCAGGTGCGACACCCTCCTGCTCTTCCATCAGGCGGGTCAGCGCCAGCACCGGGGCGATGCCGCGGTAGTGCTCGGTCATCTCGGACAGGAAGGCGCGCGCGCCGCCCAGGTCACCGACCTTGCGGTAGTTTTCCATCAGCGCCGGCAGCACTTCCGGCAGGTACTCCGGATCGTTGCGGGCAGCACGCTCGAAGGCACGCACGGCGGCCTCGGCGTTGCCTGCATCGGTTTCCAGGCGGCCCTCGATGATGCCGGCACGGACCGACATGGCATCGGCCTGGTAGGCGCGGGCGATGGCCGCCCTCGCCTCTTCCAGCTTGCCAGCGCCACGGAAGCGCTCGGCAAGCTCGCATTCGAACTGCCCGATCAGCTTGCCCATCGGCTCGCCGGTGACATCTTCGAAGCGGGTAGCGTTGTCGATCGCCTTTTCCCAGTCACGCTCGGCCTGGTAGATGCCGATCAGGTGCTTGAGCGCCTGCGGTGCGCGCTGGTCCAACTGCGCCAGTTCGGTGAACACCGTTTCGGCACGGTCCAGCAGGCCGGACTTCATGTAGTCCTCGCCCAGTGCCAGCAGGGCCTGCACGCGCTGCGCATCACTAAGGTCCTGGCGGTTGACCAGGCCCTGGTGCAGACGGATCGCGCGGTCCACTTCACCACGGCGGCGGAACAGATGGCCCAACGCGACCTGGGTCTCGAAGGTTTCCTTGTCCAGCTCGGCGATGTGCAGGAACAGTTCGATGGCCTTGTCCGGCTGCTCGTTGAGCAGGTAGTTCAGGCCACGGAAATAGGTGCTGGACAGGTGGCTGACCTGGTTGTCACCGTGGCGTTGACCGCCGCGGCGTCCGATCACCCAGCCGGCCAGCGCCGCCAACGGAAGACACAGGAAGAACCAGAACCACTCGGAAACGAATTCCATCTTCGATCAACGTCCATCAAAAGATTGGGAGGGGGCGACCGGCGCCGACGGTGCAGCCGCCGACTTGTTGGCACGGCGCAGCTGGCTGTAGAGCGGAATGACCACGCTTACCAGCACCAGGCCAGCACCGACCACGACACCGATCAGCAGGGCGGCAATCAGCGCCACGCCGACGGACGTGTTCAATTGGGTAAACAGCAGGTTGATCGACATGGCCGTCATGTTGACCGCACCGATGATCAGACCAAGGATGAGAACCGCCAGCAGGACCAGCAGACGAAAAACTTTCATGCGACAGCTCCATTGGCAGGAGGCCGTAGCTTATCCGACTCGTGGCGGGATTCGCACGAAGTCGCGCGACGGATGGCTCAGGCCGGATCTGCGTCCAGCGGCAGCACACTGCTGACCCGCTCGCGCAATTCCTTGCCTGGCTTGAAATGAGGGACATGCTTGCCCGGCAGGGCAACCGATTCGCCGGTCTTCGGGTTGCGACCCAGGCGCGGCGGACGGTAGTGCAGCGAAAAGCTGCCAAAGCCGCGGATCTCGATGCGATCGCCGGCCGACAGTGAGCCCCCCATCATTTCCAGCAATGACTTGACCGCCAGATCGACATCATCGGCCTTCAGGTGCGCCTGCCGGCGCGCGAGGATTTCGATCAGTTCGGATTTGGTCATTACCGGCTCACATCAGGGGCATCTCAGCCTGAAACGGCCCGGGCAGTGCCCGGGCCGTCCAGGAAACAACGAACAGCGTAAGGCCGATATTACTCGGACTTGTTGCCGTTCAGCTGTGCACGCAGCAGCGCGCCCAGCTGGGTGGTGCCGCTGGAAGCCGAAGAGGACTGGTATTCCTCCAGCACTTCGCGCATTTCAGCGTCGTCCTTGGCCTTGATCGACAGCTGCAGGGTACGACCCTTGCGATCCATGCCCACGAACTTGGCTTCAACCTTGTCGCCGACCTTCAGATGCTGGGTCGCGTCGTCGACGCGCTCGTTGGCGATGTCGCGAGCTGCAACATAGCCTTCGATGCCGTCGGACAGCTCGATGATCGCACCCTTGGCGTCGACTTCCTTCACCACGCCTTCGACCTTGGAGCCCTTCGGATTGGTCGCCATGTACTGGCCGAACGGATCCTGCTCCAGCTGCTTGACGCCCAGCGAAATGCGCTCGCGCTCCGGATCGACGGCCAGGACCACTGCGTCCAGGTTGTCGCCCTTCTTGAAGTTGCGAACGATGTCTTCGCCAGTGGTCGCCCAGCTGATGTCGGACAGGTGAACCAGGCCGTCGATGCCGCCGTCCAGACCGATGAAGATGCCGAAGTCGGTGATCGACTTGATCTGGCCCGACACCTTGTCTCCCTTCTTGTGGGTGGCAGCGAAGGTTTCCCACGGATTGGCGGCAACCTGCTTCATGCCCAGCGAGATGCGGCGACGCTCCTCGTCGACGTCCAGGACCATGACTTCAACTTCGTCACCGACCTGCACAACCTTGGACGGGTTGACGTTCTTGTTGGTCCAATCCATCTCGGAAACGTGCACCAGACCTTCGACGCCCGGCTCGATTTCGACGAATGCGCCGTAATCGGTGACGTTGGAGACCTTGCCGAACACGCGGCTGTTGGCCGGGTAACGACGGGCGATGTTATCCCACGGATCTTCGCCCAGCTGCTTCAGGCCCAGCGAAACGCGGTTGCGCTCGCGGTCGAACTTCAGCACGCGCACGTCCAGCTCGTCGCCGACGTTCACGACTTCGGACGGATGGCGCACGCGCTTCCATGCCATGTCGGTGATGTGCAGCAGGCCGTCGATACCGCCCAGGTCCACGAATGCGCCGTAATCGGTCAGGTTCTTGACGACACCCTTCAGGATCGCGCCTTCCTGCAGCTTGTCCATCAGCTGCTCGCGCTCTTCCGAGTGCTCGCTTTCGACGACAGCGCGGCGCGAGACCACGACGTTGTTGCGCTTGCGGTCAAGCTTGATGAGCTTGAATTCCAGCTCCTTGCCTTCCAGGTAGGCCGGATCGCGCACGGGGCGCACATCGACCAGGGAACCCGGCAGGAAGGCGCGGACATCCTTGATGTCCACGGTGAAACCACCCTTGACCTTGCCGCTGATGCGGCCGGTGATGGTTTCGTTCTTTTCCAACGCTTCTTCCAGCTCGTCCCACACCATCGCGCGCTTGGCCTTCTCGCGCGACAGGACGGTTTCACCGAAGCCGTTCTCGATCGAGTCGAGGGCGACCTTGACGATGTCGCCTTCGGCAACATCGATTTCGCCAGCGTCGTTACGGAACTGTTCGATCGGCACGATGCCTTCCGACTTCAGCCCGGCGTTGATCACCACGACGTCGCCGCGGACTTCAACAACGGTACCGCTGACGATGGCGCCCGGCTTCAGCTTGGCCAGGTTGGCCTGGCTGGCTTCAAACAGTTCGGCAAATGATTCGGTCATTAGATTTACTCTGTTGGACACATGGGTCGGCTGGCTTCCCTTCAGGGAATGGCTGCCGCCCGCCTGTTGGTCGACCCCGGAAATGCAGGTCGTGTGTGGAAGTAGGAAAACCGCCACGCATCATTGCGCGACGGAGCTTTTACAGCACTGCAGATGCGCGACCTCCACCGATGCTGCTGGCAGAGCTCCCGCGCGAACGGATCAGGCAGCCGGAACCGGAAGCAGATCCATCACTCTGGCAACGACATCTTCGATGCCGATGCCTGTGGTGTCGATGAGGACAGCATCGTCTGCCGGCTTCAGGGGCGCCACGGTACGCTGAGCATCACGGGCGTCGCGGGCCATGATCTCGCGCAGGAGGTCTTCAAAGTTAACAGAAACCCCCTTGTCTTTCAACTGCTTATGCCGGCGCTCGGCGCGCTCCTCGGCACTGGCGGTCAGGAAGACCTTGTAGGGGGCGTCGGGGAAGATGACGGTGCCCATGTCGCGGCCGTCGGCGACCAGCCCCGGCTCCATCCTGAATGCGCGCTGGCGCTCCTTCAGGGCGGCCCGGACCTCGGGAATGGCGGCAATGGCCGACGCCAGCGCTCCGGTGGTCTCCAGCCGCAGCTCGTCGGTGGCATCGGTGCCATTGACCAGGACCCGCATGGCATCGCCCTGCTCGACGAACTGGACATGGGTATCAAAGGTGCAGCGCACCAGCGCGGAGGCATCGGAGGTGTCGATGTCGGCCCAGCTGGCCGCCACGCCGACGGCGCGGTACAGAGCGCCCGAATCCAGGTAGTGCCAGCCCAACCGGCGCGCCACGATGCGGCTGATGGTACCCTTGCCAGCCCCTGATGGGCCGTCGATGGTCAGGACGGGAACGAGTGGATTCATGGGGGTCCTTGCGCGTGTGAAGGGGGCATTCTAGCCCCTGCCAGACACCCCGCAACGGGCCATTTGTGCAACCACTTGAAACCATGGGGAAAAGCCCGGTAGAATGGCGGGCTTGAACGAGCGTCAACTGCCGATTGTCTTTCGCATATCGCGGCCACGCTCCACCCGAACAACTACTGTTTACGCCGAGGTATGCCATGAAAGTTCTGTCCTCCCTGAAGTCGGCGAAGGCCCGTCACCGTGACTGCAAGGTCGTGCGTCGTCGTGGCAAGATCTTCGTCATCTGCAAGTCGAACCCGCGTTTCAAGGCGCGTCAGCGCTAAGCCCAACGGTCCTTGTGACCGCGGCTGGCCCCACGCGGGGCCGACCCGATGCAAAAAGCCGCCTTCGGGCGGTTTTTTGTTTATGCGGTTTTTTCCTGCCGTTTTTGCTGTAATCGCTGTTCTTGACCACTGGGGAGTAGATCGAGATGACGCGTTACCTGTGCACCCTGGCCGTACTGGCCACCCTGGCTGCCGCCACCCCGGCGCTGGCCGATACCCTGCTTGTCGACCGCGCCCGCGAAAAGCCGGCCGGCGCCCTGCCCGTCCGCGGCCAGAGCATGCAGCAGGTGCAGTCCCAGTTCGGCGCGCCGGCAGAGCAGCTGCAGCCGCGCGGCGGACAGAAACGGCAATGGCCGACCATCCACCGCTGGGTGTACCCGCAGTTCACCGTCTACTTCGAGAAGCAGAAGGTGATCGACGTGGTGGCAAACCAGGCGGATCCGAACGAAATCGGCCCCAAGCCGCCGATCCGTTGACCCCCATGCCCGCCACCGGCGGGCGCGTGTAGCGAGACCATGAACCAGACCCTTCGTTTTCCTGCCGAATGGGAAGCCCAGAGCGGCGTCCTGATTGCCTGGCCCACCGCCGACACCGACTGGGCCGAGCGCCTGGGCCAGGTGGAAGAGACCTACATCGCCCTGGTTGCGGCGATCACCCGCTTCCAGCCGGTGCTGATCTGCGTGGCCGACGATGACGTGGAGACCTATGCCGAGATGCGGCTGCGCTCCAACCGCATCGACATGGACAAGGTCCACTTCACCACCGCCGCGTACGACGATACCTGGCTGCGTGATTCGGGCCCGATCACCCTGCGCCGCGCCGACGGCAGCTTCCAGCTGCTGGACTTCCGCTTCACCGGCTGGGGCGGCAAGTTCGATGCCACCCTCGATGACCAGCTGGTCGGCGTGCTCGACCAGGCCGGCGTGTTCAACGACGCGACGGTGCGCAGCATTCCGTTCGCACTGGAAGGCGGCGGCATCGAGACCGATGGTGAAGGCACCCTGCTGACCACCTGGAAGTGCCTGCACGAACGCCATCCCGACCGTGACCGCGACAGCCTGAGCGCCGACCTGTCGAACTGGTTGCAGCAGGAACGCGTGCTGTGGCTGGATCATGGCTATCTGGAAGGCGACGACACCGACGCCCATATCGACACCCTCGCCCGCTTCGCCTCGGCCGACAGCATCGTTTACCAGGCCTGCGACGACGCCAGCGATTCGCACTACGCCGAACTGCAGGCGATGGGTGCCGAGCTGGCCGCACTGCGCACGCGCGACGGCCAGCCGTACCGCCTGTTCCCGTTGCCGTGGGCAAAGCCGGTAATCGATGAAGGCCGCCGCCTGGCTGCTTCGTATGCCAATTACCTCATCGTCAACGGTGCGGTGCTGATGCCAGCCTATGGCGACCCGGCCGACGACCTGGCCCGCGATGTGCTGGCACAGGCCCACCCCGGCCGCGAGATCGTGCAGGTGCCCTGCCGCTCGCTGATCTGGCAGAACGGCAGCCTGCACTGCATCACCATGCAGCTGCCCGCGGGGCTGTTGAAGGCATAAAGCCACGCGGTAGCGCCGGGCCATGCCCGGCGAGCGCAGCGGCATCTGGAGAATCCGCCGGGCATGGCCCGGCGCTACCGGTTGCGTGCACCATTCAGCAGCCAACACGCTGTCATGCCGCATCCGCGTTAACATGCGGGTTTTCCCCCGCAGGATCGCCCCGCATGAACTCGCGCAGCCCTCTTACCGTCGCCCTGATCCAGGAGCGCAACCACGGTGATGCCGCCGCCAACCTGGCGGTGATCGAAGCGCGTGTTGCCGACGCTGCGGCGCAGGGCGCGAAGCTGGTGCTGCTGCAGGAACTGCACAACGGTCCCTACTTCTGCCAGCACGAATCGGTCGATGAATTCGACCTGGCCGAGCCGATCCCGGGCCCAAGCACCGAGCGCCTGGGCGCGCTGGCGAAGAAGCACGGCGTGGTGCTGGTCGGCTCGCTGTTCGAGCGCCGCGCTGCCGGCCTGTACCACAACACCGCCGTGGTCTTCGAGAAGGACGGCACGTTGCTGGGCAAGTACCGCAAGATGCACATTCCGGACGACCCGGGTTTCTACGAGAAGTTCTACTTCACCCCGGGCGACATCGGCTTCAAACCGATCGACACCTCGGTCGGCCGCCTTGGCGTGCTGGTGTGCTGGGACCAGTGGTACCCGGAAGCGGCGCGCCTGATGGCGCTGGCCGGTGCTGAACTGCTGCTCTACCCCACCGCGATCGGCTGGGATCCGGATGACGTGCAGGACGAGAAGACCCGCCAGCGCGACGCCTGGGTGCTGAGCCACCGTGGCCATGCCGTGGCCAACGGCGTGCCGGTGCTCAGCTGCAACCGCGTGGGTCATGAAGCGTCGCCGCTGGGCGCCTCGGGCATCCAGTTCTGGGGCAACAGCCACGTGCTGGGCCCGCAGGGCGAGTTCCTGGCCGAAGCCGGCACCGACGCGACGATCCTGATGTGTGAGGTTGACCTGCAACGCAGCGAGCACGTGCGCCGCATCTGGCCGTTCCTGCGCGATCGTCGCATCGACGCCTACGGCGATCTGCTCAAGCGCTACATCGACTGACCCGGAGCCCGCGCATGGCCGTACTCATCCGTGATGCCGGCCCTGCCGACATCGCTGCGATCACCGCGATCTACGCGGTGGAAGTGACCGACTTCGTCAACACCTACGAGTACGAGATTCCTGACCAGGCCGAGATGCTGCGCCGCATGCGCGACATCATCGACCGCGGCTTCCCCTACCTGGTGGCCGAGGTCGACGGCCAGGTTGCCGGCTACGCGTATGCCAACACCTACCGCACGCGCATCGCCTACCAGTGGACCGTTGAAAACTCGGTCTATGTCGATGCACGCTTCCAGGGCCGGGGCGTCGGCACCAGCCTGCTGCAGGCACTGATCGATGCCTGCACCGCGCGCGGCCATCGACAGATGGTGGCGGTGATCGGCGAGCCGACCAACATTGCCTCCATCAAGCTGCACGAACGCTTCGGTTTCCAGCTGGTGGGCGTGTTCCGCGGCCTCGGCCGCAAGCACGGCCGCTGGCTGGACACCGTACAGATGCAGCGCGCGCTCGGCGATGGCGCCGATTCCGCTCCTTCCAATGAATGATTCCATGACCGAAACCCTTCCCGAAACCGGCGACGATCTGTTTGCCGGCCAGCCCGTGCGCGTGGTCGAACGCGATGGCGTGCGCTACACCCTGCTGGGCACTGCCCACGTCTCCCATGCCAGCGTCGAGGCAGTAGAAAAAGCCATCGACAGCGGACGTTTCGATGCCGTCGCCGTCGAGCTGGACCCGCAGCGCCTGCAGGCACTGAGCGACCCGGACACGCTGGCCAAACTGGACCTGGTGGAAGTGATCCGCAAGGGCCGCGTCGCGTTGTTCGCCGCCAACCTAGCGCTGTCGGCCTACCAGCGCCGCTTGGCCGAACAGCTCGGCATCGAGCCGGGCGCCGAACTGAAGCGTGCAGTGGACCTGGCACGCGAGCGCAACCTGCCGGTGCACCTGATCGACCGCGAAGTCGGCCTGACATTCCGCCGCGCTTCGCAGCGACTGGGCTTCTTCGGCAAGCTGAAGCTGGTGGCCGGGCTCGGCGCCGGCCTGTTCTCGTCCGAGGATGTCGGCGAAGACGAGATCGAGAAGCTGAAGCAGGGTGACATGCTGGAATCGAGCTTCGGCGAGTTCGCCAGCGAGAGCCCGGCCCTGTACGAAACGATCATCGGCGAGCGCGACCGCTACATGGCGACACGTCTGCGTGAAGCGCATGATCCGCAACAGCGCGAAGTGCTGGCGGTGGTCGGTGCCGGTCACCTGGCCGGCCTGGCGCGTTACCTGGAAACCGATACCGAGGCGCCCGCGCCGTTGCGCGAGCAGCTGGAAGCGGTGCCGAAGAAGCGCAACATCCCGTGGTTCACCCTGGCGATCCTCGCCATCGTGGCCACCGGCATCGGTGTCGGCTTCTATCGTGGTGGATTGGGCGTGGGCACCGAACTGCTGGCGACCTGGGCGATGTATACCGGCGGTCTGGCCGGCCTGGGCTGTCTGGTGGCCGGCAGCCACCCGCTGAGCATCCTCACCGCGATCGTGGTGGCGCCGTTCAAGCCGTTCCGCCTGAGCATCCCCACCGGTGCGTTCTCGGCACTGGTGGAGGCGCGCCTGCGCAAGCCGACCTACGAGGATTTCCTCAAGCTGCGTGATGACGCGCAGTCGTTGAAGGGCTGGTACCGCAACCGCGTCACCCGCGTGGTGCTGACCTTCATGCTGACCAACCTGGGCAGCATGCTGGGCCTGTGGCTGACTGCAGGCAAGGTGTGGAGCAAGGTGGCGGGGTAACGTCTCGCCACGCATGGCTATAGTCGACATTTAAGGAAGGAATACAGCGATGGATGCATACGATGCGCTGATGCGCGATGGTTTCGTGGTGGTGCGCCAGGCCATCGCGCCCGCACTGGTGGAAGACATCAACGAGCGCATCGCGCGCTTCAAGCAGCGCAATCCCAAGTCGGTGTCGCGCAACCTTGACGATCACAAGCGCTTGTATCGGGTTGTCAATCTGCACCTGGTAGTGGATGCGATGACGCGCCTGCTTACCGACAACCCGGCCATCGATGTCTGTGACCGCTTCTTCGGCGAGCCCACCACGCTCTACACCAGCCTCTACTACGAGCGCGGATCGGAACAGTCGTTGCACCGCGATACGCCGGTGTTCTGCACTTCCCCGGGTGAACGCTACATGGGCGTGTGGACGGCACTGGACGCGGTTGATGACAGCAATGGCCCACTGCGCGTGGTTCCGCGCAGCCACCTGCTACCGCCCATCGACGTGCAGGCACTGCGCCGCAAAGTCCTCGGCGACGGGCCGGTCAGCGCGATGTCTCCGGAAGGCTGGACGGCGTATCAGGACGCGGTAGCACGCCAGTGCGAAGATGCTGGCCTGCAACCGGAGGCAGTGCACGTGCAGCCGGGTGACGTGATCGTCTGGCACCCGCAGCTGTTCCATGGCGGCGCCCCGCACCCATCGGCCGGCACGCGTCGCAGCGTGGTCATGCACGTGACACCGAAGTCGATGCCCGTGGGCCACATGGATGTCTTCTATGGCCAGACCCCTCCGGCAGAGAAGGCGCCCTGGCGCTACTACCGGCGTGGTCCACGTGAGATCGCGCGGTTCAGGCATGTCGACTTCGGCCACGAATACACGCGTCGCACCTGGTTCCTGCGCAAGGCCTGACCCGGCCCGCGAACAAAAAAACGGGGGAGACCGCCCCACTACGACCGGTCTCCCCCCACCACAAACACGTTGTGTTGTGCATTACAGCCGGGCAGCGCCCGGCTCTACCCTCTCCAGCCCACGGGCGCGCTGGATCAGGCGCACCACCGCATTGCGCAGGTCATCCAGCACCGCGTAGATGGTCGGCAGGAACAGCAGGCTGACCACGGTCGAGAACGCCAGGCCACCGGCAATCGCACGCGCCATCGGCGAGTACTCCGGCCCGTTGCCGAACATCTGCGTATCGGTCAGCGAGATCGGCACCATCGCCAGGATCGCTGTGCCCATGGTCATCATGATCGGGCGCAGACGCTCGCGCGAGCCTTCGACCAGCGCCTCGGTACGCCCCATCCCGCCCCGGCGCAGATTGTTGATGTGCTCGATCATCACGATGCCGTTGTTCACCACCACGCCCATCAGCACCAGGATGCCGATGAAGGACATGATCCCGAACGAGGTACCGGTGATCCAGAACAGCCAGAACACGCCGAAGATCGAGAACAGCACGCCGCTCATGATCGCCGCCGGGAACAGCAGCGATTCGAACACCGCGGCCATCACCACGTAGATCATCACCAGCGCGATCAGCAGGTTGAACACCATCTGCTGCATCGCCTCGTTGTCATCGCCGTAGTCGCCACCGTCGAAGGTGAAGCCGTAGCCGGCCGGGAAGTTCATCGGCTTGAGCACTGCTTCCATGGCCTTGCGGCCGTCCGGCGCGGTGATCTTCTCGGCCAGGTTGGCCTTGATGGTCAGCGTGGTCTGGCGGTTGGTGCGGCCAATCTGGGTCGCCGATGAACCCACGTCGACACTGACCAGGCTCAACAGCGGCACGCTGCGGCCATCGCCGGTGCGTACGCTGAAGCCCGCCAGGTCTTCGGGGCTGCTCTGTTCGGCACCGGCAAAGCGCACCCACACCGGCACTTCGTTGTCGCCACGACGGAACTCGCGCATCGGCGCACCGCGCAGCGCCAGGCCGACGAAGCTGGCCACCTGCTCGGCATTGAAGCCGAACGCCGCCGCGCGCTCGCGGTCGACGTGCACTTTCAGCTCGCCGCCCTTCTCGCCATTGTCGATACGCACATCGCGCAGCTCGGTGCGCTGTGCCAGCAGCGGCAGCACTTCCTGGCCGATCTCCTGCAGCATCGCGCTGGAGTCGCCGACCAGCTGTACCTGCACGCCCTGGTTGCCGCCACCGCCGCCGCCATCACCGCCCTGGTTGCCAACGAAGTAGTCGGTGCGCGCGGACTTCGGCAGGCCCTTGCGCAGCTCCTCCTGCAGCGCCTTGATGTCCTTGGCGTACTTCTCGTCCAGGGTTACCACGGTCGAACTGCCTTCCTGTTCGCTGTACCAGGAATAGACCTGCTGCACGTGCAGGCGCTCGCGGTTCTCCTCGACCCAGGCTTCGACGCGGGCCACTTCCTCGGACATCTGCCGGTAGGTGTAGGCGCCCTTCCACATGTAGCCGATGAAGATGTCCTTGCCACCATCACCACCGAACATGTCGATCTTGGTCAGCTTCATCGGTACCAGGCTGACCAGCACCACCAGCAGGATGCCCAGCAGGCTCCAGCCACGATGGTGCAGTGACCAGTCCAGCAGCTGCGCGTATCGACGCTGCAGGCGCGCGATCACGCCGGTCTGCGAATGCACCAGCTTCGGTGTGGCCATGCGTGCGGACAGCATCGGGATCAGGCTGACCGCCACCAGCCACGAGGCCAGCAGCGAGACCGAGATGGTGATCGCGATCTGCGCCATGAAGATGCTGATGTTGTTGGTTTCGCCGAACAGGTTGGGCACGAACACGATGCAGTGGCACAAGGTGCCGGCGCTGAGCGCGATGGCAACGTTGCGGGTGCCGATGATCGAGGCCAGGCGTGGCTGGTCCGGCAGCCGCTCACGTTCCTGGTAGATGCTCTCGACCACCACCACGGCGTTGTCGACCAGCATGCCCACGGCCAGCAGCAGGCCCATCATGGTCAGGATGTTGAGCGTGACGCCGGCGAAGTACATGAAGCCGAGGGTGATGGTGAAACAGATCGGAATGGCCAGGGTCACCATCAGCGTGGACGGCCAGTGGCGCAGGAAGAAGAACAGCACCGTCACCGACAGGATCAGGCCGACGCCGCCGGCCTCGGCCAGCTCCAGCAGGGACGACGTCACCGCCTTGCCCTGGTTGTCGATCACCTTGATCTGCACATCGCGCATCGAGTCCTGCGCGCGGATCGCTTCAACCTCGGCAAGCGCGCCGCGTGAGACGTCCACCAGGTTGGCGCTGCGCTCCTTGTAGATGTCCAGGCCGACGGCAGGATTGCCATCGAGGCGGCGGCCGTAGCTCATCCGTGCCGGCTTCAGCCGCACATCGGCAATGTCGCCCAGGCGCAACCCCTTGGCATTGATGACCAGATCACGCATTTCCTGCAGGTCGGTGATCTCACCCACCGGCTGCACGCGCACGCGCTGGCCGTTGTCATCGATCTGCCCGGCCGAGATCGAGAAATTCAGCGTGCGCAGGCGATCACTCAGCTCGTTGATGCTCAGGCCGTGGGCGTTCAGGCGGTTCGGATCAATCGCGATCTCCACCTCGTTCGGCGGCGCACCGGTGATCTCGACCCGGGCCACGCCCGGAATCCGTTCGATACGCCGTTTGAACTCGCGGTCGAGCATGTCGTAGGCGGTGGTCAGGTCGGTGGTACTGGCCAGGCGCACCTTCAGCACCGGTTGGTCGCTGCTGGACCACTTGAACACGTTGTAGCGCTGCACGTCGTCGGGAAGATCGCTGCGGATTGCATCGATGCGCTCACGCGCGTCGGATGCGGCGATGGCGATGTCACGGTCCCAGTCGCTGAACTCGATGAAGATCGACGCCGCTTCTGAAGTTGCCGATGAACGCATGCGCTTGATCCCGGTCATCGTCGCCAGCGACTCCTCCACCGGGCGGATGATGGTCCGCTCGACTTCTTCCGGGGTGGAGCCGGTATACGGAATCTGCACGAACAGGAACGGTGCGGAGATGTCCGGCAGCGCTTCCAGTGGCAGCCGGAACGAGGCAATCAGTCCGACCACCACCAGCGACACGAAACACATGATGGTGGTGACCGGCCGACGGATGGAGAACTCGGCAATGCTCATGCCGGTTCCTCCCCACCCGCGCTGCTGCCCTGCGCGGCATGCAGACCCTCACCGGCATGCTTGCGGCCACGTTCGCGGTAGTAGGCATCACCGCGGCGATCCATCAGGTCGTACACCACCGGGATCACCAGCAGGGTCAACAGCGTCGACACCAGCAGGCCACCGATCACGGTGATCGCCATCGGTGCGCGCACCTCGGCGCCCTCGCCCATCGCCACCGCCAGCGGCAGGAAGCCGAACAGCGTGCACAGGGTGGTCATGATGATCGGCCGCAGGCGCGAGCGCGCGCCTTCCACCAGCGCCTCGTGCTTGGCCACGCCGGCCTCGCGCAGCTGGTTGACCTTGTCGATCAGGATGATCGCGTTCTTGGTGACCAGACCGACCAGCAGGATCAGGCCGATGAACACCACCACCGAGATCGGCTTGCCGGTCAGCATGAGCGCCAGGATCGCGCCCACCAGCGCCAGCGGGATGGTGAACAGGATCACGAACGGGTGCAGCAGCGACTCGAACTGCGAGGCCATCACCAGGTAGACCAGGAAGATCGCCAGGCCAAAGGCGAAGATCAGCGACTTCGCGGCCTGTGCCAGTTCCTCACCCTGGCCACCGATGTGCAGGCCCACGCCGGCGCCCAGCGGCTGTTCGGACACCATCTGCTGCACTTCGCGCATGGCCGCGCCAAGGTCGATGTCGCGCAGGTTGGCCGAGACCACGGCAACCCGGGTCTGGTCGGCGCGATGGATCTCGCTCGGGCCGGTGGTGGCGACCACATCAGCCACTGCGTCCAGGGTGACCGGACGGGTGCTGCCCGGATTGACGATCAAGCGGCGGATGCTCTCCACGCTGGCACGGTCGGTTTCCTGTGCGCGCACCAGCACGTCGATCTTGCGGTCACGGAAGCTGTAGCGGGTGGCCACATCGCCGCGCACCTTCTTCACCACCACGTCGGCGATCTGCCGCGTGGTCAGGCCCAGTGCACCGGCACGCTCCTGGTCGAAGCGGATCTGGATTTCCGGGAAACCCTCTTCCACGGTCGACTTGACGTCGGCGTAGTGCGCGTTGCCACGCAGCAGCGCCGCCAGGCGCTGGCCCGCCACTTCCAGTGTGGCCATGTCCTGTCCGCGCAGTTCGATCTCCAGCGGCGTGGAGAAGCTGAACAATGCCGGCCGCGCGAAGTCCACCTGCGCACCCGGGTGTTGGCCCATGGTGTCGCGCAGGCGCTCGGTGATCTCCGCTTCGGTCTGCGGGTTGCCGCCGCCTTCCATCACGATGGTCAGCTTGCCGATGTTCTCGCCGCTCTCGGTCGGGCTGGCATCCAGGCGGGTACCGCTGCCGCTGACGCCATACAGCGATGCCACGCCTTCACCCTTGCCGTGTGCCAACTGCAGTTCACGCACCAGCGCATCGGTCTGCTTCAGCGGCGTGCCGGCCGGCAGCTTGACCGTCATTTCGAAACGGTCCTGCGCCAACTGCGGGATCAGGTCGGCACCGAGCATCGGCACCAATGCCATCGTGCCGACGAACGCCAGTGCAGCCAGGCCCAGCACCTTGCCGGGGTGGGCCAACGCACCTGGCAGCAGCCGCAGGTAGCCACGCTCAGCACCGGCGTACGGCTTCATGGCGATGTCGCTGGCCTTGCGCATCACCGGGCCGACCACTGCAGCCACGCCGCGGCAGAGGCGCACCACCAACCATGCCAGCGCATAGAAACTCCAGCGCATCGTTGCCATCACACCACGACGGCCGAGCGCGACCGGCTTCTGCCAGCGGCTCTGCGGCTGCCACGGCTCAGCCGCGGCTTCTTCCGGGAATGCCAGCGGCGGCCGGCCCTTCAGCGAGCTCAGCATCGGAATCAGGGTCATCGACACCAGCAGCGAGATCGCGATGGCGATCGCCACGGTCAGCGCCTGGTCGCGGAACAGCTGGCCGGCGATGCCGTCGACGAACACCAGCGGCAGGAACACCGCGATGGTGGTCAGGGTGGAAGCAACCACCGCCATGCTTACTTCGCGGGTGCCAGCGATCGCCGCCTGCAGGATGCCCAGGCCGCGTTCGCGCGCCTTGGCGATGCTCTCCAGCACCACGATCGAGTCATCCACCACCAGGCCCGTGGCCAGTGCCAGACCGCCCAGCGACATCACGTTCAAGCTCAGGCCGAGCTGGCCCATGAAGAAGAACGTGGCGATGATCGAGACCGGCAACGACAGGCTGATCACGAACGTGCTCCAGCCATCTCGCAGGAACAGGAAGATGATCAGGATCGCCAGCAGGCCACCGATCACCGCGTCCTTCTTGACGTCGGCGATGGCGTGCTCGATGAAGCGCGACTGGTCTTCGATGGTGGTCAGTTCGGCATCGGCCGGGAACGTTGCCTTGATCTGCTCAAGGCGCTTGCGCAGCGCCTCGGCAGTGGCAACGGTATTGGCGTCGCCTTCCTTGTAGATCGCCAGTTCGACCGATTCCTTGCCGCCGAGGCGGATGACCGCTTCGCGTTCCTTGTAGCCCTGGCGCACGGTGGCCACGTCCTTCAGGCGCACCGGCACACCGTTGGCGACCACGCTGGAGGCGCCGCCGGACGAAGCGCTCTGCGCAGCCGACGCAGCAGCAACCGCCGCAGCCGAGCCGGTCGAGGCCGCGATGTTGAACATCTGCTGCAGCGCCGAGTCGGCCGCGCTGCCATTGGATGCCTGGGTGGTGACCAGCAGGTTGCGGATCTCTTCCAGGTCGGCGAACTGGTTGACGGTACGCACCAGGAAGCGCTGCGAGCCCTCCTCCAGACGGCCGCCGGAAATATTGATGTTCTCTTCCTTCAACCGCTTGATGACGGTGTCGATCGGCAGGTTGAGCTGGGCCAGTTTCTGCTGGTCGATGTCGACCTGGATCTCGTCTTCCAGGCCACCGCCGACCTTGACCGCCGCCACGCCGGTGACCGGCTCCAGCTTTTTTTTCAGGTCTTCATCGGCATAGCGACGCAGACCGGTCAGTTCACGGATCGCTTCTTCGTCGGTCGCAGGCGCGGCCTTGGTCGACAGCACCAGGCGCATGATCGGCTCGGTGGAGGGATTGAAGCGCAGCAGCACCGGAGCCTTGGCTTCCAGTGGCAGGTTCAGCGCTTCCATCTTGTCGCGTACTTCCAGACTGGCCTGGTCCATGTTGGTGCCCCAGGCGAACTCGAGCACCACATCACTCTGGCCGGTGCGCGACACCGACTTCAGCTTGCGCAGGTTCTTGACCACGCCCACGGCCTCTTCGACCGGCTGAGTGATCAGGGTTTCCATTTCAGTCGGCGCCGCACCGGTGTACTCGGTGCGCACGGTCAGCGTCGGATAGCTCAGGTCCGGCAGCAGGTTGACCTTGAGGTTGCCCAGCGCAATCAGGCCGAACAGCAGCAGGGTGACCGTGCACATGGCGATGGTGACGCGACGGCGGGTGGCGAACTCCACCAGGCCGCCACGCATGCCTGCGGCGGCGCCGTCGCTCCCTGGCGAGGCACCGTGGTCGTGGCCGGGCGCGGTCATTGCGTGCTCCCGGCCTTCTCTGCCGGCTTGGCCGAGGTGGCTACCGTCTTCGCCTTGGCCTTCGGATCGGCGATCACCTGCACTGCCGTGCCATCGCGCAGGGCGACCTTGCCGGCGGTGACGATCTGGTCGCCAGCGGCCAGGCCCTCACGGATCTCCACCCAGGGCCCTTCGGCGTAGCCAAGCTTGACCGGCACCCGCGCGACCTTGCCCTCGCGCACCCGGAACACCGCCGGCTCGCCATCGTCCAGCAGTGCCAGGCGCGGCACCACCAGCGCATCGGCACGCTGGTCGTAGTCGATGCGGATGCGGCCGAACATGCCCGGCTGCAGCGACTGCGCGGCGCCATCGAAGGCGCTGACCACACGGAAGGTGCCACTGCCCGAATCGACCACTGGCGCGATGCGGTCGACGACACCGGTGAAGGTCTGGCCCGGCAGCGCATCGGCCGACAACGTGACCGGCTGGCCTGCGCGCAACGTCGCCAGCTCACGCTCGGGCACGTTGAGGGTGGCTTCCAGCCGCGAGTTGTCGACGATGCGGAAGATCGGCGTGTTGATCTGCACGAAGTTGCCGGTCTTGATCGACCGCGAGGCGATCACGCCGGAAATCGGTGCGACCACGGTGGTGTACGACAGTTCCAGCGTGGCCAGGCGGTACTGGGCGCGGATGTTTTCCAGGTCGTAGCGCAGCTGGTCGACGCTGGCCGCACTGACCAGCTGCTGGCTGACCAGCTTCTGTGCACGCTGATAGTCGTTTTCCAGCTTGCGCATCTGCGCTTCGCTCTGCGCTACGGACAAGCGCGCGCGGTCCGGATCCAGCCGCACCAGAGGCTGCCCGGCGCTGACCCGCTGCCCTTCCTCGACCAGCACCGCCAACGCGACGCCAGAGGTCTTGGCCACCACCTGCGATTCGGCGCGCGGCTCCAGTGCCGCGGTTCCGGTGTAGCTGGCGGCCACTGCGCGATGGCTGGCCACGGCCACTTCCACCGGCACCGCGTCGACCTTCTTCTCGTCCTTGGTCTCGGCCGCCTTGGCCTCGTTGTTGGGCCCAGCGGCGCAACCGCTCAGCAGCAGGGAGGTGGAGAGCAGCAGCGCGGCAGCGCAGAGTCCGCTGCGGGGGCCGGGCAGGAAGGTTTGGTGCGACATCGTCAGATCCCTGGAGGATGCGTGGGCAGGTGTGGTAGCAAAGTAATGCACCACTTCACGGCAACACCATATCCCAAAGGTCATGGTGCATTCACGCCGCCGGTCGGGCCAACCCCATTTCAGCTAGATGAAACCTGAGGCTATACTCGGGTCGTTCCGTACCCCACGCCGGAACGACCAGACCCGAATCCCCGGAAAAGACACCATGCGCCCGCAGCCGCTCGCCGCTTGTCTCGCTCTGGCCGTCCTCCTGCCCCTCGGGGCCGCCGCACAGCCCGCTCCTGCTTCTGCTCCTGCAGCACCCACCCCGGCACCGGCTACGGCCCCTGTGCCGGCGGCCGCCACGCCCACCGGCAGTTTCGACAATGGCCGTGTGCTGGCCTATACCTGCCAGGGTTGCCACGGTATCACCGGTTACAAGAACGCCTACCCCAGTTACCGGGTACCGAAGATCGGTGGCCAGACCCAGCAGTACCTGACCCAGGCCCTGACCGAGTACCGCCAGGGCAAGCGCCGGCATCCCACGATGCAGGCACAGTCGATGAGTTTCAGCGAACAGGAGATCGCCGATCTCGCTGTTTACCTGTCCACCGTCAAGTAAGGCCCGCCCATGTCGAAAGCCGCGCATCCACTGCGTCACGCCATCGCCCTGTCCGTCGCCCTGCTGCTGGCGGCCTGCTCGCAGTCACAGGTGGAGAACAGCGAGAAATCCGCCGGCGATCCCGGCCATGCCAGCGGCGAGCACGGATCGTCTTCATCCGCTGGCCTGCCTGCCGGGCGTGAAGCCGCCGGTGAGGCCCGCGCCAAGGTCAAGAGCAAGGCCACCAGCCAGAGCTGCATCGATTGCCACGGTGCCGACGGCAATGCGCCGATCGATCCGACCTACCCGAAGCTGGGTGGGCAATATGGCGATTACCTGGCGCACGCGCTGCAGGCCTACCGTGCCGGTGACCGCCAGCATGCGCTGATGACACCGCAGGCGAAGGACCTGAGCGATCAGGACATCGCCGATCTGGCGGCGTACTTTGGCAGCCGCACGAGCCAGCTGCGGGATCTGCACGGGGTTAAATGATTGATGGGCGCCACGGCGCCCTCGCATCCGTAGCCGCGCCCTGCTCCGCTGTTCTTCTGTAGAGCCGAGCCTGCGCTCGGCTGCTTTGGCTTCCAGGAGCCGAGCATGGGCTCGGCTCTACAGCAATCGGCGCACCCGGGCGCCGATCAGCCCTCAGCCTTCCAGCTCTTCCCAGCGCGCGTACGCGGCATCCAGTTCGGCCTGCACCTTGGCCAGCTGCTGGGTGTGCGCGGTCACTTCGGCGCTGCTGCGCGTGTAGAACGACGGATCGTTCATCGCTGCAGTAAGGCCTTCGACATCGCCTTCGAGCTTTTCGATCGTCTTGGGCAACTGCTCCAGCTCGCGCGCTTCCTTGTAGGCAAGCTTGCGCTTGGGCGCAGCCGGTTCCGCAGCCGCCACCGGCGCAGCGGTAGCGGACTTGGCCGCGGACACCACCGCAGGCGCGGCAGCGACGCTGGCCGCGTAACGCTGCCAGTCGCTGTAGCCGCCCACGTACTCACCGATCACGCCATCGCCTTCCATCACCAGGGTGGATGTCACCACGTTGTCGATGAAGTCACGATCATGGCTGACCAGCAGCAACGTGCCGTTGTATTCGCCCAGCAGCTCTTCCAGCAGCTCCAGGGTTTCCACGTCCAGGTCGTTGGTCGGTTCGTCCATCACCAGCAGGTTGGACGGCTGCGCGAACAGTTTGGCCAGCAGCAAGCGGTTGCGCTCGCCACCGGACAGGCGGGTGATCGGCGCGCGCGCGCGCTCGGGGGTGAACATGAAGTCCTGCAGGTAGGCGTGCACATGCTTGCGCTTGCCGTTGAACTCGAGGAAATCGCGGCCTTCGGCCACGTTCTCGATCGCGCTCCAGTCTTCGCGCAGCACTGCACGGTACTGGTCGAAGTACGCAACCTGCAGGTTGGTACCGGCGTTGACTTCACCCTTCTGCGGCTGCAGCTCGCCCAACAGCAGCTTCAGCAGCGTGGTCTTGCCACTGCCGTTGGGGCCGATCAGGCCGATGCGGTCACCACGCAGGATGGTGGTGGAGAAATCACGGACCATCGTGCGATCGCCGAAGGCGAACGAGATGTCCTTGATGTCGATGACCTTCTTGCCCGAGCTCACGCCCTGGGCCGCTTCCATCTTGACGTTGCCACTGAGGTCGCGGCGCTCCGAACGCTCGTTGCGCATCGCCTTCAGGCGGCGCACGCGGCCTTCGTCACGGGTGCGGCGTGCCTTGATGCCCTGGCGGATCCACACTTCTTCCTGCGCCAGCAGCTTGTCGAATCGCGCGTTTTCCTGCGCCTGTGCGTTGAGGCGTTCTTCGCGACGGCGCTCGTAGTTGGCCCAGTCGCCCGGCCAGCTGGTGACCTGGCCGCGATCGATCTCGACGATGCGGGTGGCCAGCGCGCGCAGGAAGCGGCGGTCATGGGTGACGAAGACCACGCTGCCGTTCCAGTTCTTGAGGAACATTTCGAGCCAGTCGATGGCTTCGATGTCCAGGTGGTTGGTCGGTTCGTCCAGCAGCAGCAGGTCGGGGCTGGAGACCAGCGCACGGCCGAGCAGCACGCGGCGCTTCATGCCGCCGGACAGGCGCGCGAACTCCGCTTCGCCATCGAGGTCGAGCTTGGTCAGGGTCTCGCTGACGCGCTGATCCAGGCCCCAGCCGTTGGCGGCATCGATCTTCGCCTGCACGTTGCCCAGCGCTTCGCCATCGAACACGTCGGCGTGGCTGAGGTGGTGGAATTCGGCGAGCCATTGGCCCAGTTCGCCCAGGCCGTCGGCGACGACGTCGAACACGCTGCCGGCGGCGCCATGCGGCACTTCCTGCTCCAGGCGGGTTACGCGCACGCCCTGCTGCACGCGCACTTCGCCGTCATCGGGCTTGTGGTCGCCAGACAGCAACTTGAGCAGGGTCGATTTGCCGGCGCCGTTGCGGCCGATCAGGGCAATACGCTCGCCCGGTTCGATCGACAGTTCGGCTTTTTCCAGCAACAGGGGGCCGCCGACGCTGAAGTCGACGTTTTGCAGAGTAATCAGAGGCATCCGACCATTGTAGCGGGTTGCGGGGCTTGGCCGGGCGGCGCCCGGCACCCGCGGGGCAACGGCCGCAGCAACAGCAACAGCCTGAAGCGGGCTTGCAGTGGGATGGCGGGGCTGCAGGACACGCCGTAAACCCCTCCATGGGGGCTCGATGGCGCCATCCATGGCGCCAACGGTCCTGCAGCCCCACATCACCCCGCCTCAGACAGTTTCCCGCGATCTGTCGGAATGGCATGGCCTGCTCTTGGTGGGTGTCGACCTTGGTCGACACGTAGATCCACGCCATGCGTGGATGATCGCTGCAGGATCCATCAATGGATGCAATCGACTGGATTGCGGCGGACTACTCCACTTCCCCCAACAACGCCTGCAGGCCCGGCAACCATCGCTTGCCGGGGTGGCGTACCAGCCACAGCGTGCGCTGCAGGGCGGGTAGCGGGGTTTCCAGAATGCGCAGGCGGCCCAGGGCCAGCGGTTCTTCCAGCGCGTGGCGGGACAGGCAGGCCAGGCCGAGACCGGCGATGGCGGCTTGCTTGATGGCTTCGGTATTGCCCAGCTGCAGGGTCTGTGCGAAGCCGTGCAGGTACGGCAGCAATGCCTGTTCTACGGCCTCGCGGGTGCCTGAACCGGGTTCGCGCAGCAGCCAACGCGCTGCGCGCAGTTCATCCAGCGACCAGCGCGGAGGCGCATCCGCCGCTGCCACGATCACCAGCGGATCCTGCTGCCAGGCGGTCACCTGCAGTCCGCGTTCGTGGCATGGGCCTTCAATCAATCCTGCATCCACGTCCAACCGTTGAACGGCCGCCACCACGCCTGCACTGTTGTCGATGCGCAGATCGACCTCGGCCTGCGGCGCCTGCCGCAGCAGTTCGGCGATACGCGGCGGCAGCAGGTAGTTGCCGATGGTGGTGCTGGCCGCCAGTACCAGCCGCAGTGGTGCGCCTTGGGCCGGGTCACCGCCCGCCGCCAACTGCCGCTCCAGATCGGCGGCATTGACCAGCAGCGCGCGCGCCGGTTCCAGCAACGCCCGGCCGTGGCCGTTCAACGCCAGACGACGGCCGATGCGGTCGAACAGCGGCGTGCCGAAATGCGCCTCCAGTTCCTGCAGCGCGGCGCTGCTGGCCGATTGCGAGAGGGCGATGGCCTGGCCGGCGGCCGTGGTGCTGCCGTGATCGGCGATGGCGACGAAGACCTGCAGCTGGCGAAGGGTCAGGCGCACATTCAACCTGCCACATAGGTAATTTTCACCAATATTATTCGTTTTACAGGTCAATGTGGCGAGCGCACGCTGGCATGGCCTCTCCAGACCCTTCCACTGCCATGAACGCCCCTGCTCTCTCCTCCTGGTCCCTGCCCGCCCTGCGCCAGCGCTGGCAGCCGCGGCTGCCCGGCCTGCTGCTGGTCGGCCTGGTCGCGGCCGCTTCGCTGTATCTGGCCGAGCTGCCTTGGCTGCAGGCGCACGGCCTGAGCGCGCTGACCGTGGCGATCGTCGCTGGCATCGTGGTCGGCAACACGTTCTATCCACGGCTGGCCCCTGCCAGCGCGGCGGGCGTCGGCTTCTCCAAGCATTGGCTGCTGCGCGCGGGCATCGTGCTGTACGGCCTGCGGCTGACCTTCCAGGACATCGGCCACGTCGGCATCGCCGGCGTGCTGATGGACGTACTGGTGGTGGCGAGCACCTTCGGCCTGGCCTGCTGGCTGGGCGTGCGGGTGTTCAAGATGGAGCGCGAGGCCGCCATGCTGATCGGTGCCGGCAGCGCGATCTGCGGTGCGGCCGCCGTCATGGCCGCCGAACCGGTGGTGCGCGGCCGTGCTGCGCAGGTGACGGTGGCGGTGTCGACGGTGGTGGTGTTCGGCACGTTGGCGATGTTCCTGTATCCCGCGCTGTACGCGCTGGTGCAGTCACATGGCTGGCTGGCGATGGACGCACAGCAGTACGGCCTGTTCACCGGCGCGACGGTGCACGAGGTCGCGCAGGTGGTCGCCGCCGGACGCGCGGTAAGCGAGCCGGCCGCCGATACCGCTGTCATCACCAAGATGGTGCGGGTGATGCTGCTGGCACCGTTCCTCATCGCGCTGTCGCTGTGGCTGGCGCGCGGCGGCAAGGCGGCGGCGGACGGCGGCAAGGCCCGGATCGTGGTGCCGTGGTTCGCGTTCGGTTTCGTGGCGGTTGCCGGCCTCAATTCGCTGCACCTGCTGCCGGCCGGGCTGCAGGCAGCGCTGGTGCAGCTGGATACGGTGCTGCTGGCGATGGCGATGGCCGCACTGGGCCTGACCACCCACGTCTCGGCCCTGCGTCAGGCCGGTCTGAAGCCGCTGCTGCTGGCGCTGATCCTGTTCGGCTGGCTGCTGTTCGGCGGCCTGGCGATCCATCAGGGTGTGCTGGCGGTGCTGGGCTGAGCGACCCTCCCAGCTTGCCTGGACCATCCGCAGGTCGTACAAGAACGTCCCCTGCGCTGCACTGGATGGACGCCATGAGCATCAATGACTTTCCAAACTTCCGCTACCACCCGGACCCGGTTGCGACGGGCAACGTGGGGCCGTCCTCGGCTGCCTGCAGGGTCTGCCAGCAAGCGCGTGGATACGTGTACCTGCGCGATGCCATCCACGCAGGGCGCGAAGATTATTCAGAGCAGATCTGCCCTTGGTGCATTGCCGATGGCCGTGCAGCGTCGGCACTGGATGTGGCATTTGCCTGCAGTCTGGATGTCGACCAAGAAGTGCCCGAAACCGCCTTGGAAGAGCTGTCCCTGCGCACGCCAGGCTATGTCAGTTTTCAAGGCGAAAAATGGCTGGCACATTGCAGCGATGTCTGCCGCTTCCTGGGCGACGCCACCATGGAACAGGTGAGTCAGGCCTCGGCAACGACCATCGCGGCATGGTGCGCGGCCAATAGCGCCGACGAAATACTCTGGTCGGAGCTGGTCAGCGACTACGCGCCCGGTGGAGATATCGGTTTCTACACGTTCGAGTGCCTGCACTGCGGCCTGATCCAGTTCCATGTTGACGCGGCCTGAGTCTCCTCCTGCTCCTGTCCAACGTGGATCGTTAGACTTGAGGCATGCCCGCATCTCCCACCCTGCTGCCGATCCCGTTGCGCCTGCTGGATGATCGCTATGGGCCGGGCAATGTCGATGAAGCCGAAGACACGCTGATCGGGATCGTGCAGGCGGTGATGGGCGAGCAGGCAAGCTGTGCGTTCAATTTCGACACGCAGCACGCCAACCCGTGGTTCCACCAGCTGCTGCTGGAACCCAGGGCCGCTGGAAAGCCAGCCACCCCGGAGCAGTTGCAGGCGATGGCTGATCGGCTGGTGGCCCTGGGGCTGGGTTGAGGGGACGTTCGGCCGAGGTGCCGACCAAGGTCGGCCGCTACCGGGCGCCCCCTCAATCGTGAACGACGGCGGGACCGGCCGCGCGCACAGGTACAATGCGCCATGACTGATTTCTCGACCCTGCCGCTGAGCCCGGCCCTGCAGCCCGGCCTGGATGCCCTCGGCTACACCACCCTCACGCCGATCCAGGCGCAGAGCCTGCCCGCCATTCTTGATGGCCGCGATGTCATTGCCCAAGCCCCTACCGGCAGCGGCAAGACCGCTGCCTTCGGCCTGGGCCTGCTGCAGTCCATCGACCCCAGCCTGATCCGCGTGCAGGGGCTGGTGCTGTGCCCCACCCGCGAGCTGGCGGACCAGGTGGCAAAGCAGATCCGCAAGCTGGCCACCGGCATCCCCAACCTGAAGCTGCTGCTGCTGACCGGCGGCACGCCGCTGGGCCCGCAGCTGGCGTCGCTTGAAAGCCACGATCCGCACGTGGTGGTCGGCACGCCCGGCCGCGTGCAGGAACTGGCGCGCAAGCGCGCACTGAATCTGGGCGCCGTGCGTACGCTGGTGCTGGATGAAGCCGACCGCATGCTCGACATGGGTTTCGAAGAGCCGATCCGTGAGATCGCCGGCCGTACCCACCGCGATCGCCAGAGCCTGCTGTTCTCGGCCACTTTCCCCGACACCATTCGCGCCATGGCCCGCGACCTGCTGCGCGATGCGGTGGAAGTGACCGTGGAAGGCGCTGATCAGGCGCCGGCCATCCGTCATCTGTTCTGCGAGGTCGAACCGGCGCACCGGCAGAAGGCACTGGCCGGCCTGCTGCTGAAGTACACGCCTGAATCGGCCGTGGTGTTCTGCAACACCCGCAAGGACGTGGACGAAGTGGCCAACTCGCTGCAGCAGTTCGGCTTCTCCGCGCTCGCCCTGCATGGCGACATGGAGCAGCGCGACCGTGAGGAAGTGCTGCTGCGCCTGGCCAACCGCAGCTGCAACGTGCTGGTTGCCAGCGACGTCGCCGCACGCGGGCTGGATGTGGAAGAGCTGGCAGCAGTGATCAACTACGAGCTGCCGACCGACGTCGAGAGTTACCAGCACCGTGTCGGCCGTACTGGTCGTGCCGGCGCCAGTGGCCTGGCGATCAGCCTTGTGGCAGGCCGCGAAAAGAACCGCGCCGACGCCATCGAAGCGCAGCGCGGCGAGCCGCTGGATTGGCAGAAAACGCCGCTGGCGACGTCGCGCCCGGCCGAGCTGCCGCAGGCGGCGATGCGCACCCTGCGTATCGATGGCGGCAAGACCGACAAGCTGCGCGCGGGCGACATCCTCGGCGCACTCACCGGCGACGCCGGCCTGTCGGCCAAGTTCATCGGCAAGATCGCGATCTTCCCGACCCGCTCCTATGTGGCTATCGCCCGCGAGCAGGTCAACAAGGCGGTGGCGAAGCTGGAAGCCGGCAAGATCAAGGGCCGACGGTTCCGCGTGCGGATGATGTGATTGAAGGAGCGCTGCCAATCACGGTTGGCAGCGACTTGACCTGGTAGTGGCCAACCTTGGTTGGCCCATCCACGCGGTGCCAACCAAGGTTGGCAGCTACCGGAATCAGAACACCAGTTCGGTGTGCAGCGGCAGATCCGCTTCCCAGCGGCCACGGCCACCCAGGCCGTCCAGCTCGACCAGCACGCCGGCGCCGACTACTTCCACGCCCAGGCGGCGCACCAGCGACAACGCAGCAACCAGCGTGCCGCCGGTTGCCAGCACGTCATCGATGATCGCTACGCGCGCACCTGCGGGCAGCGCGTCGGCATGCACTTCGATGCAGTCGCTGCGGTATTCCAGGGTGTATTCCTCGCGCAGCACCTTGCCCGGCAGCTTGCCCGGCTTGCGCACCGGCACGAAGCCGACGCCCAGTTCCAGCGACATGGCCGCGCCCAGAATGAAGCCACGCGATTCGATGCCGACCACCGCGTCCAGCTTCTGCCCGCGCCAGCGATCGGCCATCGCTGCGATCGCGCCACGGAAGTCCTCGCTGTGGGCGAGCAGCGGCATGATGTCCTTGAACAGGATGCCCGGCTTGGGGAAGTCGGCGATGTCGCGCAGGCGCGAGGCCCACTGCGGAGCGACGATGGCGTCGGTCATGGCGATTCGGTTGTCTGATGGCGGCATAGGGTACCTGTTCCGGGCGCCGGCTGCCTGTTGAGCGGTTCGGCCGGGCTGCACCCGGCACCTGCAGAGGCAGCAGCAACAGCCGAAGCAACAGCAACGGCGTGCATTCCGTGGGATGGCGGGGCACTGTGGGTCTGCGGGGGCGCCGTGAATCCGTCCATGGAGGCTTGGTCGCCGCATCCATGCGGCTCACACCCCGCAAACCCACAGTGCCCCGCCTTCGACAGTTTGCCGGTAGCCAGTAGATCCACGCCATGCGTGGATGAATCTCTATCGAAATCGAATATTTCGAGAATTGAACGAAGAGCATCCACGCATGGCGTGGATCTACCGTGTCGACCAAGGTCGACACCTACCCACAGCAGCGGGAATCTGTCGGAGGTGGGGCGGTGTCGGAGTGCGGGGCGTCCTGCCCAACCCCGGTCTTGCCGTGTGCGCAGGAGCGCGCACACGAGCAAGCGGCTGCCAAGCCTACAAGGACGTACTTGCGGCGCCCCCGCACTCCGACACCGCCCCGCCAAACCACGGAATCCAGCTTTTGCTCTGGCTGTTGACCTGGCCTCTGCAGGTGCAGGGCGCAGCCCTGCCAAAACCCACCCTCAGGAACTGCAGGACAGCATCGAACAGCCTGCGCGATTGTCTGCCCACGCTGGGCGCTTGCCGGCGTAATGCTCCAGCCGCGGGCGTTCGGTGTACGGATCACGCAGTACGTCCTGCAGGGCGTGCACACCGCCCAGGTCGCCCTGCTCGGCGCGGTCGATTGCTTCCTGTGCCAACCAGTTGCGCAGCACATACAGCGGATTGGCTGCGCCCATCTTCGCGAACCGCTCTGGTGCCGACAGTGGATCGGCACGCAGTCGGGCCGCGTAATCCTGCAGCCACTGCTGCAGAGGTTCCTGCACCGCGTGCTGCCGCTCGGGGTCGTAGAAGACTTCGGCCAGTACCCCCGCATCGGGTGCATTGGCATCGATGCGCAGCAGCGCACGCCATGCCAGGGTCATGTCCATGCCACCGTCCTGCATCAGCTGCTGCCAGCGCTGGTAGAGCTGCAGATCGGCATCGTCGGCCGCTGCCAGACCCAGCTTGGCCGCCACATCGCGACGGGTGCAGGCGACAAAGGTCGCCTGGTAGGCGGCCAGCCCTGCCTGCAGCGGCTGCACATCGGCGAACAACGGCGACAGCGCCTGTGCCAGACGGCTGAGGTTCCAGTACGCCACCTGCGGCTGGGTGCCGAAACGATAGCGACGCCCCTGCGCATCGGTGGTGTTCGGCGTCCAGTCCGGATCGAAGTCCTCGACCCAGCCATACGGGCCATAGTCCAGGGTCACGCCGAGCACCGAGAGGTTGTCGGTGTTCATCACCCCATGCACGAAACCGACGCGCATCCAGTGCGCGATCATCTCTGCGGTACGCACGGCGATCTGTGCGAACCAGTCGCCATAAAGCGCTTCGCCCTGCCCCTTCAGTTCCGGGAAATCGCGGGCGATGCAGGCGTCGACCATCTGCTTCAGCAGTGCGGTCTCGCCACGTGAAGCGGGCAGTTCAAATGAGCCAAAACGCAGGAACGAGGGCGATACCCGGCAGACGATCGCGCCAGGCTCCGCGCGCGGATGACCGTCATAGAACATGTCGCGCACTACGTCCTCGCCGGTTCCCACCAGCGACAGGGCGCGGGTAGTCGGCACGCCGAGATGATGCATCGCCTCGCTGCACAGGAACTCGCGGATCGACGAGCGCAGCACCGCACGGCCGTCGGCGCCGCGCGAGTACGGCGTGGGCCCGGCGCCCTTCAACTGCAGTTCCCAGTGCCTGCCATCGGCGCCGATCAACTCGCCCAGCGAGATGGCGCGACCATCACCCAACTGCCCGGCCCAATGCCCGAACTGATGGCCTCCATAGTTGGCCGCCCACGGCTGCATGCCCGCATACAGCGCGTTGCCAGCGAACACCTGGGCGAAGCCTTCATCATCGACCTGCGCAGGATCGAACCCGAGCAGCGCGGCAACCTCCGGCGACCACGCCAGCAGCACCGGCGCTGCAACAGGCGTCGGCATCACCGGCGACCACGCCGCACCCAGCACTTCGCGCCGGCGCGGGCCGGACTCGGGATCGCCCGGCAACAGATTCAGCAGGCGGTTGTCGAACTGGGGAGCTGTGGTATCCATGAGCACAGCATGGGGGCGAGGATGGCCGTCCTCAATCGCCGCGCAGGGCCTGCAATGCCCCACCGTGCGCCTCGGCACGCTGGTAGGCCGGACGCTCACCGATGCGCTTGAGGAAGCCACGCAATGCCGGCTTGTCGTCCAGCCCGCCGCCGCGTGCGGCCGCTGCCTGGATCGGGAAGCTCATCTGGATGTCCGCGGCGGTGAAGCGCTCCCCGGCAAACCACGGGCTTTCGGCCAGGCGCCGTTCCATCCAGTCCAGATGCAGGCGTCGTTGCGGGCCGACGAAACCGCGCTCGGCCTTGTCGGCGATGCTGCGGGCAATCGGCCGCGCGAAGAACGGCATCGGCGCGCTGCGGATGCGGCTGATCACCAGCGTCAGCAGCATCGGCGGCATCGCCGAGCCTTCGGCATAGTGCAGCCAGTAGCGGTAGTCGATGCGCTCTTTGCCGTCGGCCGGCACCGGCGACGGCGACAGCTGCCGCTGCACGTCGTAGCGGTCAACCAGGTAGTCGAGGATGGCGCCGGATTCGGCGAGGATGAGATCGCCATCCTGCAGCACCGGCGCCTTGCCCAGCGGATGCACCTGGCGCAGTTCCGGCGGCGCCAGCATCGTCTTCGGGTCGCGCGGGTAGCGGCGCAGCTCGTAGTCCAGCCCCAGCTCCTCCAGCATCCACAGCACGCGCAGCGAACGGGAGTTTTCCAGATGATGGACGATGCGCATGGGGACGATCCTTGGGGAGGCCTGCATCGTACCGTGCCGGGTGCATGCCCTTTGTAGAGCCGGGCCTGGCTCGACGCTACAGGAAGCCCATAACGAAAAACGCCGGGAGCTTTCGCTCCCGGCGTTCTGGCTACCAAACGGTAGCAGACGGATTAGACCGCCTGCACCTGGTCAGCCTGCATACCCTTCTGACCCTGGACGGCGACGAAGGTAACCTTCTGGCCTTCCTGCAGGGTCTTGAAGCCGGTGCCCTGGATCGCGCGGAAATGCACGAACAGGTCCGGGCCGCTTTCCGGGGTGATGAAGCCGAAGCCCTTGGCGTCGTTGAACCACTTGACAGTGCCGGTCTGACGATCAGACATATTTACTAACTCCTGAAACACATGTTGAAAAAAATCGCAGCCACCGGGTATCGGGGCCGAGACTGAGTTGCAGGCGTTGGTAAAGCGGATCGATGAGCGGATCGTGAGATCAACTGCACCAGGCCACGATTCACGGTGACCCTAGCAAACACAGTGGGCCAGACGATACGCGTGTTTTGAGCAAAAAGCGATAGCCTTGATATTCAGCGACAAATGGCCGGTCCCTAGGCAGGGCAAGGGGTTGCACCAGATCGAGGCTAAACCCGGGCCCCCATTCAGGTTTTTCCTACCCTACACTGGGTAAATGACTGAAGCTGAAACCCGAGCTGAACCCCTGCTCCCCCGCATCTGGGTGGACGCAGACGCCTGCCCCGTCGTCATTCGCGACATCCTGTTCCGCGCCGCTGAACGGGTCGGTGTGGAACTGACCCTGGTCGCCAACCAGTGGATCCGCACCCCACCCTCGCGCTGGCTGCGTTCGATCCAGGTGCCGCAGGGACTGGATGTGGCTGACAGCGCCATTGTCGAGCGGGTGGCCGCCGGCGACCTGGTGGTCACCCAGGACATCCCGCTGGCCGCCCTGGTGCTGGAGAAGAAGGGGGTGGCCCTGAACCCACGCGGCCAGCTGTACACCCCCAACAACATGGCCGAGCGGCTGTCGATGCGCAATTTCATGGAAGAGCTGCGTGGCTCGGGCGTGCAGACCGGCGGACCGCCTCCTCTGGGCGCGCGCGACCGCCAGCTGTTCGCTGCCGAGCTGGACCGCTGGCTGGCGCGCCGCCCGAACAGGTGAGTCCAGCTGTACCTCAGCCGGAAACGCTCAAGGTGCGCGCACTGCGGAAGCTGCGCCGCTGGCCCGTCAGCGGATCATCAAAGGCCAGTGCCTGCGCCAGCAGCTGCAACGGCGGCTCGCCCTCACCCTGCGGCCGGTCCTGCAGCTGCGGGTAGAACCCGTCGCCCAGGATCGGCGCGCCGAGCGCAGCCATATGGACGCGCAGCTGATGCTTGCGTCCGGATTCCGGCACAAGCCGGTAGCGCCAGACCGGGCCGTGCGCATCGATGACCTCGATACGGGTCCGCGCATTCGGTTCGCCGGGACCTTCGACCATACGGAAGAACGGCTCCCCTGGCTGCAGCCGGCTGTGCCGCTCCAGCGGAAACCGCAGATCGGGCAAGGCCTGTGCCAGCGCCTCGTAAGTCTTCTCGATGCGGCGCTCACGGAACAGGCGCTGGTAGGCGTCGCGCGTCTCCGGCCGGGTGGAGAACAACACCAGGCCGGCCGTCAGCCGGTCCAGCCGATGCAACGGCACCAGCTCGGTGTTGCCGGTGCGCTCGATCAGGCGCGCCAACAGGGTTTCGCGCACGAAGGCACCGGCAGGCGCGGTCGGCAGGAAGTGCGGTTTGTCAGCCACAAGCAGGTGCGCGTCGTGATGCAGGATGGTCTCCACGACGGGAATCACCGGCTCGTCAGCCACTTCACGGAAGTAGCGGATCTCCAGCCCCACCTGCCACGGCATGTCCGCTGCCAGCGCCCTGCCCTGCGCGTCCTGCACCCGGCCTCGCGCGAAGCGACTCTCCCATTGCAACCGATCGATGCGCGGGAAGCGCGCGCACAGCCCCTCCAGCAGGGAAACCCAGTTACCGGGCGGCAGCTGCAGTCGACTGGGCGTGGTCATGGCGTGGTCGCGATGCCGAAGATCTGCAGGCGGCACGGACGTGAACGGGACATACGACAGGGCAAGCCGGAAGAATCAGGACGGCCAGCGTGCCACCGATCACGCCCTGCCGACACCCCCCATACCGGACACCCCCGGGGCAAACCTCTATCATTGACGGTCTTTACCCCTCTGGATCTTCATGGCCCTCACCGCCACCATCCGCAAGGCCGAACTGCAGATCAGCGACATGGATCGCGGCTACTACGCGACCCACAACCTGACCCTGGCCCAGCATCCGTCTGAAACCGACGAACGCCTGATGGTGCGCCTGCTCGCCTTCGCGCTGAACGCTGGCGACCGCCTGGAGTTCGGCCGCGGCCTGAGTACCGACGATGAGCCCGACCTGTGGGAACACGACTACACCGGCGACATCCTGCAGTGGATCGACCTCGGCCATCCTGACGAGTCGCGCATCCGCAAGGCCAGCAACCGCAGCCGACAGGTGCAGGTGGTCAACTACGGTGGCAATGCGTCGGACATCTGGTGGCAGAAACAGGGCAAGGGCCTGGCCCGCTTCGACAACCTGTCGGTGGTTGACCTGGACGGCGGATTCGTCGACCTGTGGGGCCAGCAGATCCAGCGTGCGATGCGCTGGAGCGTGCTGATCCAGGACGCCGAAGTGCAGCTGCTCAACGATCAGATGCAGCTGGACGTGATCCCCAACTGGCGCAAGCGCGCCAAGGCATGAGCACGATCCGCTGCGACGTGCTGGTGATCGGTGCCGGCGCAGCCGGGCTGATGACCGCGATCACGGCGGGCCAGCGCGGCCGGCATGTGCAGGTGATCGACCACGCCAACAAGATCGGCAAGAAGATCCTGATGTCCGGCGGTGGTCGCTGCAACTTCACCAACACCGGCACCACCCCGGCCAACTTCCTGTCGGCCAATCCGCATTTCTGCAAGTCGGCGCTGGCGCGTTACTCGCCCTACCACTTCATCGAGATGGTCGAGCGCCACGGCATCGCCTATCACGAAAAAGAGCTGGGCCAGCTGTTCTGCGATGTCTCGTCCAAGCAGATCGTGAAGATGCTGGTGGACAAGTGCCAGCAGGCCGGCGTGCAGATCCGCACGCAGTGCAGCGTGGAGCGCATCGAGCACGGCACTGACGGCTTCCGCGTGCACACCACGCACGGCCTGTTCCATTGCGCCTCGCTGGTGGTCGCCACCGGCGGCCTGTCCATTCCCAGCCTCGGTGCAACCGGGTTCGGCTATGAGATCGCGCGCCAGTTCGGCCACCAGTTGCTGCCGACGCGCGCCGGCCTGGTGCCGTTGACACTCAGCGGCACCCACCAGGAGCGCCTGGCCGAGCTCAGCGGCGTCGCCCTGCCGGTCGAGGCGAGCTGCAACGGCACCAGCTTCCGCAACTTCATGCTGCTGACCCATCGTGGCGTCAGTGGCCCGGCCATCCTGCAGATTTCCTCGTTCTGGCAACCCGGTGACGCGCTGTCGCTGGATCTGCTGCCCGGCCAGGATGCCGCCGGATGGCTGCGCCAGATGAAGCGCGAACGCCCCGCCGCGGAACTGCGTACAGTGCTGGGCGATGTGCTGCCCAAACGACTGGCGCAGCGCCTGTGCGAGCACTGGCTGCCTGACCGCCCGGTACGTCAGCTGGACGAGCCGGACCTGCGCAAGGCAGCGCAGGTGCTTTCAGCATTCCCGCTGGTGGCCAGCGGCACCGAGGGCTACCGCACCGCCGAAGTTACCCTGGGCGGTGTCGATACCAACGAGGTCTCTTCGTCGACGCTGGAATCCAAGCGGGTGCCCGGCCTGCATTTCGTCGGCGAGGTGCTGGACGTGACCGGCTGGCTGGGCGGCTACAACTTCCAGTGGGCCTGGGCCAGCGGGCACGCGGCCGGCTGCGTGGTGTGAACCGCATCGCCGTTCCGGGCACGCAAGCGTTGCGCGCATGGACGCGCCGCCACGCATCGTGTATCTAGATTTGCAGATTGGGGAGCAGTGCATGCAGAACGCGAACGACATCACCATCCGCCTGCTGATCGTCGATGACAGCGGCGAGAACGCCGAAGCCATCGTCAGCACCCTGCGCAACAGCGGCATCGCCGTGCGCCCATGGCGCCCGCAGGACTCGGCCGAGCTGTCGCAGGTACTGGCCAGCCAGGCGATCGACCTGGTGCTGGCTGCGCCTTCGCAGAGCATCCCGCTGCCACTGGTGGCCCAGCACATCGCCGCCAGCGGCAAGGACATCCCGCTGGTGCTGCTGGCCGAGCGCATCGACGAGGACGAACTGGTACAGGCCAGCAGCAACGGCGTTCGCGCCCTCGCCCTGCGCCAGCGCGCCGAACACCTGCTGGCGGTGATCCGCGACCAGTGGGTCGACCTGCAGGCCCGCCGCGGCCTGCGCCGGATCGAAGCGCAGATGCGCGAGACCGAGCGTCGCTGCGACGCGCTGATCGCCTCGTCGCGTGAACCGATTGCCTATGTCCACGAAGGCATGCACATCCGTGCCAATGATGCCTACCTGGAAATGTTCGGTTACGAGGATTTCGAGGAGGTCGAAGGCATCTCGCTGCTGGACATGGTCGCCGCCCAGCACGTGGATGATTTCAAGCAGCTGCTGAAGTCACTCAGCCGCGGCGACGCGCCGCCACCGCAGTACCAGCTCGACGCCCGCCACCAGGACGGCAACGCCTTCCCGGCGACGATGGAGTTCACCGCAGCCACCTACGAGGGAGAATCCTGCCTGCAGGTGGTGTTCCGCCGGCGCATGGAATTCGACCCGGAGCTGGCACGCGAGGTCGAAGACCTGCGCCAGCGCGACCAGGTCACCGGCCTGCTCAACCGCCCGACCTTCATGCTGCAGGTCGAGGACGCGGTTGCACAGGCGGGGCGCAGCGAGGGGCAGTTCGGCCTGCTGATGGTCGAACCGGATCATTACGCACGTCTGATCCCGGATATCGGACTGGCCTCGGCCGACGCCCTGATCGGCGCCCTCGCCGCCTTGCTGGCCGAGGTCGTTGGCGAGGATGCGCAGCTGGCCCGTTTCGGCGAACACAGTTTCGCCGTGCTGCAGTCCGGCCCCTATGCACAGACCGTGGCACTGGCCGAGCGCATCCGTGAAGCCTACGCCGCGCACGTCTTCAGCATCGGTGCGCGCTCGGCCACGGTGACCGTCAGCATTGGCGGGGTGCAGGTGGGCGAGAAGATCGCCAGCATCGGCCAGGTGCTGGCGCGCGCCAGTGAATGTACGCAGGCCGCTGCCGCGCTCGGCAATACCTGTCGCATCTTCGACCCGGCCGCTGTCGATCGCGTGGAAGAAGAGCGCGTGCAGCGCTGGGTCGCGCGTATCCGCGAGGCCTTGGCAGGCGATGGCTTCCAGCTGCATTACCAGCCGGTGCTGAACCTGCAGGGCGAGTCGCTGGAGCTGTATGAAGCCTACCTGCGGCTGGAACACAACGGAGAGCTGCTGAGCCCGACCGCCTTCCTCGGCATCGCCGAAGAACACGGCCTGCTGGCGGACATCAACCGCTGGGTCGTCTCGCAGGCGATCGCGGTACTGGGCGCGCGTGCGCGCGAGGGTCATCCGACGCAGATGCTGGTGAAGGTCACGCCGGAATCGTTCGACGATCCGAAGATGATCGCCACGCTGCGCCAGCAATTGCAGGCACACGGCGTACCGGGCGAACGCCTGTGGCTGCATGCGCCGGAGTCAAAGGTGTTCACGCACCTGCGCAGCGCCCAGCAGTTCCTGGCGGAAGTGGCGCCGCTCGGCTGCCGGATCGGCCTTGAGCAGTTCGGCTCGGGCCTGGATTCGTTCCAGCTGCTGGCCCACTTCCAGCCGCAGTTCCTCAAGCTTGATCGCGGCTTCACCAGCGACCTGGCCGCCACCCGCGAGAACATCGACCGGGTCAGCCAGATCACCGCACGCGCACAGGAAGCCGGCATCCGCACCATGGCCGAGTTCGTCAGCGACGCCAACTCGATGACACTGCTGTTCAGTGCCGGCGTGGATTACGTGCAGGGCGATTTCGTCGGCCCTGCAGCGCCGGCGATGAACTTCGAGTTCGGTTGATGCCTCTCTGTAGAGCCGAGCCATGCTCGGCTGCAGGGTCCAAGCGAAGAGCAGCCGAGCATGGCTCGGCTCTACATAATCAAGAAGGCCGGCTTGCGCCGGCCTTTTTCCATCAGGTCAGATCGACCAGATTGTCGATCTTCACGTCCGGGTTGACGTCGGCTTCGTAGTCGACGCCTTCGACACCGAAACCGAACAGACGCAGAAAATCAGCCTTGTAGCCGGCCAGATCGCTGATCTCGTACAGGTTCTCGTTGGTCACCTGCGGCCACAGCGCCAGCACCTCACCCTGCACGTCGGCCGTCATTTCCTTGTAGTCGGCGCGCAGGCGACCTTCTTCATCGATCAGCGCGACGGTGTGGCCATCGCCGTCGACCAGATCGTGGCGCAGGCGATCGACCGCAACGCCATCGGCCTTGGCGCCGTACAGAATGTCGTACAGCACGTCGAGCTGCTCGATGCAGCCTTCGTGGGTGCCCTTCTCCTTCATCACCTTGAACAGCAGCGACAGGTACAGCGGCATGGTCGGAATGGCCGAGCTGGCCTGGGTCACCACTGCCTTCAGCACCGACACGCGCGCATCGCCGCCGATCCTGGCCAGCTTCTCGCGCAGGCCCAGCACCTTGTCGTCCAGATCCTTCTTGGCGGCACCGATGGAGCCATTCCAGTAGATCGCCTGGGTGATCTCTTCGCCCACGTAGGTGAAGGCCGTGGTGGTGCAACCATTGGCCAGCACGCCGGCATCGGCCAGCGCGTCGATCCACATCTGCCAGTCCTCACCGCCCATCACCGCGACGGTGCCGGCGATTTCTTCCGGAGTCGCCGGCTGCAGGTGGGTTTCGGTCAGCACTTCCTTGTCGGTATCCAGACCACGCAGGGTGATCGGCTCGCCGATCGGCTTCAGCGTGGAGCTGATGATCTCACCGGTCTTGGGGTGCTTGCGGCGCGGCGCAGCCAGGCTGTAGACCACCTGATCGACCTGGCCGAGATCGGCTTTGATCATCTCGATGGTCTTCGCCTTCACCTCGTCGGAGAACGCATCGCCGTTGATGCTCTTGGCATACAGGCCTGCTTCGTCGGCGTACTTGTGGAACGCCGCCGAGTTGTACCAGCCCGCCGTACCCGGCTTGGTTTCACTGCCCGGACGCTCGAAGAAGATACCCAGGGTTGCGGCGCCACTGCCGAAGGCGGCGGTGATGCGCGCGGCCAGGCCGTAGCCGGTCGAGGCGCCGATCACCAGCACGCGCTTGGGGCCGTTCTGGATCGGCGGGCGCGCACGGATGTAGTCGATCTGCTGCTTGACGGCGGCGTCGCAGCCGGTCGGGTGGGTGGTGACGCAGATGAAGCCGCGGACGCGCGGTTTGATGACCATGAAGACCTCGGGTTGGCAGATGCGGCGCACAGGGCGCTCAGCAGGAATACGGGCACGCGTGTGCGCGCGAACCGCAGGATCGTAGTGCGCAGGGGCCGATTGCACAACCGACGCTGCCGTAGGGTGGTGGTGTTCTGCAGGGTTGCACCCTGCACCTGCAGAGGCAACGACAACGGCCGAAGCAACGTCAAAAGCTGGGGTACTGAGGGATGGCGGGGTGGGTCCGGTTGCGGGGGACGCCGTAAATACGTCCCTGTAGGCTTGGCCGCGGCATCCATGCTGGGGTCAGATCCGTTTTCCGAAGGAAAACGGATCTGACCCCAGAATTGTTTCGATATCTGACAGATGTGTCGACCCAGGTCGACACCTACCCACAGCCGTGGGGATCTGTCAGAGGTGGGGCGGTGTCGGATTGCGGGGTGTCAGCCGCATGGATGCGGCTGCCAAGCCTACAGGGACGTACTTGCGGCGTCCCCGCAATCCGACACCGCCCCGCCATCCCACGGATAACCCGCTGTTGCCGTTGCTGTTGCTGTTGCCTCAGCAGGTGCAGGGCTGCAAGCCCTGCCAACAAAAAACCCCGCTTGCGCGGGGTTCTCTGTGTACTGCGTGCAGCAGAGGCTTACGGACGACGCTCCAGGGCTTCGATGTCCTTGGCCTTGGGCAGCAGATCCTGCTTGGTCACGCGCAGGGCACCCACGGTCAGCATCGGCACCGCGACCAGGATCGAGGACAGCACCACGATCACCGCACCGATCATGTGCGTCTCGGCCAGACCTTCCATCGAGCTGCCGCCGTACATGTACAGGGCCAGCGCGGACAGGAAGAACATCACCGCGGTGATCACCGTACGCGACAGCGTCTGGTTGATCGAACGGTTCAGCACTTCCATCGGCTCCACGCGCAGGCTGCGGAAGTTCTCGCGGACACGGTCGAACACCACGATGATGTCGTTGATCGCAAAACCCATCACCGACAGCAGGCCGGCCAGCACGGTCAGGTCGAACTCACGGCCGAGCAGCGACACGTAGGCCACCGTCACGATCAGGTCGAACATGGCCACGATGCTGGCGGTAACCGCGAACTTCCATTCGAAGCGCACCGCGATGTAGATCAGGAAGCCGGCCAGCATGAAGATGGTGGCGTACAGGCCATTCATCGCCAGGTCCTTGCCGATCTGCGGACCAACGAACTCGTTGCGCAGCACAGTGGCCTGGTTGTCCGCCGAAGAAACCGCCTTGACCACGGCCGCAGCAGTGGCCTTGTCCTCGGCAGAGGCGCCACCGGTACCCGGAGCATGTTCACCGTGCGGGGCCAGGCGGATCAGCAGGTCGGTGTTGCCACCGACGCTCTGTACCTGGGCGCCGTCGAAGCCGTTCTGCTCAAGCTTGCTGCGGACATCCTCGACGTCCACCGCGTGTTCGAAGCGGGCTTCGATCAGGGTGCCGCCGGTGAAGTCCAGAGCGTAGTTGAAGCCCTTGAAGCCGATGATGCCGATCGATGCCAGGAACACGATGATCGTGACGACCATCGCGACATGGCGCCAGCGCATGAAGTCGATCTTGGTATCGTTCGGGAGGATGTGCAGCGGAAACAGTTTCATGTGCGTGTCGTCCCGTCAGATGGCCACGTTCTGGAGCTTCTTGCGACGGCCGTAGATCAGCGTCGCCAGTGCACGCGATACGGTGATCGCGGTGAACATGGAAGCGAAAATACCGATGATCATGGTCAGCGCGAAGCCCTTCAGCGGACCGGTACCGAATGCGAACAGCGCCACACCGACGATCAGGCCGGTCAGGTTGGCGTCGAGGATGGTGCCCGAAGCGCGCTCGTAACCGGTCACGATCGCGGTCTTGCCCGGCACTCCGGCACGCAGCTCTTCACGGATACGTTCGTTGATCAGCACGTTGGCGTCGACCGACAGACCGACCGACAACGCCAGACCGGCAAAGCCCGGCAAGGTCATGGTTGCGCCGAACAGCGACATCACCGCCACCACGATCAGCAGGTTGAACAGCATCGCGACCGAGGTGATCAGGCCGAACATGCGGTAGTAGATGGTGAAGAACACCAGCGTGAACATGAACGCGTAAACCACCGCGGTGATGCCGTTCTTGACGTTCTCCGCACCCAGGCTCGGGCCGACCACGCGCTCTTCGACGAAGTCCATCGGCGCAGCCAGCGAGCCCGACTTCAGCAGCTTGGCCAGGTCTTCGGCTTCCTTCTTCTGCAGACCGGTGGTCTGGAAGTTCTTGCCGAACACGCCGTTGATGTTGGCCACCGAGATCACTTCCTCGTTGACCTTGAAGCCACGCACTTCCTGGCCGTCGACGACGGTCACGGTCGGCACGCGCTCGGTGTACACCACCGCCATCGGCTTGTTCACGTTGGCACTGGTGAAGTCGAACATGCGCTGGCCACCGACGTTGTTCAGCGTCACGCTGACTGCCGGGGTGCCACTGGTGGAGTCGGTCACCGCCTGCGCGGCCACCATCTGGTCACCGGTGACGATCACGCGCTTGTTCAGCAGCACCGGGCCGCCGTTGTCACGACGCTGGTAGACCTTGGCTTCCGGCGGGATACGACCCGACGCGATGGCATCCTGCGCGTTGCCATCCACAACCGCCCGATATTCCAGGGTGGCGGTGGCACCGATCATGCGCTTGGCTTCGGCCGTGTCCTGCACGCCCGGCAGCTGCACCACCACGCGGTCGGCGCCCTGGCGCTGGATGATCGGCTCGGACACGCCGAGCTGGTTCACGCGGTTGCGCAGGGTGTTGATGTTCTGCTCGATGGCGCCGTTGGCGATCTGCGCGATCTCGGCTTCCGGAATGGAGACCGTGATGCGGTTGCCGCTGACGTCGTAGCCGAGCGTCGGCTGCGCCTTGGCCAGCGCGGCACGGGCACGGGTACCGGCATCTTCGCCGGCCGACGGGCTCAGGTTGGCGACGATGGTGTTGTCGGCACGACGCTCCACCGACTGGTAGGCGATGCGCGCATCACGCAGGGTGCTGCGCACGTCTTCGGTGTAGGCATCCAGGCGCTTGTCCAGCGCGGCCTTCTGGTCGACCTGCAGCACGAAGTGCACGCCGCCCTGCAGATCCAGGCCCAGCACCATCGGGCGACCGCCGAGCTTGGCCAGCCAATCCGGCACGGTCGAGGCCAGGTTCAGGGCCACCGTGTAGTTCTCGCCCACGCTGTCACGCAGCGCATCGCTGGCAGCGGACTGCGACTTCAGGTCCGACAGGCGGACGATCAGGCTGTCCCCTTCCTTCTCTGCGCCGAGCGTGGTGACACCGGCCTTCTTCAGGTCGGCCAGCACACGGTCACGCAGCGCATCGTCGACCTGGCCGCCACGGTTGGCGGTGATCTGGATGGCCGGGTCCTTCTGGTAGATGTTGGGCAGTGCGTACAGCGCGCTGAGCGCCAGTACGATCACGATGACGACGTACTTCCAGCGTGGAAATTCGAGCATTGCTTGGGTCCCGCGCGGCGCCATCCCCGGCGCCGCGGTTGTGCTTCAGAAAGGGAGTGGCTTACTTGGCCGAATCCAGGGTGCCGGTCGGCAGCACGCTGCCGACAGCGCCCTTCTGCACGCGGATGCGCACGTTCTCGGCCACTTCGACGGTGACGAAGTTGTCGCCGATATCGGTGACCTTGCCGGCGATGCCGCCGTTGGTCAGCACTTCGTCGCCGCGCTTGATCTTCTCAAGCATGGACTTGTGCTCCTTCTGCCGCTTCATCTGCGGGCGGATCATCAGGAAGTACATGATGGCGATCAGGATGATCGGGAACAGCAGCGTGGTCAGGCCCATGCCCTGCGGTTGGCCGCCAGCGGCCTGGGCGTGGGCGGCGGGAATCAGGAAGGCAAGCAGGTTCATCGTTGGTCCTTTGGTTGGGCGGCGCTTCGGCCGTTTCACGGGCACGAGGTGTCGACCGCGGATCTGGGTCAGCCTTGAAGTATGCCACGGCCCCGGGCATTCGTCCTTGGGCCGTTTGGCAGGGGGTGCTGCGGGTTTACAGGGGCGGCGCCACCGCCCCGCGTGCTGCGTAGAAGGACTCGCGGAAGGCCAGGAAGGTTCCCGCCTCGATGGCCGCGCGGATGTCAGCCATCAGTTTTTCGTAATAGAAGAGGTTGTGCTGGGTGCCCAGCATCGGCGCCAGCATCTCGTTGCAGCGGTCCAGATGACGCAGGTACGAGCGGGTATAGCCGCCGGCGCAGGCCACGCAGCCACAGCCCGGCTCGATCGGGTCCATGTCCCGCGCGTACTGTGAATTGCGGATGCGAACGGTGCCGAACGAGGTGAAATAGTGGCCGTTGCGCGCATTCCGGGTCGGCATCACGCAATCGAACATGTCCACGCCACGTGCGACACCCTCGACCAGGTCCTCGGGGCGGCCCACGCCCATCAGGTAGCGCGGCCGGTCGGCGGGCAGCTCGGGGTCCAGATGGTCGAGCATGGCGTTGCGCTCGTCTTCCGGCTCACCCACGGCCAGGCCGCCGATGGCATAGCCGTCGAAGCCGATCCCCTGCAGGGCCTCGGCCGAACGGCTGCGCAGATCGGTGTGCACCCCGCCCTGGACAATGCCGAACAGGGCCGCGTCATTGCCGAGCTCGTCATGCGCGTTGCGGCTGCGCTGGGCCCAGCGCAGGCTCAGCTCCATCGAGCGGCGGGCGACGTCCTCGGTGGCCGGGTACGGCGTGCACTCGTCGAAAATCATCACCACGTCCGAATCGAGCACCTTTTGGATCTTCATGCTCTCTTCCGGGCCGAGGAACACCCGGGCACCGTCGGTCGGCGAGGCGAAGGTCACGCCCTGCTCGGTGATCTTGCGGCGGTGGGCCAGCGAGAACACCTGGAAGCCGCCGGAGTCGGTCAGGATCGGGCCATCCCAGCGGCAGAAGCCGTGCAGGCCGCCATGGTCGGCGATGACGTCCAGGCCCGGGCGCAGGTACAGGTGGAAGGTGTTGCCGAGGATGATCTCGGCACCCAGCGCCCGCACGTGGTCCGGCAGGATGCCCTTGACCGAGCCATAGGTCCCCACCGGCATGAAGGCCGGCGTTTCCACCGTGCCACGCGGGAAGGTCAGGCGGCCACGGCGGGCGCGGCCATCACGGGTCTGGAGCTGGAACTGCAATCGGGACATGGAGCGGTCGTTCGGGCAAATAGTCGCCTATTCTCTCCCAAAACCGCCTTTCCTGCTCCGGTAGCGCCGGGCCATGCCCGGCAGATGACCCGCAACTCCGCCCCGCCGGGCATGGCCCGGCGCTACCCACCTCAGCCCTACCCCGCCTGCGGGAACAGCAGCATCGCGTCGCCGTAGCTGAAGAAGCGGTAGCGCTGCTCGATCGCGTGCTGGTAGGCCTCGAACACCCGCTCCTTGCCGGCGAAGGCCGAGATCATCATCAGCAGCGTGCTTTCGGGCAGGTGGAAGTTGGTGACCATCGCGTCGACGCTGCGGATCCGGTAGCCCGGGGTGATGAATATCTGCGTTTCGCCGGCGAACGGCAGCAGTTCGCCATCGCGCATCGCGCTTTCCAGCGCGCGCACCACGGTCGTGCCCACGCCGATCACCCGGCCACCGGCCGCACGCGTGCGGCGCACCTGCTGCACCAGCTCTGCACCCACGTTCAGCCACTCGCGGTGCATCACGTGGTCCTTCAGGTCGTCGGCGCGCACCGGCTGGAAGGTGCCTGCGCCCACGTGCAGGGTGACGTGGCCGAAATCCACGCCCTTGTCCTTCAGTGCCGCCAGCAGCGCCTCATCGAAGTGCAGGCCGGCGGTCGGCGCCGCCACCGCGCCCACTTCGCGGGCGAACACGGTCTGGTAGCGCTCGCGATCGTCCACGCCCGGCTCGCGCTGGATGTAAGGCGGCAACGGCAGCCGGCCAGCGTGCAGCAGCCACTGTTCCAGCGATTCCGGCACATGGAACTGCAGCACGTAGAACTCGCCATCGCGCCCGAGCACCTCGGCTTCACCACCCGGGTCCAACGCGATCCGGCTACCGGGCTTCGGCGACTTGCTGGCACCCACCTGGGCCCTCGCCTGCTGGCCGCCGAGCAAGCGCTCGATCAGGATCTCCACGCGGCCACCGCTGGCCTTCTGCCCGAACAGGCGCGCCGGGATCACCCGGGTGTCGTTGAACACCAGCAGGTCGCCCGGCTGCAGCAGCGACGGCAGGTCGCGCACCTGTAGATCGGTGAAGGCAGCCGGAGCCGGCGGCACCAGCAGCAGACGGCTCGCCGAGCGTTCGGCCAAGGGTGCCTGGGCGATCAGTTCGGCCGGCAGGTCGTAATGGAAATCGGACTTCTTCAAGGCAGTGGACGGCAACAGGTCGACAATGGCGCGCATTGTACGTCCAGCGTCTGCGAGCCTGCGCAGCGGACCTCGAACGTCGCGCAAAATGCTGCTATGCAGCAGTCTTTTGCGGGGTTATCGCGCAAAAAAACAAGTGCTAGCATCGACGAGGAAGTCCGCTGCACGAGCCCGCCCCAAGCGCGCGTAAAGACGCGCGTTTTGCTTTTGAAGGCCCGTGCGACCCAACGTTTCAGGAGATCTGCAATGAGCTTCATCGAACGCCTCGCCCCCCTCCGCGCCCAGCCCGGCACCCGCCTCACCAACGGCCTGGATGACGCAACCCTGACCGCCCTCGCCGCCAACCATCCGCAACTGGTTGCCGCAGTCGATGCCGCTGCTGCCGAATTCGCGCGCGTGCAGGGCGAGCTGGGGCCGCTGCTGGCACAGGATGAGCAGGCGCAGATCGATGCCATGCAGGACGGCTTCGTCAATTTCTACGCCGATGATGCGGTGACCCCGTACGTGGCGCTGGCCGCACGCGGCCCGTGGGTGGTCACCCTGAAGGGCGCGGTGCTGTATGACGCCGGTGGCTACGGCATGCTCGGCTTCGGCCATACCCCCGATGCGGTCATGGAGGCGATGTCACGGCCGCAGGTGATGGCCAACATCATGACCCCCAGCCTGTCCCAGCAGCGCTTCATCACCGCGCTGCGGGCCGAGATCGGCCACCGTCGTGGCGGCTGTCCGTTCACACGCTTCATGTGCCTGAATTCCGGCTCCGAAGCGGTTGGCCTGGCCGCGCGCATCGCCGACGTCAACGCCAAGCTGCAGACCGACCCGGGCGCGCGCCATGCCGGTGCGGCGATCAAGCGGGTGGTCATCAAGGGCAGCTTCCACGGCCGTACCGACCGCCCGGCGCTGTATTCCGATTCCAGCCGCAAGACCTACATGCAGCACCTGGCCAGCTACCGTGGCGAGGAGTCGGTGATCACCGTCGCCCCGTACGACGAGGCCGGGCTGCGCAAGGTGTTCGAGGATGCCGCGCAGAACAACTGGTTCATCGAAGCGGTGTTCCTGGAGCCGGTGATGGGCGAAGGCGACCCGGGCCGCTCCGTGCCGCCTGCGTTCTATGCGTTGGCCCGCGAACTGACCCGCGCCCACGGCAGCCTGCTGCTGCTGGACTCGATCCAGGCCGGCCTGCGCGCCCATGGCGTGCTGTCGGTGGTCGACTATCCGGGCTTCGAAGGCCTGGATGCGCCGGACATGGAAACCTATTCCAAGGCGCTCAACGCCGCGCAGTACCCGCTGTCGGTGCTGGCGGTGACCGAGCACGCCGCGCAGCTGTACCGCAAGGGCATCTACGGCAACACCATGACCAGCAACCCGCGTGCGCTGGACGTGGCCTGCGCCACCTTGGCCCAGCTGACCCCGCAGGTCCGCGCGGCGATCTCCGAGCGCGGCGCTGAGGCCGTGCGCAAGCTGGAGCAGCTGAAGAACGAGCTGGGCGGCCTGATCACCAAGGTGCAGGGCACCGGCCTGCTGTTCTCCTGCGAGCTGGCCCCGCAGTTCAAGTGCTATGGCGCCAATTCCACCGAGGAATGGCTGCGCCAGCACGGCATCAACGTGATCCACGGCGGCGAGAACTCGCTGCGCTTCACCCCGCACTTCGGCATGGACAGCAGCGAGCTGGACCTGCTGGTGGGCATGGTGGGCCGCGCGCTGCGTGAAGGGCCCCGCCGCGAGCAGGCTGCCGCTGCGTAACCGCAGACCCTCGTAGAGCCGGGCACTGCCCGGCTGAAGGCCGACGGGCTGGCGGTGATCTGAACGAAATGCCGCCGGGCATGGCCCGGCGCTACAGAGAACATCGGTAAGGCCTCATAATTGCCCGGACACCCCGCCCTGCGACCGGCTTCACTGGTCGACCGCGGGGCGTTTTCGTTTCCGGCCAAGACAGGAAGATCCATGAAGTCGATCTGTGTGTACTGCGGTTCCAACGCTGGCAGCAAGCCGGTCTACACCGAACGCGCCATTGCGCTGGGCGATCGCATCGCCCGCGACGGCATGCGCCTGGTGTACGGCGGCGGCAATGTCGGCCTGATGGGCACCGTGGCCAATGCCGTGCTCGCCGCCGGCGGTGAGGTCACCGGCGTGATTCCGCGCCAGCTGGCCGACTGGGAAGTGGCCCATCGCGGCCTGACCGAACTGGAGATCGTCGGTTCGATGCATGAGCGCAAGTCGCGCATGTTCGATCTTTCCGATGGCTTCGTCGCCCTGCCCGGCGGCTTCGGCACCATGGAAGAGATCTTCGAGATGCTGACCTGGCGCCAGCTCGGCATCGGCAACAAGCCCTGCGCGTTCCTCGACGTGGACGGCTTCTACGCACCGCTGATCGGCATGATCGATCGCATGGTGGAAGAGCGCTTCCTGCACCCCGAGCAGCGCCAGGACCTGTGGTACGGCTCGGACATCGAAGAGATGCTGGCCTGGATGAAGAACTACCAGCCGGCCCAGGCCTCGAAGTGGATCGACGAGAAGCGCCGCGCGGCGTTGCGTTGAAGACTGCGTGCGCGGTGGCTCAGGCCGCCGCGCGCGTCCACGGTGCCGGCCGGCCCAGCAGGTAACCCTGGCCGTAGTCGCAGCCGAGCTCAAACAGCGTGTCACGCTGCGCCTCGGTCTCGATGCCTTCGCCAATTGTCTCGATGCCCAGCGTGCGTGCCAGTGACAGCACGCCCTCCACCAGCGCGCGCGTGCTCTGCGCCTCCGGCCCGTGCAGGCCGGCAATGAAGCTCTGGTCGATCTTCAACGTGCTGATCGGGAAGCGGTGCAGGTAGGACAGCGCCGAGAAGCCGGTACCGAAATCGTCCAGCTGCACCTGGATGCCGCGTTCGCGCAGGCCCTTGAGGATGTGCAGCGTATGCGGACCATCGTCGAGCAGCGCGACCTCGGTGATTTCCAGGCGCAGCCGCTGTGGGTCCGCGTTGCACGCCTCCAGCAATCCATACAGCCGTCCGCTGAACTCGGCGGAGCGGAAATGCCGTGGCGACACGTTGACTGAAACATAGCCACGTCCGCCGTCGGCGAGGCCGGCAATGACCTGCTCGTAAATCAGCCAGTCGACCTGTTCGATCAGGCCACTTTCCTCGCCCAGTTCCAGGAACGCGCCCGGCAGCAGCAGGCCGCGGCGCTCATGCTTCCAGCGCAGCAGGGCCTCGTGGCCAACCACTTCGCCATCGGACAGGCGCACGATCGGCTGGTAGAACGGCACGAAATCACGGTTGTTGATCGCGCGCCGCAGGTCAGCCTCAAGATCCAGACTGCGCAGCGCCTGCTCGCGCATCTCCTCGTCGAAGATCGAGCAGCGGTCGTGGCCCTGCGCCTTGGCCCGGTACATCGCCGCATCGGCGTCGCGCAGCAGTTCTTCACCGGTGCGATAACGCGGGTTCCACAGGGCGATGCCCAGGCTGCCGGAGGGAAACAGCTCCCGACCGGCGATCCACATCGACTCCTGCAGTGCCAACAACAACCGCTGGCCGAAATCCAGCGCCTGCGCCAGCCCGTCCGGGCATTGCAGCAGCACGGCGAACTCATCGCCGCCCAAGCGCGCAACCACGTCGTTGTCACCCGCCATCGATACGATGCGCTTGGCCACTTCCACCAGCATGCGATCGCCGGCGGCGTGGCCGATGCTGTCGTTGACCAGCTTGAAGCGGTCAAGGTCCAGGAACAGCACCGCGAACACCGGGCCGCCTTCGCGCCGGGCCAGCGCGAGCGCATCCTGCAGCCTGTCCAGCAGGTGCAGGCGATTGGGCAGCCCGGTCAACGCGTCGTGCATGGCCTGGTGGGTGAGGCGCTGCTCGGCGCGCAGGCGTTCGCCGATCTGGCCCAGCAGCTTTTCGTTGACCTCGCCCAGTTCGCGGGTGCGCTCTTCCACCCGTTTTTCCAGCTCGGCATGCGCCGAGCGCAGGCGCTGCTGGTCGCGCTGGCGCGCAAGACCGGTGCCGATGTTCTGTGCGACGAAAATCAGCAGGCGCTGGTCATGCACACTGAAGGCGATCTGCTCGGTGTAGCTCTGCACCACGATCGCGCCGACCACTTCGTCGTCGCGCAGCAGCGGCACGCCGAGCCAGCACTGCGAACGTGCGCCGGATTCGCGCACCTCGCCGGTTTCCAGCAGCGCATCGATCTGTGCACGCGAGGCCAGCAGGGGTCGCCGATGGCGGACCACATATTCGGTCAACCCTCGGCTGAACGCGCGCGGTGCACGACTCGCGTTGTGCTCGTCTACCGAATAGACGAAATCCAGCCCATCTCCCTCGGCATTGACCAGCGCGATGTAGAAGTTGCGCGCATCCAGCAAGCGCCCGACCACGCCGTGGACCTGCCCGTAGAACTGCGCCAGGCTGTCGGCCGACATCGCCATCTCGGCAATGTTGTACAGCGCGGTCTGCAGCTGCTCTGCACGACGGCGCTCGGCCACTTCATCCTGCAGGCTGAGATTGGCGCGCTGCAGCTCCTGCGTGCGCCGTTCCACCTGCTGCTCCAGCCGCACCTGCGCCTGGCGACGATCCATGGCGGTCTGCACGTGCTGGGCGACAAAACCCAGCAGCGCCCGTTCGGCTTCGCCGTAGCGGTCGGCGTGCTCGTAACTCTGCACCACGATCGCACCACACACGCGGCCATCGCGCAGCATCGGCACGCCCAGCCAGTCCAGGCTTTCGGGGCCGCGCTGCGGGTCGTGCTCCTGGTCTACCCGCGCCAGCAGTTCGCGCGAAGGCCCGCTCAGCGGCCGGCCATGCCGCAGCAACGCCACGGTCAGGCTGCGCGGCATCTGGTCGATGTCGTAGCTCTGTGCAGGATCGGCAACGAAGTCATCGACCTGGTCGGCGAAGTACAGGAAGCGGATCTGCCGGCGGGCATCGTCATACTCGACGATGTAGCAGTTCTGCGCATACATCAGCGTGCCCAGCACGCCATGCACGTGGCGCAGCATCTCGCCCATTTCCAGGTCGGCACCGGCCAGGTCGGCAATCTGGAACAAGGCCTGCTGCAACCGCTCGGCCTGTTCCAGCGCCTTGATCTGACCCGCCTGGCGGTCGCGCTGCAAGGCCAGCTCCATCGCCTGCCGGGCCAGCCCCCACCAGGCCGGAGAGGGTGTCGCCCCGCGCACCGACAGCAACAAGCGGGCGCCGTCGTACTCCCAGCCATGACGGCCTTCGGCATGGTCGGCCAAGGGCTGCCAGACGTCCTCGCCGCCGCCACCGATCGGCCAACCGCCCTGCCCGCTGCCGAGCTGCGGATCGTCCCAACCGACGCGCACGACCGCCGTTTCCGGCAGCAGCGCATGCAGCGCGCGCACCAGCGCCGCGCTCAGCACAGGCTCGTTGTGTGACGCTTCCAGCGCGCGGTCGGCTTCGGTGGACAAATGACGTTCTCTTGGCGCCGCCTGAGCGCCGCCTCCCCTGAATTACCGAGCATAACGCGCCACCCGGGGGGCAATGGAAGCCCGGTAACCCCGAAACGTGCCGTCGGGCGTTTTTCCTGTCGATCCTCTCCTGATTCCCGCCGTGACCGTCGCCCTGTCCCACGCCATCGCCGGCTATGCGCCACCGCCTGCAGGGCTTACCCTGTACGGCGTGGATGCCAGCGCCCTGCCAACCGATGAAGCCTTGATGCTGGCCTGGGCCGCCGGTGACGTGCACGCGTTCGAAAGCCTGTATGCACGTCATCGCAAGCGCCTGTTCGGCTTCCTGCTGCGGCAGCTGCGCGACACCGCGCTGGCCGAGGAGATGTTCCAGGATGTCTGGCAACGGGTGATCAGCGCACGGGCCGGCTGGCAGGCCGACGCGGCCTTCAGCACCTGGCTGTTCCGCATTGCCCACAACCGCCTGAACGACCACTGGCGTGCCGCCCGCCATCGCCCTGCTGCACCGGCCGATGCCGATCTGCGCCTGGCCGCGCTGGAGGATGGGCAGACCCCGGAAGCGGAACTGTCCGAATTCGAACAACGTCGCCGCATCCAACTGGCGATGGAAGAGCTGCCCGCAGAACAGCGTGAAGTGCTGCAGTTGCGGCTGGAACAGGAACTGAGCCTGGAGGAGATCGGCCAGATCACCGGCGTTGGCCGGGAAACCGTGAAATCGCGGCTGCGCTATGCGATGGACAAGCTGCGTGCGGGACTGAACGCATGAACCGAGATGATCCCCTGACCCCGGAAGAACGCGAGCTGGCACGCCTGCTTGGGCGACGCGCCGAACAGGGCCCTCCGCCGGCGCTCGACGCGGCGATCCTGGCCGCTGCGCGTGCGGCCGTGGAGGCGCCGGCCTCTGAGGCGACTCCGCTGCCGGCGGCACCGCGCACGCTGCGCCCGCGCCGCCGCTGGCCGGCCGTCTTCGGCGTGGCCGCATCGACGGTGTTCGCCGTTGGCATCGCCTGGCAGATGCGTCCAGAGCCGCCGTCGGCCCCTGCGGAGGCAGTTGCCACCGCGCCGGCTGCACAGGAAATGGCGGCCGATGCGAACGCCGAAGGCATGTCCTACGACAGCGCGGCCGCCGATGTCGCAGCCACCGAACCGGCACCTGCACCGACAGCAGCACCTGCGGCCGCTGAGGCAGCACCTGCTCCGGCAGCGGCCATCGCAGACGTGCCGAAACCTGCGCCCGTGACACCGCGGCAGTTGCCTGCCCCGATGATGGCGCCGGCACCGCCACCTGCGCCCGCAGCCGACACGGCCTTTGCCGCGCCTGCGATGCCTGCGGCAGCGCCGCCCGCACCGGAAGCCTATTCGGCGCCTGCGCCGGCCGCCGCGCCTGCGGCTCCTGCCGCCGCGATGAGGGCGCGCAAGGCCACTGCGGCGACGGCGGAATCAATGTCCTCCGCACAGGCCACGGCCGAAGACCGCATCACGCTCACTGCGTCCAAGCAGGACGCGGCCGGCAGAACCGCACCTGGCGTCATGCGCCGCGCCAGCGATGCCGGCCTCAGCGCGGAGGCCGTGCAGGCTGAAGTGCAGGCCGACGCCGGGCTGCCCCGCCGGCAATGGCTGCAGAAGATCCGCGAGCGTCGCGATGCCGGCCAGCGCGACCTGGCCCGGGCGAGCCTGGAGCGTTACCTGCAGACCTATCCAGAGGCGCGCCTGCCAAAGGATGTGCGGCCATTGCTGGACGACTGAAGCACGTCGGCGGCAAGCCCGTAGAATGAAGGGAATGCCCGATACCCTCGCCCAACCGGTCAGCCACACCCTGGACGTCAAGCACAGCCGCTTCATCGCGCATGCCGCGCCGATCGAGGGTGCGTCTGCTGCGCTGGCATTTCTGCAGGAGGTGGCCGTGGCCGATGCGACCCACAACTGCTGGGCCTACCGGCACGGCCAGGACTATCGCTCCAGCGACGATGGCGAACCGGCCGGCACCGCTGGCCGGCCGATCCTGGCAGCCATTGATGGCCAGGGATTCGACCGAGTGATGGTGGTGGTCACCCGCTGGTTCGGGGGCATCAAGCTGGGTGCCGGCGGCCTGGTCCGTGCGTACGGCGGCGCCGCTGCCGAATGCCTGCGCACCGCGCCGCGCCTGCCCTTGGTGGCGATGGCGCGGCTGCAGCTGCTGGCTGGATTCGAGGACCTGGGCGCGCTGCACGCTGCCCTGCCCGCCCACGCCGCCGAGAAGCGCGATGAACAATTCGATGCCAATGGCGTGAGATTGCGGGTGGAATTGCCCGCAGACCAGGTCGACGCATTGAAAATCCGCCTGCGCGACGCCACCCGTGATCGTATCCGTATCCAAGATGACCCCCTCGATGACTGACAAGGACGCACCGGCCTCCGACCCGGCCACCCCGCCGCTGCGCCGCCTCGGCAGCCTGCGCACGCTGTGGCCGTTCGTACGCCGCCACAGCGGCTTGTTCAGCGCCTGGCTGCTGGCCCTGGCCGTTTCTTCGGCGGCGACGCTGAGCCTGCCGCCGGCCGTGAAGCAGATGATCGACCACGGCTTCAGCAGCGGTGGCCAGATCAACCGTGCCTTTGCGCTGCTGATGCTGGTCGCGGTGGTGCTGGCGTTGGCGACGGCCGCGCGTTTCTACTTTGTTTCGTTGCTCGGCGAAAAGGTCGTGGCGGATCTGCGCAGCCGCCTGTACGCGCACCTGATCCAGCTCGGCGCCGGCTTCCACGACCGCAGCCGCAGCGGCGAACTGGTTTCGCGCCTGACCGCCGACAGCGAACTGCTGCGCAGCGTGGTCGGCTCGACCATGTCCGTGGCGCTGCGCAGCAGCGTCACCGTAGTTGGCAGCCTGGCGATGCTGTTCGTCACCAGCCCGCGCTTGGCCGCATGGTCGCTGCTCGGCATCCCGCTGGCGGTGCTGCCGATCATCATCGGCGCGCGCAAGCTGCGCACCATCGCGCGCAGCAGCCAGGACCGCATCGCCGATGCCAACAGCCTGGCCAGCGAAACGCTGGGTGCGGTGCGCACGGTGCAGGCGCATGCGCGCGAGCCCTATGAACGCGGCCGTTTCGACCATGCGCTGGGCGATGCGATCCGTGCCGCGCGTCGGCGCATCGGTGCGCAGTCGCTGGTCACCGCCAGCGCCATCCTGCTGGTGTTCGGCGCGATTGTCGGTGTGTTGTGGCTGGGCGCACACGACGTCATCGACGGGCGCCTCAGCGCCGGTACGCTGGGCCAGTTCGTGCTGTACGCACTGATCGGCGGTGGTTCGGTCGGCGCGCTGGCCGAAGTGTGGAATGAACTGCAGCGCGCGTCCGGCGGCATGGGCCGCATCGGCGAGCTGCTGCAGGAAGACATCGAGATCCGTGCGCCGGCCAAGCCGCGTGCGCTGCCGCAGCCGCTGCGTGGCGAAATCCACTTCGACGATGTGGTGTTCAACTACCCGCAGCGACCGGACCAGGCCGCACTGGACCATTTCAACCTGCACGTGCGACCGGGTGAAACCGTCGCTCTGGTCGGCCCGTCAGGCGCCGGCAAGAGCACGGTGCTGTCGATGCTGCTGCGCTTCCAC